>JAJCJJ010000009.1 GCA_020555865.1 bacterium 210917-DFI.7.65 | reverse complement strand
ACGTCACCCGTGCGGAAACGGCGGCGATTTTCTTCCGGTTGCTGAAAGAGGATGTGCGGGAAGAGTATTTAACCGACCGGAGCGGCTTTGCTGATGTGGAGCAGGGAGCATGGTACAACAAGGCAGTATCCACGATGGCGGCGCTGGGGGTGGTGAAAGGGTATACTGAGGATACGTTTGCGCCCCACGAAGCGATTACCCGCGCGGAGTTTGCGGCAATTTGCGCCCGGTTCGATACCGGAACGAGCGACGGCGAGAGCAGCTTTACGGACATTTCCGGGCACTGGGCTGAAAGCGAAATCCGGCGTGCAGCGCAGCTGGGATGGATACAGGGCGACCCGGACGGACGTTTCCGCCCGAATGCGCCGATCACACGGGCGGAGACGATGACGATCATCAACCGTGTTTTGAACCGTTTGCCGGAGGAGAAAGAAGACCTTCTGGCAGGGATGAAGGAGTGGCCGGATGCTCTTCCGGGAGCCTGGTATTACCTGGCGGTGCAGGAAGCGACGAACAGCCACGCCTACGAACGCAAAGGCGAAGTTTATGAGCGCTGGACAGCGCTGAATGTAAATCCTGACTGGGCGCAGTATCAGCGTTGATTTTTCTTTGCGCAAAGACCCAAAACGGCGAACCGGGTATCCGGTTCGCCGTTTTTTATCAGGGGAAAAGGCAGTGCCGGCAGACCGTCACTCGTCTGCGGTGCGGATCGTCTGATCCAGCAGGGCACGCAGAGCACGGGCGTTGGCAGGCGTCAGCAGGATGCTGGCAATCTGCTCCATAGCCGGTGCCGAAATTGTTTCCACGCCGTTGGGACCAATGGTGGTCTGCTGCTCCATGTATTTGTGGCTGATGTTCAGCGTCAGTTCTACCAGTTCGCCGTCGGCGTTCTGGGTTTTGCTGACGCCGAAAAAGTTGGCATAAAGGGGCTTCATCAGAATTGAATGACCTCCTCTTTGGCCGGCTCAGCCGGCTCAATGCGCTCGGCGTACAGCACGGGACCAGGTTCTTCTCCGTAAGCGTCCAGATGCTCCGCCTTCACCGTGGCGGTGATGGTGACCCAATCGCGGTTTTTATACTGTTCGATGTTTTTTGCCTTGCAGGCCATGCCCAGGAAGGTGATATCGTTGGCGCAGCACACCATAGCGAACCGGCCGGGAACACAGCCTTCCTGGAATTGAGGACTTTTGCACATCTGCGCTTTGAAACGGACGGTCTTCCCATCAAATCGGGCGGGCAGATCCATGGCCTCGACGTAAAACACGCCATAATCGTCATCCCGGATGTCGATCAGAGGAGCGGAGAGGTCAAATGCTGACACGGTTTCGTCGGCATAATCCTCGCTGCTGCCGTCCATGTTCTCAAGATAGATGTCTGCCCGGCGGTTGACCATTTTCAGATTGCGTGCGCGCAGGGCTTCACGCTCTTTTTCCGTGCAGCGGTTGAACACGATCATATCGGCGTCCTTGATCTTTTCCATCATCAGCGCGCCCATGTTTTTCACATACATATTAAATGTAGTGGCGTCCACAAACGTCATCACCTGGTAGAGCAGCCAGTTGCTGGGAAGGTAGTCAAAATAGAGTTTTTGAATTTCCCACATGCCGTTGTATTCGATCAGAATTTGCTTGGGCCGGTATTTCTGTTCGAGCTGCTTGAGTTTGTTCCGGCTGAGCTGGCTTTCGTCATCAATGGTCACCACGGTGACGTTGCGCAGAAAGCGAGGGTCGTATTCCTCGATGCCTTCTTCGCAGCAGAGCAGAAGGGTTGCGTCTTCCCGGGCAAAGCCATCCTCCAGAATGCCGTTGATAAAGTTGGTTTTGCCGCCTTCCAGAAAGCCGGCAATCAGATAAACAGGAACTTCCATGTGTGTTCTCCTCATTTTAAATGTGGAACAGGGCGGACACCTCGTCCTCTTTCAATTCTGCGCCGATGACACACAGACGGCCCGTCACTTCGGCGCTGCCGCGGCGGACGTTGTGCTCAAACGGCACGTAATCGAAATGAATCCATCCGCCGTCAACGGCGGGAACAATGCCCTTGGCCCGAAGAATGGCGCCGTAGCTGCCGCCGTCCAGCGCAGTCAGGGCTGCATCGATTTCCTCATCGGTAAACTTGCGGGGAGTTTCTGCGCCCCAGGAGGTAAATACCTCGTCGGCGTGGTGGTGATGTTCATGGTGATGTTCATGATGATGTTCATGTTCATGGCCGTGCTCATGATGATGTGTATGCTCGTGGTCATGGTGGTGATGTTCGTGCTCGTGGTCGTGGTGATGGTGGTGCGTGTGATCATGACAACAGCAGTCTGGATCGTCGCATTCCTCGTCGTCGTTCCATTCCTCGGCCATCAGCTGCGTCACCACATCATGTTTGTGGGTTTCCATGGCCTCCAGGATCTGTTTTCCGGTGATCTGATCCCAGGGGGTGGTGATGATGATAGCGTCGCCGTTGTGCGCGCGCAGCTCTGCCACGGTGGCGGCCATCTTTTCCTCGCTCATGTTCTGAGCGCGGGAGAGGATGATGGTGTTGGCGTGCTCGATCTGGTTGTTGAAAAACTCGCCGAAGTTCTTCATATACATTTTGCACTTGGTGGCGTCAGCCACGGCGATGAAGCAGTTCAGCTCCATCGGTGTCGTTTCCGCGGCGCGCTGTACGGCGCGGATTACGTCGCTGAGTTTGCCTACGCCGGAAGGTTCGATGATCACGCGGTCGGGATGGAACTGCTCGATGACATCGTGCAGCGCCGCGCCGAAATCGCCCACCAGGGAGCAGCAGATGCACCCGGAATTCATTTCGGTAATGTTGATGCCGGCGTCCTTCAGAAAGCCGCCGTCAATGCCGATTTCGCCGAACTCGTTTTCGATCAGCACCACCTGCTCGCCTTTGTAGGCCTCTTCCAGCAGTTTTTTGATCAGCGTGGTTTTACCTGCGCCCAAAAAGCCGGAAATAATATCAATTTTTGTCATACTCAGGTCCCTTCTTTTGCAAAAATTATTATATGCCGCGGCAGGAGACAACCCCGCCGTTCCATTTTACTTTATATTGTAGCCGATTAGGGAAAAAATGCAAGCACTGGCGCAAAAAATTGCGCTGGAGCCTGATGCAACTTCGATGCAGGATTTTTAGAAAATAACTTGTCAGTGGGACGCGGATTCGTTATAATGAAACAATTAATATCACAATAACAGCACTTGGATGGGAGACCTTGAAACCATGCCGCAGGATATGAGAAGAAACAGAAACAGAAGAAACAGTAAAGCCATGGCGGCAAAGCGACGCCGGCTGCGGAGACAGCGCCGCATCGTATTGCTGCTGGTGGTGGTTATTTTTTGCCTGGCCGGCCTGATCGTTGTGTCCGACGGGTTGATCAAAAAACCTCAAATCGAAGACCAACCGCAGATGCAGCAGCTGGAGGGAGAAACCAACACGGTTTCCCGCCGCAAGGATGGGTTCTACACCGTGCTGCTGTGCGGAACGGACGACGGCAACGGCGGATCGGATACGATTATGCTGGCTGCAGTGGACACGGAAAACAAGGAGATCAACGTTCTCAGTATTCCGCGGGATACGCTGGTGAACGAGGACTGGACCGTGAAGAAAATCAACAGCGCCTACAACCGCGGCGGCATCGATGCCGTGCAGGAGCAGGTGGAAAAAATTGTGGGCTTTCCGGTGGATTTTTATGTTGCGGTGGATCTGAACGGTTTTATCGAACTGGTGAACGCGATTGACGGCATTGATTTTGAAGTGCCGATTAATATGAACTACGATGACCCCGCCCAAAATCTGCACATTCATTTCAGTGCCGGACAGCAGCATCTGGACGGCGAGGAGGCTATGGAGGTGGTGCGCTTCCGCCACAACAACGACGGCAGCGGCTATCCTATGCAGGATCTGGACCGCATCAAGACCCAGCAGGCATTTTTGAAGGCGGTGGCGGACAAGCTGTTCAGCCTGCAGAGCGTCATTAAAATTCCTGAATTTGCCCGTATTTTTTCGGAAAATGTTACCAGTAGCGACAATTTGTCCCTGGGCAACATGATATGGTTCGGAAATCAGGCGCTGAATATCGGCACAGAGAACATCCACTTTACCACGCTGCCCGGCGAGGCGAAAACAGTGTATGGCGGTTCGTACTTTGTGCTGGACGCTGATGCGTGCCTGACGCTGCTCAATGAGAGCTTCAACCCCTACAAAGCCGATCTCACCACATCGGATCTGGACATTAAGCGCGTCGGCTGAACACAGCAAAGGAGGATGCGCCATGCTGGAGCAATTCACCGCGCATATCACGCCTTTTGGGAAAGATCGTGTTGTGCGTGTCTGGCTGCCCGACGAGATTGAAACGGCTCGGACGGCTTACCCCGTACTGTATATGTTTGACGGGCATAACCTGTTTCGGGACGAATGGGCGACCTACGGTAAGTGCTGGGGCCTGGCAGACTTTTTGGCGCGCTGGGAAAAGCCCATCATCGTCGTGGCGCCCGAATGTGACAAAGAGGGGCACAACCGGCTGATTGAATATGCGCCCTACGATATGGAAATCCCACCCTGCGGTTTTATCCGGGGCCGCGGCGCGGAGTTGATGGACTGGACGCTGGGGGAATTGAAGCCCTATGTGGACCGCATTTACCCCACAATCCCCTTTCGGGAAGCTACTGGCGTGGGCGGCAGTTCCATGGGCGGGCTGATGGCACTGTTTACGGTGCTGCGCTATAACTGCTGGTTTTCCAAGGCGGCGTGCCTGTCTTCTTCTTTCCGGTTTTGTTTTGATCAGCTTCTGGAAGAGGCAGAGGGGACGGAGGTAAATGCTGACACTCGGGTATACCTGAGCTGGGGCAGTGCCGAATGCGCGACCAAAGCGTCCCTGGCCAGTGCTACGGACCTCAATCTGACGTTCAGCCGGATATTGACCCGGAAGGGTGCGCGCACCTATCCTTACCTCCATGTGGGTGGCGCCCACTGCGAGGCGGATTGGGAACAGGAGGTTCCCCGTTTCATGGACTACCTGTGGCGGGAATGAAGGTTTCAGGATGGCTCTGAAAGAGTGCAGCAGGAAGAGGGACAGGAACGTATTGTTCCAGTCCGAAAAAAACAGAACAGACCGGCGGGCGCAGAAAGGCCTGCCGGTCTTTTTTGCAGGACGGAGGCAGTGTCCGGCGGCGTGCCGGAGAACGGAATAGGAAGGTTCCGCCGGGAGAAGCGAAATGGGCTGATGTGCTGGGGCACAGCTCGGTGGAGACCACACGGCTCTATTTCATTGCCGCCGGAGCGGAACGTGCCCGGACAGCAGAGGGGCTGCATTTGGTGTCATCGGACAAAATAGTGATTTTGCCCGATTGCCGATGCATTGGCGTATACAGAACCCGGGCCGGTTCGGCGATTCGAGCTGGATTCAAAAAAAGCGACAGGGAAAGGCGTGTGAAAAGAAGGGCCGGCAAACATGGATTCCGTTGACGGCCTGCTTAATTCGTGTAAAAAACAGGAAAAATATTGATTTACAACGACACTCGTGCTAATATTATACTGTTTTAGAATACGTTTATTGTGACAGAATCACTATTTTGTCCCTGTATGGCAACAGGGCGGCAAACAGGCGGCGAGGGAAGGTTTTTGCTGGCATATCTGCTGCAGGAATTGCTATATTAACATTAATGATATGATCCGTGGATCAAAGGCAGTTGAGGGGGATTTGCTGTGTACCGTGTTGTAGTTGTCGATGATGAAGTCCTGATCCGTATGTATATCCGGGAGATCCTTGAAAATAACGGTTATGAAGTGGTTGGAGAGGCCGAGGACGGTCTGGATGCGATCAATGTGTGCCGCGAGCAAAGGCCCGACTTTGTGATTATGGATATCAGCATGCCGGTTCTGAGTGGTCTGGAAGCGGCCAAGGTGATCAATGAAGAAAAGTTGGCGGGATTCATTATTATTTTGACCGCTTATCGGGACAAGGACATTGCAAAACAGGCGGTGGATATCGATGTGATGGGTTATATCGTCAAACCGGTGGACGAGGATGTGCTGATCCCCGCAATCGAAATCGCGCTCAATAAATACCGCCAGATCAAAAAGATGGAGAAAGAATTCGATAAAACCAAAGAGGCGCTGGATGACCGGAAGTATGTCGACCGGGCCAAGGGTTTGCTGATGGAGCGGCGTAAGATGACGGAGAAAGAGGCTTATGTCTACATCCGTAAACTGGCTATGGATAAAGGCAATTCTATGGTAGAGATCGCCAAGACGCTGCTGAAAGCATACGGTGGCTGAGGGTGGTAAGCAGAAGAGGGTTTCCTGCGAAACCGTGGGAGGAGGAGTTTTGAATGGCGGAGGATCTAACGCCGGAGGCAAGAGATAAATTGCTGGTGGATCTGGTCCGTTCCTGCACGGATCTGGATGATAACGATATCCGCATCCTTCTGGAAGCGTCCCATTCGTTGCCTTATATCAGCAACCTGGAAGGCGGAGACACCTATATTAATGTGCTGACCAAAAACGGGGAATCCATGGTGGTTGCCCAGTACCGGCACCCGTACTGCGATCTGTACCAGCGCAATATCATCGGAGAGATTGAAAAGAAAGTGGATGAGCCGGCGGTGTACCGGGCGCTGGAGTATGGCCTTTCCAGCCGCGGCCTGATCGGTATCATCGATAAGGGCAGCATCATGGTCCGCCATACGGTCACACCCATCCACAATGAGCGGCGCAAGGTGATCGGTGCGCTGACCCATGAATATCCGAGCACTCATAATGTGGATACGGAGCCGGTACGCATTAAGGATACGCTGGGCGGAAAGTCTGTTTATCTGAACGGACAGATTGACAAGATTGTCTTTTATATGCAGGACGGACTTATGGTGTTCAACCAGGGCGGCACCTGCACCTTTGCCAATGCCCGAATGGAGGAAGTGTACCGTGAGCTCGGATACGGGGAGACAGTAGTCGGCCGAAAATACGATGAGCTGCAGTTGGTGGACACCTCTCTGAGCGATGTGGTCATGGGCCGCAGCGTGATTAAGGGTAAGGTCTGCCTGGGCGACTATATTTTTGAAGAAAGCCTCAGTACCCTCTGGGAGGATGGTATTTGCGAAGGCGTTGTGGCTATCCTGCAGGATCAGACCAAGGTGCAGCAGATGGAGAACGAGATCGCTTACCGCATTGCTGCAGTCAATGAAGTACACCACCGTGTGAAGAACAATCTGCAGACGATCATCAGCCTGGTGGGGCTGGAAGCTGCGCAGACGAAAAACGAAGAGGTTAAGACGTTTTCCAAAACCATTATCAGCCGTGTCCGAAGCATCAGCGTAACCCATGATCTGTTGGCTCATACCGGAACCGACAGCGTAAACCTGAAAACGATGCTCATGCGTGTGGTGGACGGCTCGCTGGAGACCAACAGCGTGGGCCAGTGCCATATCCGGGCCGACATCAGCGGGGATGATCTGGAACTGACCGCCAGCGTGGCCACCACGGTGGCGCTGATTGTGAACGAATTGGTTCAAAACAGCATAAAATATGCTTTCGGCGGCTGCGAAGAGGGTGAGATTGCTCTGGATATTGAGAAAGGGGAGCAGTATTCCTGGATCACGGTGAAAGACAACGGCTGTGGTTTTGATCAGGAGTCTGTGAAAAAAGCGGGCGGCGGTTTGGGATTGAAACTGGTGAACAGCCTGGTGAAGTCGAGTCTGAAGGGTAATATTACCGTCACCAGCAGCAATCAGGGGACGTCTACACGCTTCTCTTTCCGGAACGGGCTGAAAAAGTAAAGCGGGTCTGGCGCTGAAAATTTTCCGAGTCCACTAAACCGAAAACCATGATTTTATGAAAACTGCATAAAGTTTTTTTAACCCGTTGACAAGTTCATGGGAAATTGTTATCATTCATAATAACCAAAGGGAGAACATTTCCCGTCGGAAAAATGAAATAGCGGCTGGTATGCAATGGCGTATGCCAGCGATATGAGTGGCATCGAAGTCCAAAAACTTTTTTGAGTTTTTGGGCTTTTTTATATTCTGTCGCGGGGAAGTGTGTTTCTCTCTTGGTGAAGCGCCCTTTTTTATTGGCAGAAGGGATGTATGACTGGCAAACCAAATGGAAAAAACATGAGGAGGGCAAAGAAAGTACATGAACGAGACAATGATTGAGAAAGGCTTTACGGAACCGACAGACCGAGTGAAGCGGCTGAAAAAGATGATCGTGGAAGCGCGGCCGATGGTGGAAACGTATCGCGCACAGCTGGTAACACAGACGT
>JAJCJJ010000008.1 GCA_020555865.1 bacterium 210917-DFI.7.65 | reverse complement strand
GCATCAGCGATGAGAAGACCGCTGATGGTTACTACACTGTTGAGTTTGCTGAAAAGTACTGCAAGGATCTGAAGGTTTCCACCAAGAGCGCAGATCAGGTTGACAGCTTCGGCCGTCCCGCTACCACCTGGGTCTATGACGGCTCCACCGTGGGCACCTATGCTGATGACGCCGATGATTCCATCGTGCTGAATAAGAGCATCACAGCTCAGGCTGCTGTTGTAACCGACAGCGATTATATGGATTACAGCAAGGATGATGTGGCATCCAAGGTTGCTGTGTATGTGAACGGCGTGAAGGACAGCAATGATACTTATAACGGCCTGGCCAGCATTAACCTGAATGCAGGCGATGAAATTGAAGTCTTCATGAACGATGACAACGAGATCGAGACGATCTCTGTGCTGCGTTACAGCCTGGCCCAGATCGATGAAATCGACACCAACCTGTCCAGCACTTACACCAAGCAGGGCGCTTCTGCCAGCATCACGCTGCAGAACCTGAACGAGAACAGCCTCGGCGGCACCTATTATGACCGCTATGACAACAATTCCGATAAGGAACTGGCCGGTTATACTTCCGATTATGAGGAAGGCACTGTCCTGGCCGTGGCCCTGAAGGGCGGCAACGGCAGCGTGGTTCTGGATTCCTATGTGGCAGAGGCCAAGACCGGCAAGATTACCAAGTATAACAGCGGTTCCAAGGCAAACATCAGCCTGGACGGCACGGAAATGTCTCTGCATGCCTTGGTGGATGCTGGTGCTACCACTGCTACCGCTATGGGAAGCCTGACCCTGAATCTGGATGATACCGACTACACTGTTTACACTGATAAGAACGGTTATGTTATCGGTATTGATGAAGGCGAAGCCGCTAAGATCACCGACGTGTATTATGTCACCGGCGTGGTGCGTGATCAGAGCCGCTACACCACTTACTATGCACAGGCTGTTTCCATCGAGGAAGGCACTGTGACTGAGTTCCAGATCAAGGATTCCGATTCTGCTACTATGACCGCTCTGGGTATTGATGGAACTCCTACGTTTACGGATAACTTCAAGACGGTTCAGGGCCTGTTCACCTTCTCCAAGAGCGGCAGCAGCTATACGGCCAAGGCATATACCGGCAGCAATACCTATACCGTGATTGCCAACAGCAAGGCGCCCGCTGCGATCGGTGACGATCTGGCTAAGGACGACACCAAGATGACTGTCGCTGGCGACAAGATTTACCTGAACGATACCACCAAGTATGTCAAGGTGGAGGATGACGGCAAGGACATTGGCGTGACCACCGCTGTGGGCGGTACCAGCGCAAAGAAGAACAATAATTCGAATGAAACCACTGCAATTGCAATCACCAAGGCAGATGGCAAGAACAAGGTTGCTTCCTACGTGATTCTGGTGTCCGATAAGTTCAGCGGTTCCAGCGATGACGTGGTCTTTGTCAAGGAAGTGTCCAAGGATAAGATCTCTTACAAGGACAAGGATGGCGAGTATCAGACCGGTTACAATGTTGAACTGTACTACTTGGATGGTACCGGCAAGATCGAGAATGCAACCGTGGAGGGCAGCACTGCTCCCGCTATTGGTTTCTATACCTGGGACAACAGCGATGACGCTGAAGGCGTGATTACACTGGATGCTTATACACAGGCTCTGTCCAGCCAGTTCTCTGACATTGCAAAGGATGCAAATTATGACGATGAAACCGGTTACTATGGTCTGGCGCTGAACTCTGACAAGGATGATTATACCGGTGGCCGTCAGTTGACCGGTGTGTACAACAATGCATTGAGCGCCAAAGAATTCACGGCTAATGGTCACAATGTCTACCTGAACGATGTTGACTTCGCTGAGAACGTCATCATTGGCGACAACCGCGACAAGGATGACCGCGATGCGGACGTGTACACCAGCGAGATCACCAGCGTGAGCGCACTGAAGACGGCAATCGACCGCAGCAATGATAAGAGCGGCGCAGTCAAGGCTGTTGTGTTCTATGATGACGGTAAGGTCACCATGGTTTATGTGCTGGAAGTTGCCAATGCTGGTAACTCTGGTGATCCCGAAGATGAAACGACTGCAACCGTCACTGGCGTGAAGGCAGAGACCGGTACTAACAATGGTGAGCTGAAGATCACTGTTGATGCGCAGAAGGGCAATGTAGATACCAAGGCAAACGTTACGCTGTATGTGCTGAACAATGCTGGTACGTTCACTGAGCTGGGCGACTACACTGTCACCATTGCTAAGAACAGCACTTCCGGCACCTATACTGTTACGGGACTGAATTCTGGCGTGCAGTATAAAGTTGTTTGCGGTGCATATACTGCGCTGGGGACTGCTAAATAAGCCGTTTTGTATAAATGGGCTATTTGCTAATATAGCGTACTGATTGAAGCCCCCGCTCCTAAATTGGAGCGGGGGCTTTGTTTGATTTGGCACAGTGACGTCATTTTTGCCCATACAAAGTGAATGTTGTGCCGGCTAATAATGGATACTCATCGTAAGCCGGATCAAGAATCAAAGCGGTACAGTTTTGAAATAGGGTGGTGTGCCAGAAAAAGGAACCGCCGAAAAGGCGAATCCCGGTCATCGGAGAGTTTCCTTTATAAAAAGGAAAAAAGATCAGGTGCGTTTGGTGTTGGGTGGCGCAGTTGCTGAGCAGAGTATTGTTGGTATTGTTGAGCAGGATATGGTAACCCATGGCGGAGCGCATTTTGGCATCAATGAACAGATGGATGAGATTCCAGTCCGACCATGCGACGTCATCCATAGGAAAGGTGATCCTGCCGTATTGGGGTGTGTTGGCGGTAAATGTTTTTATAAGTTGCAGCGTGTGGCGGGCCTGCAGACTGTCCAGCCGATCCTGCACGGCTGCTAGCGCCGCATCAATTGTTTCGTTGTCCCGGTTGAAGTCCTCCCGCAGGACGCGGTCGGCGGCATCCCATTGGCTTAAGTGATAATTTTTTGTATAGTTCAAGTTGATTTCTCCTTTGTGTAGTCGAATTTTGGGGCTTTTCCGAAAAAAGCCCTACACTTACCGTGTAGGGCAGGGCAAAAGTTGCATGAAAGCATGCAACCGATCAGAATATTTTTTTCCTGCCGCCGCTGCGGCAGAGCGAGCGGCGGTGCAATAACAAAAAGCTCCTGCCCTAAGGCAGGAGCTTTCTGGGTTAGATCCTGGCGTGATAGTTTCCGTGGATCCGGACGCCCTCGTCGGTGACGAGAAAGGCGTCGGGATCAATTTCCAGCATGGCATGCCGGAAGTCTTCCAGTTCGTATTTGGACATACAGATGCACATCACGTTGGTTTCGCTGTTCTGATACGCGCCAGTGGCGGGCCAGTAAGTCACGGAGCGGTGCAGGGTGCCCGTCACATAATCCCGCAGGGCGTCGTCCTGGCGTTTGCTGAAAACCCAGGCCATTACCGCGATGTTCTGCTGGTGCAGGCGATCTACAATCAAGCCGCAGAATACGGAGTAAATAATGGAATAAATGGCCACCTGGGGACTGAACAGAATGAGGCAGATGACGTAAAGCGTGATATTAAAAGCCATATTGATGCGGCCCACGGACATGCCGGGGGCTTTTTTCATGAGATATACGCCCAGGATATCCATGCCGCCGGAAGAGCCGCCGTCGTAGAGCATCAGGCCGATGCCTGCGCCGGCAATGATGCCGCCCAGAATCGAGGAAGCCAGCACGTCGTAGAGAATCGGTTCGGCGGGCGGGGTCAGCAGGCTGAGAAAGGCGGTGTTGCAGATGGTACACAGCAGAGATTTGATGCCGAAATGCCCTGAGATGGAGCGGAATGCAATCAGATACACCGGAATGTTCAGGGCGAAGTAGATCAGGCCGGCCACATCCAGACTGCCAAAATTCAGCCCCAGATTGGTGATCAGCAGGGTACGAATGATCTGTCCAACGCCGAGGAAGCCCCCGCTGTACAGCCCTGCAGGAGTGACAAAATAATTGATGCCGATGGAATAGATCAAACTGCCCAGCACGGCCAGGGCCACGCGGGCCCAGCGCTGGCGGGTGGTGTTGTAGAGCATGATCGAGGCCTCCTTTACCAGTCTGCATTATAGCAAAAATCAGCGGGGGATGCAAATAAAAGAAATGGGAGGGACCGTGGTCCCTCCCATTTCTTACAGCGCGTAGCGCAGGCATCGCTTCAGGCGCTGTTTGGCCCGGGCGATGGTGCGTGACACCGTGGATTTGGAAATGCCCAGGGCATGGCCCACGGCTTCCATGGTCATTTCTTCTTCAAAGTACAGCCGCAGCACCTGGGCCTGCCGCGCAGTCAGCTCCTCCCGCCGGGCAATGCGCAGGTTGCGTTTGAGGCGGGATACGGCTTCGTCGTTGTCCGGCGCTACGGCGCGCATATAGGCGGCCATATCGCTGCTCAGTGTGTTGCGCCGCCGGTCATAGGGTATACTTTTCATTCTTGTGATACCTCCTGTCGTAATAATTTCGTGTCAGTACGGCGAGCTCCCTGGCCTCCTGCAGCAGGGGACGCAGCTCCAGAATCCGCCGCTCCAGGCGGTGCCGGCGCTCGGGATCCTCCGTTTCCCGCGCCGCCAGACGCAGCTGCTTCATGCGCAGCGACAGGGTGTCGGCGTGGGCTTTGTATTCATAAGATAACTCGCGCAGTGTCATAACATCCTCCATTCTCTGCCGCTGAGGCGGAAGGAGCGGTATTCCTCCCGGGCGAAGCCGGGCAGACAGTCTTCGCACACAACGCAGCCGTTGACGGCGTAAAATTCGTCTCCGTCGTACAGCGCCGCACCACAGCGGCCGCAGTGGGCCGCCGCTTCGGCGCGCTGTGGATCGGGAGGCTGAACATGCCGAACAGGCAAAGAGATACACTTCCTTTCCAATTGAAAAAAACAAGGTGAAAATTTCAAATTTTCCTTGACAAAAGGTTTGCTTTCTGGTAGACTAATCACTGCTGTTGGATGCGCTGGTGTAGCTCAGTTGGTAGAGCAGCTGATTTGTAATCAGCAGGTCGGGGGTTCAAGTCCGTCCACCAGCTCCAAATTCATATGGGGGAATTCCCGAGTGGCCAAAGGGGACAGACTGTAAATCTGCTGGCTTCGCCTTCGGTGGTTCGAATCCACCTTCCCCCACCAAGAACCGATCGCTGTAAAGCGGTCGGTTCTTTTTTTGCCGGGGATCCGGCGGGAACAGAACGCTGAAAGCCATGATTTAGTGGAAGTTAATGGGTGCTTGTCCAAGTTTTCTGGCGGCAAACTGATAATAGCACAAATGTTCTGGAATTGTCAAGATATAAATCCAGAAAACTTGTGCTTTTTCGTTGACAGAAAGGGTACGGCTCGGTACAATGAAAACAGGAAAGGGTGTGCAGGCCATGAGCTTTGGAGAACGGCTGCGCCGCAGGCGCGAAGAAAAAGGCATGACGCAGCAGCAGCTGGCCCGGCAGCTGGGCATCAGCAAGTCCGCTGTGGGCAATTACGAAACCGGCGTCAGTATGCCGCGGGAAGATGTGCTGCTGCGGCTGTTCTCTGCGTTGGATGCCGAGCCGAACTATTTGTTTCAGGACAGTTTCCGGCCCGGCGGCGGAGTGCTCTCTTCCGGTGAGCAGCGGCTGGTGCAGCGTTACCGGGCCTTGAGTGCCAAGGGAAAAGCCGCTGTGAACACAGTGTTGGATGCGGTGGAGGAAAAGCACGCCGGTTCGGTGGCTGTGTTGCCGGCGCCCAGGCCGGCGCGGCGCATTCCGCTGTTTGCTTCGCCCGCGGCGGCGGGCTATGCTTCTCCGGTGCTGGGCGAGGAATACGAGATGATCGACGCCGGAGGGGAGGACGCCGCCCAATTTGCGGTGCGCATCTGTGGAGATTCCATGGAGCCGCATATCCCGGATGGATCCATTGTCTATGTGGGACGGGAACCGCTGCAAAATGGGGATGTAGGGATTTTCTGCGTGGATGGGGATACTTTTTGCAAACAGTATTACAAAGACGCACTTGGAATCGTGTATCTTTTTTCCCTCAACCGGGCGCGTGCAGACGCAGATGTGGCGCTGCCGCCCAGCTCCGGACGCACGCTGGCCTGTTTTGGGCGGGTGCTGCTGAAGCGGCGCTTTCCGCTGCCGGCCGGGGCGCGCTGAGCGCAGAAGAAAGGAGACTGTGAACCATGGGATTGCACATCGAACGGGGCGACATCACCACTTATGCGGTAGATGCAATTGTCAACGCTGCCAACTGCACGCTGCTGGGCGGCGGCGGTGTGGATGGGGCCATTCACCGCGCCGCCGGGCCGGAGCTGCTGGCGGAATGCCGGACGCTGCACGGCTGCCGGACCGGGCAGGCCAAACTTACTCGGGGGTACCGCCTGCGGGCAAACTATGTAATTCATACACCGGGACCGGTGTGGTACGGTGGCTGCAAGGGGGAAGCGCAGGCCCTGCGCGCGTGCTATGAAAACGCGCTGCGTCTGGCGGAGGAATATGGCTGTGAAACGGTAGCCTTTCCTTCCATCAGCACCGGTGTGTACCGCTATCCGCTGGATCAGGCGGCGGCCATTGCGGTGGACGCGATCGAAACTTTCCTGAAAACGGCCCGCTCTGTGCGCACGGTTACGATGGTGTGCTTTGACGATGCTACCCTTGCCGCCTACCGGACGGCACAGGCTGCACGGGCATAAAAACTTTTATGACGGATGCAAAAAAGCCCCGGCTTTCCAAAGAAAGCCGGGGCTTTTTAAGTTTGGATTGGGAGTGAGAAACCCAGAAACGAGGGCTCAGCCCATCATACAGGCGCCGCCGTCGATGACAAAGTGGGCGCCGGTGACCCAGGTGGCTTCGTCAGAGCAGAGGTAGGTGGCGGCATACGCGATGTCCTTGGGCTGACCCAGGCGGCCGATGGAGCAAACGTGTTTGCACATATCCGCCTGAATTTCCGGATTCTCCTGGACGTCCTTGGGGGTCATATTGGACATGACCGGACCGGGGCAGATGACGTTCAGGCGTACGCCCTGGGGGGAGAATTCGCGGCTCAGGTTGCGGGTCATCAAATCCACGGCGGCCTTGAAAGCGCCATAGTAATAAGCGTCGCTCTCGGGCTTGATGGAGGAAATGGAGGCAATATTGAGCACGGCGTTTTTGCCGTGGCTGTTTTCCTGTGTCATCAGGGGCAGGAAAGCCTGCATCATCCAGACATAAGCGCGGAAGTTGGTTTCATCGATAAACGCGTAATCGTCGTCGTTGTGATCCAGGAAGTGCTTATGCACCAGAACACCGGCGCAGTTGGCCAGAGTGGTGATGGTGCCGTATTTCTGCACGGCAACGTCCTTGATTTTTTCCACGTCCTCTTTCTGCCGCAGGTTGGCCTGTACGAAGGTGGCCTCGCCGCCCTGGGCAACGATGCCGTCGATGGTGGCCTGACCGGCCTGTGCGTTGAAGTCGGCGCCGATGATCTTTGCGCCTTCTGCGGCGAACATCTCTGCAATCGCTTTGCCGATGCCGGAACCGACGCCGGTGACAACTGCGATTTTGCCTTCCATTCTTGCCATAATGAATTCCTCCTTAATAATTATGTATTGCTGCCTGACAGTGGCTGACAGTGGTTTGACACGTTCGGTCCGCCGTGCTTGCACTTATTTGTGCTGCGCGCGGGCCTGCTGGGCCAGTTTGCCCTTTTCGCCCAACTCCGGCATCAGTACGCCGCCGACAATGGCGATGATGATCAGGAACACAGCCATCAGGGTGAAGATCATGGTGTAGTTCGTACCCACAAAATTGGCCACAATTACAGGTACTACGAACCCGCAGATACCCACGGCGGTGTTGTTCATGCCGCCGGCTGCGCCCACGTCTTCAGGGCCGAATTCACCGGTCAGAGGCAGCAGGGGGATGCGGGCCATGTTCACGCCGATGGAACCGGAGACGATGATGCCGCCCGCGGCTACGAGCACATAGGTCAGGGGGCTGATGGGCAGCATGTAGGCCAGGTAGTACAGCACTGCGCCGCCTGCACAGATGACGATATAGGGAAGATTATACCGGCCCACTTTGGACACAACGATGCCGGAAAGAATACCGCCGATCAGCAGGCACACGTTGAGCAGCGTGGCCACGCCGCTGGCGGCTGCCGGAGCCATGCCCTTGGCAAGGAACGCGTTGACAAGGTAGCTGTTGAGCAGCAGCGCCGCGCCTACGGACAGACCGCCGCAGATCATCAGAAGCCACATATTTTTGCTTTTGAACACGTTTTTCAGGTTGCCCTTGGGCGCTTCAGAAACCGGGCCGCCGGTCAGGCCTGCAGGCATTTTAATGAAGAGGAACCACAGCGCCGCCTCGATGACGTATCCCGCGGCGATCACCATAAACGCTATGCCGATGGTGGGGAACAGGCCGCCGAAAGCAAAGGCAAGCGTGGTGCCCAGGCCCGCGCCTGCGCCGTAAATTCCCATGGCGGTGCCCATTTCCTCGCGGGAGAACCAGACGCCCAGGAGCTTGCCCTGCAGGATCTGCGTGGGCAGGAAGAAAGCGCCGGCCAGGAAAGTGATAATGAACAAAGAGACATAATCTGCCGCAAAGCAACGCCAGATCTGGCAGGCAGCTGCCAGCGCCAGCAGAATGCCAGGCAGCATCCGCACGCCCTTTTTGTCGATCATGTGGCCCAGCCACACGCTGAAGAAAGCGCCGGGCAGCTGGCCCACGGTGGAAATTGCGGTCAGCTGGGTCTGTGTCATGTTGAACTGTTCCATCACGTCGGTGGGACGGGAAGCGAAGATCAGGTTGGAAAAGTTCAGCATGGCTGTGCCGAAGACCAAAATGAAGAGAATGACCCAGCGCATAGAACTCTTTTGCTGCATAAACTCACACTCACTTTCTTTTACATTTGCCTTTCCCTCTCGATCTGTGCGCTGCCTGGTGGCAGCGGAGCGCAGCGAAATGGGCTGCCGCGTTCGTATCCAGTGTATGGAATGGGTTTGCCGCTGTAAAATAAAAAGATATTGTAGCGTCAGAGCGAATCGGTTTTGTTATGGATTTAACAAAAAGAATTTCTGCTGATTAACACAGAAAAAAAGAAAAAGTTTCGAATTTCCCTCGTTTTCAGGGAAGATTCGAAACTTTTTTCTTTGTTTAGTTTTATCTGGATTTGTTTGGTTTTATTCGGCGCGGTGCATCAATAGTCCATGGGGATCCGGTTGTCGAGCAGGATGTTGAGGGCAGTGCGCACGGCAGGGTTGGTGTTGCTGGTAAGATATCCGGCGCTCATGCGGAACATGGGGGGATTGGGCATATCCAATTCCAGAAAGCACATGTTTCCGGTGATGTTGTTGCGTACAAATTCGGGTACCAGCGCTACAATATTGTCCATACCTACGGCGAACAGCAGTTCTTCCATGCGGTTGACCTGATCGAAGGAAGGGTTGACCGGAGGCACCAGGCCCAGGCGCTTCCAGTCACGGTACATGGCCCGCTGTGTGGCGGGCATGCCGCGCAGGTCCACCATGGTGAAGCGTTCGTTTGCCAGTTTTTCCGGGGGAACGCGCTTGTAGGAGGACAGCGAATGCTCTGTGGAGCAGATTAGGTAGCCCTTGAATTCTCCCAGACTATGTACTGTCAGCTCCTCGGCCTCCATCATATCGTAAGGCCAGCAGATGGCGATATCGCATTCGCCGCGACGCAGCCGGTCCACCATATAACGCGGAGAGATCAGGTTGACCGTGAGCTTTATGGTGGGGTAATGCGTTTTGAAGTAGCGCAGGCGAGACATGAAGATCAGCCCTTCGATACAGCTGGGCACGGCTACCACCACGCTGCCTTCGCCGCCGCTGGAAAGGTTCTGGCTGTGGCGTACGGCGTTGTCGTAACTGTGAACCACGGCTTTCATCTGCTCGTAAAAATCCCGTCCGGCAGTGGTCAGCTCCACATTGCGGTTGTTGCGCCGGAAAAGCTGAAAGCCAAGCTCCTTTTCCATGTTGGCAATGTGCTGGCTCATGGCAGTCTGGGTGATAAAGCACTCTTTAGCCGCGCGGGTAAAATTCAGACATTCTGCTGCGCTGATAAAATATTTCAGTCCTCGAATATCCATAAGCGCGCCTCCTTTTGCAACCGATGGAAATCAAAATGTAATCTAAGAAACTATTACAATATGATAATGATTTATTGTAACATAAAGAACAAATAAAAGGCAATATTTTAAAAATGGGCGAATTTAACAGATAAAAATGCAATGAATTCATCGAAAATGGATGTTGAGAAGTAATTGTAATGACAATCAGCGGAAATTCTGTTTGTTTAAAAACGGCGTATTGATAAGCATTTGTTTTTGCGTAAACAGTTCTGCGAATAACGGGCCTGCCACAGCGTTTGACGGAGAAAGGTTCTTTCGTTATAGTACGATTGAATGATGAACGCGGAACCCCGCCCGCGTACAGGAGAAGGCAGGTGTTTTTTGTGGTCAGGAATCTGACGGAGGGGACACCCTGGCGACAGATCATGGTGCTGGTTCTGCCGCTGCTGCTGGGCAATGTGTTTCAGGCGTCCTACAATCTGGTGGACACGATGATTGTGGGCCGCTTTGTGGGGCCGGAAGCTCTGGCCGGGGTAGGGGTGGCTTCGCCGGCTTTCCATTTTGTCAATGCGCTGCTCATTGGGCTTTCTGTGGGGTCTTCCATTGTGGTATCCCAGTTGTTCGGCGCTGGCCGGGAAAAGGAACTGCCTGTGGCGGTGTCCACCGTGGTGTGGACGTCTCTGGTCGTGGCTGTTGTGCTCACCCTTGTGGGGCAGCTTCTGGTGGATCCCTTTCTTACCGTACTGCGGACACCGATAGAGAGGACTATGCCTTTGCAGAGGTTTATTTGCGCACCATTTTGTGCGGATTGGTGTGCAATGTGTTTTACAATCAGCTCTCTGGCTTGTTGCGGGGCTTGGGCAATACACAGATGCCTCTCTATATTCTGATCTTTTCCTGCTGCGTCAATGCCGGGCTGGATCTAATGTTTGTCTGTGTTTTCAGCCTCGGCGTGATGGGTGCGGGCTTTGCGACCATCTTTGCTGAAGGGCTGGCCGCAGCGCTGACGGCCCTGTATATCCGAAAGGCGGTGCCGCAGTTGCGACTTTGTGGTGCGTGGTGCTGTGACGGTGGGATGTTTTCCGCTATTCTTCGCTTCGGACTGCCTATGGGACTGCAGCAGGCCAGTATTTCCTTCGGCCATGTACTGATGCAGGGTCTGATCAATCCTTTTGGCACAGCTCTGATCGCAGGCTATACCGCAGCCGTGAAGGTGGATACCTTTGCCGTCATGCCGATCCTTTCCCTTGGCTCAGCTCTGTCCACCTTTGCTGCACAGAATGTCGGAGCAGAAGATTTTGGTCGAGTGCGCCAAGGCTACCGAACCGGTTGTGTGATGACGCTTGTCATCTGCGCTGCGCTAGCTGTAGTAGTCACCCCTGGGCGCATGTTCTGGATGAGCCTGTTTGTTTCTGCGGCGGAGTATCCAGACCAAGCGGCGCAAATTGTGGTCATGGGAGCTGGGATGTTGGCGGTTACGCCGCTATTTTACTGGGTACTGGGGCTGATTCACGTTGCGTTGAACACCATGGCCGGCGCGGGCGACACGCTGTTCTCCATGGTCGCTATGATTGCCATGATGCTGCTGCGCGTGGTTCTTGCCTGGGGTTTCCTTCATCTGATCGGCACGGATGAAACGGGCATCTGGTGGGCTTTCGTCCTATCGTGGGTCCTCACGCTACTGCTGACGCAGATCTATTATTTCAGCGGCGCATGGAAGAAAAAAGCCCTTGGCCACGCTGACGCTGTGCGGCGGAACTGACTGTTTCCATATAGGCATTGCCTCGTGTGATGAAATACTCTTGGGAAAATGTGCGATTCGTTTGAAAGGAGTTTTTACGATGGGTGAGAAAATATATGCAACCGAACCGGCTGCCGCTGGGGCACTGGAGGAGTATGGCAACCATATCGTGCAGTATTCCCCGGAATACTCTCTGTGTACCGGCTGTGAAACCTGCTCGATCCTGTGCGGGCTGAGCCATGAAGGCTTCACCGGTCCGGGCAACAGCCGCATCCGGATCGATTTGGGTACCCGTTCCATGATCCACCGGGTTCTGGCCTGCCAGCAGTGCAGTGACCATCCCTGCTACGATGCCTGCCCCAAAAAGGGAGCGGCCATGAAAATCGATGACAACGGCATCGTTTATATCGACGAGGTATCCTGCATCGGCTGCGGGCTGTGCGCCAGGCACTGCAAATTCCAGCCCAGCCGCATTGCGATGAAGCGGGATAAGGTGCGCAAGCAGTGGAAGGCTGTGAAATGCGATCTGTGCCGGGACAATCCCGAAGGCCCGCAGTGTATTAAATGGTGTCCCGTGCGCTGTATCGGCCTGAGCCGGGATTCCCTGTTCGCCGAGGATGGAGCCCGGCCTGCAGAGTTAGACGCGGAATAAAAAAGGGGGATAACCATATGCCGAATTATAAAATTGCCGATCTGCTGGAAAACCCGGAAAATACCCAAAGACTTTATGGCTACTGCGGCAAAATTGCCCGCATCAACCTGACCACCAGAGAGGTTTCCACTTTGAGCACTTATCAGTATGTGCCCAAATATGTGGGCGGGCGCATGCTGATCCACCGTATCTTCTGGGATGAAGTGGCTCCTGGTACCGGCGCTTTTGACGAAGGGAACAAGTTTATTTATATGAACGGTCCCACCACCGGCACCGGTATCCCTGCCGGAGGCCGCAGCGCCGCCTGTGCCATCGGCCCCAGCGTGCTGCCTGAGCAGTTTACCTTTGGCAACATCGGCGGCTGGTTTGCTACGGAACTGAAATATGCCGGTTACGACGGGTTTATCATTGAGGGTAAGTCGGAGGAACACGTATATATTAAAATTGAGGACGACAAAATCGAAATTCTGCCCGCTGACGACCTGTGGGGCATGCGCGTCCATCAGACCCAGAAGGCCCTTGAGGACAAATGCGGCCATGAGTATAAAAGCATGGTCATCGGTCCAGCGGGAGAACATTTGGTGCGCATTGCCTCCATCACCACCAGCAACGACTGCGCCTTTGCCAAGGGAGGCTTCGGTGCGGTATGGGGCAGCAAGGGGCTGAAAGCCGTCACGGTCCATGGCACCGGTATGGTGGCGCCGGCGGATATTGAAAAGCTTAAATACCTGCGCCTGAACATGAACAATCCCAGTATGCGGCCTTCCCCGGTGCTGCACCTGGATCAGCTGGGCGTGCCCGGCGGCGAGTTCGAGGTGAAATACGACCGCGGCAACGTGGCTTGCAGTCCGGGATGCAATCAGCGCTGCAACGCTCTGCTGATGAACGGCCCCAGCGCTTTTGAGGATAAGCCGGTCAACCATATTGAAAAATGCGTCAGCGCCAGTACATTCGGTTACAAAGCGGATATCCCCGCCCCGGTGGGCATGTTCTGGCCTACCAGGCAGAACTATTGCGCTCCCTGTAAGCTGCTGGGCCGCGATTTCCCGGCCCCGGACTTTTCCGACCCCGATTTTGAAGCCCAGGGCAAGGTGATTCTGCCCGATATTTACGATCTGTGGAAGCCCGATTATGAGCGAGGCACCATTGTGAACGATCTGTGCAACGAATATGGCATCGACAAATGGGAAATCGACGTGTGGCTGCAGACCTGGCTGGGCATGGGTAAGAAAGAGGGGCTGTTTGAGGGCATGGATCTGGGTACCGGTATGGAGGTGGATGTGGAGAACACCGCTTTCATCCGCACCTTCATCGACAACCTGGTTTACCGCAGAGGCTATTACGGCAATCTGTTTGCCGAGGGCATGGCCCGGGCCATCCGGGAAATGGGCTATGATACTTACAGTGAAACGGTCTACCACGGCCGCTATTCCCAGATGCTGGGCGGAAAGCCGCTGCCCATCCCGGTTTCCCTGGAAGGCGGCTGGGGGCAGAGCGTCCACTGGCAGGGCCGCGGCTACGAGGGCAGCGTGGAAAAGCCCACCTGGCTGGCTGCCTGCATCATCCGCATGCTCTCTACCCGCGACGCCAACACCGTGGAGCATTTCCACAGCGAGTTTGAACACCACGCCGAGGCCATGGCTGATCCCTATCACAGCCCGAATCTGATCTGTGCCATCATCAATGTGCAGAACAATGCCGAGATCAAGGATTCTGTCATGAGCTGTGAATGGCAAAGCCCCGATCCCTGGTGGCCCACCATGGAGGCGGAGATGTACGCCGCTGCCACGGGTTATCCAATGACCGCCGAGGAGCTGCATGCGGCGGCCTGCCGCTCCAAGCTGCTGCTGCGCGCTATTCTGATTCGCAATCATGGTCGCTGCCGCCGTATGGAGATTGAGGAAGTCTGGCGCACCATGTCGATTCCCGATTCCTGGGGCGAAGTGGCCGACTGGCAGCAGTGGAACGAGATGGTGGATCTCATTTACGAGGCACGGGACTGGGATCTGGAGACCGGCTGGCCCTACCGCGAAGCGTATGAAAAGTACGGCCTGCAGGATGTGGCCGACGAGATGGAAAAGCTGGGCTATCTGCCCAAACGCCCCGCCCAGCGCTGGCACGACTATGGCGAGCCGCCCGTTATCCGGTTTGTGGAATACTGCAGGCAGGAGGCCGGGGCATAAGTTATATCAGTGAAAAAGCTGTCGTGCTCCCTTGAGGGAGCACGACGGCTTTTGCTGCGCTCAGAGCGACGAAGACTCCGTGCTCTGTTCGGGCACAGGCACGGCATGCGGCCGGCAAAACAGCAGCCGGAACACAAAGCGCACGGCGGGGCCGGCGAAAAAGAGCTGCCAGCACAGAGCCATGGGGAAGCTCAGCGCGGCGCTCTGCAGCCATGCGGCGGGGAGCTGCACGCCGGGATGCTGGAACAGCGCCACGGAAAACAGGCTCATCAGCGGACACATCAGGCATACGGTCATGGAGGAAACGGCCAGGGTTACCAGGATCTGCGGGTCGCGTTCCACGCAGACCAGGCGCAGCGCCAGCGCCATCCGCCGGGCCAATCGGCCCACCACCAGCACTTCCAGGGCGAAAGCGACGGGCGCCATGATGGGCAACTCCCGCAGGGCCAGAAGGAATACGGCGTTGTGCAAACCGCCCTGAGCCAGGGCGATGTTGTAGCACACCATGGCATAAACCATGGCGAGAACCATCAGCAGGGAAAAGATCACTTCTTGCAGTTTGTTTTTCGGCATTGGAACCAGTCTCCTTTTCAACTTCAAATCACAGTATGGCTGCAGTGGGAAAAGAGCGCAAAAAAATACACGCAGGGCGTGTCCTGTGCGTGTTGTTCTCCCGCGCGCCGGCGCGGGTCGTTTCCAATGATACCGACAAGGTGCTGTGCACTTTTCCTCTTGCGGAAAGTATAACATAAAAACGGGAGGGAATGTAAGTAGAAAATACCGGGGGAAGAAGCGCTGGAAACTGTGTAAAACGCGCATGCACCCGCCGCCGGCGGGTGCATGCAGCTGCTGTTACAGGGTGAAGCCGCCGTCGGCGGTCAGAATCTGGCCGGTGATGAAATCAGAATCGGCGGCGGCCAGGAAGCGGACGACTTTGGCCACGTCTTCCGCAGTGCCAATCCGCCCCAGGGGCGTCTCCTGCGCCAGGGATGCGACGGTATCCTTCCCCAGGGCGCGGAGCATGTCCGAATCAATGCAGCCAGGCGCCACGGCGTTGACCCGGATACCGGAGGGGGCCAGCTCAGCAGCCAGTGATTTGGTCAGCCCCACCAGCGCAGCCTTGGTGGCGGCGTAGGCCACCTCGCAGGAGGCGCCGTGAAGCCCCCAGATGGAAGTGACGTTGATAATGTTTCCCTCTTTTTCATGGAGCATCCGGGGAAGTACGGCCTGAATGCAGTGATACGCTCCGTCTACGTTCACGGTGAACAGGCGGCGCCAGGCGTCATACGCCGTGTCCTGAAACAGGCCGGTCCAGGAAAGACCGGCGTTGTTGACCAGCAGCGACACCGGGCCAAGACGGTCTTCCACGTCGGCCACCATAGCGCGTACGGCCTGCGCATCGGCGACGTCGGCCTGCACGGCAATGGCCCGGCGGCCCAGGATGATAATGTTTGAGGCAATTTCTTCTGCGCCTGCGGCGCTGGTGCGGTAATTCACAGCCACATCCCAGCCGGCTCCGGCCAGCTTCAGGGCGATTGCCCGGCCGATGCCCCGGCCAGCTCCGGTGACCAACGCCACGCGATTCATGGACATTTGCTCCGTTCCTCCTTCCGTGCCCGACGCAACAGGGACTTGCCTTTCCAGTGCCGGACAGGTATAATATAAAGAATTCCGATGCCGATGAAAAACAACGCGGGTTTTCCGCGGCAGGTTCGTTTCTTTCAGTATAGCAGACGCTGGGGAAAAAGCAATGAAAAAAGAAGTGGGGGTACGGGGAGTGAGAGAAAGAAGAGGCGCTTGCGCGGTGCTGCTGCTAAGCGCAGCGCTGCTGACAGGCTGCGCCAAGTTGGGCGAGCCGGAGCTGATCAACGTGTCTTATGACCCGACCCGGGAGTTTTATGAGGAATACAACGCCTTGTTTACTGAGCATTGGCGGCAGGAGACGGGTAAACATCTGGAGATTATCCAGTCCCATGGCGGCAGCGGCGCCCAGGCACTGTCCGTTTCCCAGGGGCTGCCGGCGGACGTGGTGACGCTGGCGCTGGAGGCTGACGTGCAGGCCATTGCTGAGGAGGGGCTTATCGACGCAGGCTGGATCGATGAATTCCCCAACGATTCCGCCCCTTATACCTCTACAATTGTTTTCCTCGTGCGCAAAGGCAATCCCAAGAATGTTGAGGACTGGGATGATCTGGTGCGCGCGGATGTGGGCGTGATCACACCAAATCCCAAAACCTCCGGCGGCGCCCGGTGGAATTTCCTGGCCGCTTGGGCCTGGGCGCAGCAGGAATACGGCGGCAGCGAGGCGCGGGTGAAGGAATACATCGAAGCGCTGTATCAGAATGTGCTGGTCTTGGATTCCGGCGCTCGGGGAGCAACCACGTCTTTTGTGGAAAACGGACAAGGCGACGTGCTGCTGACTTGGGAAAACGAAGGGTATCTCGCCATAGAGGAATATCCCGGCGAATATGAACTGGTCACGCCCTCGGTGAGTATCCTCTGCCAGCCTTCGGTGGCGGTGGTGGATGAGGTGACACGGGTGAACGGCACGGTCAGGCTGGCTACGGAATACATCAACTATCTCTATTCCGACGAGGCTCAGCGTCTGGCGGCGGAATATTATTACCGTCCCAGCAATCCTGAAATCCTGGCCGCGTATGGCGACCGTTTTGATCTGAATGTGGAATTGGTCACCATCGAAGATTTCGGGGGCTGGACGGAGGCCCAGGCGAAATTCTTTGCCGAGGGCGGCGTGTTTGATATGATCTACGAGAATATGGAGCCCGAGGAAGATTGAGCGGGCAAGGGGGTAAGCGACGTTGCAGGATGTGCAGAAATGGTCAAAATCGCCGTTTGTTGCGCCGGACGGCACACGGAAATTCAACACGGCTACCTCGGTGATTCCGGGGTTTGGTTTGAGCATCGGCGTTACGCTGAGTATGCTGAGCCTGATCGTGCTGATCCCGCTGGCCTCGATTTTCTGGAGCAGTGCGGATCTGACGGTGATGGATTTTTTTGCTACAATCACCCGACGGCGCGTCCTGATGAGTTTTGCCGTGAGTCTGGAAACGGCGCTGCTGGCGTCGCTCATCAATATGGTGATGGGCTTGATCATGGCTTGGGTGCTGGTACGTTACCAGTTTCCAGGCAAACGCCTGCTGGACGGCATGATTGAACTGCCCTTCGCTCTGCCGACGGTGGTGGCCGGTATGGCGCTCACGTCGCTGACAGCCAATACGGGCCTGATCGGCGGATTTCTTGCGTCCATCGGCATCCCGGCTCCGGCTTATACCCGTGCAGGTATCGTCATTGCCATGATCTTTGTAGGCATACCCTTTGTGGTGCGCTCCATCCAGCCGGTGCTGGAGAAGGTGGATCGGCAGATGGAGGAAGCGGCTTTTATCATGGGGGCCTCTCCGGTCACGATTTTCCGCCGCATTATTTTCCCGGAGATCCGGCCCGCCATGCTGACGGGATTCGGCCTGGCCTTTGCCCGCAGTATGGGCGAATACGGCAGCGTGGTGTTCATTGCGGGCAATAAGCCCTACGAAACGGAAATTGCGCCGCTGCTGATTATGTCGGAATTGCAGGAGTACGACTATACTTCGGCCACAGCCATCGCGCTGGGGATGTTGATCATTGCGTTTCTGGTGCTGTTCCTGACGAATCTGATCCAGGGCCGCGCCGCCAAGCGTGCGGGCGAGCGCTGAAAGAAGGGGGAAATGCCATGCAGAAACAGAAAAAATGGATTCCCCGGTTGCTGATTGGCGTAACCGTAGCGTTTTTGGCACTGTTCTTGGTGGTGCCGCTGGTCTTTGTGCTGGTGCAGGCGTTCAGTGCGGGTTTGGGCGTATACCTGGAGTCCATTACCGACACGTATGCGCTGCAGGCGTTGGTGCTGACGATGATCACGGTATTGGTCGCGGTGGCGGTGAATACGATTTTTGGCCTGTTCGCTGCCTGGAGCCTGACGCGCTACCGCTTTTTCGGCCGTCGTATTTTGAATACATTTATCGATCTGCCATTGTCAGTGTCTCCGGTGATTGCGGGATTGATTTTTATTTTGACCTTTGGGCGTTCCAGTCCGATTTATCCGCTGCTGACGGAGGCGGGGATTCGTGTGGTTTACGCCATCCCCGGCATTTTGCTGGCTACGATTTTTGTCACCTTTCCTTATATTTCCAGGGAGATCATTCCCATTTTGGAGGCTCGGGGTACCGATGAAGAAGAGGCTGCGGCCCTGATGGGTGCCGGTGGGCGCACCATTTTCCGCCGCATTACATTTCCTCATATTAAATGGGCACTGTTGTATGGTGTAGTGCTGTGCGCGGCTCGTGCGCTGGGAGAATTCGGCGCGGTGTCGGTGCTGTCAGGGCGTTTGCGGGGACGGACGCTGACTCTGCCGCTGTATATTGAGTCCCTGTATCAGGAATACAGTTATGCGCCGGCTTTTGCTGTGTCCTCGATCTTGGTGGTGATTGCCATTATCATTCTGGTGGTGCGGGCTGTGATTGAATACAAAGGTGACAAGCGGGGTGACATCTGATGTATGTGGAACTGAAAAACGTCGTAAAAACCTACGATGCTTATCCGGCGGCGGATCACATTGATCTGGCAATTGAGGAGGGGCGGCTGGTAGCGCTGTTGGGGCCTTCCGGCAGCGGAAAAACCACCATTCTGCGTATGATTGCAGGGCTGGAGCATCAGGACTCCGGAGACATTGTCATTGATGGACGAATTGTCAACGATGTGCCGGGCAGCCAGCGCGGCATCGGATTCGTGTTTCAGAATTATGCGCTGTTCAAATATATGACAGTCTATGACAACATCGCCTTTGGGCTGGAGATCCAAAAGCGGGACAAACAGTATATTCAGCAGCGGGTGGAGGAGCTGCTCAGCCTGACCAATCTGGAGGGGCTGGGAAAGCGCTATCCCAATCAGCTCTCCGGCGGTCAGCGGCAGAGGGTGGCGTTTGCCCGCGCCATTGCGCCCAGCCCGCGCCTGCTGCTGCTGGACGAGCCTTTTGCCGCCATTGATGCAAAGGTGCGAAAAGATCTGCGCGCCTGGCTGCGCCATACCATTTCCCGTTTGGGCGTCACCAGTATTTTTGTGACGCACGATCAGGAGGAAGCCATCGAAGTAGCCGATGAGATTGTAGTCACGAATAAGGGGCGCATCGAACAGGTGGGCACTCCGGTGGAGATCTGCATGAATCCCAAAACGCCTTTTGTGGCGCAGTTTATCGGCCGGGGAACAATAGTGAGCAATATCCGTGCGTTTTCCGGTTTTGCGCATGCACCTGTGGGGCATGCGGTGGTACAGCCGGAGTTTGTGCATGTCTTTTCCTGTGGGGAAGCATCCGGTCAGAAGAAAGAACTTTTGAACCCAGGTGTGGTGCAGGAAGTATCGTTTCGCGGCGCACTGTATGAGCTGCGGATTGCGGCCTGCGGTGAAACGCTGAATGCGTTCCGTTCGTTTGAGGCGCCGCCGTTGTCGCCCGGGGATTCGGTGCAGTTTTATATTTCCCGTGCGCAAGGAATGGAAGGTGAGGCAACGCTTCCGCTGAACAATGATCGGTTCGTATGAAATGGTTAGAAAATGTCTCTGAACTGCAGCGCGAAGAGCATTTTATGTTTTCGAGAAAAAACGGGCAGTAAGTTTATCCAGATTCTTCCAGCCTCTGTCTACCATGTCTACCGGATGTCTACCCAAATGGGAAAGGAAAACAGTTGGGGGACAAGAGATGGAGGGGGAGTGACGGCAGTGCCCGCCGGCGAAATGTCTACCAAATTGGAAAGCCATACGTTTTGCAATCCCCGGAAAGGCCGCTGTGGCGCGGCTTTCCGGGGATTTTGCTTTGCGGTCAAAGAGGTGCTATGCGGTATTTATAAGTCGGTGTTTTGGAGGAAAAACGGGTTATTTGTG
>JAJCJJ010000007.1 GCA_020555865.1 bacterium 210917-DFI.7.65 | reverse complement strand
AACTTTTTTCAAGTTTTTCCAATCTTTTTCGCCGTGGCTCTCTCTTTTTCTCCGTTTCCGGCCGCCGCCCTCGCGGACAGCTTTGTTAGAATACCATACCTTCAAGCTCTTGTCAAGACTTTTTTTCATATTTTTCCAAAAGTTTTTTCACAGCTCGGAAATATGGCCGCTCTGTATCAGTATTCCCGGTTTCCACCATTTCATGCATTCACCGGAAACTCCTCAGCGAACTATCGCCAGCAACTCTCTCAGGTCGTGGATAATGTAGTCCACCGGAAGTGTACCGATCACGTCCTGGCAGGTCGGATTATACCAACATACATGGAGTCCGGCATTGATCCCCCCTTGCATATCACTGGTAAGCGAATCGCCGATCAGCAGGCAGTTGTCCCGCGTGATGCCCGGGATATGCTCCAGTACATAATCAAAATAGAACTTATTCGGTTTTTCATAGCCCACGCACTCCGACACAAAAGATTCTTTGACATACGGAGCGATCAGGGAACGCTGCATGCGGTCGGTATGTACGCTCTCCACCGAATTCGTCAGAATATAAATCTGGTGCTCCTGCGCCAGCTCCCGGCACACTTCTTCCGCATAAGGCATCAGAAAACTCCCGCGGCCAAGGAACTCCATAAAATCCCGGTTGACTTCCTCGGGGTCTTCACTGCGGTGCAGCGCATCTAAAAAGCGCCGAAAGCGCTCCGTTTTCAAAAACTCTTTTGTAATCGTTCCCCTTTCCAAATCCCGCCACAAAGGCTGATTGAACGCCTCAAACAACGCGCGGCTTTCCTCATTGCAGGGAAAACTGTATTTTGCGCACAGCAGGGAAAACGCCTTGTCTCCATTGCGCGAAAAGTCCAGAAGCGTATCGTCTGCATCAAATAATAAATAAGGATAACGAACCATAGCCTCACCTCAGGTATGTTTTCTGTCTGGTTATGTCTGAGTATACCATATTCTCCGTCCGGGTGCAATCACCAACTCTGCCCAGCAAGAATAGGATGGTGACGGAGGGAAGCTATGGAACAGACATTTTTTGTAGCGGGCGGAGACGCCCGCCAGGAAGCAATCATACATCAATTAAAAGAGGCCGGCCGCAGCGTTTCCGCCCTTGGATTTCAAGCCGCCGATCACCTGACGCCGGAAATCGCCGCCCATCTGGGCGCGGCGGACATCATACTGCTCCCGCTGCCCGCAGCGGACAGCGACAACTGTCTGAACGCGCCCTCTATGGAAAAACGGCTGCCTATGGAAATGCTGTGGTCTCTGCTGCATCCGCAGCAAAAAATTTTCGGTGGCATGCTGAGCGAAGCTCTGCTGCGTTCGGCCGCAGAGTATAATCTTCTGCCCATCGATTACTACAAACGAGAAGAATTCGTGCTCCGCAATGCCTACATTACGGCAGAAGGAGCATTGGAGCTAACAATGGACCGCTTGAAACGCACCGTAAAAGGCACAAACTGCTTGATACTGGGGTACGGCAGAATCGGAAAGTTTCTGGCACGGCTGCTGCTGAACCTTCACGCCAGCGTGACCGTGGCAGCCCGCAAAGGAAAAGATCTGGTGCAGGCAGAACTGGACGGCTGTATCCCCTGTCCACTACGGGATCTGGCCGGATGTCTTCCTCGCTGCGACGTACTTTACAACACCATCCCCCACCTCATTTTGGACCAAACTCTGCTCCCCCTGGTTCCCAAGTCGTGTCTGTGCATCGATCTGGCCTCCAAGCCCGGCGGCATCGACCTGCGCGCAGCAGAGCAGCTGGAACTTGAAACCATATGGGCCCTCGGGCTTCCCGGCAAGGTCGCCCCGGGTTCCGCCGGGCAGGCCATCGTAGATACGGTCCTTCAAATTCTGACAGAACAGGAGGTGTCTTTATGAAAAAGGAGCGCATCGGCTTCGCCTTCTGCGGCTCTTTCTGCACGCACAAAAAAGTGCTGGAACAGTATCTCCTGCTGACGCAGGAATACGAAACAGTGATCCCCATCGTGTCAGAGAGCGCCGCTTCCACAGATACCCGCTTCGGAAGTGCCGCAGATTTCTTGAAAACCGTCGAAACGGCCGCGGGCCGTTCGGCCATCCGCTGCATCCGCGACGCCGAGCCGATCGGGCCCAAAAAGCTGCTGGACGCGCTGGTCATCGCCCCCTGCACAGGCAACACGCTGGCAAAGCTTTCCGGCGGCGTGACAGATTCCACCGTTACCCTGGCAGCCAAAGCGCATCTGCGCAACGGCCGTCCCGTACTTCTGGCTATCGCAAGCAACGACGCCCTGGCCGGTAACGCCGAAAACATTGGCCGTCTCTTGGCGCGTAAGCACTATTATTTCGTTCCCTTCGGGCAAGATGATCCAGAGGGAAAACCATGCTCCCTGGTAGCGGATATGAACCAGCTCCGCCCTGCGCTGGAGGCCGCCCTGCAGGGCCGCCAGCTCCAGCCTCTGCTCTTGCACACATAAGGAGAAAAGCAGCCTGACCGTTCGCCGGTCAGGCTGCTCTTTTCATCATCGATTCTGTTCCTGCTGCGCCCGCTTGTCCCGCAGTCCGCACCGGCATTCGTGCGCCTCACGCTGCGCCGGCGTAGCCTGGCACCGACCAACCCGCTGACGCGGACACTCCATGCAGTCCCTGCGGCCGCAAACCCTTTTTTTCTCATCCATCATTCTGAAAACTCCCTCCGCATCCTCTGCGCTTCTGGTCCCGCTTCAGTTCCCCGTGACCAGGTTGTAAGGCGTCGTCTGATACACATAATAATTCAGCCAGTTGGTATACAGGAGCTGCGCCGCGCTGCGCCAGCGGACAACAGGCGACTGCCGGGGATCATCATGCGGGAAATAATGTTCCGGCACATGGATCTCCTTCCCCGCCTCCACATCCCGGAAATACTCCTTGGCCAGCGTATCGCGGTCATATTCCGGATGACCCATGACAAAGAACTGGCTTCCGCTCTTTTCTTTCACCGCAAACACCCCGGCGGCCTCGGACACAGCCATCAGCTCCAAGCCGGGCACTTTCCGGATCTCCTCCTGTGGAATTTCTGTCCAGCGGGAATGCGGCGCATAAAACGTATCGTCAAATCCCCGGAAAATGGGCGAATTGCGTTTGAGTACTGTGTGCTCATACACGCCGAAGAGTTTTTCCGGCAGCTGCCGCTTCTGCAGGCCGTAATGATAATACAGGCCCGCCTGGGCGCCCCAGCAGATATGCAGTGTGCAGTGTACGTTCGTTTTGCTCCATTCCATAATGCAGCACAACTCCTGCCAGTAGTCCACATCTTCAAATTCCAAATTTTCCACCGGCGCGCCGGTAATGATCATACCGTCGTAGCGCCGGTTTTTAATCTCATCAAACGTGCGATAAAATGATTCCAAATGCTCCTCACTGGTATGCTTGGCATCGTGGCTCACCACCTGCAGCAGTTCCACATCAATCTGCAGCGGCGTATTGGACAGCTTGCGCAGGATTTGCGTCTCTGTGGTAATCTTGGTGGGCATCAGGTTCAAAATAACCAGTTTCAGCGGACGGATATCCTGATGCAGCGCACGATACTCCGTCATGACAAAAATATTTTCGCTCTCCAGCGTCGCCGTAGCGGGCAGAGAGTCCGGGATTCGAATCGGCATGGGTTCACTTCCTTGTCATTTGCTCTATCCTGTTCCAGAGTATTTTATCATGTTTGCCGCCTTCGTTCAAGCGTTCCGCCCCGGCTAGGGACAGAACCGCAGAAAACCGACCCGCAGCATGGCAACAGGCCGCGGGCCGGCTGTATCAATCGTATGCCGTCATTCCACTGTGACGCTTTTGGCAAGATTGCGCGGCTTGTCGATATCGCAGCCGCGCTGCAGCGCCACATAATAGGCAAACAGCTGCAGCGGAACAACACCCAGAGAGGGCTGCACCACAGGATGGCTCTCCGGCACGGCAATGACCGCATCGGCAGTTTTTTCCATTTTCCCGCGGAACTCATCTGTCGTCACGGCCAGCACCTCCGCGCCGCGGGCTTTGACCTCCACCACGTTGCTTATGCTTTTATCCAGCAGCGCCCGGTAAGTGCCCAGCGCCACCACAAGCGTCCCATGTTCGATCAGGGAAATGGTGCCGTGCTTCAGCTCTCCGGAAGCGTATGCCTCCGAGTGGATGTAACTGATCTCCTTAAGTTTCAGCGAACCTTCCATACCCATGGCACAATCCAGATTCCGACCGATGAAAAAGATGGAATCATGATTGAAATAACGGGAGGCAAAATACTGGATATCCTCCACATGCGCCAGCACTTTTTCCAGTTTTTCCGGCAGCACCGCCAGTTCCTCCACAATGGCGCTGTACTCCGCCGACTCCACCGTGCCCAGCACGTCCGCCAGATACAGTCCCACCAGATCCATCAGCACAAGCTGCGTCGAATAAGCCTTCGTAGTCGCCACAGCGATCTCCGGTCCAGCCCAGGTATAGAGCACATCGTCAGACTCCCGGGCGATCGAAGATCCCACCACGTTTACAATGGCCAGTGTCCGCCCGCCCAGGCGCTTGGCTTCGCGCATGGCGGCCATGGTGTCCAGTGTTTCACCAGACTGGCTGATGACCACCACCAGCGTGTGTTCATCCACCAAAGGCGCGCTGTAGCGGAACTCCGAAGCCAGGCACACTTCCACCGGGCGGCGCAGCAGGCGTTCCCAGTTGTATTTGCTGACCATGCCCACGTGATAAGACGAACCGCAGGCAATGATATAGATACGGGAGATCTCTTTCACATAGTCCGCCGTCAGGGCCACGTCATCGAGTACCACACGGCCGTCCCTGATCCGGGGCGACACGGTTTTGCGCACGGCTTCCGGCTGCTCCATGATCTCCTTGAGCATAAAGTGCGGATAGCCGCCTTTCTCCGCCGCAGAAACGTCCCAGTCCACCGTGTGGTGCTTCTTGTCCACCGGTATCAGCTCATCGTCGAACACGTCAATGCTGTCTGCGGTCAGCACGGCGATCTCGCCATCGTCCATATACACCACGTCCCGGGTGTGCTTGATGACCGCCGTTACATCGGAGGCCAGAAAATTCCCGTTCTCCCCATAACCCAGAATCAGAGGGCTGTCCTTACGTGCTGCGATCAGGGCATTCGGATAGTCAGCGCAGATGATACCGAAGGCGTAAGACCCTTCAATGCGGCGCAGCACGCGGCCCACCGCCTCCAGCATGTTGCCGCATTCATGATAGTGAAACTCCAGAAGCTGGGCCACCACTTCGCTGTCGGTATCGGAGGCAAAAGTCACGCCCTGCTTGATGAGGTGTTCTTTGATCTCCATGTAGTTTTCAATGATGCCGTTATGTACCAGGGCGATGCGGCCATTTTCGCTGATGTGGGGATGGGCATTCACATCATTCGGCTCCCCGTGGGTCGCCCAGCGGGTGTGGCCAATCCCCAGCGTTCCGGACAGTTCCGCCCCGTCGCGGGTCAGCTCTCTCAGCACATGCAGCCGCCCCTTGGCCTTTTTCACCTGCAGTCCTTCCTGTTCAGAACGCACAGCAATCCCCGCCGAATCATAGCCGCGGTACTCCATGCGTTCCAATCCATCCAACAAAATGGGTGCCGCTTCTTCTTTACCGACAAATCCAACAATACCACACATAAAATTATAGTCTCCTTTTATTGTTCCTCCGCCCAATGATATGTATGACAAAGCCGCCCCGCGGCATAAAGACCGGCGCAACTGCAAATACTGAACGCGGAGGTGTTATCTGCATGCTGACTGCGCTGATCCGAACGATCATTCTTTATTTCCTGATCATGGCCGGCCTGCGGCTCATGGGCAAACGCCAGATCGGTGAACTGGAACCGTCCGAACTGGTGCTGGCACTGCTGATCTCTGATTTGGCTGCTGTTCCAATGCAGGATTTCGGCATCCCACTGATCAACGGTGTCCTTCCAATCCTGACACTGCTGTCTCTGTCTATGATAATTTCTGTACTGAACCTGAAAAGCATCCGCTTCCGGGACCTGATCTGCGGCAGTCCCACCGTTATTATTCAGGAAGGCCACGTCCTGCAAAATGAGATGCGCCGTACCCGCTTCACTGTGGACGAACTGATTGAAGAACTGCGTCAACAGGGCGTGGTGGACCTTGCCACCGTGCAATACGCTATCCTGGAAACCAATGGGAAACTATCCGTTCTCCTGTATCCGGAGTATCAACCGCTGACGCCCAAGAGCGCCCAAAACCATAAAGTGGACGATACCGGTCTGCCCACCGTGCTCATCAGTGATGGACGGTTGCTGGAACGGAATCTGCATCGTCTGCATCTTGACCACACCTGGCTTCAGCGGCGGCTGGAGGAAAACAATATCCCCTCCATACAATCGCTCTTTCTGCTGACCGTGGACAAACAGCATCAGCTCTATTTTCTCAAAAAGGAGTAACGTATATGAAACCTTTTTTCATTGCCTGCCTGATCCTGGTGTCCCTGTTCACTGCCGGCGCCATGAACCAGCGCACCGTGTCCGACATCAGCGATTCCATCCGCACACAGCTGAATGCATCCCAAGCCGCCGCCCAGCAGGAACAGTGGGAATCCGCCGAGCGCGCCCTCTCCCAGGCCGACCGGACCTGGCAGGCGCACGAGGCATACCTTCACGTAGTTATCGAACACGACGAGATCGACGAAGCCGAAGCGCTGTTCACCGAAGTGAGCCAATACGCTCGACAGCACGACAGCGACAAATACTGCACCAGCGCCGAACGCTTGTGCACCCAACTGAACCATTTGGAAGAAAGTCAACAGTTGAGTATCAAAAATATTTTATAAACAAAAGCAATATAGATATTATAGTATAGCACGCAGCGCACCCGCGGGCAACAAAAAAATCGCTTGAACAAGCGATTTTTTGCCGCCGCGCGGGTCTTTTATTCCGTTTTCAGAAGCTCGGGCAGATACAGATCCTCCCTGTGCACCCGCGCGCAGGACAACGTGCACAGCCCCGCCGCCCATTCCCGGCCCACATCCAGCGTGCAGTAATGCTCTCCTGTTTCTTCCGCCACCGGCCTGCGGCAGGAAAGCGCGCTGCCGCCGCGGCACTTCACACGGCTTTCCCGCTCCACCCATCCGGCATAAAATTCCTCCGGCGTTTCACTCAGGCGCAGTCGCCGCGCCCGCTGCGCCGTAACGGGACGAATGCGCTCCACATCTGCCCCCACAGCCCGATCGCTCAGCGCGCACAGCGCAGCGCCTTCAGTGTGACTCAAGCTGAACTGCAGTTGAGGATATGCGGCAAAGCAGGGTTTTCCCCGTAGGCCATAGGAGAGCTCCGGTACAGAAGCACAGCCCAGCAGACGCGCTGCAGCGCGCCGCAGCATTGCATAAGCAGCACAGACTTGCCGCCGCTCCTCCATCTGAGGACGACCCAGCCGCCCCAAACGTTCCGGCGGTACCAGCTGCACCAAAAGATCCTCCGGAATTTTTTCTTCCCCCCAGTGTGCCGTCAGCACCCAAGTGTCCATCGCCTTTTCCTCCAGCAGAATAGATAGATTTTATTATAGCCCTTCCCCGCAATCCTGTCAATTTGCTTATATTTCTGCTTTTCCATGTTTTTTCGCCGTAAAAAAAAGGGATTTCAAAAATTTCTGCGTATATATAAAATAGTATGAAAAAAGAGCGTTGCCCCATATTTTTCACGCCAAAGCGGAATAAACGGTTTTCTTTTGGGCAAAATGTTCACAAGGAGGGGAAACATGTCAATTCCAGCCAATTTTTTGGATGAACTGATCGCACGCAGCGATATTGTCGATGTGATATCCGACTATGTTCATTTGACCAAAAAAGGCAGCAACCTTTTCGGCCTGTGCCCTTTCCACAGCGAAAAGACCGGTTCCTTTTCCGTTTCCCCGGATAAGCAGATTTACCACTGCTTCGGCTGCGGCAAAGGCGGCGGCGTGATCAACTTCATCATGGAAGAGGAAAACCTCTCTTTTCCGGACGCCGTCCGTTTCCTGGCCAAACGCGCCGGAATGGAGGTTCCCGAAGAAGACCGCCATAGCGAAAGCAGCCGCCTGCGCACACGCGTACTGGCACTGAATAAAGACGCCGCCCGCTTCTATTATAAGCTGCTCCAGGGAAGCGAAGGACGTTCCGTGCAGCAATACCTGGACCGCCGCAGAATCACCCGCAAAACCGCCGTGCGCTTTGGCATGGGGGCATCCGTCGACCAGTGGGACGCGCTGATCCAGGCCATGATCAAACTGGGCTATACCAAAGCCGAGCTTTTAGCGGCAGGATTGGCCGTGCAGGGTAAAAACGGCGGCATCTACGATAAATTCCGCAACCGCCTCATGCTCCCCGTCATTGATGTGCGGGGCGACGTGATCGGCTTCGGCAGCCGCGTGCTGGACAAGTCCGAGCCAAAATACATGAATACCTCGGAAACCATTACATATAGTAAGCGCCGCGCACTGTATGCCATGAACCTGGCCAAAAAGTCGAAGCGCCCCAATATCATCCTGTGCGAGGGCAACCTCGACGTCGTCACGCTTCACCAGGCCGGGTTCGACAATGCGGTGGCTTCCATGGGCACTGCGCTGACAGTGGAGCAGACAAGGCTCCTGTCCCGCTACACCAAGGAAATTGTCATTTGTTATGACAACGACAATGCCGGAAAAATCGCCACCGAGCGCGCATTGCAGCTGTTGAACAATTCGGAGTTTTCCGTGCGCGTTCTGCAGCTTCCCAATCGCATTGTGGATGGGAACAGCATCAAGCAGGATGCCGATGATTTCATCAAATTCCAGGGTCGCGAGGCTTTTGAACGCCTGCTCAGCGGCAGCGAAAACGGCGTGGAATACCGCATGGCCGTGATTGCATCAAAATACAATCTCAGTTCAGACACTCAGAAGGTGGCGTACTCCCGCGACGTCAGCACCCTTTTGTCCACCTTGGAGAACCCCGTGGAGCGCGAAGTTTACGCCAACCGCGCCGCTGAAATATGCGGCATCAGTGCCCAGGCAATCTTGTCCGAGGCCCGGCACGCATTCCGCACCCGGCAGAAGCAGGACCGCGCCAAACAACAGCGCAAAGATTTAAATCCGGCCCTGGAACTCCAACCCAAAGAGCGCGGCGCCCGGTATGACAATCTTCGCTCTGCCCGAGCCGAAGAAGGCATTATCCGCCTTCTGGTTCTGGACAGCGCCCTGTTCTTTCCTACGGCGCCCATCGCTCCGCAAACCTTTTCTTCTCCTCTGCTGGCCAAAACCTATGCCGCCCTGCTGCGTTGCGCCCAGGAAGGCCGCAGCAACGGCATTGCCGTTCTGTCGGAATGTTTGACTGGCGAGGAGATGAGCCACATCACTAATATCCTGCAGCAGCCGGAATCCGCCGCATGGCGGGAACAGGCCCTGCAGGACTACATATCCATTGTTCAAAGCGAGGCGGCCAAGCGCAGCCGCGCTGCGGCAGAAGATCCCCTGACCGCAGCCATTGAGAAAAATAAAGAGAAAAAACAGTATGGAGGAAAACGGAATGGCTAATACAAAGAAAGCGCCCGGCAAGGAGCGCAGTACCGCAGAGGTCGAGGCAGCCGTGAAGGAAATGGAAACACAAAGCGTCAAGGACAGCACCAAAGAGGCTGCCACCGGAGAGAAAGATTCTGCAAAAAAGAATACAGTCAAAAAGGGTTCGATGAAAAAAGCGGCCGCCTATGCAGAAGAGACAGAACTAGGTACAAATGCAGCCGATAAAGCCGAAGAAAACACCACCGAAGTCAAACCGAAGCTGACCGGCAAACTGGACGAGAAAATGATCGCCTCCCTGCCTGCTTCCACCATTATCCAGGCCAGCGAAAAACTGCGCGACCTGCTCATCAAAGGGCGCAAAAAAGGAAAGCTCGACTCTGCCGAGCTTTCTGAAGTGTTGGACGATATGGATCTGGAAAGCGACCAGATGGACAGCATCTACGATACCCTCGAACTGCTGGGCATCGATACGGCCGGCGACGATTATCTGCCCGAACCCATTGACGACGCGGATCCGCCCCTGGAGGAGATCACAGAAATCGAAGAGGAAGAACTGGTCGATCCCAATACACTGGTGGATAACTTCAGCATCGACGATCCCGTGCGCATGTATCTGAAGGAAATTGGCAAAGTGCCGCTGCTCAGCCCCGATGAAGAGATCGATCTGGCCCAGAAAATGGCCGAAGGCAACGAAACTGCCAAACAGAAGCTGGCCGAAGCCAACCTGCGTCTGGTGGTATCCATCGCCAAGCGCTATGTGGGCCGCGGCATGCAATTCCTGGACCTGATTCAGGAAGGAAACCTGGGGCTCATCAAAGCCGTGGAAAAATTCGACTACACCAAAGGCTACAAGTTCTCCACCTACGCCACCTGGTGGATTCGTCAGGCCATCACCCGTGCCATCGCCGACCAGGCCCGCACAATCCGTATTCCCGTCCATATGGTGGAGACCATCAACAAGGTCATCCGTGTGTCGCGCCAGCTGCTGCAGCAGCTGGGACATGATCCGTCTCCCGAAGAGATTGCCCAGGAGATGAATATGCCCGTGGACAAGGTGCGTGAGATCCTGAAAATCGCTCAGGAACCGGTTTCTCTGGAAACCCCCATCGGTGAAGAAGAAGACTCCCATCTGGGCGACTTCATCCCCGACGAAGATGCCAGCGAACCCAGCGAAGCCGCCTCGTTCACACTGCTCAAGGAGCAGCTGGTGGATGTGCTGAGCACCCTGACCCCCCGTGAGGAAAAAGTGCTCAAGCTGCGTTTTGGCATTGAGGATGGCCGCAGCCGCACGCTGGAAGAAGTCGGAAAAGAATTCAACGTCACCCGCGAGCGCATTCGCCAGATCGAGGCAAAGGCACTGCGCAAACTGCGCCACCCCAGCCGCAGTAAAAAACTGAAGGATTTCCTAGCCTGAACACAAATCCAATTCAGGGCGCACCGGAACATCCCGGTGCGCCCTGTCTGTTTTATGCACCAAAGATCCGGCGACTCTCCCGCGCGGCCAAATCCATCACGCCGTCAAAGTCCACGAAAGGATGATAGATGAGCTCCAGCTCTTTGTGTTTTTCCCCAGCCAAGCGCAAATGCTCTGCCCCCTCTTCTTCCAGGGCTTCGGCCAAGCGCCGTTTCAGCCGCAGTCCACCCCGCAGCGTCCGCAGGCGTTCCCGATCCATCATAGCTTCCACTCGAACGCGCCGCGCCGATTTTTCCGGCAGCACAAAGGTATGATCTGTAGTCACAAAGGCTAGGCTCAGCTGCGGAATCAGCAAATGCGCAATGCGTGCCGGACAGTCCGGATCGAGACAGAGCAGCACGTCAAATCCGTCCGCACAGACAATGCCCCGCAGCTCCTCCAGCGCCGCCGCGGTCAGATGGTAGCTGTCCTGCAGATCGTATATCCTGCCGCATAGCGCAAAAAGGCTGTCTGTGCACCACCAGCGGCCCGCAGGTGTTAAGCCCCCCAGGAAACGATGCTGCTCCCGCCCGATACCCCCTCTTTTCTTTCCACGCTCCCGCTGCCAGATATTTTTAAGTCTGCGGCGCAGCTTTTCATAATCAAATCCTGCCCCGGCACTGCCCTCCATCTCCGCACGCACTGCACCACAGGCATGCAGGCAGGCATAAGCTTTCCGGTATTCCGCCTGATATCCATTTGTACAGGCAACAATCTCCCGCCGCCGTTCCTTCAGGCGGTCCACATTGTAAAACTGCCCCAGATTGACATAGCGGCCCACCGCTGCAGGATAAGCCGGCTCGACCACATGAGGCGCCGTTCCGTCAACTACTGCCGTCCCCAGCTGCGGCAGCCATACCGCGTCCAGTGAATCCGGATCGCCGCTGCAGCGTATGTATTCAATCTGAAGCCCTTTTTCCTCGGCCTGGTTACCGATACAGCGCATGAAAGTCGATTTACCCACGCCCGGCCCGCCTTTGAGTACAATCAGGTCGCGCATACGCTCTCCTTCGCGCAGCTGATCATATAAACTGTAAAACCCTTCGGCGCTGTTGGCGCCTAAAAAGAACTCTGTTTTCAATGTCATGGCTCTGCTCCTCTCATTGCAATTCTCTATTTCCACCCTATGCGCTTCGGCTGCCCATTGACAAAGAAAAACGATGTGATTACAATAAGATTTATATTTTTCCCGTGCCGGCGGGCGCGCAGCGGCGCATCCGCGGCAGCGGCAAGAGGAGGTACCTTATGAACAAGGAATTTCAAATGAAGCTGCTCTCCCTAATCGAGCGCGACAGTAAGCTCTCCGAAGCCGAACTGGCACAGATGCTCGCCTGCGACACCGCCTCGGTGCATGCAGCCCTGACAGAGTTGGAAAATGATCAGGTCATTTGCGGCTATCATACATTGATCAACTGGGACAAAGTGGATCCCGATTCCGTGACCGCGCTGGTGGAACTGCGCGTGACCCCCCAAGGCGGCGATGGCTACAATAAAATTGCCGAAGTCATCTACCAGTACCCTGAGGTGGAATCCCTGTACCTCATGTCCGGCGCTTATGATTTTCTGGTCATGCTCCGCGAAAAGAATCTCAAGGCCATCTCCATGTTTGTTTCCGAAAAACTGGCCGCGTTGGACGAAGTACAGAGCACTACAACCTATTTTACGCTGATCAAATACAAGGAGCAGGGTTTCCCCTATATGGCGCCGAAAAAAGACAGAAGAATGGTGGTCACACCATGAGAGATTTCCTTGCTAAAAAAATCGTTGAAATGCCTTCCTCCGGCATTCGCAAATTTTTCGACATTGTAACAGAAATGCCAGACGCCATCTCCCTGGGTGTGGGCGAACCGGATTTCGATACGCCCTGGCCGATCCGCGAAGAAGCCATCCGGGCCATCAAGGCCGGCAAAACGTTCTACACCGCCAACGCGGGACTTTCGGAACTGCGCAAAGCCGTGTGCGATTACACCGCCCGTAAGATCGGCGTATCCTACGCCCCCGCAACGGAATGTTTCATCTCTGTGGGCGGCAGCGAAGCCATCGATCTGGCTTTCCGTGCCACCCTGGAAGAGGGCGATGAGGTTATCATTCCCCAGCCCTGCTTTGTATCCTACGAGCCGTGCGTCAAAATGGCCGGGGGCGTTCCGGTCACCATCGCCCTGAAAGAGGAGAACGCCTTCCGTCTGCAGCCGGAGGAACTGGAAACCGCCATTACCCCCCGCACCAAGGCGCTGTTCATTTCTTATCCAAACAATCCCACCGGCGCCATTATGGAAAAAGAGGATCTGGAAAAACTGGTGCCCATCATCCTGGAACACGACCTGCTGGTGATCACCGACGAAATCTATTCCGAACTGACTTACGGCGGAAAAAACCATTTCTCCATCGCCGCCCTGCCCGGCATCAAAGAGCGCTGCATTTACGTCAACGGTTTTTCCAAAGCCTTTGCCATGACCGGCTGGCGTCTGGGCTATGCCATGGCCCCGGCTGCCATCATGCACGAAATGATCAAAATCCATCAGTACTGCATCATGTCTTCCCCCACCATCAGCCAGTATGCCGCCGTCTACGCCATGACCGACGGCGATGCGGAAACGCAGATGATGCGCCAGGCCTACGACCGCCGCCGCAAGTATCTGATGCGCCGTTTTTCCGATATGGACATCCCCTGCTTTGAGCCAAAGGGCGCGTTCTATATTTTCCCCAATATTCAGGAGTTCGGTATGACCAGCGAGGAATTCGCTCTGGAGCTGCTGCAGAGGAAAAAAGTAGCCGTAGTGCCCGGCAGTGCCTTCGGCTGCTGCGGCGAAGGCTTCCTTCGCATCTCCTACGCTTATTCCCTCGACGATCTGCGCGTGGCTTTTGACCGTATTGAAGAATTCATCCGGGAACTCCGGAAGGAAAAAGCATAACCATCAAAAATGCTCCCCGTGCCGCATGGCACGGAGAGCATTTCATTCTATGAAATTACAGCTTAAAATCCTCTTCTGAAAGTTTAGCTGTGTTAAGCTTTACCGGCGGGTGCGGCTGGCGCAGAAGGGGATCGTAGCGAAAGGCACGGCAATGGTATTCCGGCGACACGACGCCCCGCTTTTTGCAGAAAATCTCCTTTTGATTCACCCAGCAGCCCCGGGCACAATAGGCACAGCGCGGATCGATATCTTTTCGAAACAGCATCTTTTTCCGCCTCTCTTTTTGTCACATTGTGTAAAGAACGACCTGGCCGTCCTCCACCGTGGCGTTGATTTTGGTAAAGGGATGATCATACTCCCCGATAATGCGGCCCGCCAGCGGGTCCTCGATTTCTTTCTGCAGCACGCGGCGCAGGTTTCGGGCGCCGTAGGTCAGCGAATAGGACTTGGCTGTGACATACTCCACCAGCTTGTCATCCCAAACAAACTCCAATCCCTTCTCCTGCAGAGCGTCGGTCAGCTCGCCCAGCATAATGCGGGCAATTCCCCTGAAGTTCTCCTCCGTCAAATGGTTGAAGCAAATGATCTCGTCCACGCGGTTGATGAATTCCGGCCGCAGGAACTGGTTGAGGGCCTTCATGGCACGATCTCGATCCAGCTCGCTGACCGTGCGTCCAAAGCCCACAGTGCCCTCCTTCGTGTTGGAGCCGGCATTGGAGGTCATTACGATAACTGCATGCTCGAAATTGACGCGGCGCCCATGGGCGTCGGTAATGTGTCCGTCATCAAGAATCTGCAGCAGCACGTTCAGCACATCCGGGTGCGCCTTTTCGATCTCATCGAACAGCACCACAGCGTAGGGCTTCCGGCGGATCTTTTCCGTAAGCTGGCCCGCTTCGTCATAGCCCACATAGCCGGGGGGCGAACCAATCAGGCGGGAAACGCTGTGCTTTTCCATAAATTCGGACATATCCAGCCGAATCAATGCATCCTGGGAATGGAACAGATCCTCTGCCAAGCGCTTGACCAGCTCGGTCTTGCCCACGCCGGTGGAACCGACAAAAATAAAGCTGACCGGCTTGTGCTTGGGCGAAATCCCCACGCGGTTGCGGCGGATCGCCGCTGCAACCACAGAAACAGCTTCGTCCTGTCCGATAATATGCTGCTTCAAGCGGCTCTCCAATTCCGACAGACTGCGAAACTCCTCTTCTTTGATCTTGCTGGCGGGAATCTTCGTCCACAGCTCGATCACACGGGCCAGATTTTCGATGGAGAGCGTAGGTTCACCGGCGGCCTTGATGGTATCAAGCTCACCGCCGAGCTGGATCTCACGGCTCTTGATCTCCGCCTGACGCGCATAAGACTCTTCGCTGGTATCCTCCACAAGGAGTTCCTTCTCTTTTTCATAATCCGCCAGCTCTTTTTCAATCTCCATGCGGCGGTTGATCTTTTCATCCTTCAAGTTCATGTCAGAGCACGCCTCATCGATCAAGTCGATGGCCTTGTCCGGAAGGAACCGGTCTGTGATATAGCGCTCCGAGAGCAGCACAGCCTGACGGAGCACGCCATCCGGGATTTTCACGCCATGATACTGCTCGTAGTAGTGGGCAATTCCTTTCAGGATCTTCATGGTGTCCTCCACAGAGGGTTCATTCACTGTAACCGGCTGGAAACGGCGTTCCAGCGCCGTGTCTTTTTCAATATGCTTGCGGTATTCCGTAAAAGTAGTCGCGCCAATCACCTGAATCTCGCCCCGGCTGAGGGCAGGCTTCAGAATATTGGCAGCGTTCATGCTGCCCTCGGCGTCGCCGGCAGCGACGATATTATGGATCTCATCGATCACCAGAATAATATTACCTGTGCGCTTGATCTCCTCGATCAGCCCTTTCATACGGCTTTCAAACTGGCCGCGGAACTGCGTTCCGGCCACCAGAGCAGTCAGATCCAGAAGGTATACTTCCCTGTCGCGCAGTTTGTAGGGAACATCTCCATGGACGATGCGCTGAGCCAGCCCCTCTGCAATGGCAGTTTTTCCAACGCCAGGTTCGCCGATCAGACAGGGATTGTTTTTCTGACGGCGGTTCAAAATCTGAATCACGCGCTCGATCTCCGTTTCACGGCCAATCATGGCGTCCAACTCCCCGGCCTTGGCCCGGCCAGTCAGATTGATGCAGTAGTTCTCCAGAAATTTGCGCTTGCCGCCTTTTTTCGGTGCATGGGGCCGCGGCTCTTCCGCCTCAGCTTCGCTTCCCGCCCCTTCGCCGCGGACGCCCTCGCCGCCGAACAGACGGTTCAGAAAGGGGAACGTAGCCGTCTTTCCCTCGTCGCTTTCATCATCGTCCGCGTCGTTCAGGTCCATAGGCAGATTTTCGAGGCTTTCCACCCCGCCAAAGGCCTGCATCATTTCCTCGTTGATTTTTTCCAGTTCATCGTCGGAAATGCCCATGCGCTTCATCATTTCATCCACCTGGGGCAGCCCCAGGGCTTTGGCACAGCGCAGGCACAGACCTTCGTTGACCGGCTTGCCATTTTCTCCCATTTTGGAGATGTAGACCACCGCCACATACTTCTTACATTTGGAACAAAGGGTTGGTTGCATATTGACCTCCTTGAATTTACACGCCCGATACCCATTCAATCGGGTTCAGCGCGACGAAGAAACGAAACAGGACCGTCTGTTCCACGACCTGTTCGGAAATGCCGTTTCCAAAAAACTGTGCCGCCCATATTACAGCGCACAAAATCAGATACCCCTGCAAAAGCCCCAGCACACCGCCACCCAACGCATTCATCAGATGCAGTCCCGGCACTGCTGTCAACAGGCCCAATACATTTGAGATGAGCTTCAGCACAATCAGGAGCACAAGAAACCCAGCAAAAAACAGCACTGCAGCAGCCACAGAACGCACTGTGCTCTCCACAGCGGCTTCTACCATGGTTTTTCCGCTTTCCATCATCTGACTCGCCGCGCTGCGCGCCAGATCATCCGCAGTTTTGCGATAGAAGCCCGCAGCGGAAAAAATACCGGCAGCATCCTCTTCCCCCGCTTCTGTGTCCGAAGGCAGCAGCTCCTGCGCCGCTTTGTCAAACCGCGCTTCGATCTGCTCAGTGAGAAGGGGCGTCAGCGCTTTTGCGGCCGCAGGTGCTCCCTGAGCAGATACAAAGCCCGCGCCGATCAGCGCCGCCACCACGATTACAATACCGATGACGCTCTTAAACGCGCCCCGGCGAAAACCCAGCACAGTGCACAACACCAGTACCACAGCCAGAAACAAATCTATTATAACAGCCATTTGCATAAATTGATACCCCAGTCACAAAAAGTTTACGGAATCAAAAGCGAAATCGTATCCGCCGTGATCAGCCAGACCGAACCATCCGAACGCATACAGGCGAACTGCGCCGTCTCTGTCTGGGTAAATGTTGCATATTCCGTTAAATCTTTATTGTATACCGTCAGCCGATCAGCGTAAAGAACAGCAATATACCGCCCTGCTGCAGTCAAATCCAGGATCTCGTCGTTCAGATCCAACTCAGCTATAGCTTCCCCGCTGCTGTTCACCGTCACAAGCTTCCCGCTGGTACCGGCACGGTGCCGGTTCAGCGCCAGAACAGCAAATCCGTCGCCATCCAGAGAGTACTCCCGCAGATATGGCAACGCATACGGATAGGAGGCGCTAACCTGTCCCCCGCTTGTAGCCACTACCACTCTGTCCTCCGCAATGCAGACCGTTTGCCCACCCACAGAACCGATGTCCAGTACCATGGCATTTTCCACAGAAAACGCAGCGTACTGCTCCTCCCGATCCAGCCGATAGACTACCATTTCCGACACAAATGTACCGCTTTCCTGCCCCAGGGTTTCGGCCACCATGTATTTGCAGTCTTCCGTCACATAAGCATTGACCACAAAGCGGGTAGAGGAATCAAAGGAAAAGATTTTTTCCATATTGGCGTTATACACGGTAACGCAGCCTTTTTGATTTTTTTTCTGACTCGTCACCGCCAGATAATCCGCCTCATTCAGGGATGCAGCATATATGCCAAGACCATTTTCCAGCATCAGGTTCAGCTTCTGCCCCTGCTCATTAAACACCGTCAAATGGCTGCCGCCCACCTCATACACTGCAGCCAAGCTCCCGCCCACACACAGCACCGGAGATTCCAGCTTCACATCCGCCTGATACAGTTCGTTGCCGGCAAAATCATAGATTGTCGTCTCTTTGTTCGTGGCACAGATCAGGTGATTGCCCAATACCGCAAAGGCGCTGGCGCTGCCGCGGTCATAGAAAAAGGGATCGGTTCCCCCGCTTTCGTCCTGCGTAGTACCGATATAGGAGATCGTGCGGCGCAGCGCGTCAAAATTGATATCGTCCCAATATACCGTCACCAGCACTGCGCCCAAAACCAGAACAAGCACCAGAAAGAGGGAAAGCATACGCCGACGCAGCGACGGGCGCGCCGAACGGGCCATACGTTTCTCCTCCGCCCGTTCAGCCCGGCGCTTTTCTTCCCGCGCCGCATCCAAATCGATAATGTTGCGGCCCTCGGGAGTTCCTTTGCGTTTTTTGTCATCCATTCAGCCGTTCATCCTCATACCAAAGTCTCGTCAGATACAATCCCCCAGGCGGCACAGTCGGCCCGGCCAGCGTGCGGTTACCGCTGTCCAAAATCTGCGGAATGTCCTCCGGCAGCAATTTACCTTCGGCCGCATAGAGTACCGTTCCGGCAATCGCGCGCACCATATTGTAAAGGAAGCCGTTGGCGCACACTTTCATTTCCAGAAGATCTCCGCTGCGCTGCACGCGGCAGTAGTAAATCGTACGGACGGTGCTTTTGACGTCGGTTCCCACGCTGCGCACCGCTGCAAAATCGTGCGTTCCCTCAAACATTCGCGCCGCCCGGTCCATCACAGCTTCGTCCAGCACCTTAGGGTAAAAATAGGCGCGGTGGACATAAAACGGGTTGCTGATGCGGGAGTTGTAAATGCGGTAGGTATACTCTTTTTTCAGGCACGAGCCGATGGCGTTGAAATCCTCCGCCACCTCGTAGGCCGCCTGTACGGCGATGTCCTCCGGCAGGCGCACGTTGATGGCCAGGGGCAGCCGGTCGCAGGGAATCGTCATCGTAGTGCGGAAATTGGCGATATAGTGCTCGGCGTGGACACCAGCGTCGGTGCGCCCAGCCCCCACCAGGTGAATACGCTCCCCAGCCAGACCCGAAAGCGCTTTTTCCAATGTGCCCGCCACCGTAACGTCCCGCTTCTGCACCTGCCAGCCATGGTAGGCCGTGCCGTTATACATCAATTTTAAGGCAATGTTTCTTTTCATAAAAATCCTACTGTCCGCACAGAGCGAAAACGATCTGCACAGCTTCCTTCTTTCCTCACAGTCCGAGGCGGCTCAATAGCACCACGGCCGCAGTGATCAGCGTCGTCAGCAGAATGCAGAAAAAATCCCGCCGCTGATAACGCAGCACATAAAGTTTTGTCCTGCCCTCGCCACCGTGGTAACAACGGCATTCCATGGCCGTAGCCAGTTCGTCGGCCCGACGGAACGCGCTGATGAACAGCGGCACCAGGATCGGCACCAGCGCCTTGGCCCGGCGCAGGATATTTCCGGTTTCAAAATCTGCGCCGCGGGCTTTCTGAGCGGACATGATTTTGTCCGTTTCCTCTATCAGCGTCGGGATGAAGCGCAGCGCAATAGACATCATCATAGCCAGTTCGTGCACCGGTACATGGAGCCGTTTGAGCGGGCCCAGCAGATTTTCAATGGCATCTGTCAGCGCAATGGGACTGGTGGTGTAAGTCATCAAAAATGTGCCCATGATCAGCAGCGCGATCCGGATTACCATAAACACCGCAGCCCAGACGCCTTCCACTGTCAGCGTAAAAATCCAGAAAGTGCCGATGGCCTGCCCCGGCGTATAGAACATATTGAGCACTGCAGTAAAAATCAGAATGAAAATCAGCGGCTTCATGCCACGGATCAACGCACGAAATCCTACTTTTGAAATTTTGACGCTGATAAGCAGGAACAGCGCCAGAAGACCATATGAGAAAAAGGATTTGGCACAAAACAGGGCGATGATATAAATCACCACCATCATCAGCTTTGTGCGGGGATCCAGCCGGTGGGCCAGTGTATTTCCGGGGAAATACTGCCCGAGGGTAATGTCTTTCAGCACGAGGCAATTCCCCCTCTCAGGCGCAGAATCTCCGCGCGCAGCGCCTCCTGAGTATACACGGCGCTGTCGATTGGCAGCCCGCGCCGGCGCAGGGCCACGGCAATGCGCGTCACCTCCGGCACGCCCAGTCCGATGGACTCCAGCTCTTCGGCCCGGGAAAAAATCTCCGCCGGCGCGCCGTCCATCACGATATGTTTCTGATCCAGCACCACAATGCGCCCGGCATTACACGCAATTTCCTCCATGCTGTGGCTCACCAGCAGCACCGTGTTTCCTTTGGCACGGTGATACTGGCGGATCTGCGCTAATATGCTCTCGCATCCCACCGGATCAAGGCCGGCGGTCGGCTCGTCCAGAATCAGCACTTCCGGCTCCATGGCAAACACTCCCGCCATGGCTGCCCGACGCTTCTGCCCGCCGGACAATTCAAAAGGTGATTTTTCCAGGAGCGCGTCTCCCAGCCCCACAAAACCCGCGGCCTCCCGTACCCGGCGGTCAATTTCCTTTTCGTCCAGTCCCATATTCGCCGGCCCGAACGCAATATCCTTATAAACCGTTTCCTCAAACAACTGGTATTCCGGATATTGAAACACCAAGCCCACATGGAACCGGATGGCATGGGTGACTTTCGGGGCGGACCAGATATCCTGCCCCCGAAAATACACATGCCCTTCGGTAGGACGGAGCAACCCGTTAAGGTGTTGAATGAAAGTAGACTTCCCGGAGCCTGTATGTCCGATCACACCTATGAACTCCCCGGGATAAGCCTCAAAGGAGATATGCTCCACTGCGTTACGCTCAAACGGCGTGCCGGCACTGTATGTATGTGTCAGATTGTCAACTTTGATAATTGGTTCCACGTTCGTTTTCCCTTTCGGAAACAGATTCTTCCACGCCGCATGCCTGCAGCGCCCGGCAGACGGCGTCGGCGCACTCCTCCACAGAAATGGCGGACAGCAACACGTCCATCCCCTCCTGATGCAGATCGTAGAGCAGCTTCACCGTTTCCGGCACAGTAAGGCCAATGGAGCGCAGCTGCTTCACCTGCTGGAAGATTTCCTTCGGTGCACCATCGAGATACACCTGCCCATGATTGAGCACAACCACGCGGTCCGCCAGCTCCGCCTCATCCATATGATGGGTGATCATTACTACGGTCATTCCCTTGTCCCGGTTCAGCCGACGCACTGTATCCAGTACGTCCCGCCGGCCCCGGGGATCCAGCATGGCGGTCGCTTCGTCCAGCACAATACACTCCGGCTCCATGGCCAGCACGCCTGCAATGGCAACGCGCTGCTTCTGCCCGCCGGAGAGCAGGTGAGGCGCATGGCGGGTGAAGTCGCTCATCCCCACCGCAGCCAGAGCGTCATCCACCCGGCGGCGGATTTCCTCAGTGGACACGCCCAGATTTTCCGGAGCAAAGGCCACATCTTCTTCCACCACGTTGGCAACAATCTGATTGTCCGGGTTCTGAAATACCATACCGACCCGGCGGCGGATCTCCAGCAAAACCGCTTCGTTGGCCGTATCAAACTGTTCGACCCACATTTTGCCACCACTGGGAAGATACACCGCGTTGAACTGCTTGGCCAGCGTGGATTTCCCACTGCCGTTGTGACCCAAAACCGCCACAATACTGCCTTTCTCAATGGTCAGATTCACATGATCCAAAACAGGAACACGCGCCTCTCCTTCCCCGGCAGGATAGGAAAAACACAGTTCCTCCGCTCTCAGCATTTCCATTCTTATTCCGCTCCGTTAATCGTCCGCGATCCAGCGACCCGTAGCGCCGCAGGGCAGTGCCATGCCCGTTTCGGTGACGGGCAGGCCCAGCTCCGCACATTCCGTATGGCCCCCGTAGGTTCCGCTCACCAGAAGGTTCAGAATATAGCCCAGCACCGAAGGCGCCAAACCCGTTGTATAGGAATTGAGAATCACAAACAGCGGATCGTCCGAAAGTACCCCAGCGCAGAGTTTGACGAAAGGATACAGGTTCTGCTCCAGCTTCCACACCTCTCCGGAAGGACCCCGGCCGTAAGAAGGCGGATCCATGATAATGGCATCGTACCGGCGGCCCCGGCGGATCTCCCGCTCCACGAATTTCGCGCAGTCATCCACGATCCAGCGAATGGGCGCATCCGCCAAACCGGACGAGCGGGCGTTCTCTTTCGCCCAGGCCACCATGCCTTTGGCTGCATCGACATGGCAGACGCTGGCTCCCGCCGCCGCACAGGCCACGGTGGCCCCACCGGTATAGGCAAACAAATTGAGTACCTGAATCGGCCGCCCGGCACGGCGAATTTTCTCCATGACAAAATCCCAGTTGACCGCCTGTTCGGGAAACAGGCCCGTATGCTTAAAATTCATGGGCTTAACATTGAACGTCAGCTCTCCGTACTGCACCGTCCACTGCTCCGGAAGCTTGCGCCGCTCCCAATGCCCGCCGCCGGTATTGGACCGGAGATAACGGGCATCCGGGTTCTGCCAGGCACTGCTGCGCCGGGGCGCTTCCCATATGGCTTGGGGGTCCGGGCGCACCAGGATCTGCCGTCCCCAGCGCTCCAGTTTCTCGCCATCGCCACAGTCCAGCAGTTCATAATCCTTCCAATTCTCCGCGATCCACATCGTCGTTCGTTCTCCTTGATCTTATCTATAGTAAGGGCATCATATCGTAGTATTATACTACAAATCCGCCGAACACGTCAACGCAAATTCCACCCTTGCCAGGAGTTTTTCGGTGTGATAGGATAAAGAAAAACCATTGCAAGGAGTCTTTTCCCATGCCGAACACACTGCTGCACTGTTGCTGCGCCCCCTGCTCGGTGCGCTGCATCGAAGACCTGCGGGGCAAGGGTATCGAGCCCACCGCATATTGGTACAACCCCACTATCCACCCTTACCAGGAATACAAAGCCCGGCGGGACACGCTCGTATCCTATGCGCCCACTATCTCCATGGCCCTGGTGGTGGACGAGGACTATGGCCTGCGGCCTTTTGTACAGGCTGTGGCAGCCGACATCGACCACCGCTGCCGCTATTGCTATGCCTGCCGTCTGGACCGCACCGCCCGCTATGCCGCAGAAAATGGCTTTGACAGTTTTTCCACCACGCTGCTCATCTCCCCTTATCAGGATCACGAACTGATCCGTACGCTGGGCGAAACCGCAGCGCATAAATACGGCGTTCCGTTCCTCTACCGCGATTTCCGCCCCGGCTTTTGGGATGGCCACGAAAAAGCCAAAGCCCTGGGCTTTTACATGCAAAAATACTGCGGTTGCATTTTCAGCGAAGAGGATCGTTACGCCAAAGCCATTGCCCGAGATAAAAAAAACACCATGGTTCACTTTCCCGAGCCATGAATCATCGCAAAAACTGTTTACAGTGTACGTAGGAGCATTTTTCGGTCACAGAGTTCCATGGCTCAGCAGGTGTTCCATGACGCTTCTTTATATCCGTTGTATACAATTGAAAAGCGCGCCTTGTACAGGCGCGCTTTTTTCATTTCACCATACAGCCCATGCCTCCGGCAGAGACAGCATCGTTTCTGTGAAAATCGGCAGATCCGCCCCATGCAGGGAAAACAAAGTGTAGGAAAACGCCCAGATCAGCAGCAGCATACCCACCATAGGCAGCGCCCGTCCGGCAAAGGCCGTCTGACGGACGGAATGGGCCGTTGCCTCGCCCACCGCCAGCAGGCATATCCAAACTACCACATCCACAAGAGCGCTGCAAATGCCGCAGACCATGCGCAAAAACCAGTACACAAACAGCAACGCCACCGGAAGCGCCGCCGGCACCATCAGATACGCGCATAAACTGCTTTTATCCCGCAGCGGCACATGATAGAGCACCGCAGCGGCAATGCCGGGCCACAGCCCAATTTTCGACAGTTCCCACACACTGGTGTTCTGCGGTGCAAACAATCCCAAAAGCGTTCCCGGCCAGACCTCCCAGGCACAGCGCAGCGCCACGGCGATGGCCACTGTAGTCAGAAAAATACCGCCGCACTGGCGCATAGATCGATCCATAAACTCCCTCCTCCTGTTTCGGAGTTTATGCGCCGGTGTTTCAAAAGAGAACTGAAAACGGGGGGACCGCTACGCGGTCCCCCCGTTTCTTTATTCGTTCTCTGCAATGGTGCGCTCCAGCAGGGCCACCTCGGCTGCATAGCCGTAATCTTCTTTTTCTTCGCTGTTCATGGCTTCCTCCAGCGCCGTACGGCACAAGGCAAGGCCCTGTTTCTTTGCCTTCCGTGTACCAATGCCCAGGAGTTTGCAACGAGCCAAGCGCATCTTGCACTTCACACTGCCCAAGGATTCACCGCGCGCATAGCAGCTGTGCGCCTGCCGCTCATCCTGCGGCACGCAGACGCCGTTTTCATAAAACCGGCCCAGCGCCCACCAGGCGCTGTCATCGTTGCCGTCGGCTGCCTTGCGGTAATGGCGCAGCGCTTCGTCCAGCTCACCGGCCTGCTCCATATACCAGCCCATATTGTAATACGCCATGGCATTGCCCCGCTCCGACGCACGACGGTACAGCTCCATGGCCTTGTCCAGATCCCGCTCCACACCCAGGCCCTGTGCATACAGTTCTCCGAGATTGTTCATAGCCGCGTCGATCCCTGCGTCTGCCGCTTTTTCATACCAGTAAACCGCCTGCGGATAATCCGGCTGCAGATCTGTCCCCTGGCTGTATAGCCAGCCCAAGCTGAACATGGCGTCACCATACCCTGCTTCCGCAGCTTTTTTATACCATGCAATCGCTTTGGAAAGGTCACGCTCTATGCCCGTACCAAATGCGTAATGACGCCCCAGCCAATACATGGCTTTTGCCATGCCGCCGGAGGCGGCCTGCTCAAACCAAATTACAGCCTGTTCCAGGTCCGCATCCATGCCTATGCCCCGTTCACAGCAGGTTCCCAGTGCATACATGGAATACACATATCCGCCCTCTGCCGCCGCGCGGTACAGGCAGAGCGCCTCTTCCATATTTTTTTCCACGCCTTCGCCATGTTCATAGCAGCAGCCCAGGTTGTGCATGCAGCGAAGATTTCCCGCCTGCACGCCGGCACGATACCAGCGCACAGCTTCCTCTGCATTATGTTCTACACCCTGACCGCTGTCGTAGCACCAGGCAAGATTTCCCATGGCGCGGCCGTTTCCTGCCTCGGCGGCTTTTTCGTACCACCGAATCGCCTCCGGCCAGCTTTGTTCCACGCCGCGGCCCGCTTCATAGCAGTAGCCCAAATTGGCCATGGCCTCATCATAGCCTGCCTCAGCGCTGCGGCGATACCATTGCACAGCGGCAGAAAAATCCTGCGCCACACCGGTGCCGCGCTCATAGCAACAGCCCAAATTGTTCATACACCGTCGTTCGCCAGCCGCCGCGCCCTTGCAGTACCAGAAAACCGCTTGTTCCAGATCCTGCGCCACACCGTCGCCGTATTCGTAATTCCATGCCGTGCAGTAAATGCACCGCTCATCCTCCAGCTCCGCGCCGCGCAAATACCATTGGGCTGCGGCAGCGCTGTCTTTTTCCAGCCCTTTTCCGTTATCATAACACCAGGCCAAATTCCCCATGGCGCGGGTGTCGTCCAACTCTGCGGCCCGGCGGTACCAATAAACCGCCCGCTCCCAGCTCTGACGGATGCCCTGTCCGCTCTCGAAACACCAGCCCAGGTTCGTCATCCCCACACTTTGTCCTGCCGCTGCAGCCTTTCGATACCAGGACACCGCTTGTTTCCAGTCCTGCTCCACGCCGTAGCCGCGCTCATAGCAATAGCCGATGTCCGTCATAGCTGCGCCAACGCCATCCTCCGCAGCCTCGCGGAACCAGCGGGCGGCCCGCGTCCAGTCCTGCTGTACGCCGTCGCCGTATTCATAGCATACACCTAAGCGATGCATAGCATCGCCGTATCGCTGATACGCTGCAGATTTCAGCCAGAACATGGATTTTTCCCGATCCTCCGCAGTGCCGCGGCCGGTATAATAGGCCCTGGCCAACAGCATCTGCGCACGGGGAGAGCCATATTTAGCAGCCTTGTGGTACAACGCCACGGCATGTTCCAGATTTTTTTCCGTGCCGACACCGCATTCATAGCAAACGCCCAGGCAGCATACAGCGTTCAGGCTACCCATTTCCATCGCCTGGCTGTACAGCCAAAACGCCTGCTCCGGGTTCCGCTCCACGCCATCGCCCTGCTCCATACAGATACCCAGATTGCAGGTGCCCCAAGCGCTGCCGAGATAGGCGGCTTTCCGGAAACACTCGGCCATTCGCGTCTTCCCTTTTGCGCCCTGCTCGGACCAGAAACCGCCCAGGGCCGCCCAATCGTCGCCGCTCATGTTCTTTTCCTCCGCACGCAACAGTTCCTTGCCGCACCACGGACAGGCGGCGCCTTCCAGCATTTCGCCCTCACACCAGTATCCGCAGTCCTTACTGCTGCAGCGATAAATCATACCTCATGCTCCTTCCTGCACTTTCCCCAAAGAAAAGCAGCGCGTTATACTGTACGGATAGTATAACACGCTGCTTTGCAAAATCAAAGACTCTGTTCCAAAATTCCCTGTACTCTTTGCAAAAACAAAGGTGTTCTTGCATCAGACACGCTTAGACCACTCAGTCTTCGATCCCGAAGAATTTGTCATGCACCACTTTCAGCGCACGGTTGGCATCGGTTTTGCTGACCAGAACGGAAATGCGGATTTCAGAGGTAGCAATCATCTGAATATTGATGCCAGCATCGTAGAGCGCCTCAAACATATCCGAGGCCACGCCCACATGGGTCATCATGCCCGCGCCGACCAGGCTGATCTTTGCCACATGGTCATCCACTTCGATGCAGGAATAGCCGATAGCGTCGCGATTCTCCTCCAGCACGTTTTTCGCTGCCTCCAAACTGTTCAGGGGGCAGGTAAAACTGATGTCCTTGCTACCGTCGCGGCCCACGGACTGCAAAATAATATCCACATTGACGCTGTTGCGGCTGAGCAGGGAAAACACCTTAAACGCAACGCCAGGGCGATCCTCCAGACCGACCAGTGAAAACCGCACAAAATTATCCATTTTGGCTACGCCGCCGATATTCGTCTTTTCCACTTTGACTACCTCCTTGACTTTTGTACCGGGCACGTTCTCCATGCTGGAAACCACTTCCATATTGACATGATATTTTTTCGCCAGCTCCACACTGCGATTGTGAAGCACCTGCGCGCCCTGGGAAGCCAGTTCCAGCATATCGGCGTATGTGATCTCTGGCAGTTTTTTGGCGTCCGGCACAACACGGGGATCGGCTGTATATACGCCGTCTACATCGGTATAAATTTGGCACAAATCCGCATGAAACGCAGCGGCCAGCGCCACGGCGCTGGTGTCGGATCCACCGCGGCCCAGGGTGGTCACATCACCGTAGGCGTTAACCCCCTGAAAGCCCGCCACAATAACGATATTCTTTTTATCCAGTTCCGATTGGATGCGTTCTTTGCCGACCTTACGGATCCGGGCATCGTTATAAGTGTTGTTGGTTTGGATTCCCACCTGCCAGGCCGCCAGGGAAATCACTGGCAGCCCGCGCTTCTCCAGCGCCATGGCGCACAGGGCAATGGAGATCTGCTCCCCCGTGGAAAGCAGCATATCCAGTTCGCGCCGGGACGCATGGGGGTTGATCTCGTTGGCTTTTTCGATCAGGTCATCCGTCGTGTCGCCCTGGGCGGAAAGCACGACGATTACATTATTGCCTGCTTTATATGTATTAGCGATAATATCTGCCACATGGTTTATGCGCTGTGCATTGGCCACGGACGTACCGCCGAATTTCTGCACAATCAGACCCATTCCTGCTCTCTCCTGTTCTTGTTATACTCTCGGAAAAAATCCTGCTGTTCCATTGTACGCAGACCGCTCATTCCAGTACACAAAGTTTTGCGCACACCTGCAGCGCTTCCGCACACTGCCGCAACGTTTCCAGCGGCATTTTCGGCGTGATAAACGCCACTTCTCCTTTCTGGGAGGACAGGATCTCACAGTCCGGGAACAGCGCTTCCACCCTGCCCAAGTCGTCTTTCGTCCGCAGATAGCAGCGCATGGACAGCGCTGCAGCACCACCGCAGACTTCCTTTCCGCCGGCTTCCCAGCCGATCCGGCGGCGCTGCTGTCGGTGTTGCGCAGCATCGATTACATCCGCCACCACGGCACTGGCAGTGGGCAGTTTGCCTGCACCGGGTCCATAAAACATCACTTCGCCCACAGCATTGCCGCGTACCATCACCGCATTAAACACGTCCTCCACCGCGGCAATGGGATGATGCTCTTCCACCAGATGCGGTGCGACATAGGCACAAACGCTTCCATCTGCCTGGCGCACAGCGCGGCCCAGAAGCTTTACACGCCAGCCGGCTTGTTCCACGATCTCCACATCCCGCAGCGTGACGCCGGAAATCCCTTCGTTGGGGACCTGCTCAGGCAACACTTCCCGGCCAAAAGCCAGATCCGCCAGAATACAGATCTTGCGGCAGGCATCCTGCCCTTCCACATCGGCGGTGGGATCCTGCTCGGCATACCCCATAGCCTGCGCTTCCTTCAGCGCCGCCTCAAATGTAATTCCGAAGCGCACCATGCGGGTAAGAATGTAATTGGTAGTGCCGTTGAGGATACCGAACACCTCTTCAATCTCATTGGCGGCCAGACACTGCTGCAGGGGCCGCAGGATCGGGATACCGCCACCCACAGACGCCTCAAACAGATAATTGATGTTTTTCTCTTCTGCCAGCGCCAGCAGTTTCCGCCCCTGAATGGCCACCAGTTCCTTGTTGGAGGTGACCACATGTTTGCCCGCCTGCAGCGCACGCCGGGTGTACTCATATGCAACGCCTGTGCCACCGATGGTTTCCACCACCACGTCCACTTCCGGATCGTTGACGATGGTTTCAAAATCATGCACCACCAGCGCACCGAATGGACTGTCCGGGAAATCCCGGATATCTAAAATATATTTCAGAGCCACGGCCTCACCCAAGCGTTTTTCCAGCAGCGCGCCGTTGGTCTGCAGGATCTCTGCCACACCGGCACCTACGGTACCGAAGCCCATTACTGCAATGTGAATCATGTCGCCTTTCTCTCCTCTTTTTCCATTATCCCGCCAAAATTTCAAAGCGGATAATCTCATTTTCCGAAGATACCTGGTGAACCAGTTCTTCCAGGCTCTCGGTCATATCCGATGTTTCTGCCGAAATCGTCACCGCAGCGCAGCCGTTGGTCGGAATACTTTGATTAATTGTCAGAATATTGGCGCCGGAGGCGGCAAAAATCGCCAACACCGTGGACAATACACCCGGCTTATCCTTGAGCAATGTATAAAATGTCAGGATACGGCCCGAACGCATATTGTTGAACGGCATAACCATATCTTTGTATTTATAAAACGCACTGCGGCTGACTTCCGCCTGCCGGGTCGCCTCACCCACAGTGGACGCCTCGCCGGTTTCCAGCATACGCTTGGCTTCGGCCACTTTTAAAAACACCTCCGGCAGGGCTTTGGCATCCACAATATAATACTTGGGAGTAATACTCACATTGTCCACCTCTCGAAAGCATTTGTATTTCAAACAACGTTTATTGTACCACAGGCCTCTACGGTGCGCAACGACGATTCTGACAAAAATACAAGTTCTTCTCCCCTCTTTTTAGCGACTTTGCCAAACAGCACCGTCTCTGTCTTTCTATGCTCTGTTGTTTTCATCAACACAAGCACAGGGTTCCCTTTCACGCCATCCGTTTACCGCGAAACGCCATCAAAAAAAGAAACCGTGTAAAACACGGTTTCCTCTACACAATACGTCCCCGGTAAAAGAATGTCTGCGCTTTCTGCCTTCTTCCATCAGGCATCCGGCGCTTAAAAACTGGTGTGCCACAGGGGCAGCACATTGATCACCGGTTCTTCATACGGATGGATACGTTTCACCGCTCTTACCGTTTCATCTACCTGCGCGCGCAGGCAGGTCACTTCCACTTTCAGTTCCGGTTCCACACTGATTTCCCCCGCACGCCCCAGATAGGGTGCGCTGCCTTCCCGCGGCCTCCAGCAGCTGATGACGCGGCTGTAGGACAAACAGGAATCGTATTGCCCGATATGCCCGGCATCCACCGCCCGCAGCACTTCCTGCAACGCCTCCAAATGAGTCTCCGGGATAAAAATTTCCAACTTACAATATTCAACAGATTCCATTTCGCATACGTCCCTTTTCCTGCAAACCATCTTTCCGCAGGCAAATGCCTGAATATAAAAACGAGAACGACTGATCGCTCCTTTTCCCGCATAAAAATCGGACAGCGCTTCACGCTTTTCCGCGCCGCGCTGTCCGCTCCGTTTTCCGTGCGCTCTGCGCCGGACAAAAGTATTTTTACAGTTCCTTCTTCCACAGACCGTGCAGATTGCAATATTCATACGCTGCAACAGCCTTTTCTCCCTCTGCCAGCGCAAAAACAGCTTTAGGCTCGCCGGTATGAAGCAGTTCCTTGCGCTGCATGCCCTGGTTGGTCTCCAGTGCGATCCATGCGATATGATGCTCCTCCAACATGGGATGCAGAACAGAGCCGACACAAACCGTGACGGTATTCCCGTTCACTTCCACCACAGGAACATGCTTTTCCTGCGCTGCATCGGTGGTATTGGCCTCCAGAGCACGCATGGGTTCACCGCAGCAAACCAAGGTGCCGCCCCCTTCTTCTACAATGCCAACGATAATGCCGCAATGATCGCAACGATAAAACTTCTTCATTCTGAAAACTCCCTTCAAACACTTCTTGTTCTCTTTTAGTATAAGCCATACAGGCTGATAAAACAGTTCTCTGTGTATCCAAAATTTTCTTTACTTTCTAATATTTTTATTATATCATAATAGCGGCACCGCGTCCTGTTGCAACCGCAACAGGCATAATTTTATTTTGAGTCATAAAGAGTCCCTAAAACCAGTCCCAAACCAGCACCTATCGCCACCCCTATAGCAATATTATCAAACACGACACCCAAAGCTGTACCAATACCAACACCAATACATAGTCCTATCACTAAACCGTTATCATTCTTTCTATTAGAGTTATTTTTCATGTTATCACCTCAAATTCTAATTTGTATTTATCTTTATAAAGTTATAATATCATCAAAAAATGGGAAGTCATTCTTTTTTTAATATTTTGCATAAAATATTTAGAGAAATAGATATTGTTATAAGTCGTTATATAAGGTTCTTTCATTTGTTGTAATATCGTTGTAAATTTTTTTGAATTAAATACTTAAAAATCTATAAAACACAGTAATTATGAGCAATTTCAAATAAAAGTATCTTTTTTATCAACAAAAAAGGAGGCTCCCGCCATGGAGGATTCATACAAAGATGTACTTCAGGGAATCAGCAGCAGCTGCTGCCATGATATGATGGAGTGCTTCGGCGCCCGCGAACGTCATTACAATGCCGGAGATGTGATCTGCGAATACAACCAGCATTCCACTCTGGTGGGCATCCTGAAAAGCGGCAGCGCTTCTCTGATCCGTATCGACGTTTACGGCGTGCGCACCATCCTGGAAACCATGGAAAGCGGCGAAATGTTCGGCGAAGCCTTGGCCTTTTCCGGTCTGAGCGAGGACAGCATCACCGTGGTGTGCAACAAAGCCGCTTCCATTTTGTTCTTTGAATATAGTCACATCCTGCATCCCTGCGGGAACAGCTGCGCGCACCATACCGCCCTGCTGGAAAACGTGTTTCGTCTGATGTCCCGCAAATCCATGGCGCTGAGTGAACGCATCGAAGTCCTCAGCCGCCGCACCATCCGGGACAAGCTCCTGTGCTATTTCTCCCTTCAGTCTACGCGCGGCGGTTCCAACACCTTTGATCTTCCTTTCTCCATCAGTGCCTTGGCAGACTATATCTGTTCCGACCGCAGCGCTATGATGCGGGAAATGAAAAACATGCGTCAAAACGGTTTGATCGATGCAGATGGGCGCAAGATCACACTTCTTTTGGACTAAACAACAAACAATGTCCCCCCGGACGGCAGCTGCCGTCCGGGGGGACATTTCACGGAATGCCGTCATGCCGGCGCATCTGGATCGGGATCCGGTTCAAACGGGTCGGGATCCGAGGTTCCCGGATCCACCGGTACGTTCGGATCCACCGGCACGCTGGGATCTATGGCGTTCGGATCATTCGGATCAACTGGATCCGTGGGTTCTTCCGTACTGGCCGAAGTATGCACCTGGCAGGGTTTCGCCTGCAGCGCAGCCAGATGTGAGCTTTCGTCACGGCACCCAACCGAAGCCGCCACACCGGAACGGGTGTAGTCTACCGCAGACTTCTGCACCACTTGATCCGCCGGACAGAATTCGGTCGCAATCGCTTCCCCTTCTGCACACCAGTCAACAGCCACATGACAGGTACACACCGCCGTAGGCGCCGTTCCGGAGGCCACCTCCACCGTTTTCACCCTGCTGCCGCGGATGTCCTGTGCACACAGGTCGGAAGCCAGATTGCCGCAGTCCATACAGACCTTTACCGATGTCAATCCGCCGTCCACCGAGAAAAAGCTCTTATTCGGAAGATTGGCATGGATCTTGCTCATCACCTGGCGGAAAAGCTTTGCCGAGGGGTTGCCGGAGGCATTGATTTTGACGTTGACCTCGTAGCCGGTCCAAACCGCCGCTACATAATAAGGTGTATACCCCACAAAATAGCGGTCGTAATTATCGGTCGTGGTACCGGTTTTACCGGCGACGGTCATGCCTGAGAAACCAGCGCTGCCGCCAGTGCCGCTGGTAACCACCTGGCGCAGGTATTTGTTCATGAAATAGGCGGTCGTCTCTTTCATGGCTACCCAGGAATCGCCCGTATTGTCGATCACCGTTTTGCCGTCCTGGTCCGTCACCTTGCTGTAGGTACGCGGTTCGTTGTACACACCCTGGTTGACAAACGCCGCATAAGCCGCCGCCATTTCCACAGTGCTGACGCCGCGGGTCAGGCCGCCCAGACCCATAGACGCCGAGTTGATATCGTTTTGCTTGGGATTGTCGGTATCCGATACCAGCGTGGTAAAGCCCAGCTTGTCGGTCATATAATTGTAGGATTCCTTCACGCCCAGCTCTTCCACCACCCGCACAGCGCAGGTGTTCAGCGACTCGGCAATGGCTTCGTCCACGCTCACCAGACCGTCAAAATACGAGTGCGAGTTGACCGGCCATGCCTTTCCGCCCAACGCACGCACCGGCGCATCGTCGATCACGGAGGCGGGGGTGATCACACCTTTATCCAGCGCAGGGGCATACACCGAAATGGGCTTGATCGCACTGCCGCACTGCCGACGAGCCGTGGCATAGTTAAACAGACGGCTTCCGGTCTTTTCGCCGATGGCACCGGCCATAGCCACCACATTGCCGGTGTAGGGATCAATGACCGTAATGGCCGACTGCATATCATAACCTTTCGAAGAATAAGGCAGGTTTTCCCGGTTATTATAGACTTCGTCCACACATTTCTGCACGTCCATCTTCTGCGTGCAGTAAATATTCAGTCCGCCGTAATAGACCATCTGCGTGGCGGTAGCCTCACTGTAGCCCTTTTCTTCCTGCAGATCGTTGATTACATCGGAGATGACCTGATCCACAAACCAGGAGTAGTACTGCGAATCATCTTCGCTGTCTTCGCCGGTGGTGAACACCAACTCCTGTGCTTTGGCCTCGTTGTACTCGGCTTCCGTGATATATCCCTGCGTATACATTTCTTGCAGAATGGTATCTTTGCGGTTCAGATTGTTCTGCAGGGTTTTTTCCGTATTATAGGGGTCGTAAAGCGAAGGATTGTTTGTAATGCCGATCAAGTCCGCGCATTCTGCAATGGTCAGTTCAGACACATCCTTGCCGAAATAGGTCTGCGCGGCGGTTTTCACACCGTAGCAACTGTGACCCAGGTAGATATTATTCAGATACAGCTCCAAAATATCTTCCTTGGAATGCGTCTTCTCAAAATCCAGCGCGCGGAAAATTTCCGTGATCTTGCGCTTGACCGTGCCTTCCTTATCGCCGGTGATGTTTTTGATCGTCTGCTGGGTCAGCGTACTGCCGCCGAAAGTAGACTCTGCGTGGGTGAAAAGATTGATCACCGCTTTGGCCGTGCGGGGCCAGTCCACGCCGTGGTGGGAATAAAAACGCTTGTCCTCAATAGCCACAGCAGCATAGGACAAGTACTTTGGCATTGTTTCATAATCGGCCCAAATACTGTTCTTTCCGCCATGCAGCGTTTCCAGCTCTTCCCATTCTCCCTCGCTGTTCTCATAAAAAATCACAGAACTTTGATCCATGGAAATTTCAGAAACATCCACATGGGCATTGGGAATCACGCAGGTGGCCACATACACAGCAAAAATCCCTGTAAAGATCACACCCGTGCAAAGCACGATCAGCACCAGCGTCTTGAGAATGAATCCGGTGCCGCCTTTCTTCCCCTGGCTTTGCCGGGGATGCTGTGTATAATTTCGATGGTCCCTGCCTGACGCCGCTCTGCGAGGCGGGCGCTGTTGTCTTTCCATGCAGAAAACCCTCCTTTTGCTTGATATCGGTAAGATTTTTGAATTTTGGCACATACTGAAAATACGCCATTAGAACCAGTATACCATAGCCTGTCAATACTATCCATATATGGAAGTCAAATGCCTTCTATACAAAAACACTCTTTGCAGCAGCAAGGAAATTTCCCTCTTGCTTTTTCGTTTCCAAAACAGTACAATATTCATACAGGATATAAACCAGAAGTAAATCTTGAATTTTTCGATCTTCCAAAGGAGGATGCCGCCGATGAGCGAAGAATTTGGCCCCGATTTTCTGACCGTGACCGACGAAGACGGCAACGAACTGGTGCTTGAGTATGTGGATACGCTCGAACACAACGGCCTGACCTACACCGCATTCTTCCCCGCCGTGGAAGAAGATGCCGACGAAGATGATGCCGACTACGGTCTGGTGATTCTGAAAACCATCGTAGAAAACGGTGAAGAACTGCTCTCCACTCTGGACAGCGAGGAAGAACTGAACGAAATTTATCAGCTTTTTTCCGATCAGTTGTTCGCCGATGATGACGACGAAGAATAAGCCTGCGGGGTTTTCCCTGCAAGCGACTGAATTCGATTGCCGGCACGCCCTGCGCGTGCTATGGTAATACCAATCCCTGCGTGGTGCGTGATGGGCTTTCTATAAACCCACATTTCGTTATACGGGATGCCGGATCAGTGATCTGTTTTGCAGACCTCCCGCCTGTTTTCTGCGGGCGGAAGCTGGGAGCAGTGAAGAAAGCTGTAGGCAACCCACCTGGACCTTTGGTGCAGGTTTATAACGGGTCCACACGGCCATGCGGGGATTCTTTTATGCCGCCGAAAACGTCCGCGTCCCCAATGTTGGGCGCGGACGTTCTTTTTTTATGCCGGTCAGGATACTGAAACCTCCGTCGGGCGATGCGTATTCTCATAAGCCGCCCGGATATCCGGCGGCATATCCTCCGGCCGCATGGCAGCCAGGCGTTCCTCGCCGCCGTCCCGGATCGCCTGCTCATAGTACCAGCATTTGAACTTGAGCATATCCAGCACCCGCTCCATGCGTGCGATCTCTGCCTCTGCCGCCGCGCGCTGCTTCTGAAACAATGCGAAGCGCTGCGGATAAGTGTCGTTCCCCTGCGCGCACCATTCCATAAAACGCCGGATATCTTTGATCTCCAATCCCGATTTCTTCAGGCATTCGATTACCCGAAGAGCCTCCAGCTCCTGTTCTCCGAACTTACGGACCCCAGAAACGCGCTGCATATGCGGAAACAAGCCCTGCCTGTCGTAATAGCGCAGCGTGGACACAGGCAAACCAAACTGTGCCGACACCTGTCCGATGGTATAGCGCATAATGCCTTCCCTACTTTCTTGATATTTTTTGAAAAAAGTTCTTGACCTGAAGTCAGGTTCAGGATATATGCTGATTGTACCAAAGGAGAAATTCCTTTGTCAAACCCATATCAGGAGGATCAAAAGATGCCGAAAAAAGTACTGGTGATTGGTTCCAGCCTGCGCGAAAAAAGCAATTCCGAAGCATTGGCAGACGCATTTGCCGCCGGGGCACAAAGCGCTGGGAACCATGTGAAACGGGTTTCATTAAACGAAAAAACGATCGCTTTTTGCCGGGGATGCCTGGCCTGTTTGAACACGCATGTGTGTGTGATCCGGGACGATGCGGTCGCCATCACAGAACAAATGCGCCAGGCGGATGTGATCGCTTTTGCCAGCCCCATTTACTACTATGAAATGAGCGGCCAAATGAAAACGCTGCTGGATCGGGCCAACCCGTTGTATTCCTCGGACTACGCCTTTCGAGACATCTATATGCTAACCACAGCAGCAGAGGACGGCAGTACTGTACCGGAACGGGCCGTCAACGGTCTGACCGGCTGGATCGACTGTTTTGAAAAAGCGCGCTTGGCCGGCACCGTATTCGCCGGCGACGTAGACGGGCCCGGAGACATCACCGGCCATCCAGCGCTGAAAACGGCTTATGAAATGGGTTGTCAGGTGTAACGTCCCCATCCCAATCCTGAAAGAAGTATTTTCTCCAGGACTTAGACTTATGAAGAACTTAAAGCAAATGCCGAAAAGGCCGACTTTCTTATGGAGCAGTATCGACGCAATGCCAGTCAGCGGACATTGTGTCTGAGGGCAGCACTAAACAGCGCCTACCACAAACCGGAGAAGTTGACCCCGCTGTTTTCCAAACGGAACGGCAAACTGCCTGACGCTCTGGCATCCTGAACGCAGCGTCAGGCGCCGACTCCCGCAAGCAAATTATTTTCTTTGAAGAAATAGGAGATGATTGTATTTATGTTTGGTAATTTTACATACTGTAACCCTACAAAACTCTATTTCGGCTCTGCTTCCCTGGATAATCTGAGCCGGGAACTGCCGAAATACGGCCCCAATGTTACGCTGATTTATGGGCAAGGCTCCATCCAAAAAAACGGTATCTACGATACCGTGCTGGATCTGCTCCGCCGCAGCGGTAAAACGGTGGCAGAAATCGCCGGCGTCATGCCCAACCCCACTCTGGACAAGCTGCGCGAAGGTGTGGCAATTGCCCGAGATCATAATACCGATCTGCTTCTGGCCGTGGGCGGCGGCTCCGTATGCGATTACGCCAAGGCGGTAGCCGTATCCGTGCACTGCCCCGACGACCCTTGGGAAACGTATTTCGTGCGCTTTGAAGAGCCGACCTGTCCCATTGTACCGGTCGGCTGTGTACTGACTATAGCGGGCACTGGCTCAGAAATGAACGCCGGCGCAGTCATCACCAACACTGAAACCCATCAGAAAATTGGTCATGTATTCGCCAGCGAAGATGTGATGCCCCGTTTTTCCATCCTGGATCCCACCTATACCCTGACGCTACCCCACGACCAGATGGCAGCCGGCATTTACGATATTTTCAACCATATCTGCGAACAGTACTTCTCCGGCGAAGACGACAGCACCAGCGACTATCTCAGCGAAGGCCTGATGCGCTCGTTGCTGCACGCCAGCCGCATCGCCAACCGCGATCCCCAGAACTATGAGGCCCGCAGCAACATCATGTGGACCGCCACCTGGGCGCTGAACACCCTGATCTCCCGCGGCAAAAGCACCGACTGGATGGTGCATATGCTGGGGCAGGCCGTGGGCGGCTACACCAACGCTACACACGGCATGACGCTCTCCGCCGTATCACTGCCTTATTACCGCCACATCCTGCCGTACGGCCTTGCCAAGTTCAAGCGTTTTGCTGTCAACGTATGGGACGTGGCGCCGGAGGGCAAAAGCGACCGGGAAGTCGCAGAAGCCGGCCTGGCCGCTATGGAAGCATGGATGCAGGAGCTGGGCCTGGTCATGAAACTCTCCGACCTGGGCGTAACCGAGGGAATGCTGGAATGCCTGGCCGATGGTACCGTTGTGCTCCCCGGCGGTTACAAGCCTCTTTGTCGGGAGGATATCCTCCATATTTTTCGGGAAAGCCTGGCATAAACACCACCGGGTACGCAGCCGCAGGGAAAGGAATTTTCTTTCCCTGCGGCTGCTCTTTTCCTGCAATAGTGATTGTTTCCAGTTTGTTTATGATTTTACCCTTGCGAAACAGGTCGGCTTCTATTATAATATAGCGGTATTTATATGTGCAGAAAGGGTTTCTGCGCAGCTCGGATTGAGAGGAATGAAACAAATGAGCGATAAAAAAAACACGCGCGGTACGTCTGTGATTACCAAGAACACACAGGAACTGCGCACCAAAAAAGATGAAAAACAGGACCGCAACTTTTACATCAAGTGCGCCATCGTTGTGATTGCCCTGCTGGTTGCTTTCGTGCTTTGCTTTTTGTACAGCAACCAGGACATCCGCAAAGGCCTGACTGCCGTCACGGTGGATGGCGAGAAATTCAGCGCCACGGACTTGGACTATTACTATGCCACTGTACTGAATCAGTACAGCGCCTATTTCTCCTATCTGGGTGTGGATGCCAGCCAGAGCCTGGACGCCCAGCAGTACAGCGAAGACCAGAGCTGGGCGGATTATCTGCGCAGCGAGGCAGTCACCGCCCTGACACAGGTCGCCTCCATGTACCACGAAGCCATGGACAACGGCTATGAGATCAGCGACGAACTGCAGCAGCAGATCGACGATTACTCCGCTTCCATTGACGAATACTGCCAGAGCAACAGCATCACCCGTGAGCAATATCTCCAGACGCAGTACGGCGCCAAAATGACCGACGAGATCTTTATGAAACACCTGACCATGGTGTTCGTTTCTTCGGATTACGCCAGCGACTACCAGAACAACCACGAATACAGCGATGAAGAAATCAGCACATATTACGACGAGCACAAGAAGGACATCGATCTGGCCAACTACGAAGTGCTGACCGTCAACGCCGATTACACCGGGATCGAAGGCACCACCGAGGGATCGGCCGACGAAACGCCCGAATATACCGACGCCCAAACCAAGCAGGCCATGGAGGCAGCCAAGGAAACTGCCAATGCGTTCCTGGATCGCGTGAACTCCGGCGAAAAACTCTCCGATATCGGCGATGAGTTTGGCAGCAACTACTACAGCGCCAAAACCGACGCTTCCTATTCTTCCTACAGTTCCTATGCCTTTAACGACTGGGTGTTCGACGAAAGCCGTACCAACGGCGAGGCCAGCGTGGTGAAGGACGAAGCAAACAATTGCTGGTATGTGGTTGTCATGGGCGAGCGTTACCGCCCCGATTACAACACGGTTGATGTGCGCCACATTCTGATCGCACCAGAGGAAAACACCTTGAGCGCAGATGACGAAGGCTACGACGCCGAAACAGAGACCAACAATGCCGCCGCCAAGGAAAAAGCTCAGGACGTTCTGAACAAATACCTGGCCGGCGCGCACACTGCCGACGCGTTCGGTGAACTGGCCAAGGAATACTCCAGTGATTCCAATGCCAGCGAAGGCGGCCTGTACACCCAGGTTTACAAGGGACAGATGGTAGATGCCTTTGAAAACTGGTGTTTCGATGCCAACCGCAATCCCGGCGACACCGGCATTGTGGAAACCACGTACGGCTATCATGTGATGTATTTCCAGGGCGAAAATCTGCCCTACTGGGAAGTGCGCTGCATCAATGGCCTGTACAGCGACTGGCAGGACAGCATCTATGATGGTGCCAACGCCAAGGTACACACTTTCGGCCTGAAGGCCGTGGGCTGAATGCAGAAAAAAACGCCGGCTTTGGAATCCAAAGCCGGCGTTTTGTGAAAGGAGGACGCACCATGAAAGAAGAATTGATCCGGACGGAAATGCTGCTGGGCCGCGCCGCCATCGAGCGGCTTCAGCACAGTCATGTGGCCGTATTCGGCATCGGCGGCGTGGGCGGCTATGTGACCGAAGTTTTGGCCCGATCCGGCGTGGGCGAGCTGACCCTGATAGACAGCGACCGGGTCAATCGTTCCAATATCAACCGCCAGATCATCGCCACCCATGAAACAGTGGGCCGGACCAAAGTGGATGCCGCCGCGGAACGGGTACACGCTATCTCCCCGGATTGCATCGTACACACTCTGCCTGTGAAATACGAAGACAGCACCCGTGAATTGTGTTTTTCCCGGCATTATGACTACATTGCCGACTGCATTGACCTGGTGAAATGCAAGCTGGATTTGATCTGCACGGCGCTGGAGCGTAATGTCCCCATTCTCTCAGCCATGGGCACAGGGAATAAAGTGGACCCCTTTCAGCTGCGTATCACAGACCTTTCCAAAACCGAAGGCTGTCATTTGGCCCGCGTCATGCGGCGGGAGCTGCGCGTCCGGGGCATTGAGCACACCAAAGTGCTGTTCAGTCCGGAGGTCCCCATCAAACCCGCACCGCTGGTCGATAACGATCCGGGACGGCGCAGTACGCCGGCCAGCTGCGCCTGGCTCCCTTCCTGCGCGGGCTTGATGATGGGCGGCTATATCGTGCAGGCATTGATCGAACCGGCAACAGAAAAACAAGCAACATAAAGGAGCGAATTGCATGAAACGCAAAATCATTGCTTATATGGCAACCGCCTTTTCTCTGACAGCATTGCTCTCCGGCTGCGGCAACAGCAATGTAGACACCACTACCAGCGCCACGGCGGAGCTGCTGCCCCTGGCAGAGGATGTGAGCGTACGCGTGGGCACAGATCCGGAGGGCGAGGCATTACTGGATGGAACTACCATCCAAGGGATCATGGCCAGTGATCATTACGACACTGGAACCAGCAGTCCCTATGCCTATGCCCTCGTTCTGAGCGACGAGGGTAAAAAGCAGTTCCGCAACGCCACCCGAGAGCTGGCCAAAGAGCAATCCAAAATCACAGTTTGGGCCGGAGATCAGGCAGTTTGCAGCCCTACTATCACCAGTATGCTCAACACCAACTTCGTCATTTTGAATGTCGCCTCTGTCACAGATGACGAAAGTTATCAAGCCGTTCTGGATGCGCTGTGCGCGCCTTCGGCCGAATAAACAACCATCCGCTTCCGGCGGCACAAACCTGCAGGTTTGTGCCGCCGGGCTTTTTTTGCAAAGAATTCCTATGACACAAACAAAAGTCCGAATGATTGCGGGAAAAAGATTGCCTTTTTTCGTCTCTTTCAGTATAATAAAACCACCATAAAACAAAACCAAACAAATCCAAACAAAACAGCTCAGATTTTTTGGTTTTATAGGAGGGAAAAGATGAAAAAATTTCTGGCAATGTTATGTTGCAGCGCCCTGATGGGCGGTCTATTAGCAGGCTGTGGAAACGGCAGCGCCCCGACCGATCCTTCCAGCACTGCAAACATCGAATCTGACGGAACGTTGAATACCACCGTTTATGTGAACATCGCAGCTTCTCTGGTCAGCTCTTTTGAGGAAATCGTTCCCTTGTACAATGAAACACAGCCCAATGTGACTATTTCCATCAACTCCGGTTCTTCCGGCAAGCTGATGCAGGAAATCGAAGAGGCCGCCGGCCACGGTGTGGATATTTTCTTCTCCGCCGGCAAATCCCAGGTCACGCAGCTGGATGAAATAGACGGCCTGGTTGTGGACGGCACCACAGTAAACCTTCTGCAGAACGAACTGTGCCTGGTCACCGGAAAAGACAGCGGCACTGCCGTCACCGGCTGGGAGGACTTGTCCAATGCTTCCAATATGGCTTTGTGCGACGGTTCTGTCCCTGTGGGCAAATACTCCCGCGAAGCTTTCGTATCTCTGGGCCTGCTGCCGGACACCGACGATAATTCCGCTTACACTTCCGACGAAGTATCCGCAGCGCTGGGCGGTGTGGAGATCAACGAATGCGCCAATGTGTCCGTGGCCGCTCAAGCCGTGGCCGAAGGCTCCAACGAAGTCGGCACCATCTATTATTCCGACTATTATGATTTCCAGGACGCGCTGACCATTCTGGCGCAGGACGACGGTACCTTGACTGGCCCAATTGTCTATCCGGTCTGCCAAATTGCCAACCCCGAAGCCGATGAAGAGGAATTGGCCGCCACAGAAGATTTTCTCGTGTTTCTGCAGACGCCCGCCGTCCAGGAAATTTTCCAGAACCACTGCTTCATTGTCAATGCCTGAGGGCATACGCACACCAATTCCCAATGCTCCTGTTCAAAATGCCCGCCGTTTCAGCGGCGGGCATTTTATCGGTGCAGAAAAAAGGAGGGCATATGTATGGAGGAACTGCGATCCATTCTGCAGGCCTTTGACTGGAGTCCCCTGTGGATTTCCCTGAAAACCGGAATCGTAGCCACAATCATCTGTTTTTTCCTGGGCATCTGGCTGGCCCGGCAGGTCGTTCGGCTGGGGCCAAAAACCAAAGCCGTTCTCGACGGTATCCTGACGCTGCCCATGGTGGTAGCCCCCACCGTGGCCGGCTTTTTCCTGCTGCTGCTATTCTCCCTGAAGCGCCCGTTCGGCGCTTGGCTCTACGGTACATTTGACCTTAAAATCGTCCAGACTTGGCTGGGCTGTGTGATTGCCGCTTCGGTCATCGCCCTGCCGCTGATGTACCGCAACGCCCGTGCCGCCTTTGAACAGGTAGATGTGGACCTCATCTACGCAGGGCGCACACTGGGCATGAGCGAACGGGCCATCTTCTGGCGTGTAATCATCCCCGAAGCCGGTCCCGGCATCGCCTCGGGCACGATCCTCACTTTTGCCCGCGCCCTGGGCGAATACGGCGCCACCTCCATGCTGGCGGGCAACATCGCCCACAAAACCGGCACCATTTCTCAGCGAATCGCCTTGGTCATCAGCAATGGGGATTATCTCACCGCCGGTATCTGGGTACTGATTATGCTGGCCATTGCTTTTGTCATTTTGCTGGCTATGAATCTGATCTCAGGCATGGGGATGAAAAATGTCCACCGCTGGTAAGAGAACAAAGGGGAAGTAAACATGTCGATCGAAGCAACCATTGAGAAGAATTTCGGTTCCTTCCAGCTGAACGTATCTTTTTCCGGCGGAAATGAAGTATTGGCCATTCTGGGCGGCAGCGGCTGCGGCAAAAGCATGACGCTGCGCTGCATCGCCGGTATTGTGCGTCCCGACCGGGGCCGCATCACTGTGGATGGCGTGACCTTTTTTGACTCGGAACGGAACATCAATCTGCCGCCTCAGCAGCGCCGGGTTGGACTGCTGTTTCAAAACTATGCGCTGTTTCACAATATGACCGTGGAAGAAAATATCGCTGCCGGCGTACGCGAAAAATTGCCGCAGAAAGAAAAACTGGCATTGGCCCGGCAATCGGTTTCCAAATTTCGTCTGGACGGCCTGGAACACCATCTTCCCCGCACTCTTTCCGGCGGCCAGCAGCAGCGTGTGGCCCTGGCCCGCATTTTAATCGGTCAGCCGCGCATTCTGATGCTGGATGAGCCGTTTTCCGCACTGGACAGTTCTCTGCGCTGGGAAATGGAACTGGAGGTAAAAGAAATGCTGGGCGCTTTTCCCGGCACCACACTGCTGGTGTCCCACAGCCGCGACGAAGTATACCGCCTCGCTCAGCGCGTGTGCGTTTTGGAACATGGTACCTCAGAGCCGGTGCAGACGGTGCAGGATCTGTTTGAGCGCCCCGCCACCCGTGCCGCGGCACTGCTGTCGGGCTGTAAAAACTACGCTCGCTGCACGCCCTGCGGCAGCCGGGAGCTGGAAGTAACGGACTGGGGCATTCGTCTGCACTGCGCTGCAGAAATTCCCTCTGACACCAATCTGCTCGGTATCCGCCGTCACTATGTCCGCCCCGCCGGTCAAAGCAGCGGGGAAAATACGTTTGCCTGCACCGTGCAGCAGGTGATCGACGACGTTTTTTCCACCATCGTTCTGCTGCGCCCTTGTACCGCAGCGCAGGATGCTCAATATCCCATTTTAGAAATGGAGCTGGAAAAAACCGACTGGGCTGCACTCGCCCTGACACCCGGCGATCCCATTTCCGTAACCATTGCACCAAAAGATCTGCTGCTTCTGCGGGACAGGGAATCCCCTGGCACAGCAACGGAAGCGCCGCGCCGCCGCTGAGGCTCTTTTCCCCTGAAAAAAGGACTTGCCAAATCCCTCTCCATGCGATACAATATACTTACTTTATTATGTAATTCTACAAGTCCAAAGCTGTCTTTGGACGATTTGGGAGGATTTTGATTATGGCTACTATTACTGCAGGCGATTTCAGAAACGGCAAGACGTTTGAATATGACGGCAAGGTCATGCAGGTCGTCGAGTTTCAGCACGTCAAACCCGGCAAGGGTTCCCCCTTTGTGCGCACCAAGATGAAGAACGTCATCACCGGTGCCGTGACAGAAACTTCTTTCAATCCCACCGATAAATTCGAGGAAGCGTTCATTGAACGCACGGATGTGGAATACAGTTACAACGACGGCGATCTCTACTATTTTATGAATATGGAGACCTTTGACATGGTTCCCCTGAACAAGGACGCACTGGGAGAATCCTTCAAGTTCATCACCGAGAACACCCCCTGCAAGTTGCTCAGCCACAAAGGCAACGTGTTCAGCGTGGAAGTACCCAACTTCATGGATCTGGAAGTAACCCAGACTGAGCCTGGCCTGGCCGGCAACACCGCCACCAACACCCTCAAGCCCGCCACGCTGGAAACTGGCGCTGAAATCAAAGTCCCCCTGTTCATCAACATCGGCGACAAGATTCAGATCGACACCCGCACCGGCGAGTATCTGGGCCGTGCAAAATAATCCATTCAAGTCCCTTTGCGTGCAGTGTGTGACCCATGCTGCACGCATTGTTTCTCATTCATAACCGATTTTGCGCTGCGGCGCAGCAAACAAGGAAAGGGGTATATTATTATGACAATCTCTGAAAAAGTCGCTTATCTGAAAGGCCTGGCCGAGGGCCTGAACATCGACACCGAGCAGAGCAAAGAAGGCAAGCTCATCTCCCTAATGACCGACATCCTGCAGGATGTCGCTCTGGAGTTGGAGGATTTGCAGACCGAACAGGCTGAACTGGGCGAGGAAATCGACGCAGTCAGTGATGATCTCAGCGATGTGGAAAGCATCCTCTACGAAGACGATGAGGACGACGATTTCGACGAGGATGAAGAGGACTGCTACGCTTCTGTCTGCCCCAGCTGCGGCGATGAGATCTATTTTGACGATTCGGTTCTGGAATCCGGCGAAGTGGTCTGCCCCGGCTGTGGCACCAAGCTGAATTTTGATCTGTCCAGTCTGGAAGAGAGCGAAACTGATAAAAACGAATAATCATTTTAAGCACAGTCGCTCCGCCATAAAAATGGCGGAGCGTTTTTCCTTGGCTGGCGTCCTCTATTTAGAAACATATTTCTCTATATAAAATACATTTTGTGCAATTATCTATTTTTTCTTCAACACTATTCTTTTATTTTTTTAAATTTTTCCATAAATCAAACATATATTTACCAGCGTTTATCCCCTCTACAGATTATAATTATTTTATTCTACAGAAAGGAGGTTCTTTTTTTAACAGAGATCCAACGCACTGTCATCAAAATATCAGTTCATGCGACTCCAGCACAATCCAAAGCGAAACAAACAGAATGAGGAGGCTTTCAAATGAATGCAAAACGCACTATTTCCCTTGCTGCTCTCGCACTGATGACCACGCTATCTCTTATCCTTACCGCATGTACTTCGGCCAATGCGGAAGCTGTTCCGCAAGAAGGTGATTTCTGGACATTATCCATTGTATCTACAAACGATATCCATGGCTATGACGATTCTCTTCCCCAATACGCCACCATTATTGAACGAGCGCGGGATACACACAAGAACTTGCTCGTTCTAGAAGGCGGAGATATTTTCCTTCGTGGCGAATTCAATGACCTGAAAGGGATCCCCGAAATGGAAATGCTGAACCTGATGGGATACGACGCACACGTCATCGGTAACAATGATTTCAAAATCCCAAATGACGACGGAACAATCCCAGCGGGAGACGATCAAATCAACGCGATCATCGCAACAGCAGAAGCTCCTGTAATCTGCGCAAATGTAACTTATAAGGAAAGCGGAGAATATATTGATGGCGTTGAACCATATATTATCAAGGACATTAACGGTGTACAGGTCGGCATCATCGGCGTAACCTCCACTAAGCCGGCTGATCGTGCCTATGAAACCGATAAAATATTTGCAGACCCCTACGAAACAGTTGAGCGCTGCCTGAAAGAATTGGAAGGGAAAACTGACGTCAATATCATTCTCTCACACTGTGGTCTCGCCGTAGATGATTCGCTGGCCTACATTGAGGGCATTTCCGCCGTCATCGGCGCAGATGACCACTACACGATCATCGAGCCGCTCTACTGGATCTGGGAAGGCGAAAAGAGCACTCCCATTGTGCAGCACGGCGGCGAAGAAAATCATTGCATTGCCCGGTTAGATTTGATCTTCCAAGTAATCGATGGTGAATTTGTTCTGCAAGATTTCTCGGGCGAAGGATATGACACTTTCCTAGTCCCAGGTGATCCAGAAGTACAGGCCGTACTAGATCAATACAGAGCAAAAACTGCATCCGCTGCTCCTGCCGCATAATGAAAACAACTCTCTTGTTTCAGTTGAACAAGAGAGTTGTTTATTATTGTTTACCTGTTGGCTCCCCAAGCAGAAAACAACTGCTTGTTAATCCAAATACGGAACGCCCACCGGCTTGGCCTCGCTGCCCAATTTTCGCAGCAAATCCAGCCCAATCGTCCGGGCCGAACGCACAGCGCTCTCTACTGCGCTGGCGTCGCCGGTAAACGCGACAATTACTTCGTTGGTATGGCTGGTGTAATGATCGGCATCCATAAAGCGCAGAAATTCCACATCACCGGCTTTCACAGCCGTATCCGCCATCACCAGGCCCACCGCCGCCGGCGAACCGGCCACAAAGCCGAACGCCTGCCCCGCCGGTGCACCAAAATACCACTGCAAAACTTCGCCGGCATGGGCGGAGTAGGTCAGCTCCACATGCCCTTCTCCACTGATATACAACTCGCCGGAATAGCGCTCAGTATATTCCAGTGCAATCTCAACTGCCTCCCGGGCGTCGGCTTCATTGGCTGCACCGAGCACAATGTAGTTTCCGTGGCCGCCCCATCCCTTGGTATCCCTGGGCAGCTGGATAGTCAGCACTTCGGTGTTTGTACGCTTGACCGCCTCGTCAATAGCATTGATCTGCCCAGCCGCACCGGTGCGGGAACTGAGGATCCCGATACTGCGGTATTCCTTGAGATAATCCGCCTGCGTCCGCAACTGTTCATCTACGCTGGGGATCACCAGCCCGATGGTATCCAGCACTGTGGTTCCGATAAATTCTGTATAAGCCAAACCGGCCGCCCCTTTCCCGCAGTATCCCCGCGCTGAGTTCTTTTTCACTATACCAGAAACAACACAAATATGCAAGCGTCAAAGCAAACGTTTTCCCATATCCGTCACGTCATAGCCTCCCAGCGCCGCGGTTTCCATGCGCAGCGCATCGGAACGCAGCACTTCCAGCACTCGCTGCACCACCGGCCGTCCCAGTTCGCTTATAGGTACAATCAGGTCATACTGCTCATATCTCAGCGGTAAGAAATCCACTTCCCTGGAACCGAGCACACTGCGCTCGTTGCCCACGGCACAGTCCGCCTCTCCCCGGGCCACAGCGGCAGCCGCTGCCATATGCGAGTGCTCGATGCAGTCATAGCCGTTGATCTCTGCAGCTGAGAGACCGGCGCGCAAAAACAGGCTGTCGGTCAGCACCCGGATACCGCTGCCCTTTTCCCGGTTCACCATACGCACATCTTCCCGGGCAAAGTCTTCCACACAGGTGATGCCCTTGGGATTGCCCGGTGCGGTGTAAATCCCGATGGGCCGGTTCACAATGTGATAAACCTGCACTTCCATCCCCGGCAGCATCTTGGGTACAAACGGCAGATTGTACTGGTCGGTTTCCCAATCCCACAAATGGGCCGTAGCGAAGTTTGCCTGCCCCTGATATAGGGCAAACAGGCCGTTGTAACTGCCAAGGTACGACCGGCTAACCGCCTGATACCCTTCGGCAGCATTGACACGGGCACAGAGATGATCCAGCAGCATATCCTGTCCGCACAGAAGGAGGCTCTCCTGTCCGGCAGCACCCGGATCCTGCGGTGAATCGCCCACCAGCGCGAGTACATCGCTTTCTCGGATTCGGAACTGCTTTCCGATTTTCACCGCTTTGAGCCGTCCCTGTTTGATCATATCATAAACCGTCGTTTTTTTGACAACCAGAATTTCCGCTGCATCTTTAGGCGCAATGTATTTTTCTTCCATCATCCGCCAGCCCCCTCTTCACACAACTGCCGTCTGTTCTGCCCCGATTATACCACGGACAGGCGCAGTTTCCAAGGCGTAATTCACGCCTCAAACTTCCTCCAGTGCCGTCTTCCGTTCTTTTCGCCGCCAGAAATACAGCAGCAGCACCACTGCCGCGACCGCAGTCAACAAATCGCCGCAGGCCGGCGTGAGCCATACCCCGTCGATGCCCCACAGGCGCGGCAATACTGCCAGCGCCAGCAGTGGGAACACCAGCGCATTTCCGAAAGACAGTATAAGGGACGCCCCCGGACGATTGACCGCTGTGAAAAAGGCGCTGATCGCCACATTAAACCAACAGGTAAGATAGGTAAGCGAAAACAGCTCCATAGCCCGCAGCGCCAGCGCACCCACCACTTCACTGTTGTGGCCCAGAAACAGCGACAGCAACGCTTCGCCGCCGAAACGCATCAGCAGAAAGGCCAGCGCCGCCACCAGCGCGCCCACCAAAAACACCCGCTTTTCCAGCGCAAAAATCCGCTGGCGCAGCCCTGCACCACAGCAATAGCTGACGGCGCCCTGAAGCGAATCGGACATACCAAACAGCAGTGAATTGGCCACGCTGTCTACATACAGGACAATGGAAAAGGCTGCCACCGCTGCCGATCCGCCCATGCGCAGCAGTACGCCGTTGAGCACTACCATCAGAACCGAACCGGCAATGTTGGAGAAAAATTCCGACGAGCCATTATAAAAAATATTGCCTAAAAGCCGCAGGGAGATTCCGCCGCGCACAAAGCGCAAGGGCAGTTTCCCGCGCAGGAAAGGCACATAATTCAACACCGTGCCCAGCGTCAGGCACAGGCAGGACGCCAGCGCAGCAGCAGCGATGCCCCAGCCGAAAACGCCCAGGAAAAGGTAATCCAGCACAACATTCAGAAGTGAAGTAATCACCGTCACTACCATACTGTAGCGAGGCCGGCCGCAGATACGCAGATAGTTATCCACCGCATAAAAAACCATGATAAAGGGAGCAAATAGCGCGTATACCCGCAGATATTCCGCGCCCAACGCCGCTACTGCCGCATCAGCGCCCAAAATCTGCAACATGGCCTCCGCGCCCAGAAACCCGGCAAGGCCGATCAGGCACGATAAAACCACAATCAGCAACGAACACACGGTAAAAATGCGGCTGGCTTCCTCTTCTTTTTTCTCGCCCAAACGCAGGGCAATCTGCACAGAGGAGCCCACTGCGATCAAATCGGGAAACACAAAACTGATGAGAAGAAAGGGCATGACCAGGTTGACCGCCGCCAAAGCTTCCTCTCCCAGAAAACGGCCCACAAAAATGCCGTCGGCCACGGTATAGAGCGAAGACACCGCCATGGCGATCATACTGGGCAGCGCACAGCGCAAAAACAGCCGGTTTGGAGACATGGTTGCAAAAAGCTGCGTGGATAGGTTCATATGGGATTCTCCTTTTGATATTCGTCGGCAAACACCTGTAACATTTGGCAAAACAGCGTGATTTCTTCCTCGCTGTACTGCGTTTCAATCTTCTGCACTGCCCGCTCATAGGGCGCATCGCTTTCGCACACACCTGCAGCAGCCAGCGGACTGAGGTGCAGATAGACCACACGGCGGTCCGTTTCACTGCGCACTTTCTCCACCAGTCCCAAGTGCATCAGCTCGTTTACCTTCATCGTGGCGGCAGAATTGGAAATATGCAACGTCTTGGCCAGGCGGCTCACTGTGCAGCCGCCGCTTTGCTCCTGATAGGAAATCACATCCAAATACATAATACTGTTGAAAGAAAGCTCACCTCCGCCATTCTTCGCCAGCCTGCGCAGATCACACACGATTTCATCGTAATAATACTGATTGAGGCTGTCCCGCAAATTCATACGCCCACCCCTTTTGTTAAGTTAATTTATATAATTTAGCTTAATTATATATCTATTCCACCCTTCTGTCAATCTTTTTTCGGGAAAACAAAGCCCCGGCGCCGCAGCACCGGGGCTTTATCGTTTACAGATCAGGTCAACTCTTCCCGCGGCCCGCCGCGGTACTCATCGCCCACCGCCTCCAGAGTCAGCGTCCCCGCGGACAACTCGGTGAGCTTATCCTGCAGGGCCGTCCGGCCGCCTTGGGGCAGCAGAAGGTCCAGCGTCACATCAGCGCCATAGTCCGTGTGTTCGATGATACCGCCAGAGGCATCGCACAGCAGGCGCACCTGTTCAAACAGCCCATAGGGCAGGCAAAGCGCCGCCCGCTCCCACAGGCACACCCGGCTGCGTCCGGCAACTGCCAGCACATCGGACGCCCCCCGGGTATAGGCCCGCGTCAGTCCCCCCGCGCCCAACAGCACACCGCCAAAGTAGCGCGTGACTACGCAGCACACATTGCTGATCGCCCGGCGCTGAAACACATTCAACATGGGCTGCCCCGCAGTCCCCTGGGGTTCTCCGTCGTCGCTGTAGCGCAGCACGCTGCCTTCACGCAAAAGATAGCACCAGCAGTTGTGCCGGGCATCGTAGTATGTTTTCCGCATCTCCTCAATGCGCGCACGAGCTTCCTCTTCGCTCGCCACGGGCCAGAGATGGCTGATAAACCGGGATTTCTTTTCCGTAAATTCGCTTTGCGCCGCCGCGCCGGGGATAAAGTAATCCTCGCTCACCGTTCCCACTCCTCCTTTTCCTCCGGATGCGGCGGGTCGGCATAGACGCGCACCTTTCCCAATGTGCGCTGTGTGCACACCGCATCGACCACCGTAGCCTCTTCATATCGCACCGAAAGCACCTTGGCCTCTCGGTAGAGCAGATCCAGCAAATCGCCCCGTTCATAAGGAATCCGCAACGTTAATCGGCAGCTGCCTTTGTCCAGCGTTCGTTCAATCAGCGCCAGCAGCTCTGGAAGGCCCGCGCCGGTTTTAGCGGAGATCGCAATGCTTCCCGCACCCCAAGGCCGGTTTTCCGCACTGACGCAGTCCGATTTATTGTACACGCGGATGCAGGGCGTGGTCTGCGCCCCCAATTCCGCAATCAGCGCATCCACCACAGCAGCCTGTTCCTCCCACACGGGATTGGACGCGTCGATAACATGAAGCAGCAGGTCGGCATATTCCAGCTCTTCCAGCGTGGCCTTAAAGGCGTCCACCAGCTGGTGAGGCAGCTTGCGGATAAAACCCACCGTATCCGAAATCACCACATCCATCATATCGCTGACCGCCAGCAGACGGGAAGTGGTATCCAGTGTGTCAAACAGGCGGTTGTTGGCTGGAATGGCGGCGCCGGTCAGGGCGTTGAGCAGCGTGGATTTTCCCGCGTTGGTGTAACCCACAATGGCCACCACCGGGATTTCGTTTTTCATGCGTTGCTGGCGCTGGGTACCGCGCACCCGGCGCACTTCCTCCAAATCCTCCCGCAGTTTGTCGATTTTTCGGTGGATGTGGCGGCGGTCGGTTTCCAGCTGGGTTTCACCGGGACCGCGGGTGCCGATGGGACTCTTGCCGCCAGCGGCGTTCTGACGCGTCAGGTGCGTCCACATACCGGTCAGCCGGGGCAGCAGATATTGATACTGCGCCAGCTCCACCTGCAGCCGCCCCTCCTTTGTCTTGGCCCGCTGGGCAAAGATATCCAGGATCAGGCCGCTGCGGTCCAGCACCTGCACGCCGAATTCATCGGTCAGCACCCGCATCTGGGAGGGCGAGAGGTCATTGTCAAAAATGACCATGTCCGCCCGCTCCGAGGCAACCAGTTCTTTGATCTCGGCTACTTTTCCTTCGCCGATAAACGTACGCGGGTCCGGGGCGTCCTTATTCTGCAGCGCACAGGCTGCCACACAGCCTCCGGCGGTATCCGTCAGGGCCGCCAGCTCTTCCATGGACCAATCGTCCGCATTCTCCTCGCGCTTGAGCCGGGGGGAATGGAGCCCCACCAGAATCACACGCTCCCGGCGCATCGGTTCCGCTGTCTTTTGTAGTTGTTCCATAGTTCCTCCGAGAATGGTTATTTTTTCAGCACCTGCACGACTTCGCCCGCATACATGCGATGATAATCGTGCTCCGGGTACCAGCGGCCGTCCAAACTCTGGTCTGTGAACTTCTCCGGCCGCAGATCATCGGCATACAGCTTGCGGCACACCAGCACCAGCTGCGCCTGTTCAAAATAGGGCGCGCCCAGGGCGTTGAAGGCAGGCGTCAGGCCGCACTTTTTCACCTTATCCACATCCCGCCCGCTTTCGCTGCCGCAGACGCGCAGCGCTTCGCGGCACTCCGGCGGCAGAACGGATACGCTGAAAGCATTCTCCCGCTCCATAAATTCATAGGTGTAGCGCTGGGGACGAACATACACCGTACAGACCGCCTTGCCCCACAGCGTGCCCAGGCCGCCCCAGCCGATGACCATGGTATTGAATTTCTCCGCACTGCCCGCACTCAAAAGAGGCGTGGCATGCTGAAACACCTGAAATACATCACAGGACAAATCCCTGATCTCCATTTCTTGCAGTTGACCGCTCATAATGCTCCTCCTTTTGCAGCAGAAAAATCACGACATATAATACCCATTTAGTATATGCTGTGCCGAAGAAAAAAGAAAGCCGCTCAATAAAAAAACGGCACCGCCCCGACAGGGCAGCGCCGTTTGATGTGATTGCTCGTCAATGCGAACGCTCTTCTTACAGGCCGAACTTCTTGTTGAACCGCGCAACACGTCCGCCGGTATCCACCAGCTTCTGCTTGCCAGTGAAGAAGGGGTGACACTTAGAGCAGACTTCCACCTTGATATCCTTCTTGGTAGAACCTGTCTCAATCACATTACCGCAGGCGCAGCGAATTGTAGTCTGCTGATAATTGGGATGGATTCCTTCCTTCATTGCTCTTGTTCACCTCTTTCCGCGTTAAATACCTTATAACAGGCAAAAGTTAGTTTACCACACCAGTTATAGAAAAGCAAGCATTATTTTGAAAATCCAGCAAAACTTTTCCGCATTCTCTCCAGAATAACGCATTACAGCAGAACACGTTCCCCGGTGGCAAAGAAATAGAGAATGCGCCGGGTAACGGGCCGCTCAAAGATCCGCTCCAGTACATCGCTGTAAGCCGTGAGCTGCGGGCGGTATTCCTCTGCCTTTTCCCTTTCGCCGCCGGGCGCGATGCGGTCAGTCTTGAAATCCACCACAGTAAGGGACCCGTCCGCCGTTTCAAAGAAGCAGTCCACCGCGCCCTGCAGCAGCACTTCATCGTCGCTGTCCAGTTCCGGCAGGTATTTATCCACCCGCTCCAGTACAGAGAAACGGTATTCGCGCCACAGTTTGCCCTTCGGTGCGCTGCGCAGCTCCAACCCCAAAGGTGAGGCAAACAGCACCGCCAAGGCCGCCGTGTTTACCGCCTCAGCCTCTTCTGCCCGCAGCAAATGCTGCTGTGCCATGCGCGCCACCTCCGCCTCAATCTGCTCACGGGAAAGGGTCTGTGAAAAATCCAAAAACTGCAGTGCCTTGTGCATTGCAGTACCCCGTTCAGCAGCAGTCAGGCCCAGCTGAGGCATCAAAAACCGCGGTGCCTGAAACACATCGCCCAGCGGAACAGAGATCGGCTGCTCCGTCCCCTCTGCCAGGCGCTGGTCAATGAGCCGTCCTTTCAGCTGGGTAGCCGTCAGTTTGGAAGGAATGCGCGTTTCCGGCCGGTGGCCGTATTGAAAGGACAAGAGCGCGGGATCGAACGTCGGCGCAGGATCGGCGCACGCAAGCTCTTCCGCCCGGGCCGGCAGGCGGCAGCGCTGGCAGTACTCCGCCCCATCCACCCAGGCAACGCGCCAGGGAATACCGCTGTTGTCGCAGGCCGCCGCTTCCATGTCCGCCGCCTGGCGCAGCGGATAGGACTCCGTGCGGCACAGCAGGGGCAGCAACACCCATTGCGCCATGCTGCCGCAGCCCGCCACCACTGCCGGCGGCACCGGACACTCCGCCCGGGGCAGCAGGCGCTTGACCACACCGGCAGCACTGCGCATGGCCGCCACCAGGATCAGCTTTTCCTTGGCCCGGGTCAGCGCCACATACAGAACCCGCAGCTCCTCGCTTTTCTGCTCCCGCAGCTGCCGGTGGGCCACGGCGTCCCGGGCCACGGTGCTGTAGCGGATTTTGCGTTCCAGATCAATACACACCGGGCCCAGTCCCAGTTCCGGATGCATCAGCACTGGAGCTTGCACGTCGCTTTTATTAAAACTTTTATTCAGCTCCGCCAAAATCACCACAGGGAACTCAAGCCCTTTGGATTTATGTATGCTCATCAGCCGTACACCCCGGCGCACCTGGGACGCAGCGGCAGGAATACTCTCCCCCGCTTCCAGCAGAGCGCGCAGGTGGCTCACAAAAGGAAACAGCCCCCGGTAGCCCGCCGTCTCAAAATTGCGGGCATGCTCGTACAGCGTCACCAGCCGACCGCGGCGCTCCGCGCCGCCGTCCATGGCGCCGAATACCCCCAGCACATTCCAGCGGTTATACAAATGCCAGAGCAGCCGGTGCACGCTCATATCCGGAGCCAGAAAGCGCAGCTGCTCCAGATCCTCCAGAAAACGCCGGGTATCTGCCCCTTCGTCGCACTGCAGCGCAGTGAAAAAGTCTCCTTTCGGACAGCGGGCTCGAATCTCCGCCAGCCGGTCCGGCGCAAAGGCAAACACCGGCGAGCGCAGCACGGAGATCAGCGGCACATCCTGGTGCGGGTTGTCGATGAGCTGCAGCATGGCATACACCACAGCGACCTCCATCGCAGAGAAAAATTCTTCACCGCCCTCAGCGGAGCAGGCGATCCTCTGCTCGGAAAGCACCCGCTCATAGAGCTTCTGCCGCGCACCGGGAGAACGCAGCAGAATGACGATGTCCTCCTCCCGCACAGGGCGCAGCCCGCCCGCCTCATCCTGCACAAGAAACGGTTCGTCCAGCAGTGCCCGAATGCGGCAGGCCACAAAGCGCGCTTCCGTTTCAGCGCATTTGACCTCTTCTTTTGCCTCGGCTTCCGCATCTTTTTTGGGATGGTCCACCAAATAGAATTCCGTGTCGCAGCCGGAGCGCTCTACATAGTACTCCGCTCCGAAATGCAGGGCCTCGTCTTCCGTGTAAGCCATTTCCCCCACTTCCGGACTCATCAGGTTGGCGCATACAAAGTTGGCCGCATCCAAAATCTCCCGGCGGGAGCGGAAATTACGGCTGAGCAGCAGCTTGCGCTCCTGCCCCTCCTTCGCCTGACTGAACAGAGGGTCTGCCTGATAGTGGCGCAGGAAAATCGTGGGGTCGGCCAGGCGGAAGCGATAGATGGACTGCTTCATATCCCCCACCATGAACAAATTCTTTTCCTCCCGGGATACGGCCGCAAAAATCTGATTCTGCACTTCGTTGGTGTCCTGGAATTCGTCGATCATAATTTCGCGGTAACGCGCAGATACCGCGCGCCCCAACTCCGTGGGCTTACCCGTTTCATCCATCAGAAGCGCCAGCGCAAAATGCTCCTGATCCGAAAAATCTGTAGCGTTGCGGCGCAGCTTTTCAGCAGCATAACCCTGCGCAAAGGTCTCTGTCAGGCGCAGCAGCGCCAGCATGGCCGGAGCCATGCGCTGCAAATCGTCGCGCAGCTCCGCGCCGGAAACAGAAAAGCGCCTGCGCACTTTCTCGCAGTCCTTTTTGCACTCATCCCACAGGGCCTTTGCCCGCTCCTTCTGTGCGTTCTCGCCCCGCACCACACCCAGGCGGGGAAACAGGATTTCTCCCTCACGCGCCGTGTCCCATCCCTGCTCCAGACGGGCGAGGAAATCTTCCATACTCTCCCGTGCAGCGGAGAACGAGGGCAGATACTTCGCCGCCAGCGTTTCATCGCTTTCCATCTCCCGGCAGACGTCCGAAAACATAGCGCTCCAATAACGCAGCGTCGCCTGGGCGTCGGCAATCAGTTCCCGGCCAAAGGGCGTCCGCTCCACCTGCGCGGGAATGGCGCTCCAGTATTCCTCCTGCTCAGCCAGCCAGCGCAGTGGATAGGCATGGCTTTGCAGCTTGGAGAAAATTTGCAGCACCAATTCTTCCAGCGCCGTGTCATCCCGTCCGGCGCCGATGGTATCCGCCAATTCCGCCGCGCCTTCATCCATTTCCTCATAAAACGTTTCCAGCACCCGCCCCAGCACCTGGCGGCGCAGAAGATCGGCTTCCCGTTCATCCAGCACGCGGAAATCCGGCGTCAGGGCGCAATCCTTCTCGCCGCCAACCAGCTGGATGTTTTCCCCCAGCAAGGCGGTGCAAAAAGAATCCACCGTACGTACATCGGCGCGGTAGATCAGCATAGCCTGTTTATGCAAGTGGAGATTTCCTGCATCTTCCGCCAGGCGTTCGGACAGCTCCGCGGCAATTTTCATGCGCAGCTCCGCAGCCGCCGCCTTGGTATATGTAATAATCAGGAAATCCGTCACATCCGCCGGATCCTCTTCGTCCGTGATATAGCGAAACAATCGTTCTACCAGCACCTTGGTTTTTCCGCTGCCTGCCGCGGCGGACACCAGCAGGCTTCCGCCCCGGTTACGCACCGCCTCCTGCTGTTCTTCCGTCAAACGCACACCCATAACTCATTCCTCCCCTCCGGCATCCATGTCCTTCATACAATCCAGCGCTTCCCAAAACGCGCTCTCCTTCACCGAGGCAATATAGCGTTTGCGGTCCCGCCCGCGCCCTTCTTCAAAATGGCAGGCCGAAGCAAAGGCACAGTAGGTGCATGCGTTTTTGCTTTCGCTCTGGTAATTGGGATCGGCGTCGATGTTGCCCCTCCCCATTTCCGCAGCAATGTTTTTGAGCAAGCGGTCCACATAGCGGCTCAGCTTGCCCAGCTGTGCCGCCGTGGCCACGCCGTCGGCGATGGTGCCGTCTTTTTTCACGCTCAGGGGCAGGAAGTGCGGCTCCTGCGTGCAGCCGTGTTCCATGGCCTCGAGCACCTCGGCGTTGTACAAAAACATGCCGCTGCGCTTGAGTTCTTTTTCCATAGCATCCGCGATCTGCGCTTCGCTGGCGCCGCGGTCCATGGTGAGGATCGCATCCCGCGCGGGAAGATACTCCACGCCCGCTCCCACGATCTCCTTCACTTCGCCTCCGCCCAGAGCCGCCAGCCCCTGGCGCTCCAGCGCAAACAAATACAGCAGCATCTGCACGCCCACGCCATGCAAAATTTCTGAAAGATCAAATTTCTTTTTGCCAGTCTTGTAATCCACCACGCGCAGATAGAGTTTTCCGTCTTTAAGCCAACCGTCCACCCGGTCCACCTTTCCGCCCACGCGCAAAGCAGTATCTCCGGAGCGGATCGACACGGCGGGCAGCACGCCCTTTTCGCCGAATTCCAGCTCAAACGCCAACGGCACAAAATCCGACACAGCCAACTCTGCAGCCACATTGTCCACAATAGCATACGCCGTTTTTTTCAACCGGTTAAACAAGTAGCGGAAACGTGCGCTTTTGTCTTCCAGGCCGCCCAGCTGCTCCGCCGCAAAGCGGTCGATATAGCCCCTGATCAGCCCGTGCAGTTCCTCCCGGCGCAGGCATTCAAAGCCGCCGCGCAGTCTGGCCTCCCGGGCCGTATTTTCCAACAGATAGTGAAGGAAGGTTCCGATTTCCGGCGCGTCCAATCCCGCTTTGCGGCGTTCCTTTGCTTTCAGGCCGTATTCCATAAAAAAGGCAAAATGGCAGGCGTTGATCTTATCCATGCGAGAAGCGGACATACGGATATTTTCGCCATACAGCGTGCGCACCGCCGCCGGTGACAGGCGGCCCCGCTCCATAGTGCGGGCGCGCTCCATGGCGGCCATGGCCGGCGCGCAGTCCTGCCGGCCGGCAAAATAATCCCACAGCGCGCCGCCGCCCTGCCGGCCCGCTTCTTCCAGCGCGCTCACCGGCGCGGCCAGCAGCCGTTCCGGCCCGGACGTTTCCACGTTCAGATCCGGAAACAGCCCCCGGATGCGCCCGACGGCAAAGGCCGGCCGCAGCTCCGTTCCGCCGGCATCCGCAGCGGCCCAGCTTGCATACAACCGGCGTTCCGCCTGCCCCAAAGCGGCATACAGGTGCATTAGCTCCATGTCCATCTGCTCCATGCCAAAAGGCGCCAGACGCAGCGATTGGGCCAAAAGCTCAGCCCGGTCGCTGTCGGTGAGAATACCGCCCGGGCTTCCCGCCGCAGGCAGCACATGATCATTGACGCCCAGAAAAAACACATACGGATAGCCCCGCCGATCATTGCGGGTGATTTCCGTTACGCTAACCTGATCCAGCGCTGCAGGAATGGTGCCCACATCATACTGTGTCAGCACCAGCTTCAAAAGCCGTCCAAACTCGCCCCGCTCCAAGGGAAGTTCGCCCAAAATCAGCACAAACTGATCCAACACATCGCACAAAATACGCCAAACCTGGGCATATTCATCGGCCAGTTTGTTTTCCCCCATGGCGCGAAAGCGCGCTGTTTTCTCCTGCAGCTGCTCCGGCAGCCGGATCGTCTCCAAAAAAGCATATAGCGCCGCAGCCTGAGCGCGGGCGCCCTGCCGCTCCTGCACAGCTCGCTGCAGCGTCATCAACGGCGCACGCACAGTCTCCCGCACCGCATTGAGCGAGGCAAGGAGGGCGCAGCTCTCTTCGTTCTCTTCAGCGCCATATCCCTCCGGGTGCGCTGTCCAGGGCGCATCCCGCGTCCAGGCGCTGCCGCGCAGGTCCCACTTGAGCACATAGTTTTCCAGCGCATCACACGCTTCCAGCGAGATGCCAGCCATACCGGTTTTGAGATAGCGGAATACATCCTCATATTCCCAGCCGCCGGAAACCGTGTCCAGCGCTGCCAGCACCAGGGCCACCACAGGTTTTTCCAAAATATCCCGGCTGCGATTCAAAAACACCGGGATCTCATAGCGTTCAAACACATTTTCAATGGTAGCCTCATAATCGGGCATATTGCGGGCGCACACCAGAATATCCCGGCAGCGGCACTGTCCAGTGCAAAGCAGCGTGCGGATCTGTGCCGCCGCATGTTCCACCTCGGCATAGGTGTTCTCCGCCGCGCACAGGCGAATGGCATCCGTCGGCGCGCCAAAGGGCTTCATGTTCCCGAAAAAAGCCTGCTCCAGATGACGCAGAGCCGCATCTCCCTGTTTTTCCCCGCGCAGCGGCGAAGCAATGGTGCGGCAGGGCCGCCCTTCTTCCGCAGCAATGCGGACAAGACGCCCCCGTACCTTTTGTGCCACATCGTAAATCCCCCCGGTGCGTTCCCGGTCCCCCAACAGCGTCACGGTGACCGATTCGGCGCAGCGGATCATGCAGCGCAGTACCTCTTCCTCCCGGGCATTGAAATAAAGAAACCCGTCGGCATAAATGCGCATACCGCGGAAATAATCCTGCCCTTTTTCGGTTTTCAACGCGTCCAGCAGGCGGTCCATCAAATCGCGGCAGTCCCGGCCGTTTTCGGTGAGCAGTGCTTCATAGGACCCGCAGATCAGAGCAAGGTCCTGCAGTTTATCCGCCAGCGGGCCGGACACGGCGCCGCGGCGCGCCAGCAGGTCTTCCGCGCTCACCTGATAAGAACGCAGCTCATCGTCCAAATGGATGAGCTGTTCCAAAAAAGCCGCCCGCTGGGAAGGGCGGCGGTAGAGCTTCAGGACGCTCAGATTCTTCTGCAGAGCACGGTACATGGTCAAAATTTTTCCGCCGCCATCCAGCATAGTGTCCCCTGCACCGCCGGCGTACTCCAGCACATCCGCCGCCAACCAGCGGAAGCTGGCCACCGCAGCATGACGGGAAGCCCGATTGCCGCAGGCGCGGCACAGATCCCGCTCCGCCTGATGGGATGCGTGCTCCGGCACCAGCAGCATCTGTCGCCCTTTCAGCCCCTCTGCAGCGATTTCACGCCAAAGAGCCGCGCTTTTTCCTGTTCGTGCCCGATCCATCAAAATCGTTAACCCCTGCTGCGCCATCTTCGTGTACCCTCCCGCTTTTCTCATGTCATTTTTGCCGATATTATAGCACACACATCGGAAAGCGAAAAGAGGGATTCTCGTACCTGATGCCGAAAGAGCCGTCAGCGCATCTGCCGGGATAGACTGCTGCGCTGCGCACACGCATCCGCCCCATGCCGGAACGGCGACGGCACCGCATCGGTCCGGCTGCGATTGCTGCCGCCGAGAAGGCATACTGAGACCGCAGCCGCCAGAAAACGGTCATTTTTTCCATCCCGCTGTCCACTGTTCCCACAGCTCAATGGATTTGAATTTCAATGTATAACCTTCGTCAGAGCGGGTGATCAGGGCCACATCATCCTCAGACAATCCGGCATCCCGGGCCGCTTCTTCCATATCTCCAGCCGCCGCCGTGGTACACAGCGGAGGAAATACCACGCACCACCAGTTGTGCCCCGCACCCTCGCCGATGATGATGCGCAGGCTCAGATATTCGCCGCCCGGCAGAGCAAAAGCGCCGTAATCCCGCGTAGGATAGCTTTCCGGCGTCAGCCACGCTTCCACCACATCTTCACACCCCTGCAACTGCACAGTGGCCTGCGCTGTATCCCGCAACTCTGCCAGATGTGTGCGCAGAATATCTTCCGCCTCATCCCGATCTGTTGTACCGGCCAGCCAGTCTGTAGCCTGTGCCAGCACCGCATCACGCACCTGCAGTTTCAGTGCCTGGTCCGCATCGCTATCTGAGGCCGCGATCACATGTAGGCGAATCACTTCCTGCGCCAGCGCCTGCTGACGCTGCAGCGACCATACACCCCACAAAAGCGAAATCGCCAGTCCCACCAAAAGAGAAACCGCAATCCATTTTCCCAACCTTCTCGTATCACGCCACTGTTTCATAGAAAAACACCGTCCTATGTAGAGTTTTTTCAAAAGCAACTCCATTGTGGACGGTGTTAATCAATTTTATACAATTTATCCGCTTTTTACAAAAATTGTTCGCCCAGATTCACCATGGCGGCACAAAATGTCTGAGGATATTCTCTCCGCAACCGCTCCGCCGTCTGCGCAGCACCTGCCGCATTGTCAAACAATCCAAAGACCGTGGGGCCGGAGCCGGTCATGCAGGTGCTGAGGGCGCCCAGATCCAACAGCTTATCTTTAATCACAAACACTTCGCTGTATTTTTCCGGCAGCACCGCCTCAAACACATTGTACACACGCCGCAAAACCCCGTTCAGGTCACCCCGCTCCAAGCTCTCGCACATGCCCGGGGTATCCGGGTGACTGGTCAGCTTTTTGGCGTCCACACAGCCGAACAGCTCCGGTGTGGAAATGGGAAAATCCGGCTTGCACAGTACAGCCCAGCATTCCGGTATCGGCGCAAGGCGCGTCAAAATCTCGCCGCGCCCCTCGGCCAGTGCCGTTCCGCCGAAAACACAGTAGGGCACATCGCTGCCCACACGCTCGCCGATCCGGCACAGCTCTTCCACGGAGAGCTGCGGCGCATACATCCGCCGCAGGCCCCGCAGCACCGCCGCCGCGTCGGCGCTGCCGCCCGCCATTCCGGCGCACACAGGGATACGCTTTTCAACATACAGTGCCACACCGGGATTGGCCACATCTACCGCGGCAAAAAACGCCTCCGCGGCGCGATAGGCCAAATTGCCCCGGTCGCACGGCAAATAGGACGCGCTGGTGCGCAGCGCAATCTGTCCGTTTTCCGTCTCGCGGATCGTCACGCGGTCGCACAGGGAAACGCTCTGCATCACCATGCGCAGATCGTGATATCCATCCGGCCGGCGGCCCAGAATATCCAGCGTCAAATTTAGTTTTCCATAGGCGTCGAGCGTAATTTCTTTCATGTTCGTTCCTCCGCGGCGCTCAAAACAGCGCCCGCGCTTCAAGATAATAGCGTTTATCCCGGCTGCAGCCGATGGAAAAGGTCTTACGCGGCAGCGCGCCGCGGCGTTTCACATAGGGAAAGAGCGCCGCACGGGGAAAAGGCGGCAGCAAAAAGCCAATGGCCCGCGTCTGCAGGCTCAGCTCTTCCACCGCACCGGGATCGTGAATATAGTCCATACTGCCGCCATGCCGGGCAACATACTGATCCAAACTCTCCTGAAGCCATTCCACCGGCAGCACGTCATCGGGAAGCGCCACGTTCAGCGTACCGCACCGCCCCCGGCAGAGCCACTGGATGGATGCGTTTTTGCTTGCGCCGTCTTCTCGATCGGGCAGCGCCGCCTGCAACTCCGCCAGCAGCGCTTCGCCATCTACGCCGAACACAATACGGTGAATCGGCAGAAACTGCACGCCGGTATCGTTCAGGCTGACCACTTCCGCCAAAGCCCAGCGCGAAGGAAGCGACAGCCATTCCTCCCGGGGCCTGCGCGCCTTCTCTTCCTCGTAAATCGCTTTGGCCGCAGCCAGTGAATGGTTGCCGTCCCCCACAGCAAAGAGCATCTCAGTGTCCCGGCGCAAAAAAGCCAAATCCTCTGCCAGACCTTTCATAGTTTCCGCATCGACCCGCCATCCATCGATGCGGCCGCCGCCCTCCATCAAAGAAAAGCCATAGAGTTTTTCCATCTGCTCCCGGCGCGCTGTCAGGCGCGAAAACAGAGGCCGCGCGCCATCATCCACCAAAATCATGGTATGAGGCAGCTCCAGCGGTGCGCCGCGGCGAACCTTCACCCGGGGCGGGATGCGCTCCAGCACCGTGCGCTCCGTGGCCCGGATCAGTGCGCGGCATCCCGGGTGATAATCATATTCTTCCAAATCGATCCGGCATACCAGCCCGTGGCGCACACCGCCGCTGACCGCGCGCTCCACACAAACCATGGAATCCGGACAGGCATAAAACAAATTTTGTTCCAAATAGCGCTGCATCGCGGCATGAATCCTTTCCGCGCCGGCAGTTTCATTATCGCCATGTAGCCGCGCCTCCGGTAAAATAAGACGCAGAGATGAGGGGCTGTCTCCCACTCGCTCCTCCACCCGCCGCCAGTAATCCGGCTGCGCCGTGAACTGATCGCAGGCGATCACGCTCCACTTGGACAAATTACAGTTCGGCAGCAGAATATCCGCTGGGGCAAGGCCGAGATGGGCAAATCTTTCCACACTTTTCACTCCCTTTCGGTGCGCAGCCGCGCGAGGAAGCGTGCCATACGGCGCAGGGCCTCCTCGATTTTTGCATGCTCAGCAGCATAGCATATACGGGCATAACCCGCGCCGCCAGGTCCAAAAGCGCTGCCGGGAATGATCGCTACCTGCTCCTCCAGCAGCAGCGCCCGGCAGAACTCCACATCGGAACATCCGAACTCTCCGATATAGGGAAAGCAGTAAAACGCCCCCTGCGGCTCGCTGCACCGCAGCCCCATCTCCTGCAGGCCGCGCACCAGAAGCGCGCGCCGCGCATCATATTCCATGCGCATGGTCTCAATATCCTCCATGCCGTTGTGCATGGCCTCAATCGCCGCATGCTGGGTCACGGTGGGAGCAGACATAATGCCATAGCCATGCAGCGCCGCCGCAGGCTTCACCAGTTCCCTTGGGCCGCACAAATATCCCATGCGCCAGCCGGTCATAGCAAAAGCCTTCGAAAAGCCGCCCACCACCAATGTGCGCTCCCGCATATCCTCCTGGGAGGCAAAGGAACAGTGGCGCCGGCCATAGGTCAGCTCGCCGTAAATCTCATCGCACAGCACGATCACATTGGTGCCCCGGAGCACATCGGCAATGGCCCGCAAGTCGCTTTCTTCCAGAATCGCGCCGGTAGGGTTGCTGGGATATGGGAGCACCAGCAGCTTGGTGCGCTCGGTCAGCGCTGCAGCGATCTGCTGCGCCGTCACACGGAAGCCGGTTTTCTCCGTCGTCACCAGTTCCTTCACCACACCGCCGCAGACCGTGGCCAGCGGCCCGTAGCACACAAACGTGGGCGAGGGCACCAGCACCTCGTCCCCCGGTCCCACCAGGCAGCGGATGGCCAAATCAATGGCCTCGCTGCCGCCCACGGTGACGAGGATCTCATCTGCCGCGTCGTAGTGCAGAGCAAAGCGCTCGGCAAGATAGCTCCCAATCGCTTCGCGCAGCGCTGGCAGTCCGGGATTCTGCGTATATTTTGTATGCCCTTCCAGCAAAGAGGCGGCTCCTGCTTTCCGAATGTGCTCCGGCGTGACAAAATCCGGCTCGCCCAACCCCAGGGAAATGGCCTCTGGCATTTCGTTGATAATATCGAAGAATTCCTTGATGCTGGATTCCGGCACCGCCTGAATCTCCGGCGTCAGCGCTCGTTTGTAGTCGATCATATGGTTGAAACAGTCCTTTTTCTCTATAAATATATATGGTGTCATTATACCACGTCTCACCGGGCGGCGCAATGCGCGGCGGCAAAGAAAGCGCGGCGGTCCGGAACATCCCGGCCGCCGCGCGGAAACAGGCGCATATGTCCTTATTCACTTTTTCCCCAACCGGCGCAGCGTCCACCTCGCCACCAGCGGCCCGCACAAAACAGAGCCAATGGCGGGACCGAGCGCCAGCACGGCTTTTTGGGGCCATTTTCCGAATACATGGTCCCGCTCCTTTCCAGCACCGTTCTGGATCCAGCATAAGATCATTCCCGCAAAAGGCAAGGGGTTCCGGGAATCGCTTATGATTCCCAAAAAGCATCTGTTGAAAATATGAAGAAAGGCAGGCAGAAAAACTCCGCCCACCTTATCCGCTGCATGATTACATATTTATAATGCCTTTATATTCAATCCCTACAGACATACATCTCTTTCGCTGTTGCAATCATGTTCCATGGGTGCGTTTTTTTGAAAACGTGCCCGCGATCTGCAAGAATCACTCCCTTCTGCTCTATTTCCACTCCGTCCCGATCAATAATGAGCGGGACCTTGTCCGCCGTTTCCGGCAGCCAAAAAATCGAATACCGCAGATTCGTCATAACAAACCCTTTTTCCATCGGCTGGCCGCAATACGGACAAGTCATGTTCATAGAATCCACTCCTTATACCAGCGTGTATTGTGCGCAATAGAAACCGATTTCTTCACATAAGCTGTCCGCAATTCATACCTTTCAATCAAAACAGACTTGCCCAGCGCAATACAATGTACCGCTCCTTTCCAGTATAAGATCATTCCTGTAAAAGGCACGGTTCCTTTCCCTGAGAAATCGAACCGGGATCACAACTGGCTTTAAAAATCTGGGCGCTGTAAAATGCCCTCATCATAGGTCAGATAAGGCCACACGGAACCATCGACCAGGTTTGAGTGAGAGGCATTCCAAAAGAGCGACATAAACGTGATCCGGCCCGCATCGTCTGCCTGAAAGACCCCGGCCAGTGCATCCAACACGGTCTGCTCTTCGGCAGAAAGGTCGGTTTTGTCCAATCCCTCCATATATTCCTCCGTTTTGACCAGGAACTGGATTCCCCATTCCTGAATCGCCTCATCCGCCGTATCATAATCGGCTCGATAGGGATACGTTTCTCCCCACGCATAGCAGGCCGCCGCCGTTTTCGCAGCGGCCTGCTGGGCCTGATCCAGATAACTGCCGTCTCCGGTGGCGGCATAATTGGCAAACGCTTGGCCACACTCCTCCAAATGATCGTATACAAACACGCGCGCTGCACTGCAGGCTTCCGAAAGCATGCGCTGACCTTTCCACATCTGCACATTCCAAACCCACAGCGCCAAAACAGCACCGCACAGCAAAACGCTGACTGCAATCACCGTGGACCGTTTCACTTTTGTTTGCATAAGGCCGTTCCCTTTCTTCCTTCTCCGAGCGCTGCGCCCGCCGGCTGCATGTTCTGCATCAATACCGTTTTGATCTCACCTTTTATGCCTGTTCTGCCTGCGTATTTCGTGCGCTGCCTTCTTCGGAGCTTTCATTGGATTCCTCCTCTTTCCCCGGCCGCTGCACCTCGCCCGCCTGCCGCAATTCCTCGCGAATGCTGTCCAGCTCACGCTGCATCCGGCGGTTCAGTTCATTGGCCGCAGCACTGACACACAAAGCAACCGCGGCGCAAGTCACAGTCATAGCGTATAAAATCGTGCACAGCGTCAGATCCGGAATCAGTAACCAGAATGGGAAAAAGTTGGTGAACCTCCCGATCACAAGTGCAAGCGCAACACCACACAATGTCTGCGCGCATAATCCACTGCATACAGGTTTCGGTTTCTTTTGATCCATATCCCATTCTCCTTATTTTTAGATTGGCAATTTCTCAATCGTTGAATTATTGCGGATTTTAGCTTTGTAAGCTCCCATCTGATTAACCTTCATATTTGCACTAAAAGAAATCGAAATCGCTGGCGGTGGCGCAGAAAGACTAATAGACGGTGCGCCAATCCCGGCTGTTGTATGTCCATACATCGCAGCTACCAATATATAATTAATATTTGTACTCACGCTCTGATCCACTTTCACATTAATAATCAACTTACCCTTTTTGGCATATGTTTGCACATTGACACCAGCCGGAGTTGTATATGTTTTCATCATCGGGAACTGGGCATTTACTGAATTAAAATCCAACCCCCCTTCCAATGTCACTCTCTGTCCAGTATAATACGCTTTAGAGCCATTATAGTAATCAACCGTTCCTTGCGGAACCGTAGTAACCAAAACATTAAAATCTTTTCCTTGGGAATCATAGGCCATCCATCTCACTGCAACAGAATCTTTCAGTGTAATTACCGGACATTGCGACCATTCCCACTCATAAAAAAATCTTGCAGCTTTTGTCCCACAATTCCCCAATGCAATTTTATATGTCGTTAATTCAGCTGTTGCTGCTCGATATTCTGCATCCGTAAGCGTTTTTCCTTCTGCATACTTGTGCATGATTTCAATCGCTTCCGCATTATAACCTAATCCTTCCAATTCCTTATCGCTTAAGCGCGCACGTTCATCAAATGCTTTTTCAAAAGCCTGTACTTCTCGGCTTGCTTCTTCTTTCGTGTAATTGATAGACTGCAATTTCTCAGTGGTTGCCGTTTCCAACGCCTTAATGTACTCATATTCATTAACCACATACCCCGTTTTTTCACCCCCCTCTGACTCAGATAGAGGAGATGCAAACACCGGAACCATCAAACTCGCACTCATGGCGATGGCCAACACAACGGACAATAGTTTCTTTGTCATTTTCATGATAATCCTCCTTCAAACTTTTTGCAATTATTTTCTGGTTGCATATATGCAGGGGAAGGATCTTTGCGCAATTTTTTCAGTGTTACCTTCTTTCTTCGGCTCCGGCCATTAGAACGACGCCGTGAAGTTTTTGGTAACGGTATCCCATTTTCCATCCACATAGGCTTTCCCCGTCACCGTCAGCTTGTAGCTCTTACCACTCTTGATTGCATAACTAACGCTTTTTGCACAAGTACGGTCATTCGCAGTAGCGCTGGCAGAGTCTACTTCTGTATAACCGAAAATACCTTTTTCATACAGCGTCATACTCAATTCAGTTTTTGTTGTTCCCACTGGTCCTGTAACTGTCGCATTGTATACTTGCTTTGCATAAGAGACTGACCCAGACACTTTTGTAGTACCAACATTCCAGGCCTGTGAATCAGATGCGAATGCGCTGACCGAAAGGGTCAGCGCCATGGCAATTGCCATGGCCAGAGCCAACGCGCGGGGCAGGGGTCTTCGTGTGTTGTTCATTGGAATATCTCTCCTTTTCTTTCGTTCCGTTTTCTTTTGCGGATGAATGATGCTCTGCCCTCCCTTCTATCGAACCTTCTATTTATAAAGTGTTTTCGACCGAGTTTTTGGACAGATTTTTTGGAAAATTTTTTCGTTTTTCTATTCTTTGGACGTTTGCACAATGCAAACCGGATAAAATTGTGCAAAAACACCCGACAGCCAAACAGTGGACTGCCGGGTGTCTTGTTTTCTTTTTAGGAATAAATGCCGTCCGCAATTTTGAACACTTCATCCTCTTTCAAAGCAGCGCTGATATACAATTCGTGCTCGATGCCGTCGGCAAACCAATACATTGTGTAGCCGTCTCCGTCCTCAAAGGTGCCGAGATAGGCGCCGCCTTCGCCATAATCAATTTTCTTAAAATTCGTATGCTCCGTATCCATGCTGGTCAAAGAGGCATTTTCCGCAATGCGGATTGTAATCTGAATAAAATGCCCCTCTTTATTTTCATAGTCAAAAATGGTTTCATTCCCCATGGCAAAGGAATTATTTTCGTTATAAGAAAATCCCTCAGGAATATAATGCGGTGCATAGCCTTCCGGCAGTTCCGTCAGTTTATGGCCGTCCACCTCATAGCGAATATCCACGTTCGGCCCCGTCCAAATGGCAATGGTGCGTTTCAAAAACGCCCGCATGTCCGCCGAAACCGTGAGCAGACCCAAAAACAATGCCATCAGCACCGCCGCCAGCAGAGCCGCGCGTTTTGCCCCTTTCCAGGATACCTGCCGGGGCCGGAACGCCCTGCGCTCCCGCTCTGCCCGCTGCTGCCGCAGGGCGGAGCGGATCCGGCGGTCCAGTCCGGAAAGGCTCCCGCAAATGCGGTGCAGCTGCGCCCGGGGTGGTACTGCATTCAGTTCCTCTTCACACAGTTCCCCCAGCGATTGGCCAATGGCCTGATAAAGCGAAATCTGCTGTTCGTTCAAAATTCTCCCGCCTCCTTCAGCCGCTGCGCCAGCGCCTCGCCGGCCCGCTTCAGCCGTTTATACACGGCTCCTTCCGTCAGGCCCGTCGCCTCGGCAATCTGCCGCACGGTCCACTCATTGTAAAACCGGTATTCCAACATCAAACGATATCGGTCCGGCAGCGCTTTCAGCGCCGCTTTGACCGCCGCGCACCGCTGCATGTCGATCATGCGGTCTTCCAATCCGATCATGCCGTCCTCCGTCTCATCTTCCAACGCGCTTCCTTCCCATTTTTGGCGGCGCAGCTCCTGCAGCGCATAGTGACGCACACACTGGTATAAATAGGCCGCAACACGCTGATCGTCCTCCGTGTCCAGCTCATGGAAATGGTGAATCAGATACAAAAAGGCGTCTTCCACCGCATTCTCCGCCAAATCGCGCTGCTGTAGAAGCTGCAGTGCAGCATACATCAGCTTTTCTTTCAGCTTTTGATACAAAAACCAGACCCGCTCCCGGTCCTGTCCCATCGGCAGCAGCAGCAACAGATGTGCCAGCACTTTGCCATCCCCCCTATGATTACACTGAAAATATTATAGCACAGCAACATTCCCAGTGTAAATCAGCGCCGCAGCTCTGCCTCCTATGTATAAAAATATTTTTGGATGGGATTTGGGAAAAATTTTTTAATTTTTACGCCCCGGCACCCCGCTCTCAAAAGCGGAGCGCCGGGGCGCAAAGAGTGGTTTCTTTCCCCTTAGAAGAAGGGGTTGAAGAACACCAGCATATCAATGATAAACACAGGGATCAGGCAGCTCAGGGACCAGGCCATATAGCCGAAGAAAGACGGCATCTTTACACCGTTCTCATCGGCAATGGACTTAACCATGAAGTTCGGTGCGTTACCGATATAGGTATTGGCGCCCATAAACACCGCACCGCAGGACACGGCCACCAACATCGGCACAGCCACAGTGCCCACGGTGGTCACCACACCGGTAGCGGCGCCCAAAGTGCCGGCCACGGTGAGGAACACCAGATAGGTGGGCGTGTTATCCAAGAAAGAGGACAGCGCGCCAGTGATCCAGAACATCTGCCAGGGCTGATCCAGGCCCAGGGAAGCACCGTGGGCATTGAGGAACAGCAGCGCAGGGATCATGGTAATGAAGATGCCGATGAACAATACCGCCACCTCTTCGATGGCCCCCCAGGTAAAGTTGTTCTTCGTGCGTACTTCTTTTTTGGTGGTCTTGAAAGACAGCAACGCTGCCACCAGGATCAGAACAATTTCGATAATGTTGGTATACGTCAGGCTGACATTGCCGTAGATGTGCAGGCTCAGAACATTGCCAGCGGCATCCTGGAACATGGGCAGCTTGGGCAGAACGCCAGACAGCACCACGGCCGCAACAATCATGAGCATGAACAGAATGTTGTGCGCGCCAGTCAGCTTGATCTTAGCGCCGCCGGTCAGCGGCTTGCGGCCGGCAGCCAAATCCTTCTTATAGGCACGGCTGTCCATGATATAATACAGGATCAGCAGCAGCACCACGTTCAGTGCCATCACAGGCAGCATGTGGATGAGCGTCCACTGGAAAGGAACACCGCGCATAAAGCCCATCAGCAGCGGGGGATCGCCAATAGGAGTGAGGGATCCGCCGATATTGGACACCAGGAAAATAAAGAACACCACAGTATGTACGCAGCGGGAACGCCACTGGTTCGCCCGCAGCAGCGGACGGATCATGACCATGGAGGCGCCGGTGGTGCCGATCCAGGAGGCCAGAAGCGTACCGATGAGCAGCAGGATCAGGTTGGTTTTGGGCGTGCCGGCCAAGTCGCCTTCCAGACAAATGTTGCCCGCCACGCAGAACAAACCGAACAGCAGCACAATGAATGTCAGGTAGTCCCCGATCATGGAGTGCAGCAACTGGTCAAGCATGGTGGGTGCGCCGAAAGCCATGGCAAAGGGCACCAGAAACAGCACCGACCAGAACAGCACGAAAGCCCAGCGCCACTTTTCCCATTGGTGCGGAATCACCAGCGGACAAATGGCAATGCTCAGCAGCATCCCCACAAAAGGAATGCAATACAGCAGGGAAACCTGTGCCCCCAATTCCGTGCCATGCAGGATATGGCCGCCGGAAGCAAAGACAGTTTGGCAGAGAAGCGCAACCATCATAAGCGCTGCCGCTGCCGCGGATAGTTTCTTTTTCATATTAAATTGGAACCCCCTCTTGTTGTTCTCCGCACCCGCGGCTGCCACTTTGCCGTGTGCATCTGCGCAGAAACTGCCGCGCGCGGATTTCTCTCTTCTTTTCTATACCATAGCAAAAGTTGTATCTACTTTAGCAAACCCGCTCTATGATGTCAATATCTGTCAGAGCGATTCTTGACACAGTTCGCCCGTTTTCGCGGAAGAAAAAATCAATTGGCGTTAAATCTTTCACCAAGTCCTGCGCTGTCCTTTTCCTGAGCGGTTTTTGTATAAAATCGGTTTTTGCGGCCACACTATACAGCGCATGGTTCATTTTACTTCTTTACAAAGGAGGACTTTTTATGTCTTTGCTGGACCGTATTGCATTGATCGTTGTGATCATTGGCGCCGTCAACTGGGGCTGCATTGGCCTGTTTAACCTGGATTTGGTGGCGTTCTGCTTCGGCGGCACCCTTTCCCTGGCCAGCCGCGTGATCTACTGTGTTGTAGGTCTGGCCGGCTTGTGGTGCATATCGCTTCTGTTCCGCTCCAGAATGGACTAATGTGCATCTGTGCGGCTGGTTGCTCCGCCTGCGGGCGGAGCAACCTTTTTCTCTCTTGCTTTTCCCTGCAAAGCTTGGCATAATAGGATTATCTTTTTATCAAAGGTGCGCGATACCATGCGGGCAGAACAGAACACACGATGGTTTCTCGCTGCGGAAGCAGTGCTTTACCTCGCCTTTCTCTGCTGCGACCTGCAAAGCGTTTTTTCGATCAGTACAGCTTTGAAATACGCTGCACTGTTGCTGTGCCTTTTCTACAGTGCAGGTCATACCGGCAGCGAGGATGGCCGTCTGGTGTGCGCCGCCTTGACCCTGACTGCAGCAGCAGACTTTTTTCTGCTGGTGCTGAACCGTTGGTATTTCCTCGGCGTGGCGCTGTTCTGTCCCGTACAATTTTTATATGCGCTGCGCCTGCGCCGCATGCAGATCTCTCCTGGCCCGCTCTGGCCCCGCGCCGCCGCCAGCGGCGGGGCATTGCTCATGCTCGGCCTATCCGGCCTGCTGCGCCCGTTGACTATGCTGATCTGCGTCTACTTCCCGCAGCTTTTGTGCAACGCCGTCGAAAGCCTTCGCCCCTCTTCCGCGCATGGGGCTCCGCTGTTCCGCTGCGGCCTCTGGCTGTTTGTGGGCTGTGACATTTGCGTGGGGCTGCACAACCTCGTCCCGTATCTTCCCCTGTCTGCCGGCTCAGCAGCGGCAGTACAGTTCTGCATGTGGGCGTTGTATCTCCCTTCGCAGATATTAATCGCACTATCCGTACGCGGGAGGCCTACAGCATGAAAGAAAGCAAATTTTATTTTTTTATTCTGAGCGCTGCGCTGATGCTGCTGGTACTCTCTGCCGCTATCGCGTTCCCAATCCTGTTCCGCCCTTTTTATTATGCTCACATAGCAGCCCTGGATCTTCCCGGGCGCACCGGCTGGAGCGCAGCAGAGATCCGGAACGCTTACGATGAAATGCTGGACTATTGTATCCTGGGGGCTCCCTTCGGCACCGGCGTGCTGCGCTGGTCATACAGCGGCATGGCTCATTTTGCCGATTGTGCGAGGCTGTTTCGTCTGGACTTTGCCATATTGGGCGCATCCGCCCTGACGCTGGGCGGATGCGCTGTGGCACACCGCTGCGGTGTGCGCGCCGCCCGTCCTTTGGGCCGCGGCAGCGCGTTTTGGGCCGGAAGTCTTCTGGCTGCGGCCGTCATCCTGCTTGCCGCCCTGGCAGTGCTGAACTTCGATGCCGCTTTCGTACTCTTTCACCATCTCTTTTTCCCGGGCAAGGACAACTGGCTTTTTAACCCAACTACAGATCAGATCATTCTGATCCTGCCAAAACTCTTTTTCCGCAACTGCGCCATCGCTATCGCAGTATTTCTGCTTATTGGGTGCGCCGCACTGATCTTATGGGATCTGCGCCGAAAACGATAAAATTTTCTTTGTCTCAGCTCTTTACATTGCTCCCATCTTCTGGTATACTATTATCCGCTGCAAACAGCACGCGCCCGTAGCTCAGCTGGATAGAGCGTCAGACTCCGACTCTGAAGGCCGCTGGTTCGAATCCAGTCGGGCGTACCAAAAAAGAACCGAAAACTCCTTGTTTTTTCAAGGTTTTTCGGTTCTTTTCTTTATTCGAACACAGCATGTAATACAAACTATTTTTGTTTTTTTGCACTATATACTGGTGGAAATAAAACACCATATCTATCTCATCGCCTGCGTTAGCTTTACCATCAACTCTTCTCCGTATTTGTAAGCACCGAAGAACTGCATCGTATACGCATCCAGCCCCGCCCATAGATATCCCCTTTGCCACTGGGACGCTCTCCTCCACAGGCCCAATCTCCGGCAGCACCATAAACGGAATGTCAAAGTTCCTCCCGCCTCCTTGACAATCCCGCTGCAGTCCTGTATAGTATCAATTAACTTTGACAGAAAGGGTTCGGTTATTTCATGGACGACAGCGACAGTACTGCCGACAACCAGAGCACAGAATCATTTCAGAAAAAACAAGCATACCTGTATTTTTGCGGTCAAAAATACGGGTGTGCTTTTTTGCATATTTTACCCCGTCACACTCTGTTTCACAGAAGAGATTAAATCGGAAAGCAGGACACATAAATTCGCATGGATAATTTAGGAGGTATTTTTCCGTGGACACACTCATATTCCCTTTGCTGCTGCAGGTCATCCTGATTGCGCTGAACGCCATTTTCGCCTGCGCCGAGATTGCAGTGATCTCGCTGAATGAAACCAAAGTGCAGATTCTGGCCGAGGAAGGCAACCGCAAAGCAAAAAAACTGAAAGTATTTACCGAGCAGCCCGCCCGGTTTCTTGCCACGATTCAAGTTGCCATCACCCTGTCCGGCTTCCTGGGCAGCGCCTATGCTGCAGACAACTTTGCCGGCATTCTGACCGAAGGCCTGACGGCACTGGGCGTCCCCCTGCCGGCGCACACACTGAATACCATCTCGATTTTTCTGATTACCGTGATCCTGTCGTACTTTACGCTGATTTTCGGTGAACTGGTGCCCAAGCGGCTGGCGATGAAGCAATCGGAAAAGCTGGCTCTGGCCATGGCCACAATGCTGACCGCAGTGGCTAAAATCTTTGCTCCCATCGTGTGGATCCTCACAATTTCCACCAACACGGTGCTGCGCCTGTTGGGCATCGACCCCAATGCGGACGACGACGAAATCAGCGAGGAAGAAATCCAGACCATGCTGGACGCCGGCACCCGAAAAGGCGTATTCGACGCGCAGGAACAGCAGTTTATCCACAACGTGTTTCTGTTTGATGACCGCTGCGCGGAAGAATTCGCCACACACCGCACGGAAATTGATTTTCTCCGCGCCGGTGACCCCATAGAAAAATGGGAGGAAACAATCCACGCGACGCGCCATTCCCGTTACCCGATCTGCGAAGAAACGCTGGATCACGTCATTGGCATTCTGAACGTAAAAGATTATTTCGCCCTGCAGGACAAATCCTATGCTTCCATTATGGCCAATGCGGCGCAAAAGCCATTCTATGTACCTGAGAGCGTTCGGGCGGACGTGTTGTTCCGCCAGATGAAGCAAAGCCGGAACCATTTCGCCGTGGTGCTCGACGAATACGGCGGCACCGCTGGCGTGGTCACCATCAACGACCTGCTGGAACAGCTGGTGGGTGAACTGGACGACGAGCCCGTATCTCCCGAAGACGACGCCCCACTGATCGAACAGCTAGACGCCAATACCTGGAAAATTGATGGCAGTGCAGAGCTGGAGGAAGTCTCTGAAGCGCTGCACATCGACCTTCCCTGCGAGGACTATGACACCTTCGGCGGTTTTGTTTTTGCCCAAAACGGCTTTATTCCCGAGGACGGCGCCACCTTTACCATTGACACGGACACACTGCACATCGAAGTTCTGAAAATTGCAGAACACCGCCTGCGTTCGGCTCTGGTCACGCTGACCATTGCTGTGTAAATTTTGTAAATCTTTGTTAAAAAATTTGACAACTTGTCATTTTCGGGATACAATGAAAAGCAAATTGAACAAATTTTAACGATCTTTTGTTCCATACTACAGGAGGAGCGTGCTTTCATTGAAAAAGCAAAAAATTTCCGAAGCGGTCATCCGCCGCCTGCCCCGGTATTATCGCTATCTCGACGACTTATATAACAGCAGCGTCGTGCGTATCTCGTCCAGTTCCCTGGGAAGCAAAATGGGCATCACCGCTTCCCAGATCCGGCAGGATCTGAGCTGTTTCGGAGAATTCGGCCAGCAGGGCTACGGCTATAATGTGGAAATTCTTCGCACGGAGATTGGCTCAATCCTCGGCGTGGATCATTACCACAAGCTGATCGTCGTCGGCGCGGGCAATCTGGGGCAGGCTTTGATCCAGAATTTTTATTTCAATAAAAGCGGGTTTACTCTGGAAGCTGCCTTTGACATATCCCCCGCCTTAATCGGCCACGAAATCAACGGCATCACGGTTCATTCCATGAATGCACTTGAGGACTATGTGGTAGAGTGCAAACCCGATGTGGCCGTGCTCACCGTCCCCCGCGGCGTAGCGCAGAAAACAATGGACCTCCTGGCCGGATACGGCGTACGGGGCTTCTGGAATTTCACCAATGTGGAGCTGGAAGAAAAGATTCCCGGCGTAGTGGTAGAAAACATCCATTTTGCCGACAGTCTGCTCACCCTGAGCTACCGCATCATGGAACACTGACAAAGGAGCGTTTGCATGAAGAAAAGACTGATTGCCCTTGGTCTGGCGGCGGCGCTCTGCGCCAGTGTCGTCACTGCCTGGGCTACCGGCGGCAGTGCCGGGGATCCGCTGATCTCCCTGTCCTATCTCAAAAATATATATAAGCCCCAGATGACGCAGGCACTGCAGAACGCCCTGTATCCTGCCACCACCGCCGGGCGGCGCTCTGAGGCTCAAATCACTATGGATCAGCAGCGCTACAAACAGGACGACGTCATTCAAGCTTCTACCGGCTGCGAAGTGATTGTGCTGGCCGGCAATGTTTCCGCCTCCTTTTCCAGCGGTGGCGTATTGGTGAACGCTACGGACGGTACAGAGATTGCCGCCGGCAAATCGTTGACCCCCAACGCCCGTTATGTGGTAGGTGAAGATACCCTGTGCGCACTGACCATTGTTTCCCCCACAGCGGTGGTATCGGTTAACGGCGCGGCAACGCTGAGCGTCAGCACAACGCCGGATTACAATGCCATGGCAAAAGCGCTCCAGTCCCTATCTCTGCTCAAAGGAACCGGCTCTGGCTACGGCGAGGGTTTCGACCTCGAACTGCGCCCCAGCCGTATCGAAGCCATGATCCTGTTTATCCGTCTGCTGGGCGAAGAAGACGCGGCGCTCGCATGCACGGCGAAAAATCCTTTCTCCGATGTTCCTGCCTGGGCAGATCGCTATGCAGCCTATGCCTATCAGCAAGGCTACAGCAATGGCGTCGGCGACGGAAAATTCGGCACTGCTTTAATGATCTCTCCCCAGGAATACGTCGAATTTATCCTGCGCGCACTGGGATACAGCTCCACAAGCCATACTGATCTGAGCACAACGCTGAACGATGCCAGAACCGCAGGCGTACTTACCAGCGGCGAATACAATTCCCTGCGTTCCACAACACTGCTGCGCGCGCACCTGGTTTATATCTCCTATTATGCGCTCTCCACACCTATGGCGAGCGAAAACAGTACGCTGGCCGACCAGCTGATCCGCGACAGCGTGTTCACCGCTTCCGCTTTTGACAACGCGCAAAAGCTGGTCACCACGCCCCGGCTCTGACAAAATAGACAAGAACGATCAAAAACCAGCCCTGTGTGCTGCCGTTTGGCTGCACACAGGGCTGGTTCTTCGCTTTGCAGCATTCCCTGCACTTTATTGGACGCGGCATTTTCCCGCTTTCTCCCGCTTCCGCCTTCTGCGGGCGGTGATGCGGAATGGATTCTGAAGCCAATACGCCGTCCAGTGCCACAGGCTGTCGCGGCCACAGACCGGCTCCACGCAGAAAGACTGAAAACCGCAGCGGCGGGCGCCCAGCACATCGGTGAAGATCTGATCGCCCACCAAGGCGGTTGTTTCCGGCACCGCATCGAACTGGCGCATGGCCTCCAGCAAACGTCCCCGCTTAGGCTTGCCCGCATGGCCCACATACGGAATGCCGAGATCGCCGCAATAGGCCTCTACCCGAGCAGGAGAACGGTTATTGGATACGATCATCACCTGAATGCCCGCCTCCGTCAGTTCCTTCACCCAGGCACGCACCGCATCGGTGGGCCGCACTGTCTCATGGAGCGCCAGGGTGTTATCCAAATCACAAAGCAGAAGCGTCACCTGTTTTTCTTTGAGATATGCCGCGGTCAATTCCTCAACATGGTCAAACAACAGGTCCGGACAAAGCAAACAACGCATAAACGCCTCCTTGAACACATAATGTGATAGCAATGATATGAGTATACCATTCTCACCGAATTGAAACAAGGGGGAGTCTACATTGCAGCTTTATATGACCGCCGCACCGGAGCAGTACCGTCTGCTGTCCGGCATGCCCTTTCGCCTGTCCCACCTGGCCTATCAGATCGGGACGGATGGCCACCTGCACCGCGCCACGGTATCCCGCCAGATGCAAAGCGGGCTTTTGGCGCTAAATGACGCCATGCCGCCGGCCATTTCCGATCCCACGGCTCTCAGCCGGGAGATCCTGCGCGAATGTATGAGCCGCGGCTACGAAGGCGTTGCCGCCGACTTCGGCGGTTCCACCACGCCAGACCGCATGGTTTTTCTGGAAGAAGCAGCAAAGCTGCTGCACCGCAACAGCAAAAAGCTTTTCCTCTCTGCCGCTTACGGCCGGCGAATCCCCACGGCCTATGTGCTGGTGAACACCGCTATCTCCGGCGGCACGCTGCGCACCATGCTGGTGGACGCATGCAACGCCTTTGGCCGGGGCCGCGTTGCGCTGGACATCGAGCGGCTGCGCATGGATTTCCTGCTGCCCTCCCCTACCGGCGAAGGAACGCCGCTGACGAAAGAATCCTTTGACGCTCTGTATCAGGATCTGTCTCCCAGCGTCTTCTTTTCTCATGAGTTGTGCGCCAAGTATTTTACATACCAACGCGACGGGCGCGCGCATTTTGTTCTTTTTGACGACGCCGATACCATCCGCTTCAAACTCAAACTCGCCCAATCCCTGGATCTGCGCTGGGCGTTTCTGCTCTGCTCCGAGGTAGAAGATATTCTGCCGCAGCTGCAGCAATAATGCAAATATGAAAATGCCCTGTACGGCTATCCCGTACAGGGCATTTTAATAGAACAAAATTAATAGTATCTCTTGTTTCTATTCTTGCGAGCAGCCTCAGACTTTTTACGACGCTTAACGCTGGGGCTTTCATAACACTCGCGTTTACGAACCTCAGCCAGCACGCCGGACTTTGCGCAGCTGCGCTTAAAGCGCTTCAAAGCGTTTTCCAGAGATTCGCCTTCCTTGACGCGGATTTCAGACATTGTTTTCCCTCCCTCCAAGGTGCCGCCCAATACGGCACTTAAGGGCCATTCGTATGGCTTTAACAGTAGTATTATACAAGTACCTTATATTTTTGTCAAGTAATTTGCAAAATTTCAGTGTAATTTACTTTGCAATCAAGTTGATCAACCGGTTCTTTACATAGATCACCTTGACCAGGTTTTTGCCCTCAATGGCTCTGGCCACTTTGGCGTCGGCCTGAGCGGCAACAGCAACCGTTTCCTCTTCGCTGTCCATAGGCACTTGGATCGTTCCCTTCATTTTGCCGCATACCTGCACGGCAATGGTGACTTCCGCATCCATGGTCTTGCTCTCGTCGTAGGCGGGCCAACTCTGGGCACAGGCCATACCGGCGTTTGCAAAACCGAGATTCTCCCACATCTCTTCCACAATATGAGGCGCAAAGGGCGAGAGCATCAGCAGCAGGGCTTTCAGATCAGCCTTGTTGACGCCGTTGGCATAAAAATCATTGACCAGCGCCATCAGAGCAGCGATAGCAGTGTTAAACTTCATCGCCTCGATATCGTCGGACACCTTTTTGATGGCCTTGTGGATCGCCGATTCATTTTTCGCGCTGTAGGTTTCGCCCTCGGCCACATCGCCCTCATGCAGATTCCATACACGGTCGAGGAACCGCTTGCAGCCCTTCACCGCATTGTCGCTCCAGGCAGCGGCCTTTTCAAAGTCACCGATGAACATGATATACATGCGCATGGTATCGGCGCCATACTGTGCCACCACATCGTTGGGGTTGACCACATTGCCGCGGGATTTGGACATTTTTTCGCCGCCCTCGCCCAGGATCATGCCGTGGCTGGTGCGTTTGTGATACGGTTCTTTGGTCGGTACCACACCGAGATCATAGAGGAATTTGTGCCAGAAACGGGAATAAAGCAGATGGAGCGTGGTGTGTTCCATGCCGCCGTTGTACCAATCCACGGGAGACCAGTACTGCAGCGCTTCCTTGGAAGCCAGCGCCTGATCGTTGTGGGGATCCATATACCGCAGGAAATACCAACTGGATCCCGCCCACTGCGGCATGGTATCGGTTTCACGCCGGGCTTTTCCGCCGCAGCAGGGGCAGGTGGTATTGACCCAGTCGGTCATTTTGGAAAGGGGACTTTCACCGTCGTCAGTGGGTTCGTAACTCTCCACATCCGGCAGCACCAGCGGAAGCTGGTCTTCGGGCACGCACTGCCAGCCGCACTTGTCGCACCAGATCATGGGGATCGGCTCACCCCAGTAGCGCTGACGGGAGAATACCCAGTCACGCAGTTTGAAATTCGTTTTCGGATGGCCGATTCCCTGTTCCGTGACCCACTTTTTCATGGCGGGGATCGCTTCTTTCACCGTCATGCCGTTGAGAAAATCAGAGTTGACCATGATACCGGTATCGTCTTTCAGGACGAAGGCTTCCTTCATCACATCGCCGCCTTGGACAACCTCGACAATCGGCAGGCCGAACTTGGTGGCAAATTCCCAGTCGCGCTGGTCGTGGCCAGGCACGCCCATCACGATGCCAGTGCCATAGCCCATGAGCACATAGTCCGAAATAAAGAGCGGGATATGCGCTCCGGTAACGGGATGCACCGCTTCGATCCCCTTGAGGCGCACACCGGTTTTGTCCTTGCTCAGTTCACTGCGCTCAAAATCGCTCTTGCGGGCGGCTTCAGCCTGATAAGCCTCCACCTCATCCCAGTTTTCGATCTGATCCTTCCACGCTTTCAAATACTCATGCTCCGGAGACATGACCATATAGGTCACGCCGAAGAGAGTATCGCAGCGGGTTGTGTACACGGTGAGCTTATCGCCGTTGGTGGCTGTGAAATCCACCTCGGTCCCTTCGCTGCGGCCGATCCAGTTGCGCTGCTGGATCTTCACACGATTGATGAAATCCAGATCGTCCAGATCGTCGATCAGACGGTCGGCATATTTGGTAATGCGCAGCATCCACTGGGACTTCTCCTTGCGGATGACCGGGCTGCCGCAGCGCTCACACACACCTTCCACCACTTCTTCGTTGGCCAGAACGCATTTACAGCTGGTGCACCAGTTGACGGGCATGGTAGCTTTATAGGCCAGGCCGTGCTTGTAAAGCTGCAGGAAAATCCACTGGGTCCATTTGTAGTAGCCGGGGTCGGTGGTGTTCACCACACGGTCCCAATCGAAGGAATAGCCCAGCATGTGCAGCTGCTTGGAAAAGTTCTCAATATTGTCGTGGGTCACTTTGGCCGGATGGATGTGGTTTTTGATCGCATAATTCTCCGTAGGCAGACCGAACGCATCGTAGCCGATGGGGAACAAAACATTGTAACCATCCATCCGCTTCTTGCGGGCCACCACATCCATGGCGGTATACGGCCGGGCATGGCCCACATGCAGGCCCTGTCCCGACGGATAGGGGAATTCCACCAGCGCATAAAACTTCGGCTTATCGCTGTGGTTCGATGCGGCGTAAGTTTTTTCTTCCAGCCACTTTTTCTGCCACTTTTTTTCGATGTTGGTAAACTCGTACTTCAAAATTGATCACACTTTCCGTTTTTATGGTATCCGCTTTCCCATGAAAGCAGAAAATTTCAAACAGCTTTTTTATTATACCGGGAACAGGTATGATTTGCAAGGCTTTTGCGTCTCTTTTCTGTTTTTATCCCGCTTTCAAGCGCACCTTTGCAAAAAGGGCGGAAGCGTACCAAACGCTCCCGCCCTTTATCAATTGCTTCAGTCCTGTGTCACAATACCGGAAATATCGATCTCTTCCGCGTCGCTCCACAAACGTTCCAGGTCGTAAAACTCCCGCGCTTCGGGCGAAAAGATGTGAACGACCACACAGCCATAATCGCTGAGCACCCAGGTACCTTCGCGGTGTCCCTCAATGTGGTCGGGCATCTCCCCGGCATTTTTCATCGCTTCCTCCACCGATTCCGTCAAGGCCTTGATTTGGGTGTTGGATGTACCGGAACAGATGACGAAATAGTCCGCCAGCGTCGTCACATCGGTGGTTTTCAGCATGCGGATTTCTTTTGCGCGGCGCGCGTCCAGCGCTTTGACCGCAACTTGAGCCAATTCATAAGGTGTCATACCATTCTCCTCTCAATTTATATGTTATTGTCATGCCGCAGTTCATGCAGCTGCATTGCTTCCTTCCGGCGGCAAGGGATTGCCTGTACCGTCGCTCCCTCCAGTGTCGGTATTACCACTGTTATCGCTGCTACCGCCTTCCCCGGAACCGGTGCTGCCGCTGTTGTCGCCACTGCCGCTTTCCCCGGTGCCGGTATTGCCGCTGTTGTCGCCGCTGCCGCCTTCTCCGGTGCCGGTATTGCCGCTGTTGTCGCCGCTGCCGCCTTCTCCGGTGCCGGTATTGCCGCCGTTGTCGCCGCTGCCGCCTTCTCCGGTACCGGTGTTGCCGCTGTTGTCGCCGCTGCCGCCTTCTCCGGTGCCGGTGTTGCCGCTGTTGTCGCCGCTACCGCCTTCTCCAGTGCCGGTGTTGCCGCCGTTATCGCCGCTGCCGCCTTCTCCGGTGCCGGCGTTGCCACTGTTGTCGCCGCCGCCTTCCCCGGTACCGGTATTCTCATCCGGCGTTTCTGGCTCCACGGGTACATCTGGCTCCACCGGCGTGGTAGTGTCAGGATCCACTGTCTGCGTGTGATTGTTGCTAGGCCGGCTGCCGACGGAAGCGTTGGCCTTGCTGTCCTGCAGCCGGCCAGAGGTGCAGCCGATAGTGCCGTCGGAATTGACGTACATAATATCAAGTTCCGAGGAGGTCAGTTCATCCAGATATGGGTTAAAGCTTTCATTGACCACCTGCACCAGCTCGTCCACATTGGGCACCACATAGCTCAAATTGGCATGATAGCTTCGGCTCCATACGCTTTTCGTCGCGCAGGGCATCGTAATGAAGTTAACGTTTTCGCTGGTCAATCCGCCGAAAATCGCCTGCTGGCCGAACCAAGCCAGATTATTGATCGTCAGGTCCGTAGTCACCTGCTCTGTAAAAATGCGGGCATATTCAAAGACCTTTGTCATTTTATCAATTTGGAGACACTGCTCGATCAACGCTTTCAGGAAACCCTGCTGGGTTTCAATCCGGCCCAGATCTCCGTTGGCATAGCCGTTTTTCCCTTCGCGGAAGCGCACCACACCCATAGCCTGCTCACCGTTGAGCTTTTGGTAGCCTTTCTGCACATGGATGGACAAATCCTGAGAAGGATCCTCATAATCCATGTTGCGGGGCACGTCATACCATACGCCGCCGATGGCGTCCACCAGCTCGCCCACGGCCTCCCATTCCACAACCACGCTGTAATCAGGCACAAAGCCCACCAGCTCGCTCACTTCTTTGTACAGCGCCTTAATACCGTCATCACCGCCGCCATTAAAGTTGTATACGGAGTTGATCTTCTTCACATCCCAGTTGACGTTCACCATGGTGTCGCGGGGGATACTCATGACATTCATTTCCTGATTTTTCACATCATAGGCTGCCAGGAGCACGGTATCTGTGTTGCCGCCGCCGCCGGTGTCGCGGCCGATCACCAGAAAGGTAAAAAAGTCCTCTTTCCGGTCGCCGGACAGCTTCGGGCCGGTCAATTCACCGAATTCCTCTTCTTTTGTGACCGGATCCGGCAGTTCAGGCCGCTGGAAAAAGGCTACTGCAGCCGCCGTTGCACACAACACGGCCGCGGCCAGCGCCAAAACGACCAGCAGAATTCGCCGCTTTTTCTCTTTCGGCGAAAGAGGCTTTTTGGCTCGTTTCGCCCGTTTCTCGCCGCTCGCCGCCGCCGCGCGGGCGCCGGCTTCTTTCTTGCCAAATGCCATATCTATCTTTGTCCTTTCAGAAAGTGCAGGGCTTCCAACGTCCTCTCATGCACAGGACTGCCCAGTTTCTCCATGCGCTCCACTGTGCGCTGCAAACACAACTCCAACCCCTTGTCCAGGCTTTCTTCTGTGGCCCGCCGCAGTGTCTCCACACCAGGATACTTCCGGCTGGGTTCAATGCAGTCCGCCACATAAATCACCTTCTCCAGGGGCGTCATATCCGCTTTCCCGGTGGTATGCCAGCGAATCGCCCCGTACACCGCATCGCTGACGCCAAATACATCCCGTGCCAGAGCAGCGCCGGTTTTGGCATGCAACAACTGATCCTGGCTGCACTCCACTTTGTCTGCGGTAAGGCCATAGCGCTCACACAGTGCCAGTTGTTCTTCCCGGCTGCACTTTTTGGTGCAGTCGTGCAGCAGAGCCGCCGTGCGGGCTTCCGTTTCATCGATGCCACAGCGCCGGGCCAAACGAACCGCTTCCTGCTCCGTACCCAGCACATGAGCCATGCGCGTGCATTTGAGATAAGACAGCGCCACGCTCCGCAGCGCACCCAGCGGAAGATGCCGGAGATCGGCCTTCGTTCCGTAAAGGTGTTCCCGCTGAATGTACCCCCACACCGGCGGGCTCAGCAGCTCTGCCCCTCCACCCCGTGCCAGCTGGGCACGGATCTCACTGGACGCGGCTTTTTTCGCTTCCATGGGAATCCGGCGTATCGTCGCATGGAAATTGTGTTCCAGCAGCGGGAGCATACGCGCAAATATCTCCTGTTCCCCAGCACTGTCCCGAGCAAACGTCCCGATATTCGCCAGACGCATCAGCGTCTCCGGCTCGTGCCACAGGTGCAGGATGTTCAGCATATCGCTGCCCATCAGCAGCCACAACTCCGCGTCAGGGTATTGCGCATGCACTGCGCGAACCGTATCCACGCTGTAACTCTTCCCCTCCCTGCGCAGCTCCAGGTCGGACACCTCTGCACAGGGCACTGCGCCGAAGGCCAAACGCGCCATTTCCAGGCGCTGCGCATTGTCGGGCGAACCCTCCGGTAAAGTTTTATGAGGCGGCACATTGTCCGGAACGATCAAGAGTTGATCCAGCCCCAGCACGCGCCCCGCTTCCTCCGCCGCATGAACATGGCCAATATGCGGCGGATTAAATGTGCCGCCATAGATACCGATTCGCATGACGTCGCCTTCCTTTTCCTGCTTATTTCTTCTTCGACCGGGGCAGTTCGATCTTGCGCTTGGTCTTGTCCTGCTGCACGCGGAACAACACGAACCGATTTCCGATCACCTGTACCACTTCGCCGTGGGTCGCCCCGGCAATGGCCTGAGCCGCTTCCCGCGCGCTCAGTGGGCTGTTTTCCAGCACATTGCCTTTAATCAACTCCCGTTTTTCCAAAACGCCGTCGGCCTGGGCAATCAGATTTTCGCCCACGCCATCCTTGCCAACCTGAAGCACCGGCTCCAGCGTATTGGCCAAACCGCGCAGATATGCTCTTTGTTTACTTGTCAACATGAATATTTTTCTCCCTGCAATATTTTTCGAATTCACTGCGGAAGGCCGACAAGGCCTTGGCGCGGTGAGAAATGCTGTTCTTTTCCTCCGCCGTCATCTGGGCGAACGTCTTTCGCAGCTTCGGCACAAAAAAGATAGGATCATAGCCGAACCCATCTTCCCCCATAGGGGCAAAGGCAATGGTTCCGTCGCATACGCCCTGGGCCGTCAGCACTTCGCCGGTGGGGAACACACAAGCGATACAGCTGTAAAAATGGGCTGCGCGGTTGGTCTGCCCGGTCAAGGCAGAGAGCAGCAGCCGATAGCGCTCGGTATCGCTGAGCCCTTCGCCGCCATAGCGTGCCGTATACACCCCCGGCGCGCCGTTGAGCGCATCCACCATCAGGCCGGAGTCATCGGAAATAGCCGGCATCCGGGTGGCCTTCATCACAGCCTGGGCCTTGAGCAGTGCGTTTTCGCGAAAGGTTGTTCCGGTTTCCTCCACTTCAATGTGCATCCCCAGATCGCTCTGGAGCACCAGCTCTACGCCAAAAGCCGCCAGAATGGCGCTCATTTCTTTCATTTTTCCCGGATTATGAGACGCTAAAACGATTTTCACAGTTTTCTTCCTTTCTTTCTATTTTTCTTCTGCAATGCATCCTTTTGGCATCAGAAACGTCCACACGCTTCAGCTTTCCAACAGCCTCTTCTGCACTGCAATCAGTTCATCCACGCCTTTGGCGCACAGGCGAACCAGTTCCTGCTGCTCCGAAAGCGTAAAAGCGCGGCCCTCGCCGGTACCCTGCAGTTCGATCAGCTCCCCTGCATCGTTCATCACGCAGTTGAGATCCACCATGGCATGGCTGTCTTCGGCATAGCACAGATCGAGCAGCGCGCAGTTATCCACGATGCCGGCGCTGACGCCGGCCACATAACCCTTCAAAGGCCACTGGAGCAGCACGCCTTCCTCCATCAAGTGCCGGCAAGCCAGCGCCAGGGCGATATAACCGCCGGTGACTGAGGCAGTACGGGTGCCGCCGTCGCCCTGGAGCACGTCGCAGTCAATGGTAATCGTGCGCTCGCCCAATTTTTGCATATCCACCGCCGCACGCAGGCTGCGCCCCACCAGGCGCTGGATCTCCGCGCTGCGGGGACTGAGCTTGAGCTTGGAAACATCCCGGCGGCTGCGCTCCCGGTTGGCCCGGGGCAGCATGGAATATTCCGCTGTGACCCATCCCTCTCCTGCCGCCACATGGGGTGGGGTACGCTCCTCCACGCTGGCGCAGCACAGCACCTTGGTATGGCCGCACTCGATGAGTACGCTGCCTTCGGCAAATTCCGCAAACCCCGGCGTCAGTTTCACCGGACGCAGAGCATCATAGGCTCTTTGGTCGATTCGTTCCATCTGGAAATCTCCTTTGTTTCGTATTCCAATCCTTTTGCGCAGGGTACAGTTCACACCAGCTCCCGCACATAAGCCTCTGCGTCAAAGGGCTGCAAATCCTCCATGCCCTCGCCCACGCCAATGAATTTCACCGGCACCTGCAGCTCCCGGGCAATCGCCACAACAATGCCGCCTTTGGCGGTGCCGTCCAGCTTGGTAAGCACAATGCCCGTCAGACCCGCTGTTTCCTGGAACTGTTTGGCCTGGATTAATCCATTTTGCCCCGTGGTAGCATCCAGAATCAGCAGCGTTTCCTTAGCTGCTTCAGGCGCTTCCCGGTCTACGATCTTGCGCAGCTTGCTCAGCTCGTTCATCAGGTTCTGCTTATTGTGCAGCCGCCCGGCGGTATCCACCAGCACCACATCGGTATGGCGGGCTTTGGCCGCCTGCATGGCATCAAACAGCACGGCGCCGGGATCGCTGCCCTCACTTTGGCGCACGATATCCACACCGGCGCGCTGCGACCAGATTTCCAATTGATCTGCCGCCGCTGCGCGGAACGTATCGCTGGCGCAGAAAAGCACCTTTTTTCCTTCGCTGCGCAGCCGGTAGCCCAGCTTGCCGATGGTGGTGGTTTTTCCCACGCCGTTGACACCGATCATCATCACCACGCTGGGACGGGTGGAAAGATCCAGCGCAGTATCACCCACCCGGAGCATTTCGGTCAAAATGCGGCGCAGCGCATCCTTGACCTCCTCCTCCGTCTGCAGATGCTCTTTTTTAATGGCAGTGCGCAGCTGCTCCACCGCATCTGTAGCCACACTGACGCCCAGATCACCCAGGATCAGCGTTTCCTCCATCGCTTCAAAAAAATCCTCGTCCAGCTTGATGCTGCCGCTGAACGCTTTTTTCAGTTTGTCAAAAAAGCCCATGCCGGCCCCTCCTCTTGATCGCTTTTTCCTTCATCATGAAAATAATGCCTGCGGCCAAATGCTGGCACGCGCCGCTCAGTTCAGTTTCAGTTCCTTCGCCATAGCGTTCAAATTGATAGTCAATACTTTGGAAATGCCCCGCTCCTGCATGGTGACGCCGTAGAGCACATCGGCTTCCTCCATGGTGCCGCGGCGGTGCGTGATGACGATAAACTGCGTTTTTCCGGCAATCCGGCGCATATAGCGGGCATAGCGCACCACATTGCTCTCATCCAGCGCCGCTTCGATTTCGTCCATTACGCAAAACGGCGTTGGGTGCACTTGCAAAATGGCAAAATACAACGCAATGGCCACGAAGGCCTTTTCGCCGCCGGAGAGCAGTGAGATCGTTTTCAGCGTTTTGCCGGGAGGCTGCACCTTGATCTCGATGCCGCAGTTCAGGATATCTTCCTCGTCTTCCAGTTCCAGCCGGGCCTGGCCGCCGCCGAACAGCTCCAGAAACGTTTGCTGAAAGCTTTCGTTGATCAGAGCAAACTGCTCCTTGAAAATGCGCTGCATCTCCGCGGTAATGCCGCCGATGACACCCAGCAGCTCTTCTTTGGCTTTTTCCACATCGCCGCGCTGCTCGCTCAGATATTCATAGCGGGTATTCACACGGTCGAATTCCTCGATGGCACCGATGTTGGGCGTGCCCAGCGCACTGATCTCCCGGCGCAGCTCGCCGATACGACGGTTTGTTTTGCTCAGGCTTTCCAGCTCCACGCTTTGTGCCCGGGCATCCTCATAGGACAGCTCGTACGTATCCCACAGACGGTCAAGAATCTGCTTTTCTTCCATGGCGGAGGTGGCTTTTTTCTGTTCCAATCGACCCACTTCACGCTCCAGCTGCAGCACCGCATCGTTCTTCTCCCGGCTCTCCCGGTCCTTAGCAGTGCGTTCTGCTTCCAGTTCCAATTTTTTCTGCGAAAGCGCTTCCAGTTCTGCCAGCTGCGCTTCTCCGTCTGTCCGCAGCGCAGCAATAGTCCCCATTTTTTCCTCAACCTGATTCTGAAGCGACGCAATCTCTGCTTCATAGCGGTTCACAAGAGCTTCCCGCTCGCTCCGGTCGCACAAAAGATCACGACACACCTGCTCAAGATCCGCCAGCGCGTGCTGTGTGGTCTCCCGCTCTGCCGCCAAGCGGGCGGCGCTTTCCTTGGCCGCATTGATCTGTTCGCTCAGCGCCCCTGCCTGCTCCCGGGCTTGTGCCTGGCCGCCCGCGCAACGCTCTGCTTCCGCGCGCCAGCGTGCCGCGTCGTTCTCCAGCGCGGCCACGTCCCGCTCCACCTGCTCCGATGCGGCACGCTGCGCGCTGAGCCGGCCGTCCAGCGCCTCCAGTTCGCCGTCCAGATTTTCACAAGCGCCGGCAAGGCTTTCCAGCAAAATCCGGTAGTGCTGCTGCTCCGTTTCCAATTTCAAAACGGCATCTTCCGCCTGCCGCTTCTGTCCTTCGGCCACTTCCAGCTCATACTGCGCAGCCTTCTGCTCGCGTTCACTCTCCTCCTGTGCGCGCCGTGCCGCCTGCAGGCGTTCCCTCAGCCGGCTCAGCTGACCCTGCAGGCGTTCCAGCTCGTTGGCGCGGGACAAAATGCCCGCACTGCGGCTGACGGAACCGCCGGTCATGGAGCCGCCGCGGTTCATCACCTGCCCATCCAATGTGACGATGCGGAAGCGCGCGCCGAATTTCCGGGCCATAGCAATGCCGCTGTCCAGATCCTCCACCACCACAGTGCGGCCCAACAGATTCTGAAACACGCCGTCGTACGCTTTGTCATAGCGCACCAGTGCGCTGGCAATGCCCACAAAACCAGCTTCCCCCTGCACCCTCTCATGCAGCGCTTCACCGCGCATGGCAGACAGGGGCAAGAAGGTGGCGCGGCCGCTGTCGCGCTGCTTGAGGAAGGAAATGGCCGCCTTGGCGTTCTCCTCCCGATCGACAACCAGATTCTGCATTCCTGCGCCCAGCGCCGTTTCGATGGCCACGGTATAAGCTTCGTCCACATGGAGGAGGCTGGCCACCGGGCCGCGGACGCCCTGCAGAACATCCCGCTGCGCCGCTTGCATCACCGTGCGCACCGCCTTGGAAAATCCCTCGTATTCCTTTTCCATCTCACGCAGCAGCCGGATGCGAGACTCCATGGCATTGTGTTCCATAGTCAGCTGCATTACCTGATCCGCCGCCGCTTTCGTTTTCTGCCGGCGGCCCTCCATACGCAGGGTATGTCCACTGATGACATTGGCTGCACTCTCGCACGCCTCCCGGGCCTGCGCCAGCGCCCGGCGGCTTTCCTCGGCCCGCCGGGCAGTCTCCTCCCGGTGCGCGCGGGCTTCGGTCCGCTCTCCTATGGCTGCGGCGCGGCGTTCTTCGCCGCCGTCCATACCGCTGCGCAGAGCCGAGAGTTCCACCCGTTTCTCCGCAGCCTGGGCCATACACAGCGCTTCCTTGGCTCGCAGCGCTTCGGCCTGACCGGCAATGCTGTCGGCCTGGCCACTCAGAGTTCGGGCCTGCTCCAACATGGCATCCAATTCCCCGTGCAGCTGCACAGTCTGCGCATCGATTTCAGTAATGCGCGCGCGCTGGCTTTCCATCTGGCGGCGCAGGTTGCCGGTGCGGGAGGATTGCTCGGAGAGTTCGCTGCGCATGCGCGCGATGTCCGCCTCGTGATGTCCCACCTCGCTGCGCATCACAGCAATTTCGCTTTCGCGTTCACTGATCTGCCCGTCCAGCAAAGCCCTTTTGGCGCGAACTTTCTCGGCCGCTGCCTCCACCGCAGCCAACTTTCCGCTAAACTGTTCACTGTAGCGATACAGCGCTTCCAATTCTTCATTGGCCGCCCCCAGGGATCGCCGGGCCGCCTCATATTCCCCTTCCAAGCGAATGAGGGCAGCATGCAGCTCGGAAAGCTGGTGAACCCACACGGAAACCTCCCAGCTGCGCAGTTCGTCGCGCAGGATCAGATAGCGGCGGGCTTTTTCTGCTTGGTCACGCAGCGGCTCTACCTGCAGCTCCAGTTCAGCAATTTTATCGTTGATACGCAACAGGTTTTCCTCCGTGCGCTGGAGTTTGCGTTCACTATCCTCCTTGCGGTAGCGGAACTTGGAAATGCCCGCCGCTTCTTCAAATACACCGCGGCGCTCGGCGCTCTTCACGCTGAGCAACTCGTCGATCTTGCCTTGACCGATGATGGAATAACCCTCGTGGCCCAAGCCCGTATCCATAAACAACTCGTTCACATCGCGCAGCCGCACGGCCTGACGGTTGATGTAATATTCACTTTCACCGCTGCGATAATAACGCCGGGTCACGGCGACTTCATTTTCTTCCATGGGAAAAATGCGGCTGGTATTGTCAATGACCAGTGTAACTTGAGCAAACCCTACTTGGGCGCGCTTCTCCGTTCCTCCGAAAATCACGTCCTCCATTTTACTACCGCGCAGGGTACGGGTGCTCTGCTCCCCCATAACCCAGCGAATCGCATCGGAAATATTGGATTTTCCACTGCCGTTGGGACCGACGATGGCGGTGATGTCCTCGCCGAAGTTCAAAACGGTTTTGTCCGGGAACGACTTGAAGCCCTGGATTTCGAGCGCCTTCAAATACACGGTCTGTGCTCACCTCAAATGTAATAGGTATATTTTAACTAATATATTATATCAGTATCCTCTCTGCTTTTCAAGCTTCATTTCACATCTTCTTTGACATGCAGAAGTTTCGTTCCTGAATTTTAAGGTGGTTTTCATTGCCCAGCCGGATTCTTATGGGCATATTAATGGGATCCATGCTATCTTTTTTGCATAAAAATCCTTTGGTGATACAACAGATGTATACAGTCCCGATTCCCTTGCAACGGAATGCAGCCGCAGTGGGGAACGGACACAAAACAAAATCCAGGTGCTGTGTGAAAAGGAGTCCGATCCAACATGAGTGAACCCAAAACAAGCAAAATGATCCTTGCCGTTTTGCAGGGCGATGACTATAACAGCGTAGTAAACGCCTTAAACCAGGCAGGCTTTTTTGTAACGCTGCTTCATTCCAGCGGAGGATTTTTGAAACGGCGCAGCGTCACGGTTATGATCGGCGTCGATGCGACACGTCTGGATGAAGCGCTTGCCATTTTGAAAGAGCGCGCCGGGCAGCGCAAAGAAGAAATATACCAAAGTTACAATCTTCCCGGCAGCGGCCAGCTCCCGATCTATTCCGCCGTAGTACCATGCGGAGGCGTAACCGTTTTTATACTGGATATCCAGCGCATCGAAAAATATTGAAATCACCGTCTGATGTACAGCGGGAAAAGCGGCGGCGCAATTGCGCCGCCGCTTTTGCAATCCCGCACCCATTTCCTCCGTTCTTAAGACTCTCATCGGAAATGCGCGCCGGTTATTTTTTCTTTTCCGCTTCGATCATTCCATGCAGGCAGTCCAGCGCATCACCAAGGCTGCCGATCCGGTCAATCAGGCCCAGTTCCACAGCTTCGCTGCCATAGAGAATGCTGCCGGTGTCGGCAGCCAGTTCATCCGTATTCAGCATCAGCGCCTTGAATTTCTCTTCGGCAATGCTGGAGTTTTTGCCCACAAAACGAATAATACGTTCCTGAATCCGCTCAAAATAGTGGAAAGTCTGGGGTGCAGCAATCACCGTTCCGGTCATGCGCACGGGATGGATCGTCATGGATGCCGACGGCACAATCATCGACACCCGGGCCGACACCGCCAGCGGCACGCCGATGGAGTGTCCCCCGCCCAGCACCAAAGATACCGTGGGCTTTTTCATGCCGGCGATCAGTTCGGCAATCGCGAGGCCGGCCTCAATGTCGCCGCCCACCGTATTAAGCAAAATCAGGATTCCATCGATGTCTTCGGCCTCTTCCATAGAGGCCAGCAACGGCAAAACATGCTCATACTTTGTCGCTTTGGTATTCTCCGGAAGTACCTGATGCCCTTCAATCTGACCAATGATGGTCAGGATATACACTGTACCCCGGCTGCTTTTCACCGTAGCCGCACCGAAATCCACCATCTGCTGACGCTCTTCCTTCTCATTTTCCTTCTGTTCGGCACTTGCGGCCGTTGCTTTGGTTTGATTCATATCCTTCCGCGCCTCCTCTGGTCTATTTTTCGCCCGGGGCGGGTAAAATATGACGGAGCCGTACCGCAAATTTTTTCCATGCGCCGGCAGTCCCTGCAATACCGGCAGCGCATTTCTCCGCTTGTCAAACGGTGCGCTTTATGATATAGTAAAGAAGCAATTTTGAATCAAGGAGGTGTCGGCCATGGAGAAGCGGGGCACCAAAACTGCCGCGGTCAATCGCAAAGCGAGCCATGATTATTTTATCGAAGCGCGCTATGAAGCCGGCATCGAGTTGTGCGGCACAGAGGTCAAATCCATCCGTCAGGGTGCATTAAACCTGAAAGACGCATACTGTTCGGTCAAAGACGGCGAGCTGTACGTCTACGGCATGCACATCAGCCCCTATGAGCACGGCAATATCTTCAACCGCGATCCTATCCGTCCCCGGCGGCTGCTGATGCACCGGCGTGAAATCAGGAAACTTTACGGCACAGTGAAGCAGGACGGGCTAGCATTGATCCCCCTTTCGGTTTATTTTAAACATTCCCGGGTCAAAGTCGAGGTCGGCCTGTGCCGCGGCAAAAAGCTTTACGACAAGCGCGAAAGCGCCGCCCGGCGCGACGCAAGCCGCGAAATGGACCGCGTCATCAAATCGCGTAACCGCTGAACGGCGGCCCTCTGCCGTCCGGTGTGCCGCGCACGGCCGCAGCATATTTTTTATAAATAGAGAATTCCGGAATACAGAATATTTTTCAGATTTGGAGGAATTTTATCATGGCTCAAAATCCCATTGTCACCATCGAAATGGAAGACGGCGGCGTCATCAAAGCAGAGCTGTACCCCACCGTCGCACCCAACACAGTCAATAACTTTATTTCCCTCACGAAAAAGGGCTTTTACGATGGCACCATTTTCCACCGCGTGATTCCCGGCTTCATGATCCAGGGCGGCGATCCCGAAGGCAGCGGCATGGGTGGCCCCGGCTACGGCATCAAGGGCGAGTTCCGCGCCAACGGGTTCAATAATGAACTGCAGCACACCAAAGGCGTGCTGTCCATGGCCCGCGCGCAAAGCCCCAACAGCGCCGGCAGCCAGTTCTTTATTATGGTGGCCGATGCCCCTCATCTGGACGGGCAGTATGCCTCCTTCGGCATGGTGATCGAAGGGCAGGATGTGGCCGACCGCATTGTAAACGTCAAGCGCAATTGGTCGGATAAACCCAAGGAGCCCCAGGTGATGAAAAAGGTCACCGTGGAAACCTTTGGCGTGGACTATCCCGAACCGGAAAAAGTTTAAGTTTTTGCAGCATATCTCTCCAGCGGATGCGCCCCGCGCGCATCCGCCAGATCCGGGGGTGTACCGGTTTCGACGGGGGTATTGATATGCGGTAAGCGGGCGGTGGCGCCTGGCCACCATAAAACGGGCACCTTAAAATTAAAGGACAACTCTACTGAGCTTGTCGCTGCCTAAGTAAAGGCAGCCGTCTGACCCGGAAGGACCGCGGTCCGGGATTTCAGGCGTCGATCAGCGGTGAACATGAGTGCGCTAAGCTTTGCGCGCACCATGCACAATGAAGCTACTGAACCTGCAGGTTTGGCCTTTCACCTGCAGGGGAGGGAATGACAAAGAATGGCCTGCGCCCGGAGAAAGCCGCACGGATGTGCTTTCGGACAGGGGTTCGACTCCCCTCACCTCCACCAAGCTGGGAGCTACATTTTAGCCTTATAAACGAGGCTGAAATGTAGCTTCTCTTTTTATCGAAACCTCCATGTTATACTGCTCATGAATACATGAGTAGAGGGCATGGAGGTTTTGTCATGTCTGGAAATGTCATTGAGATACCGCAAAATAAAAGGCTAGCACCTATCTGGGTCCAGCAACTCCGGGTGGCAGCTTATTGCAGGGTCAGCACGGGCCATGAGGAGCAGCAGAGCAGTCTGAAGAATCAAATCGAGTTTTATACCGAATACATCCAGCAAAATCTCTATTGGCGGTTTGTCGCTGTTTACTATGATACCGCCTCAGGCCTGCGGAGGAATCATCGCCCCGCTTACCAGCAACTGATTAAAGATTGCAGAAGAAAGAAGATCGACTTGATTTTAGTAAAGTCCCTCAGCCGGTTCGGGCGGGACACAGTAGAAACAATCAAACAGATACGGAGGTTAAAGCGTATGAATATCGGCGTTTACATTGAGACCGGAGGCATCAATACATTGACTATCCGTGACAGCATCATCGACCAGCAGGCCGCATTGGACCAGGCGGAGAGCCAGTCACGCAGCGAGAATATCAAGTTCGGTATCCGCCACCGCATGAGGAGCGGCAAAACGCTCCTCAACCACACCCGATTCCTCGGCTATACCAAAGGGCCTGACGGCGTATTGCAGATCGTTCCAGAGGAGGCCGAAATCGTTAGAACGATCTTCGACCTCTATGTGCAGGGAAACGGTGTACGGAAAATCAAAAAGTATTTGGAGTCCAAGGAAATCAAGACCGTGACTGGCAAATCAGAGTGGAGCACCTCCACCATCGACCGAATGCTGAGCAACGAAAAGTATGTAGGCCAAGTTTTGATGCAGAAGACCTATGTACCGGATTTTCTGACGGGAAAGAAAGAAAAGAACCGTGGGCAGTTGGAGATGTACCTGGTGGAGAATGCCCATGAGCCCATTATTGACCGTGAGACTTTTGACCGGGTACAAGAAATGAAAGGGCACATTAAACACACAGTACAAATAGAGCAGATGTTGTGACATAAAAAATCAAGTTGCTTAGACGCAAATTGTATTTTTATTGCGTGGATAAGTTGTGGGATATATTATCACCCGAAGGGCAGCAAATTGCTTTTTGGGGGTGGACCCAAGGGTAAATTAATTTCTCTGCGTCATAATGGTTATTAATTATATGATTAAGAGTACGCTTAAACGCTTGAGAGCAAAGAATAAAACAAGACTGGAGTTTTGTTCCTATTGTTGTAATGCCGGATTTTGACTGATATAATATGAAGTGCAATTGGGAGTTCAAAATTTCGGATATTGGATGCGATCTTATGAGTTTTGTTTACGCGCAAAAAATCGGACAATCGATTGCTATTTTTGCTGATACAAAAATCACTTGTGAAACACAGGCAACACACTTCTTTGGCACTGAAACTCAGAGAAGAGTTCATCAATTTGGCTTAATAAAAAATGTGATAGTTTCAAAGAACTTCTGTATCTGCTTTGCCGGAAATAACATAATCTACGCGAACGAATTACTCCAGCAAGTTAAGCATATTACCTTAGAGCAACTGTTGCAGATTGCATTGAAACTTCACTGTAGAGATATTAATAATGGCGTAGAGTTCATTATTTGTTATGCCGATGGAAATACGCAATCTATCTTTTTAATAAAAGACGGGGAGTGTGCCAAGGTATCTACCGGATGGATTGGATCATATAACGCATTCAACTATTTCCAAGGAGTACGCAATGGTGCTTATAAGCAGACTATTAATTCCAACATTCCATACAGCTATGAAGTTCAGGCTGGTACAACTGCGAGTACTGCAGAAGAGGAAAAGTATCAAGAGCTTTTTAATGCTTTTTACAAGACTATTTTCGACTGTGGTGATATTTCTGTAGGGGGATTTGCCATTCCGATTTTCTTTGATTTAAAGACAAATCAGTTTTGGTATAAAGGATATTTTCGCAGTTTCTCAAAAGCACAGTTCACACAAATGGGATTATCAATGCCAATGTATCAAGGCCCCCAAAATGGTTCATTTTCAATCCTGTTTTACCAATCCCCCCAGGATGTCGGAATATATATACCAGAAAACAATTGTGGAATAATTTATAATCATTTCCGTCCTGACTGTAATGATTATAAAAATCGTCAGACAGCTTGTTTTCTGACACCCCATTTAATTAAAATCAACCAATTGGATTTTTATGTTTAGGCTGGCGCACATGAAATGTTTGCTCCAGGCTTTTTAGGCATCGACCCAGATAGGATTGACGATTATTTAGAACGTGTATGGTTTTACAAAGAGGATCCAGGACTGGCAATGTTATATATTAATAAAGCCATTGAAATCATCGAGCAACAACATAGAGATGCTTGGAGGTATGAAGAACTGCTGTCAATAAAAAAGAATATTCAAGCTGGCATATCTATATATGATACTTAATTTTCAGTATATCTGAGTTTTTATTAACGCACCCTGTAACAAAGAAATAAGTCTTGCCATAGAAGCACAGCTTTAAGTGTCGTTAAACACTTTAGACTGTAGTTAGCTATTCTCTTACCCGCCGGTCTCGTTCCACCTAAACATCCTTATTCTATGGTGGGAAAGGCTGGCTGGGTGGTTCTTTTGTAGCAATTCTGAACTTTCAAAATATCGATTTTAATCGTCCCTTCCAAATGGACATTACACGAACACCTATTATTTCAAAGGCGGTTTCGCCGTATTGGTGTGGCTGTAGTGTCAAAATAGAAACCGAGGAGCAAAGTACATAGTACCTTGCTCCTCGGTTTCTTATAGTACATACGGTTGTGTAGGAAAGTCAAGCAATTTCCAAATCGTATATTGGTGCCGACTATCATAAATTTCATCTGAAACAATTTTAAGAAGTTCATTTACCATTTGTATTGTCGTATTTTGCAAAAAGTCAATTAGCATCAATATATCTATGGATGTTTCATCGCTTATCTTTAAAATAAAACCTTTGGTTGGAAATCCTGCTTTTTTTAATTTATCACTCACCGTCCTATCAACCCATAAATAATTCTGATTGCTGCCATCCGCTCTACGAGAAAAAATTGTATTAATAAAATCACGATGAACAATTCGATCTCGAAGTTCTCGGATCGCTTCGACTCTGTTAATGAAGTCATTTTTGACTAATATCTCATGGATGCGAAAGGATTTCTTTTCAATTTTTTGGCGGAACTCTTTTTTTAATAAATCGATTTTTGTCCTTTCCTTTTCTTCCATTCCAAGGTTATACAGATTATTTACTAACCACGCCAAATTATCAAATGTTCCTGTGATCAAGAGCAGCAAATAAGAAATATGATATTTTAACTGCATTGCAGTTGCATTATTTTGAGTCTTATACGCTTCTATTTTGGCATTATCAATACACATAGAAAGTAACAACAATCTGTTATCTAAGGCATTTGCCCAATCAGAGATATATCCACTAGCGACACAAGCACTCCAAAAATTCTGAAACTCATCAAATAGATTTTTATGATGGTAAACATAGTACATTGTCTCATCACAAGAAAAATGCTCACAGAGAGTAAAGCGTTTCTTCATAATAAGGAATAATCGCAAAACTTCTTTGCATTCTGAAAACGAGATAACAGATCTAAAATTCCTATGAGTTTGGCACCATTTATCAGAGCAAACTACATAGTCATACAAATTGGAGAATGATTCATCCTGCAAAATCTTTTCCTCTGCTAATTTGTTGTTATCATAATCCGTTCTATCAGAATTTGCTGGATAATGCGCATTAACGATTCCGGAATACTGCGGGAATTCTATTGCAGTAAAAGTTCTGCCTTCTTGACACCAACTTCGATATGCGCCAGTTACTATGGGTAATTGACGGTTTTGATTATCTAAGACTGGCATATAATATATTTGGATTCCATCTAGTTTTCTGGCATTGTTAAAATATAAAAAAGAGGGTTCCTCATCCAAGAATGATTCTGTATATACAAAAATTGATACTTGGCTTGAATTATCTGAGAATATGTTTCTTCTCATCTATTACTCCTCCTTTTGCTTTAACTGTTGTAACTTTTATTTTATCACCTAACGGTATCTAAAACAAGAAAGGATGTCAACCACCTCAAACGGTAGCCGACATCCTTTGTTTAATCTTGTTTGTGTTGCCACTCTGCGAACTCTTGCTGCCCTTGTTCGCTGTTGTAGTATTTGCGTATTTTTGGGACAAGGAAACGAGCAAAGGATTCTATGATGGACTGCGGAAGTTCAATATCATATTGATCCTGCCGGATTTCCTTATCTGCCATAGCGTATATCTCCTTTCTTTACTGTATCGCCTTTTCCAACTTTACCATCAACTCTTCCCCATATTTGTAAGCACCGAGGAACTGAATCGTATACGCGTCCAGCCCTGCTCTTTCCTTCAAGATGTTAATACCATCTCCGCTTCCTTCAGCGGCAGCGGACGGTAAAAATAATAACCCTGAATATAGTCGCATCCGATCTCGCGGAGCAGGTCTGTCTGCGCCTGTGTTTCGGCACCTTCACACAGAACCTTCATCTCCAGATTGTGAACCAGCGCGGCAATGCCGCGCAGCAGGGCAACGCCCCGCTGCGTGACTGCCGCATTCAGAATCGAACGGTCAATTTTCACGATGTCGATAGGATAGTCCCGCAGATCGGCAAACGAGGAGAACCCGCTGCCTGCGTCATCCAACGCAATCAGAAAAACCATCTCTTTGCATTGCGAAATGTTGGAAAATGCGGTCTCCTTGTTGAGTTCCATCGCATCCTCAGTAATTTCCAGTATCAAGCGAGCGTGGTCAAAGACATACCGTTCAGAAATCTCTTTGATTTGCTGAACAAAAGACTCGCGCCCAATGGTGATCCGGGCAAAATTGCAGGAGATACGCAGCTGCCGTCCTTCTGCCTGCCACCGTTCCAACTGACGGCAGACTTCTTCAAAAATATAGAAGTCCAGTTCTGTGATGGTGCCTTCCGCTTCCAGCAGTTCGATATAACTGCCCGGATAAAGCAGCCCCTTTCTCGGATGATCCCAGCGGGAAACCGCTTCCGCTGCCCAGACCGTCCCATCTTTTCCGCGCACAATGAACTGCAAAAACATCTGAAATTCCCGATTCCGGATAGCACTCAGGGTCTGCTTTTTCAATTGCAGCCGCTCGCTTTCCTGCTTCAGGTGCTCCGGCTGTACCAAAACAAAAGGCAGATTTTTGACGACAGCCTGCTGATATCCCTGACGGGCATTAAATAGCGCTGTTTCACAATCCCGGTCTGAGATCTGAAGCATATAGATGCCCGCTCGAAAATCCGGATGGTAATCCTTCTCATATCGCTCCATGTACCGGTTGAGCCGCTCCAGCAAATGCTCCGCCCAGTCGCACGTTTCTTGTTCGCTGCTGCTGGTCCGCGCCACAGCAAAACCGCCGCCGCTGACCCGCGCGGCCGCCTCATTGTCATGGATGCTCAAGCGCAGTTCGTTGGCGGTAAAGCAAAGCTGATCCTCTGCAGCGGCCTCGCCGTAATACTGATTGACCCGCACGATGTCAAGTCCAATGTAGACCATACAATAGAGGTTCCGGTACTGGTCGGAGATAAACTGTTCAAAAAATTATATGAATTTCTCCATGTATTTTTGAGCAGGAACTCAGATCATACGGCTCCGTTGCCTTGATTTCGCACGTTTTCCCTGCGCCACAGGGAAAACGTGCGCTTTCATTTTGCGCCGTCTGTACACCCCGCAGCCCGCCCGGGAATAAACTGGTGTATCCCCAATGAAAGGAGGCCCGGCAGAACAACGTTTCTGCCAGATCAGATATGCTAAACTTTTCGGATGAGCCAGCCGTACAGCGCTCCGGCGACATGGCTGACGCCAACACCCCTGTGATCCCGCTGCCCAATCCGGGCGAAGGAGGCCCGGTTGCCCCCGGCGACGACACCGACACCCCGGTCATCCCTTTGCCCAACCCCGGTGAGGGTGGCCCGGTCTATCCCGGCGGCAGCGCCGACGTTCCTACCATTCCGCTCCCGAACCCCGGCGAAGGCGGACCAGTTTATCCCGGCAACGGTGGCGGTACCCCGGTGATCCCGCTGCCCAACCCCGGCGAGGGAGGCCCGGTCTACCCCGGAAACAACGCCGGAGGCCAGGGCACGATCGTAATCCCCAACCGCCCATCCACTGCCAGAGTGCGTTTTCTGAACGCTACATACGGTTATCCGGCCTTCCAGATCCTGGTGGGCAACGCTGTCGCCGTGAACTTCCTGGGGCGGGCTTCCATTTCTCCTTATCGCTACTATTACGGCGGTTACCGCACAGTGACAGTACGCGGAACGGACGGCTATATTTATATTCAGAAAACCCTGCCCTTTGATGCCGGAAGCACCTCCACCATCGCGGTCATTCTCCGCGCCGGCGGTCTGGATCTGCTGCAGATCTCCGACCGCTGCTGCCCGCCCACCGGGTATTACTCCAATTTCCGTGTCAGCAACCTCGCTTACAACAGCGCCCCCATCGATGTGCTGCTGGCAGACGGCCGGGTCGTTTATGCCGACGTACGCTTCAAAGAAACGACCAGTTACAAGCGCATCCGCCCGGGCACCTATGAATTCCTCTTTGCAGAAACCAACCTGACCCCCAGCCCGGTATATGCCGACATCGAAACTCTGGATTCGGCATTCCTGGGCACATATCCCATTCCCAATATGGTGGCTTCTGCTTACGTCGTCGTATCCAGCCGCGCCAATTACACCGTCTTCCTGCTCAACAGCGGCAGCGACGCCATTCAAACGATGGTGGTGGAAGATCAGTAACCGCTATGTGCCCGTTTTCCAGCACAGAACGCAAAAAAGCCGCGGCGGCCGCCGCGGCTTTTTGATCCGGCTGCTTCCACACAACCGCTTTTATTCCACCATATCCTGAATCTTTACTGCCAGCGCATCCGCCAAGGCCTTATGTCCCTGTGCGGATAGATGCAGGCAATCCACTTCGCCCGGCTGAGCCACCTCAGCGGCGTCAAAAAATGCACAGCCAAACTGTTCGGCCACCAAGCGGTACCAGCGGGCCAGCTCCCGGGACTGCCGCAGTGCGTCCTCCGCATCAAAAAAAGGCGCAAAACGGCTTTTGGCAATCCCCTCGCCGATCGGGACAGGCGCAACCACCAGAATCCGGGTCTGCGGGCTGTTCAAATAAACCCGCAGGTGGCTCCGCACCCGCAGCAGCATATTCTGCAGACTGCCTGCCACATCCGGCGCCGGCAAATGAAATTTCCGCTTCAGATCATTGCCACCCAGCATAATGACCAGTACATCCACCGGCATCTGCGATTCCAGCATGGGGAGCACGTAATCCATGCCGCACTTTGTCCCCCACTCCCAGGGATCCGGGCTGGCGATAGTACGACCGTTCTGCCCTTCCTCGATCACACAATAGTCTTCGCCCAGCAACTTCTGCAACCGCCCGGTCCAGCGGGTGTCCTCGTCGAACCGTTTTCCGCTGACAGGATCGTAACCCCAGGTATTGGAGTCACCAAAACATACAATTCGCTTTTTCACAGGATCGTCCTCTCTCCGTTTCGATTGCTGCAGCGCAGGCAGCTGTACTTTACCGCACACCCAACTGCCAGAATGCCACTGCGCTGGCCGCCGCCACATTTAACGAATCCACCCCATGAGCCATGGGGATTCGCACCGCATAATCGCATTGAGCAATGGTGTCCCGCGCCAGACCGTCTCCTTCTGTGCCCAGCACAATAGCCAGCTTTTCCACCCGGCGGAGCACTGCGTCGTCAATCGAAACCGAAGGTTCACTCAGCGCCATGGCAGCAGTTTGAAATCCCAGCGCATGCAGCTGCGCCAACCCGGCGCCGGGCCAATCGGATGCAGCAGCTCCGATACGGGTCCACGGGATTTGAAACACCGTGCCCATGCTCACCCGCGCCGCGCGGCGGCACAGCGGATCACAGCAGGCCGGCGTCAGCAAAACCGCATCCATGTGCAGCGCCGCTGCCGAGCGGAAGATTGCGCCCACATTGGTGGTGTCCACAATGTCTTCCAGCACCACGACCCGCCGCGCACTGGCGCACAGTTCCTCCATCGAAGGCTGGATCGGCCGCCGCATAGCGCAGAGGATTCCCCGGGTCAGTTCATAGCCTGTCAGTTTCGCCAGCACCGCCCGGTCGGCAGTATAAACAGGGATCGCGCCGCAGCGCGCCAACAGTTCTTTTCCCTGTCCGTCCAGATGCCGGCGCTCCATCAGAAAGGCCAACGGCTGGCAGCCGGCATCCAGTGCCCGTGCAATCACCTTTGGGCTTTCCGCAATAAAAATTCCCTTTTCCGGCTCCAGACGGCTGCGCAGCTGTGCCTCAGTCAGGCGGGCAAATATGTCCAGCTCCGGCAGGGAAAGATCACTGATTTCAATCACGGTGTGCTTCACGTCACATCCTCCGCCGTTTCGTCTTCCTCCATCATACTGTTAAACAGTTCATTGATTCGCTCCCGCCGGCCCAATAAGTACAGATAGCCCAGCAGGGCTTCCAGCGCCGTGGCTTCCTGATATTCGCTGCGGCTGGCATTCTGCGGCACACTGTGCACATGGGCGTTGCGGCCCCGCCGAAAGACGGCATGCTCCTCTTCCGTTAATCGAGAGAGAATCCGCTCCGCCCGCCGCGCCTGTTCCGGCGCGCACACCAGCGCCACCGTAGCCCGGTGCATTCCTTTTCCAGTGGCTTTCCCGTGCGCACAAAGCCAGGCGCGCACTAACACCTCATACACGGCATCTCCCAGATGGGCCAGCGCAATGCTGCTGATCGCCCGGATTTCTCCGGGTTCCATGGACAACTCGAAATAATTTTTCATCACACAAAAAATCTCCTAAAAAATGCTTGACAGGCCAAATCCCCCGTGCTATAATAGCATCGTTGTTCAGGCCGAGCAACAATTGAAGAAGATGCTCAACTATGTTAGTATAGCAGATTTTTCTAAAAAGTCAACCATTATTTGGGGGTATAGCTCAGCTGGGAGAGCGCTTGAATGGCATTCAAGAGGTCAGCGGTTCGATCCCGCTTATCTCCACCAAAGGGTATGCAAAAAGGCTTGTTTTCGTAAGAAAACAAGCCTTTTCCCTTTTTCACAACTTTATTATTTAATGTTTGGTGTGCAAAAGTTGCTTTATTGCTCAATTATTTAGGTCTAAAATAAAGCTAAAATGATGGATATGCTTACATGAAAAAAGCCCTTCTCTTTATGATAGAGGGGGCTTTCTTACTCCACAATATTCTCGTAGTATTCCGTCAATTTACCTGGCACAGCATCTTTATCTTTTTGCCAACGGTTTTTCCGGAGCCCGATCTGCCGCCTTTGCGTTGTCAGGCTATATGTACCGCCGCACAAAACGGCGGCGGTGCGGTTTCGCTTACAGTGTGAGCACCGATTCACAGCAGCGATAGTCCGTGTCGATATTGTGCGCAATAAAGCGGCCTTTAAACTGCCGCTGATTGCACATGGCACGCGGAGAACCGCCGGAAACATCCAAATCTTCCGGCACCACAAATTTAATGCACTTGACCTGCACATCACGACAGGACGGATAATTGTGGGCAGGGATCGTCATTGCTTTCATACCGCGCTGATGTTCCTCGCCATTCTCATCGACTTCGGTAAGGATTGCCGCCAGCGCAACCCGCTTGCCCGGACACACATTTTTGATGGTCACATCCATCTGAATGATCCTGCCCTGAGACTCCAGGTAAGCGTCTCCCATATCCATTGTCACAGCGTCTTCGCAGCCATCGACCGACAACTCCACCGGCAGCGGGCACTCCTCCGGATGCACTACCACATCACACCCCACTGCTACAGTCGGCGCAGGGAACGAGACAATATTTCCTTCCGTATCGGAATAGGTGATCGATTCGTTGATCAGCTTGGTGCCGCCCATCTGAGACACATGGCGCAGGTCAAACTCCAGCAGCGCGCTTTCGCTCGAAACCGTGCCAAGTTCCGGGATCGTCCAGCGCAGCGAATGGGAATCCAGCAGTGTGGCCGTACCTTTAGTGGGTGGCAGAATATTTGTGATGACAAAATCCGGATAAACTGTTTCATGAATCATAATATTTGTAGCGCCCGGTTTGGAAATATTAGCCGCCAAATTTGCAAACAGGCGCTCCAACTCCGCCGCGTCCGGCGTAACGGCCACATGGGAAGCATCTGGATCGCTCGCCCATTCGTTGAGGGTATTGACATCCACACCGTCTGCGCCCACCAGCCCGATGCAGTAAATGATGATCCCCTGAGCGCGGGCTGCAGCGGCCACAGGTTCCGGAGGCGCACCTGTTGTGGTATTTCCGTCCGTAAACATCACAATCACCTTGGCATTCCCGGACGCGGGATCAAACATTTGCATCGCTTTGGTAAAGGCGTCCGCATGATTGGTGCTTCCACCGGCCGTCAACGCGTTCACCGCATTTTTCAGCGTATCGACGGATGTGATCAGCTGTGTGTTGGCAATCGCGGTATCTGCAAAACTGACAATACCGATACGGCTGCCGGAACCAATCTGCCCATCCTGCGTGCCGCCCGTCGCCTCTTCGATGATACCGATAAACGTTTTAGCGCCGGTCTTCATGTTGGCCAGCGGCGTTCCGGCCATACTTCCCGATCGATCCAGCACCAACACGATGTCAGTGGGATTGGAAATAATATCCGGCGCAGCCGTCAGGGCCAGCGTCACCCGCAGCGAGCCGGAGCAGTCAATCCGATCCACATTGATGACTTTATTGGAATTCGTTATACCCAATTGTATTACCTCTTTCCCGGGGGGATTTCCCCCGCTCTCCATACTATGCTCCCCGCCCCGTTTTGACACCGTTCCCCTGTTTTCGCGCGCCGCTTCAAAGAAAACTGTATCCGCCGCACAGCGGATGCAGCACACGCGCCCGTTTTTTAAGCTGCTCATTTTTCTGAAACGCCCGGCACCCCTCGAGGCGCCGCACGTCTGCGGCACGCCTGAGGGTACTGCGCAATCCATGGCTGCGGCAGTGCCGCCCACCGTTCATCGGTTAAATGTCGCCGTCCAGCGTCAAATAGCGGAACAACAGATTTCCATCTGTGTCAAGCAGCATGGTACCGAAAGCATCCTGCACCAAAAGGCAACCACCGTACCAGCGTGGATAGCTTGCACCGACTGGCAGGCTCCAGCGCATCTGCCCTGCACTGTCAAGCACATCATAGCCTTCTTCACCGCTCCTCCAGCCTATGATACATATCTCCCCGCTCCACCCATCATAATCGGCGGCCATGGAACGATACGTGCCCGGCGCAATCAGGGTATCTCCGGAAAGGCCGTAGAGCCCACATGCGTATTCCCCGGTGGTTTCGTTGTCAAATTCCAGCACCAGTCGGTCTTCTCCAATCGTACTGCTGTGGGAAAAAAACATGCCTTCCGGTATGGGAACTACTGTTTGCCGCGTTCCCCGGCCCACAGCGACTTGCCGGTCGGAAAAAATACAGTACGTATCATCATAGCGCCAAACCAGCTTTTCCCCCGGCATCGGGGCATTAAGCATTTCAAACGCTCCGTCGCAAGCGGAAATGACCTCATACTGCGGATAGCTGCGGTATTCCCCCATGACATAGTCCTCCGCTTCACGAACATTCAGATAACACACATCCCCATCTGCTCCGCAAGAAACCAACACCTCGCCTTCCGGCCAGGAATGCAGCACATTCCCGTCCGTGTCGATTACGGCGCGCGCTCCAGTGCGCAGCGTGGCCAGTGCCCGGCCGTCGCGGAAGGTATCGATCTGCACAAACTGCGGCGGCGTCACCCACGCGCCGGCCCGGTCAATGATGCCGTAATACACGGAACCATTCATCTGCATTTCGCCGGCTTTGCCGCGGCTGTGGGTGAAGAACACCGGCCAGCTCATCTCGCCGCACGGTACACAGGCCAGATGCTGGCTGGCCACATCCAGAAAATAATTGACCTGTGCCTCCACATCCACATAACTCAGCATGCCGCAGCTGAAATCGACGTTCTGCCCATAATCCGAAGCATCGAAAGGCAGGTGCAGTTCCTCCGCGCACTTGCTCCAGATCAGTTTTCCCGTAGCGCCGTCAATGGCTTCCACCTGAGCGTCGGCCGTGCAGGCCACCAGCAGACCTTCGCTGACACCGAACACTTTGCTGTAGCCGCTGCGGCACCAGGAACCATCCAGTGCAGCCACGGTGATGTCCTTTTCTTCCCGCCCGGCCTGCGCATCATAATGCACTTTAGTTAAGTAGAGATACGGTTCATATACCACACGGCTGTTTTCATAGTCATACCAGCTCAACTGGTACGCATCACTGTAAACCGGATCCACAACGATTTCTCCCCGGGCTGTCACCAGGCCATAAAGCCACACATCTCCCATCCAGTCGCTGGAAACAGCGCGGCCGGGGAAGGGAATCAGGTTTCCATAATCATCTGCCGGGCACAACGTGTCCATGAATTCCTCGCTGCGGCGGGTATATTGGTTCTGCGGCGCTGTATACGGCTCCAGCGCGCTCCAGTCGGCGTGTACACCGCTGCTTGCATCCATCGGCGGCGTCCCGGAGGGAACACAGCCAAAAAGCGTCAGCGTCAACGCCGCCGGGAGCACCGCTGCTGCGCCCCTGCGTATCCACTTTGTCCTCATGCGCTTTCCTCCACATCGCGCACAGCCACATAGCCTTCGCGATCCACCAGATATTGCCCCGCATCACTGAGGATCCAGCGATACAACACGGCGACGGGGCTGTCCTCCGGTGTATCAGCAGCCATAACCACATAATACGGATTCAAAAAAGGATACGCCCCGCTGCGGAAACTCTCCGCACCGGGCGGCACATCATCGATCCGAAGAATTTTCAGTCCGTCCGCCATATTCATATTTTTGGCATAATAGTACACGGTATATCCAATGGCACCAGCGCTGTTGTCATAACCGCGCACCGCTTCGATCAGCGCGCCCATTTCGCCGATCACATATTCTTTCTCCGGCTCCATCATATCCAGCCCGTCCATCACCAGCTTTTTCATCATGGTCTGGCTCCCGGCATTCTCATTGCGCTGAAACGCTGTGATCGGCTCGTCCACACCGCCGACTTCACTCCAGTTGGTGATCTCTCCGGTATAGATTTTTTGCACCTGCTCCACGCTCAGGGAATCCACAGGGTTGTCTGCATTCACCACAAACACCAGCCCTTCGATGGCAAACGGCTCCATGCTCCATGCAAAGCCTTGGGATGCTTTGATTTCCAGCACACTCTGCGCCGGCTCCGCCGCAATCAGAAGATCCTTTTCCCCATAGATCAGTGCTGCATACGATGCCGTAGTTTTGGAAAACTGTGTCAGATCGGCCACATCCTCCCGGCTTTCGTCCAGCAGCACGCTGCAAATTGCCTGTGCCAAAGGCACAGTCGAGGTGGAGCCATCGATGCGCGGGAAGTTTTCCCGGGTAAACGTGAACACATCCTCGCCCCCTACCAAATTGCTGCCGCCCTGCACTGGCGCGCCGCAGCCGGCCAGCAGCAGCACACCGGCCGCCCCCAAAGCCAATTCTTTCCATGCATTGCGTTTCATGCTTTTTACGCCTCCTGTCTTTCACTGGTTTCCTGATATGTTTAATCCTACGCCCCGCAGCCGGCAAAATCCACCGCGAAACGGTAACAGACTGCGTCAAACCGGTAACAGTTCCCGGGGGAAAGTTTAAGAATTTTGAAAGCCCGCCCAAAAGACTTTGCAAATTTTGTCAACCTTTGTTATGATGAATGCAAACGATACAGAAATGATACAAATAGGATGCTCTTCTTTTGTACCTTTTTGACATCACAGAAGAAAAACGAGGATGAAAGGCTGATCCACTTATGAAGCGCAAATACCCAGAATACGGCAGTAGCCGCCGGAATCGCCCACCGTCAAACGACGGTTATTTTTACGACGAGCGCCCCTACCCCGTCAGCCGCCAGGAACAGGATCGGCAGCGCCGCCGCAGAGTCGCCCGCCGGCGGCGACAGCGCCGGCGGGCGACATGGGCAGCGGGCTGCGTCGTTATCGCCGTGGTATGCATTGCGCTGCTCCGCTTCTGGCCGGACAGCGTCACGCCTTCCTCCCTGGAAGATCCTGCGTCCCAAGGCGCCAACGGGACAGGCCAGCTGGCCGGAGACGATGCTTTGGAACATGTGGACCTCACGCCTCAGAGCAGGGACTCCGAAACGGTATTGGCATTGAAAGAATTGGCACAGGAATATCCCCAGGTCAAGAAGATCCTCGATGAGATCGACAGCTATTCAGAAGACCTGATCGCCCTGGCGCTGAAAAACAGCGAAGCGATCGATTATGTGGTGGATTACCCCAGTAAAAAGGATAAACGCCCTGCCATTGACCTCTCTTCCGAGGCGGCACAAAACACAGTTCCTCTGCTGCTGCAGTGGGACGAGCGCTGGGGTTACCAAGAATACGGCAGCGGACTGATCGGCTGGACAGGCTGCGGCCCCACCTGCATGTCCATGCTGGCGCTCTACCTGACCGGTAACGAAACTTGGGATCCCGCCTCCGTGGCTCACTGGGCTGAGGAGAATGGCTATTATGCCGAAGGCAGCGGCACTTCCTGGACATTCATGTCCGAGGGCAGCGCTCACTTCGGGCTGCGCGCCGAAGAGCTTCCTCTGGTCAAACAATATATGATCAATGCTGTCGAAGAAGGCCGCCCGGTAGTATGCGCCATGGCTCCCGGCGACTTTACGACCACCGGACATTACATCATTCTCACCGGTTACGATGAAAACGGATTCACCGTGAACGATCCCAACAGCCCGATGCGCAGCAGCCAGCATTGGAGCTATGAAACGCTGGAAGGACAGATCTCCAATCTTTGGGCATTCAGCAAAGCATAAAACAAGACAGAACGGCAGGCTTTGGAACAGCCTGCCGTTTTTTTATCCGTCTTTTTCCGCAGAAAGGACAAAATGATTTTTCCGCACACGCAGCAGCCCCTCGCGCTGCATTCTGCCCAGTTCGGCAGACAGCGCGCTGCGATCCACCCCCAGATAATCCGCCAGCTGCTGGCGGTCAAAGGGAATATCAAACTCCTGCCGGCCCCGGCGGGCCGCCTGATCGGAGAGATAGGACTGGAGCCGTCCGCGGATGGTTTTTGCCGAAATATGGAACATGCGCCGGGAAAGGATCAAATTCTTCTGCGCCGACACTGAAAGCAGATTGCGCACCAGTCGCTGCACAGCCGGCGGCGCCTGTTCGTCCAACAAGGGAGCAGCACGCAGGAAAAGGATTTCCGCCCTTTCCGCCGCCACCACGCTGACCATCATCGGCTCACCGGGAACACAGGCATAGGTCTCGGCAAACACCTGCCCCGGCCCCAAACGGTCCAGCACACTTTTATTGCCCCAGGCGTCATTGTTTTCAATACAGACGCTACCCGAAAGCACCAGTGCAATGCTGCCGACATGGTCGCCGGCACGCAACACCGCCTCTCCCTTTGCATAACAGCGGCGCTGCGTGCCGAGGCAGGACAGCGCTTTCTCCGCTTCCTCCTCTGACAGACCGCGAAACAACGCTGTGCGGCCCAGCGTTTTCAATAATTGTGTCATGTTTTCCTCCTTTTGTTGTTAAAACAACATACTGATTGCCTCCATGCTACTATAGTGTGGATATAAAGTCAAACGGCAATGCAGATTTCTTGCCGGAACAGGAGGAAAAACGATGCTCCGTCAAATGATTCAAATTGACGAAAAAAAATGCAACGGCTGCGGCCTGTGTGCCGCTGCCTGCCATGAAGGCGCCATCGGCATGGTGGACGGTAAGGCCAGGCTCCTGCGCGACGATTATTGCGACGGCCTGGGGGATTGTCTGCCCGTCTGTCCCACCGGGGCCATCTCTTTTGTACAGCGTGAAGCAGCTGCTTACGATGAAGCCGCCGTACTGGCCCGGAAAGCAGCAGCCCTGCGCAACAGCGCACCCGTACAGGCGCCGCCCGGCGGAGGCTGCCCCGGCAGTCGGAGCCGCGTCCTGATGCATGAAGACGTCACCGCAGCGCCCGCCGGCGCCATTTCTTCTCAGCTGCGCCAGTGGCCCGTACAGCTCAAGCTGGCCCCGCTCTGCGCTCCCTATTTCGACGGGGCTAACCTGCTCATCGCCGCAGACTGCTCCGCTTTTGCTTACGGTAACTTTCACCAGGAATTCATGCGCGGCAAAGTTACCCTGATAGGCTGCCCCAAGCTGGACGGCGCAGACTACAGCGAAAAGCTGACAGAAATCCTGCGCCAAAATCTGATTAAAAGCCTTACCGTCGTGCGCATGGAAGTACCCTGCTGCGGCGGTATCGAACAGGCCGCCGTTACCGCGCTGAAAAACAGCGGCAAATTCCTGCCCTGGCAGGTGGTCACACTGTCCACCGACGGCCGTGTGCTGGAAAGCTGAACGGAGGAAAGGAGCGTACTTTTATGAATCAGATCAAAAACATCCCCCACGAAACGGCCCTCACCCTGAGCGAGCAAATTGCTGTTCTGCCCGGTCAGGTAGTCAGTATGACCCTGGCACAGAACAAAGCCGTCAGCATCACGCTGTTTGCCTTTGACCAAGGCGAGGAGATCAGCGCCCATGCTGCTCCCGGAGACGCCATGGTCACCGTGCTTGAGGGCACAGGGCGTTTTTCCATCGACGGCACGCCCCATATCTGCCGCGCCGGACAAACCATCGTAATGCCGGAAGGCAAGCCCCATGCGGTATACGCGGAAGAAGCATTCAAAATGCTGTTGAGCATTGTGTTCTCCGACAACACCTGATCCCACCGCCCCCCGGAGCACAGAAGCAGGATGCTGCCTGCGTCTCCGGACACCGAAAGTGATCCCCCCTATTTTGAAAAGAAAGGACGAACATTCCATGAATGAGATGTTTTGTTTTCAGTGCGAGCAGACGGCAAACTGCTCCGGCTGCACCGGCCGCGCCGGCGTGTGCGGCAAATCTGCCACCACCGCCCGGCTGCAGGACGAACTGACCGGCGCGCTGGTGAGCCTGGCCCGCGCCGCCAGCGGAAACGAAGACCTGCTGACCGCCACCACCCACACCCTGGTGCAGGAAGCTCTGTTCACAACACTGACCAATGTCAGTTTCAACGATAACACCATTACCGCCCTGATTGACCGCGTCCACGCAGAAAAGAACCGGCTCGCCCCCGGCTGCAGCGCCTGCAACGCGCCCTGCGGTAAAACCGGCGACTATGATATGGCTCACATGTGGAGCGCCGATGAGGACACCCGCTCCCTGAAATCTCTGATTTTATTCGGTATGCGCGGCATGGCCGCCTACGCCTATCACGCCGGTGTAATGGGATACAGCGACGAGGCGGTAAACCGCTATTTTTATAAGGGTCTGCTTGCCTTGGGCGAGGACTTCAGCGCAGAACAAATGCTGGCCCTGGCCATGGAACTGGGTGCGGTCAATCTGCAGTGTATGGCTCTGCTCGACCGCGCCAATACAGAAACGCTGGGCACTCCCACCCCTGCAGAGGTTTCCCTGAAGGTGGAAAAAGGGCCATTCATCGTAGTCACGGGTCACGACCTGTACGACCTGAAACTGCTGCTGGAACAAACCGAAGGCAAGGGCGTCAACGTATACACCCACGGCGAGATGCTCCCGGCCCACGGCTACCCGGAACTGCGCAAATTCCCCCATCTCAAAGGAAACTTCGGCACCGCGTGGCAGAATCAGCAAAAAGAATTTGCCCATCTGCCCGCGCCCATTCTTTTCACTTCCAACTGTCTGATGCCTGTAAAGGAAAGCTATGCCGACCGGGTATTCACCACCGAGGCCGTATCCTATCCACTCCTGCACCATATCGGCCGTGACAAAGATTTCACGCCCGTCATTCAAGCAGCCCTGATGCTGGGCGGGTTCTCCGAAGACACGCCGTTCACCGGCATTAACGGCGGCCAAAGCGTGACCACCGGGTTTGGCCGCAGCGCGGTGCTATCCGCGGCGGGACAAATTGTGGAAGCCGTAAAATCCGGCACCATTCGCCACTTCTTCCTGGTGGGCGGCTGCGACGGCGCGCGCCCTGGCCGCAGCTATTACACCGATTTTGTTAAACAAACGCCCCAGGACACCGTGATCCTGACGCTGGCCTGCGGCAAATTCCGCTTCAACGATCTGAATCTCGGTACCGTGGCAGGCTTGCCACGGCTGCTGGATATGGGGCAGTGCAATGACGCTTACGGCGCCATTCAGGTAGCGCTGGCGCTGGCCGATGCCTTTGGCTGCGGCGTCAATGACCTGCCACTGTCCATGGTGCTGTCTTGGTACGAACAGAAAGCCGCCTGTATTTTGCTGACACTGCTGCATCTTGGGATTCAGAACATCCGCCTCGGCCCCACGCTGCCTGCATTTCTCTCCCCCAAGGTACTGGCGCTTCTGACCGAGCAGTACCACATTGCGCCCACCACAACACCGGAAGCGGATCTAAGCGCCATGCTTGGCTGATCCAACGCAAAACAATCCACCCGCGCCGCTCAAAGTGGCGCGGGTGGATTGTTTTCAATTCTGCCATTTCCAGAAAGCTGCGCTGTAGGGCGGCAATTCCATACCGCCGGAAGGAACCACCTCCCGCCCGCTTAATAAATCCGCTGCGCGCGCTCCCGGCGCGTCAAAGGCAGCCCAATAAGGCTGCTCATCGGCATTAACCGCCACCCAGACACATTCTTCACCGCACCGGCGCTCAAAAATACATTGCCGGTTGGTCAGCACCACAGAGCGGAAAGCCCCCCAATTCAGCGCCCTTTCCGCCCGTTTGACCTCCGCCAGACGGGCAATCCAGTCTGTCAGGCCGTTCCACTCCGGCTGCGCAAAACAGGGGCGCAGGGCGCGATCGCCCTCCTCCTTGCGTCCCCGGGCGCCCCACTCGCTGCCATAATACACGCAGGGAATGCCGGGCATGCCAAAGCACAGGGCATAGAGCAGCGGCAGATGCCTTTCGTTCTGCAGAATGCTGGCTGCCCGCGTCACATCGTGGTTGTCCACAAAACTGAAAAGATGCGCCCCCCGGTAGAGGCACCAGTCCTCCGCGCCGAACTGGCGCTGCAGGGAATGGTTGATTTCAAACAGGTTCATGCTGTTGAAACTGGAGTAGAGACCCTTATAGCATTCGTAGTTGGTGGCTGAATGCAGCATTTCGCCGTTCATACGCTCCCGGTAATCCCCGTGGAGCATTTCGCCCAGCAGAAAAAAATCCTCCTTCCGATCACTGCAGAAGGCACGCAGACGGCGTAAAAAATCCTTGTCCAGGCAATAAGCCACATCCAGCCGCAGTCCGTCGATGCCAAATTCCTGCACCCAGAAGCGAACCGCTTCCAAAAGATGCTCCACCACAGCTTCCTTGCGCAGGTTCAGCTTGACCAGATCGTAATTTCCTTCCCATCCCTCATACCAAAGACCGTCGTCATAGCAGGAATTGCCGCCCAGATCGATGTAAAACCAATCTATGTAGGGTGAACGTTCCCGGTTGCGCAGCACATCCTGAAACGCCCAGAAGCCACGGCCCACATGATTGAATACGCCGTCCAGCACCACGCGGATGCCGCTTTCATGCAGTTTCCGGCAAACTTCCTGAAAATCTGCGTTGGTCCCCAGGCGCTCGTCGATACGGAAAAAATCCCGCGTATTGTAGCCGTGAGTGTCCGAAGAAAACACCGGGCAAAGATAAAGCGCCCCTACATGAAGCCGTCTCAAATGCTCCACCCAATCCAGCACTTTCAACACACGGTGCTCCTGCACGCCGTCATTTTCAAAAGGCGCGCCGCAGAATCCCAGCGGATAAATCTGGTAAAATACCGTTTCATCGGCCCACATGGCTCTCTCCCTCTTTCTTGTTTTCGTACCCTTATCCTATACCCTTCCGCGGCGCGGCGCAACCGCTTTTTTGCACAGCGCCAGGCAATGCCTCTCCCTGCCAGGCCTCCCGGCAGATAAAGCCGTGCAGCGCTGAGGCTACCATAGCCAAAACTGCCCAAAGGATGCTGTAAGGCAGGCAGATCTGCCCCAAAAGCTGAAAGGGCATGTCCGAATAATCCCAGACAGCCAGGCCAAGGCCCAGATTCAGAATGCACCCGGCGGCGAATTCCGCCGCCGTAATCACGCCAGCACCTGCCAGCCCCCGGATCAGCAGCGGCGTACCTTCAGGCAGAAGGCGGTTTCCCGCCCCAATCAGCAAAAACAGCACACCGCCCAACAACGCCATGCTCCAGTGGGTGTATCCGCGCCAGAGCACTTCAATAAGTCCATACGTCCCGCCGCCCATAGCAAACAAATCCACCGTCTGACAAAATTTCCGCATGCTTTTCCCCCTCCATCCGGGTTTAGTTTACGCTATAGACACCGTTTCATACGCGCTGTCACATCTTTTTGCATCCGCAGGCCGCCCACGCTTTTTTCACGCTTTATATGGCTTTTTCCAAACGCCTATGGTATACTTTATTTTATATAATTTCAGATCACAGATTCTCTGAAACGGAGGACAGATGCAATGGAACTAACCGAAACCAAACTGAGCGGCCACACGGTGTATCACGGCCGCATCGTGAATATTCATATGGATGAAGTACGGCTGCCCAATGGGAAAACATCCCAGCGCGAAATAGTGGAACATCCCGGCGGCGTGGTGATTTTGCCGCTGGATGAACGGATGCAGGTCGTTACCGTGACTCAATATCGCTATGCCATGGGGATGGCCATGACGGAACTGCCCGCCGGCAAACTGGAGCCGGGAGAACGCTCGGATCCAACCTCTGCAGCACTGCGGGAACTGCATGAGGAAATCGGCGCTGTGCCGGGCTCCTTTGTCCCGCTGGGCGTGCTGCATTCTTCTCCCGGTATTTTTACAGAAACACTGTATCTTTATCTTGCCCGGGATCTGACCTTTGACGCCCCGGACCCGGATGAGGACGAATTCCTGCGCATCGAGCGCATCCCCTTCGACACAATAGTACAGCGCATCATGGATGGTGAGATCACCGACGCCAAAACCGTGGCAACCGTCCTCAAAACCAAAGTGCGGCTGCATTTGTAAGAAAAGAAAACGGAGGATACAATCCCCATGGATGAGAAAAAACGTGTTTTGATTGTAGATGACGAAAAAAACATCGTCAATATTTTGAAATTCAACCTGCAGAAAGAAGGATACGATACTTTGGAGGCCTATGACGGCGAGGCCGGGCTGCAGCTGGCCTTGCAGGAAAATCCGGACCTGATCCTGCTGGACGTCATGCTGCCAAAAATGATTGGCTGGGATGTATGCAAAAAACTGCGTGAGACGGGCAGCAGCATCCCTGTGATCATCCTGACCGCCCGCGAGGAAGAAGAGGACAAAGTGCTGGGCCTGGAAATCGGCGCCGACGACTATATTACCAAGCCTTTTTCGACCCGCGAACTGATGGCCCGGGTGAAAGCCAACATCCGCCGCAGCGCCATGCTGCTCTCCAGTGCCACCGCCCCCGGCAGCGGCGAACAGATGATCGCTTCAGGTGATCTGTCCATCAACACCGACCGCTACGAGGTGTCCAAAAAAGGCAAGCTGATTGAACTGACTCAGAGGGAATACGAACTTCTCTGCTTCCTGGCCAGCCGGCCGGATAAGGTGTTTTCCCGCACCAGCCTGATGGAGCAGGTCTGGAATTACGATTATATCGGCGACGCACGCACTGTAGACGTCACCGTACGGCGGCTGCGGGAAAAGATTGAAACCGACCCGGCCAACCCCGTGTATATCCTGACCCGCCGCGGTGTGGGCTATTTTTTCTCCAGCCAACACTGAACAGTACATCAATTTGATTCCCGTTTCATTCTACCTGCTAAGGACGGTGGTGCATCTATGCTGCGAAGCCTGCATTTGAAGCTGATGCTGATTATGCTGCTGCTGATCACTTCGCTGATGACCGTGGTCGGCGCGTTTTTGATGACCAATGTCACCAGCTTCTATACTGACGCTTTTTATTCTCAGATGAAGGCAGTGTTCGACGAAAGCAACACGGGCTTTGTCCAGTCGCTGCGCATGGAAGCCGCCGGAGACGACGGCGCCGCGCGCCTGCAGACCATGATCGAAGTCAGCGCCGGTTCTCTCGGCATTGATTCGCGCACCCGCAATTATTATATTCTCGACGCCAAAAGCGGAAAATGCCTGGCCAGCTCCGACACCCGGGGCGGCGATGATCTGCGCGACACCGCCAATCTCCTGGCTGCACGCAATGGCCAGGTGGGACAAACCCGCGATATCACCGCCAACTACATGGATGTGGCCATCCCCATCAGCGGGGGCAACAACCATTTCATCATTTACATTTTGGATAACCGCGAAAACGTGAACGAACTGAACTCCCAACTGTTCATGATCATCCTGCAGTCGCTGCTGTTCGGGCTTCTGATCGCGGTGCTGCTTTCCTTCCTACTGAGCAAAACCATGACGCTGCCCATTGAAAGACTCACCAGCAGCGCCGAGCACATCGCCGCCGGCGATTTCGGAAGCCGCATCGCCGTGGAATCCAGCGATGAAATTGGTATTCTGACCACCACTTTCAACGAAATGTCCGAAACACTGCAGACCACGATCAACGAAGTCAAAAGCGAGCGCAATAAACTGGACACTCTGTTTCTGCACATGACCGACGGCGTGGTGGCCTTTTCCCGCGACCGTTCCATCATGCAGTTCAACCCCGCAGCTGAACAGATGCTCCGCCAGAAAGATATGTCCGCGCTGCGCTATGACGACCTGTTCCAGCCCCAGGTGGACTTTGACTATGTGCTGGCCCTGCACAGTCCGTTTTATGAAGACTGCGAATACACCGTTGCAGACACCACCCTTGAGGTCCACCTGACGCCCTTTTCCAACGACACCGAAGGCGGCGTGCTGGCCGTGCTGCACGACGTGACGCAGCAGCGCAGGGATCAGGAAATTCGCCGCGAATTCGTTGCCAATGTATCCCACGAACTGCGCACTCCCCTGACCAATGTGCGCAGTTATGCCGAAACCCTCCACGACGCTTCCGACGTCCCGCCTGAAACAGCCAACGGATTCCTGGACGTAATCATCAGCGAAACCGACCGCATGGCCCATATCGTGCAGGATCTGCTAACGCTGTCTAAATTCGATTACGGCCACATGGAAATGAATATGACCCGCTTCCCGCTGAGTGATGCGGTAGACGGCGTGTGCAACGCCGTTGAGATGGCCGCCCGAAACCACCGCCACACACTGGTGCGCAGTTACCAGTCTCTGCCCGTAATCATGGGTGACCGGGGCCGGCTGACCCAGGTGCTGATGAATATCGTGGGCAACGCCATTAAATACACTCCCGACGGCGGCCGCATCGAGCTGCGCGGCGGTACGGAAGGCGAGGAAGCCTGGCTGGAAGTCAGCGACAACGGGATCGGCATCCCTGCCAAAGACCGTGCCCATGTGTTTGAGCGCTTCTACCGCGTGGACAAGGCTCGTTCCCGCGAGTCCGGCGGCACCGGCCTGGGGTTGTCCATCGCCGCGGAAATCGTGGCCCAGCACAGCGGCACCCTTTCCCTTGTGGATCGCGACGGCCCCGGCACCACTTTCCGCATCACTCTTCCCATCTGCCAGGACGTACAGGAGGCGCCTCATGATGAGACCAACTGACCGCCATGTGCAGAACCGCATCCAAAACGTACTGATTGTCTGTCTGGTGCTTTCTGCGCTGTTTCTTCTCTCCCGTACAGAGCTGATCGGGCCGGATACGTTCAACCGTCTTTTCACCAGCAGCGTTTACAGCACCGAAAACACCAATGCTTCTCAAACCAGCGCCCAGCTCCCGGTTCGCATCGCCGTGCGCACCGGCGGAGTCTGCCAAGCTTGGACCGGCGAAACTACCGGGGGAAACGTATTTGAAGACCTTGGCCCACTGCTGACCGAAGCTCTCGGTTCCGCCAGCGACGGCAGAACCGTGGACGAAAAAGAGTTCCAGCGGGCACTGGAAAACAACAGCATCTATTATGATTTCACCACCACACTGCCGCTGTCGCTCCTGGACGCCTGGATCGGCGGCAGCGCGAACGCACCGCAGACCCCGGCGCGCGCGCTGCTGTTGTCCAGCCTGCAGGATGGAAGCGTAACTCTGTACGGCTGGGATCCGGAGCACGACGCATACTACTGCTGGAGCACCACTGTGACTGCGGAAACGCTGAGCAGTGCAGCCGAACGCCACAGCGGTGAGAGCGCGGAATTCGCATTTCTCAGCGGCGAATCCTACCAGGCTCTGGCTCCCTACACGCTGATCAGCCAGGCGCGGCAAACTCTTCCCGAACTGTCCGTCGCCAGCGTCCTGTCGAGCGCAGAGTGCGACCAGATTCTGATGCAGCTGGAATTCAACGTACACTCCAATTCCCGCTACACGGAAAGCGACGGCACTCTGGTAATCAAACAAGGCCTGCGTACGATACGCTTCGAACCAGACGGCACTGTATATTACAGCGGCACCGAAGCCGATGCGGCTGTACTCCGGCCAAAGCACTCCGGCGAAGCCCCTACGCTGCAGGAATGCACTGACGCAGCATGGGAGTGCATCAGCGCCATCACAGCAGACCGTATCGGCGACGCGCGTTTGTATCTTCTCTCTGCCCAAGCCGACCAAAACGGGAACGCCGAGATCCAGTTCGGCTACATGCTTGGCGGCTTCCCCATTTTCCATCCGGACGATAATACGGCACAGGTCACCGTGGAAGAAGGCGTGATCACATCTTTCACCGTTCATCTGCGTAGTTATACATCCTCCGAAAAAAGCACAGCCCTGCTGCCCACGCTCCAGGCCGCTGCCGCGGTGCGCAGCGACGGCCCCGCCGAACTGCTGGCCGGTTACTGGGACGACGGCAATGACACACTCTCCCCCACCTGGCTGCAAAAATAACATTGACTTTGTGAGGCTTGCCGCTTATGGAAACTTACCGGCTGAAAAACATCATCCTCGTGATACTGCTGCTGCTCAATGTTTTCCTGCTGCTGCTCGTCGCTTCCCGCGGCTATGCGCAGCACCGTTCGGCACAGAATCTGATCGACCAGACCGTCCTTTTTCTGCAAAACAGCAACGTATCCATTGATCCTGAACTGCTGCAGGGACAGGATACTGCTTTCACGTATTCCTATGAGCGCAATATGGAAGAAGAACAGGCTTTCACTGCCGCACTGCTCGGCACGCTGGTGAAGCAGCAGGATGCCGGCGGCGGCACACAGCAGTACACATTCACCGGCGGCAGCGCCGTCTTCCGTTCCAACGGCGCTTTTCAGCTGACCATCGCCGCCCCGGAGCTGCAGGTGGAAAAACCGGAGGTGTTTGTGAAAAAATACTGCCCGGCACAATATGCCTTTACCGCAGCGGAAACCGTGGGGGAGCGCACCGTCATCACCGCCACGCCCTATGTGGATAACCTCCCGGTGTACAGCGCCGCCATGGAGTTCGTGCTGCAGGACGGACTGCTCTGTTCCGCCAGCGGATTCTTTATTCCTGCCTCCGGCAGCACCATTGGCGACGCACAGGCCATCGGCAAATGTTCCTCTGTTATTTATTTGATCGATTATTGTAATGAAGCGGGCAGAATCTGCAATACTATAAGCGAGATCTCTTCCGGCTATGTTCTGCAGAGTACGGCGTCGGTTCCCCTGCTCCTCTCACCGGTTTACTGCATCGATACCAATACGTATCGGTACTATGTCGATGCCGTTACCGGCCATGTCTCTGTAGCAAAATAAAAGGCACTTCTTTTCCGGAATATCAGATTTTTCCCAGATCTGTATTTTTTCTGGATCTTATTATTGCTTTTGCCGCAAAAAATGGTATACTATACGTGGATTTTTATGGAATCGTGCTTTTTGCACATTTCTTTCGATAAAACGGATGGCAGAATCTATGCCGTCCCGGTTCGCTGAACGAACATTGAAATTTAGAGAGGTGTCTTTCTTTGAAGAAATATATTATTGATGGCGGCAAGCCTCTGTACGGCGAGGTTCCCATTAGCGGCGCAAAAAATGCCGCCGTGGCCATCCTGCCCGCTGCACTGCTCGTCAATGGTACCTGCCGGATCGAAAACATTCCACAAATCAGTGATGTTTCGCTGATCTTTGATATTCTGACTGATTTGGGCGCCGAGGTGCGTTCCGTCAACGCTCACGCTGTGGAAATCAACTGCGAGCACATCCGTTCCACCCGCACTCCCTATGAACTGGCCCGCCGCATCCGCGCTTCCTATTATATGATCGGCGCGTTGCTGGGCCGTTTCGGCCGGGCCGAAGTCACCATGCCCGGCGGCTGCAATTTCGGCGTGCGTCCTATTGACCAACATATCAAAGGCTTTGCCGCCATGGGCGCAGAAGTGGAAGTCGAAGGCGGCTTTATCCATGCCCGGGCCACCGAAGGCCATCTCCACGGCGCTCAGGTTTATCTTGACGTAGTTAGCGTCGGCGCCACCATGAACGTTATGCTGGCCGCTGTTCTGGCCGATGGCAATACCGTAATCGAAAACGCAGCCAAGGAACCTCATATTGTGGATCTGGCCAACTTTCTCAACTCCATGGGCGCTGATATCCGCGGCGCCGGCACCGACGTGATCAAAGTGCGCGGCGTGCCACAGCTGCGGGGCGGTTCTTACTCCATCATCCCAGACCAGATCGAAGCCGGCACCTATATGGCCGCCGTGGCGGCCACCGGCGGTGAAGTGCTGATCAAAAATATTATTCCCAAGCATTTGGACTGCATCAGCGCCAAGCTGATTGAGATGGGCGTGGAAATCGAAGAACAGGACGATAATCTTCTGGTGCGCCGCACCGGCGCGCTGAAACGCACCAATGTGAAAACACTGCCCTATCCCGGTTTCCCCACGGATATGCAGCCTCAAATCGTGGCCGTACTGTGCCTGGCGCAAGGTACCAGCGTGGTCACCGAAAGCGTGTGGGACAACCGCTACCGCTATGTCGACGAACTCAAGCGCCTGGGTGCTCACATTCAGGTGGACGGAAAAGTCGCCGTGGTGGAAGGCATTGACCACTTCGACAGCGCTCCCATCCAGGCCTGTGACCTGCGCGCCGGCGCAGCTATGGTAATCGTGGCCCTGGCCGCTCACGGTACCACGGAAGTCAGTTGCGTCAACTATATTGAGCGCGGCTATGAGGATATTGTCGGCAAATTGCGCGCGCTGGGTGCAAACATCCGCGTCGAGGAAGTATCCGACGACACGGGCAGCGTTATCCGCGTTGGCTGAGCAGCCTGAAAACGCCCACGGAAGGACCGGCGGGAGCCGGGGCGCTCCCTTGGGCGTTTTTTGTTTGCGCCCCGCGTAATCCAATTCCATATACATAAAAGGAAGGAATCCCTTTGACAACATTATGCACCTTGGCCAGCGGCTCCTCAGGCAACGCGACCCTTGTCAGTGCCGGTAGCACACATATCCTCATTGACGCCGGTATCTCCGTGCGGCGCATCAATACAGCCCTGAAGGCGCTGGGCCTGTCCATAGCCGATCTGAGTGCCCTGCTGATCACTCACAGCCACAGCGACCATGTCAGCGCTTTAACCACGCTTCTCAAACATTATGCTCCGTCCATCTATGCCAGCAACGGCACGGCCTTCGACCTGCGCAACCGCTTTTCCGGTATTTCGCCGCTGCTGTGCCCGTTCACCTCCGGCGACAGCTTCTGTGTGGGCGCATTCCGTATCTCCTCCTTTTCCACATCCCACGATGCCGGCGACAGCGTCTGCTATCGGCTCGACAGCGCCGACGGCGCCGTGGGGATTCTGACGGATACCGGCTATGTAACCGCCTGTGCCGCCGATGTGCTCTGCGGCGTTTCCACACTGGTTCTGGAATCCAATCATGATGTGGAAACCCTGCGCAGCGGAGCCTATCCATACTACCTCAAAGAACGCATTCTCGGCCGCTCGGGCCATTTGTCCAATGACGATGCCGCCCAATTTGCCGTGTCCGCCGCCAAAAACGGCGTAAAAGACGTCCTGTTGGCCCATTTAAGCCACGAAAACAACACGCCGGCTATGGCGTTGAACACCGTGCGGCAGGCGCTGGATCGAAATGGGTGCACTTCCGTGTCACTGGCTGTGGCGCCCCGCAGCGAGCCCAGCCCCGTTCATATCCTGTAAAGGAGCACAGCTATGTACAACGTCACGCTCGTATGTGTGGGAAAACTGAAAGAAAAATTTTACAGCGAGGCCTGCGAAGAATACTGCAAACGACTTTCCCGGAGTTGTAAACTCCATATAGTCGAGCTGAAGGAAGAACGGCTGCCCGATTCCCCGTCCCAGGCTCAGATTGACGCGGCGCTGGCCCGGGAGGCCGATGCCATCCGTGCCAAGCTCCCGCCCGGCGCCAGCGTAGTGGCGCTCTGCATTGAAGGCCGCATGCGCTCCAGCGAAGAGATGGCTCGCCTGATCGCTGCCTGGAGCAACAGCAGCGCAAAGCATCTTGTTTTTGTCATTGGCGGTTCCTTTGGCCTGCACCCTTCCCTCAAAGCAGAGGCTTGGGCGCAGCTGTCCATGTCACCGATGACCTTTCCCCACCACTTGGCCCGCGTTATGCTGCTCGAACAGCTCTACCGTTCCTTCCAGATCCTGGAAGGTTCCAAATACCACAAATAATTTTCACATGAATGTTGCGAGGTAACGACAATGGAACATAAAACCGACCAACCGGAACTCACCTGGGGCAGCAGCGCGGAGGAAGGCGCAAAGCTGGAAGCCATGTGGCCCACGGACGAAACCGGCGCACGGGACAAGGCCGTATTTCTCACCTACGTTCCGGATTTCAACAATGAAGCGGATTTTGCCGTGAATATGCTGATCGCCTATGGTATCCCCGCTTTTAAAACGTATAATAATGAAGGTTCTCTGGGCAAACTGATCATCGGCACATCCGCCTACGGCGCAGCGCTTTACGTTCCCGCCTCCATGGCCGCAGACGCAAAAGCCCTGCTCGAATCCTCCGCTGATGCGGAGGCCGAAGCAGAAAGCGCTGTCGAAGCAGAACCGTCTCCCTGAGCGTACCGCCGCCATGGCCCCGGCACTGTCTGTCGAAGGAGCGGTTCGCGCCTGTGTATGGACATTCCGCACCGGCTTGGGGCGGACTTGATATCAAATGAGAGGAAGGAAACGATATGGCAAGCAACTATATGGCAGAGTATGAAAAATGGCTCAACAGCGATGTTTTGACTGCGGAGGAGCATGCCGAGCTTCTCGCGATCCAGGATGATCCCAAAGAGATTGAGTCCCGTTTTTACGGCCCGCTGGAATTCGGCACTGCCGGACTGCGCGGCACCATGAAGGTTGGACTGCATCACATGAATACCTATGTCGTGCGCCATGCCACCCAGGGCTTTGCCAATGTCATCGCCGCCGAGGGCGAGGAAGCCAAAGAGCGCGGCGTCGCCATCTGCATGGACTGCCGCATCCACAGCATGGATTTTGCCCGCACCGCTGCCGAAGTTATGGTGGGCAACGGCATCCGCGTGCGCATTTTTGATGCCCTGCGCCCTACGCCTGAGCTGAGTTTTGCCGTTCGGGAATACCACTGCCAGGCCGGTATCAACATCACCGCCAGCCACAATCCCAAGGAATACAACGGTTACAAGGTCTATTGGGAAGACGGCGCCCAACTGCCGCCCCAGCATGCCGATGCCATTGCCAAACAGCTGACGAAAATTGATATTTTCAAGGACATCCGATCCGTTCCCTACGACGAGGCTGTGGTCAGCGGTATGATCACCGTCATGGGAGACGAGTGCGACGAGCGTTTTATGCGCAATGTGATGGCCATGGCCAATGATCCGGCCATGGTGAGCAAAATGGCCAACGATTTCAAGATCGTTTTTACCCCCTTTCACGGCTGCGGCCACAAACTGGTTCCCTTGGCCCTGCGCCGCCTGGGCTTGAAACACATCCTCTGCGAAGAACAGCAGATGGTGATCGACGGGAATTTCCCCACAGTGAAAAGTCCCAATCCGGAAAACCCGGAAGGATTTTATCTCGCTGTGGAACTGGCCAAGCAGAACGGTGCTACATTGATTGTTGGCACCGATCCCGACGCCGACCGTGTGGGCATCATGGTGCGCAGCGACACAGGCGACTATGTCCCCTTTACCGGCAACCAGACCGGCGCACTGCTGTGCGATTACCTGATCGGCGCCAAACAACGCGCAGGCACTATGCCAGAGTGCCCCGCCGTACTTAAGAGCATTGTGTCCAGCGAAATGGTGCGCGCTATCGCCGAAAAAAACGGCGTGTCCTGCTTTGACACTTTCACAGGATTCAAATTCATGGCCGAAAAGATTGCCCAATTTGAGCAGGCGCACTCGTATCACGCCATTTTCTCCTTTGAAGAGTCTTACGGCTACATGATCGGAAATTACGTACGCGACAAGGACGCCGTTACCGCTTCCATGCTGATCGTGGAAATGGCCTGCTGGTATGCCAGCCAGAATATGACACTGTTCGACGCACTGGGCGCTCTGTATGAGAAGTACGGCTACTTTGCCGAAAAGACCCACAATTTGGTGATGCCCGGCTTGGACGGTCTTGCAAAAATGGCCGACCTGATGGCTTCGCTGCGGGCCAATCCCTATACCGAAATTGCCGGAACTGCGGTAACGCAGTTCAAAGACTACAGGGACGGCAGCGTAATTGATCTTTCCACCGGCGAAAGGAGCACTATGGAATTGTCCGGCTCCAATGTGCTCCGTTTTGAGTTGTCGGATGGTACATCTTTTATCGTGCGTCCTTCGGGTACCGAGCCGAAGATCAAAGTGTATATCCTCGCCTCCGGTGCCACACGGGAAGACGCTGAAGAGCGCATAGCGCGCTACGGCACGTTTGTGCAGACCATGCAGGGTTGACCGCCTTTTTCGCGCGCATAACTTCTTTCCATCTTCTGCAAAAATAGACGGCGCTTCGGCGCCGTTTATTTTTGCACAAAATTTATACACAAACACGCTCTCATTTTCTCCTTTACACTTCCGCTCCTGTGTCCGGTTTTTGGTCATCTGTCCCACTCTGTCTATTGTATTTTTATCACATCCTGCATATCATGGAAGTAATCCGAACTTGGACAGATTACGATAGAAAGAGGACGGTATAAAATGGACTTTTCCACAACACTGAAACGCTTCGGCGTGGAGCAGCTGATCCGCTATCTCCACAAGGATCCGGAGAAAAACATGCTGCGCCTGATGGATTGGGCCGATAAATTTGCCAAAGGTGAATTTGTCAGCCAGCGTAAGCTGATCCGTGAAGCTATCTCCAACCCTGCACACCCTTACTATCCATTTGTCCGTCGTCTGTTTACCGACTTGGATGAGGGTGTCATGCAGGCCATGGCAGCCAATTTCTTCATCAATGCCGCCCTGGTGGGCTGGCCCAAGCAGGAGGAAATGCGCCAAAAATATGGCTGCAACATTCCCTGGACGATTCTTCTGGATCCCACTTCAGCCTGCAATTTGCACTGCACCGGCTGCTGGGCCGCAGAATACGGCAATAAGCTGAACCTGACCTTCGATGAAATCGACAATATTATTCAGCAGGGCAAAGCGCTGGGCATCTATATGTACATCTATACCGGCGGCGAACCGCTGGTGCGCAAAAAGGACATTATCCGCCTGTGCGAGAAGCACAGTGACTGCGTATTTTTGTGCTTTACCAACGCCACACTGATCGACGAAGCTTTTGCCGATGAGATGCTGCGGGTGAAAAACTTTGTGCCGGCCATCTCGCTGGAAGGGTTTGAAGACGCCACCGACAGCCGCCGCGGTACGGGAGTATATCAGAAAGTCATCGACGCTATCGGACTGCTGCGCCGCAAGAAACTGCTTTACGGCATTTCGGCGTGTTACACCAGTGCCAATTTCGATTCCATTACTTCCGAGGCGTTTTTCGACAAGCTGATCGAACTGGGCGTATATTTCATCTGGTATTTCCACTATATGCCCGTGGGCAACGATGCCTCCCCCGCCCTGCTGCCCACTCCGGAGCAGCGTATCGAAACTTACCGCCGCATCCGCAAATACCGCGCCGAGAAACCTCTGTTCGCCATGGATTTCCAGAATGATGCCGAGTTTGTGGATGGCTGTATCGCCGGCGGCCGGCGCTATCTGCACATCAACGCTAACGGCGATGTGGATCCCTGCGTTTTTGTACACTATTCTGATTCCAATATTCGCGAAAAGACGTTGCTGCAGGCGCTGCAGTCCCCCATGATGATGGCATACCATGACGGCCAGCCTTTCAACGAGAATATGCTGCGCCCCTGCCCGATGTTGGAGAACCCGGAAAAACTGCGTGCCATGGTAAACGCTTCCGGCGCACACTCCACGGATCTGCAGTCGCCCGAATCGGTGGAGCATTTGTGTGCCAAATGTGACCAGTATGCAGCCCATTGGAAGCATCCTTCCGAAGAGCTGTGGAAAGAGAACCGCGCGGAAAGGGAGGCTCAAAAAGCCGCCGAAATCCGAGAAGAACCGGGAGCATGATTCTCGCCCGAAACCGCGCACAGAAACAACAGGAGCCGGAAAGCTGCTTGCTTTCCGGCTCCTGTTGTTCTCTTGTTCAGTCGAGGGTCTCCAATACACTCTTCAATTCGTCCAGACTTTCCTGAAACACCTGCAGCGCACTGCCTACGGTTTCGGGACTGGTCAGATCCACGCCGGCAATCTTCAGCTCGTCGATGGGATACATGCTGCCGCCGGTGGCCAGGAATTTCAGATAATCCGATGCATCTCCGGTTTCCAGAATCCGGTTGGCGATGGCTACAGCCGAGCAAAAACCGGTGGCATACTGGTACACATAAAACGCTGTGTAAAAATGGGGAATACGCGCCCATTCCACGTCCTGCAGCGGATTGTTCACCGCACCTTCGTAATAGAGATCGTTCAGCTCCCGGTAAAGCCTGTTCAGTACCTCCGCCGTCAGCGGCTCACCCTGCTGATACAGCTCATGGGCCTTGCGCTCAAATTCAGCAAACAGGGTTTGACGGTACACGGTCGTGCGGAACCCTTCCAGAAAATGATTCAGGATATATGCCCGGCGACGGGGATCCTGCTCCGTTTTCAGCAGATATTTGGTCAGCAGCACCTCATTGACCGTGGAGGCCACCTCCGCCACCAAAATACGGTAATCATGGTTGGCAAAATCCTGAGCGTGATCCGAAAAATAAGAGTGCATGCTGTGGCCCAGTTCGTGGGCCAGCGTAAAAGCGTCTTCCAGCGTACCGGCAAAATTCATCAGCACATAGGGGTGCACGCCATAGACGCCGCAGGAAAATGCACCTGTGGTCTTGCCCTTGTTTTCATATACGTCGATCCAGCGCTCGTCAAACGCGCGCTGCAGCAACGCATGATACTCCTCGCCCAAAGGCGCCGTGGCGGCAAAGACCAGTTCCCTGGCCTCTTCAAACGTCAGGTGCAGGTCGATATTTTCTACCATGGGACAATAGAGATCGTACATATTCAACTCGGATAGTCCCAACACCTTTTTGCGCAGCTGGAGATACTGCTTCATAGTGCCAAGCCCCCCGTGTACCGCTTCCACCAGGCTATCGTATACCGAAAGCGGCACATTGCTGGCAAACAGCGCCCGAGCGCAGGCGCTGTCATAGCCTCTGGCCCTGGTATAGTAATCGTCCAGCTTGACGCTGCCGGCATACAGGGCAGCAATAGTATTCAGATAATTCTGAAATGTGCCATGGTACGCTTCGAAGGCTTCCTTGCGCACCCTTTGGTCGGCACTAACGCGGAAGAGTGCATAATTCCCGTGAGTCAGGCGCACCTCTTCTCCCTGTTCGCTGCGGATCACAGGGAACTCCATATCCACGCTTTCAAGCATGGTAAAGCAATTGTCCGGTGTTCCGGCAGCGTCGGAGAGCATGGCGAGAAGCCGCTCGCCCTGTTCATCCAGCGTATGCGCCCGGGCGCGGTTGGTATCTTCCAGAATATGGCGATAGGATGCCAGCGCAGGATCCTCCATATAAGCGCGCAGCGTTTCCTCCGGAAGCGCCAGGATCTCCGGATCCACAAAGGCACATTTTGTGCTCATGGCCACATACAGATTCATCGCCATGCCTTCCATGCGCTGATACTCTGCATCACCGTTGTCGCTGTTTTTCAGGAGGGACGCGTACAAGTATACGCGTTCCACCGCCTGCAGCGTTTCATAAATAGTGTCCAGGCCAGCTTTCATCTGCGCAGACGAAGCGCCCAGCGTACCGGCCAGTGCACCTACAGCATCTACAGCCTGCGCCGCAGCAGCATATGCTTTCTCCCAAGCCGCCTGATCGGGAAAGATGGGACTGAGATCCCATTGGTAAGCAGCATCCATTTCCTTTCTCGTTTTCAGTTCCATCGCACGAATTCCTTTCCACGGTCTTCAGCCGTTCCGGGCTTCTTTGCCTGTGATCTGCTCCACATCGATGCGGATGACATGGGCAGCCTTTGCATATTTTTCCACCATAGCGTCAAATTTATCCATGTCTGCGCCAGAGTATTTTTCGCTGATGCAGCGCAGGGCCCGGATCCGCTCCGCATCATCCTCCACAATGGAGGCCTGGCCGCGCAGCACCGCCGAGGCATAACTCATTGTATATTCAGCAGAAACCGCTTTATAATACGATACCACTGTCAGCGCCACTTTGGGGTTGTGTTTCAAAAGAGACAGCTTTTCCCCCACACGGGCGCAGTGCAGATAAACTTTACGTCCATCCCGCGCTGGAGACATCGGCACACAATAGGGTTCTCCCTTTCCATTGGCCATAGCCAGCACTGCATAGGGCGCTGTGTCCAGCACCTCCCACGCAAAAGCTTCATCCCTCTCCAATTCTTTGTTTATCATTATAACTTCTCCCTTCCATCCTCTTTCATCCCGCCAGAGTACCCTGGCTCCGGCAGCAGCGGGGTGTCCTCTCCATGATGCATCAGTGCATAGATCTCATTGATCATATGATCCAATTTCTCAGGCATGCCGTCATCAAGCCAACGTATAATAATTCCCATCACACCGTAGCTGAAAAAGGAAAGTAAAAATTCCTGATCCTCCGGGTCTGCCGGCAACCACTTCATGGCATCCTTCGGCGCCGCGCCCAAAAGGTCGCGGACAGCAGCCTCCAGCCCCCGTGCCAGATGCTCCATGCCAAGGGAATGGTAGACATTCATGGCCAAAGCCCGGTTTGCACGCAAAAACTCCACGGCCATCAGCAGGCGGTCACGCCAGTTTTCCTCAGGCATTTCACCCAGTTCCCGGATCGCACGCTGAAACGCCCAGTCCAGCAGCTGATACACATCACCAAAGTGATAGTAAAATGTTTGACGGCTGACCTGCGCGCGTTCCACAATGTCTTTGACCGTGATATTATCTAAAGTCGTTGTATTCAACAACTCCAGCAGAGCTCCGGCCAGCGCATGTTTTGTCGCGTTTGCCATGGTTCCCTCCCCTTTTCTTTCGGATTTAAAATCATTGTACTGTTTTAATTGGTTTTTTATTGTAACGCGTTTTTATCTCCAATACAACCGATAAATTGTAAATTTTCTTGCACAGCAGACACAGAACGCCCCCGTCAGACAGGGCTTTTCCCTGCCCTCCGGGGGCGTTTTTCTTCATTCCAGATTCATCTTTCGCTTTCGCCGGGCAGAGGCGGTCAACTTTTCCACCAGCTGCTCCCGGTCGCCCCGCTCCAGCACTTCTCGATACGCACGCAAGTTATCCTCCAGCGTGCGGATACAACGGCACAGCGCCGGAGCGTTCATGGTGAACAGCTCTGTCCACAGCGGCACATCCAGCGCCGCCACCCGGGTGCAGCCCCGGAAAGAACCGCCCTCAAAGCCCTTGCAGCGGAACAGATCTTCATCGTCGCAGGTGGCCACGGCGATGATATGCATCAGCTGACTGGTATAGGCAATGATGGCATCATGTTCTTCCGGCGTAGTAATCACGACATCCCGAAAGCCCATATACTTTCCCATCCGCTGGAGTAAATCCACATGTTCCTGCGTACTGCGCGGCCTAGGCGTCAGAATAAAATGCGCGTTATGAAACAGCTCTTTTTCCGCGTTCTCTACACCAGAGGTCTCTTTGCCCGCCATGGGATGACAGCCGATGAAATCCACTGTGTCCGGCAGGCACTGTGCCGCTTCCATGATCGCCCCCTTAATACCGCCCACATCAGTGACAAGCGCACCGGGCTTGAACGAATCCCGGAAAGCCTCAATCTGCTGTGCAATACCATGAGGCCGCATGGCAAATAACACCACATCTGCCTGTCCCAGCACATCTTCCACCCGTTCTGCCACTTCGTCGCACACACCATGAGCCGCAGCATACGAACGGGTTTGGGCGCTGCAGTCCGTCCCCACTACCCGGTAATCTTCAAACCCCCGCAGCGCCATGGCGACACTGCCGCCGATCAATCCAAGCCCCACCACCAGAGCCGTCTTTTTCTCCGCCATCAGAGTTCACGACCCAAGCACTGCGCCAGGGGCCGCAGCTCCTGCATCAGCGTGTCAAAATCCGAGGGAAGAATGGACTGTGCGCCGTCACACAGCGCATGGGGCGGATCGTTATGTACCTCAATGATCAAGCCGTCGGCTCCGGCGGCAATGGCCGCCTTTGCCATGGCCGGCACCATCCACGCCTTCCCCGTGGCGTGGGAGGGGTCTACGATCACCGGCAGGTGCGACTGCTGCTTAACCGCCAGCACCGCGCTCAGATCCAGCGTATTACGGGTATAAGTTTCATAGGTGCGGATGCCGCGCTCACAGAGGATGACGTTGGGATTGCCCGCGGCCATGATATATTCCGCGCTCATCAGCCATTCTTCAATGGTATTGGCCAGACCACGCTTGAGCAGAATTGGCTTGGTCGTCTTTCCCAGTTGTTTGAGCAGGTCAAAGTTCTGCATATTGCGGGCACCTACCTGGATCACGTCCACACACATCTCAAACATTTCAATATTATCGGTGGACATGATCTCCGTGACGATGGGCATGCCGGTAGCCGCGCGGGCGTGCTCCAGGAGCTTGATGCCGTTCTGCTTGAGCCCCTGGAAGGCATAGGGGGACGTGCGGGGTTTGTAGGCCCCGCCCCGCAGGGCGCAGGCACCGGAGGCTTTAACCGCTCGGGCAATGCCGGCAATCTGCTCCTCGCTTTCCACGCTGCAGGGACCGGCGATGACACCGAGCTTTTTGCCGCCGATCTTCACGCCGCCCACATCGATTTCCGTATTCTGCGGGTGGTATTTCCGGTTAGCCATTTTATACGGCTCCGACACCCGCATGACCCGTTCCACGCCGCTGAGCAAAGAGATCTTTTCCTGATCCACTGCGGCGGCATTTCCCTCCGCGCCCAAAATCGTATAATCGTCACCATGGCTGACCATCATATTCAGCCCATAGGTTTCCATTTCCTTTTTTACGCCTTCGATGTCCTCCTGTGTGGCAGTGCTTTTCATCACAACAACCATGCTGTTTTACCCCTTTCCAAATTTAAACTTGACATTGTTCCTTCCTGCGTGTATACTCACAATAACCTATTTTTTACATATGCTTTCTGGTATATGACAAAAGATTTCTTTAATACACCATACTGTAACACTTTTTATTATTAAAGTCAACGGCCCAACCACAACTTTTCAGGCAATTTACACTGCCGTTACATTGACAAGGAAATCATTTTGGCATAGAATAAAAAATTGTATATGCTGGTTGTTTTTGCATCGGCATATCAAATAAACTGCGGGCCAGTCGCGCCGGCAGAACAGAAAAGGAGTGGGACATTATGGGTATTCGCACCCGGCGCTCACCAAGCCACGAACGAATGTGACCCTTTACTTTCCATGCATGAAACGAAAGAAAAGGAGGCTCGATTTGTGGTCGAACTAAAACACATATCCAAAGTATTCCAAACAAACGACGGCGATTTTCAGGCCCTGAAGGACGTGAACCTGCAGATTCCTGACGGCGAGATTTACGGCATTATCGGTATGAGCGGCGCCGGAAAATCCACTCTGGTGCGCTGCATCAACATGCTTGAGCGTCCCACCGAGGGCGAGGTGCTCATCAACGGACAGAACTTGTGTACCATGAATGAAGCGCAGCTGCGCGCCCAGCGACGCAGCATCACCATGATTTTTCAGCAGTTCAACCTGCTCATGCAGCGTACCTGCCTGAAAAACGTGTGTTTCCCCATGGAGATTTCCGGCGTGCGCAAGGGGGACGCCGCCAAGCGCGCCATGGAACTGCTGGAGTTGGTGGGTCTTCCGGACAAGGCCAACGCTTATCCGGCACAGCTCTCCGGCGGACAGAAGCAGCGTGTGGCCATCGCCCGCGCCTTGGCTACCGATCCCAAGGTGCTGCTGTGCGACGAAGCCACATCCGCTCTGGACCCCAACACAACCCACGCGATTTTGCAGCTGATTTCCGACATCAACAAACGCCTCGGTATCACCGCCATTATTATCACCCATCAGATGAGCGTGATCGAAGAGATCTGCTCCCATGTGGCGATTCTGGATCACGGCCTTGTGGTAGAAGAAGGCAGCGTGAAGGAAATCTTCGCCAACCCCAAAACCGAAACTGCAAAACGCCTGGTATTCCCCAACAGCGATGTGCACCCAGCACAGCTGAAATCCAACCGCGTGCTCCGCGTCGTGTTCAACGGCGGTACTTCTTATGAACCGTTGATTGCTTCACTGGCCATCGACTGCGGCGTCAAAGCCAATATTCTCGGTGCAGAAACCAAAAACGTTAACGGTCAGGCCTTCGGGTATATGCTCCTGGGGCTGCCCGACAGCAGCATCGATTACAGCCGGGCGCTGTCTTATATCCGCAGCCGTGACGGCGTGAGCGCAGAGGAGGTGCCGGACTATGCTGTCTGATCTTCTGCAAAACCCGGAAGTGCAGCGTCTCCTGCTCCTGACCGAGGACGGTCTGTTGTTTGCCATCTGGGAAACAATTTATGTCACCGTTCTTTCCACCCTGTTCGCTTACATCATTGGCCTTCCCCTGGGCGTTCTTGTAGTGGTGGGCGAGAAAAACGGCATCCTCCCCCTTCCCAAATCTCTGATGAACATACTCAATGTTATTATCAATCTGCTGCGTAGCGTGCCGTTCCTGATCCTGATGGTCTTGGTCATCCCGCTCTCCCGCTTGGTGCTCGGCACCAGCATCGGCACGGTCGCCACAATTATTCCCTTGATCGTCGCAGCTTTTCCCTTTGTGGCACGTCTGGTGGAAGCCTCGCTGCGCGAGATCGACAAAGGCGTTGTGGAAGCGGCTCAGGCCATGGGCTGCTCGCCGTTCCAGATCATCTGGAAAGTTATGCTTCCGGAAAGCCTGCCTTCTCTGATCACCGGCTTTACTACCGCTTTCATCACCATTCTCAGCTATGGCGCCATGGCCGGCGCCATTGGCGGCGGCGGATTGGGTTCCATGGCCTTGAACCTGGGCTATCAGCGTCGCATGTTTATTGTCCTGTGGGTATCTGTAATCGTACTGGTTATTCTGGTTCAGATTTTTCAAACCATCGGCACGCATTTTTCGATCTCACTGGATCGCCGCCTGACTTCCGTAAAGAAAACACGCAAAGACCATTCCGCGAAGTCTCAAGATTGACGTTCTACCCCATATTCAATTCGGCCTTCGGCCGGATCATAGATTTCAAAAACGAAGGAGATTTTATTATGAAACTGAAGAAGTTCACTGCAGTTGCTCTGGCATCTGCTCTGTCCCTGGGCCTGCTGTCTGCCTGCGGCAGCAATGCCAACGAGACCCCCAGCGCCGGCAGCGACGACAACAACACAGAAGCCGTCACCATTAAGATCGGCGCCACACCTGCACCCCACGCTGAAATCCTTGAGGTTGTGAAGCCTATCCTGGCCGAGCAGAATATCAATTTGGAAATCACAGTGTTCAATGACTACGTCACGCCGAACACTGCGGTAGAGGACGGCTCCCTCGACGCCAATTACTTCCAGCACATCACCTACATGAACGGGTTCAACGAAAGCGACGGCACGCATCTGGTGAGCGTCGGCAACGTCCACTATGAGCCTCTCGGCCTGTACGCCGGCAAAGCCAGCACGGTCGCTGACCTTACGGACGGTGCGCAGATCGCTGTTCCCAACGACACCACCAACGAAGCCCGCGCTCTGCTCCTGCTGCAGCAGGAGGGCCTGATCACCCTGAAGGAGGGCGCCGGCATCAATGCAACCAAAGCCGATATTGTGGAAAATCCCAAGAACCTCGATATCGTGGAACTGGAAGCCAACCAGCTGCCGGTGCGCTTGCAGGATGTGGACATGGCCGTCATCAACGGCAACTACGCCATTGACGCTGGCCTGAATGTTGCCGACGCGCTGGCCATTGAGGACAGTGAAGGCGAAGCCGGCACCGCTTATGCCAACGTGCTGGTCGTTAAGGAAGGCCACGAAAACGATGACGCTATCCAGGCTCTGTACACCGCTCTGTGCAGCGATGAAGTCCGGACCTACATGGAAGAAACCTACGGCGGCGCGGTCGTTCCCCTGTTCTAAACAATCTATACCGAAATTGCCTGTGCGGAGCTGCGGAAAATTTTTCCGCAGCTCCTTTGATTCGAATTGACGACTGCGGTAAAAAATGCTATATTGTGACATAGTGAAGCGAAACCGCCAGCAGGGCGGTTTTCTTTCAGCAGACAGTTAGCAATAACTAACAAGAAAATTGCGCCTTTTGGTTAGTTATATCTAACAAAATGCACAAAATCTGCATTGGCAATGGAAAGGGGGTGAGAAAGTGTGAAACACCACGCATTTTGGGCCTGGGCCGCTGTGCTCTGTATGGCCATGTGCCTGATTACAGGCCATCAGCACAAATAAAAATTACATCAGACAACAGGAGGTACTTACTATGAATTGCTACAAAAATCTGGCCCTGTTCGCAGGCGGCGTACTGTTCGGCTCCGCCGGCATCAAACTGCTCTCCAGCAAGGACGCTAAAAAAATCTACACGCACACCACCGCCGCTGCGCTGCGCATGAAAGAAACCGTTATGGACACAGTGGCCGCCGTGCAGGAAAATGCTGGCGATATCCTGGCCGAAGCCAAAGAACTAAACGAACAGCGTACCGCACAGGACGAAGTTGTGAAAGACGCTGCAGAAGAAGCCGGCGCCAAAGCATGAAATATGTCATCGCCCACGAGTGCCGGGGGCGTATCCGAATTCGTATCGATCAAAAACACATGAGCTTAGCGCAGGCCGACCTGCTGGAGGCCTGGCTGCAGCGCCTTAATGGCGTACAGCAGGCCGTCGTCCATGAGCGAACCTGCTGCGCCGTGATCCGCTACAGCGGGACACGTGCCGATCTGCTGCAGGCCATCAGCCGCTTCCGGTACGATGCAGAAGACGTCGAAACCCTGTCCAACGTGCACAGCGGCCGCGCCATCAGCCGGCTCTATCAGGAAAAACTGGTGGATCTGGTATGCTTTAAGCTCATCCGCATGGTCTTTTTCCCTCAGCCGCTGCGCATCCTGTGGACTATAAAAACCGCTGTTCCCTATGTATTCCGTGGTCTGCGCTGCCTGCTGCGCGGGCAGCTCCATGTGGAGCTGCTGGACGGGCTTTCCATCGCCGTCTCCATTCTGCGCATGGATTTCTCCACGGCCGATTCCGTGATGTTCCTGCTGCGGCTGGGTGAGCTGCTGGAGGAATGGACCCACAAAAAATCCGTGGACGATCTGGCCCGCTGCATGTCGCTGAACGTAGACCGCGTCTGGCTGAAAACGCCCGGCGACGAGGTTCTGGTTCCGCTGAATCAGGTCCGCCCCGGCGATCTGGTGTGCCTTCGCATGGGAAACCTGATCCCTCTGGACGGAACCGTGGCCGAGGGCGAAGTCATGGTCAATCAGGCTTCCCTGACCGGCGAATCCGTTCCCGTTGCCAAGCGCCCCGGCGCGTCGGTTTACGCCGGCACCGTGGTGGAAGAAGGTTCGTGTACGCTGCTGGTCACACAGCAGTCCGGCGCAGGCCGGTATGACAAGATTGTCTCCATGATCGAGCAGTCCGAGCAGCTCAAATCCGCTGCAGAGCACCGTGCCGCCAATCTGGCCGACAAACTGGTTCCCTACACACTGTTGGGCAGCGCTCTGGTGTATCTGCTAACCCGAAACACCAGCCGCGCCCTGTCGGTGCTGATGGTGGATTTCTCCTGTGCGCTGAAGTTAGCCATGCCGCTGACCGTGCTGTCGGCCATGCGCCAAGCTGGCACTTCCCATGTAACCGTCAAGGGAGGAAAGTATCTGGAAGTCATGGCCCGCGCCGACACCATTGTATTTGACAAAACCGGCACCCTGACCTATGCCGCGCCCAAGGTAGCCCAAGTGATCTCCTTCGGCGGCCACAGCGCCGATGAGATGCTGCGGCTGGCCGCCTGTCTGGAGGAACATTTCCCTCACTCCATGGCCAACGCCGTAGTACAGGCCGCGCGGGAACGGAACCTGCAGCACGAGGAAATGCATTCGGAAGTGGAGTATCTGGTGGCTCACGGCATTGCCAGCAAGGTGGGCACAGAACGCGTCATCATCGGCAGCGCCCACTTTGTTTTTGAAGATGAGGGTTGTACGGTACCTGCAGAGGACCAGATATTATTTAAAACACTGCCGGAACAATACAGTCACTTGTACCTCGCCATCGGCGGAGCGTTGGCTGCGGTGATCTGCATTGCCGATCCACTGCGCACCGAAGCACGGGATGTGCTGAGCGCACTGCGCCGCCAAGGATTCCGCAAAGCCGTGATGCTCACCGGCGACAGCGAACGCACTGCTGCCGCCATCGCTGCGGAAGTCGGCGTGGATGAATACCATGCCGAGGTCCTGCCAGAGGACAAAGCCCGCTATGTGCGCGAAGCCAAGGCCGCCGGAAGCACCGTGATCATGCTGGGTGACGGCATCAACGACTCCCCCGCCCTGTCTGCGGCAGATGTGGGAATCGCCATCGGCGACGGAGCTGCCATTGCCTGCGAAATTGCAGATATCACACTGTCCGCCCACAGCCTGTACGAACTGGTACAGCTGCGTGCCCTGTCTCAGGAACTGATGCGCCGCATTGACGCCAATTACCGTTTCGTTATTGGGTTCAACGGTTCCCTGATCGCTTTGGGCGCCGCAGGCATCCTGCCCCCGGCCACCTCCGCACTGCTGCACAATCTGTCTACGTTGGGCGTCAGCCTGCACAGCATGACCGATCTGCCGCAGCAGGATCTGCCAAAACCGTAACACAAACGCCGCCGTCCAGTCTGGACAGCGGCGTTTTTTCCCGGCTCAAAAGTCTCACCGTCCCCAATCTGTTCGGCATACTCACAGATCCCCAAATCACGAAAGTACACATCCTGCTGGACAGCAGATATGCAGATACCACGCAGCTGTATCCCCGCGATATGCTTTCCCAGAACGGAACGTATTATTTCGCGCTTCCTATGGGAAAGCAAATCTCCTGCCGCCCTGTGGATCCATTGTGACTTAGAGCGACCGCAGCGGCATACAAAATCAGGACACCTATGGTTCACCGTTTTCCCTCCGGATTTCCCCACTTCCATACAGCGCTACGAACATACCTAAAAGCCTCTGCGCTCCTTTCAGAAGGAGCGCAGAGGCTTTTAGACTGTTTTCCGTTCTTTCCGCTCAAAGGCAAGCGCACCTCAGCTTCGCGGCCTTCCCGCCATTTGCTGCGCCTGATAGAGCGCCGCATAAGCGCCGCCCCGATCCATCAGCTCGGCATGGGTTCCCTCCTCCAGAATCCGCGCCTCATTCACTACCAGGATGCGCCCTGCGCTACGGATAGTGGACAGACGGTGGGCAATGATAAGAGTAGTCCGGCCTTTGCTCAGTGCGTCAAAGGAACGCTGGATAGCCGCCTCAGTCACCGCATCCAGCGCGCTGGTGGCCTCATCCAGGATCAGCACAGGCGGGTTTTTCAAAAAGATGCGGGCAATGGAGATGCGCTGTTTCTGCCCGCCGGAGAGCATGACGCCCCGCTCGCCCACATAGGTGTCAAACCCGTTAGGCATGGACTGAATATCGTCGTAGATCTCCGCCTTCCGGGCTGCCTCCTCAATCTCTTCCCGCGTAGCGCCGGGCCGCCCATAGGCGATGTTCTCATAGATTGTACCGGCAAAGAGGAACACGTCCTGCTGCACGATGCCGATATTCCGGCGCAGGCTGCTCTGGCACAGCGTGCGGACATCCTGCCCGTCGATGCGCACCGCGCCCCCGCTCACATCGTAAAACCGCGGGATCAGCTGACACAGCGTGGATTTTCCGCCGCCCGACGGCCCAACCACCGCCACCGTTTCCCCCGGGGCAACGTGCAGCGACACATGGGAGAGCACCGCCGGTCCCGCCGCGTCATACCGGAACGTCACGTCGTCCAGGTCAATTTGTCCTTTGACATCGGTCAATTCTTTGGCCCCCGGCGCATCCTCCACCGCCGGGTCCGTCCGCATCAGCTCCACAAAGCGTTTAAAGCCCGCCATGCCCTGCATAAACTGCTCGACAAAGTTGGAGAGCTTGCGGATGGGCGTAATAAACGTAGTCACATACAGAGAAAACGTAATCAGATCGATATAGTCCATACCGCCCCGCATGATAAACACACCGCCGGCTGCAATGACCAGCACCGACAAAATCCCCATGGCAAACTCCATGCCGGACTGGTAGATGGCCATTGCCCTGTAATAGCCCCGCTTGGCGCCGCGGAATGCGTCATTGGACACCTCAAATTTGCGGATTTCCGCCGTTTCGTTGGCAAAGGCTTTGGCGGTGCGCATGCCGGAAATCGAGGACTCCACCTCGCCGTTGATGCCCGCCAGCTTCACTTTCACCTCCCGGGACGCCTCCGCCATGCGTTTGCGCTGAATGGCGGTAAAGAGCACAAACAAGGGAATCACGGCAAACACGATCAGCGCCAGCTCCCAGCGGATGGTAAGCATCACACAGAACGCCCCGACGATCGTGACGGTAGAAATGAAAAAATCCTCCGGCCCGTGGTGCGCCAGTTCGGAAATTTCAAACAGATCTCCCGTGACGCGGCTCATCAGCTGCCCTGTGCGGTTCTTGTCATAAAATGAGAACGACAGCCGCTGCATATGAGAAAAGAGATCGGCACGGATATCCGCCTCAATATGCACACCCAGAAGATGCCCCCAGTAGGTCACGATAAAATACATGCCGCCTTTGAGCACATAGGCCGCCGCCATAAGCGCCATCACCACAAAAAAAGCGCGGTAGGCCTGCGCTGGCAGGAGCTGCTGCATGGACATGCGCGAAACCAGCGGAAAGGTCAGATCAATCACACAAATCACCAAGGCACAGGCCATGTCCAGTGCAAAAAGCTTCCAGTGCGGTTTATAATATGATGCGAAGATGTACAGCATCCCGCGTTGCTTCATCTGCTGCTGTGTCATACCTTTTCCCCGATCAGCCAGGGATCCTCCTCTCCGTTCAAATAGCGCGCCGCGCCGTCCAGTGAATTGCGCACCATATCCTCCACCGCCTGGTCGGTGTAGTAGGCCATATGCGGAAGCATCAGCACATTGGGCATGGCGTTGAGGATAGCCATCTGCCGCTGTGCGATCAGCTGATTTTTGAAATCCCGGTAATAAATCAGCCGGTCGCCATCGAAGACATCCAGTCCAGCGCCGGAAAGTTTTCCGCTCTCCAGCGCATCAATCAGCGCGCTGTTATTCACCAGAGGGCCGCGGGCCGTATTGATGAGCACCGCGCCGTCTTTCATTTTTTCGATCGCCGCCACGTCGATAAAATGCTCCGTTTCCGGACAGGCCGTCAGGTGCAGCGACACGATATCGCTGCGCGAAAGCAGCTCGTCCAGCTCCACCGCTTCCACAAGATCGGAAAGATCCGCTCTGGGCGTGCGGTTCCAGCCCAAAATACGGCACCCGAATCCCTGCAGATGACGCGCCACCGTCTCGCCGATGCGCCCCAGGCCCACGATCCCCACCGTCAGGTTTGGCAGCTCGCGGCCGAGATAACCCGCCGTGTAATCCTGCCCGGCATAGCGCAGCAGCATGGGCTTGATGTGGCGCAGCACCATCAGCATCATCATAATGGCGTAATCCGCTACGCTAGCGGGAGAGTATGGTGCATTGCCCACAGCGATGCCGACGGCGTTGGCATAAGCCACATCGATATGCTCCACCCCCACCGTGCGGCTGACTACCATCTTTACGCCGCCGGTGCGGTAGGCATCCAGCAGCTTTGGCGTGATATAGGTAGACGAGAGCACGTTCACCACATCCATCCCTTCCGCCTGCGCCGCATTATTTTGTTCCGGCTTTTCGGCCAGCAGCGTCAGCTCCCAGCCAAACTGTTTGCCATATCGCTCCAACAGCGGCCGCTCCGCCACCTCGACAGCATATACGATCATTTTCATGGCATGTCCTCCGCACCGCAGTATTCTTTAAGACAATATTATATGCAATTTTCCACGCCCAGGCAAGAGGTGGCCTTCGCCAAAGCGTGTCCAGGCTTTCCTACCAGATTTCGATAAAATTCGACAAAATTTTTCGATAAAAAGTGTTGACAAATTTCCTTTCTGCAGGTATACTATCGAAGTGCTCAAATGAAGCGCACAAAACAAAATCGATACGCGCGAGTGGTGGAATTGGCAGACTCGCTAGATTCAGGTTCTAGTGTGCATTACGCACGTGCGGGTTCAACTCCCGCCTCGCGCACCAAAAAGAAAGACACGGCTTCAGCTGTGTCTTTCTTTTTTTATTTCAATCGCCCCAGACCGCCGGAGCCGCTCCCCCGTATCTCCATAAATCAGGCTCGAATCAGGCAAACCTCTCCCGTGCAAAATCCCCGCGCGTATTGTCCTTACATGCCAAAATACGCAGCGGGAAATACTATCCTTCTATACTGCGGCACTTTTGCTGCCGCGCAGGTTCATCTCTCAAATACGCACCGACTGATTTGCGGTTTGCCATTTATAAGGTTTTGTGCTATACTAGGTTTCTTCATGTGAAAATGCTGCCGCAGGAAAAGAAACGGGGGGAAAGCATGTCAAATCATATGCCGAAGGGCAGAAAACGGAACCGGGGAAGCTATATTTTTAAATATTATGCTCGGGCCTGTGTCCGTCGGTATTTCCAGGACGACGTGGGCCGCGAAAGCGCTTCTTTAGCTTATTATCTGCTATTCAGTATGTTTCCGCTGATGCTTTTTTTCAGTATGCTGCTGGGCTATGCCCATCTGAATCAATATCCGATCATCGCCAGCCTGTATGACTTTTTGCCTTCCGAAGCCGCGTCGGTGGTGGCCGCTTATCTTCGCCATGTATCCAGCATCCAATTGGGGCCGATGATGCTGGCCATCCTGTTCGCCTGCCTGTGGTTTCCCATGCGCGCCACCAATTCCCTGATCACAGCCATCCGCAAGGGCATGGGGAAACGTCCCACCCCCCGCGGCTTCCTGCACAACCAGCTTCATTTGCTGCTGTATGCCGTGTTTTTGATGCTGGCCATTGTATTCAGCGTTTTGTTCATGTCCCTGAGCAACAGCGTGCTGGATTTCCTGACGGCCACCTTTTCCCTTCCCCCCCTGTTCACCCCCCTGTGGCGCCGCTTCCGTGGGCTGGTACTGGCCGTGCTGATGCTCCTTGTATTATATGTGTTTTATCTGAACGGCTGCGACAAACGGCACCCGCGCTTTTATGAAGTATGCCCTGGCCTGTTCGGCGCATTCGCCGCCTGGATGATCCTCTCCAATATTTTTTCCCACTTCACTGGCAATATTTCCGTGTATTCCGTGATTTACGGCTCGATCAGCGCCATCGTTGTACTGATGCTCTGGTTGTATCTCACGTCCACCGTTCTGATCATGGGCGCTATATTCAACCAGATCATGAACGAAACCCGCAAAAAATACGGCAGCTGGAAACCGCCCCTGCCAAAGGAAGAAATGCGAGGCACATAATATGAAAATCATTATTATCGGAAACGGCAAAGTAGGCTATACCCTGGCCGAGCAGCTGAGCCTTGCCAATCACGACCTCATTGTGGTCGACCAGCACGGCACTGCGCTGCAGCGGGCAGACAGCAATCTGGACGTTATGTGCGTGGCGGGAAACGGCGCTTCCATCCGCACGCTGATGGAAGCCGGCGCGGGCCAAGCCGATCTGGTAATCGCCGTCACCAACTACGACGAAGTGAACATCGTCTGTTGCCTGCTGGCCAAAAAACTGGGTGCCGGACACACCATTGCCCGCATCCGCGACCCGGAATATTCCGCCGACGCCCCACTGCTGCAGCGGGAGATCGGCCTGGACATGATCATTAACCCCGAGCAGGCCGCAGCCATGGAAATTTCCCGTATTTTCCGCTACCCCTCTGCCACCGGCGTAGACACCTTCGCCCGGGGTGAGGTGGAAATGGTCGGTTTTTCCATTGAGCAGGACGATGCAATCACTGGTATGCCGCTGCACGAATTCAACCGCCTGCATCCAAACCGCACATTGATCTGCGCCGTACAGCGTGGACAGGAAATCATCATTCCTGACGGTAATTTCATACCGCAGACCGACGATACCGGCTATCTGATCGGCAATCCCCTGGAGCTTCGGCGCACATTTCAGCTGATGGGTCGGCCTATGACTCGCATCAAAACCGTGGCAATCCTCGGCGGCAGCCGCATCGCCACATATTTAAGCTGGCAACTGGCCAAATCCGACATGCATGTGCGCATTATCGAAAAGAACCGCGATAAATGTGAGCGTTTATCCGAACTGCTGCCCAACGCCCAGATCATCCACGGCGATGGCACCGACAACGAAGTGCTGCAAAGCGAGAGCATTTTCCAATCGGACGCCTTCGTGTCCCTGACCGACCGCGATGAGGACAATCTTCTGATGGCCCTGAACGCTATCCATGCAGGTGTTCCCAACGTGGCAGCCAAAATGACCCGCCCCAATTACATCGGCCTGGCCAAGGATGTGGGGTTGGACAGCATCATCAGCCCCAAAGATTTGACCTCCAATATTATCTCGAGTTATGTCCGTTCCTTCTCCAACTCCGAAGGCAGCGCTGTGGAGCGGCTTTATAAATTGCTGGACGGGCAGATGGAAGCGGTAGAGTTCACCGCCACCCATGCTACCCGCTTTTTGAATACTGCACTGAAAGACCTCCGGCTGAAAAAAGGCCTGCTGATCGCTGCTATTGTCCGCGGCGAAGAAGCCATCATCCCCAACGGCAACGATATGATCCTGGAAAACGACCGCGTCATTGTGGTTGCCCGTTCGCTGTTCCTGGATGATCTGAATGATATTTTGAAAAACTGAGTACGAGGCCATTCCATGAATCTACGATTCCTTTCCAAAATCATCGGCACCGTGCTGTGTGCTGCAGCAGTGTGCATGCTGCCCTCCCTTCTGCTTTCCCTGGCAGAGCAGGACGGCTTCACCCCCGCCTTTCTGATTTCCATCGCGCTGGGGCTGCTGTTGGGTATCCCTCTGGCTCGCCGCCCTATGGCGACAAACGATCGCCTGCATTTACGGGACGGCTTCGCCATTGTGGCAGGCTGCTGGCTATGCTTGTCCTTTTTCTGCGCGCTCCCCTACTGGCTGGGCGGGGCGCTGCCCAACTTTGCCGACGCTCTGTTTGAAACAGCCTCCGGCCTGACCACCACCGGCGCATCAGTCATCCGCGACGTGGAAGCGCTCCCCAAAAGTATTTTATTCTGGCGCAGCCTGACCCAGTTCCTCGGCGGTATGGGAATCCTTGTGCTGATGCTGGCCCTTTTGCCCCGCCTTGGCACCGGCAGCGCGTTTTTGATGAAAGCCGAAAGTCCCGGCCCGATCAAAAGTAAGCTGGTGCCCAAAATAGGAGAAAGCGCCAAGATCCTGTACCGGATTTATCTGATCCTGATCGGTGCAGAAACCCTGTGCCTGCGCATGGCCGGCATGAGTTGGTTCGACAGCCTCTGCCACGCTATGTGTACTGTGTCTACCGGCGGATTTTCCACCAAAAATGCCAGTTTGGCTTATTACGATTCCCTGGCCGTCAACTGGATCGCGATTCTTTTCATGTTCCTCTCCGGTGTCAGTTTCGCGCTGCTGTTCTGCATAGTCCGCCGCGACTTCGGTGCAGTGCGAAAAAACGAAGAGCTTCGTCTGTACGGCGGCACCGTTCTGGGTGCATCGGTGGGTATTGTTCTCGTTCTCCTATTCCAGGGCGGCTCTTCCGCCTCATTTTCCCTGGTCACAGATGTCGTGTTTCAAGTGGTCACCACGATCACCTCCACCGGCTTTGCCATGGAAGATTATACTCTGTGGCCCACGGCAGCCCAGGGCATTCTCCTGCTGCTTATGCTGATGGGCGGATGTGCCGGTTCTACGGCCGGCGGCGTCAAACCTGTGCGTCTTCTTCTGCTGCACAAAATGATGTGCCGCTCCGTACATCGGGTGATTCATCCCCGTCAGGTCCGCGCGATCACGCTGGGCGGGAAACGCGTGGATGAAGACACCCTTTCCGCCGTATGCGTTTTTTTCTACTCCTATGTATTCCTGCTCATTGTCGGTACCTTGATTTTGTCCTTCGATCAACTTGGCTTTTCCGAAGCTTTCTCCGCTGCACTGACCGGCCTCAGCAACATCGGTCCCGGTATGGGTACGCTGGGACCTACCAGCAACTTTGCAGCTCTGTCCATTCTGAGCAAGCTCACCATCACAGCATTGATGCTGATCGGGCGCTTGGAAATCTTCCCCATTTTGGTGCTGCTCACCCCTGCCTGCTGGCTGCGGAAATAATTGCCTGTAAAAACTGCTATCCTGTTTCAAATATGGGAAAACCCCATCTCCGGTGCAATTTTGACACCGGAGACGGGGTTATTTTTTCAGCTTTTTCAAAAGAGCGCTCTCCCATCGGTCGCCGTATTTCATGGCAATCAGGAACAGCGCTGCGCCGGCGGCACACAGGAGCACCAGAAGCCAAGTTGGGAGCGCCAGCGCATTGCCGCCTACCGCACAGGACACCAGCAGCCCCCACGGCCGGCACAGCAGCACCAAAAGGAAGAACCGCTTGAGCGGCATCGTCGTAAGCCCTGCCAGAAAGCACAGGATATCATCGGGAAAACCGGGCAGCAGAAACGCCATGGCAAAAAAGACATCTTGTTTTCGTTCGATCATATCTCGGTATTTATCCATGTTGCCGCGGCTCACAAAACGCTCGGCAAAGGGGCGGCCCAGCCTGCGGGTCAGCTGAAACACCAGCAAGGACCCCAATGCCACGGCAGCATAAGTGAGCAAGAAAGCCACCAGCGTGCCAAAAACCGCCGCCCCAGCCAAACTCGTTACATTGCTGGGGATCGGCGCTGCTACCACCGACAGAAGCTGCACCAGAAAATAAACGCCATAGGAATACGGAGAAAAGCGGGCAATATATTCCCGCATATCGTCCAGAGAACGCACCGAAGCGAAAAAGCCGGTATGATACAAAAAAAAGACAAGCGCCGCCAGCACAGCAAGAAATACCACGGCCCACAGTCCATTCCTGTATCCTTTTCTTCGTTTTTCCTCCATAGCTGTCCTCTCCCGCACTTTCTCAAGCATTTTCTACAGTATAACAAACCGTCACCGTAATTGGTGAACGATCTGTGAACCAAATCTTATATTTTGCAGAATTCACCCGGCATCTCCTTTGGCCTGGATACGCTGCCCCGGCCTGCCCCGCTGCTCTGGCGCGGCAATTTCTTTTGGAAAAATCGAATCTTGACAAAAAAAGTCTGCTCTGCTAAACTTTAGTTGCCCACTGGATAGTGGGTGGAAACAAAAAAGCACCTGGATAGGTTCTGGAAATACTGCATGATCAGGAAGATTGCATTTCAAGGACCAACATTTGTTGGTCCTTTTTTCAGGACTTCTCCCCCCGCCGAAAGGAGAATAACTATGCTGAAAAAGAAAGAAAGCGTCATCATCAAATTCGATTTCTCCGCAGAGCAGACTGTTGGAGACATTACCAAAATTGTCGGCTTGACCATGGCCAAATACCTTGTCCCGATCATCGATGTTCTGGACTTGGAAGCGAATCCCCGCTCCTCAAAAACCGGCCCTGTCACCGCCGCCATTCAGGAGTCCATCGAAACCGATCCCACCGTTTTCCCATTCAAAACCAAGGGTATTCTGTTGGCCGCGTCGCAATATGAACGACTGGAACGCAACCGCGTCAAAATTACGCCGGAAAATCCCGCCATTGAGGGAATTCTGGACGGCGGGCACAATACCCTCGCCATCGGGCTGTACATTCTGCAAAACGCCATGGAATATGCCGGCACAACCTTTCCAAAAGGCCCAAAGACCTGGAACGAATTCAAGGCGCTTTGGAGTGCAAACCGCCTTCTTGTGGAGTCGTATCTGAAGGGCAGCGATACAGATGCGCAGAGTTCTGCCCTGCGCTTTTTTATCCCGGTAGAGCTGTTGGTGCCGCGCACCCCGGCTGATTCCGCCTGTGTGGAATCGTTCAAAAACGACCTTCTGGAAATCTGCGCCGCCCGAAACAACAATGTTCAGCTCCAAGTCTCCGACAAAGCAAACCAGCGCGGTTATTTCGACGCATTAAAAGAGCAGATGGATCAGGCAAATCCCACGGTCAGCCAGCGCATTGCCTGGAAAACAAATGACGGCGGTGAAATCAAGACGCAGGACATCATCGCTCTGGTCTGGATTCCCCTGAGCCTGATCAGCCCGGTTAAGGATCACAACGGCAGGGTGATCGAACCTGTGCTGGCTCAGAATATATACCGCAATAAGGGCGGATGCCTGAAACAGTTTGAAAAACTGATGAGTTCGCCCAACGTTACCGCAGAAACCGGAGACGGCTACAAACACGAACTGTGCAATGCAGAGGTTTCATCGGCATTCCGCATTGCCGTGGAACTGCCCGCTCTTTACGATTATATCTATGAGATGTTTCCCAAGCTGTACAATGCCGCAGGGGGAAGCTATGGGCACATTACCGCTGTACGATCCCTGAATGAGAAACGAAAACAAATCACAACCCCTTTTTCCGCCAGAGAAATTGAAACACTGAGTCCGGACGGTTATATTGTCCCCCTGGTCTACGGACTGCAGGCCCTGATGGAAAAACGGGTCGTCAACGGTCATTACGAAATTCACTGGCGGCAGCCGCCCATGCCTTTCCTGCAACAGAATCTGGAAAAGATCGTCGCAAACTATGCTGGCCTTTTCAGCATGTGTGATTACGATCCGCAGAAACTTGGAAAAAATGCCCAAAGTTATACGCAGGCACTGGGAGCTTTCAAGATGGCTCTCGCCGGTATTCTTTGAACACAGCAAATGCCAGTGGGAAATCCTCCCCACTGGCATTTGTTCTCCCTTCCAATCGCTCGCTGTCCACTCTTGGCATTGCGCCGGGTTTATGTTACACTTTGATTTGAGAGAGCACCTGTCCGATGGAGCTAAGAAAGGAAAGATCTGCCGCGGTGCTGAGCGCCGTTTTATTGATGACCACCAGGCGATGCCCCCGATAGTATTCGATGAGTCCCGCCGCAGGATAGACCACCAGCGATGTGCCGCCCACAATGAGCATATCTGCTTCCGCAATAGCCCGCACAGCACCGGACACCGTGTTGCTGTCCAGTCCCTCTTCATAGAGCACCACATCCGGTTTGATCCGGCCGCCGCAGCTGCAGCGGGGTACGCCGTCACTGCGGAGCATATACTCGGCGTCATAAAATTTACCGCACGCCTCACAGTAATTGCGCAGGACGCTTCCATGCAGCTCATAGACCCGCTTGCTCCCTGCTTTCTGGTGCAGCCCGTCGATGTTCTGCGTGATCACAGCCCGCAGCTTTCCGGCCTGTTCCAACTCCGCAAGCTTCTTGTGGGCTGCATTGGGCTGAGCATCCAGACGCAGGAGCTTGTCCCGGTAAAAACGGAAAAACTCCTCCGACTTTCGCTCATAAAACGTATGGCTCAAAATAGTTTCCGGAGGATAAGCATATTGCTGATGGTACAATCCATCGGTGCTGCGAAAATCCGGGATACCGCTCTCCGTACTGACTCCTGCTCCGCCAAAAAAGACGATACTGTGACTCTGATCCACCATCTCCTGCAAACGCGCAATCTTTTCCCGCTCTTCCATTTCAACGTCCTCCATTTCCCACATTTCTCAAATCTTTCTATTACTATTGTATCACAGAGGTATGCTTATGAACATCCAAATTTTCGGAAACAAAAAGTCTTTTGACAGCAAAAAAGCCGAGCGCTGGTTCAAAGAGCGCCGGATCAAATACCAATACATCGACCTGCCGCGCTACGGCATGTCCGCCGGAGAATACCGCGCCGTAAAACAGAAGCTTGGGTTTGAAGCCCTGATCGACACCCAGTGCCGGGCCTATGAAGAGCTGTATCTGCCCTACGTCACCCCGGAGGCGCAGGAAGAAAAGCTGCTGGAGTATCCCGAGCTGTTCCGCACCCCCATTGTGCGCAATGGGAAATACTGCACCGTCGGCTATCGCCCCGACGTATGGGAACAGTGGGTCTCTGCCGAAAAGGCGTAAGGCTCAGCCAAGGGCTGAAGCAGGATATCTCCTCAGCATCGCCTTCATGAATCGCTTCGTACGGAAAAAAGCGCACGGACTCCTTTCCCCGCCTGCCCACGATGCACCGTTTTCCGCGCAGGAACCGCGCCGCAGCGCTATCCTGCGCGGCATTTTTTCTGAAACAGAGCGAACTATCCCTTGACTCAGTCGTTACGTCAACTGCTACACTGGTTCCAAGGAGGGATCTGCAATGGAATATTCCATCCATGAATTGTCGCATCTGTCCGGGGTGACCACCCGCACCCTGCGCTGGTACGATCAGATCGGCCTGCTGAAACCCAGCCGGACAGCGGAAAGCGGTTACCGCTATTACGGCCCGGCCGAAGTAGACCGACTGCAGGACATTCTCTATTACCGCGCCCTCGGGGTGGAGCTGGCCCGCATCCGGGAATGTCTGGACGATCCCACCTTCGACCGTCTGGCCGCCCTGCAACGCCATCTGGCCGCTTTGGAAGCAGAGCAGGCGCGACTGGAAAAGCTGATTCGATCCGTAAAATGCACCATCAGAGCAGAAGAAAGGGAGGAAATCATGAACGATGAAAAGAAATTTGAAGTCTTCAAAAAGCAGGCTGTAACGCACAACGAGGAGGTTTACGGGGCGGAGATCCGCTCCAAGTACGGCGATGCCCAGGTGGATGAAGCGCACGCTGCAGTCATGAATTTGACGCAGGAACAGTATCGGGAATGGACTCATTTGGGACAGGCAATTCAGAACGGCCTGGAGGATGCGGTTCAAACCGGATTGTCCCCGGAGGGCGAGAGCGGAAAAGAAATTGCCGCCCTGCACCGCCGGTGGCTCACCGTTACCGGAAACCACTATGATCCGGATCTGCACAGAGGGTTGGCGGAACTGTATGTATCGGACGGACGCTTCACTGCTTATTACGATAAAACCATCCCCGGCTGCGCTCGTTTTTTGCGGGATGCCATCGCCTGCTGGGCCAGTAAAATCTGAAGCAAGATAGACTGCTCATAACAGAAGAGGGGGCGGGAGCTTTCGCTCCCGCCCCCTCTTTTCTATTTTCGCAGTTTTGCCATACGGCGGTTCTCTCAGGTGTCCGCCTGTTTATCCAGCGCTTTGGGAGCGCCTCCCACATAGGAATGATCCACCTGGATCACAGCAAAATAGCGATGCCCCTCCAGCTCGGATACAAAATCCTTGAGCTGCTGTACCACCGCTTCCTCCTTCAGGTGAAAATGATAGGGCAGTTCCAGATCAAAAATCACATTGGTATGAGTCGGCCCGGCCACCATACGAAAATCGTGGATACTCAGCGCCGGGTCAATCGCCTGCACCCGCGCCATAACCTGCTCTTTCAGCGCATTGACCGCCGGATCATCGGTGACAATGGGATCCATATGAATTACCGCATCACATTTGAGCCGCTCTTTCAGCTCACATTCGATATTGTCGATGGCATCGTGCAGCATCAGAATATTGCCCTGAGCAGGCACTTCCGCGTGCAGCGAAATCATCACCCGGCCGGGACCGTAATTGTGCACAATCAAGTCGTGCATTCCCTGCACCTCCGGATGAGCTATCACAATCTTTTCGATCTGCTCAACAAAGGCTTCTTCCGGTTTTTGGCCCAGCAAAGGGCTGATGGTATCCCTGGCCGCGCTGACACCGGAATAAAGAATAAAGAACGCCACCAGTATGCCGCACCAGCCGTCGATCATCGCACCGGTGCACTGCGCAATCACAGTTGCGCCCAACACCGCCAGCGTGGCTACAGTGTCGCTGAGACTGTCCAGCGCAGTGGCTTTCATGGCTGCGGAATCGATTTTTTTGCCTATGCCGTGGTTGTAGAGGTACATATACACTTTTACACAAATGGAGATCACCAGAATCGCAATCACCAGCGGGCTGCCATCCACCGCCTCCGGATGCAGAATCTTTTCCACCGAAGATTTCAGCAGCTCCACACCCATCAAAATAATCAGAAAAGAGACGATCAGGCCTGATACATATTCGATGCGCCCATGGCCGAAGGGGTGATTCAAATCCGGCGCCTGTCCGGCCAGCTTGAACCCGATCAGGGTGATCAGGGACGAGCCGGCATCCGACAAATTGTTGACGGCGTCTGCTGTGATGGCGATGGAGTTCGCCACAGTACCGGCGAAAAACTTTCCGGCAAACAGCAAAAGATTCAGACAAATACCCACCGCTCCGCACAGCATACCATATTTTTGCCGCACCACCGGATCTGTGACATTCTCGCGGCCGGCAATCAGCACAGAACTTAAAAATGAGATCACACTTTCTCTCTCCCTTTCCTCCCGTTCACAGAGCGCGATAGTCCTCGCGTTTCAAGGGCACGCTGCCGTCCATACCGCTTTGCAGCTGATCCAGCAAAGCTTTCCGGTCGCGGTTCAGCGTACCGCGCAGGCTCAAATAATTCGATGCATGGTTCATGCGCAGCACGCTGCCCTCGCTGTCTGTGTGCGCCAGCAGCGTATAGGTCTCCGCCAGCACCTCCTGGGGCGAAAGCAGCTGCAGCGTACCCTCCCGCACCCATTGGAATGCCGGCGTGCCCGGCTCCACCATCAGGGTTAGCAGCCCGATATACTCCGCTTTTATCTGCGACAGAGCCGCCCCTGTGGCTTCAGCATGCTCCTGCCACTGCGCCCGGCCGCCCAGGCCGGAAATCGCTGTAACAGACAACGCCATTTCCGCCCCGCGCACCCGCTGAGCTGCCTCCACAATCTGCGCAGCGCTGCCCCCCTTGCGCATGCGGCGCAGGATGTCGTCGCTTCCGGATTCCAGCCCCATATACACCATCTGCAAATTTGCCGCACGCAGGGCGCGCAGCTCTGCGTCCGTTTTCCGCCGCACGCTTTTGGGCGAGGCATAGCAGCTCACTCGCTCACACTCAGGGATTTCGGTTCGGATATACTCCAGAATACGCAGCAAATCCTCGGCAGGTGCGATCAGCGCATCGCCGTCAGCCAGAAAAATCCGGCCGATCGAGGCGTACTGCCGCCGGCACCAGGCCAGATCGGCCAGTACCTCCTCCACCGCTCGCACAAAAAACTGCTTTTCCCGGTACATGCTGCAGAAGGCACAGCGGTTGTGGCTGCAGCCCACGGTGAGCTGTACAATCAGGCTATAGGCCTCCGAGGGCGGACGATAAACACTTCCGATATATCGCATCGCTCACAGTTCCATGGCAAACAGCGCCGCGCCCAAAGCTCCGTTCAGCTGGGCAGCGTCGGAAATGCACAGCTTCACCCCCAGCCTGCGCTCAATGGCGTCCACCACGCCTTTGTTTTTCGACACGCCGCCGGTCATCATATAATCTCCCTCGCCGCCCACGCGCTTGACCAAAGCACAGGTCTTGGCGGCAACAGACTCATTGAGGCCGTGAATGATATCCGCCGCGGTCTTATCCTGTGCGATCAGGGACACCACTTCAGACTCGGCAAACACTGTGCACATGCTGGAAATGGTGATGTCCTCCTTCCAAGTGAGCCCCATTTCACTCATCTGCTCCAAGGACAGCTCCAGCGTACGGGCCATCAGCTCCAGAAAACGGCCCGTGCCTGCAGCGCACTTGTCGTTCATCACAAAGTTGGTCACATTGCCGGTATCATCGATACGAATCACCTTGCTGTCCTGCCCGCCGATGTCAATGATCGTGCGCACGTTGGGGTTCAGGAAAAAGGCCCCTCTGGCATGGCAGGTAATCTCAGTAATGGATTTATCGCCGCTTTGAATCGCCGTGCGGCCATAGCCGGTGGTCACAATGGCAGTCAAATCCTCCCGCGTGAGGTTCGCCTGACGAAGCGCTTCCTCCAGCGCCCGGTCAGCGCCTGCCGCAGCACCCGCTCCGGTGGGCAGGATCACCTGGGAAACAATCTCCTGTTCCTCGTTCAAAATCACCACATCTGTACTGGTGGATCCGCTGTCGATGCCTACATAAAGTCCTTTTCCGTTCATCTTTTTCTTCCTTTCGCTTGTCTGTACCGCCGGAGACATGCTTTCGGCAAACGCTTCCAGGCGGGTCAGCAGCTGCCCGCTGCTCTGGACTGTATAGTCCGATTCCAGTTTGAGCATCGGCTGCGTCAGTTCCCGGCGCAGATGGGAGTATTCAAACCCGTAATAATCGCAGAATTTTACCGTGTGATAGATAACCGCCTTCAGATGCGGATCGTTCACCAACTGTTTCCGCCCGGCTGTATCCGTCATGCGCATACAGGGCAGCTGGCCCAGCAGCGCTGCGGCATACCATTCCATCAGGACGTCGAAATCCATCCCTGTTTCCTCCGGCGCAGCCACAGAGCGGTTGTTCACGCACGTGTCGTTGCGCACCGGCATGGGCATGGAGCGTTCCATCATCTGAAACAATTCATCCCCCACCCGGGCGCCGAGCACGCTGATATAGTCCTCGCTGGGCCGGGGCCGCTCTTCAAAGGCAGCAAAAAATTTCGCTTCATCAAAAGCTGTACCCTTATAGGCTCCGTATGCCTTCGCCAGACGCAGCAATTCGTTTCTGGTGCGTTCGCGGGAGCATGCGTCCGTATTGTGAAGCATGTCCAGCATAAAGATAAAATCCAGTTTTCCGCTTTCCAGCAGCACGTCGTAGGCACTGCGGATGGTGTCGCAGCAGTTGACCAGCACCAGTTCCTTTACCTGTCCCTCCATGCACGCTTCCAGCAGTGCTTTGCCGAAGCCGCAGAGATTGGGGTGGCTGACCTGATCACTGAGGTCGAAATTGTCCGGCATATGATTCAAAATGGCCACTTCGCCGCCAAAGGCGCGCAGCAGCTCCACCGGAGTGTATTTGCAAATATAATGGGTCACGCTCATACCTGTTCTCCCCCCAGCATTTCAATAAAGGCCTCCACACGCGTGGCCATCTGACCCTCGCCGCCATGGCTGCGGTCGCAGCCGTCGCCGTCCAGAATCAGGCAGGGATAGCCCGCTGCCTCAAATTTCTGTTTGGCAATCTGCGCACCGCCCAAGGTATGCTTGCAGCCCCAGTGGCAAAACCAGATCACACCGTCGGCTTTCAGTTCCCGTGCTGCCTCCAGCCCCCGGTCAATGCGGCGCTGCACCGGACCGTTGAATGCAGAATACACCACCCGCTGCGCCATGGCACGATAGGGATCTGCTGTATCGCCCTGTATCAATCCCTCAAAACTCATGTCACAGCCGACCACCTGCACCGCCTCATTATAATCCAGCACTTCGCGCAAAGGCGCCACCCAATAGGGAATGGTATGCATCCACAACAGGCGCTTTCCCTTGGCAGCCGGTGCGTTTTTCACCGTTTTCAGGCATTGAACGGTAAACCGCTCCGCTCCCTCGGTGCCTAACAAGTTATGCAGCATAAAAGCAGAAAACATCTGGTCGGTCACAGTGGCCATCTGCTGCTTGTTCGCACTCAGCGCCATGAAGCGCCGGAAATTATCCATGCTCCTCTGGCTGCGGCCCACGGCTTTCGCCAATTTTCCTTCGTCGATCTTTTCGCCCGTTTCCGCTTCAATAAACGCTTTCATGCCGCGCAGCTGCTCAGCCACATACTGCACCGCCTCTTCATCCTGCCCGTAAGGCACATCAATCACGTACTGCTTCACACCGAAGAAGTCCGCCAGACGGCGGAACGTCAGGAGATTGGCGTCACAGGCCAAGGTCGTATTGATAATAAAGCGAGGCTTGGGCATCAGCCCTTTTTCCGCCGCGCCAATAAACACTTTGTGGTAAGAGCAAAAGGTTTCAGGCAAACCTTCGTTTTCCGCGTGCTGCAAAAAAGCACGCTCGGCATGGGTACCTGAGAGGAAACAGCCAAAGCCCTCGCAGGAATAGGGATGCAGTCCCGCCACCTGCAGCAGCTCACAGGGCGTAAACAGACTGACCATAGCCGCTCGCCCGGCATGCGCCAGGGGCGCAATCATGGAATTCATAGTCTCCACCGATGCCAGCTGCGCCGCCTTTGACACCCGTTTGCCCGGCACCGTCTTCCAGCGCAGATTCTGCGCATGATAGCCCGCCAGCAGCAGCTTACGTGCCGCGGAAGGATTCTTATCACATTCGTCCTGAATGACTTTTCCAAACGTCTCAACAATTTTTCCCATAAGGGGGACCTCACTTTCCGGGATCTGCCAGCGTCCAAAACGCCGTATTGAATTAGTATAATCCCTGGGCTGTCCCTTTGTAAAGTAGAATCCGGCGATTGCACCGGAATTGCTTTCCTATTCCGCCAATTTGCCGGACAGCCCTATTGGGTCCCGCGAGCCCTTCTTTGTTTCCTGCATCTGAAACCTGCACAAATGGTTCGGAGACCAAACGCCTTTAGATGAAAAAGCCACCGCTTCAGCGGTGGCTTTTCTTCATTCAGTATTCAGTTATTATTGAAGCCAGGGTTGCTGCTCTCTTTCAGCACCACATCGTGGGCGCCGCCTTCGACAATGGATGTGGCGGAAACCAGCGTCAGCTTGGCCTTTTCCTGCAGCTCCGGAATCGTCAGCGCGCCGCAGTTGCACATGGTGGAACGCACCTTATAGAGCGTTACACCCACATTTTCCTTCAAACTGCCAGCATAAGGCACATAGGAATCCACGCCTTCCACAAAGCTCAGCTTCTGGGCGCCGCCCAAATCATACCGCTGCCAGTTGCGGGCACGGGCGCTGCCTTCACCCCAGTATTCTTTCATATAGTTTCCATTGATGCGCACGCGATTGGTGGGGCTTTCATCAAAGCGCGCAAAATACCGGCCCAGCATCAGGAAATCTGCGCCCATAGCCAGTGCCAGCGTCACATGATAATCATGCACGATACCACCATCGGAGCACACAGGAATGTATACGCCGGTTTCCTCATAATAAGCGTCACGCTCACGGCACACATCGATCAGAGCCGTTGCCTGACCGCGGCCGATACCTTTCTGCTCACGGGTAATGCAGATGGAACCACCGCCAATACCGACTTTGATAAAGTCCGCGCCGCACTCCGCCAAAAAGCGGAAGCCTTCACCATCCACCACGTTACCCGCACCGATCTTCACACTTTCGCCATATGTCTTGCGCACCCATTCGATGGTACGCTTCTGCCACTCAGAAAAGCCCTCGGAAGAATCGATACACAGCACGTCCGCTCCGGCAGCCAACAAGGCGGGGACACGCTGCTCATAATCCCGAGTATTGATACCCGCACCCACGATATAGCGCTTCTGGCTGTCCAACAGCTCCAGAGGGCTGGCTTTATGATCAGAATAATCCTTACGGAAAACCATATACAGGAGGTGACCCTCATCGTCCAGAATAGGCAGCGCATTGAGCTTATTGTCCCAAATGATGTCGTTGGCCTCTTTCAGGGTAGTGCTCTTGGGCGCCGTCACCAGCTTGTCAATGGGCGTCATAAACTCTTTGACTTTCAGTTCCGGACCCATGCGGCTGACACGGTAATCGCGGCTGGTGACAATGCCCACCAGTTTGCCATTGGGCGTGCCATCCTCAGTGACCGCCACAGTGGAGTGACCAGTCTGTTCCTTAAGCGCCAGGATATCCGCCAATGTATGCTCCGGCGTGATATTGCTGTCGCTGACGACAAAGCCGGCTTTGTAAGCCTTCACCCGGGCAATCATTGCCGCTTCTTCTTCAATGGTCTGCGAACCGTAAATAAACGATACGCCGCCTTCCTTGGCCAGCGCGATGGCCATGGTATCGTTGGATACGGACTGCATAATTGCAGAAACCATCGGGATATTCATGGTAATGGCGCTTTCCTCGCCTTTACGGAACTTGACCAGTGGCGTTTTCAAACTCACCCGGTCCGGGACGCACTCTGCACTGGAATATCCGGGTACCAAGAGATATTCGCTGAATGTATGGGACGGTTCTTCAAAAAACTTCGCCATGTTTTTCTACCTCCTGTATCGATTTAAGATACTGTATATGGAATCTTATTGTACGGCTTTCCGACAGGATTGTCAATCATCGTAAGACAACGCCGTCAAATTTCGGCAAGTTCCATACGAATATCAAAATGGGACTTTCCATCTTTGTCTACACCGCGCACATAATATGTATGATTCTGTTTCTGGCGCAGCATACGAATCGTCTGTCCCGCTAGGCACTCAGCGCTATAAGTAATCTGCAGTTCCTTTACATAGCATCCTGCCAGTGCTTCAAACCGAATTGCATCACAGGCGTAATCTGCATAGCGTGTATTGTTGGCGTGACCGTTGAGATCGGTTTCACTATAACCGATCCGGCGCTCCTCCACCTCTTCCATATCCTTCGGCATCCGGATCTTCCCCAATTTCTCCAATGGATGATCCTGTTCCAAAGCGCCCTCCGGCGAAAGCAGATCTTCCGCCCTCAACAAGGAATGGTTCTCTATATCCCCCAAAACCCAGGTACTGACCGCTTCACCCACACGCTCTTGGCCCACATACAGCTCATAGTCCCGCATCACAAAGACCCCGGTGGGGCGGCGGCCCCAAGTTTTAATACGCAGCACTTCGCCGCCGCGAATGGGGCGGTGAATCGTATATTTCATACGAACCAGCATCCAAATCGCACGAACTTTAATCAAATCCTCCGAACTTATGCCAAGGTCCACGGTATGTTCCATAGCAGACTCCTGCATAAAATCCATCAACGATGACGGCCGGCACAACCGAAACAAGTCCGTATCGATCACTCGGATAGGATACTCATTCTCATAAATTTTGTTCATACAACCCCCTGCTTTATCATAAATTACATCTTGCCTGGAATAACCAATTTCATCTGACAGCATAAATTATCCAGATCATCATCATTAGCAGCCGGAATACGCAACGCCGCACCGCAATCCCCGCAAACAAGATCCACTGCTGCATGATGCACTTTCATCGTCCAATGTTTGCCGCCGCAGGCACAGGAGACACCGCCTCTGCCTGCAATCTCCTTCAATTCCGAAAGCACTTCATACATAATTACATCGTTATAAAACGCTTCCGTCTCTTGTTCTTCCGGTCGCTGTTCTTTTTCCCGCAATCCTGCGCAAAGTTCTGCCAGCGCATCCAGCTTGACATGCACCTCTTCCGGCCAACCAATGTAGCAGCACAGCTGTTGCGCCTTCGCACAGGCCAGCCCAATCCCCCGTCCGGAAAACAGGGCCTGATCATGGCACACGGCGTCATGGACTCCGCCGCACACACCACAAGGTACCTGCAAATGATACTGCTGCAGAGCATCCGGTTCCATATGCAGTGTTGATTTACCGCATTCACAAATGATATCCATTCTTCCAGCCGCCATCGCAAAGGATGTCCGTTCCGCATAAACCGGCTTACCGCAGTGGGGGCATACAAAACCAAACGCACGTTTTGCTTCTTCCATAAAGCTCCTCCATATTAGGCTTCTTTTTACATATTTTTTAGTATACCATAAAAAAGAACATTTGCAAAGGAACCTTTCCATTGGTTCAAAATACAAAATAAAAGCTCCACAGAAGAACTGTGGAGCTTCTTACATGTTGGCGCTACCTATCTTCCCGGGCCGTCTCCAGCCAAGTATTGTGAGCAGAAATGAGCTTAACTACTGTGTTCGGAATGGGAACA
>JAJCJJ010000006.1 GCA_020555865.1 bacterium 210917-DFI.7.65 | reverse complement strand
ACCGCTGGAGTGCTGGCGCAATCGCGTACTGCACCGACGCAGGCATTATCGCTGGTGACGGCAACGGCCGTTTCAACCCCACTGCTCCCGTGCTGGGTACCCAGTTTGCCAAGATGCTGCTGGTGGCTCTGGGCTATGATGCTGAAATCGAGAAGCTGGTGGGCAACAGCTGGGCTATCAACACGGCCAAGCTGGCGCTGAACACCGATCTGGATGAAGACATGGAGGATATTTCCCTGTCCAAGGAGCTGACCCGTGAGCAGGCCGCTCAGATGGCGTTCAACGCCATGAAGGCCAACATCGTGGAGTATGATACTCAGACCAATATCGATATTGGCGGCGGCAGCTCCATCGTGATCGGCAACAAAAAGGCCTACAACGTGACCACCAGCAGAGACTGGGGCAAGAACATCTACAACGATCCTGAAAAAGAAGGCGGCAGTGGCTATATCGTTCAGTTTGCCGAGCAGTACTGCCGCGATCTGGAGCTGAATGAAACGGCAACTACCGCAGATTCCTTCGGCCGTCCCGCACACAAGTGGAGCTATGACAACGACAAGGTCGGCACCTATGCTGACAAGGCTGTTCTGACTTACACCACGGAGTTCAAGGGCACCGAGCTGGCAGACGACATCGATGATGCCGGCTGCGAGTTTGCCAAGAAAGATGGCAAGTACAATGAAGTGAAGATCGTCCGCAACGGCGGCGAGGCCAACACTATGAAGGATGCAGAGATCTCCGCACTGCTGGATAGCAGCAAGGCTATCTCCGGCACCGGCAACGGTGTGGCCATTGAGTTCTATGCCAACGACAAGGATGAAGTTACCACTGTGGTTGTTGTGGCAACTTATCTGGGCGAAGTGAAGTCTATCAAGAAGGACAAAGACTCCACCAAGGCCGACGAGCGTGAGCTGAGAGTTGAGTATAAGGATACCGGCGCTGCAACCCATTCCCTGACCCTGACCGACGACGACACCAAGGGCTTCAACGATGTGTATGACAACGTGAAGGTGGGCGACAAGGTGCTGGTCACCCCCAAGGGCGACAACAGCAAGAGCGACACTGCAGTCAGCGTGGCGATCCCCGAGACGGTGGAAGCCGCCATTACCAAGGTCAACAACAGCGACAAAGAACTGACGGCGGGCGGCGAAGTCTATGGCATTGCTAAGACCGGTGTACAGAATTACACTGCTGATACGGACGATGTTGTTATCTATCTGGACCAGTACGGCTATGTTATGGATGCTACCGATCAGAGCGATGATGAGGACAAGGCGGCTGTGCTGCTGAAGGAGTACCAGAGCTTGGTAGATGGCGAAATTACTGACATGGCTAAAGTGATCACCTCTGATGGTGAAGTCCATGAGTGGGTACTGACTGCTAAAACGAATTTGGCTAAGGGTAGCTTTGTCACTTATACAGTGAATGATGATGACGAATATACTTTGACAAATAAGGCATTCAACACTTCTTATGCAGAGGGTGCAACACTTGTGAAAGGCAGTGTCCGCATCACCGAAAAGGATAAGAGCCTGACTTTGGATGGTACAAATAAGGCATACTTCACTTCTGATGTGAAGTTTATCTTTGTCAACGATGACGGCACCTATACCGTGAAGGAAGGCGTCCAGAAAGTCAATGATGCAACATGGGTTATGGGTACCATCGACATGGACGGCACTACCGCTTACATCAAGACCCTGTTCGTTTCTGGCGGTGCTACCAGTAGCACCAGCAGCAGCGATGACATCATCTATGTTGCTGAGAGCACGGGTAAAACCTCTGTGGTTGTGGACGGCAAGACCAAGACCTATACCACCTATGATGCTTACATCAACGGCGAGGAAGTGAAGGACTTTTACAGTTCCAGTACAAATGCTTCCGGCTTCTACACCAAAGAAGTGGAAGATAACTCCGGCGCATATGTGTTGAACAACAACACCAAGTATACCGCGAATACCGGTGATTTGGCTGTGGTGGCAAACGTTGCCTATAGTAGCTATGCTGGCAGCATTATGACCGCTAATGCGAATGACTACGATACCAGCAATGCTGTGATCGTTGACACCACCGACAATGATCTGGATTCTCTGTCTGCCATTGATGAGATGAAGAAGGATGGCAAGAACATTACGCTTGCTATCATCTATGATGCAGAGAATAACAATGCGTCTTACGTCTATGTTACTTCCGTTCAGTAAGTTGATCTAATAAAAAGTTGATTTGCGTTGCACTGAAACGTACAACTTTTCCCCCGCCCTGCACTTTATGTGCAGGGCGGTTTTTTTCTCCCTTTGCCGTCCTGTATTCTTTTCTGAGGAGGTATGTTCAATTGTATAAGACAGATCATTTTCAACTGAACCAATGGGAAAAGCCGGACCGGGTGCTGATGGAGGATTTCAATGCGGACAACGCCAGACTGGACGCAGCGCTGCAGACGCTGACGGAGCGCCCGACGATCACAAAGCTGAATACCTTTACGGTGGATCGGCCGATTAAAGGCGCAGCGGTGTTCGATATGGACGTGAGCGGCATCGACTGGGGCGCGTGGCAGTATATCTTTGCAGATTTTCAGCTCCAGGGCAGCGGCTATATGCTGCTTTACCCCAATCGGGATCCCGAGGCCGCCACCAGCCGCGGTTATGTAACATCCAATTCCAGTAAATCTTTGGGCGGGATGCTGTCCTGTGATTTTCATAGTACGGCGCTCACACGGGTGGAATTTCAAATTTTCGGCTGCGGGGCGCATACGCTGCAGACAGTGTGCCCTTATCAGTGTATCACTGCCAGCGCCGACGGCATTTCTTACGATGCCCTGGAGACTCTGCATCTGCGGCCCAGTCATGAAAGTTATACGATGAATGCCGGCAGCAAAATCACCGTTCTGGGCATGCGGTAAAACCCGCACGGAATCTAAATGGGCACAACAAAGCGAAATTTTTGGTTGCGTGTTGCTGTTGACGGCGGGTATAATAGAAAAAACTGCCGCGGCGCTGTTCGCGGGGGGAAGGAGGGGGAACCTGTGGAGAAAGAGAGCATTTACCAAATGAAGCTGGGGAAAATATATCCCCTGTTGGTGCAAAAGGCGGTGCGAAAAGGGCGGACACAGGCAGAGGTGGATACCGTCATCTGCTGGCTGACCGGGTATTCCCGTGAGGAGTTGTGTGCTCTTGCGCAAGGGGCAATCTCCTACGGTGATTTTTTCCGGCAGGCGCCTCATCTGAATGAGCGCCGAGAGGAGATCCGAGGCGGCGTGTGCGGCGTGCGGGTGGAAGAGATTCAAGAACCGCTGCTGCAGGAGATCCGCCGCCTGGACAAGCTGATTGACGAGTTGGCCAAAGGCAAACCCATGGAAAAGATCCTGCGCGGCGGGGCGTGACGGCCCCGGCCCACGGGTGCAAAACAGGAACAGAAAGCGCGCCCCCGTCTTATTTCGGGGGCGCGCTTTTGGTTCAGCGGTCCATCTGTTCCAATGTGATCTGTCCGGAAAGCTCCTCGGAGCGCCGGATCATCTGCAGCTGGCGGGCGTTTTCTTCGCTGAGCGCGTCGGCGGTGGCCATTTTCCGGATAATGTTTTTAACCGTCCGATCCAGCCCTGTGCCTTCGCGGTAGTCGGCAGGATAGATGTAATCTACCCGTCCGCGCTCAAGCAGGTCCTTGACACTCTGGCCCATCTCCTTATAAACGGCGATGCTGGCGCCGCCGTAGGACTGCATCATTTTCATGCAGGGTACGTCGGAGAGCCCATCGCCCAAATAGATCATATTGGTAAAGGGGACGCGTTTGCTGTCGTCAGGCATGGAGTCGTTGAGTGTTTTGTCGTCGGACACGTCCAGCACGCCTTTGTTGATGCGGTAGACGAACTGGGTTTTCGAGGTGTAGTTGACAGCCAGCTTGGGCCAGGCGGCCTCACCGTCCTCGCCGTAATAAAACTCGCTGGCGAAGATCTCTTTAAATTCCGCACCAATGGAGCACCCCTCCAGAATCTCCTTGAGTCCGGAGGAAATGATATAATGCTCTACTGTGACGCCGAGGGAGGCGCCAAAGGCGTTAATGCGCCCAAACCACCCCTCTACGCCGGGGAAGAGCCGGATGTCCCGTCCTGCTTCCGTGAGCTGATGCCGGGTCAGCGGACGGCCGCAGCGATGCGCTTCGCGAATCATGGTGAACATGTAAGCCAGAATACCGTCCATGCGTTCCCGGCGGCCGAACTCATTGGCCAGCTGCCAGAACGCAGGCACGGACAAGCCGAGGGAGGGAATAAAAGAATAATCCTGCATGTCTTCGGTGCTGAGGGTATTGTCGAAGTCATACATCAAGGCGATAATGGGCTGCGGCGCCATGGGAACCACTCCTTTCCGGGCCGTGAAACCGATAAGACGGCGGCAGGCGCCGCCGTCTTAGGCATTATGAGTTGGGTTTGGATTTGTAATTGCGGCCGAATTTCAGGTCGCCGAAATCGATGCGGCGGGTGGCCTCCAGATCCTCGGAGGCATCCGGATGGGGAGTGTCCGCTTCTTCCGATGCAAGGGCGTCCCCGGCAGGGATCTCTGCCGGTTCCGGTTCGGTTTCGGCCTGCGTTTCAGCCGGCGCCTCCGGTTCGGCGAAAGAAGACAGGACGGAGGATTCAATGGAGTGCACCTGCTCATCCACGCTGGCGTCCTGCACGGCCTGGGCCGAGGGAGCGCTTACCTGGATTTCGGGTACACCGTCGAGAAATTCCAACTCGCTGCTGCACAGGCGGCGCATATTGGCAATAAATGCGGCGCTTTCTTCCTTTGCCAGACGCAGCCGCTCGCTTTCGGCGGCGATCTCCGCTTCCAGAGCAGCTTTGCGTGCGCCCATTTCGCTTTCGGCGGCGGCGAGCAGGTCGGCCTTTTCCTTTTCGGCCTCCTGCACCATCTGACTGGCCATCTTCTGGGCGGTCAGGAGCGTTGCGCGCATGGAGTCCTCGGTGGCACGATATTCTTCCACCTTGTCTACCAGCACCTTCAGCTTTGCCTTCAGCGCGGCGTTTTCCTTGTAAAGCGTGGTGTAGTCCTCGGTCAGGGTGTCCAGGAACTCGTCCACCATGGCCATATTATAGCCGCCCATGCGTGCTTTGGAGAATACATGGGTGGAAACTTCCTGCGGTGTCAGCATATGTATTTCGTCCGCCTTTCCTTAGAAATAAAGCCCGTTGTTTTCCAATTCATTGATCAGATCGCCCTCGATATCCACATGGTAGGGGGTGATGATATAGGTGCTGTTGGCCACGCGCTTGATCTTGCCTTCTCCGGCATAGGCCACGCCGGAGAGGAAGTCCACCAGGCGGCGGGCCACATCTTTGTTGGTGGCTTCGAGGTTCATGACCACGGTGCGTTTGCTCTTGAGCTGGTCGGCAATCTCGGAAGCGTCCTCAAAATGCTGGGGGCTGACCAGAACGACCTTGAGCTGCGTGGTGGCGTGAATATTGACCACCTTATTGCTGCGCCGCTCCTCGGCACGGGCGCTGCGCCGGTCGTCAAACAGGGCAGCCGTGTTGTCGGGCTTTTTCACATCCGGGTAATCGTCTTCATATTCCTCGTCTTCATCTTCATACGTATGGGTCAGCTTTTTCAGCTCATCGAACAATCCCATAACACAGCCTCCGTTTTATGATAAATTTTCTGCAGGGGCGCCGTAATGGCGCGCGCCGAAAATGGCGGTGCCCACGCGGACCATGGTGGAACCGGCAGCAATGGCATCTTCAAAGTCGCTGCTCATCCCCATGGAAAGGTATAATTCATCACTATTATGAAGCAAAAGCGGGGTACTGTCAACAAATAAGTGGCGCATTTCCAAGAAATACGGCATATTTTCGCCCTTTTTTTCCGCAATGGGGGGAATCGCCATCAGGCCCTGGATGCGCACATGGCGCTCCGGCCGGGCAAGGACGGCTTTGATGGCAGATTCCACTTCCTCGGGCCGAAAACCGCTCTTGCTGTCTTCGCCGCCGATGTTCACTTCCAGCAGGATATTTTGAGTCAATCCGTTCATGGCGGCGCGCTTGTCGATCTCGTCGAGCAGGCCCATGGAGTCCACAGAATGGATCAGGTCCACCTGCCCCACGACCTGTCGTACCTTGTTCTTCTGCAGCACGCCGATAAAGTGCAGCGGCGCGCCGACATAGGCGTGCTCGGAACGCTTTTGCACCATTTCCTGGACTCGGTTTTCACCCAGGCAGTCAATGCCTGCGGAGATGGCTTCCCGACAGGCTGCGGCATCATTCATTTTGCTGGCTCCGCACAGGAGAATCTCCTGCGGACTGCGCCCTGCCGCCCGGGCGGCTTCGGCCATCCGGACGCGCACGGAGGCAATGTTTTCTGCAATCGTAGACATAAGTGTGTATTCTCTCTTTCTCTGGGAGGAAGAGTCCTTTCTTCAGTTGATGACTTTTCCGTTGTAAAGTTCTTCGGCGGTGATAATAATGCTGTCGCCCACGCGCAGGCGGGAAGAGGAGGTGTTTTCCGTATCGTCCTCTTTCTTGGAAGGTTCCACCAGGTAATAACCGCTGCCCTGATACACCACATCCACAGGCTTAAATACTGCCTGCATGCCCACCAGGCAGTAGACGCCGGTGACGCCGTCTTCCACGCGCAGCGCCTCGGTGGGAACCCGGATGCCGGAATAGGATTCATGGATCAGGCTGGCGCTTTGGCGGCGCAGCAGCGTAACCTCGGGCAGATATTCATCGCTGGAAAATACTACCAGTTTTCGCCCGTTTTCTGTGTCGCTGATGCGCTCGATGGTCATGGTAAGATCCCGGTCCAGTTCTTTGACAAAGCGCAGCTGTACGGTGTGGCCCACTTTGTAGGAAGCGGCGTCTTTTTCGCTCATATTGGCTGCATAATACCAGATGCTGCCGTAAATCAATTTGCCCACGTTGGAGGTGAGAGCGGGATCAGGGGCGACAGCGGAAAGCTGGGAAGGCGTCATGGTTTCCAGGGCCGCAGGGGTCAGGACGGCTTCGTACCCGTCCACCACGGCGGAAAACAACCCTGCGGAAGGGGCGGTGACAGCGCGGGCACTATGCTGCTGCTGGGCTTCCAGCGTTTTGATCTGCGCACGCAGGGACTCCGCTTGGGCTTCCAGTTCCGCTGTGCTTTCGCCGCCGGAGGAATAATCCCGGCGGATCACCAGGGAGCGCAGCTCGGAAACACTGCCCTCCAGGGCGGTGTACTGCCGCGTGTGCAGATTTTTCTGCATGGCAAATATAGCGGACTGGATGCTGCTGTCCAGTTTGACGACGGCAGTGGGGCTTTCACTCTCGCCCATAGCGTAGGTCAGCTGATCCAGTTGGGCGCGCAGGGTGTCGAGCTGGCCTTCGGTTTCCATGGCGGCGCTGTCGGTGTATACGGTGGCCACGCGCCCGCCTGCAGCCACGCGCTCCCCCTCGGCCAGAGTGATGTCCAGTACACCGCCGTTCTGGCTGGGCAGCAGCGATTCCTCGCGGACGACATAGCCAGAAACGGTGGTTTCGTCGTCGGCCTCGTAGGTATAGGCGCTGGAAAGCTCGTAGGGCGCGTTCAGGCCGCTGAAGACGCGGAAGAGCACATAGCAGAGCACCATGATGCTCAGCAATGCCAAAATCAGCGTGGTGGCGGCGGAGGGGCCGGTTTTGGGGGGCTTGATCGAATTGCTCATAAAAGGATCCTCTTTTGGGTTTTCCCGGCCGCGCCCTTCGGGCCGGCTCAGTCGCCGGTGGCGTTAAAGTCGATGGGGCGCATGGGGATAATGGTGGAAATGGCGTGCTTGTAAATCATTTGCTGTTTGCCGTCGCTGTCGAGCACGACGACAAAGCTGTCGTAACCGCTGATCACGCCGTGCATCTGGAAGCCGTTCATCAAAAAAACGGTGACCAGGGTACCGGCGCGGCGGGTTTTGGCCAGAAAGGTGTCCTGAAAATTGATGGGTGCTTTTTGCATATCGCTCTGTCTCCTTTTGCCGCAAAGGGCCTTTTCTATGTACAGGCGATGTGCGTGTGCGCGTTCCTCGCCCGTCAGGCTTATCCTAATCCATGGGCGGAGAGGATTTCTGTCGAAAGCTGAAGGGCGCGGGGAAAATCCCGCTCTTTTTTCCAAAAGATCCAGTGAATTGCTTTGTTTCGCCGCAGCCAGGTGAGCTGACGCTTGGCGTACTGGCGGGAGCGGAGTTTGATTTCTTCGGTGGCTTCGGCAAGGCTTTTTTCGCCGCGCAAAGCGCCGAGCAGTTCTTTGTAGCCGATGGCCTGCAGGGCGGTGGACGAGGGAGAAACGCCAGCGGACAGTAATGCGCGTACTTCCTCCACCAGACCCTGAGAGAGCATGGCATCCACCCGTGCATCAATCAGAGCGCGCAGGTCGGCGCGGTCTTCAAAGGTCAGACCAATGTAGACGGCGTCGTAGCGCGGCGGAAGCAGTTTGCTTTGGGCGTCGTGTTCAGTGATGGTCTGGCCGGTTTCATAGTAGATCTCCAGGGCGCGGAGAATGCGTTTTTCATCCCGGAGATGCAGCCGTGCAGCGGCGGTGGGATCGATGATGGAAAGCTCCCGGTACAGCGGCTCGATGCCTTCCCGGGCCAGCCGTTCGTTCAGCCGTTGCCGGCTCCGGGTTTCACTGCCGCCGGCGGCAAAGCTGCGGCCAGCCACCAGTGCATCAAGATACAGCCCTGTGCCGCCTACTACGATAGGAAGTTTGCCCCGGGCAAGAATATCGTCCACACAGGCGGAGGCGTCTTCCACAAAACGGGCGGCAGAGTATGTTTCCTGCGGATCAGCCACACCCACCATGTGGTGGGGCGCCAGGGCCATCTCCTCCGCTGTGGGCGCAGCAGTGCCGATGGCCATGCCGCGGTAAATCTGCATGGAGTCGGCGGAGACAATCTCGCCGCCGAAGCGCTGAGCCAGGAGAATGCCCAGCGTTGTTTTGCCGCAAGCCGTGGGACCGACTACACAGGCAATTTTGTTTGTGTGTTCCATAGACTGGGAGAGACTCCTTTCCGGCCCTGTAAAGCGTTTTGCGGGCAGCTTATTTTTGGTTGTGAAACAGGTTTAAAATACCTGCAAGCAGACAAAAGATCCCCACAATCCCGCTGCCGATGCGCCATGCATGGCCGTACAGAACGACCAGAAAATGGGGCGGCCGGATGGTGCAGCCAAGCAGCAGCGCGCCGATAGAAAGCAGCAGGACGATGCCAAGAATCTCGCCTTTGGATTTCATAAACAGGCCCCTTTTCAAATGTAAATATAAATCCGCCAAACAATTGTGTGGGGTGAGGAGTCAGAAGGACTCTGCCAGCGCTTTAGCTTGGGACAGAGCATCCCGCAGAAGCGCTTCGTGGTCGATTTCTTTCACATCCTGCATGGGCGCGCCGATAAAGTGGTATTCTCCGATGCCGAAGAAAGGGCACAGGGCGCGCCAGTGCTCACTGCCGCAGTTGGCTTCCAGCGAACCGCCGGCAGTGGTGAGGAACAGCAGTTTTTCCGCCCGGCACAGGCCCACCTGGCCTTGGGACGTATAGTCGAAGGTGATGCCCTGGGCGGCAATGTGCTCGATGTACAGCCGCAGCTGAGCGGGGAAAGACAGCTCCCAGTATGGTGCGGCAATCACGATGCGGTCCGCTGCGGCGAACTGGCGGGCCAGGGCGAAGGATGCGCCTTCCGTCCGCCCTTCGCCCTGCAGCGTTTCGCGCAGGCGCAGTGCGTTGCCCAGCAGGGGATTTAGTGTGAGTGTTTTCAAGTCCAATGTTTCAATATCGGCTTCCGGGTGTGCGGCGCGCCAGGCCGATAAAAATGTTTCCGCCAGTGCTGCCGTACGGGACGCGCTGCCGTGGACGGTGATGCAGCAATCAATATACAGAAGTTTCATAGGGGGTTCTCCTTTCGCGCAGGGGCTGTTATGCCCGCTTAAACATTTTTTCCAGTTCATACCGGCTCAGCTTGACCTTTACGGGCCGTCCGTGGGGACAGAATTGGATTTCTCCTTTCTGTACCTTGTCTACTAAAACCCGCAGCTCCTGTTCGCCGCTGACCATGCCGGCTTTGATGGCGGCCTTGCAGGCCATGGTGTGGAGCATGACGTCACGGGCGCCATCGGGATCGGCGCGGCCGGTACGCAGCAGCTGGTCGGCGATTTCTTCCAGCGCCGGAGCGATGTCGCCGGCGTCGATCTCTGCTGGACAGGTGCGGCATAGGATTGTACCGTCGCCGAAATCCTCGGCTTCGAATCCAAACTGGTTCAGAAGGTCCAGATGCTCCAGAAGCACGGCGCACGCATCGGCACTCAAGGCGACGGCTTCGGGTGTCAGCAGCTGCTGTCCCATAATCGGTTCGGCATTGCGTTTCATGCGGTCAAAATTGACCCGTTCGTGGGCGGCGTGTTTATCAATGAGCCATACGGTGCCCTGATTGTCTTCGGCAATGATATAGGTGCGCAGCACCTCTCCGGCGATGCGCCAGGGCGGTTCGGCAGACGGTTCCAGCTGTTCCTGTCCAGCCAGCGGATCGGTGTGCGGCGTGTCCGCGTCCACAGCGGGTGTGAAGGAGGCCGGGGGGGCCGCGGAGATGGAAGCAGGCGGGCAATCCGCGGCATTTTCCGCCGCAGGATGGGCCTGCGGTGCGAGAGGCGGAATACGCGCCGCTGTGGCAGGGGACGGCGGGACGCTTTTGGAGGTGGGCTGAACCGAATCGGCTACCGTGATCGAGCCGCCCCATTCTGAGACGGGGGTATTTGCGCCCTGCTGCAGGGAAAAGCTGGTCAGCGGTTTGCCGGGCGCTGTCCGGGCACGGAATTCCTGTGCCGTCATGGTCTGGTAAAAAGAGGCATTCTGTTTTGGCGGCGCAGGGGAATCGGCGGGGGTCGGCTGTGCCGGGCGGGGGGAGGGCGCTGGCGCGGCAGGACGCTCGCCGCCCTGTTCCAGAGCGGATTTCACAGCGTAATACACTGCGTCGAACACGGCGCGCTCGTTTAAGAATTTGACCACGGTTTTGGCCGGGTGGACGTTGACGTCCACTGCATCCAGCGGCAGCGAAAGGTGCAGAACGCAGCCGGGAAATTTCCCTTTCATGATCTGGTTGCGGTAGGCCTCTTCCAAGGCTGCGGACAGCAGGGGGGATTTTACATAGCGCCCATTGACAAAGAAGTGCTGCATGGCGCGGGTACCGCGACCCTGCAGGCTGCGGGTGGCAAAGCCATCTACTGCCACAGCGCTGCCGCTGCCCTCCACAGCCAGAAGCGACAGGGCGAACTCCCGCCCCAGAGCGGAATAGATGGCCGAAAGCAGTTTTCCGTCTCCGGGGGTGTAAAGCTGCTCGGTGCCGTCGCGGGTCAGCTTGAAAGAAATACGGGCGTGGGAAAGGGCCTCATGCTGCACTACCGCAGCGGCAGCAGAAGCTTCCGCGCTGTCCTTTTTCATAAATTTCATGCGGGCAGGGGTGTTGAAAAACAGGTTGTGGACGGAAATTGTGGTACCCTCAGGGCAACCGCATTCCTCCACAGCGCCGGCAGTGCCGCCCTCCAGCGACATGCGCGCACCCCGCGCCGCGCCGCGGCGGCGGGAGGTGATCTCAATGCGGCTCACTGCGGCGATAGCGGCCAGGGCTTCACCGCGAAAGCCCAGGGTACCGATACAGGAAAGATCCTTTTCGGTGCGCAGTTTGGAGGTGGCGTGGCGCAAAAAGGCGGTGGGCAGTTCTTCCGGAGCGATGCCGCAGCCGTTGTCGCTGACCCGAATGAGACTCATGCCGCCGCCGCGCAGTTCTACGCTCACTGCGCTGGCTCCCGCGTCAATAGTGTTTTCCAGCAGTTCCTTGACCACGCTGGCGGGCCGTTCCACGACTTCGCCGGCTGCGATCATGTCGGCAAGATGGGATGGTAATTGTTGAATCAAAGGCATAGTTCATTCCTCGTTTTTGGCAGCATTCCAATTCCTTTTCAAATATCAGGTCCATTTTCTCTGTGCGCCCGGCATGCCGGCTCAGGCGTAAAACGTCCACACAGCCAAAGCATTGACTGCGGCGTGGGCGGCAATGGGAATCCAGATGCTGTCCGAGCGGTCGTAGGCCCAGGCGAAAATCAGGCCGGGTACGGCGTACTGCAGCGCAATAAGAAGATAGTAAAGCGTAAAATGGTCGCCCGCCATGGCCCAGGTGTGCAGAAGGGCAAAGAGAATGCAGGTGACAAGATACGCCGCAGCACGGCTGTGCTGGCGCAGCCACCCAAAAAGGAAGCCCCGCAGCAGCACCTCTTCAATAAAAGGGGCCAGCACGACCAGGGCCAGCACGGTGGCCGCCGGAGCGGCATTCAGCAGATCAAGACTGACGAGGGCTGTATCGTTCAGGTTGATGGTATGTCCCCACAGGAGATGCGTTACACGAAACAGAATCTCGTTCAGCCCGTAAAAGAAAATCAGGGCGGTCCCCAGTGTTTGAAAACTGCGCCCGGCAGAGCCGGTGAACGTGCCGGCACATACAAACAGAAAGCGATGGAACACCAGAGCCACGGCGGCGAAGAGCAGATAAAACCAGATGGTCTGCCGCAGTGCCGGACCGATGGAAAACCCCAGAAGGCCGCCGGCCCAGTTCAGGATCGCTGCGCCGCACAAAGGGATCAGGGCCAGGTAGATGAGCAGAAGAATTACGCCGCCCAGCTTTTCCAGATCGGTTAAATGAGAGTCGCGGGTTTGTTTTTTTGTTGTTTTTGCCATAGAAAATGTCGTCCTTTGGTCATTATTGCAGCTTCTTTTTGAATTCGTATAAAAGATTCATGGCCTCCAGCGGAGTGAGCATATCCACCTGGGTGCGGCGCAGCGTGTCCAGAACTTCGCCCTCGCCCAAGGCCGTCAGGGAGATCTGTCCGCTGCCGGGAGCGGTGGAAGTGGGTTTTGGCGCGCCGCTGTCCTGTTCCAGTTCGGACAAAATCTCCCGGGCGCGGCGAATGACGCCGTCGGGCAAGCCCGCCAGTTTGGCTACCTCAATACCGTAGCTGCGGTCGGCGCCGCCGGGGATGATCTTGCGCAGGAAAGAAATTTCGTCTCCGTGAGCCTTCACGGCTATGTTGTAGTTTTTCACGCCGGGCAGAGCCTGCTCCATTTCCGTCAGTTCATGATAATGGGTGGCAAAGAGGGTTTTGGCGCCCAGTTTCTTTTTGTCGGCGCAGTATTCCAGCACAGCCCGGGCAATACTCATACCGTCGAAAGTGGAGGTGCCGCGGCCGATCTCGTCGAGAATCAGCAGCGAGCGGGAGGTGGCCTGCCGCAGGATGGAGGCTACCTCGTTCATTTCCACCATGAAAGTGGATTGGCCGGAGGACAGGTCGTCGCTGGCGCCGATACGGGTGAAAATACGGTCCACGATGCCGATGCGGGCGGATTTTGCGGGAACAAAGGAACCGATCTGAGCCAGCAGGACAATCAGGGCAACCTGGCGCATATAAGTGGACTTGCCGGCCATATTCGGTCCGGTAATGATGGCGGTGCGGTCCTCTTTTTCGCCCATGAAGGTATCGTTGGGTACAAACAGGGAGTCCCTGAGTACTTTTTCCACCACCGGGTGCCGGCCGTCGTGGATCTCGATGACGCCGCTTTCGTCCACAGTGGGACAGGCGTAGCCATTGCGTACGGCTACAGCGGCCAGAGAAGCATAAGCGTCCAGCTCGGCCACCTCGGCGGCAGTTTTCTGAATGCGGCCGGCAGCGTCGGCGATTTCCTGACGCAGAGCTGAAAACAGCTCATATTCCAGTGCCGATACCCGATCGGAGGCGGTGAGGATGGTGTGTTCCAGATCTTTCAGCTCCTGGGTCACATAGCGCTCGGCATTGGCCAGAGTCTGCTTGCGGATGTAGTGCTCCGGCACCTGATCTTTAAAGGAATTGGATACTTCGATGTAATAGCCGAATACCCGGTTGTATTTGATTTTCAGCGTACGGATGCCGGTTTTTTCTTTTTCACTGGCCTCAATGCCGGCAATGGTGCCCTTGCCGCCGCTGAGGATGTCCCGGAGCCGGTCCACTTCAGCATGGAAGCCTGGGCGGATGAAGCCGCCCTCGCGCACGGAGAAGGGCGGTTCGTCCACCAGCGTCTGCGCAATGCGCGCACCCAAATCAGACAGAGTGTCCAAATTCCGGGCCAGCTCGCCCAGCCGGCCGGAAGAGAAATGGGAGAGCTGTGCGGCCACGGCGGGCAGTTTTTCAATAGCGCTGCGCAGCGAGGCCATATCCCGCCCGCCGGCGGTGCCGTATACAATGCGGCCGATAAGGCGCTCGATGTCCCCGATGCCGGTCAGGGTCAGGATCAGCTCTTCGCGGGCCATAGTATCTTCCACCAGGGCGGCCACAGCGCGCTGGCGCTTTCCGATGGCGGTGGGGGAAAGCAGGGGACGCTCCAGAAAGCCGCGCAGGCACCGGGATCCCATGGGCGTTTTCGTTTTGTCCAGCACCCACAGAAGGCTCCCGCGCTTTTCCTTGCTGCGCAGGGTTTCCGTCAGTTCCAGGTTGCGCCGGGCGGCCACGTCCAGCTCCATAAATTCGCCCTGCTCATAGTAATCCAGATCGTTTATGTAAGAAAGGTCTGTTTTTTGCGTCTCATAAAGGTAGCTGAGCAGGCCGCCCAACGCCATAGTCACGGCGGGAATACTCTGGGGGAGGGCCTTGAGCGCCTCTTCGCCGAACTGCCGGCGTACGGTGCGCTCGGCGGCGGCCAAATCGAAGGCGGCGTCCTTACCCCGTTCGCGGTGGCAGTGGAGCCTGTCGCGGAGGAATTCGTTCAAAGCCGGATGATCGGCGGCTGCGCCGCCCAGCACCACCTCCGCGGGGGAGAAACGGCCCAGTTCGTTGATGAGGTGGCCCACCGATTCCGCTCCGGAAAAGGCGGTAGCCATGGTCCGGCCGGTGGATACGTCGACAAAGCACACGCCGGTGCCGTTGTCGCTGAGAAACACGGCGCTGATGTAGTTGCTGCGGCCGTCCTCCAGCATAGAACTGTCGGTTACGGTGCCGGGGGTGACTACGCGGATGATGTCCCGCTCCACCAACCCCTTGGCCGTGGCCGGATCCTCCATCTGCTCACAGATGGCCACTTTGTAGCCCTTGGCAATCAGGCGGGCAATGTAGCCCTCACAGGAGTGGTAGGGCACGCCGCACATGGGAGTCTGGTCGGCCTTGTCCTTGCCCCGGTCCCGGGTGGTCAGGGTGAGATCCAGTTCCCGCGAGGCAGTTTTGGCGTCCTCCCCAAACATCTCATAGAAATCGCCCAGACGGAAGAAAAGAAGGGCGCCGGGGTTGGCCTCTTTCAGTTTTACGTATTGCTGCATCATCGGCGTGAGTTCAGCCATGCTTTCACCTCGTATGTGTTCTCTTTCTGGTCGGTGGGGAGAAATTTACCGGAATTTGTAAGGTTCAACGGCCTGCAGTTCCACATAGCCGCAGCCGGGACAGACATGGCAGCGCACAGCACTGCGGATTTCCATACCCTGCCAGTTGGGCACGCCCTGGGAGAGCGTCATATTCACGCCGGGCAGGCCGAACAGATTTACTTTTTTCATTTCCATTCCGCATTTGATACATTCCATGGTGATTGGCTCCTTTTCTGTTGAATTTTTTTGAAATCAAATATCGCTGTGGTCTGTGCGCCTGGGCATTACTCCGTCAGTTCGCCAAAGAGCGCCCAGGTGTTGCTGTCGGTAATTTTTGCGGTTTTGAAGCGGCCGATGGACGCTTCATCACCCACCAGATGCACCAAGCGCCCGCCTGCTGTGCGGGCCGAGAGCGGCCAGCGGGAATCACCGCTTTTGCCGTCCACCAGCACCCGCTGCACCGTGCCGACATAGGCGGCGTGTTTTTGCGCAGAGTTGGCGTTCTGAACCTGCAGCAGGGCGTCGAACCACTGCTGCTTTTCCGCGCGGGGCACCGGGTCGGGCAGTTTTGCTGCCGGAGTGCCGGGACGGGGGGAATAAATAAAGGTGAACAGCGCGTCAAAGCGCACCTGCTGCACCAGAGAGAGGGTTTCTTCAAACGCTTCCTTCGTTTCGCCGGGGAAACCCACGATGACATCGGAGGTGAGCACAATATCCGGCATAACGGTGCGGGCGTAGTCCACCAGCGCAAGATATTCCTCGCGGCTGTAGCCCCGGTTCATGGCCTGGAGGATGCGGGTGGAACCGGATTGGAAGGGCAGGTGGAGATGACGGGCGATTTTCTCATGACGGGCCATGGTATCGAGGAGCTTGTGGGAGGCATCCTTGGGGTGGCTGGTCATAAAACGCAGCAGGAAATCGCCGTCCAGGCGGGCCAGCTCGTCCAAAAGGTCGGCAAAGTCGCACGCCTCGGGCAAATCCTTTCCGTAGGAGTTCACATTTTGTCCCAGCAGGGTGATCTCTTTATAACCCTCGGCAATCAGGCTTTTTACATCGGCAACAATGCAGGCTTTGTCCCGGCTGCGCTCCCGGCCCCGGACATAGGGGACGATGCAGTAGGTGCAGAAATTGTTGCACCCATACATTACTGAAACCCAAGCTTTGGCGCCGCCTTCGCGGACGATGGGCAGCCCTTCGGCGATGGAGCCGTGGGAGTCGTCAATGGAAAACACACGGCCGTGCTGATGATAGACCTTCTGCAGCAGCTCCGGAAAACGCCACAGGGCATGGGGGCCGAATACCAGATCCACGTGGCGGTAGGAAGCGCGCACCTTGTCGGCCACCTGTTTTTGCTGGGCCATACAGCCGCACAGGCAGATTATCTGCCGGGGATTGGCCTTTTTGGTATGGGTCAGGGCGCCGAGATTTCCATAGACCCGCTGCTCGGCGTGCTCCCGCACGGCGCAGGTGTTGAGGATGACCACATCGGCCTGATGAGGATCCTCGGTAAAAGCGAAGCCCATTTCGCGGAGCATGCCCATAATATGTTCGCTGTCGGCCACGTTTTGCTGGCATCCAAAAGTGTCTACGCAGGCCAGGGGCGCATGATCCAGGGTTTCCTGCAAATGCGTGCGGATCTCCTGCATGATCTCCCGCTGCCGCGCCAGCTGCTGGGGGGATACAACGACTTCTTCTCGCTTCAAAAAACATTCTCCTGTCTCCCCGGCCGCAAAAGACCGGGAGGCAAATCCTGCCAAATTATACTCTAACTAATACAGTATAGCGCGTTTTGCGTGCCGGCACAATCTTTTTTTGCGCCGAAGCGGCAAAAAATTGGCCTGGCCGGGGGCGGTGGCCAGGGATTTCTTTTTCCATCTGGCCGTGCTACAATGGGACTAGAAACCATTCCGGAGGAGAAAGGGGAATGTCGTGTGCGTTTGCTGCTGGTGGAGGACGATGAGGAGATCAGCGCCATGCTCGGGGATTTTTTGGAAAGCGAAGGTTTTTCGGTAGATACGGCTGCCGACGGGGAGGCAGGCTGCGCCCGCTTTAGCGCAGCGCAGTACGATCTGGTGCTGCTGGATCTGATGCTGCCCCGGCGCAGTGGCCTGGATGTGCTGCGCGCCATTCGAAAAAGCGGGAGCACTGTTCCGGTGATTATCCTGTCTGCCCGGGACAGCGATTCGGATGTTACGCTGGGCCTGGGGCTGGGAGCCGATGATTATGTGGTTAAACCCTTTTCCGTCAGCCAGGTGCTGGCCCGCATCAAGGCAAACTTGCGCCGCTCCACCGTGTGGGCAGAGGGCGCGGAGGCGCCGGCGCAGGTGCTGCGCGCCGGAGCGCTGGCGATGGACTGCGCGGCCCGCCGGGTGGAAAAGGACGGTATTCCAGTGGAGCTGACGGCCAAGGAATACGCGATTTTGGAGCTGTTGCTGCGCAATCCCAGGCGGGTCTACACCAAGGCGCAGCTTTATGCTGCGGTGTGGGGCGAGGCGTATCTGGGCGATGAGAACGCGGTCAACGTTCACATCAGCCGCCTGCGCTCCAAAGTGGAAGACGACCCCAAAAAGCCCCGCTGCATCTGCACGGTTTGGGGCATTGGTTACAAGCTGGGGGATGGCGATGGGCGGTAACGGTGTGCTGCTGCTTTTGGCTGCCGTACTGGGCTTTGCAGCGCTCCATTTTGCTCTGCGGCAGCGGAGGCTGCGGCGGCAGCTTTCGCAGGCGGCACAGCAATTGGCGGTTATTTTAGACGGCGGGAGCGACGAAGCGTTGCTCGTGCCGCTGTGCGACGACGCTTTGACGCCGCTGTTGGGGCAGATCGACCGGCTGCTGCTGGAAAAGAAAAAACTGTGTGTGCAGCAGCGGCGCGCCCGTTTGGCGCAGCGGCGTATGCTTGCCAACATGGCCCATGACCTGCGCACGCCGCTGACCGTACTTCTGGGGCAGTTGGAAATCGCACGGCTGCGGGGTGAAGAGAGTGAAACGCTGCGCCGGGTGCAGGCCAAAGCCGAAGAAGTGCTGGCTTTGAGCGAAGCGTTTTTTACACTTTCCAAGCTGGAAGCGGGAGACACGAAACTGCCTTGTGCTGCGGTGGATCTGAGTGAGCTGTGCCGTGCTGCCGCGCTGGAATATTACGATTTTCTGACACAGCAGCGGTTTGAGGTGGAAATTCACGTCCCGGAGGAGGCGTGTCCCGTTTGGGGGCACGAGGAATCTATCCGCCGCATTTTATCCAACCTGATTTCCAATGCCGTGCGCTACGGTGCGGCGGGACGCTATTTGGGCATTGTGCTGGAGCAGCAGAAGGACGGCGCCTGTGTGCGCGTGCAGGACCGGGGACAGGGCATTGCCCCGGAGGCGCTGAGCCATATTTTCGACCGGCTCTACACACCGGAGGACTCCCGCAGCCGTGCTCTGGGCGGCAGCGGTCTGGGACTGGCCATCGCAAAGGGTCTGGCGGAAGGCATGGGCGGCACGCTGTGGGCTGAGAGCACGATGGGAAAAGGAACGACGTTTGTGCTGAAGCTGCTCTGGACGGAACCGGTGCAAGATGGCCCCGAAAGAAAATCGTAAGATTTACGAAAGACCATTGCAAAACGGCGGGTGTAGTATGGGAAACAGAACACGACGAAAGGAGAGGGAACAAACATGTCGTATCTCATTCAGAGCCGGCGGTTGTGCAAACGTCTGGGTGAAAAAAACCTCCTGAGCGATGTGGAAGTGCACGTGCCCCAGGGGCGGGTTTATGCTCTGCTGGGGCCGAACGGCGCGGGCAAAACCACACTGATGCGCCTGGTGCTGAATCTGTGGAAACCCACCAGCGGGGAGGTGGAGCTGTTCGGCGCACCGCTGCGGCCGGGGGATTGCGCGCCGCTGGGGCGCATGGGCAGCATTATTGAATTTCCAGCCTTTTTCGAAATGCTGAGCGGCCTGGAAAATCTGCGTCTGCATTGTGCCTATATGGGGTATCATCGCCCGGGTGCGGCGGAGGAAGCGCTGGAGCGGTTGGGCCTGGGCGCGGCCGGGAACAAAAAGGTGAAACATTACTCGCTGGGCATGCGCCAGCGGCTGGGGCTGGCCCGGGCGGTGCTGACCCATCCGGAACTGCTGGTGCTGGACGAACCGGCCAACGCTCTGGATGCTGCCGGTATGAAGCAGGTGCGCGACCTGCTGCGCACTTTGTGTCGGGACTGGGGTACCACGGTGTTTTTATCCAGTCATCTGCTCTCCGAAGTGGAGCAGATAGCCGATACAGTGGGCATTCTGCATCGGGGAAGGCTGCTGCGGGAGATTTCTTTGAGCGAGCTGGCTGCACAGAGCTTGACCTATATTGAATTGGTGACGCCCGACGTGCGCGCGGCGGCGCGGGTGCTGGAAGAGCTGGGGGTGCGCCGGTTCAAAGTGCTGCAGGAGGGTGTGGTGCGCATTTACGAGGCGCCTATGGCGCCGGAAGAACTGTCCCGTGCGCTGGCCCTTCAAAATGTGGCCATTGCCTCGTTTCAGAAACATGCCGACACCTTGGAGGATTATTATCTGCGCCTGACAGGGGAGGAAAATTAATATGGGCAAGCTGATTGTGCTGGAGTGGAAGAAAAACCGAGCTGGGCGCTATGGTCTGGTAGCAGCGATACTGACGGCGGCGCTGGCGCTGTTCCTGTTTGCCCAGGTGTACCTGGGCATCGCCAACGACCCGGTTACTGGTGTGCCGGATGCTGCGCCGGGCACTTTCAATATCTCCTCGCAGGTGGAACTGGTCAGCAACGTGACGTTTTTGGTTTTCACCTGCGTTATGCTGGCGGGCTGCGTCACATCGGCGCAGCGGCGCAAAACAATGCTGGTGATGTATACCTATCCCATCCCGCGGAAAAAACTGATGCTGGCGCAGATCTTGGCGGTATGGATTTTCTCGGCCGCTGCGCTGGCATTGGCAAAGCTTCTGCTGTATGGGATGCTGTTCGCCGCAGGGCAGATTCTGGAGCCGGATTTTCCGATGGACTATACCCTTTTTGCGCCGGACCTTTATCTGCAGATTGTACTGAAAGCCGTTGTGATTGCCACGGTCAGCCTGATTGCCATGCTGGCGGGACAGGTGTTCCGCTCGGCCAAAGCTACGATTATCGCCTCGCTGCTGCTTCTGGTGCTGATGAACGGGACGGTGGGGCCGTTTTCTCTGGCCGATCATGCTGCGGTGCCCTTGGTGCTCAGTGCGGCCGGTGTCATATGTGCGGCGGCCACCCTGACGGGCGTCGACCGGCGGGATGTGATATGACGGGACAGGGAAACGTGGAGTCAAAACAGTATCTTGCTATAGCCTATAGGTAAAAAGGGACAGACGTGCAAAGTCTGTCCCTTCTCCTATTTCTTTTTCAGTGTGTTCAAATATGCTTTGTCCTCGGCGCTGACGCGATAGCTTTCCCGGCATTTCTGGATGGCTTTATTGTGCACGGCTGCAGGGAATACGCCCTGCTCCAAAAGGGGCAGCGTCTTGGCGCGCTGCTTGACAAAAAAGACGCTCAATCCCCAGGCCAGGGCCATGGTGACATAGTAGCCCTGGTGCTGGACGGTGCGGTAAGCAGCCAGGGAACGGTCGATCCATTCCGCGCGCCAGAAATAGTCCATCAGCTGCACCACGGCAAAGCGCACTTCAAATTCCTGCTGGCTCTGGAGGCAGGGGGCGAAAAAATCCCATACAGCGGGCAGATCTGCTTCCTTCCACTTGCAGGCTCCGGCAGTCGTGTCGCATACGGCCCAATTGTTGATGCGGGGAAGGAAAGTGTGCAGCAGTGTGAGCTTTTCATCGAGGGAGCATTTTGCCCCGGCACACACCATGCCCTGAAGCAGACGCTCTTCGTGGCTGCCGGCGCGGACAAGAGAGAGAAAGGCCCGCCAGTCGCCCTGGAGCAGCTCTTTTGCAATTTTACGCAGTGCGGGAGCACGCACGCCGTAGGTGCGCTCTGTGCCGGGGATAAGGCTTTCGTTGAACACGCGGTAGCGCTCATCGCTCTCCCTGCGCAGCCGTTCGAGCAGGATGTCATAGTCGGCCTGGGTATAGCTCATGACAGTGCCCCCTCTGCCATATCTGCGCCGCTGAGGTAGCGGAGCACGAGGCTCAGGGCAAACTCTGCGGCGGCGCGGCGGACCTGAGCGCGATTGCCGTCGAAGTGGCACAGATAGCACCACGTTTTCCCCTGCGCAGACAGAGAAACATACACGGTGCCCACGGCATTGCCGCGGTCGTCCGGATTGGGACCGGCTACGCCTGTGGTGGATACGGCCAGATCCGTGCCCAGCAGACGCGCTGCGCCGGAGGCCATCTGCCGCCCCACTGGGGCGGACACGGCGCCATATTGCTCCAGATCCCGGGCGGACACGCCAAGAACGTTTTGCTTTACTGCGTTTACATAAGATACCACGCCGCCGTGGAACACTGCGGAGGCGCCGGAGACGTCGGTGATGCGCTTGGCGATCAGTCCTCCGGTACAGGACTCGGCGCAGGACAGCGTCAGATCGGCTTTGCTCAGTGCGGAAACCACTTTTTGCTGAAGTGTTTTTGCCATACTGCCCGCCCTCCTTTTACCAACTCAGTTTCAGCTTTTCTTCTCCGGCCAGGGCGCGTTCCACCAATTCGCTGATGGGCAGTGCGGCCTCGACTTCACGCACTTCGCTGAGATTCGGGTGCGTTTTTGGGTGCCGGGGCGTAAACACGGTGCAGCAGTCCTCGTAAGGAAGGATGGAAGTGCCGAAGGTGCCGATTTTGCGGGAAATGGACACGATCTCTTCTTTGTCCATACCTACCAGAGGACGGAATACGGGGTAATCGCACGCGTCTTCCGTGGAACGCATAGCCTCCATGGTCTGGCTGGCCACCTGCCCCAGGCATTCGCCGGTGACAATGCAGCCTGCGCCGATGCGCTCTGCCACGCGATTGGCAATGCGCATCATAAAGCGGCGCATGATCAGGGTGAAGTATTCCTCCGGGCAGTTTTTGCGGATTTCCTCCTGGATTTCGGTAAAAGGGACAATGTGGAGGATCGTGTGGCCGGTGTAGGGCGTGAGCAGCCGGGCCAGCTCAATCACCTTTTCCTTGGCCTGCTCCGAGGTGTACGGCGGCGAAAAGAAATGCACCATGTCCAGCGCCAGACCGCGTTTGGCCATCATATAGGAGGATACGGGGGAGTCGATACCGCCCGAGAGCAGTGACACACCCGCGCCGTTGATGGAAACGGGCAGGCCGCCGGCCCCCGGTTCGGGGTTGCCGTGCACATAAGCGGCTCGTTCCCGCACCTCCACGTGCACCGTCAGTTCCGGGTGGTGCACGTCGACGGTCAGGTTGGGGAAACAATCGTCCAATTCGCCGCCCACCCACTGGGAAAGCTGAATGGAAGTCATGGGGAAATTTTTATCGGCCCGTTTGGATTCCACTTTGAAGGTTGTGGCAGCAGAAAGCTGGCCGTGCAGATACGTTTTGGCCGTATCTAAAATTGCTTCTTTGGTTTTTTCACAGGGGTGGGCCTTGGAAAGGGCTACGATGCCGAAAATGCATTTGCATGCTTCGAAGGCAGCGTCCAGGTCGGCCTCTTCGTTGAGCGGTTCAATATAGATCGTGCTCTGCTTGGAGGTGATCTGAAATTTGCCGCAGTGCTTAATGCGGCGGCGAATGTTGGCGCACAGGCGTTCTTCAAACACGTGACGGTTGAGTCCTTTGAGCACCAGCTCTCCGAGTTTCAGTAAGATCAGTTCTTGCATGGGTCGGTTCATCCTTTTATTTATTTTTGTTTTTTGCACGGAGTATCAGGCATGGAATCTTGCGCGCCGGAGTGCACTTGGCCGGGATCGCATTGAAAACGCTGCAGCACGGCGTCGCAGCGGCGCAGCAGAGTTTCGTCCGGCGTTTTCTGAGCGGCCCAGTAGTCCCGCAGGGACTGCACGGCCTCAAAATCCGACGCGGCAGCGGCGCGGGCTTCGGCCAGGGTAAGGTAATCCTGCAGAAAAACGCCGCTGTTCTCCAGCGCGCTGATGCCGGCCACGGGCCCTTCGCTCAGCAGATAAGGAAGCAGTTCTCCTGCAGCGGTGAATTCGGCGCTGTCCAGGGCGCCGCTGTGCAGGGCTTCCGCCAAGCCGGATTTTTCCACGCAGGTCAGGGCGGAATAATCCGGCGCCACGTTATTGCGCCAACCCTCCAGCAGCAGCCAGCGGCGGATAGCGTCGCTGCCGGGTTCCAGCTGGGCCACGGCATGGATGCGTCCCCAGCCGGACACATGCTGTGCCGCTTCCCACACGGCGTCGTTGCCGTCGGCCCAGCGGCGCATGAGAAACAGGGCATACAGGGTGAATTCATCCGACAGGGCCAAAACCCGCACCAGATTGCGCACCTGGGTGTCGTGCTCGATGTTGAGCAATTCCAGGCAGCACAGGGCAAACTTGACGCTTTCGATATGCTGACTCTCTTTGAGCAGCGTCCGGGAAAATTCATACAGCGCCCCGGCGTCGATGCGGTCTTTATGGGCGATGATCCAGCCCTGCAGGTCGTCAATCAGGGGCAGAAGAGAAATATATTCGTCTATGGAGAAAAACAGCTGCAGGCATTCGGCGGCTTTGTCGTAGGCGCGGGCGCTGATCAGCCCTATGATTTCGGTCAGGGATTTGATATCCCGTTTATCCGGGGCCATGTGATACAGGGAAATGCCGTCGTAGGCGCCGTCAGCAAAGCGGAGGGCCTGCGGATGGTCTCGTTCCGGACGGGGCAGGGAAAAGTCCCGGGGCAGCGTTCCGTTACCTTGAATTGCGCCGCAGATGCACTGATACAGAGATAACGCTTCCGGTGTGCTCTGAGCATGCAGATGTGGAGCCTGGGGCATAAGATCATCCTTTCAGAATGTCGGTGTTTCGGTATTGAATGGCTTCTGCCAGATGGGCCGGCTCAATGGATTCGGCGCCGTCGAGATCGGCAATGGTGCGGGCCACACGCAGGATGCGGTCATGGGAACGGGCGGTAAGCCCCAGTTTGGAAAAGGCGTTCTGCATCAGTTTTTCGCACGCGTCGTCCAATGTGCAGAATTCTGCCAGCATAGACGGCGGCATATGGGCGTTGCAGGAAATGCCCGTGCCGGTAAACCGCACGTGCTGGCGCGCCCGGGCGGCGTTTACCCTGGCCCGTACAGTAGCGCTGTCCTCAGGTGTTTCCCTGCGGCGCATGGCTTCGTATTCCACGCTGGGCACACGGACGTGCAGATCGATGCGGTCCAGCAGCGGGCCGGAGATGCGGGACACATATTTTTGAACCTGGGCATCCGTACAGGTGCAGCGGCCGGAGGGGTGGCCGTACCATCCGCAGCGGCAGGGGTTCATGGCGCATACCAGCATGAAGCGGCTGGGCAGGCGCAGTGTGCCCGAAGCCCGGGTAATGGTCACTTCGCCGTCTTCCAGAGGCTGGCGAAGAGCCTCCAGGACATCCTTGTGAAATTCCGGAAGTTCGTCAAGAAACAGCACGCCGTTATGAGATAATGAGATTTCCCCGGGACGGGGAAATGAGCCGCCGCCGGACAGGGCCACGGCAGATACTGTGTGATGGGGCGCGCGGAAGGGACGGTGCGTCAGCAATGGATGGCGGGGATCCGTCAGACCTGCGACAGACCAGACCTCTGTGGCTTCCAGCGCCTCCTGCCGGGTCATGTCCGGCAGAATCGAGGGCAGGCGGCGGGCCAGCATGCTTTTGCCAGCGCCGGGGCTGCCGATAAGCAGCAGGTTGTGACTTCCTGCGGCGGCTATTTCCAAAGCGCGGCGGCAGTTTTCCTGACCCATCACATCCCGCAGATCCGGTGCCTGAGCGATATCGTCTCCGTCCTGCCAGGGGACGGCGGGAGAGAGACGCTGCTGTCCTTTCAGATGGCGCACCAGGGCCTCGGCTGTTTCTGCGCCGTATACGGTCAGTCCTTCAGCCAGAGTGGCTTCGGCGGCATTTTCGGCGGGCACATAAAGTGTTTTTATCCCGGCACGCTGGGCGGCCATAGCCATAGGCAGCACACCGCGCACCGGGCGCAGCGCGCCAGTCAAGGATAACTCGCCCAGAAAGGCGGCGTCCTGAGGCGGTGTGTCCAATTCACCTGCGGCGGTCATCAAGCCCAAAAAAATGGGCAGGTCGTACAGGGTGCCCTCCTTTTTGCGGCCGGCAGGAGCCAGATTGATGGTGATACGGCTGACAGGAAACTTGGCTCCGCAGTTTTTTACCGCCGCCCGCACCCGTTCGCGGGATTCGCGCACGGCGGCATCCGGCAGGCCGACCACGTCGAAAGCCGGCAGTCCGCCGGACAAAAAACACTCTACGCCGACCTCGTAGCCGGCGATGCCGGTCAGACCCAGGGAGCGAATGGAAACAACCATATGCACACAACTCCTTTGCAGCAGATGGGGTATTGCAAATTCAATCAATTTTATTTTACAACAATCCGGCGGACCCTGCAAGAACACATTTTTGGACAAAAAACAGAGATTCCGCCAGTGGCGGACAGAATGATAAAAATTTAACAATTTTAGGGAAAATATCCCAGTCAAAATTGGGGAAAATGAAAAATAATCATAGACACTTATGCAAATTTGTGGTATGATATATAATAGTATTCTATCAAGTTAAAGCACGAAATAGCGGTTTATTGGTGCTTTGCAAGCATTTTTATAAGGAGAGTGAAGCGTTTTGATTAAAAGAGCGATGAAAACGATGGACGGCAATACGGCTGCTGCCCATGTCGCTTATGCGTTTACCGAAATCGCCGCGATTTATCCGATCACGCCGTCTTCGGTCATGGCAGAATGTGTGGACAAATGGTCCGCCAACGGCCGGCTGAATCTGTTCGGCCAAACGGTCCGTGTGGCCGAGATGCAGTCCGAAGGCGGTGCGGCCGGCGCAGTCCACGGATCCCTGACTGCCGGCGCCCTGACGACTACGTTTACCGCATCCCAGGGCCTGCTGCTGATGATCCCCAACATGTACAAGATTGCCGGAAGCCAGCTGCCCAGCGTGATCCATGTATCTGCCCGCGCGCTGGCCACTCATGCGCTGTCCATCTTCGGCGATCACACCGATGTCATGGCCTGCCGTCAAACGGGTTATGCTTTGCTGTGCTCCAACAATCCGCAGGAAGTCATGGATCTGGCGGCTGTGGCTCATCTGGCCACGCTGAAGGGAGAAGTTCCTTTCCTGCACTTCTTCGACGGATTCCGCACATCCCATGAGATTCGCAAGGTGGCGGCCTGGGACTATAACGATCTCAACGACATGCTCGACCCTGCGCTGATCAAGCGTTTCCGTGCCAAATCCTTGAACCCCGATCATCCTGTGCTGCGCGGCAGCGCTCAAAATCCGGATATTTTCTTCCAGGCCCGTGAAGCAGCAAACAGCTACTATGATGCACTGCCCGCCGTGGTGCAGGAGACCATGGATCAAATCAACGAACGCATCGGCAGCAGCTATCACCTGTTTGACTACTATGGCTCTCCCACGGCGAAAACCGTGATGATTGCCATGGGTTCCGTCTGCGATGCGGCGGAAGAGGTCATCGACTATATCAATGCCAAAAATAAGGAAGAGCAGGTAGGCCTGATTAAGGTGCGCCTGTATCGCCCCTTCTCTATTGAGCATTTCCTGGCGCAGATCCCCGATACCTGCAAGAATATTGTGGTGATGGATCGCTGCAAAGAGCCGGGCGCTCCCGGCGAACCGCTTTACCTTGACGTGGTGCGTGCTCTGAACGGTAGCGCCAAAGCCGGCGTGCGCGTAGTGGGCGGCCGTTATGGGCTGGGAAGCAAAGATACAACGCCCGGCGGTATCTTGGCGGCGTTCAAAAATGCTGCTGCCGAAACGCCGGTCAACAGCTTTACCATCAACATCAATGACGATGTCACCGGATTGTCCCTGCCTATCGAGGAAGAGCCGGATGTAGCCGCGCAGGGTACCATTGCCTGTAAGTTCTGGGGTCTTGGCAGTGATGGTACGGTCGGCGCCAATAAGAACTCCATCAAGATCATCGGCGACCATACAGATATGAACGTGCAGGCCTATTTTCAGTACGACTCCAAAAAGTCCGGCGGCGTCACCATTTCCCACCTGCGCTTCGGCAAAAAGCCCATCAAGTCCACGTACTATGTCACCAAAGCGGACTTTGTGGCCTGCCACTGCCCGGCCTATATCGAAAAATATGACATCGTGCAGGACATCAAGAAGGGCGGAACTTTCCTGCTTAACTGTGACTGGCTGCCTGAGGATCTGGAGGAGCACCTGCCTGCTGCCGTAAAACGGTATCTGGCCAAGAACAAGATTGAATTCTATACTTGCGACGCCATTAAGTTGGCCCGCGACATTGGCTTGGGCGAGCGCACCAACATGGTGCTCCAGTCCGCGTTCTTTAAGCTGGCCAATATTATCCCCATTGGTGACGCAGTGGAGTATATGAAAGACGCAGTGGTCAAAACCTACGGCCATAAGGGCGAGTCCATCGTCAATATGAACTGTGAGGCCATTGATGCAGGTCTCAATGCTCTGCGCAAGATCGAAATCCCCGAAGAGTGGAAAACCGCAAAGGATAAGAAGGCTAAGGTACAGATCGATACGGATCGGCCCGATCTGGCAGCTTTTGTAGAAAAGGTCATGATTCCTGCCAATGCCATGCGCGGCGACGAAATCCCGGTTTCTGTCATGAAAGAAGTCTGCCCTGGCGGAACCCTGCCGCAGGGTACGTCCCAGTTTGAGCGCCGTGGTATTGCGGTAGACGTCCCCACTTGGGTGCCCCGTCACTGCATCCAGTGCAACCGCTGCGTGATGGTGTGCCCGCATGGTGTGCTCCGTTCTTATGCCGTCAGTGCTGAGGAGCTTTCCGGCGCTCCCGAAAAGACCAAGACAGCACCTATGATTGGAAAGGGCATGGATAAGTATAAGTTTGCCATTACCGTTTCGCCGGTAGACTGCACCGGTTGTGGTTCCTGCTCCAATGTGTGCCCGGCCAAGAACAAAGCCCTCGACATGATGCCCTATGAAGAAGAAACCGAGCAGCAGGAGATTTACGATTATGCTCTCAAGCATTTTACCGATAAAGACTTGCGGTTCCCCGACAATTTGACCAGAGAGGCGCAGTTCCACCGTCCGCTGCTGGAGTTTTCCGGTGCCTGCGGCGGCTGTGGTGAAACGCCTTATGCCAAGCTGGTGACCCAGCTGTTCGGTGATCATATGTATATTGCCAACGCTACGGGCTGCTCGTCCATCTGGGGCGGCAGCGCACCCTCTACGCCGTATACGGTAAACAGTCAGGGGCGCGGCCCCGCCTGGGAAAACTCCCTCTTCGAGGACAATGCCGAGTTTGGCTATGGTATGAAACTGGCTGTGCGTCAGCGCCGGGCCAAGCTGCACAGTGTCATTACAGAGCTGGCTAAGAATATGGCCTTTGCCGAAATTGCGAACCGCTGGCTGGCTGAGCGGGACGACTATGCAGCTTCCCGTGAACTGGGCGATAAGCTGGTGGCAAAGTGCGAAAAGAATACCGATCCGGCCTATGCCGAGCAGTGCAAATATATTTTGGATCACAAAGATATGCTGGCCTATAAGTCTGTATGGATTTTTGGCGGCGACGGCTGGGCCTATGATATCGGTTACGGCGGTTTGGATCATGTGCTGGCTTCCGGCTTGAATGTGAACGTGCTGGTATTTGACACTGAAGTGTATTCCAATACTGGCGGTCAGGCGTCCAAAGCGACACCCACAGCAGCCACCGCGCAGTTTGCAGCCTCCGGCAAACTGATTAAGAAAAAAGATCTGGCGGCCATTGCCATGTCTTATGGCTATGTGTATGTGGCGCAGGTGGCCATGGGTGCCGACTATGAGCAGTGTATGAAAGCCTTTATCCAGGCGGAGCATTACGATGGGCCGTCGCTGATCATTGCTTATGCTCCCTGCATCAATCATGGTATCAAGGCCGGCATGAGCAAATCCATGACGGAAATGGAAAATGCGGTCAAGGCCGGTTACTGGCACTTGTTCCGCTATGATCCGCGCCGTGATACCAATCCGTTTCAGCTTGACAGCAAGGAACCGAACGAAAGCTACCGCCGTTTTGTGATGGGCGAGCATCGTTATTCCTCGCTAACCATTACGTTCCCTGAACGTGCAAAAGAGCTGATGGCTGTGGCGGAAAAGCAGGCAAAGAACCGCTATCTGTCGCTGAAAAAGCGCGCAAAAGAAGATTAATTTTAGAAAAGCCCCCACTGGTCTATGGCCGGTGGGGGGCTTTGTTTTTAAATAACAAATCAGTACGATATAAAAGTTAACCAGATTCTTCCAGCCCCTGTCTACCATGTCTACCGGATGTCTACCCAAATGGGAAAGAAAAACAGCTGGGGGACAAGAGATGGAGGGAAGACAGCGACAGCATCTGCCGGCGAAATGTCTACCAAATTGAACATCCATACGTTTTGCAATCCCCGGAAAGGCCGCTGTGGCGCGGCTTTCCGGGGATTTTGCTTTGCGGTCAAAGAGGTGCTATGCGGTATTTATAAGCCGGTGTTTTGGAGGAAAAACGGGTTATTTATGCTGAATTGGATCACTTTTTGGAGCAGAACGATCAAAAAAGGAGGACTACCGAACCATGAAGAATCTGAAAAAGGTTCTGTCCCTGGTGCTGGCGCTGGCCATGGCATTGAGCCTGATGACCGCCGCCTTCGCCGCGGACGCGAGTGACTACAAGGATTATTCTAAAGTCACTTACAAAGAGGCGGTCGATGTTATGACTGCCGCCGGCATTTTCAATGGCGGCGACGGCAATAACTTCAACCCCGACGCAACCCTGAATCGTGAACAGGCTGCGAAGATCATCACCTATATGCTGGTGGGCCAGGAGGCTGCCGACAAGCTGGTGACTACCATTGCTCCTTACAGCGATGTGGCGGCCAACCGCTGGAGCGCAGGCTCCATTGCCTACTGCACCAACGAGGGCATTATCGCCGGCGACGGCAACGGCAAATTTGCTCCCACTGAAAGCGTACTGGGCCTGCAGTTTGCCAAGATGCTGCTGGTAGCTCTGGGCTATGATCCCCAGATCGAAAAACTGGTGGGCAACAGCTGGGCTATCAACACGGCCAAGCTGGCAGCTTCTGCCGGTCTGGAAAAAGGACTGGATGTCAGCCTGTCCGCTGCTCTGACCCGTGAGCAGGCCGCTCAGATGGCGTTCAACGCCATGAAGGCCGACATGGTCGATTATGAGAACCGCGGCACCGAGGTCAAGCTGCCCGACGGCAGCAGCGTGATTGTCAACGCTTCCAAGGCCGAGACCATGGCACAGGGCAACTATGACAACAACATGAAGGCCAACGGCCTGCAGTTCGCTGAAAAGTACTGCGAGGATCTGAAGAAGGTCGAAACGACCGACGATTTCGGCCGTCCCTCCACTCAGTGGAAGATGAAGACCGATGAGATCGGCAACTATGCTGATAAGGCCGACGCTTCCTACACCAAGGAAGTCAAGCTGGGCGATATTTATGCCGACCTGGGCCTGAGCACCCGTACGGTTCCCACCGTCTTTGAAGATGGTAAGGATCTGAAGAACACCAATGCTGAGGTTCTGTACAAGGGCAACAGCACGAAGATCGGCGCAAACGGCGTTCTGACCGAAGCTTATGTGGACGATGACGACAATGTGACCATTGTCAGAATCAACACCTATGTGGGCCAGGTCAACCGTTCTGTGGCTGCTACTTCTTCTAAGGATGCTTACATCGTAATCAACACGATGAGCCAGAAGCCTGTCACTGGCGGCACGGTCAACTATGAGACCAATGAATCTTTTGACGATGACGCTTATGTGCTGTATACTTATGCCAACAACGAAGTCCAGTCCGTGGCTGTGGCCGAGTCCGTTTCTGGCGAAGTGACCACTTATACCACTGGCAAGAACATCACTGTTGGCGGCACCAAGTATGATTATTCCTCCAAGCACGTGATCACTGCTTCTGGTATCAGCACCAAGAACGATTATACTGTCTATCTGGATGCATACGGCTATGCCATCTATGTGGATGAGGAAGAGTTTGTTTCCAGCGATTATGCGTATGTCGTTAACGCAGAGAATGAAAACGATGCTGATTTGGGAGCATCCAACCGTGCGAAACTGGTCTTTACGGATGGTACCGTTAAGACTGTGGATACCAACAAGGGTTATGCTGGCCTGAAGGGCGATATTGTCACTTATAAGGTCAACGATGACAACGAGTATGTCCTGCGTGCGGTTTCTACCACTAAGGATATCAAGAACAGCGAAGACTTTAAGTTGACCAAGGGCACCGCAGCTATCACCACTGGCGATACTCCTGCAACTCTGTATGCAAACAGCAATACTGTATTCATTGTTGCTACGAAGGACAATCAGGGCGATGTGAACTATAAAGCGTATACTGGTATCGCCAATGCGCCCTCTGTTACGGCGGCGAGCGGAAAGACTGTCAATGTTGCTTACTATCAGAAGTCCAATAGTTCTATTGTGACCATGATGTTTATTGACGCTACCAGTGGTGCCAGCGTGTCCACCTCTTCCAAGGATGTGACCTTCCTGGCTGGTAAATCCATCTCTGGTTTGATTACCAACTCTGACAACGATCAGTATTACACCTACAATGCTGTTGTCAACGGAGAAATTACTACGGTCAATGTGGATGCAGCTACGGATGTATCCAGCATTATGACGGATGGTAAACTGGACAGTGGTGTGACCAACGCCTTGTTCAGCAATGTCACCACCAGCGACGATATTATTACCGGTTTGACGGCATACAACACCAGCGAGGGCACGAATCCCTATACTGCTAATGTAAAGGGCACCGTGAAAGTCTCCGGCGATAATACGCTGGGCTTCGGTACGGGCAGCGGCATCAAGTATTTCACTGCTGCTAACGACTGCAAGGTGTTCTATGCGGATGCAGATGGTGTGATTACCGAGGGTTCTGTTTCCGGTATTGCTACCGACGAGGATGACCGCGCTTACTACGTGGTGGACGACGGTGAGCTGACCTATGTGTTCATCCAGTCCTATGAAAAGAACACCGAAGATCCCGGTGCAAGCGAGAGCACCAATTACACTGCAAAGCTGACCAAGAACAATGGTACTGTTACTTTGACTGTGACCAGCAACAAGGATGCTGCTGAGGATGTTAAGGGTACCGTGAAGATGAGCGGTTCCGTTGATATGACGACCGACCTGACTGGTGGTAAGACCACTGGTTCCGCCAACAACTGGACCTATACTGAAGTGATTGCAACCAATTCTGCAAACACTGTAAGCTATCAGGTTACCGTTGAAATTGGCGGTGAGACCCTGAACACCAACACCATTGTTGGCGGCTAATCGCTTACCCAATGGAACAAAGCGCATTCCGCGCTGTAATTCAGCAACACCCCCGCTCAAAAGAGCGGGGGTGTTGCTTTTGTGTGTTTTATACAGTTAACGCTCGCCCCAGATGGTAACGGTGGTACCAGTATTCACATTTGCTTTGCGGTAAGCGGTCAGCGTCAGGCGCGGAGATAAGGCGGCAAAGGTGCCGTCGCCCACGACCCAGCCGATGCCGGTGTAGCCGTTGGTGTTGCAGTAGAACAACTGGCGGCGGGCATCGTAGAGGGGAAGGAGGATGGCGTAGCCCAGGTAGGAAGACGTGCCGCTGCCGGCCACATTGCCCCAGGCCCGGATGATGGTTTTGCCGCCCAGATCCACATATACTTCCGTGCGGTCCTCTGCCGTGAAGGCTTCGCACTGAATGTGCACCGCTTTCCAGGCGTTCCAGTCGATGGACAAAGGAAACTCAATTTCCTGGCTGCTTTTCGTTACGTTGCATTCGTGCAGCAATGTCAGGCTTCGCTGCATTTTGATGTCTGTCAATGCTGCGTCCAGTTTCTGATTGTCTGCATTGAAATCTTCCCGCAGGACACGGTCAGCCGCATCCCATTGGTTTAATTGATAGTGTTCTGTATACTTCAAGTCGATTTCTCCTTTATGTAGTCGAATTTGGGGCTTTTCCGAAAAAAGGCCCTACACTTACCGTGTAGGGCAGGGCAAAAGTTGTACGCAAGAGTGCAACCATTCGAAAAATTCCTTTCCCCGGTGGCTGCAGGCTGGGGACGGTCTGTGCAGAGGCGCTGGGGAGGGAGGAGAGGAAAAAGAAAAGCAACACCCGCTGTTCGGTTCTGCCTTCCGAACAGCGGGTGTTGCTTTTAAGAGAGAGTAAGGAAAAGAAAGAATTTTTTTGGTTACTTCTTGCCTGCAACCATAAGATACCATGCCGGGGCGGGAAAATGTTGAACGAATTTTGAAAAAAACATGAACATTCTGTGAACAATGACGTTTTTGCGGGAAAAGGGGTAGATTCTGTGGAAAAAAGGGAAAAAGCTGCCTGCTTTGGCTGACAGATTTACATAAAAAATTGTAAGGTTTTGCCAAAAAGACTTGTGGATTCCGGTTATATATGCAGCACGGCGGTGGCAATTTGGAAATAGACCAGCAGGGAAATGGCGTCCACTACGGTAGAGATAAAAGGACTGGCCATGACAGCGGGGTCAAGGCCCAGTTTTTCGGCCAGAATGGGCAGGCTGCAGCCCACCACTTTGGCGCACAGCACGGTGCAGACCAGTGTGGCACAGACAACGGCGGCTACTGCCACAGTAACGGCGGGATTGTGCATCATCCAGCGATCCACCAGCATCATTTTGATAAAGTTGGCGCCCGCCAGCATCAGGCCGCACAGCAGGGCCACCCGCGCTTCTTTCCAGATAACGCGGAACGTGTCGCGGAAACGCACTTCGCCCAGAGACAGCGCGCGGATGACGGCGGTGGAAGCCTGCGTGCCGGAGTTGCCGCCGGTGCCGGAGAGCATGGGGGTGAAAGACGTCAGAATGGTACAGGCGACCAGAGCGTTTTCAAAATGGGTCATGATGAGTCCGGTGAACGTGGCCGAAAGCATCAGGATCATCAGCCACGGCTCACGGGCTTTGAAGGTTTCCAGCACGCCGGTTTTGAGATAGGGCTTGTCGGAGGGCATAATGGCGGCCATTTTTTCCATATCCTCGGTGGCTTCGGCCTCCATAACAGTCATGGCGTCGTCAATGGTGACAATGCCCACCAGACGGTGTTCCTGGTCCACCACGGGCATGGCGAGAAAGTTGTATTTGTTGAACATATGGGAAACTGTTTCCTGATCGTCCAGGGTGTTGATGCTGACGATGGAGCTTTCCATAATATCGCTGATGATGTCGTCCTCATCGCTGAGCAGCAGGGTGCGCACGGAAACCAGGCCGATCAGGACGCGGCTGTCGTTGACCACATAACACAAATAGATTGTCTCTTTGTCCACGCCGGTGCGGCGGATGCGTTTGAAAGCGTCCTCCACGGTCATATCGGCTGTCAGGCTGACGAATTCCGTCGTCATGATGCTGCCGGCGCTGTCTTCAGGGTATTTCATCAGTTCATTGATGGTTTTCCGGCTTTCAGGGTCGCAGTGGCGCAGGATGCGGTGCACTACGCTGGCGGGCATTTCTTCAATCACGTCCACAGTATCGTCGAGGTACATCTCCTCCAACACTTCCTGCAGCTCGGTATCGCTGAATGAGCGGATCAGCAGCTCCTGCTGATCGTTGTCCATTTCTACAAAGGTTTCGGCGGCCAGTTCCTTGGGCAGCAGACGGAACAGAATAGGAAGCTGATCCTCTGAAAATTCGGAAAGCAGCAGCGCGACGTCCGCCGGTTCCATATCCACCAGCTGTTCGCGCACGGTGGCATATTTACGCTGGGACAACAACTCTTCAATAAAATCAACGGCCAGGGACAAATACTCCTTCTGCATAGGCAAAACCTCCTCTTCCGATGCGCGTGGCATGAGATGACTGTATTATGGCCGGCCGGAGAACTGCGCAAAAAAACCTCCTGCGGGCCAGAAAAGATCCGGCGGCTGGAGGGGGATGTTTTTAACGCCTGCACAGCCGCCCGCCGTGCAGAAAAAGCGTCCACCGTTCAAGCTTTAGCATCTCAGGGCGGTGGTATTGTATTAAGGAATGCCTTGGATTCGACATCCCCTGCTGACCATCTGACAGTGTCTCCACTGCTGCGCGGCAACAATCCGTATCCCTGAGGTAGCCTTGCCTACCGGAATCGATTTGGTTTTTGAAGCCGGCGACAGCGGCGGCTCCTTGTTTATAGTATGCCAATCGGTACGCACTGTCAAGGGGTTTCGGCAAACTTCGCGCCGCTTGCCTGGGGGATTTGCGGCAAGGGAAAGAATTGGTTTGGAGGCTGTGAAATCCGGGTAAAAATTTTTGGAAATTCTCTTGTTCCATTTGCGCACAGGCGGCAAAATATGCTATACTGTATACTTGAATTTGTATGATGTGAAAAACGGAGGCGTTTGGGCGCTCTGAAGAAAAAACAAAGGAGGATCCCCTTTATGACGTATCAGGAAGAATTTATTCGCTTTATGGTTGACTCCGGCGTGCTGACCTTTGGCGACTTTGTCACCAAAAGCGGCAGAAAGACCCCGTATTTTGTAAACACCGGAAACTATAAAACCGGCGCGCAGGCCGCCCGGCTGGGCGATTACTACGCCGCGTGCATCCAGGAGAACATGAGCGAAGGCATTGACGCGCTGTTCGGCCCGGCGTACAAGGGCATTCCCCTGGTGACCACCGCATCGGCTTCGCTGTACCGCAACTATGGCCGCGACCTTCCCTACTGCTTTAACCGCAAGGAGGCCAAAGATCACGGCGAGGGCGGCAGCATCGTGGGCTATAAGCCCAAGGACGGCGACCGCATCGCCATTGTGGAAGATGTGGTCACGGCGGGTACCGCGGTGCGCGAGAGCATTGAGTTTTTCAAAAGCGTGGCCGATGTGAAGATCGTGGCGCTGTTTGTGTCCGTGGACCGTATGGAAAAAGGCACCGGTGAGCAAACCACGCTCAACGAGCTGCGCGAACAATACGGTATCCAGGTGTTCCCCATTGTTACGGTGCGCCAGGTGATCGACACGCTGCACAATCAGGCCATTGACGGCCGCGTGCTCATCGACGATGCGATGCGCGGGCGCATGGAAGAATATCTCAAACAGTACGGCGGGAAATAAGCCGCCGTAGGCTCAAACAAAAGAGCGTAAGGAGTTGCACAGCGGGTGGAGAGAAAAGAAAACCCCCACGCGGGGCACCGCCAGCGCAAGAAAGAGCAGTTCCGCAGGCATGGGCTGGATGCCTTTGCGCCGCACGAGGCATTGGAGCTGCTGCTGTATTACGCCATTCCACGGGTGGATACCAACGGCATGGCCCATGCGCTGCTGCGTCGTTTCGGCAGCCTTGACGGCGTGTTCCGTGCGCCGGTGGAGGAACTGATGCAGGTGGAGGGCATCGGCGAAAATGCCGCGCTGCTGATCCGTCTGGTGCCGCAGTTGTATCAGCGCAGCCTGATCGAATTGGACCGGCCGGGGGTCATTATCAAAGATTACGAGTCGGCGGGGCATTTTTTCCTCAAATATTTCTGGGGAGAGCGCACCGAGATTGTGCTGGAGCTGTGCGTGGACGGAAAAGGCCGGATGCTGGGCTGCCACCGGCTCAGCCAGGGCGGCTCCAGCGCCGCGGCGTTCAACGTGCGCGACGCTGTGCGCTATGCGCTGGCCGATAATGCGGTGTCGGTGTATCTGGCTCACAACCATCCCAGCGGCTACGCAGTGCCATCGGAGCAGGACTATGCTGCCACTTGGACCGTGCGGGAAAGTTTGCGCACCGTGGGCGTGGAGCTGTTGGATCATTTTGTGGTGGCGGACAACGATTTTGTTTCCATTGCATCCGGGGGGTACCTGGATGCGGCGGAGCATATGCGGAAGTGAGGAAAACGATGGCAAAAACGGCAGAAACCAAAACCAACGTCATGCGTATTTTGGACCAAAAGCGCATCCCTTATACGGCCCACAGCTATCCGCACGCGGAAGGGCAGGCAGTAGACGGTGTGACGGTGGCGTCCTTTCTGGGCATGGCGCCGGAGCGAGTGTTCAAAACGCTGGTGACAAAAGGCGCGTCCGGGGCATACTATGTATTTGATATCCCGGTGGAAAAGACGCTGGATCTCAAAAAGGCGGCCCGGGCGGTGGGGGAAAAATCCGTCGCCATGCTGCCTGGACGGGATCTGCTGCCCCTGACTGGATATGTTCACGGAGGCTGCAGCCCTGTGGGTATGAAAAAACAATTTCCCACGGTACTGCATGCGTCGGCTTTGGAGCAGGAGACGATCGTTGTTTCCGGCGGCCGCATCGGCGTTCAGGTGGAGCTGCAGCCTCAGGTGTTGTGCACTCTGCTGCGGGCTGCTGCGGCGGATGTCGTTGCAGAGGCATAAACTTTTGACACAATCAGACAAGGAAGCAGAAATTCATGCAGGATAAAATTATCATCAAAGGCGCGCGGGCGAATAACCTGAAAAATGTGGATGTGGAGATCCCCAGGGACAAACTGGTGGTTATGACGGGCCTGAGCGGTTCCGGTAAATCCTCCCTGGCCTTTGACACTATTTACGCTGAGGGTCAGCGGCGGTATGTGGAGAGCCTTTCCTCCTATGCCCGGATGTTCCTCGGGCAGATGGAAAAGCCGGACGTGGACTATATTGACGGCTTGTCCCCGGCCATTTCCATCGACCAGAAGACCACCAGCAAAAACCCGCGCTCGACTGTGGGCACGGTGACGGAGATCTACGACTATCTGCGCCTGCTCTGGGCGCGGGTGGGCACGCCGCACTGTCCCAAATGTGGCCGGGAGATCCGGCAGCAGACTGTGGATCAGATCGTGGATCAGGTGCTTACGCTGCCTGAGGGCAGCAAAATCCAGATTCTGGCGCCCGTAGTGCGCGCCCGGAAGGGCGAATATGCCAAAGTATTTGAGGACGCACGGCGCAGCGGCTATGTCCGTGTGCGGGTGGATGGCAGCCTGTACGACTTGGGTGAAGAGATCAAGCTGGAGAAAAACAAAAAACACAATATTGAAATCATTGTGGACCGCCTGGTGGTCAAGCGCGAAATCAACCAGCGTCTGACGGACAGCATCGAAACCGCTGCAGCGCTCTCCGGCGGCCTCATCATTGTCAATGTGCTTGGGGAAGAAGAGCAGGATCTGCTGTTTTCTCAGAACTACGCCTGCGAAGACTGCGGCATTTCTATCGAAGAGCTGACGCCGCGCATGTTTTCCTTCAACAATCCCTACGGCGCTTGCCCCACCTGTACAGGACTGGGCTTTCAGCTGCGGGCGGATCCGGATCTCATCGTGCCGGACAAGAGCCTTTCCATTCTGGATGGGGCTATCACTGCTCCCGGCTGGAACAACATCCGGGGCGACGGCATCTCCCGTATGTATTTTGAGGCGCTGGCTAAGCAGTACCATTTCTCCCTGACAACGCCTTTTGGGGAACTCTCCAAAGAGGTGCAGAGAATCATTTTTTACGGCACCGGTGGGGAAAAACTGAAGCTGCACTATGACCAGGCCAGGGGCAGCGGCACGCTGATGCAGGCGTTCGAAGGCGTGGCAAACAATGTTGAGCGCCGCTATCGCAATACGCAGAGCGATTACTCCCGCAAAGAACTTGAAGAGTATATGAGCGAATGCCCCTGCCCTGAATGCGGTGGAAAACGGCTGAAAAAAGAGGTGCTGGCCGTTACGGTAGGGGAGATGGATATTGATTGTTATACCCGCCTGCCGATCAACGATGCATTGCGGTTTATGGAAGAGCTGGAGCTGACCGGTTCCAAGGCCATGATCGCCGACCGGATTTTGAAGGAGATTCGCAGCCGTCTGGGATTCCTGCGCTCAGTGGGGCTGGAATACCTGACGCTGCAGCGCAGTGCCGCCACATTGTCTGGCGGTGAGAGCCAGCGCATCCGCTTGGCCACGCAAATCGGATCTTCCCTGATGGGAGTGCTCTATATCCTTGACGAGCCGTCCATCGGGCTGCACCAGCGGGACAACGACAAGCTGCTGGACACCCTTAAGCATCTGAGGGATCTGGGCAACACGCTGATTGTGGTGGAGCACGACGAGGACACCATGCGCGCGGCGGACTATATCATCGATGTGGGACCCGGCGCAGGTATCCACGGCGGCGAGATTGTGGCCGCCGGCACCCCGGAGGAAGTGGCGGCCAACCCCAAGTCCCTGACGGGGCTGTATCTGGCCCGCAAAAAGAATGTTCCTGTGCCTCCGGTGCGCCGCAGCGGAAACGGAAACTGGCTGACGGTGCACGGTGCGGCGGAGAACAATCTGAAAAAGATCGATGTGTCCATTCCGCTGGGTACCTTTACCTGTGTTACCGGCGTATCCGGTTCCGGCAAATCCTCCTTTGTCAACGAGATCCTCTTCAAGCGCCTGGGTGTGGATCTGATGCGGATGAAGGCTCGTCCGGGCAAGCATACAGGCATCGAGGGCGAAGAGTATCTCGACAAGGTGATCGACATTGATCAGAGCCCCATCGGGCGCACGCCCCGGTCAAATCCGGCCACTTATACCGGCGTGTTTAACGATATCCGCGATTTGTTTGCTGCCACCCAGGACGCCAAAGCCCGGGGCTATGGGCCGGGGCGGTTTTCCTTCAACGTCCGCGGCGGCCGGTGCGAAGCCTGTCAGGGCGACGGGCTGGTGAAGATTGAAATGCACTTTTTGCCCGATATCTATGTTCCCTGCGAAGTGTGCAAGGGTAAGCGCTACAACCGTGAAACGCTGGAAGTACAGTACAAGGGCAAGAACATTTATGAAGTGCTGGATATGACGGTGGATGAAGCGGTGCCGTTTTTTGAAAACCTGCCCCGCATTGCCCGAAAGATCCAGACGCTGCAGGAAGTGGGCCTGGGATATATCCGTCTAGGGCAGGCATCGACCACTCTTTCCGGCGGCGAGGCTCAGCGTGTCAAGCTGGCCACGGAACTGAGCAAGCGCTCCACTGGTAAAACGATTTATATTCTCGACGAGCCGACGACGGGCCTGCACACCGACGATGTGCGCCGCCTGATCGAGGTGCTGCAGCGTCTGGTGGATGCGGGCAACACCATGGTGGTTATTGAGCACAATCTGGATGTGATCAAGACGGCTGATTATATCATTGACCTCGGCCCAGAGGGCGGCAGTGGCGGCGGTGAGATTGTGGCTGCTGGCACGCCGGAGGATGTGGCGCAGTGCGACCGCTCCTATACCGGTCGGTATTTGAAGAAGGTCCTGAACGAAGCATAGGAGCAGGGCACGGAATGCTCTCCTTTCTCATAGGATAAGGAAGAAAGGGGGAGCGACGATGGAACTTTTTGAGCAGAGTGTTGTGGCTTTTTTTGCGGCAGTGGGCATTGCCTGGGCCGCATGGTCAATAGCAGAAGCGCTGTTTTTATCCAAGCGGGAGAAACTGGAGCGGTGCCTGGTGCTGATCCCGGCGGCGCGGGACGCGTCTGCGTTGGAGCGCACGGTGGCGCGGCTTTCCTGGGCCAGTGCGGGCGGCGCGCCCTTTGAACGCATTTTGATTGCGGACTGCGGCCTGGATGAACGGGGCCGGGCGCTGGCCCGGCAGCTGGAACAGCAGTACGCGGCGGTGCGCCTGTGCACCATGGAAGATGCGGAGGCATACGTCCGGAACAGATAGGCTATTTTAAGGGGGGATGCGGAATGGCAGCGGAACGCTGCACTGTGGACGGAACGGTGAACAGCCTGATTTTTCAAAACGAGGACAACGGCTATACTGTGCTCCGGCTGGACACCACCGACGGTGAGCAGATTACCGTGGTGGGCTGCATCCCCTGCGCCGCGCCGGGGGAGGAATTGATCATCACCGGCGAATGGAAGCACCACCCTACCCACGGTGTGCAGATCCAGGCGGAAACTGTGGAGCGCTATATGCCCCGTTCCGAGAGCGGGATTTTGAATTATCTTTCCTCCGGTGCGGTGAAAGGCGTCGGACCGGCTACGGCACAGTTGTTGGTGCAGCGCTTCGGCGAGGAAACGCTGGATGTGCTGGAACTGGAGCCGGAACGGATGACGCTTTTGAAGGGGATCACGGCCCGGAAAGCGCAGGAGATCGCCGCCAGTTTCCGCGCTCAGGCAGGTATGCGCCGCCTGATGGAATTTCTGGCGGAAAGCGGATTGAGCGCGGCGCTGGCCGTCAAGCTGTGCAAGCGGTTCGGTGACCAAGCCTCCGAAGCGGTGCGTGCCAATCCGTATCTTTTGTGCGACGAGTTTTTCGGCGTATCCTTCGCCGCGGCGGATCAGATTGCCCTCTCCGGCGGCGCCGAGGCAGACAGCGATGCGCGCGTGGAAGCGGCGGTGCTGTTTACCCTGCGGCACAACTGTGGCAATGGCCATGTATTTCTCCCGCGGCCCAAGCTGACGGCGGCCACCGCTGCCATGCTGGATCTGTCGGAGGATTGTGTGGAGCGGGCCGTTGATTCGCTGATAGAGACCGGCAAGCTGGTGGAGGAAACTGTGGCCAATGTGCAGGCCTGTTATCTGGCGGGGATGTATGAGGATGAAGTGTTTGTCAGCCGCCGCATAGGGCAGATGTGTGAAGAAGACGCCGATCAGGGGCGCAATGTGGAGGCGATTTTGGAGGAGATCCAGGCCCGGCAGGGGATCGTTTATGCTCCCGAGCAGCGCCAGGCGGTAGAAACGGCGGCATACTCCGGCGTGTTTCTGTTGACGGGCGGTCCCGGAACGGGCAAAACCACCTGTGTGCGCGGCATCGTGGCGCTGCTGGAACGTATGGGCCTGCGTGTGGAGCTGGCGGCGCCCACGGGGCGGGCAGCCAAACGGTTGGGCGAGGCCTGCGGGCGTGAAGCCCAGACCATCCACCGTATGCTGGGCATGAGCTACAACGAGACACTGGGCGAAGTGGCGTTTGCAAAAAATGAAAAAGAACCGTTGGATACGGATGCGGTTATTGTGGACGAGATGTCCATGGTAGATCTGAACCTGATGCGCTCGTTGCTGGCAGCGCTGAGGCCCATGTGCCGGTTGATTCTGGTGGGTGACGCTGACCAGCTTCCTTCGGTGGGGCCGGGCAATGTGTTCTCTGATCTGATCCGCAGCCGCCGCTTGCATGTGGTAGAGCTGACGGAAATCTTTCGTCAGGCGCGGCGTTCTGCCATCGTGCGTAACGCCCACGCCGTCAACGCCGGTGAAACGCCGGTACTAACGCCCAATCAGGGAGATTATTTTTTCCTGCGGCGCCGCATGCCGGAGCAGGTGGCTCAAACGATTGTGGAGCTGTGCCAGGTTCGCCTGCCTCGGAATATGGGGATCGACCCGGGACAGATTCAAGTGCTGTCGCCTACGCGCAGAGGCGCGGCGGGCACGGCGGCGCTGAACCGGGTCCTGCAGGCGGCGCTGAACCCCGCTGCGCCAGGAAAACGGGAGAAGATCTGCGGCGATCTGCTGCTGCGGCAGGGCGACCGGGTGATGCAAATCAAAAACGATTACGATATCATCTGGCAGAAAGAAGACGGTGCAGTGGGCACGGGTGTTTTCAACGGCGATGTGGGAACGATCACGGAAATCGACCCGTCTGGCGAGCTGGTTACCGTACTCTTTGATGACCGCATGGCCACATATACCACGGAAATGCTCCCGGAGCTGGAATTGGCGTATGCTGTTACAGTACATAAGGCCCAGGGCAGCGAATACAAAGCGGTGATCCTGGCCGCTGCGCCCTGTGCCCCCACGCTGATGGTGCGCAACGTGCTATACACTGCCATCACCCGGGCCAAGGATCTGTTGATCCTGGTGGGAGACGATCAGGCCATCGTGCAGATGGCAGCCACAGACCGGCGCAGCCGCCGGTACAGCGGTTTGAAGGTTCGGCTGCGGGAAGGAAGGAGAGCCCGGTGAAACTGTTGGATTGCTGTCTGGATCTGCTGTATCCGCCCAGATGTGTTTTCTGCGACGCGCTTTTGCAGGAAGGAGAAGTCTATTTTTGTCGAAACTGCGGCGAAAAGGTTCCGATGGCGGAGGGAAGAAAGCGGGTTCGCACCGGCGTTTATTTCGATCGGTGCGTGGCACCTTTGCTGTATCAGGACATGGTGCGCGAGTCCTTCCTCGATTATAAATTTCATCAAAAAACCTGGCGTGCCGCGACGTATGCTGCCTTTTTGGAACCGTATGTCCGGGAAGAGTTCCCTGCGTTGGATGTAGTGACCTGGGTGCCGCTGGGGCGGCGCAGCCAGAAAGATCGGGGCTACGACCAGTCGGAGTTGGTGGCGAAGGGGCTGGCCCGACGGTTGAATCTGCCCTGCGAGCGGTTGCTGGAGAAAGTGCGCGACACTCAGCAGCAGTCCCGCCTTGAGCGGCCCGAGCAGCGCAGAGCCAATGTCCTGGGCGCTTATAGCGTGAAAAAGAATGCTTCGGTTCAGGGGCGGCGCATTTTGGTGGTGGATGATGTTATCACTACCGGAAGCACGATTGAAGAATGCTGCCGTGTGCTGACGCTGGCTGGGGCGGCGGAGATTCACTGTGCGGCAGTGGTGCAGGCGGTTGGGAAAGAGGACCGGGAGGCGAAAAACGACGAAACTCTTGCAAATGAAGAGGAAACCCGGTATAATGAATAATTGGAATAAAACCTGTATATTACAGGAATAAATAAACCGATATAGAAAGTAAAAATGAGGTGGACACATGTGCGCATTGGCAAAAGACATCGGCATTGATTTGGGCACCGCATCGGTCCTGATATACATCAAGGGGCAGGGCATTGTTCTCAATGAGCCTTCCGTAGTGGCAATGGATAAAAACACTGGAAAACTTCTGAAGGTAGGCGCAGATGCCCAGGCAATGCTGGGCCGCACCCCCGGAAACATTGTGGCCATCCGGCCGCTGCGCGACGGTGTGATATCGGATTACGATATGACCGAGCGTATGCTCAAAGAGTTTATTCATAAGGTAAACGGCTTCCAGCTGTTCAAGCCCCGGGTCATTATTTGTGTCCCCTCCGGTATCACCGAAGTGGAAGAGCGTGCGGTGATCGATGCCGGGATCCAGGCAGGTGCGCGCAGCGTGTATCTGATTGAAGAGCCTGTGGCGGCGGCCATCGGCGCGGGAATTGATATTGCCAAACCCGACGGACATCTGATTATTGATATCGGCGGCGGCACCACCGATATTGCTGTGATTTCACTGTCTGGCGTGGTGGAATCTGCCTCCATTAAGGTGGCCGGCGATATGTTTAACGAAGCAGTGGTTAAATATATCCGCCGTAAGCACAATGTGCTGATCGGTGAGCGTACGGCCGAAGAATTGAAAATTCAGATTGGATGTGTTTATCCTCAGGAAGAGGAGCAGACCGTGGAAGTGAAGGGCCGTTGCCTGATGACGGGGTTGCCCAAAGTATTTTCCGTGTCTTCCAGTGAAATGATCGAGGCGTTCGAAGAACCGGCGGAGCGGATTCTGGAAGCTGTGCACTCAGTTCTGGAGCGTACTCCTCCTGAATTGGTGGCGGATATTTCCACCAATGGCATTGTGATGACCGGCGGCGGAAGCCTGGTGGCCGGCTTTGCGGAACTGGTGTCCAGCCGCACCGGCATTGCGACCACGGTTGCGGAAAATGCCATCCAGTGCGTGGCGATGGGAACCGGCCAAAGCTTGGAAATGATTGCATCCATGCAGGACGGTACCATGAACCTATCCCGCCGCAAACAGATGGATCGTTAAATTTATGTATAACAAAGCCCTCGGACATAGTGATCCGAGGGCTTTTTGTATTTACGAGAAAAAACGGGCAGTGAGTTTATCCAGATTCTTCCAGCCTCTGTCTACCATGTCTACCGGATGTCTACCCAAATGGGAAAGGAAAACAGTTGGGGGACAAGAGATAGAAGAAAGGCAGCGACAGCATCTGCCGGCGAAATGTCTACCAAATTGAACATCCATACGTTTTGCAATCCCCGGAAAGGCCGCTGTGGCGCGGCTTTCCGGGGATTTTGCTTTGCGGTCAAAGAGGTGCTATGCGGTATTTATAAGCCGGTGTTTTGGAGGAAAAACGGGTTATTTATGCTGAATTGGATCACTTTTTGGAGCAGAACGATCAAAAAAGGAGGACTACCGAACCATGAAGAATCTGAAAAAGGTTCTGTCCCTGGTGCTGGCGCTGGCCATGGCATTGAGCCTGATGACCGCCGCCTTCGCCGCGGACGCGAGTGACTACAAGGATTATTCCAAAGTCACTTACAAAGAGGCGGTCGATGTTATGACTGCCGCCGGCATTTTCAATGGCGGCGACGGCAATAACTTCAACCCCGACGCAACCCTGAATCGTGAGCAGGCTGCGAAGATCATCACCTACATGCTGGTGGGCCAGACTCAGGCTGACAAGCTGACCACCACCATTGCCCCCTACAGCGATGTGGCGGCTACCCGCTGGAGCGCAGGCTCCATTGCCTACTGCACCAACGAGGGCATCATTGCCGGCGACGGCAACGGCCGCTTTAACCCCACCGACGGCGTGACGGGCCTGCAGTTTGCCAAGATGCTGCTGGTGGCTCTGGGCTACGATCCGAAGATCGAGGGCCTGGTGGGCAACAGCTGGGCCATCAACACCTCCAAGCTGGCTCTGAGCGACGATGCCAACCTGGGCGACAAACTGGAGAGCGTGACGCTGTCCCAGCCCCTGACCCGTGAACAGGCTGCCCAGATGGCGCTGAATGCGTTTAAGGCTCCCCTGGTGGAGTACGAGAACAAGGGTGGCGACATTGTGATCGGTGACGTTCCGATCAACATCAACCCTTCCAAGTACAACTTTGTAACCACGACGCTGGCCAAGACCCAGACCATTTCCAGCCAAAAGCTGTCTAACTCCAACGCCTACACCGTGGAGTTTGCCGAGCGTTACTGCCAGGATCTGAAGCTGGTCGCCGGCAGCACCGATGCGTTTGAGCGTCCCGCTTCCACCTGGAAGTATAAGAACGCTGAAATTGGCACCTATGCCGACGAAGCCGACCTGACCTATACGGACGAAACCAAGATTGGAACCATCTACACCGATCTGGGTCTGTCTGATGGTATTGATAACGCAGATGTTACGCTGTATGTGGATGGCCGCCTGACTGCCTTCCCCAATGATATTGTGAAGGGCAGCCGCGTTGAGGTTGGCGGCGAGGGCGTTCTGCTGGACGTTTATTATGACGACGAGGCTGACACTCTGACTTTGGTCGAGGTGAACACCTATGTCGGCCAGGTCGCTGCCGTGCGCGCTGCGTCCACTACCACGGATGCTTATGTGGTTCTGGATGTGTCCGACACGTTCACCAATCCCGGCGTAAATGTCGGCAACTATGAGACCACTGACTTTGCCAAGGACGATATTGTAGCATATACGTATTCTTTTAAGAGTGGTGAGAAGTGCATCGAGTCCATGGCTCTGGCGGAAAAGGTCACTGGCACGATGAGCACCTACACCACCACCGGTTCCGTTACCGTGAACGGCACCAAGTATGAGGCTAATAAGAAGTCTGCTGCCAACATTGCCGGCTTTGCTTCCACTGTGGACAAGAGCAAGGACGTGGATGTGTATCTGGACGCTTACGGCTACGGCCTGTATGTGGATGCAGATACTTCCGTGGAGTATGCTGTGATTCTGGCTTATGAGAAGGGCAATACCCTGGACAACGGCCGCGCCAAGCTGCTGTTTACCGACGGTACGGCAAAGGTTGTCAATATTGACAAAATCGGTACTGTTGCAGACAATTTCGATAGCCTGACCGGCGATCAAATTAGTAAGTGGGATATCGTTTCCTACAGTGTGAACAGCGATGACGAGTATAATATTCAACTGGCAGCTGATGCGAACGCTGGTAATCAGGGCGGGGCATTTGAGCTGAAGAGCGGCTCCAACACCTACAGCATTGTTTCTGGCAACAAAGCCAATATCAGCAGTGCCAACAAGGTTACTCATTTTGCTGACGGTGAAACCATTCTGTTGGTGGCCGATAACTCCGATCCCGATAAGATGACATTCAGCGCTTACGAGGGCATTTCCGCATGGCCCACCATCAAGCACAACGGCGGAAACGCTGGTGCTGTGACGGTGTTCATGGACAGCACCAGCAGCGGCGATCCCGCCACGGTGATTTTTGTGGAAAAGAATGCTAAGATGAGCATGTCCAGCGACAACAAGGATGTCATCTATGTAAAGGGCAGCAATGTAGGAAAGTCCTACACCACCGCTCTGGGTGAATACTATGAGTATGACGCTTTCGTGAACGGTACGGAGACCACCATCAAGACGGATACGGCGCATCAGTTCACCAACGACGCTCTGATTTACGGCCCGAGATACAATGAGAAAGAAATCCTGACCGGTTATGAAGATATGGTCGTACTGAGCACCACTGCTGGTAATGACGGCGACCTGCGCAACGTGGTTGGCACCGGCGCGGTGAAGAACGAGGTTGTGAAGCTGGGTGGCACGCCTTATGCCTATACCAGCGATGTGCAGGTGTATTTCGTCGACGTGGACGGCAACCTGATCGCCAGTGACATCGGCGCCATTACCGACGACGCGGATGATCTGGTGGCATTCAAGGTGAATGACGACGGCCGCCTGACCGACGTTTATGTGAAGATTGTCGACGCTGCTGAGAATGTGAATCCGGGTGCTGGCTCTGTCCGTATCCTGAACATGGTGGAAGACAACGGCGACTTCAAAGTGACCGTTGCGACTACGACCACTGTGACTGCAGACAAGTGGACACTGAGCATTTATCAGAATGGCGTGAAGGTTGGTGAAACTGTCAATCAGCCCAGCGGCACTTTCAATGCAAACACCGGCTATGGCCTGACTGCTGACAACACTTACGGTGTGTCTATTTCCGGTACATACACTGCGGTTCTGACCATCTACAACGGTGCTACTGTTGCAGCAACCGGTACGGCTGAGTTCACGATCTGAATTTTTGACTTACAGTTGCAAAACCGTATGTAAGAAATCCCGCTCCGATTTTTCGGAGCGGGATTTTTTCTGCTAATCAGCGTTTCAGACCGTACAGCTGGATATTGGAACCTGCCAGAATGTGTTCGCTGCTGCTGTCAAACCAGAGGTTCAACGTTTCAATGGCGGAAGCGCTGCCAAGGCTTGGGCAGCGGTAACAGGATACCCCGGGCGCCACATTGGCGATATTGGTTGTGCTCCCAGTCTGCACAAAACAGACGCAGGGTAATTCAGGCAGAATGACGAATTCACATACTCCGAAATTTTGGCGGTTCGGGTCGTTCATCATGGGCACGTTTCCGCAATGAGAAGTGTTGTTGCCCACGCTCGGTGTGTAGCCGGAAGTCCATCCGTTGATGTGAAGATACACCCATTGGTTTGTATCGCCCTGCAAATGGGGATAGAACAGCAGTTTTTGATAACGTGTGATATCAATGCTGCTCAGGTCAATGTCCCAGTGTTGGCACGGCGCTGCCAACGTTTCATCCAGCAGGCGGGTGTAGCAGCTTCTAGCCAAAATGGCGGTTTCTTCCAGCGCTGTGTCAATTTTTTGGTTGTCCCGGTTAAAATCCTCCCGCAGCACGCGGTCGGCGGCGTCCCATTGGTTTAATTGATAATTTTTTGTATACTTCAAGTTGATTTCTCCTTTATGTAGTCGAATTTTGGGGCTTTTCCGAAAAAAGGCCCTACACTTATTGTGTAGGGCAAGGCAAACGTTGTATGGCTGCATACAACGTTTGGTGTTTTTCGGAAACCATCCGAAAGTCCGCGGTGGGATGCATAGAAGTGCGGCTTCCAGCATAGGATCAAACGAGGTGAGTGCGAACATGTTGATCCATACGGTGCTGCGCGGCGAAAGCCTTTATTCCATCGCCCGGGATTATGGGGTGAATCCGGTTCAAATGGCGGCGGAAAACGGATTTTCCATGGAAGAGCCGCTGGTGGTGGGGCAAACAGTTGTGGTGCAGTTCCCCAAAACCGTTCATATTGTGCGGGAAGGAGAAACGCTTTCCGCTGTGGCGCAGCTGTATGGTGTTAGCGTGATCACATTGCAGCGCAACAACCGCTGGCTGGAAGGGGGCAGCCTTCTTCGGCCGGGACAGGTTTTGGTGATCGAGTATTTCAACGAGCCGCTGGGCCGGTATTCTGTGGGCGGATACGCTTACAGCACCATTGAACAAGGGCTTCTACGCAGTGTGCTGCCTTACCTTACCAATGTGACGCCGTTCAGTTACGGATTGACAGAGGAAGGAAGTCTGCTGGAATTGTTGGATGCGGCCATCCGGCAGACGGCGGCGGAATACGGCGTGGGCGTGCTGCTGCATTTGTCCACTGTGACGGAGCAGGGAACATTCAGCAACGAACGCTCCAGCAGGGTGTTGGGCGATGCGGCGCTGCAGCGGCGGCTGGCGGAAGAGGTGTTGAGAACCATCCAGGTGAAAGGTTATGCCGGCGTGGACGTGGATTTTGAGTATCTTCCAGCACAGGAGAGCGAAGCTTATGCCGCATTTGTCGCTTTGCTGCGCAGTACGCTGCAGCCTTATGGCTATACGGTGACGGTGGCGCTCTCGCCAAAGACTTATGCCGACCAGCCGGGACTGCTGTATGAGGGCCACAACTATGCCCTTCTGGGAGCCGCCGCCGATTTCGTGTTCCTTATGACCTATGAATGGGGGTATACCTACGGTCCGCCGATGGCGGTGGCGCCGCTGCCGAATGTACAGACGGTGGTAGAATACGCCTTTTCGGAGATCCCGGCGGAAAAATGCATTTTAGGGGTGCCAAACTATGGCTATAATTGGACGCTGCCGTATCTGCAGGGAGCCAGCCGGGCACAGTCTCTGTCCAATGAGGCGGCAGTGACGCTGGCCCGGCGGTATGGAGCGGAGATCTTCTTTGACGAAACGGCCCGCGCACCCTGGTTCCGCTATTGGGATGAGGAAGGACGGGAGCATGTTGTCTGGTTCGAGGATGCGCGGAGCATTCAGGACAAACTGCTGCTGGCAGCGCGCTATGGCATGGCCGGCGTGGGCTACTGGAATCTGGACCGGCCCTTTGCACAAAATTGGTTGGTGGTCAATGCCCTGTATGACGTTTTATAAAAGGAAAGGGAGCGGACGCGCTTACTGCGTCTGCTCCTTTTTCTGTCGGGGGAAATGTGAAAAAATTGTGAATATCACCAAAACCAGCTTGACAAATTTGTCTATATTCCTATAATGGTTATTAGACTAAATATTAGCGCGATAACTATTTGGCGAAAGGAAGGGGAGCCGGTGGGCTATCATAGCGGTAAATGGGAGTATGTGGGTCCCATGCTGGGCGCGGCGGCGCAGCTGTTCAAACAGCGGGTGGATGAAAATGTGGAACGGCACGGTCTGACCAACGCGCAGTCCAGAGTGCTGTTGTATCTGATCCATGTCAAACAGGGTACAGAAACCAACCAGCGGGATCTGGAAAAACTGCTGGACGTGAAAGCGCCCACGGTGAACGGCATTGTGGGGCGGATGGAGGAAAAAGGCTTCATCCGGCGGCTTCCAGGCAAGCGGGATGGGCGCTGCCGCAGCATTACTGTGACAGAAAAAGGCCGCCTGCTGGAACGGGAAGTGACCGAAGGCATGCGGGCTGTGGAAGCACAGGCTATCGAAGGCTTTGCCCCGCAGGAGCGGGAGCAGCTGAAAGGGCTGCTTTTCCGCGTGATGGAGAATCTCAAGGGAGGAGAAGCAAAAGCATGATCAAAAAACTCTGGCCGTATCTGCGGCCATACAAAAAATGGTTTATCCTGGGTATTATCTGCTCGGCGGCGGAAGCCGTTTTTGAACTGCTGATCCCGCTGGTGATGGCGCGGATTGTGGATGTGGGTATCCAAAGCGGCGACGCGTCCTATACTGTGCGCATGGGCGCCCTGATGGTGGCGATGGCCCTTGTGTCCCTGGGCTTTGGTATCAGCGCGGCTTACTTGTCTGCAAAAACAGGTCAGGGTTTCGGAGCCAATCTGCGCGCTGCGGAGTATGACCGTATTCAGGAATATTCCTTCAGCAATATTGAACGGTTTTCCACCGCTTCGCTGATCACTCGCCTGACAAGCGACATCAACGCCATGCAGCTGACCATGATGATGGGCATGCGCCTGCTGGTGCGCGCGCCAGTCATGCTGGTGTCGGCATTGGTACTGTCGCTGTTGATTTCGGTGCAGCTGTCCCGGGTGTTTCTGGTGGCCATTCCAATTCTGGCGATTGTGGTGTTCCTGATTTTGTTGAAAGTCGGCCCCCTGTTCCGCAAACTGCAGGAAAAAACCGATAGCCTGAACCTGTCCGTGCAGGAGAACCTGACGGCTATCCGGGTGGTTAAATCTTTTGTGCGGGAGGACTATGAAAAGCAGAAATTTGACGCGCGCAATACTGATTTGAGGCGCGCTTCGGAGACAGCTTTTGGCCGTGTGGTGATCAATATGCCTATTATGATGCTTGTTATCTATGGCAGTATCATTGCCATTATGTGGTTCGGCGGGCATATGGTCGACAGCGGCACACTGGAAATCGGCCTGCTGACCACGTTTTTCACCTATGTGGGCCAGATTCTGGTTTCTCTGATGATGGTTTCCATGATTTTCATGATGCTGACGCGGAGTGTGGCCTGCGGGCGCCGCATTGTGGAAGTGCTGGACGAAACGCCGGACATCAACGACGATCATTGCGATACCACTGCGCGTGTGAAAGACGGCAGCATCCGCTTTGACCATGTGTATTTCAAATACGATCCCAACAGCCCGGAGTGGAACCTGGAGGATATCAATTTGGATATCGAGGCTGGGCAGACGATTGGTATTATCGGCGGCACGGGCAGTGCAAAATCGACCCTGGTGCAATTGATCCCCCGCCTGTATGAAGCTACGAAAGGCAACGTCAGTGTGGGCGGCCGGGATGTGCGCCGATACAGCATGGAGCACTTGCGCGACAGTTGTGCCATGGTGCTGCAGAAAAATACGCTGTTTTCCGGCACGGTTCGGGAAAATCTGCTGTGGGGCAATGAAAATGCCACCCAGGAGGAAATCGAGCAGGCCTGCCGGATTGCCTGTGTGGATGAATTTATCGACCGTCTGGCCAATGGCTATGATACGGATCTGGGCCAGGGCGGCGTGAATGTATCCGGCGGCCAGAAGCAGCGGCTGTGTATTGCCCGCGCTCTGCTGAAAAAGCCCAAAGTGCTGATCTTGGACGATTCCACTTCCGCAGTGGACATGGCAACAGACGCCAAAATCCGCCGCGCCTTTGCCACAGAGCTGAAAAAAACCACAAAAATTATCATTGCCCAGCGCATTGCTTCCGTCTGCGATGCAGACCAGATCATCGTTATGGATGACGGTAAGATTTCTGCGGTGGGGAAACACGAAGACCTGATGGAAAACAGCGAAATTTACCGAGACGTCTATTTGTCGCAGCAGGAAGGAGGGAACATCGATGGCTAAAATGGGACCGGGAAAACGGCAAACCTATGAAAAACCCCAAAACACGAAAAAAACGGTGTTCCAGCTGCTGCACTATGTGGGACGCTATAAGCTGTCCATGGTGCTGGTGATTGTGTTCCTGCTGGTCAATACAGCCTGTACGGTGGGCGGATCCTATCTGCTCAAACCGGCGACCGGCCGGATTCTGGCCGGCGATTTTGCCGGTCTGGCTCAGGTGTTGATGCTGATGGCCGGGGTATATGTTACCGGGGCGCTGTGCTCCTTTGCCTATTCGCGCATTATGGTGCACATTTCTCAGAAAACCGTTTATACGATCCGCAAGGATTTGTTTGAAAAAATGCAGTCCCTGCCTATCCGGTATTTTGACCGGCATACCCACGGCGAATTGATGAGCCGGTACACCAACGATATCGACACCATCAGCGAAATGATCAACAACAGCATTGGCAGCCTGATTTCCAGTGCACTGACTTTTGTCGGCATTATGGCTATGATGCTATTCCTCAGCTGGCGCTTGACGCTGATTACCGTTGCCGTTTTGGTAGTGATGCTGCTGGTGGTGCGCGGCATCGGCAGCCGCAGCCGCTACTTCTTTGCCGAGCAGCAAAAGGATATCGGCGCCGTCAACGGCTACATTGAAGAAATGATTGAAGGCCAGAAAGTCATCAAAGTATTTAACCACGAGGAAAAAGCGAAGGAGGGCTTCTACGGTATCAATGAAACCTACCGTAAGTCTTCTACGGCAGCCCAGACCTTTGCCGGCGCAATGATGCCGGCCATGGGCAATATTTCCCATATCAATTATGCCCTGACCTGCTGCATCGGCGGCCTGTTCGCAATCAACGGCATGTTTTATATCGACACGCTGGTGGCCTTTTTGCAGTATGTCCGCCAGATTTCCCAGCCTGTATCCATGATCGCGCAGCAGGTGAATACGGTGCTGGCTGCTGTGGCCGGTGCTGAGCGCGTGTTTGAAGTGATGGAGGAAACGCCGGAATGCGATGCGGGAAAAGTTGTGCTGGTTAATGTGACCGGCGACCATGACGGCAATATTGTGGAAACAGACCGCAGAACCGAGGACTGGGCTTGGAAAAAGCCCGACGGCACGCTGGTGCCTCTGATGGGGGACGTGCGTTTTGACCATGTGGTGTTCGGTTACAACGACGAGAAGGTGATCCTGCACGACATCAGCTTGTTTGCAAAGCCGGGCCAGAAAATCGCCTTTGTTGGTTCCACCGGCGCGGGCAAGACTACGATTACCAATCTGATCAATCGTTTCTATGAAATTCAAAGCGGTACCATCACTTATGACGGTATTGATGTGCGGGACATTCAAAAGGCATCTTTGCGCCGGTCTCTGGGCATTGTGCTGCAGGATACCCATTTGTTCACCGGAACCATAGCGGACAATATCCGCTATTCCAACCTGGATGCGACAGATGAAGAAGTGGTGGCCGCGGCCAAACTGGCCAACGCCGACGCCTTTATCCGTCACTTGCCTCATGGATATGATACGATGCTCACATCCGACGGCAGCAACCTGAGCCAGGGACAGCGGCAGCTGCTGGCCATCGCCCGCGCGGCCGTGGCGGATCCGCCGGTGCTGATCCTGGACGAAGCTACCTCCAGCATCGACACCCGCACGGAAAAGCTGATCGAAAAGGGGATGGATCGCCTGATGGCAGGCCGGACGGTGTTTGTCATTGCTCACCGGCTGAGCACTGTGCGCAACTCCCATGCCATTATGGTGCTGGAGCAGGGCGTGATCATCGAGCGCGGCGACCACGACGATCTGATTGCTGAAAAGGGCCGCTATTATCAGCTGTATACGGGCCAGGCCGAACTGGCCTGAGCACAGGGAAGGAGAGAGCGTCATGACAGAACATGAACTGGTAGCTTTGGCGCTGAATATAAGGGAGCGTGCCTATGCGCCCTATTCGGGTTTCCGTGTCGGTGCGGCGCTGCTGTGCGGCGACGGATCGGTCTACACCGGATGCAATCTGGAAAATGCGTCCTATCCCTGCGGCCTGTGCGCCGAACGGGTGGCAGCAGCCAAAGCGCTCAGCGAAGGACGGCGGGATTTCCGCCTGTTGGCGGTGGCCGGGTCTTCCAAAGAACTATGCACACCCTGTGGGCTATGCCGGCAGTTTCTGTTTGAATTTGCGCCGCAGATGCGCATCCTGTGTGCCAACGACGCGGGGGCATGGCAAGCATATGGGCTTCACGCTTTGCTGGCGGAAGGCTTCGGCGGCGCATCACTCCCAGGGGGAACCAAAGACTGATCCATGTTGTTTTTTGTCTGTAAATAATTTGTTTCCGGCCCGCTTTTCGATTGACAAGCGGGCCGGAAAAGCATATACTGTAAATGAAAGGTATTATGTAATGTGGTTTTGAATATCAAATTAGAGGACCTGTTTTGGGAGATGGCTTATGAGTTTTAAAATTATCGGCGACAGCTGCACTGATCCCGTACCGGGGCTGAAGGACGCGCCGGAATATGCCATGGTGCCGCTGATTATCCGCATTGGGAACCAGGAATATGTGGACAACGGTATGCTGACCACGGAGGATCTGGTGGCCCGCATGGCTGCTTCGCCGGAAGGAACCGGTACGGCATGCCCCGCGCCCCAGTGGTATATGGATGCCTTTGAAGGTGCAGACGAAGTGTATGTCGTTACGTTGTCGGCGGAACTGAGCGGTTCTTACAACAGCGCAGTCCAGGCCAGAGATATCTACTTGGAAGAGCATCCGGAGAAAAAGATCCATGTGTTTAATTCCCATTCGGCCTCGGCTGGGCAGAGCGCGCTGCTCATCAAGCTGTTCGAGCTGTGCCGTGCCGGATTGCCTTTTGAGCAGGTGATCGAGGAGATGGATCATTTCATTGCCCACCTGACCACGCTGTTTGTGCTGGAAAACCTTGACAATCTGCGCAAAAACGGCCGTTTAAGCGAAGTGCAGGCGTTGATTACCGGTACGCTGCATATTAAGCTGGTGATGGAAGGCACTCCTGCCGGTACCATCCGAAAAGTGAGCCAGGCGCTGAGCGTAAAGCAGGCTCTGGCCAGACTGGCGGATGCGGCGGCGGAAAAGGCCAAAAAGCACGGCATTGAAGGCCGCACCCTGGTGATTTCGCACTGCAACTGCCCCGACCGGGCGGTGTATGTGCGCAACCTCCTGTTTAAAAAGCTGCCCTTTACCCAGGTTGAGATGGTCCGTACCGGCGGCATCAGTACGGTATATGCCGGTGACGGCGGCGTGGTTGTGGCATTTTGAGCAGGTGTTCAGAACAGAATTCGGGATCGTTTCTGTGCGGTTCCTGGGGAGGAGAAAGAAGGCCTTCGGGCCTTCTTTTTTCATTGTTTTGGAACGTCATTGCATAAAGTGTTAAAAGGTTGTGGGAATATACAGAATGATTAGCATAAATAACCAAAAGCTGCCGCGGATTTTTAGATAACATTCTTTGCCTTCTGTTCACAGTTTTTTCATGATTGTTTCGTATACTATAAATATGACATCCTTTAAAGTGAAAAAGGAGGACGGATCGAATGAATATTATTCGCTCCCTGCAGAGAAAGACGGAGTGTCCGTTTTTTTACGATTATAAAACCGTGCAGCAGGCACTGCGCTTTATGCGCAGCCATGGCTGTGTGCAGGTTCCCGTGGTCAATCAGGACGGGCGGTATCTCGGCACAGTCAGCGAAGGTGATTTCCTATGGCATATCATCGACTGGGGCGGCTATGAGGCGGCAAAAGATCACAAAATTGCCGAGCTGCTGCGCCGCGGCGCGCCGCCGGCCCTGAAGATTACTGCTTCGGACGATGAACTGCGGCGTGCAGCGCTGTGCGGCGCGGTTATTCCTATTGTGGATGACCGGGACATGTTTGTGGGCGTCGTGCCCCGGGAGGACATTGTGCAGTATTTTGCGGAAAAGAGTGCGGCGGCTGCGGCAGCAGTGACGGCTTGATCGGCCGCGGCAGAATGGTTTGCGCACAAACGGTATGCAAAGAAGCGGTGCTTTCTATACGGAAAGCACCGCTTTCCTATAAGCGGCAGGGGTTGCACTTTATTTGGCGAAACCAACAAAAAACACTTTGACGGCATCAGTTTTTCACTGGCAGACATTTGCAGGACTGACGATAAAAAAATTCAAAAAATTTAACACAGTGATGTAAAAAACTATTGTACTCCCGTGAAGTTTTGCTATAATAGAAGCAGATTTGTATATGCAGAGCTGCATGTGCAATAGAAAGGGGAAACCATCTATGAAATTCAAGAACGAATATGTGCAGCGGGTTTATGACAGTGTTGCCGCGCGAAATCCGGGCGAGCCGGAATTTTTGCAGGCTGTGGGCGAGGTGCTGGAGTCTCTGGTTCCTGTGGTGGAGAAGAATCCTGCTATTGAGAAAAACGCAATTCTGGAGCGCATTACCGAGCCGGAACGCGCGATTCAGTTCCGTGTGACCTGGATGGACGATCAGGGCGGCGTGCATGTAAATCGCGGCTACCGTGTGCAGTTCAACAGCGCTATCGGCCCCTATAAGGGCGGCCTGCGCCTGCACCCCTCGGTGAATCTGTCCATTATCAAGTTCTTGGGCTTTGAGCAGATCTTCAAAAACTCTCTGACTACGCTGCCCATCGGCGGCGGCAAAGGCGGCAGCGACTTCGATCCAAAGGGCAAGTCCGACACTGAGATTATGCGCTTCTGCCAGAGTTTTATGACTGAGCTGCAGCGCCACATCGGCGCCGACACCGATGTACCCGCCGGCGATATTGGCACCGGCGCGCGGGAAATCGGTTATATGTATGGCCAGTACAAACGTCTGCGCAACGAGTTTGCAGGTGTCCTTACTGGAAAGGGCCTGAGCTGGGGCGGTTCCCTGGCCCGCACGGAAGCCACCGGCTACGGCCTGTGTTATCTGACTGCTGAAATGCTCAGGTGTATGAAAAACGATTCTTTTGCGGGTAAGACTGTGGTGATTTCCGGCAGCGGTAATGTGGCCATCTATGCTGCGGAGAAGGCTGCGGAACTGGGGGGAAAGGTAGTGGCCCTGTCCGATTCCAATGGCTATATTCATGATCCGGAAGGCATCAAGCTCAACGTAATCAAGGAGATTAAGGAAGTACGCCGCGGCCGTATCAAGCAATATGTGGACGCCGTACCCACAGCCACTTATCACGAAGGCTGCAGCGGTATCTGGACGATCCCCTGCGACATTGCACTGCCCAGTGCCACCCAGAATGAAATCGACGGTGCGTCTGCTGAACTTTTGGTGAAAAACGGCTGCTTCTGCGTGGCCGAGGGCGCCAACATGCCCTCCACGCCTGAAGCCATCGCGGTGTACCAGAAAGCCGGCGTCCTGTACGCACCTGCCAAGGCGGCCAACGCCGGCGGCGTGGCCACTTCTGCTCTGGAGATGTGCCAGAACTCCATGCGTTATTCCTGGACATTCGAGGAAGTGGACGCCAAACTCAAGGAAATTATGGAAGGCATTTTCCACGCCTGCTACGATGCCTCCAAGGAGTATGGCGAGGAGGGCGACTTGATGGCTGGCGCCAACATTGCGGGTTTCCTGAAGGTCTGCGACGCTATGCTGGCGCAGGGTGTTGCATACTGAACGGCAACCGTCCCACATCAAAATTACAGAAACAGAAACAGGCCCCGGATCGAACCGGGGCCTGTCTTGTTATGAATTGCTTTGCCGCTCTTCCTCTACGGCAGATTGCACCTGCTCTTTGAAAATCTGCCAAGCGTCCGGATTTCGGACGTAGTAGAGGGGGCATTCCTTACCGGTGACGTCGTAGTGACGGATAACGTCCCGCTGGGGATCGAGGCCGAATTCCCCGCACAGCCAGGCGGTGAGGCGCACCAGGGAATCCATAGTAACATCGTTGAAGCGCCCTTCCGCATTGGGGTGGCAAACTTCAATGGAAACAGTGTCGTAGTTCCGGTCGCTGGAACAGTAAGCCACTTCGCTGACGGGAACGCACTGAAGGATTTCGCCGTCCAGCCCAACGACAAAGTTGGCGCTGGCATAGGTTTCGCCGCTGACGGCAAGACCCTCAAAGTAGCTGCGGTTGGCCGCGGCAGAGGTGCCGGGGTTGCCGACATAATGAACGACGATGGCGTTGACCTGTTTGACCGGGATTTGGGGACGGGAATATTCATTGGGCGTCAGCAATTCCTGAGTGACCCAGGCGGGCATATGAGCCTGCACCCGTTCCGGCAGGGTGCGCCGGGCCGATTGTGTATGGAGGGCAAAGGCGAAAACCACTGCCACCAGCACCAGCGCCGTCAGGCCGGTCAGAGCCAACTGCCGTTTCTGCTTTTGGGGCAAAGCGCGTCGCCTGCCGCGGGGCGATCGTTTTTTTTCTGTCAAGGGAGACACCTGTTCTTTCTCTTTAGGTAGCGTTCCGCCACTGAAAAGCGGGCGGGTAGGGTTATCTTTTTCATTATAACAGAAGGCGGCGGCGGTTTCCAGTGTTGCATCGTATAAATTTCCATCGAATGGGGCATCCTTTCCATGCAATTATGGAAGCGGAAGGAGGAGATTTTGTATGATTGCAAGCGTGGATCAAAGCGGCTGCATCGGCTGCGGCATGTGCGAACAGACAGCGCCGGAGGTCTTTCAACTGCAGGGCGGCACGGCGCAGGCTATTTCCGGAGAAGTGCCGCCGCACTGCGAAGAGGCAGCCAAGGAAGCTGCGGCAAACTGCCCCGTATCGGTCATCCATATCGACTGAGCGGCGGGTTGCGCAGACAGATTTCCGCTGCAATGCATTATTTTTGCGAAACAGGATGTGCTTTTTGGGGTTTACAAACCGGAAAACCTGTGATATAGTACTACTGTTCGCGCGCAGCGCGGAATCACGATCCCGCCGCTTAGCTTTGCGGAGCGTTCACCGGCCCGAGGCTCAGAGGCAGGGAACTTTATTGGAAAGGTGGAAACAAAACCATGATGCTGAAAGATGAGAAAACTGCGGTTATCGAGGCAAACCGCACCCACGAGAAGGACACCGGCTCGCCCGAAGTTCAGATCGCCATCCTCACTGCCCGCATCCAGCAGCTCACCGAGCACATGAAGAAGAACCCGCAGGACAAGCACTCCAACCGCGGCCTTCTGAAAATGGTCGGTAAGCGCCGCAAGATGCTGGATTATCTGATGGAAAAGGATATCGAGCGTTATCGCGCCCTGATCGCCAAGCTGGGTATCCGCAAGTAAGTCAAACCGTGCGCGGGGAAGGGTGGCCTTCCCCGCGCTTTTTCCGCAGCGCCTGCGGAACACTGTATTTGGGAGTTTTGCCGCCTTTTTAGCCTTTGATCCTGTCCCCCCGGCGGGGAGATGTGATCAAGCGCTAAACCGGCAGCCCGGCTCCCATCCAATTCAAACAGAAAGAAGGAGCCAAACATGTCAACTATTATTAAGCACAGAGAGTTCAGCAATTACAAGACCTACAGCATGGATCTGGCAGGCCGCCCCCTGACGCTGGAGGTGGGCAAGCTGGCCGAGCTGGCCAACGCCTCCGTCCTGGTGCGTTACGGCGATACTGTGGTGCTGGTGTGTGCCACCGCCTCGGCCAAGCCCCGCGACGGCATTGATTTCTTCCCCCTGAGCGTGGATTTTGAGGAAAAGATGTATTCCGTGGGTCGTATTCCCGGCAGCTTTTTGCGCCGCGAGGGCCGCCCTGGCGAAAAGGGTGTGCTGACCTCCCGTGTCATCGACCGTCCCATCCGTCCCCTGTTCCCCGGCGACTTCCGCAATGACGTGTCCATTATGGCCACGGTGATGAGTGTCGACCACGACTGCTCGCCCGAGATTGCGGCCCTGATCGGCACTTCCGCCGCGCTGGCCATTTCCGACATTCCCTGGAATGGCCCGGTGGGTGCGTTGAAGGTTGGCCTGGTGAACGGTGAATTGGTGCTCAATCCCACCAGCGAGCAGCGACAGGTTTCCGATCTGGACGTGACCGTGGTGTCCACGGGCAAGAAAGTGGTCATGATCGAAGCCGGCGCCAACGAGGTGGACAACGACACCATGTTCCGCGCCATTGAGCTGGCCCATCAGGAAAACCAGAAGCAGGTGGAGTTGATCAACCGGATGGTTTCCGAGATTGGCAAGCCCAAGTTCGACTATCCCCACGCTGATTTTAACCAGGAGCTGTTCGACAAGATTGTGGAAGCCACCATGGATGAGGCGAAGGCCGCTATGGATACCGACGACAAGAACGTACGCGAAGCCCGCTGGAACGTGCTGATGGATCATTGGCACGAGTTGTTCGCCGAGGAATACCCTGACATGGACAAGTATCTCGACGAAATTACCTACAAATTCCAGAAGAAGATTGTTAAGGCCTGGCTGCTGCAGGGCCACCGTGTGGACGGCCGCGCCAAAAACGAGATCCGTCCTCTGGCGGCCGAAGTGGGTGTGCTGCCCCGGGTTCATGGATCGGGTCTGTTTACGCGCGGCCAGACCCAGGTGCTCAGCGTGTGTACGCTGGACACGCTGTCTGCTGCGCAGAAGCTGGATACCATCTGGGAAGAGGAATCCAAGCGCTATATGCATCACTACAATTTCCCCGGCTACAGTGTGGGCGAGGCCAAGCCGGCCCGCAGCCCCGGCCGCCGCGAGATCGGTCACGGCGCTCTCGCCGAGCGCGCCCTGGTGCCGGTGCTGCCCAGTGTGGAAGAATTCCCCTATGCCATCCGTGTGGTGAGCGAAGTGCTTTCTTCCAACGGATCCACGTCCCAGGGTTCTATCTGCGGCTCCACGCTGGCGCTGATGGATGCCGGCGTTCCCATCAAGGCCCCTGTGGCTGGCATTTCCTGCGGCCTGATCCAGGACGATGACGGTTCCTTTACGACCTTTATTGATATCCAGGGTGTGGAGGACTTCCACGGCGAGATGGACTTCAAGGTGGGCGGCACCAAGAAGGGTATCACTGCCATTCAGATGGATCTGAAGAATGATGGCCTGACCATGGAGATCATCAAAAATGCGCTGGAAATCACCTATGATGCCCGCTGCCAGATTCTCGACCAGATTATGCTGCCCGTGATCGCCGAGCCGCGGCCTGAGGTCAGCAAATATGCGCCTAAGATGCTCACCATGCACATTGATCCGGACAAGATCCGTGAGGTCATCGGTTCCGGCGGTAAGGTTATTCAGAAAATTGTGGCCGATACCGGCGCCAAAATCGACATCGAGGACGACGGTTCCATCTTTATTTCTGCGCCCAATCCGGAGAGTTGCGACGCGGCCAAGAAGGCCATTGATACCATCGTATTTGTGCCGGAAGTGGGCAGCCTGTATTATGGCCGCGTGGTGCGCCTGATGCAGTTTGGTGCGTTCGTGGAGCTGGCTCCCGGCAAGGATGGCTTGGTGCACATCTCCAAACTGGCAAACCACCGCGTGGAAAAGGTGGAGGATGTGTGCAAGATCGGCGACATGATGTGGGTCAAGGTTACGGAAATCGACGAAAAAGGCCGCGTGAACCTGAGCCACAAGGACGCTGTGAAGGAAATCGAGGCCAGGAAGGCTGCTGGCGAAGAGATCAAGTAAAGCTTCGCTGGTTGGAACCGGCAGGGAAACAGGACCGGGGGCGGGGACGACGGAAGCGTCCCGCCCCTGTTTTTGAAGCGATCACGCAATGTATGGAGGGAAAACCATGATTTTTTTCGCAGCGCTTATCCTGGCGGCAGTGCTGACTTTTATCATCGTTCGTATATTTACCAATGCACGCAGCGGAAAGGCTCTGGCGCAGTTTGAACTTCCGGCGGATTCGGATAAAGAAAGCTTTCTGGATCAAAAGACCGGTAAGCGTTACGACCGGGAAGCCTACCAGAGTTATCTGACCAAAACGGTGCAGCGTATGACGGACCCGCAACTGCAGAATCTGAGCCGTTCGCGCGGGGACGGCAGCGTGTGGCACGAACTGCTGATGGAGGCGGTCGATGCCGAGCGGAATCGTCGCCGTGCCGCTGCGGAGGCTGCCTGCGCAGAAGATGAAGAAGCGATGGAGGAACTGTGCGGGGAGATTGCGCCTTTTTTCTGGGTGGAACAAGCGCAGGGCGCATCGGTGGGCCTGCGAACCGACACCGAATTGCAGTCTGTTTGCACCAGGCAGGGGCTGCAGGGCACGGGATTTGATTGGGATCAGCTGGCAAAGCGCTATGTGGAGGAGCAGGCGCCCGCGCTGAAGGGGGAGCTGGAGTTTGATTCGCAGAAGGATCTGTTCAGCGTGTATGCCAGGGATGAAGCGGCGCTGCGGACGTTTATCCGCGGCTTCCGGGAAGCCTGTGAGGATGCCGGACAGCGCACTGACCGGGTTGTCGCGGAGCGATGAAGAAACAAAGCAAAACAGCAGGCGGGACAGCGGGTTTCTCTCTGTCCTGCCTGCTGTTTTGCGTAGGGAGCGTATTGACAAGGTTTGGGGTGCTTGTTATCATACAAGTCGATGAGGCAGAAAATATGCGGTACTTCGCGCCGGGAACAGGGACAGCGGGCCGGTCCTGTCGTTTTTTTCTAACCGATTTGGAGGAGAGATGAGTATGGAACAATGGAAGAGGCTGATGCGCTACTTCTCGCGTTCGGAAAAGCTGCTGTGGGGCGGTTCAGTGGGGCTGATCCTGGCGGCATTTTTGCTGTTTGACCGGGGAAATTACCTGACGCTGACAGCGTCTTTGATTGGCGTAACGGCGTTGATTTTTGTGGCCAAGGCCAATCCTTTCGGCCAGTTTCTGGTCATTGTGTTCAGTGTGCTTTATGGCATCATTTCGTATTCCTTTGCCTATTATGGGGAGATGATTACATATTTGGGCATGACATTGCCCATGGCGGTCTTTTCGCTGATTACCTGGATACGCAACCCTTATCAGGGCAATCACGCCGAGGTGGAAGTCAATCATCTGCGCTGGGGGGAAGGCGTTTTTTTAGTGGTGCTGGCTGCGGCGGTGACGGTACTGTTCTATTTTATCCTCGCTTACTTCAATACGGCCAATCTTTTGCCCAGCACGGTTTCCGTGACCACCAGCTTTGGAGCGGCCTACCTCACGTTCCGCCGCAATCCCTGGTATGCGGCCTGGTATGCAGCCAACGATCTGGTGCTGATTGTATTGTGGGCGCTGGCCTCGACCGTGAATATTATGTATCTTTCGGTAACGGTATGTTTTGCGGCCTTCTTCGTCAACGACCTGTACGGGTTTATCAACTGGAGAAGGATTAAAGCGCGGCAGATGGAGAAGCCGTAAACGGCAGGAAAGGAAGCGAGCAAATGGATACAATCGCAGCGATGGCCACGGCCCGGGGAACAGCGGGCGTGGGGGTGCTCCGCATCAGCGGGGAAGAGGCGGTGGCCACGGCGGAGCAGGTGGTGCGCCGTCCGAACGGCGCGGCCCTGGCAGATGCGCCGGCGCGCACGCTGGTGCGCTGCGCCCTGCTGGATGGGAGCGGTGCGGTGATCGACGATATCCTGGCTGTGGTGTTCCCCGCGCCCCACAGTTATACCGGAGAAAACGTGGTAGAACTGCAGTGCCACGGCGCGCCGGTGGTGCTGGAAGAAGGAATGCGGGCGCTGTTTGCTGCCGGGGCGCGGCAGGCGCGGCCCGGCGAATTTACAAAACGGGCTTTCTTAAATGGCCGTATGGATCTGACTGCAGCCGAGGCGGTGATTGACCTGATTGACGCGGAAACGGTTCAGGAAGCCCATAACGCAGCGCTGCAGTTGAATGGCGCTGTGGCCCGGCCCGCAGGACAAGTGTATGATGCGCTGATGGAGATCGCTTCCCGGTTTTATGCGGTGGTGGATTATCCGGATGAAGATATTGAGCCGCTGCAGCAGGAAGAGATAGCCCGCACGCTGCAGGAAGGGGCGGCGGCGCTGCGGGCGTTGCTGTCTACGGCAGAGCGGGGGCGCATTTTGAAAAAAGGCGTCCGTACGGCGATCGTGGGCCGACCCAATGTGGGAAAATCTTCTCTGCTCAACGCGCTTCTGGGATATGAGCGGGCCATTGTCACCGACGTGGCGGGTACCACGCGGGACACTGTGGAGGAAAAAGTGCTCTGTGGCGGCGTGCTGCTGCGCCTGACGGATACTGCAGGTATCCGGGAGACAGAGGACGCCGTGGAGAAAATCGGTGTAGAGCGTTCCCGGAAGGCTATGGAGCAGGCGGAGCTGGTGCTGGCGGTACTGGACAGCTCCCGCAGCGTAACGGAGGAAGACACGGCGATCCTGGAGCAGGCTGCGCGGCATGAAAAGTGGATTCTGATCTGGTCCAAGGCGGATCTTCCGGCAGAGGGGCCGGCGCCCTGTGTCTGCTTTGAAGCGCCCTATCACGCGCCTGCTGCCGTTGTCAGCGTTTCGGCGGTGACCGGTCAGGGGCTGGATGTGCTGGAACAGACGGTGGCGCAAGAGTTTCCCCTGCCAGAGGCGCAGGAAGGGACGCTTTTGACTAACAACCGGCAGAGCGAAGCCGTGGGCCGGGCATTAAAGGCTGTATGCAGTGCCCGGCAGGCACTGGAGGCAGGGCTGACGCCCGATGCGGTGCTGACGGATGTGGAAGAGGCTTTGGCAGCGCTGGGAGAATTGATAGGAAAGACTGTTCGTGAAGATTTGGTGGCCACGATTTTTTCTCGCTTCTGCGTGGGAAAATGAGCTGCGCCAGCTGTCTGGGGGAGGAAGTATAACCGGGACAATGGCTGTTTTTATGTGGAAAGGAGCAGGACATGCAGTATACAGCGCACTATGAATCGCCGTTGGGAGGACTCCTTTTGGCGGCAGACGATGTAGGACTGACCGGGCTTTGGTTCGATGGGGAAAAGTATTACGCGCTTCATCTGGCGCGGGAACATGAGATGCGGCAGACTGCTGTGCATGAACAGACGGCGGCCTGGCTGGATGTGTATTTTTCCGGGCGGGAACCGGATTTTATGCCGCCGCTGCATTTGATCGGCACGCCGTTCCAGCAGGAGGTCTGGGCGCTGCTGCGGCAGATCCCCTATGGAAAAACCACAACATACGGAGCTTTGGCAAAGACCCTTGCGGCGCAGCGGGGACTGGAACGAATGTCCGCGCAGGCCGTGGGCGGCGCGGTGGGGCACAATGAAATTTCGATTTTGGTGCCTTGCCACCGGGTTGTCGGAACCGGAGGAAGCCTGACGGGATATGCCGGCGGCGTGGATAAAAAGAAGGCGCTGCTGGAGTTGGAGGGCGTGTCCATGGAAGGGTTGTTTGTGCCAAAGCGGGGTACGGCATTGTAAGGGAGGAGCAGAAGCCGTGCAGGAAGATGTGATTTATGCGATTCTTTCGGTTGTGGAGGAAATTCCGGAGGGAAAGGTGGCGACCTACGGCCAGATTGCGCGGCTGATCGGCCGGGAGCGCAACGCCCGCCTGGTGGGAAAGGTACTCGGCCGGGCGGAGTACTATGGGACCTATCCCTGCCATCGGGTGGTGAATCACGCGGGGCGTCTGGCGCCCGGCTGGCCGGAACAGAGGGCATTGCTGGAAGCCGAAGGCGTTGCGCTGCGGGATGATATCCATGTAGATCTGAGCCGCTTTGGGTGGCGCTGCTGAAGCGAGCTGGTGCAGGCCCGGCTCACTGAATCTGCTTTGCGGGGGAAACATGACATGAATTGGATTGAAGAAGCGGATTGGAAATGCAGGCATAAGCGCCAGATTTTATTTGCAAAGGATTCTGAATTTCTGCAGGACGTGGCGCTGCTGCTGCATCATCAGGAACACAGGGCGGCAGTGCTGTGGGCGTTCGATTTTGCGGCGGAATCCGTTTGCTGACTGGAAAAGCGGTATCCGGGGGAAGAACGGCCGGGCCGGGCATTACAGGCGGCCCGGGACTGGGCCGCTGGAACAGTGAAAATGCCCCTGGCGCAGCGGGCGATCCTGGACTGCCATGCATTGGCGAAGGAAATCAGCGACCGGGCGGATCAGGCCGTATGTCATGCTGTGGGGCAGGCCTGTGCAGTGGTGCATACCGCCGGGCATGCGATGGGATATCCGCTCTATGACCTGACCTCTATTCTGTTCCGCTTGGGAATGGAGGACGGCGTTAAAGCTGTGGAAGCGAGAAAACAGGAATACATTGACCGATTGCTTTACTGGGGTGCGCATGTGGGGGAATATCAAGGCACATGGGCGGACTTTATGCTCCGATAGCAGCTGCGCTGTCTATCTGCGGGTAAACTGCTGCGGAAGCCGGCGACGGAGCATCTCGTGTGTGAGATGGCCCGTTTTGCCATGGAGGATGCTGCATCCGGTTTGAATGGCCAGCAGGCAGCGAGAAAATGGCGGATCAGATACTGCGCAACCAACTTTTGCGGGGCAGGTTGCTTGTAAAAGTCGTCCCCAAACGATATACTGGCAGGGAAACCATGTACTGGAGGTGAATCGTTATGGCGGATGAAAAAGCGGAGCAGGCAGCGCTGGGGAACTTGATCCGGCAAAAGCGGCAGGCCAGGGGACTCTCTCAGGAGCAGCTGGCGCAGCAGTTGGAAGTGAGCCGTCAGGCGGTGGCAAAGTGGGAAAGCGGCAAGGGGTTTCCTTCGGCGGAGCGGCTGCTGTATCTGGGACAGGTGCTGGATATCCCTGCCGAGGCGCTTCTTGGCCGGGCAGAGGAAAAGGAGGGCCGGCCAAGGCACGCCGGCCGCATTGCCCACTGGCTGCTGGCGGCGGGAATGGCTGCACTCTGGATCGGATTCGGAATCCTGTGCTGTGTCGGCGGGGGACGTGCAATGGACTGGACTCTGCTGTGGACATTTGTCAATCTGTCCGTTCTCTATCTGGTGCTTTGGGGCGTTGCGCTGATATTGCACCGGATTTGGAAAGGAGGAGCAAAAAAATAGAAGAGCCCGGCGAAAGCCGGGTTTTTTGCATTCATACATCATTTTGCACACCGCATTATGTCATATTTCAGATTGCACTTGGTGCAGATCTGTGCTATAATACAAATACTATATATGCGATGATGCGAAAGGAAGGAACAGGCGATGAAGGAAGTTTCCAATTTGAAGGAGCGGCTGCGTGAGCAGCGGCCGGCATCCTGGGAAACGCTGCCGGACATTCCGTTGTATATGGATCAGGTGCTTTCCCTGATGAGCCGCCAGACTATCCGTTTTGGAGAAGAGGATGCGCTGACTGCGGCTATGGTGAACAATTATATCAAAGACGGCGTGGTGCCCAGAGCGGAGGGAAAACGCTACCACGCCGAGCATTTGGCGTATCTCACCATGGTGTGCGTGCTCAAGCAGGTGCTGGCGGTGAAAGACGCGGCGCTGCTGACCGGCAGCGCCATGGAAACCCGGTCCGTGCAGGAAAATTACGACCGCTTTTGCGCGGAGCTGAGCAGTGCGCTCAATAGCGCGGCGGATCAGCTGCCGGAGGAGATGGAGGAAGGCGAACTGGGCGAGAACGCCATGAAGTTTGCCCTGTTGAGCTATGCGTTCGGGCTGACCTGCCGCCGCCTGACGGAGATCATGCGCGAGCGGGAAATGGAGGAGCATGGAGAGAAAAAGCAGGAGCGGCGCAAGCGGAAGCGGACGGACAAGACTGGGGAGGGCGAGCAGGCATGAAATGGCTGGAGCTTTGCATTGACACGGCCCGGGACGGACTGGACAAGCTGGAGGCTATGCTTTCGGCTCTGGGGATTGACGGCATTGAAATTGAAGATGAGGCGGATTTCCAGTCCTTCCTTGCCGGAAACCGAAAATACTGGGATTATGTGGACGAGGATCTTCTGGCGCAGAAAAAGGGAAAATGCCGCATCAAATGCTATCTGGAGGACAACGAGGAAGCCGCCGCCCAACTGGCCCGCGTGCGCCTGGGCATGGAGGATGTGAAAGCGGCCCATTCCGACGAGGTTCTCGGGCCTATGACCCTGACGGTAAAAGAAGTGCAGGATGCGGACTGGGAGAACAACTGGAAGCAGTATTATCAGCCCATTGCAATCGGGGAACGGCTTCTGGTGGTGCCCGAATGGCTGGAAACGGAGGCTGCCGACCGGGTGCCGCTGGTGCTGGATCCCGGCCTTGCTTTCGGCACCGGGAGTCATGCTACCACCCGTATGTGTCTCAAACAGCTGGACAAGCGTGTGCACGGCGGCGAACGGGTGCTGGATTTGGGCTGCGGCAGCGGTATTTTGTCCATTGCTGCCCTGTGCTTGGGCGCACAGGAGGCGTTTGCCTGCGACATTGACGAAAAGGCCGCCGACGTGGCCTATGAAAACGCAGCACGCAACGGCATCGGAACGGAGCGTTACACGGTGTTGGCAGGCGACATTTTGACCGATGCAAAACTGCAGGCGGCCATCGGTGAGGGATACGATCTGGTGATGGCCAACATCGTGGCGGACGTGATTCTTGCCCTGGCCCCGGCGGTGAAGGGGCTGTTGGCGCCCGGCGGAGTGTTTTTGTGTTCGGGTATCATTGATACCCGGGCCAAAGAAGTGGCGGACAAGCTGCGCACAGCGGGGCTGGAACTGCTGGAAACCGACTGCGAAGAGGGCTGGTTTGCGTATGCCGCCCGGATAAAACAATAAAAAAAGCAAACACCCGCTGCCCCGGAGAAGGGGCAGCGGGTGTTTGCATGGATGAGGCGAAATGTTACCATCCATAAAGGGAAGTGTCGTCGATCTGGTAGTCGGGAGAATCGACGGGGCAGAGGAAATAGTTGTCGGTGCCGGTGGTGTCGTCCCAAGTGCAGTCGACAATGTAATTTTCGCCGTCCAGACGTACGATGTTCCACTGATGGCCTATGCCTTCGCTGGTGCCGCCCACAGACCAGCAGGGGAGATCCAGCCGGTCGCACAGGAGCTTGAAGGCGGAGGCATAGCCGTAGCACACGGTGGATCCTTCCACCAATGCGCCGTAAGCCGTATATTCCGGGCCCATCCGCTCGGCGCTGTTCACGGTGTCTATGTAATCGGACAGGGCATAATCGTACTCTGCTGTTTCGATCACGGCATCGTGAACGGCGCGGTAAAGAACCTGAGGATTGCCGTCGGGCGTTTGGGCGCGGATTGCTGCGGAAAGTGTGGAAAGCGCCTCGTCCAACTCGGATTTGCAGGACGTATATTCGGCCTCTTCCAACATTGGCTCATACAGCAGGGCAACGAACTGCCGGTCGCTACGTTCCGCCGGACAAAGAAGATAGGAGGTGGAAACGGTACAGGGAAGAGCGGCATTGTCAATGGCGGAGAGCGCCAATTGCTCCACATCCGTTTCGCTCCATCTGCCGCCTTCGGGCCGTAGCGCAATACAGAAAGTGCCGTCGCTCAATGCTTGCGCTACAGTATGTACTGCGTCCTGTGGGCTGGCGGCTGCCAGCGGTTCCGTTGTACGGTCGGCGGTGCTGTCGTAGGTGAATTTTACCGTCAGCCGGATGCAGGAGGGGCCAGCCGGGCGGTTTGCCCAGCGGTATTCGGAGACATAGTAGTACAAAATGCCGCTCTGGTCGATGGCTTCGTGCAGCAGTGCATCCAGCGCGTCGGAACTGGGCGCCGTGCCATTGCCGGTAAAATAACCGGTGACGGACGGCTCGCCGGAGAGGACGGCATCCTCCAGAAAGGCATAAATGGCATCCTCGCTGTATGGAACAGCGTCTTCTGGCGTGCTCTGACAGCCTGTGCACAACAGCGCACACAACAGTACGGGGAGCAGGGAGAGGGCTGGTGATCTGCGCATCAGCAGCACATCCTTTCTCTTTTTTGTATGCGGCTCCGTTCCTGGTCATGTCAGTTTGCTGCGAGGCCGCGCCAGGAAGCGCAATAGCGCTGCAGAGTCCGTTCTAAGGGAGATAGATGGGCAAACACCGGCCGGGAACCGCGCAGAGGCGGCATTCCGGCCGGTGTCCATTTCATTGTTATTTTCTGCTTACTTCTTTGGCGGAACGAATGAAATCGCGGAACAGGGGATGGGCATGGTTGGGTCTGGATTTCAACTCCGGATGGAATTGCACACCTACGTACCAGGGGTGGTCGGGAACTTCCACAATTTCCACCAGACGGCCGTTGGGAGACAATCCGCTCAGGCGCAGGCCGGCGCCGGTGAGCGTATCGCGGTATTCGTTGTTGAATTCATAACGGTGGCGGTGACGTTCGCTGATCTCATCCGTGCCATAAATGGTACGGATGCGGGAGTCCTCGGAAAGCACGCAGGGATAGGCGCCCAAGCGCATGGTGCCGCCTTTGCTGGTGACGGCCACCTGCTCTGGCATGATATCGATGACGGGATATTTGGTGCTGGGATCCAGTTCGCTGGAGTGAGCGCCCTCCAGGGCGCAGACGTGACGGGCGTATTCAATGACGGCCATCTGCATGCCCAGGCAGATGCCGAAATAAGGTACGTCGTTTTCGCGGGCATAGCGGGCGGAAGCGATCATACCTTCGATGCCGCGGTCGCCGAACCCGCCGGGAACAATGATGCCGTCTGCATGGCCCAGAATCTGGGCGGCGTTGGCGTCGGTGACCCCTTCGGAATCTACCCACTGGATTTCCACGCTGACATCATTTTCAATGCCGCCGTGGGTCAGGGCTTCCACCACGCTGAGGTAGGCATCATGCAAAGCGGTGTACTTGCCTACCAGAGCGATGTGCACGGTACCCTCCACTCGTTTGGCGCGCTGCACCATGTTTTCCCATTCGGTGAGGTCGGGATCGGTGTCCGTCAGGCCCAGCCGCTTGCAGACGACTTTGGCAAGCCCTGCCTTTTCCAGCATCAAAGGCACTTCGTAGAGAATGGGAGCCGTTTGATTGGGAATGGCATTTTCCTTGGGGATGTTGCAGAACAGGGCGATTTTGTCAATGATATCCTGGGGAATTTCCTCATCGCAGCGGCACATGATTACGTCAGGCTGGATGCCGATGGAGAGCAACTCCTTGCAGCTGTGCTGAGTGGGCTTGCTTTTGAGTTCGCCGCTGCCGGGGATGGAGACGATCAGGGACACATGGATGAACATCACATCCTGCCGCCCTACTTCGACAGCTACCTGGCGGATGGCCTCCAAGAAAGGCTGGGACTCGATGTCGCCCACGGTGCCGCCGATCTCGGTGATGACCACGTCAGTGTTTTCGCTGACCGAATAGACTCGATTTTTGATCTCATTGGTAATGTGGGGAATGACCTGCACGGTGCGGCCCAGATAGTCGCCGGTGCGTTCGCGGTTGAGCACGTTCCAATAGATCTGGCCGGAGGAAACCGAGGAGTTGCGGGTGAGGCTTTCATCGATAAAGCGCTCGTAATGGCCCAGATCCAGATCGGTTTCGGCACCGTCATCGGTGACGAAGACTTCGCCGTGCTGGTAAGGACTCATGGTACCCGGATCCACATTGAGATAGGGATCGAATTTCTGGATTGTTACCCGCAGGCCGCGCTGCTTCAGCAAGCGGCCCAAAGACGCTGCGGTAATTCCCTTGCCCAGGCCGGAAACTACGCCGCCGGTGACAAAAATATACTTGACAGACATAATCAGTACTCCCTCCACATATACCACAATAGCATTGTCCGAAAACGCCTTGCAGCGGACTTCCGGCCACGCAGAAAATATCATTTTTATTCTATCTTCTGCATGCGGGCAAGTCAACAGGCAAAGCGCCAAATTTCGGCAAAAGAACGACAACTTCCTTGGCGTGTGCTTCTGAAAATCGGAGACGCCGGGTTTTGACATTGTATTGTAATGGCTTTGTAACGCATTGCGGCGGAAAATATGGTAAAATAATTTTGACTTTCAGAGAAAAGATCGCATCGGTTCGTTTCGGAAATGGACGCCGAAAGCGAACCATAGAGGAGCATCGATATGCAAAAGGAAACCGAACATCAAGCGGCTGGTGTCGCCGGGCGCGGCCGAAAACCGATTGCAGCTGTCGCTGTGGCGGCGGTGGCCGCCATCGTTTTGCTGACACCCTGCGTTCTGGCGGCAGCAAGTCAAACCATTTATCCCCGCACCAGCGTGGCGGGTATTGCAGTGGGCGGCATGAGCCGCAGCGAAGCGTTGGATACCCTGACGCGGGAGCTTCCCCAGGCTTATGCCGAAAAAAGCCTTCCTGTGACTGTGGAGGGCGGCGAAGCCGGAGATGAGGCCGGAGGAGTCTACGAGATTTCACTGGGTGAGATTGGAGTCAGAGCCGATGCGCAGCAGGCGGCGGAAGCGGCCTGGAGCGCGGGACGCAGCGGGAATTTTTTCACCAGCGGTGTGGCATATGCCCAGGGTCTGCTCCTGGGGCGCACCGTAGTGCCGGAGCTGACCTTTGATAAGGCGGCGGTGGAGCGCGAGGTGGAGCATATTGCTGCGGCGGCAGACATCCCGGTGACCGAATGTTCCTGGCGCATCGACGGCGAGAAATTGTATGTTACAAAGCCCAAAAGCGGGTATCTGATGGATCAGGGATCTCTGATTGAGATGGTGGAGGCGGCCGTTGGTGAATATGACCTCAGCGGCGTCAGCTGTACGCTGGAGGAAAAAGCGCCGGTGTCCGTTTCCATGAAGGAAGTGTATGACGATGCACACCGGGAGGCCAGCAACGCTTATTACGACAAGGCGGCCGGCGCGGTGAAGGACGGCGAGAGCGGTGTGGATTTTGACGCCGGACAGGCGCAGACGCAGATGGACGAGGCAGCGCCCGGCGAAGAGTTTGCGGTGCCGGTCACGCTCACTGAACCGGACATCAGCAAAGAGGAAATGAACCGGTATCTCTTTCGGGATCGGCTGGGCAGTTGTACCACCAACGTCTCCGGCAGTTCAAACCGTAAGCACAATGTGTCCCTGGCAGCCAAATCCTGCAACGGCGTAGTGCTCAATCCCGGGGAAACATTTTCCTACAACGAAACGCTGGGCCAGCGCACGGCGGCTAACGGCTACCGCACGGCCGGGGCGTATGTGGGCGGAAAGACCGTGGAAGAATATGGCGGCGGTATCTGCCAAATTTCGTCCACTCTTTATCTGGCCGTGCTGCGCTCCAACCTTGAGATTGTGTCCCGCACCAACCACATGTTTTATCCCGGGTATATCCCTTACGGCATGGACGCTACTGTGAGCTGGGGCGGGCCGGACTTCAAATTCCGCAACAATACGGATTATCCGATTAAATTGTCTGTGACTTACAGCGGAGGCAAAGCCACCTGCACGATTTACGGGACCAATCTGAGCGGCCAGAGTGTGAAGATGGAGTATAATATTCTCTCTTCAACGCCCTATGAAACGGTGGAGAAAGAGGATAAAAGTTTGGCGCCGGGCACCCGTAAGCAGGAGCAGAACGGCTATACCGGCTATAAAGTAGCTACTTACCGCTGTGTGTACGATAAAAACGGGAAGCTGGTCAGCCGCACGCTGGAGGCGAACAGCACTTACAAATCCCGCAACCAGATCATTCTGGTGGGGCCGGCTCAGGAAAATACCAGCGGCACAGGGGAAGACCAAGAAACCGAAACAACTCCGTCTGTGCCGGAAACCGGCGGTGGGGAGACTGCTGCGCCGGAGACTCCGGCCCCGGATGATACGGCGGGGCAGACAACGGCAGACGGCAGTCAGACGGCCGATCCTGCGCTGTGACGCTGCAACAAAAGAAAACTGCAAAAGTATGTCAAAAGCCGCGGAGGAAACTCCGCGGCTTTTGTGCACTTTGCGCAAAAGCATCCAAAAGCGCCGGGAAGCGACGATTTTTTCCAATTTTGCTGTTGAAAAAATTTTTACAGATAGATATAATGAACTTATCTATTGGTAGAGGGTTTGACGCCTCTGTACGCTGCGGCCGGTAAAGCGAGAGAGGAAAAAGGGGAGAGAACTATGCAGTTGATGGAAGAGCGAATTCGGAAAAACGGCATTGTCCGGGCCGGGAATGTGCTCAAAGTGGACAGCTTTTTGAACCATCAGATGGACATTGATCTCTTCAATGAAATGGGAAAAGAGTTCTATCGCCTGTTCGGTGAAGAGCATGTGACGAAGATCGTCACCATCGAGGCTTCCGGCATCGGCATTGCCTGTGTGGCTGCGCAGTACTTCCATGTGCCTGTGGTATTTGCAAAAAAATCGGAGAGCAAAAATCTGGACGGCGATGTGTATACCAGCGCCGTCGCTTCCTTTACTCATAATAAAGTATATGATATCCGAATCTCCAAAAAATATTTGAATGAAAACGACCGCATCCTGTTGATCGACGACTTTCTGGCTAAGGGCAACGCCCTGTTGGGACTGCTGGACGTATGCCAGCAATCCGGCGCCACGGTAGTGGGCGCCGGCATCGCCATTGAAAAAGGGTTTCAGGAGGGCGGTCAATTATTGCGCAAGCGTGGGCTGCGTGTGGAGTCTTTGGCCATTGTGGATGCGATGGACGAAAATGGAGAGATTGTATTCCGCCGGCAGTGAGGAAGAGAGTAGTTCCAGATAACGTTGCGGTTATAACGCCTGTGGGCGTCATAATAAAAAAATGAATTTGGAGGAAGTTCAGAAATGAAAAGAATTCTTGCTTTGGGTTGCTCCATTGCACTGGCGGCTATGCTTCTGGCCGGCTGCGGCAACGGCGGCAACAATGAGCAGCCTTCCGGCGGCGAGGGCACTGGCATCGCAGTGGAAGACGTCAAGGTGGGCGTGATCCACATCGGCGATCCTGCCACCGGTTCCGGCTATAGTTACACCCACGACCAGGGCATTGTGGCCATGCAGGAGACCCTGGGCCTGAGCGACGATCAGATCGTGCGCAAGAACAACATTGACGACGGTGATACCACCGCCATCGAGAACGCCATGAACGAGTGCATCGAAGAGGGCTGCAACATCATCTTTGCTACCTCCTGGGGCTATATGGACACCTGCGAGGCGCTGGCAGCGGAGTATCCCAACGTGTTCTTCTCCCATGCCACTGGCTACAAGTCCAACGAGACCAACTTCAACCACTATTTCGGCCGCATTTATCAGGCCCGGTATCTGTCCGGCATCGTGGCCGGCATGAAGACCGAGACCAATAAGATCGGCTATGTCAGCGCCATGGGCAGCGAGAACGGCGAGTGCACTTCCGGCATCGACGCTTTTGCCATGGGTGTGGCGTCTGTGAATCCCGAGGCCACCGTGGAAGTGAAAGTCACCAACTCCTGGTATGATCCCGAGGGCGAAGGCCAGGCGGCGCAGGCCCTGATCGACGACGGCTGCGACGTGATCGCTCAGCACTGCGATACGAACAACCCCCAGATCGCTGCGCGTGACGCCGGTGTTTGGGGCGTGGGTTACAACTCCGATATGACTGCTGAAGTGGGCGAGAGCGTGCTGACCAGCGTGGTCTGGAACTGGGGCGCTTACTACACAGCTGCTGTGCAGAACGTGATCGACGGCACCTGGACGCCCGGCGTGCATGTGGAGGATTACTTTGGCTCCATGGCCGATGGCCTGCTGAACATCACGGATCTTTCCGAAGAAGCGGCCGAGGGCACCCAGGAAGCTGTGGATGTGGCTAGGGCTGCCATCGAGGATGGTTCTTTTGACGTGTTCACCGGCACCTATACCGACGCTGCCGGCAACACCGTCGGTTGCGACGGCGTGATGGAGTGCAACGACGGTACCACTCTGGAAGTGGACGGCGCCAACTATGCTGCCATCACTGCATATTACAAGAACGTCGTCGTCAAGTAAGACGATCCCGGCGGCAAAGAGGGCGGCTCCCAATGCAGGCCGCCCTCTTTTTCGCCACAGCGCGCCGGGCGGCAGTCCGGCCGCTGCGCAAAGCGGAAAGCTGGCTTTCCGCTTTGCGCAGCGAGACGATCGACCATTGCAGCGCAAAGAAATCCATTTCCGTACTTTGCGGACGGGACGCCGGCGGGCGCCCGCAGAAGAAGCGAACGCGGTGTGCACGCAAAGTCGCGCACTGTTTTTTGATTTTGATACCGAAGAGGTGGGGGGAACTCTATGGCTGAAACTGAGTATGCGATTCGATGTGAGAAGATCCGAAAAACATTCGGCAGCGTGGTCGCCAACGATGCGATCGATCTCGACGTCCGTTATGGCGAAATCCTGGCCCTGCTGGGGGAAAACGGCAGCGGCAAGACCACGCTGATGAATATGATCTCCGGCATCTATCATCCGGATGGCGGTACGATTTATGTGGACGGGAAAGCAGCGTCGATCCAAAGTCCGCTGGACGCCCAAAACCTAGGCATCGGTATGATTCACCAGCATTTTAAGCTGGTCAATATTTTTTCCGCCATGGAAAACATTGAACTGGGTACACCAGGGCGGAAACTGCCGACGAAGGTGCTGCGGGAAAAGGTGATGGAGCTGTGCCGGACCTATGGGCTGGAGACAGATCCGGAAAAGCCGGTTCACGCCATGAGCGTTTCAGAAAAACAGACGGTGGAGATTCTGAAAGTGTTGTACCGGGGCGCGCGCATCCTGATTCTGGACGAGCCGACGGCGGTGCTGACGCCGCAGGAAACGGAAAAACTGTTTGCGATCCTGCGCCAGATGCGCAAAGCCGGCTGTGCGGTGATCATCATTACCCACAAACTCAATGAGGTGCTTTCTATCTCCGACCGGGTGACGATCCTGCGCAAAGGGAAGAGCTATGGCACAGTAAAGACGGCTGAAGTGGACGTGTCCAAACTGACTGAATTAATGGTGGGCCATGCGGTAACGCTGGAGATTGACCGCCCGGCGCCGAAGGACCCGGAGGATATTTTGAAGCTGGTGGATCTGACCGTGCGCCGCAGAGACGGCAGTATCGCTTTGGACGACGTGTCCTTTTCCATCCGCACCGGGGAGATCCTGGGTGTGGCCGGCATAGCGGGCAGCGGACAGAAAGAGCTGTGCGAAACCATTGCGGGCCTGCTGCCGCCGACGCAGGGTGCGATCCTGTATAAAAAAGAAAATCTGGCGGGGAAAACCCCGCGGGAATTGATCGATATGGGCATTTCCATGAGTTTTGTGCCCGAGGACCGTCTGGGCATGGGTCTGGTGGCTGGCATGGGAATGACGGACAACATGCTCCTCAAGACCTATACCCACGGGAAAGGCCCCATGGTGGATCGTGCTCCCGCGCGGAAAATGGCGGAGGAGCTGGTGGAAAAGCTGGATATTGTCACGGCCGGCATCGAAGCCCCGGTGCGTATGATGTCCGGCGGCAATGTGCAGAAAGTGCTGCTGGGCCGGGAGATTGAGTCAAATCCCGATCTGCTGATCACGGCTTATCCGGTGCGCGGCCTGGATATCAATTCCAGCTATCTGGTGTACGATCTGCTCAATGAGCAAAAGGAAAAGGGCGTGGCGGTGGTGTACATCGGCGAAGATCTGGATGTGCTGCTGCAGCTGTGCGACCGCATTGTTGTCTTGTGCCATGGACGGGTGACCGGCGACGTGGCCGCTCAAAGCGTGAGCAAAGAGCAGATCGGCCTGATGATGACCGGAGAATCGGCCCAGGAGGTGCTGGAATATGGAAGCTAAAAAAAGAGAGCCGCTGCTGCGTGTGGTCAAACACGCGGAGCTGTCCAAGGGGCAGAGTGTGGGGCTGCGGATCCTGGCTGTGGTGCTGGCACTGATTGTGGGCGGCATTTTTATCGCAGCCATCGGATACAATCCCTTTGAAATTTACGCGACGATGATCACAGGCTGTTTCCGCTCTCCCATGGCGATGCAGGCCACAGTGAAGTTCTGCATCCCCATGTGCATTTCTGCCCTGGGCGTTACGCTGGCTTTCAAAATGAAATTCTGGAATATCGGCGGCGAGGGACAGCTGATCATGGGCGCGGTGTTTGCTTCGTTCTTTGCGCTGTTTTGCAGCGGAATGCCGCATCTGCTGCTGCTGGTGGTTATGTTCATCGCTGGCTTTATCGGCGGCGGACTGTGGGGACTGATTCCCGCGGTGTGCCGTGAGAAATGGGGGACCAACGAGACGCTGTTCACGCTGATGCTGAACTATATTGCGCTGTATATCGTCATGTTCCTGCGCGACGGTCCGTGGCGCGATCCGGAAGCGGCGGGCTTTAACAAAATTGCCCGCTTTGACGCCAACGCCATGTTGGATAAGGTGCTGGGTGTGCATGCTGGCTGGATTATTATGCTGGTACTGGTGGTGGTGCTCTCCATCTATATGAACCGTACCAAGCAGGGTTATGAAATTGGCGTGGTGGGTGAGAGCCGCGACACGGCCCGCTATGCGGGCATCAATGTGCGGCGCGTTGTGCTGCGTACCATGTTTCTCTCCGGCGGTATTGCCGGTATTGCAGGCATGGTGCAGGCCACCGGTTCTGATATTACACTGAGTATGGGCGTTGCCGGAGGCGTAGGCTTCACAGGCATCATTATCGCATGGCTTGCCCAACTGAATCCGTATGTGTCGCTGTTGATTTCATTTGCCTTCAGCATCCTGGTCAAGGGATCCAGTGTGGTACAGTCTGCTTACGGCCTGTCCACGGACTGTGCCGATGTACTGCAGGGCATTATCCTGTTCTTTATTATGGCGATGGAATTTTTCGTGCGCTATAAGATTGTATTCCGCGGACGCCGCGAGCGGGCAGTGCCGCCGGCTGCGGGGAAAAACGCCTCGGAGACGGATGAGAAGGAGGCGGAGCAGACATGATTTCTGTGGCATTTATTCTGAAATTTATTGTAGCCGCTGTGGGGGCGGGAACGCCGTTACTATTCGGTACGGTGGGTGAGATCATGTCCGAAAAAGTAGGGCACCTGAACTTGGGTGTGGAGGGCATGATGGCCATTGGGGCTGTGGCGGGATTTGCTGCAGGCTATGCCACAGGCAATCTGGCGGCAGCCATGGCGGCGGCTTTCCTGGCGGGTATGCTCGCGGCGCTGATCTATGCGGTGCTCACGGTGGGCTTCATGGCCAACCAGAACGTGATCGGCCTGACACTGACGATCTTCGGCGTGGGATTGTCCAACTTTATTGGCGTGTATATGATCGGCAAAACGGACAGCAATACCTGGCAGCTGCCTGCAGAGCTGATCGCTCAGATGAAAAATGTGACCATTCCCGTTTTGAGCGATATTCCCGTACTGGGTAAGCTCCTGTTCAACTATGATCCGTTTACCTATGTGGGCATCGTCATTGCTCTGCTGTGCGGATGGTATCTGTTCCGCACCAAGACGGGACTGAACGTGCAGGCGATCGGTGAAAACCCCTCCGCTGCGGATGCGGCTTCGATCCAGGTGACCAAGTGGAAGTATATCAACATCCTGCTGGGCGGCGGTATCTGCGGCATCGGCGGAGCTTACTGCTCTATGGTCATCAACGGCGGCGTCTGGATTTCCGACTGCGTGGGCGGTTTGGGCTGGATTTCTGTGGCGCTGGTGATCTTTGCCGCCTGGCGGCCTCAGGTGGCGATTCTGGGCAGTTTTGTATTTGGTGCGCTGCGCATTTTGAAATATTATATGCCGGCTGTGATCCCCATTGCGTTTTTTAATATGCTGCCTTTTATTATTACAGCTATTGTGCTGCTGGCCGCCTCGATCCGCGGAGCCAAAGGCAGCCATATTCCGGAAAATCTGGGCAATAACTATTTCCGAGAAGAGCGCTGACCGCGTTGGATTCGATCCCCTTCACCCAATCGGTGAAGGGGATTTGTCTTGATTATTTTGATAAAAATTTAACGAAAATTTAAAAATTCATACGATTCTATCCATATATTACAATTTTGAAATAAAATTTTTGTAGAATAGAATAAAATTGCGCAAAATAGTTCATTCTTTTTCGGGTACAGAAGATTACAATAGACACCGTGCGCAGGGGTACTGCGCAGAAAGTTACTCTTTGACGCTGGGAAGGATATGTGCCCAACAAAGAGCGAAGGGTATTTTATAGAGGGTGAGTTGATTGAAAAAAATATTATCTGTTCTGACCTTGACCGCTGCTGCAACGGCGCTGTGCTGCCCGAGTGTTTTCGCCGCTGAAATTATGCACAGCGCCGAACTCGGCGCGGGGATTTCGCTGGTATTTGCCATACCGTTTGTGGGCATGCTGCTGTGTATTGCCATATGCCCGCTGGTGATCCCGGAGAAGTGGGAAAAATGGCGCTGGCTGTTTGTTCTGTTCTGGTCGCTGCTGTTCCTGATTCCGTTTGCGCTTACATATAATGTGCCTACCATGGTGGATCAGTTGCTGGAATCTCTGGTGGGCGATTACCTGACATTTATCGTGCTGCTGTTCGGCCTGTTTTGTGTGGCGGGCAATATCTGCCTGGAAGGCGATTTGGCCGGCACGCCCAAGACCAATGTGCTGCTGCTGCTGATTGGTACGGCTTTGGCCTCCTGGATCGGTACTACCGGGGCGTCCATGGTGATGATCCGCCCCATTCTGCGGGCCAACCGCTGGCGCAGCAAGTGTGTGCAGACAGTGGTGTTTTTCATATTCCTGGTGTCCAATATCGGCGGCTGCCTGACGCCCATCGGAGATCCCCCGCTGCTGATGGGCTTTATGCGCGGCGTGCCCTTCACATGGGAGCTGCAGCATCTGCTGCCGATCATGGCGTTGAACGTGGTGCTGCTGCTGGCCATTTATTTCGTGATGGATCAGCGGGCGTACCGAAAAGACCTGGCGGCAGGTCGCAAGCCCCTGAACGGTGGTGCAAAACTGCGCTTGAGCGGCGCGCACAACATTGTTTTCATGCTGGTGATCGTGCTGGCGGTGGTGCTCTCCGGTGTACTGCCCGGTATGCCCCTGTTTCAGAATGCTGCGGGCGACGTGCTGGGAATCCACATTTTCGGCAGTGTCAGTTTGAGCTATCCCACGCTGATTGAGATTGCGATGATTCTGGCGGCGGCGTTTTTGTCTTTTAAGACCACCAAGAAAGACGTACGTACTAAGAACAACTTTACCTGGGGCGCCATTGAAGAAGTGGCAGTGCTGTTCATCGGTATTTTTATCACCATGATCCCGGCGCTGCTGTTCCTCAAGGCGCACGGTGCGGATCTGGGCCTGACAGAGCCTTGGCAGATGTTCTGGGCCACCGGCGCATTGTCCTCCTTCTTGGACAATACGCCCACTTATCTGGTGTTCATGACTACGGCAGGCGCTTTGGGCGCGGCGGAGGGTGTGGTGACGACAGTCGGCACCATTGCTGTTCCGATGCTGATTGCCATTTCCTGCGGCGCGGTGTTTATGGGGGCCAATACTTATATCGGCAATGCACCGAACTTTATGGTCAAATCCATTGCCGATGAAAACGGCGTGAAAATGCCTTCCTTTTTCGGTTATATGGCCTGGTCCGTTGGGATTTTGATCCCTGTTTTCCTGATTGATACGCTGCTGTTCTTCCTATGATGGAAATGCGGTGAATTGTATAGTAAGCAAAAAGCGTTTCGCCTTGAAAGCGGAACGCTTTTTGCATATCCGGGGAATGTACGCGGACACAGGCGCGCAGCAGGCAGAGGCGTGTTTACAATGGCAAAAAAGCGCTCCGCCTATGGCAGAGCGCTTTTCCTGTGCGGTTTCGATGAAATCTCTTATGCCTTGTGATCCACAGAGTACATATACTGGATCAGGTCCACAACTTTATTGGAGTAACCGGCTTCGTTGTCGTACCAAGCGACCAGCTTGACAAACTTATCTGTCAGGGCAATACCGGCCTTGGCATCGAACACGGAAGTGCAGGTTTCGCCAGTGAAATCAGTGGACACCACATCCTCGTCGGTGTAGCCCAGAATGCCTTTCAACTCGCCCTCAGAAGCCTTTTTCATGGCAGAGCAGATCTCATCATAGCTGGCGGGGTTCTTCAGCTGGACGGTCAGATCCACCACGGAGACATCCAGCGTTGGCACACGCATGGACATACCGGTCAGCTTGCCGTTGAGTTCGGGAATGACTTTGCCCACAGCCTTGGCTGCGCCAGTGGAGGAAGGAATGATATTGCCGTTGGCTGCACGGCCGCCGCGCCAATCCTTTTTGGAAGGACCGTCTACCGTCTTCTGTGTGGCTGTGGTGGCGTGCACGGTGGTCATCAGGCCCATTTCCACACCAAAAGCGTCATTGACAACTTTGGTCAGCGGAGCCAGGCAGTTGGTGGTGCAGGAGGCGTTGGAGACAAAGTTCATGGAGGGATCGTAGGTCTTGTGGTTCACGCCCATGACAAACATCGGGGTATCATCCTTGGAGGGGGCGGACATAACGACCTTTTTGGCGCCGGCATCCAGATGGGCCTGAGCCTTTTCCTTGGTCAGGTTGATGCCGGTGGCCTCTACGATATACTCTGCGCCGACGGCAGCCCAGGGAATATTTTTTGCGTCCATTTCATTAAACACCTTGATCTCGTGGCCATTGACGACGATCGCGTCCTCCTTGACCTCAATGGCGCCCTGGAAACGGCCGTGCACGGAATCGTATTTCAGCATGTAGGCCATGTAGTCGGGAGAAATAAAGGGGTCGTTGATACCGACGAACTCCACACCTTCGCGATTAATGCCGGCGCGCAGCACCAGGCGGCCGATACGGCCGAACCCATTGATACCAATTTTGATAGACATTGTTCGTATCCTCCTCATTATTATCAAATCTGTGATGAACAAACCATTTTAGCTGGATTTATTATACCGAAATCACGGGAAAGAATATACGTTATTTTCACCAAATAATTCCAGCGCTATTCAGCAAAACAACGGAATAGCCGAGAAAAAACGACAAAAACCGACAGGAAACTTGTATTTTTGACAAAACCTGATAGAATAAATAAAATGTTGAGAAATTCCTTTTTCTGGCCTGCCGGGGTCCTTTTGGGCTGATTGCTTGAAAAAGATAAATTTGGCACTGGTAAAATCGTGATTTCTGCCGATGCTAAAGCAGAAAAATCCTATTGAGTCAGAGAGGGAACGATTGTGACACAACGGAGTGATGAAGAACAGAAACTATTAAACGAGGTTCTGCCCAATGTGGCGGCACAGATGCGCGGACCTCTCAGCGTGCTCCACGCCAGTCTCCAGAAGATGATCCAGACAGATATGCCAGGCACTGCGCTGCTTAACCAAAGTTACTATCAGTTGCTGCGCCTGGCAGGAAATCTGTCTATGGCGGAATTGCTGGACGGAGAGCACTATTTGCGTAAGCGGGAAAATGGAGATATTGTGGTATTCTGCCGGGAGCTGGCCGAGCAGGTGGGGCTTCTGGCCGAGGAGCAGGATGTGACGGTGCAATTTTCCTGTGCGGCGCAGTCCTGTGTGATTGCTTATGATGCGCGCCTGATGGAACGGCTGTTGCTGAACTTGTTTTCCAATGCGTTGAAGTTTACAGGCCCGGGCGGGAAAGTGACGCTGACGGTGCAGGTGCACAAGAGCGATGTGCTGCTGAGCGTGGAGGATACGGGCTGCGGCATGGCACCAGAAATGATGAGTGTGCTGTTTGACCGGTATCTTCACAGCGAGCGCATGGACCCACGGCCCCATGGGCTTGGACTTGGCCTTCCGCTTTGCCGGGCGATCGCTGAAGCCCATGGTGGGCGTATTTTTGGGGAATCCAAATTGGGCAAAGGCACGAAGATCACGGTGTCTTTGCCGAATGAACGCGGTTTGGTACAGCATGTGAGGGAATCGTTTGACTACGCGGGAGGGTTTGACCACGTACTGTTGGAGCTGTCGGACGCTCTCAATACCAGGGCTTATGAGAGGCATTCGTAACCCCGTCATGCGGTATAAAGTAGAAAGAGCCACCGGAGCATATGCTCCGGTGGCTCTTTTTATTCGCTGAAAGGGCGGGGAAACGGTCAGGAGAAGTTGGTATCCTCAAAGTATTTGGCGAATTGATCAATGGCGATATAAAAGCGATCCGTAACCGAGGTGGGATCACCGCTGGCATAAAATTCCATGGTCAGCTTTTCGCTGTGCGGATTTTTGGAGGCCTCGTAAATCGTTTGCAGAGTTTCCATGGGGAAAGCGAACGTGAAATGCTCCACATCCTGTTCGATGGCAACGACTTTAAGGATATACAGACTTTCCGAAGCATTCATGATAGAGAGAAAACGGCTTTCCTGGCTTTTGAAGTCCATGGTCAGATAGCAGGAAGCACCGTCTGTCGTCATGGTCAGACCAGTGATGCCGACTTTGCCGGCATTATCGGCGGGGATTGTAAAGCCGACGTACAGCGGAGCGTACAGAGAGAAAGATACCCGCAGGGACGGATCCACAATACGGGCGGCTACAGCAGCGACCTCGCTGCGGGTAATTTCGTCATCCGGGCGAAAAGCGCCCATAGCGCTGCCGGTAAAAATGCCGGCGCGGTAGAGCGTGTAGACGCTTAAGGAATCTTTCTGCTCCATGTCCAAGTCTGGAATAGCGCCTAATTCCACCGTGTTAATCTGTGTATATGCTGCTTCCGGTAAGGCGCGGGCCAAAATGCCGGCACATTGCGCCCGTGTGGCGGGAACAGAATAATTTTCGTATTCGTCTGCGGAGGCAAGAATGCCTTTTTCGACAGCATAATCTACATAGGTCTGATACCAAGGGCTGCCCTGCAGAAAAGGTTCTCCATCATTATAATAGGTGCTGTGGATACGGTCGGCCAGCGTAATGATTTCGGCCAGTGTGATCGCGCCGTCAGGGTGGAAAGCGCGTTCACCATAAGTGTTGATGGAACCCTGCATCAGGCCCATGGAATAGACCGTGGATACATAGGGAGCAAACCAGCCGGAAACGTCGGCGAAGGATTCTTCAGAAAAGGTATTGACGGGTTGGAAGTGATCAAAGCTGCCTTTACTCGCCGCAAACGCGCTGAGGCAGAGCGATGCTGCCAGGCATAGGGAAACAAACGCGGTCAAGATGCGTTTCAACGGGTTCACCTCTTTCACAGTTCAAAAAAGCCGGGAGATTTTGGGCGGAGAAAATACCTGTAAGCAATGGCATGCAGGGCGTGCCATTGTATGGCAGAGCTGTTCATTTTTGCAATGGATTGGTTTCATTATAGCATGGGGAATATAGTTTTTATGTTACATCTTCATTACAAAAATTGGAGCGGTTTGCATCTGTCCGCAAGGAAACACTAAAGAAAGAGGTGACGAAATATGAGTGAAAAGACCGAATTGCTGAACTTTATTTACAAAAATGCCAACATGGGAGAGACGGCAATGCCAATGGTGATCGGAATGGTAACCCGGCCGGATCTGCGGGCGGTATTGAGCAGCTGTCTGATGGATTATCGCGCCGTGGGCGGGGCGGCTAAAGAGACGATGCGGCGTTGTGGGCACCGCGGAGAGGATCCTGGAGCAATGAAAAAAGCCATGATGAAAACGGTTTTGCACTGGAACGCGCTGCTTTCTCCGCCGCCGCGGCACATTGCCGAAATGATGATCCGCGGCAGCACCATGGGTGCTATCCAGATGAGCAAGCGCATCAATGCATATCGTTACACGGCTGGGGAGGAAGCGTTGATGCTGGCAGAAAGGCTGCTGAAGGTGGAGGAGGAGACCGTTGAGCGGATGAAGGCTTTTTTGTGAGGAAGAGAAGAATCAAAAATGAAAATAGAAAAAACAGTGTAATGGGAATGAAAAGTAACCGCACCTTATTCGGCTATGACGGTGCATTTCAGAGGGGCTTGCGGTATCTAATGCTTCTGGCAGGCAGTGGGGTTCATCTGTGAAGCAAAGTTTCATGACTGGGGCCATGGGGTCAAGCTTATCAGGAGCAATATTCCATGCGGTGAGACAATGGCTAAAAGAACAGCTTGAATGGGATATAAGTCCAGATAAAGTGAGAATGATAAACCCACGCACAGATTACTCGGAATTTCTGGGATTGGAAGTATAGGCTGTCCGAAAAGACAACAAGCCGGGGTGCAAAGAATCAATGCCCCTGGTGGTGCAATTATATATTCATAATGCGAGAAATATTATTTGCGCAATTGCACTATTTCTTCGGGCTTGTTTGCAGCATCGAGTTTTGCGGGTGCAGCTGCCGTCGTGTTTGAAGATGGGAACGGAAAAGTATGCGTCACCGGGATGTGACCGCCCGCTCGGCGGCGCAGTGCAGATTGGTCAACGCAAAGAAATTTTATAGATTTTTCAGAAAGTTGCACGTTCGCGTGCGACTTTTTTGCGTTTTGGGGGATGGGATAGAAGGAGGGGAATGATGAAAGGAACAGCATGGACACGGGAAAAACAGATTTTCTGCCGAACCTATCTGCAGACGCCGGATGTGGAGCGGGCGGAACAGGCGTCTGGAGTGGAAGACGGGTATGTTTTGCTGCGGCAGAAAGATGTGCGGCGCTATTTGACGAAGGCACGCCAGGGAGTGCAGGATGCGATTCAAAAAGAGGATGTGGTGCGCTGCCTTTGCCGTCTGGCTTTTTCAAGGCCAAACGATGCGATCGCATTAGCCTGCGGGCAGATTCACGGCGGCATCGAGGCAATGGATCTGGCGGCGGTGGCAGAATTCAAACACCGGGAGGGACAGACGGAGGTCAAGTTCCTGGACCGTGTGCGGGCGCTGCAGGCGCTGGGCGAGCTGTTGGGCGGCGAAGGCGGGGATGACACGGCCCAGGCCTTTTTCCAGGCACTGGAAGATGCAGCGAGTGTGGCGGAAAAGCGGGGGAGCGAAACAGTGGATTGAACTTTTCGAGAAAACAAAAACAAGTGTTGACCTGGTGGTGCGCTGCGTCGCCGGCACATACCTGCGATGCGCTGATTTGCGACGGGGCGGTGCGCAGCGGCAAGACCGTGTGCATGGCACTGAGCTTTTTGTGCTGGGCGACAGCGTGCTTTGACGGGGCGCAGTTCGGCATCTGCGGCAAAAGTGTGAGCGGCGTGCGGCGCAATGTGGTGGCGGCGGTGGAACCGTGGCTGCGGCGGCTGGGGTTGCGGTGGACCGAAAACCGCACAGAGCATTATCTGGAACTGGGCTGCCGCGGAAGGAGCAACCGCTTCTATCTGTTCGGCGGATACGACGAAAAAAGTGCGGCGCTGATTCAGGGCATCACTTTTGCCGGCGTGCTGCTGGACGAGGCGGCGCTGATGCCGCGCTCTTTTGTGGAACAGGCCTGCGCCCGCTGCTCCGTGGAGGGGGCGCGGTTATGGTTTAATTGCAACCCGGAGAGCCCGCAGCATTGGTTTTACCGGGAGTGGATCTTAAAAGCGCGGGAGAAAAACGCACTGCATCTGCACTTCACTATGGAGGATAACCCGGCGCTGAGCGAAGCGGTAAAGCGGCGTTACCGCACGACGTACTCAGGAGCTTTTTACCGGCGGTTCGTTTTGGGCGAGTGGACCCGGGCTCAAGGGCTGGTGTACGACTTTTTTGATCGGGAGAGGGACTGTGCGGCACCTGTGGACGAGCCGTGCGAAGCATATGCGGTATCGGTGGATTACGGGACAGCAAATCCGGCTTCTTTCGGGCTGTGGGGCAGACGGGGGACAGTATGGTACCGCATCGACGAATACTACTACGCTTCCCGCCGGGAAGGGAAACAAAAAACCGATGCGGAATATGTGGAAGAATTATGGCGCCTGCTGGATGGGCGCAGGCCGGACGTAGTGGTTGTGGATCCGTCGGCGGCCAGCTTTATCGAAGCTTTGCGGCGCACGGGTTTGCGGGTGCAGAAAGCGGACAACGATGTGCTGTGGGGCATCCGTGTGACAGCGGGGATGCTCAAAGAGAAAAAACTCATTCTTTGCAGTAACTGCGCCGATTGTTTGCGGGAGATGGAACTGTATTGCTGGGAGGAGGGGGCAGTGCGGGACGTTCCCCGCAAGGAGCATGACCACGCCATGGATGAAATGCGGTATTTTGCGGCCTATCTTGCACAGCAGGAGCGAGGAGATGGATTTTATGCTGCTGCTGTGGTTCGCCGGGCCGGATGAAAAGGAGGGGACAAGCATGAAATGGAGAAAAAAACGGGAGCCCGGTGTGCCGGCGACAGTACAGCTGCGCGCGGTATCCCGACAGCCCTTCGGCGCGCTGGAATCCTATGTGCCGCTGCACAATGGGGAAATTGCTCTGTATCGGGCGGTGCGGGAAGCGGTGCCGATTGTGGATGCGGCGCTGATGAAAATCATTCGTTTGGTGGGCGGCTTTGTGGTGCGGTGTCCGGAACGGACCGTGCAGGAAGAGCTGGCACATTTTCTGCGGACGGTGCCGGTGGGCCGCGCGCAGCGGGGGCTGGATCATTTTCTGGAGCAGTATTTGGATTCCATGCTGACCTGCGGGCGGGCTGTGGGAGAGATCGTGCCCTGCAAAAGGGGCGGCGGCATCGCGGCGGTGCTGTGTGCTGAGGCCGCGTCAGTAGAGGTGCGCGAGGGCGTCTCGCCGCTGGACTTTATGCTGTGTGTGCGCGATGAAACCGGTGCGCTTCAGCCTGCGCCGCGGCAGGATCTATTGCTGTTTACGCCATTTAATCCGGAAAACGGCAGCCCCTACGGTGTGTCGCTGCTGCGCTCTATGCCGTTTTTGACGGAGATTTTGCTTAAGATTTATCATGCGATCGGTCAGAACTGGGAGCGTGTGGGCAACGTTCACTTTGCCGTAATTTATAAGCCGGAAGGGGACACGGACCGGGCGCTGGCCAGGGAGCGCAGTGAACAGATTGCCCGGGAGTGGGCCAGCGCTATGGAAAGCGCCAAAGGCAGCTATGTGCGTGACTTTGTGGCGGCAGGCAATGTGGATATCAAAGTAATTGGCGCGGACAATCAGGTGCTGGACAGCGAAGTGCCGGTGCGGCAGATCCTGGAGCAGCTGATCGCGCGGACGGGCATTCCGCCGTTTATGCTGGGGCTGAACTGGTCGAGCACGGAGCGGATGAGTTCTCAGCAGGCGGATATGCTGACCACGGAGATGGACGCCATCCGGCGCACGCTGACGCCGGTGGTGGAAAAGGTGTGCCGGATGTGGCTGCGCACGCAGGGCTATGCGTGTGATTTCGAAGTGGTGTGGGACACCATCAATTTGCAGGACGAGGTGGAAGACGCCAAAGCCCAGCTCTATCTGGAGCAGGCGCGCCAACTGCGGCTTGCCAATGACAAGGAGGAGTTCGGATGAGAGAGGTTCAGAAAAGCCTGCCACCGGAGACACTGTGTGCGCAGCAGGCGGCAGATATGGCACAGATCAACGCGCTGGCCAAAAGGGAAATGACACCCGAAGAGGTGTATACCTTTTCCGTGCGGCTGTGCGACAACGAAATCGACCGGGACGGAGAGCGCTTTGATGAACAGACGCTGCGGGAGCTGGCGGCGCTGTTTATAGGGAAAAGCGGCATCTTTGACCACTGCTGGTCGGCCCGGGGGCAGACGGCGCGCATTTACCGCGCGGAGGTATGCCGCGAGGAAGGGCGCACCACGGCGGCAGGGGATGGATACTGCTATGTGAAAGCCATGGCCTATATGCCGCGCACTGAGGGAAACCAGGAACTGATTGAAGAGATCGAGGCGGGTATCAAAAAAGAGGTATCCGTGGGGTGCAGTGTGCGCGAGGCGGTATGCTCGGTGTGCGGCGCGGCGCGGGGCGAATGCGAGCATGTGCACGGAAAACGATATGACGGCAGGCTGTGCTATACGGAGCTGCGGGGAGCGGAGGATGCTTACGAATGGTCGTTCGTGGCGGTGCCGGCCCAGCGGGAAGCCGGCGTGATGAAACGATTTTCGCCCCAGACACGCCGGACGCTGAAAGCGTTCCTGCGCACAGAAGGCCATAAGGAAGCTCTGACGGAACTGGAACAGCTGGAGTGGGAAGCGGCGCTGGGCAAACGCTATTTAGATCATTTGCGCAGGGAGACGCTGCGCTATGCCTGCCTGGCTGAGCCGGAACTGAACGAAAAAATTTTTGCATCGGCCCTGCAAAAACTCAACGAAGGAGAGCTTTTGGAGCTGAAACGGGTGTATCAGGCAAGAGAAGAACACGCGGCGGAGCAGCCGCAGCTGTCCTATGGGGCGCGGGAGCAAAGCATGGCGGACGGCAGTGCATTTTTGATTTGAGGAGGAAGATAAATGAAAGTTTCATACGAGGGAATCGGCGCATGGAGCGCCACATTTGAAACGGCGGATGCCAGAGAGGGCCAGGTAGTGAAGCTGAGCGCACCGCGCACAGTAAGCCCGTGCGCGGCGGGAGATGCTTTTTGCGGCGTAGCGGGGCCTGTGCGTGGCGGCGTGTGCGGCGTACAGCTGGGCGGTTTGGCAGAGGTCAGCTATACCGGGACGGTGCCCGGTGTGGGCAACATTGGTTTGACCGCCGACGGCAGCGGCGGCGTGTGTGCGGCGGAAAGCGGAGCGGAGTACTGGGTGTTGGCGGTGGATGAAAGCGCCGGGCGCTGTGTGATCAAGCTTTAAGGAGGAAGAAACGATGGCATATCATTTTGACACGATAAAGCTGGAAAAGGGCATGTATGCTGAGAGCGGCAGGAGTTTTTCCCGCGTTTTGGAAGAACTGGATCCCGGCGAGCAGTACCGCGGCACGGCGCTGGAGGGATTGGACGCGTATCAGCGTCAGCTGAAGCGCTTTGATATCAAGGTAAAAGGTGCGCTGAGCGATGTGGTGGAGAAATTTTTCCACACTACGGAGTCGGCAGTGCTGTTTCCGGAATTTGTGGCGCGGGCGGTGCGCCAGGGTATGGAAGAGGATAACCTTCTGCCCCATATTACCGCGGCGGTGACACAGTTTGATGGGATGGATTATCGCTCCATTGCCTCGGTGCCGACCAAAGAGGATAAGGCGCTGCGTGTGGTGGCAGAGGGCGCCGCGCTGCCGGAAACCACGGTGAGGGCCCAGAGCAGCCTGGTGCGGCTGCACAAACGCGGCCGGATGCTGGTCGCTTCCTATGAAGCAATCCGTTTTCAGAGGCTGGATCTGTTTGCGGTGACGTTGCGTCAGATTGGCGCGCACATTGCGCGGATGCATCTGGAAGATGCCATTGATGTGATCATGAAAGGCGACGGAAACAACAACGCGGCCCAGAGTTATAAGATCGGCACGAAACCCATTTCCGGTACGGCGGGCAGCATGAGCTACGATGCGCTGCTGGACTTCTGGGCGCAGTTTGACCCGTATGAAATGAATACCATGCTGGTGAGCAGCGACGTGATGCTGGGCCTTCTGAAGTTGGAGGAATTCCAGAATCCGCTGACGGGGCTGAATTTCCAGGGCACTGGTACTCTGACCACGCCTCTGGGCGCCACACTGCTGCGCACTTCGGCGATGCCGGCAGGTACAATGATCGGTATGGATAAGAATTATGCACTGGAGCGGATCACTGGCGGGGAAGTGCAGGTGGAGTATGACAAACTGATCGACCGCCAGCTTCAGCGCGCTGCCATCACCAGCGTTTCCGGTTTTGCCAAGCTTTATCAGGACGCGTCGAGGGTGCTGACACTGCAGTAAACAGACGCAGAGGAAACAGGAGGGACGGGAATGGACATGGAAACAGAAATCCAGATGCTGGCCCAAAGCATGACTGGCGCGGATCAGGGAGAGCAGGACTATCTTGCGGCACTGTGCGCGGCGCAGTGGGAACGAATTAGCCAGATGCTCCCGGAAGAAACAGAGAGCGGGCGCAGCTGCCTGATCTGCGCGGCGGCAAGCCTGGCTGCGGCGGATTATTTCAATACCAAAGGCGCAGCGGGTACTGCTTCGTGGAGCGCCGGCGATGTGAGCGTACACAATCGGGATGGAGCATCCTGCGCCGCGGCAGCCAGGGAACTGCGTGCTGCGGCAGAGCGGCTGCTGGCGCCGCTGTGCAGCGACGGCGGCTTTGCCTTCTTGGGGGTGCGGGGATGACGGAATCCTTTGCTGATATCCTGCGGCATTTTGGGGCGAGGGTGGAGATTGAGCACGAGAATGCCTTGGCGCAAACGAGAGCGTTTGTGCAGCTGATTCGGCGCCAGGAGACCAAAGAACCCTGGGAGGAAACCAATTTCGGCGCGGCGGATCTGCGGCGCTGGCTGTATATCGGACCGAAAGAACAGCCGCTGCAGGCAGGCGATAAAGTGCGCGCCGGCGGTGCGGCGTATGTGGCGCAGCATGCGGCGGCCATCTATGTGGGAGCGGAAAAATCCCATTGGTGGGGTATTCTGCGGCTGGAAAGAGAGGGGCTGGTATGAGCGGAGGACTGGAAACCGTGCAGACACTGCTGGAACAGGTGCTGGAAAAGCATGGGATTCCCACGGTAGGAGCTTGGGATCGAGCGCGGCTGCCGGCTCTTTCCGGTGCGGCGGCGGTGCTGGGTGTGCAGGAGACGCAAAGCGGGCCTGCAGCACTGTGGAACTATCTTGGTCAGCAGTGGGATGCAGAACGGGGCGAAATAGTAGAGCGCTACGGTCGGGTGCTGGAACTGAAGCTGTATGTGGATTTCTATGCGCCGCACGGCGGCGCAGCGGAGATCGAAAAGGGTTTTGAAATGCTGGAAAAGGAATTATTTACGCCGCTGGCGGAGGGACTGCGGGCAGATGCGGTGCAGCGCGGCGAGATTGGTGCTGACGGCAAGAGCGGATATCTTAAGGGGCGGTGCACTGTGGCGTGCCGGGCCTATTTCACAGCGGTGCGCGCCGAAGAAGGCGCAGCACTGACTGATTTTCATTTGAAAGGTGTGGTGCAATGAACAGCACAGTGATGCATGAGCGGCCGGGGGTGTATTCTTCCTATGATGCTTCTTCGGCCATCAGCGGAGGTACGGCCAAAAAGGTGATCGGCGTGGCGGCCAGGGCTGCGAAAGGAGAGGCGAACAGAGCCGTGCGCATCACAAGCTATACCGCAGGAGTGAGCGCTTTTGGCGAGGATAACGAAAGCAGTGCTATGGAGGGGCTGCTGCGGCTGCTGTATCAAAATGGTGCGGCGGCAGTGGCTGCAGTGGCCGTGGCGGCTCCGGCGGATAAGCAGGACTATGAGGCGGCGTTTGCCGCATTGAGTGCGCAGGAAGATGTGAGCGTCGTTGTGTGCGACAGTGCGGACACAGAGGTTTTGCAGGCGTTGCGCGACAGTGTGACAGCAGCTTCCGGCGCACGCCGGGAGCGCATTGCTGTGGCCGGCAGCGAGGAAGAAACCGTGAGCGCCATGATCGAGCAGGCCGAGGCTCTCAATAGCGAGCGCGTGGTGCTTTTGGGCGGTCGGGCATTGGACAGCGGAGGCGAGATGCTGAGCGGTCCGGCGGCTGCGGCGGCGGTGGCAGCGGTGATCGCGGCCACTGCCGATCCGGCAATCCCCCTCAATGGTGCGCCGTTGGAGGGCATAAGTGGTGTGGCGGCAGATTTCAGCGACGATGAGATCGATCTGCTGGTGCGCGGTGGCGTGACGCCGCTGGAAGGCAACGCGGGAATTGCAAGCCCCGTGCGGGGTGTGACCACCCGTACCACGACTGGAGGAGCATCGGACAGTACCTGGCGCGAACTGAGCACAGTGCTGATTGTGGACAATGTGATCCCACAGATCCGCAGCGCGCTGCGCAGAACGTTTAATCGGGCCAAGAACACGGCGCAGACCCGCAGCGCCGTGCGCTCCCGGGTGATCGTGGAATTGGAGAACAAACGCCAGGCAGAGATCATTGACGGCTATGGCGATGTGACGGTTCGTGCTTCGGAGGAAAACGCCACGGTGTGCGAGGTGGAATTTTCTTTTGCGGTGGCCCATGGGCTGAACCAGATCTATCTGACGGCGCATATTACGATTTGAAAGAAGGAGGGCGAAGGATATGGAGGTTTCGGGTTTTCCCACCAGCAGCGATATTTATCTTGAGGTGGAGGGGAGAAAGGTGGCCGTGGTGCAGAGTTATATGGCCAAAGCCAGTAAGACCAGCCAGAGTGTGGAAGCGTTCGGCGAGAGCGAACCAGTGGCGATTCTGCCGGGGCAGACTCAGTACAGCCTGACGCTGAAACGCCTGTACGCTACCGATGAGGCTATCAGCGATGGGATCAATTTTTATGATTTGGCGGATTTTTCTCTGGTGATCTGCAAACCGGACCGTAAGGTGATCTACAGCGGCTGCCAATGGGGCAGTATTGCCGAGGAAGGACAGCTGGGTGCCATGGTGGCTGAGAGCGTGAACGTGCTGGCGGCTAAACGCATGGAGGTGGCGGCCTGATGGAAAAAGCGCTGTATCGGCTTCTCAATGAAGAACGAGCGCGGGATTTCGTGCTGCGAGGGCAGAAGGTGCATATGGTGCTGCTGAGTGCCGCGGAGCTGTTGGAACTGCGCGCCAAAGAAAGCGCAGAGGAAGGCGGCGACGCTTTTGCGGACGGCGTGCACGGCTGTGCGGCGCTGGCGGCCCGGTGCCTGTGCATCCGCGGAACGCCAGTATTCCAAAGCGCCCAAGAAGTGCTGCAGACGCTGAGCGCAGAGGAAATCAACGCTGTGGCGGCGGCCTACAGTACATGGAGCAGGGAGATTGACCCCGGGTTCGACTGCGGTGAAAGGAGTGCCGAAGCGCTAAAAAAAGTCTGAGGCACGCGCCGGAAGAGAGGCTGCGGTGGCGTGTGCTCAAACAGTTTGGTGTTTTGCCCGGGGAAAAACGGGCAAGACGCATGACGCGGCGGGAACTGCTGTACTGCGTTTTGCAGCAGCAGCTGGATGGTGAAGAGGCGCTTTCTGAACTTTGCCCGGTATGCCGAGCCGCCGCTATGGAACGGCGGTGCACCGTTTGCGGCGCGCCGCTGATGGATACGGAGGGGACGGAGAACACGGCGTTTGACTGGGAACGTTATCAAATTATGAAAGAGGGAAGATCCGTTTGACGTATTGGAGGGCGTTGGAGGAGCGCAGCAGGATTCTCTGGCAGACGCTGTTTCGTCAAAGTACTTTGATTGAGCAGAGCGTGCCAGTTTATATAAATACCCGTTCTGCGCCGAAAGGTGCGGAGGGGGAGGGGCAGGCGGCGCTGCAGCCGCCTGCCCCGGAAGAGTCCGCCTGGACGGCGGGTGCAGAGGCAGAAGCGCTGCGGCAGCCGCCTGCCCAGGAAAATACCGCTGCTGCGGTATGGGCGCGTCCGGCGGCGCGGAAAGAGACACTGGAAGATGTGGAGGAACGGACGCTGCCGGATCTTCTGCGGGCAGGAACGGAACGTGTGGAGAGTACGTTTGGCTACCGGGTCCCGGGAGGAGGAAACGCATTCACCCCGGCTTCTGGTGACGGTGCAGCGCAGCTGCTGAAAAAGCTTCGGCAGATTGAGCGGAGCAGCGCGCCGCCGGCGCGGCAGGACAGTTATGCGGCTGCAGAAAAAGAAAACGAGCGGGGCCGTTTGACGGCGGAGGTGGAAATGGCGGATTGGTCGGCTTGGCTGGAACGGGACGCCCGCCGCTACGATGGCGGGTTTGAATTGATGTAAGGAGGAAAGACATGGCTAAATTACAGCCCATGCGCTATAAAAACTATGTCTGGCCCCACAATCCGAGGAGTTACAGCATCACCTATCACCGCCGCCTGACGGCGCGGGAGGTGCCCTACGGTTATTATGTACTGCAGAATCTCGGACAGGGAATGCGTGTGATGAAAGGCAGCGGCGAATTTGTGGGGGAAGGCGCTTATGAAGAATTCAAACGCTTGGCTACGGTGTATTACGACGGCGGCGAGGGGGTGCTGGTGCATCCATGTTGGCAGTCGGCCCATGTGTACTTTGCGGCATTGTCTCTGGCGCAGGCACCGCGGCCGGATTATGTGGCGTACACCTTTGAATTCTGGGAAAGCTGTGATTTGTATGAACCGGAGCTGCAGGAAACAGCAGCGGGCACCGCGGCTGCATCTGGGCCGTCCGCAGGAAGCGGAGACGGGCGCACCGCGGGACAGGTGTGCTATCACACTGTGCGCAAAGGCGAGACGCTATGGGGAATTGCGCGCAGATACGGCATATCGCTGGAGGTGCTCCTGGAATGGAATCCCGGCATCAAAAACCCCAATTACATTACGATGGGACAGAAGGTGCGTGTGACATAATGGAGGCGGTTGTACAGCTTTATGGCGGCGGAAGCGTAGTGCTCGCGCCTCTTTTGGAATGGGAAACGACTCTGACAGGCGGCGTACCCTGCGACAGTTTTTATTTGAAATGCCCGTATCATGCGGCGCAGGCTGCACTTTTGGAACGGGCCTGGCGTGTGACGCTGCAGGAGAAGGGGACAGTTTTGCTCCGGGCGGTGGTGGATGAAACGGAAATCGTGCAAAACGGCGCCGGGCGGACACTGGAGATTAGTGGCCGCGGCCTGGCTGCGCTGTTGCTGGACAACGAGGCGGAGGCCGTGACCTATACCCGGCCCACACTTTCAGAGCTGCTGCGCCGTCATGCGGCACCCTATGGCCTGTCCTGGGGGATGTTTTCGGAACTTCAAGGGCAAGCGGAGTACAGTGTGTCCAGTGGTGAAAGTCAGTGGAGGGCGCTGGAAGGATTTACCCGGTGGGTCGGCGGGTTCGTGCCGCGTATCACGGCGGAAGGACTGCTGCTGCCTGCAGCGTGGAAGGACAATGGAAGACGGTTTATGATCGGCGCCGGGACGCCGCTGCTGGAGCTGCGTTGGCAGGACCGGCGCTATGGTGTGTATTCGGAAGTGCTGGTGGTAGACAAAGTGCGCCGCCAGAGGCAGCGGGTGGAGCACACGGCGTTTCTGGATCGGGGCGGCTGTTGCCGGCGGGTACTGTATGTGCCAGGGCGCAGCAGCAGCGCGGCGATGCGCTATACGGGGCAATATCAGATCGAACGCTCCCGGGAGGGGGCTCGGCAGCTGACGGCGGTGCTGCCGGGAAGACAAGGAGCAGCGCCGGGAAGCGTGATACGCATGGAGCGCAGTGATATCGGCATTCAAGGCGACTTCTATGTGGAAGAGGCGGCGTATTGCTGCAATGCTGCAGGAGAAACGACAACACTGCGTATGAGGAGGCTGGAAGAATAATGTGGCTATCACAAAAGCTGCGCGCAGCGCGCACCGCGGAGGAAACCGCGGCAGATTTAGGTGTGACCACTATCGGCGGCGACCGGGCAGGGGTGTATACCCGGGGAGAGGTGCGGGATCTTCCTGTGTGTACACCAGGCGGCATGCTTTGGCAGCCCAAAAGCGGCGACCAAGTAGTGGTGCTCAAAGGCGGCCCCGGCGGGGAGGAAGTCTTTGTGCTGGGCACACACAAGGAGCAGAGGGCAGCAGCACTGGAGGATGGAGAGGTGTATCTCTTTTCTGAGAGAGCGTCCATTTGCCTGCGCAACAATGGCACCATTGAACTAACCGGGCAGTTGCTGATCAACGGAGAGGCGTCTGCTCCGTGCGATTGTGGGACGTCTGGACCGGGCGGGCTGTGAAGTACAGAGGAGAATAAGGCTATGGAGTTAAAAATCAGGAATGGAGATTATGTGGCGCTGGAAAACGGCGGGATGGAAATGGTGGAGGGCAGTGCGGAGTTGATTCAGCGGGTACTGTACCGCTTGACGGCCCGCCGGGAAGGGTTCCCCTTTATCCCTACGCTGGGGAGTACGCTGCATCAGCTGGGTCGGGTAAACGCGCGGGAGTGCAGCAGCGCGGCCGAGGCGGCGGTACGGGAAGCGCTGCATGAGGAGGATCTGGACGTTACCGGCGTGACGCTGGACAATGCGGCACAGGGCCTTTATACGCTGTGCGTTGCGCTGCAGTATAAAGGCGACCCTATCGAGGTGGCGCTGACCATTCAATGAGAGGAGAATGGGATTGAAAACGGTGGAGGAAATTTATCAGGCGCTGTTGGAGGATTTTTCAAAGCGCATCGGGCGGGATGTTTCTCATTCCTGCGATCTGGCGGTGCGGCTGTATGCCGTGGCGGCGCAGGTGCAGGCCCTTTATGTTCAGATGGACTGGGTGCAGCGGCAGAGTTTTCCGCAGACAGCCCAGGGAGTTTATCTGGACTATCATGCGCAGACGCGGGCGCTGGAACGCCGTGCTGCAGTAAAAGCTACAGGTACGATGCGCTTTTCCGTGCGTACCGCGCCGCAGGAGGATCTTGCCATTCCGGCAGGAACCGTATGTCTCAACGCTGTGGGGGTGCGCTATGAAACGGTGCAGGAAGCGGCTCTGGCTGCGGGGGAAACCTTCGCGGATGTGCCGGCGCAGGCGGTGGAAGCCGGCGCGGCAGGAAATACGGCGGCGGATACGGTGTTGTTTCTGTCCGCGCCACCGGCGGGTATCGTTAGCTGCAGCAATCCAACGGCTTTCGCCGGCGGAGAGGATGCAGAAGACGATGAAACCCTGCGCGGCCGGATCCTGGACAGTTATCAGCGCCTGCCCAACGGGGCCAACGCCGCTTTTTACGAGACGGAAGCTATGCTGTATCCCGGGGTGGCGGCGGCCAGAGCCGTGGGCCGGGCCAGAGGGATCGGTACGGTGGACGTCTATGTGGCCACCACGGCAGGCGTACCAGAAGAGGCGCTGTGTCAGGAGATCCAGGCGGCTTTGGAACGGAAACGAGAAATCGCTGTCGATGTACAGGTGAAAGCACCCGCGGTGCAGACGGTGGATATCGACGTTGGAGTGCATTTAAGCACAGGAGAGACACTGGAAGCGGCAGAGAAGGCGGTGGAGACAGTGCTGCGGGCTTATTTTACCGGTGCGCGTCTGGGTTGTGCGGTGCCGCTGTCCGAACTGTACGCTCTGCTGAACGGCTTGAATGGTATTGCCGGCTATCGCATTCTGTCGCCGGTGGACGATGTGGCGGTGTCGGTGTCTGTACTGCCGGTGCTGGGGAAACTCTCTGTGCAAGCATTGGACTAAAAAGGAGGGAGCGCATTGGGGTATGCAGAATACATCCGGGGATTGCTGCGTCCGGTCGGTATTTATACGTTTGCGCCGGGGAGCATCGGGAACGGTGAAATCGAGAGTATCGGCGCGGTGCTGGACGGCTGTGAAGCGGCAGCGGAGGAAAGCGAGCGGGAAGTGCTGGTGCCCACGGCGAAGGACTGGGGCCTTGCGCTCCGCGAGGTACTGTTTGCAAAGAAGCCGGCGGCGCCGACCCTGGAGCTGCGGCGTGCGGCAATTCTTGCCTTGCTGCAGATCAGCGGCGATGGCTTTACGATAGAGTCTATCAATCGTGCGCTGAGCGGCTGCGGAATCCGGGCGGTGGTAGCGGAGACCGGGCAGAGCGGGCGCGTGCGGGTGACTTTTCCCAACACGGCGGGAATTCCGGAAGAGTTTGACCAGATTGCGGGCATCATTACGGATATCATTCCCTGCCATCTGGAAACGGAATTTTATTTCCGCTATCTGACTTGGGTGGAATTGGAAGCACGTTTTACCAGCTGGGAGAGCATCGAGCAGGGCGGATATACCTGGGAACAGCTGGAGCTTGCCGTATAAAGACAGGGAAAAAACCGCTCCGACGGATGTCCGTCGGAGCGGTTTTTAACTTGCGGGAGAGACGCGCTTAAAAATCGTCATCATCGTCATCATCGGCATAACGATCTGGCTCCTTGTGCATATGGTAGGAGACAATCAGCAGGAAAATACCTGCCAAAATCGCGGTGACAACCAATTCGTTGTTGCCTGTGCCGCGCAGAACCAGCGCTGCGCCGATGAACAGAATACCAAAGGTAAGACAGATGAGGGACTTGGGATTTTTCATAGATGGCCTCGATTCCGATAAAGTTTCAATTTTCCTTTCTATTATAGCGTTTTTGCGGAAAAAGTCAAGAAAATGCGGAAACGGTCACAGTGCGGCGCGATAGATGGCGCGTACATCATCCGGCGTCAGCTTGCAGGGATGGTTCTGAAGCATCATGGCAGAAACTTGGAAACAGTTTTCCGTCATCCAGTCAATGTCCGCCTCCTGCACGCCCTGCTCGGACAGAGTGCAGTTCAGATCGATGCGTTCAAGAAAACGGCGTATAGCGTCCGGGCAGTCGGCGGCTTTTTTTCCGCCCAGCAGTTTGGCAATGGTTCGGAACTTTTCGGGCGCGGCGGACAGGGTGTGCTCATAAACTATGGGCGTCAGCGCGGCCAGACCGCAGCCGTGGACAATGTCGCGCAGGCCGCTGGCGGGGTGCTCGATGCCATGGGGCGCTACAACGGAGCTGGTATAAATGCTCATGCCGCCGAATGTGCTGGCCAGAGTGACGGCTTCCCAGGCTTCATCGTCGTCAGGGTTTTCATATACCCGGGGAAGGAATTTGACGCTCAGTTCCATACCGCGTAAGGCCATGATTTCGGAAAAAGGCTGCCTTTTGCGGGAGAGAAATGCCTCCATATTGTGGCATAGCGCGTCAAAGCCCACAGCGGCCAAAACAGGTTTTGGCATGGTTTTCATCAGCAGCGGGTCCACGATAGACACCGTTGGAAGATAGTCGTTGTTGCGCATACCCCGTTTGTCGTTCGTGGTGGGATCCGACAGCACGGCGGTGCCGTTGACCTCGCTGCCGGTACCGCAGGTGGTAGGAACGGCAATCAGCGGCAGAATGGGCTGAGGGGTGCGGCGCAGCAGCTGATAATCAAGGATATCTCCTTCGCACCGGCACATTAGGGCGATGGCTTTGGCGGCATCCATAATGCTGCCGCCGCCCAGCGCTACGACCAGATCGCATTTTGCTTTCCGGCCAAAGGCTGCGCCTTCCATTACGGTAGTGGTCAGCGGATTCTGGGTAACTTTATCAAATACGACGTCCACGCCGGCGTCTTTCAGCAGTGCGGCGGCGCGGTCCAGAAGGCCGCTCTTTTTTGTACTGCTGCGGCCGGTGACCAACAGGGCGCGTTTGCCCAGTTTGGCGGCTTCCGAGCCCAGCTGTTCGATGCATCCGCGGCCAAAAACAATGTGGACAGGGAGATTATATTCAAATTCCATGAACTGCATTCCTTTCTCTTTTTCTGATTGGGATCTTAATAACCCAGCGTTTCGCCGATCAGGACTACCTCGGTTTCCCCGATCCCCTTGACAGGCTCCCACAGCACTACCAGGCCACGGCAGATGCGATCAGGGCTGGAACAATCGTAGCATTTGTCGCCGCGCAGGGCGCAGGGGGTCTTTTTTTGCAAACGCTGGGCGTTTTTGGGGCTGGCGATATTGCGGGCGCGCCACAGGGCGGCGTCATAATCGGCCGCAATTTTATTGATGCCGGTGACCAGGTAGAGCTTTTTGTGGCCGTACAGTGTGGCAGCGACCCGATTGCCTGTGCCGTCAATGTTGAGGATCTCGCCGGTTTCGGCAATTGCGTTGACGGAAGAAAGGTATACATCAGCCCGTTCCGCCTTGCGGTAGGTTTCTTCCTGGGACGTACCCTCGGGGGCATACCACTGCCAGAACACTTCGTTATGGGCGGCGAGTTTTTCGTAAACGCCCATATCCCGCAAAGTGACGGAGCCGCCGACGCCTACGCTTTGGCTATCGATCGACCGGTCAAGGTAATCTGCCGCTTGGGCGGCAGTGTCAAAATAGGATACGGTGAAACCGCGTTTTTTCAGGTTCTCCATGGTTTTTGCTACATTCATAACAAAATCTCCCTTCTTTTCGTTTCACCCGTTCTGTTTTACGGGAATAAACGCTCTTTTTCGTATACACATCCCTTGTAGTGTATATACACTATATGATGCAGAGATTCATTTGTCAATAGCGAAAAAAAGAGACGTATCTGCAAAGCAGATACGTCTCTCTTGGTGACCCGTCGGAGATTCGAACTCCGGACCCATTGCTTAAAAGGCAATTGCTCTGCCAACTGAGCTAACGGGTCACATCATGTGCGCGCAGGACGCGCATTTATAAAAAATACAGCTGAAAGATTGCTGCATCCGGTATGTTGGCTGGGATGGCTGGACTCGAACCAGCGAGTGAGGGAGTCAAAGTCCCTTGCCTTACCACTTGGCTACACCCCAATACAAGGGGAAAATTCGTGGGGCCGGACAGCACGTCCGACCCGCTGAACTTTCTCTGGGGTGGGTGAAGGGATTCGAACCCTCGGCCTCCAGAGCCACAATCTGGCGCGCTAACCAACTGCGCCACACCCACCATAGCGGATTCCGTTGGGTGGAACCAATGCTGCTGACCTCCTGCCCGCCTGAAGCAGATTCATCGGAAAAAGATGGTACGCCTGGAGGGATTCGAACCCGCGACCTACCGCTTAGAAGGCGGTTGCTCTATCCAACTGAGCTACAGGCGCATATGGAGCAGGTGATGGGAATCGAACCCACGTCCCCAGCTTGGAAGGCTGGTGCCCTAGCCGTTGTGCTACACCTGCAGATATGGCAGGAAAATGTCAGCCTTGAAATGATAGCATAACCAAAGGGCTGTGTCAAGAGAAAACGGAAAAAAACGGGAAAATCTTTTGAAAAATGCTGTGGATTTTGCATTTGGACTGTCTGAAGCGACCGTTCAGGCTGTCGTTGGAGCGAACAGCCCGGCAGCGAAGGCGGCAAAGCAGCAGAGCGCCGCGCCCTGTAAAATCAGCAGGAGAGGGATGCCGAAACGGAAATACCATTTGCGCGTTTTGTGATGGAAAATGCGCATGCCCAGCAGCGCGCCGGCACTGCCGCCCAGAAGAGAAAGCAGAAAGAGTGTTTTTTCCGGGATGCGCCAGGACTCGCGCCGGGCACGCCGCTTATCTGCGCCGAAAGCCGAAAAAGTGGCGATGTTGATGGCCAGCAGATACAGTGCCGGCAGATTGTACAGGACTTCCATGAGGCTGCGTTCTCCTTTGAAGGGTATGCGTTTTTTCCATCATACGAGGAACGAAACGCAAAAGCAAGGAGTTTTTTCGCACGGTGCCTTGTCAAATCCACGAAAGCTGGCTATAATGTTTCTATATTTTGACGAACCGAATGCCGAAAAGAAGGGATTTGACAATATGAAGAGAACCGAAATTGCCGCTGTGTATGCCGACGGCGAGGCCTTGAGCGGCCAGGAAATCACCGTCTGCGGCTGGGTGCGCACCATCCGCGACATGAAAACCTTTGGCTTCATCGAACTCAACGACGGCAGCTGCTTTAAAAATCTGCAGGTGGTATTTGAGGATGGAACGGTGGACAATTACCGGGAAATCGCCAAGCTGAATGTGGGGTCTTCTCTGATCGTGCGCGGCACGGTGAAGCTGACGCCTGAGGCCAAGCAGCCTTTGGAACTGACGGCACTGAATATTGCGGTGGAAGGCCCCTCCACGCCGGAGTATCCCTTGCAGAAAAAGCGCCACACGGTGGAATATCTGCGCACCATCGCCCATCTGCGCCCCCGCACAAACCTGTTTTCGGCGGTGTTCCGCGTGCGCTCCGTGGCGGCGATGGCGGTGCATGAATTTTTCCAGGAGCGTGGCTTTGTGTATGTGCATACGCCCCTGATCACTGCCAGCGACTGCGAGGGCGCGGGTGAAATGTTTCGCGTGACTACGCTGGACGCCAAAAATCCGCCGCTGACTGAAGACGGTGCGGTGGACTTCAGCCAGGACTTTTTCGGCAAAGCCGCGAACCTGACAGTATCCGGCCAGCTTAATGCCGAGTCCTTTGCCATGGCTTTTGGCAATGTGTATACGTTCGGCCCCACCTTCCGCGCCGAAAATTCCAACACCCAGCGCCATGCCGCTGAGTTCTGGATGATCGAACCGGAGATGGCGTTTGCCGATCTGAACGATTATATGGACACCGCCGAAGCGATGATCAAATTTATCATCCGCCGCACGATGGAGCGCTGCCCGGATGAACTGAAATTTTTCAACAGTTTTGTGGATAAAGGTTTGCTGGAGCGGCTCAACCATGTGATGACGTCGGAGTTCGCCCGCGTCAGCTATACCGAAGCGGTAAAACTCCTCTCCGAAAGCGGCCAGGACTTCAAGTTCCCGGTTTACTGGGGCTGTGATCTGGCCACGGAGCACGAACGCTACCTGACCGAGCAGCTGTTCCGCAAACCTGTGTTCGTTACCAACTATCCCAAGGAAATCAAGGCGTTTTACATGCGCCTCAACGACGACGGCAAGACGGTGGCGGCGGCGGACTGCCTGGTACCCGGCATCGGCGAGATTATCGGCGGCAGCCAGCGTGAGGAACGCCTGGAACTGCTGGAACGCCGCATGGACGAGCTGGGCATGAACCGGGACGACTATTGGTGGTATCTTGATCTGCGCCGCTACGGTGGTACGAAGCACGCTGGCTACGGCCTGGGCTTTGAACGCATGATTATGTATCTCACCGGTGTGAGCAACATCCGCGACGTGCTTCCGCACCCCCGCACGGTGGGCAACGCGGATTTTTAAGCGCGGGTCATGGCGAAAGAGAAAAAAAGCCTGACTTTGGGGATGCGGCGGATCTTATTGCCGGCAGCAGCGGTGGTGGTTCTGCTGCTGCTTGCGTTTGCCGCCGGCATGCTTTGGGGCGGACAGGGACGCAGGGCGAAAATCACGGCAGATCTTCTGGACCAGCAGCTCCGGGAGGTCAGCGACTTGGTGACAGTGGAATACCGCTATACCAATATGGGAAAATTTGAAAACACTCTGGATTTTTACGGCTGGGAAGTCCCCTTTACAACCAAAAGTTTTATTGTTTCATATGACGGTGTCATTCGTGCCGGTGTCGATCTGGCGGAGGCGGCAGTGGAGGTGTCGGGCGATGTTGTTACTGTGACGCTGCCGGCGGCGGAGATTTTCTCCAACGAAGTTTTGGAGGATAGTCTTGAAGTTTACGATGAAACGCGGAATCTGTTCAATCCCATCACTATTGAGGATTATACCGGCTTTACCGCCGACCAAAAACAGAGCATTGAAGCCAAAGCCACGGAAAACGGTTTGTTGTCTGCCAGTGCGCAGCGCGCTGAAACGGTGGTGCAGGAGTTTTTGAATATGTTCCCTGGCATGGATCATTACACGCTGGAAATCAAAAGCGGTACATAAAAGGAAAGGTTCCTGCGCGCATATGCGCACAGGAACCTTTTTTAATGTCAGGAAATCTTCAGGATGCATCGACCGGAATTACGATATTACCTACAGTAACGCTTTCCACATCGGCAGGATCGATGATCGTATCAAATACCTGGCCTTTCTGGGCTTGCGTCACGTCCTCGCTGTAGTTGGGAGAGAGCGAGCCGCCGGCGCTTGTGAGATCCATCACTGTGCCGTCTTTCATCGTGAGAAGCACTGTGAGATCGGAAAGATAGCGGTCGCTCTGGGTGCGATTATACGCGGTTTCCCGTCCGCTGGGTGCGTCCTCCCACACTACGGCGCTCTCTACGGTATAGTCTACTCGCAGCGCCAGGGGAGAGAGGGTAACGGCATTGATGGTGATGGGCATGTCGTTGAGCGTGGTGCTTTGCCCGGCGCGCAGGGCGATGGAGGTATCCTCAAAATCAAGGTCGAATTTCAGAACCCATTTGCCTTCGGCCAGAAGCTGGCGGTTCTCATAGTCGCCGTTCGGATAAGAGTACAGGTTCCGGAACACCGCTTTCGCCGCGCCGCCGACGGGCAGGTTGCCGTCTACTTCACATTCTTCCACGAACTGGATGGCATTGTCCGAGGGATCGGCATCATAAAAATAGGAACTGCCGTGGGAACCGCCCATCAGACCAATATTCGTATCCTGCTGTTCAAATGTCAGAGGAAGAACGCCGTTGCCCACGGTAGCGTTCACGTCCAAATCGAAGGCCGAGCCGTCGGTTTTTTCGATGGTGTAAGCGATGGCATAGTGGTGCTTGTCGCCGATGATGGCGTCGGCGGTGATGGTTACGCCGGCAGCGGTGGCAGAAGCACCAATGGGATGGCCGATTTTGTCTATGATTTCCGTTTCCGCGCTGCCGAATACCGGGGAGAAAGTGTCACTGGCCAGTTTTGTGACGCCAACGGCGCCCGCGCCGACGCACAGGCAGGCCACAGCGGCCACTGCCGCCACGGCACTGCGCTTCCAGCGGCGGCGTGATGTTTGGGCGCTGCCGTTTTTCTGCGCGGCGGAGAGAAGGCGATCGGTCATGGCGGCTTTCTCTTCGGGGGTGAAGCGCAGCTGGTTCAATTCGGTTTTATAATCAAATGCAGTGTTCATAGTATTCTCCCTCCAAAATCGCTTTGAGTTTTTCACGGCCCCGGGCCAGCCGGGTGCCGGCGGTAGCCGCCGGGATGTTCAGCAGGGCGCCGATCTCTTTGAGGCTGTATCCCTCAAAGTAATGCAGATAAAGAACCTCGCGGTACGATTCAGGCAGCTGCGCCACGGCGGCGAGGACGCTGCCTTCGTTTTCCGCCTCCGGCACGGCATAATCACCGCAGGCGTCCAGTGCGCAGGTGCGTGAGCGGTGGGCGCTTTTCAGCAGATCTTTGCACTCGTTGGAGGCTGTGCGGATAATCCAGGCTTTTTCATGTTCGGGTGAGGTAAAATGCACATTTCCGCACAGAAGTTTCACAAAGGTGTTCTGGCAGATGTCCTCGGCGTCCTGGGTGTTTTTCAGATAGGTCCAGCACAGACGCAGGATCAGATCGGAATAGGTCTCGACCAGCCGCTCTGCTTCTTCGCGCTGGGAAAGTTTGTTCATGGCAGTTCACTCCTTTGTCCAGCGCATCCGGCCGGTGTGCGCTTTCACCCTGAATACGAATCAGAAGGGCGAATTTTTTCACAGGGAGAAAAAAAGCGCTCCTGTCCGCTTGGGACAGGAGCGCCAGAGCAGTTTATGCAATGCCGACGCGCTGCATGAAAGCCAGTGCCCGGGCCGAAGCGGCCTGGCGGCTGAAGGCGGCAAACACTTCCCAGCCCACCAGTTCGGTGCAGGAAACGATGTAAGCCGCATCGTTTTCCGGGGAAGGAGCGGTGCGCATATAGGCGCTGTGGTGCTCCTCCAGCACGGCGCAAACGGCATCCGGAGGGGGGAGAACCGTTGCCGCTGGGCGGGGATTTTCGTGCAGATAGCGCTGCAGTGCCCGGCTGAGCCGGTGCTCGTACAGGCAGTGTGCAATAAAGCCGCCCTCAAAATGGCTGTTGTGGGGATAGGTGAAATAATCCTCCAGAAAATGAAGATTATAACCCAGACGGAAGCAATCACGCACCGTCCAGGAGCCGGCGCGCTTCAGTTCCGCCAGGTTCCCGGCCACCTTTTCTGCGGTGGTGTCGTATTTATGTCCGGAAACATAGGTGTACAAAAGCACGTCCGGCATAATGCTGCCCAGCTTCAGTGCCAGGCCGTGCAGACGCCAAGACCCGTCTCCCATCAGATGAGCGGCCAGCAGCCAGTGGCATTTTTTGTTCACAGAAAAAAGCATCTCCTTATCAAAATGAAACACAGCGATTTGTACAGAAAACGCGGCGGAAAAAAGACCGCATCTGTCCTTTAGAATACCGCGAAAGGGTTGGAATTGCAACGGATTTTTTTGTAAAAGAATGTAAAATTTTCCAAACAAAAGGGCGCGAAACAATTCGCGCCCTTTCTGAACCGGTATTTGTCAGGATGACTGCCCTGCTGCGCTGAAACGCTGCATGATATCGTTAAGCGTTTCTTCAAACTGCGTGGCGGCATAGAGTTTGCTGCGGGCGATGTACGGCCCGCGCATGCTGTAGGCAATGAAAACCAGCCGTTGCGGGGCGCCGGCTTCGTCCGCATAGTCAATGGCGATGAACCAGCGGGCGCGGGCCTCGGCGTTTTTATCCAGGTCGCCCACAAATTGCCCGGCGTCGCCGGAGAGCAACGCCGCCATTTCAGAAGCAGTAATCGGGCTTTCGTTCCGTGCGATCTGGGCTTCGCTGGAGGTGGTCATACCGCGCAGGGCGGCATAGGGGATGGAAACGCTTTTGCGGCCGCAGTTAATCTGCAGCGCCTGCGCCTCTGGCACCAGGCGGACCATGCAGATGTCGGCCAGGGAAAGCGAGCTCACCGGCGTCATGATGGCGCCGCCAAAGGCGCGGTCGCCCTCGGTGCGGCGCAGCTTTTCCAGACGCGCTGCTTCCTTTTCTTCGGGACTTTTCCGGTTAAATAAAAACATGGCGGCCTCCTTTAATAACCCACGCTGCGCTCCACCACATGCTTCAGGGGCTGCTGGCGGCAGTAGCGGGTCAGATTGTCGCAGAACATATTCACGTCGATGTCGCAGGTGATATCCAGAGACATATTGCCGGACACATGGGGCGTGATAATCAAATTTTTGGTATTCCACAAAGGATGTTCCGGCGGCAGCGGTTCCGGATTGGTCACATCCAGCGCTGCGCCGGCAATCTTGCCGCTGTTGAGAACCTCCATCAGCGCGTCCTGATCCAGCACGGAACCGCGGCCTACGTTGATCAGTACAGAAGTCTTTTTCAGCAGGCCCAGCCGCTCCCGGGTAATGAGGTGCTCAGTCTCCTTGGTGCCGGGAACGCAGAGCACCACAATGTCCGCTCCGGCCAAAGCGAAGTCCAGATCCTCCACAGCGTAGCTCTCGTCGAAACAGCGGGGCAGCACTTTGTTGGTGCGGTGCACGCCGCGGATATGGGCCGCACCCAGGGCTTTGGCTCGCTGGGCAAAGGCGGTGCCGATGTCGCCGGTGCCCACCACGGTGATTACGCTGCCGTAAATGGAACGAATACGGCCCAGATCCTTCCACTGGTGCTGGTGCACCACGTCGTAATATTCCGGGATGCGGCGCAGGAGCATCAGCAGAGTGGTGATGATATGTTCGCTGATGGTGATGCCGTATGCGCCGGCGGAGTTGGTCAGGATCACGCCGGGGGCGGCATAAAGGTATTCGCCCAGATATTGCTCCACGCCGGAGGAAGCGCAGGCCAGCCAGCGCAGGGACGCTGCCTGCCGCAGCTTTTCCGGGGGGATGTAACCGTACAGGATTTCACACTGGCCGATCACGGCGTCCATGTCTGCCGTGTCGGTGAAATAATGCAGCTTCAAATTGTTGGACAGGGCAATACGTTCAATGTCCCGTTTGTGTTTGCTGGTGAGAAAATCCGCCTTGATGCCGACTGTTCCGGTCATGCTCTTACCTCCAAGTTGTTTCTGTCTGTGTTCCCGGCAGCGCGCCGGGGGAATTTATGCCTGCGCCTCATCCGGCAGTATGCGCAGCGTGTCGCCCACGGAAATCGTACCGCCATGCAGTACTTGAGCGAATACGCCCTCCCGGGGCATGATGCACTCGCCCATGGCCTGATAAATCGCGCAGCCGTTGTGGCACTCTTTGCCGATCTGTGTCAGCTTCAGCACTACGTCGTTGCACTGAAAGCGGGTACCCAGGGGCAGGGAGCGGAAGTCGATGCCTGCAACCACCAGATTTTCGCCGAAGGCTCCGTCGGCTACCTCTGCGCCCCGGGCGCGGAAAGCCTCAATTTTTTCGTGAGAAAGCAGCGACACCTGCCGGTGCCACTTGCCTGCATGGGCGTCGCCCTGGATGCCCCAGTCTTCCAAGAACACGGCGGTTCCTATATTTTCCTTCTGCGTGCCTTTTTCGCGGCTCACGCAGACGGCGAGGACGGTACCCATATTCAGACATCACTTCCTTCCTGTCCGCAGGTGAGAATTTTTTCTGCACAGCGCAGCCCGTCTGCCGCTGCGGACAGGATGCCGCCGGCATAGCCTGCTCCCTCGCCGCAGGGGTACAGACCCGCGATGGGAGACTGGTAGCTGTCTGCATCGCGCAGGATGCGCACCGGGGAAGACGAACGGCTCTCCACCGCCGTCAGTACTGCGTCTGGCGCGTCGTAGCCGGTCACGTGCTTTCCCAGCATAGGCAGCGCTTCTTCCAGCGCTTCGGTCAGGAAAGGCGGCAGGCACTGATGCAGATCCGTCCAGCGTACGCCGGGACGGTAGGTGGGCAGCACTGCCCCTGGTCCAACGGAGGGCCGATGGGCCAGGAAATCCTCCACCCGCTGGGCTGGTGCAATAAAATTGCCGCCGCCCAGGCGGTAAGCCGCCGCTTCCAGCCGGCGCTGAAAGGCTACCCCCGACAGGGGATCGCCGCCGTCGAAATCCTGCGGCCCGACGCCCACCAGAAAACCGCCGTTGATGTTTTCGCCGTCGCGGGCGTATTCGCTCATGCCGTTGGTCACCACGCGCCCCCGTTCCGAAGCGGCGGCCACCACGGTGCCGCCGGGGCAGACGCAGAAAGAGAATACGCCCCGCCCGCCGCTGGTGTGGCAGGAGAGCTTATAGGAGGTGGGAGGCAGAGCCGGGTGACCGGCATACCGGCCGTATTGGGCCATGTCAATCTCCCGCTGGCGGTGCTCGATACGCACACCTACGGCAAAAGGTTTTTGCTCCATAGGCACGCCGCGGCGCGCCAACAGTTCAAACGTATCCCGGGCGCTGTGGCCGATGGCCAGCACCAGGGTGTCGGTGTCGATAAATCCGTCGCTGCAGGAGACGGTGTGCACACCCCGCACGCGGCCGTCTTTCAGCTCCAGATCGCTGAGACGCTGGCCGAAGCGAATGTCGCAGCCCAGGGAGAGCAGCTCCTGCCGAATGTTCTGCAGTACGAAATAGAGTTTGTCCGTGCCCACATGGGGTTTGGCGTCGATGAGGATCTCCTTCGGTGCGCCGAAACGCACCAGCTGCTCCAGAATGTAGCGGTTGCGCGCATCGTGGGTGCCGGTGTTCAGTTTGCCGTCGGAAAACGTACCCGCGCCGCCCTCGCCGAACTGCACGTTGGAGGCGGGGGAGAGCAGGCCGGTTTTCCAGAAAAAGGCCACGTCCTCGCGCCGCTGTTCCACCGGCGCACCTCGCTCCAGCAGAATGGGCTGCGCCCCTGCACGGCTGAGAGCCAGGGCACAGAACAGGCCCGCCGGGCCGGCGCCGACAATCACGGGACGGTATGCACCGGAGTAGGATGCCGTACTTGGGGTGTAACGGGTACGGACGGCTTTGGAAATGTGCTTGTCCCGGCAGTGCCGGAGGACTTTTTCCTCGCCGCGCACCTGCAGCTGCACCGAGTAGACCAGGGATACTTCTTTGCGGGCGTCTACGGACCGGCGCACAATGCGGAAATGGTTCAAAGCCCCAACCGGAAGATGCAGCCGTGCCGCGGCCCGCTCCGGCAGTATGCTCTCGTCCTCGCCTGGATGCAGGCGGATCTCGTCAATGCGCAGCATAAAAACCCTCCCCTCTCTTCGGTGCGGTGGTCGATTCCTCGCACCGGGTGTGTGCCAATGACGGCAATGTTTCCCCTTATTATAATATAGCCCGCCTGCGGGCGCAAGAGAAAATCGTATCTGCCTGCGGCGAGGTGGGGGGGTTCCTCTCTTGGAAGAGGGGGGAACGTTTGCGCTCCGAAACGCGCCTGCGGGCGCAGGCCCGGTACAAAGAAAAAGAGAACGTGGAGCGGCCTTCGTGACGAAAGCTGCTCCTTTTTCGTTTGTGTCTATGTCCTGATAGCAGTACCTTGGTGCTGTGCGGACTGGTTTCACCTTTTGCGCCGCTGCCGCTGACAGGTGCGGATGGGCTGGCTTACGCGCTGAAACCAGTGGCTTTCGTTGCGAAAGCTGCTCTTTTTCGTTCGTGCTCTATGTCCTGATAGTGGGTTCCTTAGTGCTATGCGGACGGTTTCACCGCTTGCGCCGCTGCCGCTGACGGGGTTCGGGTGGGCAAGCTGTTGTGTTGGATTGGTATTGCTTAAAAATAAGACAGAGAGCTATTATGGCTCTCTGTCTTGAAATACGATGTCCATTTTTAAGGTTTCACAAATCTGATACAGAACGTCTATGGACGGCTTTCGCTTACCGCTTTCGATTTCGTTAATAAATGGCTGGGATTTGCCTACCATTCCAGCCAGCGCGCGCTGGCTATAGCCCAGACTTTCCCGTCGTTTGCGAATAGCGACCCGATAATCCTGCATCTATTCCACCTCACTTTTTTCTTATTATAACGAGGCAAAATCAGAAAAGAAATTATAGCTTTTAGCAATACATCAATTGGCAAATCAGAATTCTTGTTATACCATATAGCTAAAAGCAATATATCAAAACGAATCAAGAAAAGTCTGTTATGCGAAAAGAGCCGTTGCTATCCCGAAAAGATACTTTCATTACAAATGAAAATAGGAGGTAGCCATTATGATTCGACACGATTCAAAGAAGAAGGTATCCATATCGCTTCCCATGGAACTATACGAACAAATCAAAACATTATCAGAGGAATCACAGCGTACCACATCAGCCTATATCCGCCAAGTCCTCCGCGTTTATCTGCGGTATTACGCTGAGCATGCGGAGGAGGCGGAACGCGATCCTTTGATCGTCAAATGAGCAGTGAAAAGGTGATGCCGGATGGCTACAAGCAAGCGGGTGTTCACGCTGCGTCTATCGGAGGACGTGCTGGATAAAATCGGAAAACTGGCACCGAAAGAGCACCGGTCTGTTACAAATTATATTGAGTTTGTGCTGCTGCAGTATTTGGAAGCAAATGCATCCCATGCAGAGCAGCACGGGGGAAAACAGGAGGGAAACGATGAATAGTACTTATGGATGGCTTTATCAGAAGTATGCTTATCCGCTGCTGGAAAAGCAGCGGGAGAAAGCGCGGGAGGAAATGAAAGCGCTGTGCCGGGAATGCGGCCTTGACCCGGAGCAGCAGCTGACGTTCACAGATCAGATGGAATACAGCAGTTTCCGTGCCGGAGCGGCAGCGTTTTCCATCGGGATCTATTTTGGCATACAGTTTGTATCCAATCCATTCTTTTCGAAACTGAAAGAAACCATGGAACGCTACCAAATCGACCTATAATCCATCAGTGCACCCCTCAGCGTCAGCGGCGCAAGCGGTAAAACCAATCCGCATAGCATCAGGAAACCCACCATCAAGACATAGACACAAAGGAAAAAGAAGCGGCGTTCGCAACGAAAGCCATTGGTTCCAGCGCGTAAGCCAGCCCATCCGCACCCGTCAGCGGCAGCGGCGCAAAAGGTGAAACCAGTCCGCACAGCACCAGGGAACCCGTTTTCAGGACATAGAGCACAAAGGAAAAAGGAGCAGCTTTCGTCACGAAAGCCGCTCCCAGCGCTCTTTTTCTTTGTACCGGGCCTGCGCCCGCAGGCGCGTTTCGGAGCGCAACCGAGCGAAGCGAGGTACTTGGCGCGGAGATCGGCACGTTTCTTTTTCTCTCGCGAGAGAAAAAGAAATGTGGGGCGCAACCGTTCCCCTCCTCTTCCAAGAGGAGCAAAACCCGCCCCGCTACGGGGCGCAACCCATCCCCCTTCTTCCAAGAAGGCCCCCTCCGCCAAGAGGGAAAACCGCCTATTTCTTCTTTTTCGGCCAAAGCACTGAAACTCCGGCCCAAAGGAGATACAGCCCAAAGGCTTTGCGCAGCAGCTGCGTGTCCACGAAGGCGGCTGCCACGGCGCCGGCTACTGCCAGCGCTACGCCCGGAAGAATAGCGCTGCGGATGGCTTCTTTTTTGAGGTATCCGTTTTTCTTGTGATAGTAGAGGGAACCAAGGGCGGTGGGCAGGAAATAGAGCAGGTTGATGCAGCGGGCCACGGGGCCTTCCACGCCTAAAAACAAAGTCATCACCAACAGCAGCAGCGTGCCGCCGCCGATGCCGAAAGCGGAGACGATGCCTGTGCCAAAGCCGACAGCGGCGGCGATCAGAGCCTGCGTCATGTGAGATACCGCCACGCGCCGTAAAGGATGAACACGGCAAAAATGCGCTTGAGCCACAGCGGCGGCATTTTGCGGAACAGTTTGCCTCCGATCAGCCCGCCCGCTGCACCGCCGACGAGATAGGGCACCGACTGAAGCCAGGGAAAGTCCACAAAGAAAAGCTGGGCGAGGAAAGATACTGCGCAGATGGGGAAAATAATGGCCACCGCGCTGGCAAAGGTTTCCTTGGCTTTCAGTTCTCCGCTTTTAAGCAGCAGCGGCACCAGCACCATGCCGCCGCCGCCGCCGAATAACCCGTTTACAAATCCTGCCGCTCCGCCGGCGATGCGATACATCGGTTTCTTTTCCATGTTGCGTTACCGCCCCCTTGTATGTAGGTGAACAATGTCCGGCGAAAGCTGCCGGGGAGAAAGGGAAGGGGGGAGGCTCCCCCCTTCTCGCTTGTTCAGAGCGTGAAGCTCTCGCAGTCGGTGCACTTGACCTCGGTGGGATTGGCTTCGTGGGTGCCCACCTGGATGCTGTTCAGCGCGCAGTAGTTGTCGCTCTTGCAGTGATGAGCGCACTGGGTAACAGAGCACTTGATGGCTTTGTTCGGGGTGCAGGAACAATTGGACATAATCGTTACCTCCTGAATATTTGCCAGAAAATGAAAACTGCGATACCCTTTCCTTTTTCATTCTCCGGCAGTAAAACTTATGGAAAACCATCCGGCTTTCCACGCGGTTTATTGTGCGCGGAGATTTCAAAAATATACAAAAGAAAAAAGTGCGCGTCCAAATCTTTGGATGCGCACTTTTTGCAGAAATTCTGGTGTTCATGGTTTGCTGTAGCCGTGGGGATGGCTGCTGTGCCAGCGCCAGGCTGAGCCGATGATGTCTTCGATGGAAGCGTGCCTGGGCTGCCAGTGCAGCACCTGCATGGCTTTTTCGCTGGAGGCGATTAGGGTGGCGGGGTCGCCGGGGCGGCGGCCTTCTTCCGACACGGGGATGTCGCACCCGGTGACGCGCCGGGCCGCTTCAATGATTTCACGGTTGGTGAAGCCCTGGCCGTTGCCCAGATTGAATGCGGTGGAGGGCTGGCCGGCTTTCAGGTATTCCAACGCCAGCAGATGGGCGTCGATCAGATCTTCCACATGGATGTAATCACGCACACAGGTGCCGTCCCGGGTGGGATAGTCTGTGCCGAACAGACTCAGTTTTTCCCGCTGACCCAAGGCGGTGGCCAGCACCAGGGGGATCAGGTGGGTTTCCGGACTATGATCCTCGCCAATCGAGCCGTCGCTCAACGCGCCGGCCACATTGAAGTAGCGCAGCGCCACATATTTGAGTCCGTGAGCGTGGTCGTTCCAGCGCAGCATGCGCTCCACGATCAGCTTGCTTTCGCCGTAAGCGTTGGTGGGATGTTTGGGATGTTCTTCATCGATTGGGGTGTACTCCGGCTCGCCGTAGGTGGCGGCGGTGGAGGAAAAGATAAGGTAGGGTACGCCGTATTTCACCATAGTGTCCACCAGGGTCAGGCCGGCCATGCAGTTGTTGCGGAAATACTGCTCCGGCACGCTCATGCTTTCGCCCACCAGGGAGAAGGCTGCAAAGTGGATCACCGCTTCAATGTGTTCCCGGCGAAACACGTCTTCCAAAAATACCCGGTCACCCACATCGCCCACATAGAGGCGTCCGCCTTTGAGGGCCTCACGGTGGCCTTTGGACAGGTTGTCTACCACCACAGTGTCGATGCCACGGGAAACGAGGGCGGCCACGCAGTGGCTGCCGATGTAGCCGGCGCCGCCGGTCACAAGAATAGACATAGGATCGGATCTCCTTTTGTTTTGTAATAACGGTTCTTTTCTGGACGCTGACCGCTGCGGGCGGGGAATGCGTACTGCTTTTATTATAGCATCTTGACCGGATGGCGCAAGAAAAAATAAAATGAATAATTATACAGAATATTAACGAATATATTCGTGAAAAGAGTGCAAAACCACAAAAGAGAATTTAGGGTAACACAGAAAAGTTGTGTAAAACGGGGAAAATAGAAAAAGGCAGGGATTTTGTATTGAATAATCATTCAAAAGGGGTATAATAGGCATACCTGATGGAAGAACGGGAAAAGAAATTTTGATTACATACGGAGGCGTTTCGTCGATGAAAGAGATTAAAAAAGTCGTTTTGGCGTATTCCGGCGGTCTGGATACTTCGGTCCTGATCCCCTGGTTGAAAGAACACTATAACAACTGCGAAGTTATTGCCGTGTCCGGCAATGTGGGTCAGGCGGATGAACTGCAGGGGCTGGAGAAAAAGGCCAAGGCCACCGGCGCGTCCAAGCTGTATGTGGAGGACCTGACCGAGGAATTTGTGGACGACTACATCATTCCCACCATGCAGGCCGGTGCCGTGTACGAGGACGGGTATCTGCTGGGAACCTCCTTTGCCCGCCCGCTGATTGCCAAGCGTCTGGTGGAAATTGCGAAAAAGGAAGGGGCCGACGCTATTGTCCACGGCTGCACTGGCAAGGGAAACGATCAGGTGCGCTTCGAGCTGGCTATCCGTCACTTTGCCCCGGAGATGACTATTATCGCGCCCTGGCGCTTCTGGGAATTCAAATCCCGCGAGGATGAGATTGAATATGCTGAGGCTCATAACATCCCGCTGAAGATCGACCGGGAAACCAACTATTCCAAGGATAAAAACCTGTGGCACCTGAGCCACGAGGGCCTTGACCTGGAGGATCCCGGCAACGAGCCGACTTATGAAAAAGAGGGCTTTTTGGAGATGGGCGTTTCACCTATGCAGGCACCCGACGAGCCGGAATATGTTACGCTGGACTTTGAAAAGGGCGTGCCTGTAGCCCTCAATGGCAAGGAAATGAGCGCTAAGGAGATTGTGCTTGCCCTTAATGAAATCGGCGGCAGAAACGGCATCGGCCTGGTGGATCTGGTGGAAAACCGTCTGGTGGGCATGAAGAGCCGCGGCGTATATGAGACACCCGGCGGCGCCATTCTGTACCGCGCCCACCAGGTGCTGGAAACCATTACGCTGGATAAGGATACGGCCCACTACAAGCAGCAGGTGGCTATCAAGTTTGCCGACCTGGTGTACGACGGCCAGTGGTATACGCCTCTGCGCGAGGCGCTGAGTGCTTTTGTTACCTCCACGCAGGAGCATGTCACCGGCACGGTGCGGCTGAAGCTGTACAAGGGTAATATGATCAACGCCGGCGTCTGGTCGCCCTATACGCTCTATGACGACGCCATCGCCTCTTTCGGTGAAGAAGAGTCCATCTATAATCAGGCGGATTCGGAAGGCTTCATCAAGCTCTTCGGCCTGCCCATCACTGTGCAGGCACTGATGGACGAGCGTCGTGCTGCTGCGGTGGAAGAGGAGAAGAGCGCCAAAGGGGAGCAGTGAAAAAGGCCTCCGTCAAGGCGGCCAAGACCGCAGCTAAAGCCGTGGGCGATGCGGTTACTGGGCGGGCGAGACGGCGGTGAAAACTGCTGAGACTGCCCAAAAGACCGCTGCCAGGAAAGCGGCGGGAAAGAAAAAGTAATCGGCAGGGCGCTGTGCCGGGGCGGGGAAACGGTTCCCCGCCCCGCGCCGTATGCGCCTGGCGGGATGCATATTTATTCTTTTAGAAAATGATACGACTGTAAGAGAGGAATTGCGTTTATGAAACTGTGGTCCGGGAGATTCCGCAAGGAAACCGATGCGTTGGTCAATGATTTTAATTCGTCCATCCCCTTTGATCAGCGGCTTTACCGTGAGGATATCGAGGGCAGTATGGCCCATGCGTCCATGCTGGGCGAGCAGGGTATTATTTCCTGTGCTGACGCGGAGAATATCTGCACGGGGCTGCGCGGCATCCTCGCCGACGTGGAGGCGGGGACGATAGAATTTTCTGCCGACAACGAGGACATCCACATGAATGTGGAAACTATTTTGACGGCGCGTATTGGCGAGGCGGGCAAACGCCTGCACACCGCCCGCAGCCGCAATGATCAGGTGGCTCTGGATTTCCGGCTGTACCTGCGGCGGCAGATTGACGAGATTGTGGAGCAGCTGCTGCATTTCCAGAAGGTGCTGCTGCAGCAGGCCAGACAGCACACGGAGACGGTCATGCCCGGCTACACTCATCTGCAGCGGGCTCAGCCCATCACCTTTGCCCATCACCTGCTGGCCTATGCCCACATGCTCTGCCGGGACGTGACGCGGCTGGAGGACTGCCGCGCGCGCATGAACGAATGCCCTCTGGGTTCCGGCGCCCTGGCCGGCACCACTTACCCCATCGACCGCTTTGCCACTGCCGGAGAGCTGGGCTTTGACCGGCCCATGGGCAACAGTTTGGACGGCGTCAGCGACCGGGATTATGCGCTGGAATTCCTGGCGGCCTGTTCGATTCTGATGATGCACCTCTCCCGTTTGGCGGAGGAGACGATCCTCTGGTGCAGCTGGGAGTTTAAATTCATTGATCTGGACGACGCCTATTCTACCGGCTCGTCCATCATGCCCCAGAAGAAAAATCCGGATGTGGCGGAACTGGTGCGGGGCAAAACCGGCCGTGTGTACGGCTCTCTGATGAGTCTTCTGACGGCGATGAAGTCCCTGCCTTTGGCCTACAATAAGGATATGCAGGAGGACAAAGAGCCGGTGTTCGATGCCATCGATACAGTAAAATTGTGCATTCCTGTGTTTGCCGGCATGATCGAGACGATGACGGTGCATCCGGAGAACATGCGCCGCGCCGCGGGCCGGGGCTTTATCAACGCCACCGACTGTGCCGACTATCTGACCAAAAAAGGAATGCCCTTCCGCGATGCCTACACTGCTGTGGGCAATCTGGTGTACTACTGCCAGGAGCAGGGAAAGACGCTGGAGGAGCTGACGCTGGAAGAGCTGCAAAGAACCTCGCCGCTGTTTGAAACAGATGTATACGAGGCGCTGAATCTGGAAAACTGCGCTATGAGCCGCGCCTCGTTCGGCGGCCCTGCCAAGGCTGAAGCAGAGCGGCAGATCCGTGAGATCGAAGCGTTTATTCAAACAAGAGAGAATGTGTGATTCATGAGCAAACCCATTGTATATATCGATGGCAAGGAAGGTACCACCGGCCTGCAGATTTACGACCGGTTGGCGCAGCGGCAGGATATCGATCTGCTACTGATCGACGAGGACAAACGCAAAGACGCCGCTGAGCGGAAAAAGTGCATCAACGCGGCGGATATTGTGTTTTTGTGCCTGCCAGACGCGGCGGCCCGGGAGGCTGTGGCCTTGGTGGAGAACGACCGAACCCGGATCATTGACGCCTCTACGGCTCACCGCACAGCAGAGGGCTGGGCCTACGGCTTTGCCGAGCTGTCGCCGGAGCACCGAGCCGCCGTTGCCGCGGGGAAGCGCGTGGCCAATCCCGGCTGCCATGCCACGGGCTTTATTTCCGCTGTGTATCCGCTGGTGAAATACGGTCTGCTGCCGCCGGATTACCCGCTGACCTGCTTTTCGCTGACTGGCTACAGCGGCGGAGGAAAAAAGATGATCGCAGAGTACGAGGTGGCGGACAAAGGGGCGGCACTGTATGCACCGCAGCTGTATGGATTGAATCTGGAGCACAAACACCTTCCGGAGATGCAGAAAGTGTGTTCCCTGCTGCGTGCGCCGGTATTTTGCCCCATTGTGGACGATTACTACAAGGGTATGGCTACCTCGGTGACGCTGCACACCGCTCTGCTGCCGGGCCATCCCACAGCGGCGCAGCTGCATGACGTGCTGGAGGATCACTACTCCGGTGCTGCTCTGGTTTCTGTGGCGCCGCTGGGCTATACGGAAAAAAGAATTGCCGCTAATACCATGGCCGGCAGCGACAGACTGCAGCTGATCATCTGCGGCCATGAGGATCAGGTGCTGATTACGGCTCTGTTTGATAATCTCGGAAAGGGCGCTTCCGGCGCGGCGGTGCAGAACATGAATCTGATGCTGGGACTGGAAGAAACCACGGGGTTGAATCTGTGAGCACCGGCTGTGCACTGTTGGTAGGGCAAAGTGACACGGCGGTACGGGCTAAACCATTCTGCCCTGTGTGAACTGGAAAGAAAAGAAGGAATGAGTATGTTGAACTGGACTTCCGGCGGCGTATGTGCGCCGAAAGGATTTACGGCGGCCGGCGTACACGCTGGTGTGAAAGCGAGCAGCAGCGCGGATAAAAAGGATTTGATGCTGCTCTTTTCGGAAAAACCCTGTGCCGCTTGGGGCATGTATACGCAAAATGTAGTCAAGGCGGCTTCAGTGCTGTGGACGCGCCAAGCGCTGCAGAACGGCGCGGCCCAGGCTGTGGTGGCCAACAGCGGCAACGCCAACGCTTGCTGCGAACAAAGCGGTGAAAACGCGGAAAGGATGGCCCGGGCGGCAGCTGAACAGCTGGGAATTGCGCCGGAGGATGTGGTGGTCGGTTCCACTGGCGTCATCGGACAGACCATCAACATTGCCGCCATCGAACAGGCGCTGCCTGGCTGCACGGAACAGTTGAGCCGCGCCGGTTCCGACGCGGCGGCCCAAGCTATTATGACCACGGATACCGTGAAAAAGGAAGAAGCCGTGACGGTGGAAATCGGCGGCAAAACCGTGACAATCGGCGGCATCTCCAAGGGCAGCGGTATGATCCACCCCAATATGGGTACCATGCTGTGCTTTTTGGTCACAGACTGTGCGATTTCCAAAGAGCTGGTCCGCACGGCGCTCCAGGAGGCTGTGCGTATCAGCTTCAATCGCATCAGCGTGGACGGCGATACCTCCACCAATGATACCTGCGTGCTGATGGCCAACGGTATGGCCGGCAATGTGGAGATCACCGAAAAGGGCGAGGCCTATGCTCTGTTTGTGGAAGCGCTGAGTGCATTGTGCGTCAAATTGGCCCGGCAGATGGCCAGGGACGGCGAAGGCGCCAAGCATCTGATCACCTGCACGGTGTCCGGCGCGCGGGACGAGCAGAGCGCCGAAACCGTTGCCAAAAGCGTCATCGCTTCCAGCTTGACCAAGACGGCGGTGTTCGGCTGCGACGCCAACTGGGGCCGCGTATTGTGCGCCATGGGCTATTCCGGCGAGTCTTTTGACCCGGAACGGGTAGATGTAACGTTTTCTTCGGAGAACGGCGCGGTGGACGTCTGCCGCGCGGGCCGCGGCCTGCCTTTTGACGAGGCATTGGCCAGACAGGTCCTTTCGGCTGGCGAAGTGGTTATCGCCGTTTCTATGGGAGAGGGCGATGGATGCTGTACCTGCTGGGGCTGTGACCTCACCTATGACTACGTTCAGATCAACGGAGATTACCGAACGTGAGTATATCGGCGCGGCCTTCCACAGGGCAGCGGCGGATATCTCCATGCTGAATCAGTGAAAGGACGCGAAAAAAACGCTGCCAAGTTCTGGCTGGGCGCCTCTGTCATGCGCGCAGCGGTTTCCGGGATACGGCGTGCTGGATGGAGCTGGATTTGTAAGCAGGAAGGAACTTCCGGACAAGAGCAAGGAAAAGAAGAGGGGTAACGATGAACAGTACAAATTATGAGCGGGCGCAAACGCTGGTGCAGGCGCTGCCGTATATTCAAAAATTCTATGGAAAGACCATTGTGGTTAAATACGGCGGAAACGCCATGATCAACAACGACCTCTTTGCTGCGGTGATGGAGGATATCGTCCTGCTGAACCTGGTGGGCGTGAAAGTGGTGCTGGTGCATGGCGGCGGACCGGAGATCAGCGAGATTTTGGACCGGATGGGAATCGAATCCCGCTTTATCAACGGCCTGCGCTACACTACCAAAGAGACCATGCATGTGGTGCAGATGGTGCTGTGCGGCAAGGTGAACAAAAATCTGGTGGATCGGATCTCCCGTATCGGCGGCCATGCCGTAGGCCTTTCGGGGTTGGATTCGGCTCTGATTCAGGCTAAAAAACTAGATCGGGGCGACGGGGAGGATTACGGTCTGGTGGGTGATATCACGAAGGTGAACCCCAATGTGCTGGAGACAGCGCTGGCCAATGGCTTTATTCCCATCGTAGCCACAGTGGCGCAGGCGGCGGACAACACCGATGAGGGGTATGTTTACAACATCAACGCCGACACGGCGGCGGCAAAGCTGGCTGTAGCGCTGCAGGCGGAAAAGTTGATCCTGCTTACCGATGTGCGTGGCGTGCTCCGTGATCCGAAGGACGAGGAAAGCCTGATCCATGTGATTCATCCCGGGGAACTGGAGGATTACCGCGAGCAGGGCATTCTCACCGGCGGCATGATTCCCAAAACGGACTGCTGCGCTGAAGCAGTGGCCGGCGGGGTCAAGCGCACCCATATCATCGACGGCCGCATTCCCCATTCCATTTTAATTGAAATGCTGACGGATGAAGGTATCGGTACTATGATACTCAATGAGGAGGAACATGTGTGATGGAAAACCAGGAATTGATTGCACGGGATACGCAATGCGTTATGCAGACTTACGGCCGTTTTCCTATCGCCATTGATCATGGACAGGGCGCGCTGCTGTACGATGTGGAGGGCCGGGAGTATGTGGACTTTACGGCTGGCATCGGCGTTAACTGCCTGGGTTACGGCAATTGGCAGTGGGCCAGCGCTGTAGGTGCACAGGCCCTGCGCTTGGCGCATGTGTCCAATTTGTTCTACAGCGAACCGTATATTGCGCTGGCCGAGCAGTTGTGCGCACGTTCCGGGTTGAGCGCAGCCTTTTTTTCCAACAGCGGCGGTGAGGCTAATGAGGGCATGATCAAGCTGGCCAGAAAATACAGCTTTGATAAGTACGGTCATGGCCGGAGCACCATCATCACGCTGAACAACTCTTTTCACGGCCGAACCGTTACAACTTTGTCAGCTACGGGGCAGGCGGTATTTCACCAGTATTTTTTCCCCTTTACCGAAGGGTTCCGTTATGCCGACGCCAATGACATTGACGCCATCCGCGATGCCGGTGGCGACGATGTGTGCGCTGTGATGCTGGAGTTGGTGCAGGGTGAAGGCGGTGTGTATCCCATGGAGCGGGAGTTTGTGCACCAGCTGGCAGTACTGTGCGCCGAAAACGACTGGCTGCTGCTGGTGGATGAGGTGCAGACCGGCATCGGACGCACAGGCACCCTGTTTGCCTATCAGCAGTACGGCATTCTGCCGGACGTTGTTTCTTTTGCCAAGGGCATTGGCGGCGGCTTGCCGCTGGGCGGTATTCTGGCTAATGAAAAGTGCCGGAATGTGCTGGGGCCGGGGATGCATGCCACTACGTTCGGCGGGAATCCGGTTTCCTGCGCCGGCGGCTGTGCCGTGCTGGAACAGCTTGGCGATGATGTGCTGGAAGAAGTGAAAATCAAAGGTGAACTGATTCGCGACTATATTGAGGGAATGCATAGTCCTTATGTTGCCGGTGTGCGAGGCTTGGGGCTGATGATTGGTGTGCAGCTGACGGGTATCTCCCATAAAGAGCTGGCGCAGCGCTGTATCGATCGGGGACTTCTGGTGCTGACAGCGGGAACAGATACGTTGCGTCTGCTGCCGCCTCTGACCATTACCAGAGAGGAAATCCTTCGCGGACTGGACATTCTGCACAGTGTTCTGTGTGAATAAAGAGTGGAAAATGCATTTAGCTACCTGAAAACCATCGCGTTTTCGGGTGGCTTTTTCCTTTTGTGAGCGAAAGGAAAAACGATTTTTCAAAAAATAAATGTCCAGATTCTTCCAGCCTCTGTCTACCATGTCTACCGGATGTCTACCCGAGCGGGAAAGGAAAACAGCTGGGGGACAAGAGATAGAAGAAAGGCAGCGGCAGCGTCTGCCGGAGAAATGTCTACCAAATTGAACATCCATACGTTTTGCAATCCCCGGAAAGCCGCATCACAGCGGCCTTTCCGGGGATTTTGCTTTGCGGTCAAAGAGGTGCTATGCGGTATTTATAAGCCGGTGTTTTGGAGGAAAAACGGGTTATTTGTGCTGAATTGGATCACTTTTTGGAGCAAAACGATCAAAAAAGGAGGACTACCGAACCATGAAGAATCTGAAAAAGGTTCTGTCCCTGGTGTTGGCGCTGGCCATGGCATTGAGCCTGATGACCGCCGCTTTCGCCGCGGACGCGAGTGACTACAAGGATTACTCCAAAGTCACTTACAAAGAGGCGGTCGATGTTATGACTGCCGCCGGCATTTTCAATGGCGGCGACGGCAATAACTTCAACCCCGACGCAACCCTGAATCGTGAACAGGCTGCGAAGATCATCACCTACATGCTGGTGGGCCAGGAGAAGGCCGACAAGCTGACGGCCACTGTGGCGCCTTATGCCGACGTGGCAGCCAACCGCTGGAGCGCAGGCGCGATTGCTTACTGCACCAACGAAGGCATTCTGGCTGGTGACGGCAACGGCCGCTTCAACCCCACTGCTCCCGTGCTGGGCACCCAGTTTGCCAAGATGCTGCTGGTGGCTCTGGGCTATGACGCCAAGATCGAGAACCTGGTGGGCAACAGCTGGGCCATCAACACGGCCAAGTTGGCCCTGGGCGACGCGGATCTGGACAACGGCATGGAAGAAATTTCTCTGTCCGACAATTTGACCCGTGAGCAGGCTGCTCAGATGGCATACAATGCCATGAAGGCCACTCTGGTGGAGTATGAGGACAAGGGCGGCGACATCATCATTGGCGACATCACCATCAACAATGGCGCCACCAAGGCCACTCCTGTGACCTCCAAGGTGAAAGCTGAGTCTACCAACATCAGCGCTGAGAAAACCACCGACGGTCTGTGGACGGTGGAGTTTGCGGAGAAGTACTGCAAAGACCTGAAGGTGACGGCCAACGACACCGACGCTTTTGAGCGTCCCGCTTCCACCTGGAAGTATAAGAACACCGAGATTGGCACCTATGCCGACGACGCGGATGCTTCTTACACGACCGAAGTCAAGATGGGTACCATCTACAGTGATCTGGGTCTGAGCAAAGGCATTGCCAAGGCCAACATCACCACCTATGTGGATGGCCAGAAGACGACTTCCAACTATGACATCACCAAGGGCGAGAGCAACAACAAGATCGGCGGCAACGGCGTTCTGACCGAAGTCTATTATGACGATGAGGCCGAGACGGTTGTGATTACCATGGTGAATACCTATCTGGGCAAAATTACGGCATCCTATGCGGCTTCCTCCACCAAAGATGCTTATGTCAACTTTGAGGCCAAGACCGGCTCCGGCTCCACCTACGAGACCGATGCCGACTACGCAGTGGACAGCTATGTGCTGTATACTTATTCCAGCAAGAGCGGCGATGTGGGCGTGCAGTCCATGCAGGCGGCTGAGGAGGTCACCGGCAATCTGACCGCTTACACGCAGGGCAAGAGCGTTACCGTTGGCGGTGCTGTGTACGAATCCAATGCAGTTCAGGGTTCTAAAGACACCATTACTTCTGCGCTTTCCAATGCCATGAAGAGCGATGTTACGGTTTATCTGGACAGCTATGGTTATGCCGTTTATGTGGATGCAGACGCAGCTTCCGACAACTACGCCGTTGTGATGGGCTGGACCGGTTCCAACAGCGTGGGCGTGAACACCAACCGCACGGCTACTCTGCTGTTCGCGGATGGCACCACCAAGTCCGTCAACGTGACGAAGGATACTGTTTTTGCCACTACTGATAGTACGCTGACCGATACCAACATTAACACTGGCGACATCGTTTCCTACCGTATCAACAGCGATGATGAGTACAAACTGACAGTTTTGGCTGATGCTGCTTCCATGAGTTCTGGTACGATTATCACCAAGGGCAACTCTGAATTGAATGGCAGCACTGGTTTGGCTGCAAATGAATATAAGAGCGCCAGCCGTGATAAGGCAACGAATGCCAACGGCAAGACTGTGTTTGTATTCTACAATGCCAACACCGACAGCTACAGCACCTACAGTGGTATTGCTAATGTTCCCACTGTGACATTGAAGCAGGCCAGCAAGGTTACTGTTTACTGCAAGAGCGGAACGATTGCCAAGTTTGTCTATGTCGAGACTGCGGGCAACAGCGTCAGCAGCTCCAGTAAGGACATCATCTTTGTCTTGGGCGACAACAGCGGTGTTTCTCACGACAGCGATCTGGGTGATTATTACACCTATGACGCCATTGTGAACGGCGAGATCACCAAGATTAACTCCGAAACTCGTGTTCAGAAGTACACCATGTACACGGATGCTACCAAGAACTCCAAGGATGTGTACAACTTCACCAACGCCACTTATGTGGATGACAGCGGTTCTCACAGCACAGCCACTGATCTGGCATACACCACCGGCACCGATAAGGTGGAGAACGGCAGCGTGACGCTGGGCAACAAGATCCTGAGCGTGGCAGACGACTGCAAGGTGTTCCGCATCAGCGCCGACGGCGAAGAGATCCTTGTTTCCAACACTGCTTCCATTGTGAAGGATCAGGGCACCTATGCCGATAAGGTCTGGTACAAGACCACCGACGGCGAAGTGACCACCATCGTGATCCAGACGGTGGATGAGACTGTTACGCCGACTCCTACACCCGGTGATACCGAGTATAGCGCGACCATCGATACGAACCTGCTGACCGCTTCTGTTACCGGTTCTGACGCAGTTGCATCTGCAAAGCAGAACGATATTAAGAATGCGGTTGCCAACGCAGTGAAGGCTGCGGGCTACACTGTTACCGCATGGGGCGGAAGCTACAACACTGGTGATGGTACCGGCCTGACGGTGAGCATTGTCTTGGGTACGACAACCAGCGGCGTTCCCACGACACTTGCGATCACTTACGCACAGCAGGCATAATTTTACTGTTTCGTTCGTAACTCATTTGTGTTATAACGACAAAAACCCCCGTGCCGTATGGCACGGGGGTTTTTGTATTTCACAGATGCAGCCCATAGAGAGAAATCTTACTCTCCGCACCGAGCGTTTGCTTTGGTTCCCTCGGAAAAATGGTCAGTGTGATCAGATTTTCATAAGACAGCTGATAATTGCACCCCAAAAGCACAGTATCACTGAGGGTCAGAGCCGTGATTAAACGGCGCTTGTCACACAGCGGGAAAAAATAGATTTCGTGGCGCTGCCCGGCTGTCCGGGCGGGAAATTTAGACAGACAATCGGAAGTAGATTCAAATACGGAAAACTGATTAAAGAATTCGGAGTAGGACTGATTGCTGCGCAAGCGCATTTCTCCATCCCCTAAAATTTCCAGGCGCAGCAGAACGGTATGCCAGTGGCCAAAATCAATGTCACTGACGTCGATGTCCAGTTGTGACGTGTCGTTTGAAACGATGATGGATTTTAAGAGTTGTGGATCCCGTGCCCTGCATGCAGCGATGGCTGCATCCACCTTTTGATTGTCTGCATTGAAATCTTCCCGCAGGACGCGATCAGCCGCATCCCACAGGTTCAATCGATAGTGTTCTGTATACTTCAAGTCGATTTCTCCTTTATGTAGTCGAATTTGGGGCTTTTCCGAAAAAAGGCCCTACACTTACCGTGTAGGGCAGGGCAAAAGTTGTACACTTCCGGGCAACAAAACTAAAAAAAATATGGAAAACTCTCCCGCTGATTCAGCGGGAGAGTTTTGTTCAAACGGAATGCTTAAAAAATAATGGTTCCGTTCAGTTCAGAAATTCCGCGCCCATTTTAATGAGCGCAAACACGCAATAGTTGATTACATCGTGCAGCTGGGCGCTGACGCCCTCGGACACAGTGCATTTGCCGCCGTTGGCGAGGATCTTGCGGATACGGTAGACGCGGATAATGACCTGGTCGGTCATGGCGCCCAGGGACATGCTCTTCCAGGCGTCGCCATAGTCGGTGTTTTTGCGGATCAGCAGGGTGCGTACCTGATCCATTTGAGCCTGATAGGCGGCGGTGAGCACATCCTCGCCGATGCCGTCCAGGACCGAAATATCGTCCGTCAAATCCGCTTCCGAAGGAAGCCCGGGAGCGGATTGCAGTTTGATCAGGAACATGATACAGTAATTGATGATGCCGACATATTCCACATCGCGGCCTTCGTGGATGCAGGCGCGATCCCCATGTTCTTCGAGGGTGCGGATGCGCTTGGCCTTGCGCCAGATCTCGTCGTTCAGGGACTGGGGGCGGTATAAAAGCCAGGTGGGACCGTAGTCGGCGTTTTTGGCTTTGAACAGTTCAAAGCAATACGCCCTTGTTTTATCAAATTGAGCAAGCAGTTCCTCTGCCATAGCATCCGTTCCTCCTGCAGTAACATTGTACGCGCTGCGCGCGGGGCATGAAACAGTATACCATGCCGGGGAGAAGGTGGCAAGGAAATGCGGGGAAAGAATTCGGGCGTTGTTTGGAAAAAGTTTAAAACGTGCTGCATTTTTTGGAGCACAGGGGTATGACGGTGGTGACGTGGCATTTTGCTGAGGATGTGGAGCTTCGACAACCAACGCATCCGATGACACCCTGACAGGCCGGTATGATAATTTGGGCAGCAGCGCGGGCGGACGTATTTGGCTGCTTGTAGCTGCCGAGAAATCATGTTGTTCTTACCGATTTCTTCTTTATAACTTTTCCTGGTATTGGCTCCCCCGGAAGGCATGTGCTTTCCGGGGATTCCGGCGTCTATGGAAAAAGACTGTTTGCCCTAATTTTTTCCAGCCCCTGTCTACCATGTCTACCGGATGTCTACCCAAATGGGAAAGGAAAACAGCTGGGGGACAAGAGATAGAAGAAAGGCAGCGACAGCATCTGCTGGCGAAATGTCTACCAAATTGAACATCCATACGTTTTGCAATCCCCGGAAAGGCCGCTGTGGCGCGGCTTTCCGGGGATTTTACTTTACGGTCAAAGAGGTGCTATGCGGTATTTATAAGCCGGTGTTTTGGAGGGAAAACGGGTTATTTGTGCTGAATTGGATCACTTTTTGGAGCAAAACGATCAAAAAAGGAGGACTACCGAACCATGAAGAATCTGAAAAAGGTTCTGTCCCTGGTGTTGGCGCTGGCCATGGCATTGAGCCTGATGACCGCCGCCTTCGCCGCGGACGCGAGTGACTACAAGGATTACTCCAAAGTCACTTACAAAGAGGCGGTCGACGTTATGACTGCCGCCGGCATTTTCAATGGCGGCGACGGCAATAACTTCAACCCCGACGCAACCCTGAATCGTGAACAGGCTGCGAAGATCATCACCTACATGCTGGTGGGCCAGGATGCAGCTGACAAGCTGACGGCTTCCATTGCTCCCTATGCCGACGTGGCAGCTACCCGCTGGAGCGCAGGCTCCATTGCCTACTGCACCAACGAGGGCATCATTGCCGGCGACGGCAACGGCCGTTTCAACCCCACGGATCCTGTGACGGGTACCCAGTTTGCCAAGATGCTGCTGGTTGCTCTGGGCTATGATCCCCAGATTGAGCAGTTGGTGGGTAACAGCTGGGCCATCAACGTTTCCAAGCTGGCGCTGGGCGACGCCGATCTGGACGATGGCATGGAAGAGATTGCACTGTCCGTCAACCTGACCCGTGAGCAAGCTGCTCAGATGGCGTTCAACGCCATGCAGGCCACTCTGGTGGAATATGAGGACAACGGCGGCAAGATTGAGCTGCCCGGCGGCATCGTCATTGTCACCGATCCTTCCAAGGCCACTCCTGTTACCTCCAAGGTGAAGGCAGACGCTACCAACATCAGCGACGATACCGTCGTGATGAACGGCGGCGACGTTTATACCGTAGAGTTTGCTGAGAAATACTGCAAGGACCTGAAGCTGAAGAGCAGCACGGGTCACATGATGCAGCTGACCGACAAGTGGAGCTACAAGAGCGCCACCATCGGCGAGTATATGACTGCTCCCGACGCTGTTGCGGTTGTGGATGACACCGATAAGACCATCAACGACATCCTGACCGGCAGCTCTTACATGGACTACAGCAGCTCCGACATTGCGCTGGCTGAAAATGCTGAGGGCGATGATGGCAGCAAATACATCTATATCAACGGCGTCGAGCAGAATAATCTGAACAAGGAACTGACGCAGGGCGATGTGGTGTATGCCTATGAGAACAATGACGGCGATGTCGCAAAGGTTGTTGTGGCACATTACACCTATGCCAAGATCGACTCCATCTCCGACAATATGAGCACCAGCGAGGAGAACAACGGCGCATCCTATCGCGTGAAGCTGGTGGACATCGATGACAACAACCTGGGCACCTTCTATGATGATTATGATGACACCAGCAAGGAACTGCCCGGCTTTGATGCCAGCACTTATGAAGAAGGCACCGTTCTGGCAGTGGCCATGAACGGCAAGAAGGCTGTGGCCAGCTATGTGGCCGATGTGGTTACCGGCAAGCCCACTTCCGTGAAGGAAGCTGTCAACGGCAACATCACCATCGACGGCACCAAGTATGATTATGCAGGCGCACCCGCCGGCAACTATGACAACATTGACTTCGACAAGGAGTACAGTGTTTACACCACCAACGAGGGCTATGTGATTGCCATTGACGGCGCTTCCGCAGCCAACCTCGAGGACATTTACTATGTCACTGCCATTTACAATGAGACCACCGGCGGTGAAAAGGTTTATTATGCACAGCGCGTTTCCTCCGAAGGCAAGGTTGATACTGTTGAAGTGGAGCAGGGCGCTCTGGAAATCATCGCTGACAGCACCACTCTGACGAATGCAACCGGTGCAAGCGGCAATATCAGTGACGGCAAGGCGGCGGCTGGCCTGTATGAATTCAGCGACAAGAAAGTTGCCGAAACTAGCTTGGGCACTGGCACTTCCGCTGAGCAGAAGAGCGGCAACGAGGTTTACACCATCAAGCCCTTCGATGCTTCCGAGCTGGACGATGATTTCGATCAGACCGTGACCAAGCTGAAGTCTGACATCAAGGCCACGGACAGCACCCTGAAGACGAACGCCGGCAGCTTCTATGTCAACGACGAGACCGTCTATCTGGCTGTGGAGAGCCAGGGCAGCAAGATCGATGTGACCTATGCTGTGGGCGGCTTGAAGTGCACCGGCACGCCGGCAGCTTATGTGGTGACCGATGAGGACGACAGCAAGACGGCCCGCCTGGTTATCTTTGCCGGCGACTCCCTGAGCACTTCCGCTTCCACCGAGAACATCGTCTACCTGGCTGACGACGCTGAGCAGAAGGCTTCCAGCGACACCTATACCACTGACGATCTGTGGCTGATGGAAGACCTGACCAACCCGGCTGGCATCATCATCACCGATGATAACACCAACCAGGGCTTCTACACCTACAGCATGGACGGCGACAACTACAAGCTGGAAGACGCCAACGACTTGGAGTTGAATGCTGCTTACGATGATGAAGATGGCTATATGAGCGGCCTGACCATTGAAAGCGTATACAACAAGAGTGGAAAGGCATATGTCACCTTTGTTGACAATGACAGCTATCTGGATGACGTCAAGTTCAACGGCGTGACCATTATCGATACCCGCAGCGAGAGCGATATCGACAACAGCGCATATCCCACCGAGATTATCTCCGTGGCGGATCTGAAGGATGCTGTCGAAACGCCTTGCGTTGTGAAGGCTGACGTTTACTTCGACAATGGTGTGACCTTCCTGGCTGTTACCAGCGTGGACAGCAAGGGCCAGAATGCTGTAGACCAGGCAGGAGATGATGGTTACAACTTTGTGGGTGATATCACTGTGAATGACAACGAAGTGACTGCCACTGGCAACAACAGCTATGCTACTGTGAATCCTTCTGTTGATGCTTCTACAGCCCCCTACATTGCAGACCTGGCCCGTTTCCTGGGTGGCCTGTATCGCAGCGGTTCCGCCAGCACCATCGTGTTTGATGGCAAAACCTATAAGTGGAATGCATCCGGCTCTTTGAAGGGCAGCAACTGGACTGAAAATGGCGAGAACGACAACGATACTTTGGTGAAAGCAATTGATACCAAGTGGGGTACTGTCAGCGCCGGTAATGAGTACAGTGTTACACTGACTGTGGACGGCGTGGATATGACCTACACCGTAGTTATCCCTGCATAAGTTTTCCTACCACACATTGCATTTAGAAAGGCAGCCCCGAAGCGATAGCTTCGGGGCTACCTTTTTGTTTACTTCTTCAATCCATACAGCTGAACAGACAATCCGCCGCCCAGCAGTTTCCCGTTGGTACCGGAAACCAGATTCAAGGAAGTGATCTCGGCCGGGGAGAGTGCCAAACCGTAGAACGCCGGCGTGTCGGAGCAGTGCACAAGGCCCTTTTCCCAATAAGTATAATCCAGGCAGCCGTAAGTCGCGCCGCCCATGACGGCGCTGCCCAGATACACATGAAAACAGAGCTGGCAGAAATATTCCGTCATGCTGCCCAGAGCGCAATAGGCCAGATAGCCGTGAGCTTTATCCTCGTTGACATAGCCCTCGCTCAAATTGTTGCAGCGCAGCATAATCGCGTCGGCATAATCTGCCCCGGCCTTGGGCGTGATGTGCAGATCCAGACGGTAATACCGGGTCAGATCCAGGGTGGACACATCCAAGTCCAACTGCACAGCATCCGCCGGAAGAGAGGCTGTCAGCAGATGCACATAAGGGCAAGTAGCTTTTGCTTCTGCGATGGCTGCGTCCAGCTTCTGGTTGTCTGCATTAAAGTCGGTGCGCAGGACGCGGTCAGCGGCATCCCATTGGTTTAAGTGATAATTTTTTGTATACTTCAAGTCGATTTCTCCTTTATGTAGTCGGATTTTAGGGCTTTTGAAAAAAAGCCCTACACAGTAAGTGTAGGGCAGAGCAAATGTTGCATGGCCGGATACAACAAACGCAAAAAATAAAAAAACGCCTTCGCAAAAGCGAAGGCGTTTTCCCATTTTACTTACAAAGTGAGCAGGTATGTAATGGCATCCTGAATGGTGGGAACGGTGAACTGCGCTCCAGCTACGGGCTGCCGGCCGATCCCGATGGAACAGCCTGCGGCGCGAAGCATCGGTTCATCGTTGACGCCGTCGCCCACGGCGGCGGTTTCCGACAGTTCCCAGCCCATGCGCGTGCAGAGGAACGCCAGACCGCTGCCTTTATCCAGCCCTGTGGGACACAGATCGATACAGTCGCTTTGATCGTACACGGTGATGCCCGCTTTTTCTGCGTTCAGCTCCTGGGCCAGAAAAGTGCGCAGGTCAGCATGGGTGGTTTCGTCGCAGAAGAAGGGCGTCACCTCCGTCTGATTGGGCTGAAACCAGATGCGCGGGCCGAATTCAGCTTCCAGCTTTTCCTGCAGCTGCGTCAGGGCGGCGCGGGTATGGGGCGCCACCGGCATGCGGTAGTGGAACCGGGGCGGCAGATCCATGCCTCGCTGCACCGATGCGCCGTTTTCGCCCATCAGAATCACGTCCCGCAGACCCGTTTGCCGCAGAAGGCCGCACAGGTAATAAATCGGTTTTCCGGAGGACAACGCCAGCTGTACGTCGCGCCGCTGAAGCTGCTCCAGCAGCGCCAGCGTTTCGGGCAGGATCGCTTTGCCCACAGCGCACAGCGTACCGTCCAAGTCAAATACGGCGGCTTTCAGCATGCGCTTTCTCCGATCAGCTTCCGGCTCAGCGCCAGAGCGCCAGCGACAATCGCGTCCATATTATAGTAACGGTATTCCGCCAAACGGCCCAGCAGATGCAGGCGGGGGAACTGGGCGGCCTTTTCGGCATATTTGGCGTACAGGGCGGCGGTATCGGCGTTGGCGATGGCATAATAGGGGATCTCGCCATCTGCGCCGGTGTAGGCGCGGGAGTATTCTTTTACCGTGGTTGTGACGCCGGGGCGCACCTGGCCGGTCAGATGCTTGAATTCGGTGATACGGGTATAATCTTCATCCATGGTGTAGTTGACAGTGCCGTGACTCTGGACAACGTCGGCGGGAAACGTTTCAAATTTGAAATCCAGTGTGCGGTAGGGCAGACGGCCGAAGCAGCAGCCGAAGAGTTCGTCGGCGGGGCCGGAATAAATCACGTCGCCGGTAAATTCCGCGCCGTCCAGCAGGATCGTTCCGTTTTCGAAGCGCAAATGCTCCCTGGCATCGGTGTTCAGACGCAGATCGACGTTGTCGTGGCGGAGCATGTTTTCGAACAGGGCCGTATAGCCGTGCAGGGGCATACCCTGATAAGTATCCTGGAAATAGCGGCAGTCCTCGGAAAGGAACACAGGCACCCGGGCCGTGACGGCGGGGTCGATTTCCTCCGGGGTCTGTCCCCACTGCTTCATGGTGTAGCGAACAAAAATATGATCGTATACATATTGGGCCAGGTCGGAAAGCGCGGGGTCGGTAGCCTCGCGCAGCTGCAGGATGGTGACCTTAGTGCCTGCGCCGTAAGCGGAGATCAGTTTTTCCTGAAGCTGCGCGGAACGCTCCGGGCCAAACGCCAGGCGCAGCGAAGCAAGGTTGAAGGGCACCGGCAGTTCCATGCGGCCGTTTTCTGCGGGCAGATTGGCCACCACTTCGTGCTCATAGGTGCGCCAGACGGTAAAACGGGAGAGAAAATCAAACACGGTTTTGTCATTGGTATGGAAGATGTGGGGGCCGTACTGGTGAATCAGGATGCCGGATTCGTCCAGACAGTCGAAAGCGTTGCCGCCCACATGGGGACGCTGTTCCAGCACCAGCACCCGCCGGCCGGCCTCGGCCAGTACGCGCGCGGTTACCGCGCCGGCGAATCCGGCGCCTGCAATAATACTGTCGTATGTCATACAATTCTCCGTTCTGTTGTTTCATTTATGGGTTCTGCCATAGTATAGCACACTTTCCAGTGAAATCGGGAAATTTTTACGCGTCCTGGGAAAATTTAAAGAAATCGAAAGAACCTGGGGGATTTTAGAACAAACATCTGGAAAAGTGCGGAAAATCTGCCTAAAGTGAAACTATCCCATGATAAAAGAAAGGAAGTTATTACAATGAGCAGAAAAAGAATTGAAAACAACATCGCCTATGACGAGGGAAAGCGAAAGTATTATGTTACGTTCCATTATGGGATCGACGGGAATGGCAAGCGAGTGAAAAAGACAAAGACATACGATACCCATGTGGCTGCGGCAGAAGCCCTGCGGATTTTCGAAATGAAAAAACGGCGCAGCGAAATTACGATTCCCACGGAACTGACTGTGGGCATGTGGCTGGATCGGTGGTTGGATGATGTGGTGCGCCCTAACCGGGCGCGTTCCACGGTATACGGTTATGAAAATATCATTAAAAATCATATCAAGCCGGCATTGGGGAAAACAATACTTCAGGAATTAACGCCGCAGCAGATTCAAAGTTATTATGTGGATATGCGAGGGGCAGGACTGGGCAGCAATACAGTGCATAAACATCATCAGCTGCTGTTTACTGCGTTGGAGTGTGCGGTGCGGCAGGAAGTTCTTCACCGCAATCCGGCCCGGCGGGTGGAAGCGCCGGCAAAGGCTGCGCCCCGGCACAGTTTTTATAATACAGAGCAGATGCGTGCGCTGTTTGCGGCGGTTCGCGGTATGCCGCTGGAGCCTGCGGTAAAATTGGCAGGTTATCTGGGATTGCGCCGCAGCGAAATCTGCGGATTAAAATGGGAAAATGTAGATTTGGAGCACGGTGTCATTTCTATTTGCGCCGCCCGCACGACTGTGGGCGGCGTAACTATTAACAAAGGGCCGAAAACCACGTCTTCCATGCGTACACTGGGAATTTCCGGGCTCACGGATTTGGAGGATATGCTGCGGAGCATCAAAACGGAGCAGGCGCTCAAGCGGGAGAAAAAACCGGGTTACAACCCGGATAATTTCGTACTGGTGCATGCCAACGGGCAGCCGTATGCACCGGATTATGTGTCCGGATGGTTTACGAAATTTGTGGCCGAGCAGGGCTTGCCGCATTTGACGCTGCACGGGCTGCGCCACTCTTTTGCCAGTGCGGCCAATGAGCTGCACATTCCCATGTTTAAAATCAGCAAAGCGTTGGGGCACAGCAATACCAGTGTAACCAGCCAGGTGTATACGCATTTGTTTGACGATACGCAAAATGAAGTGCTGAGCCAGGTGGCCAGTGCTATTGAGTGTGGGGGGAAGGGGGAGCAGATGAGCTTGTTTTAAGCTCTGGCGGCAGATGATTTCCGTTTTTTTCCAGCTTCTGTCTACCATGTCTACCAAATGTCTACCCAAGCGGGAAAGGAAAACAGCTGGGGGACAAGAGATAGAAGAAAGGCAGCGGCAGCGTCTGCCGGAGAAATGTCTACCAAATTGAACATCCATACGTTTTGCAATCCCCGGAAAGGCCGCTGTGGCGCGGCTTTCCGGGGATTTTGCTTTGCGGTCAAAGAGGTGCTATGCGGTATTTATAATCCGGTATTTTGGAGGAAAAACGGGTTATTTGTGCCGAATTGGATCACTTTTTGGAGCAAAACGATCAAAAAAGGAGGACTACCGAACCATGAAGAATCTGAAAAAGGTTCTGTCCCTGGTGCTGGCGCTGGCTATGGCATTGAGCCTGATGACCGCCGCCTTCGCCGCGGACGCGAGTGACTACAAGGATTATTCCAAAGTCACTTACAAAGAGGCGGTCGATGTTATGACTGCCGCCGGCATTTTCAATGGCGGCGACGGCAATAACTTCAACCCCGACGCAACCCTGACCCGTGAGCAGGCTGCGAAGATCATCACCTACATGCTGGTGGGCCAGGCCAAGGCCGACAAGCTGACGGCTACTGTGGCACCTTACGCCGACGTGGCAGCCAACCGCTGGAGCGCAGGCGCGATTGCTTACTGCACCAACGAAGGCATTCTGGCTGGCGACGGCAACGGCCGTTTCAACCCCACTGCTCCCGTGCTGGGCACCCAGTTTGCCAAGATGCTGCTGGCAGCTCTGGGCTATGATCCCAAGATCGAGCAGCTGGTGGGCAACAGCTGGGCCATCAACACCTCCAAACTGGCCCTGGGCGACGCGGATCTGGACAAAGGCATGGAAGAGATCTCCCTGTCTGCTGCGCTGACCCGTGAGCAGGCCGCTCAGATGGCGTTCAACGCCATGAAGGCCACTCTGGTGGAGTATGAGGACAAGGGCGGCGACATCATCATTGGTGATATTCCGATCAACATCGGCGCTTCCAAGGCCACTCCCGTGACCTCCACCAATGCTGACAAGCAGACCATCAGCAAGGACAAGGCGACCGACTCCAATGCTTACACGGTGCAGTTTGCTGAGAAGTACTGCGAAGACCTGGTGGCCAAGGAAGGCACAGACGATGCGTTTGGCCATCCCGCTACGGAGTGGAAGTATGACGGCAGCAAGATCGGCACCTATGCCGATGATGCGGATAACTCCGTTGTCATGGACAAGACGAAGTCCCTGAAGGATTCTCTGACCAGCAGCGATTACATGAATTATGACAATGACGATGTCCTGGACAGCGCCAAAGTTTATTTCAATGGCTATGAGCTGGGTGAGTACAAGAACCTGAAGAGCGACGATACGTACACCGGTGCCGGCGATATTGTCGAAGCATATGAAAACGACGATGACGAAGTGGACACCATTGTAATTTCCCGCTATGTGGCGGCTCAGATTGACGATGTGGATGAAGACCTGTCCAGCACCTATACCAAGAAGGGCGCCAGCGTCAGCGTCACTCTGACCAAGGTTGATTCCGCTACGATTCCCGCAGGTCCTTACTATGATGACTACAACAGCGAGTCCTATATCATGAAGGGCTATACCTCCGATTACACTGAGGACACGGTTCTGGCAGTTGCCTTCAAGTATGACGGCAGCAACTGGGTCAACCAGGTTCTGAACAGCTATGTGGCGGAAAAGATCACCAGCGGCGTTTCCGCTTATACCAAGGATTATATCAAGGCTGACGGCACCAAGTACACCTATGCCGCGCAAGTGGATGGTGCGGATGCTGATTCTACGTACAATTCCGACGATGAGTATGACATCTATGTCAGCAAGGATGGCTATGCCATTGCGGTCACTGGCGCTGGCCTGGCCAATCTGAACGATGTGTACTATGTCACTGGCGTGTATGGCGCTTCTTCCAACTACGGCGGTGTTTCCTACTATGCTCAGGCGGTCAATGTGATGACCGGTGAGGTGGAAGAACTGCAGTTGGAGAATCCGAAGAGTGCTGTTCTGGATGACGAAGCGTTTGTTAACCTGAGTGATAGTGACTTTGATCCTACTATTGCTGGTTTGTATGTTATGACGGACAAAAAGGCCAGCAAGAGCAATGTTGAGTGCAAGGCCAACAACGATAAGTTCAACGCTGTTCCTTTCTATGGCAACAAGGACTACAATGTGACCATCGCAAAGGCAACGGCACAGAACGACGGCGGATACGCTTTGGTGGATGATATTGATGCTGATGCGTCCTCCATCAAGGTGCAGAATGCGAAGACTTATACGGGTACTTCTTCTGCGGCAAGCAAGGCTACCACCAAGCTGTACCTGAACGACAAAACCTCCTTTGTGGCAGCTGAGGACGTCAAGGGCGATATCGCTGTGAAGACGGCTACCGGCTCCATGAAGATGTCCGAGAAGGATCCCGGCTATGTGGCAGTGATCTTCAAGAACGACGGCAACAAGGCCGCTTATGTGGTTTATGCCGGCGCCGATCTGGGCAGTGCGGTCAGCTCCGAGGATGTTGTCTATCTGGTGGGCGATCAGGACTTCGATATCAACACCAAGGAAGACACCACCAACGCCAAGCTGTGGTTCATGGACGGCATGACTGAGAAGGACGTTGTGGTGGACGGCACGCTGGACAGCAATGACCAGGGCTTCTACACCTACGATGTGAACTCTGACGACGAGTACACGCTGGAAGACAATGCAGACAGCATTACTGCGAATGTGGATGATGATACTGACGGTGTTGCCTCTATCACGGTTTATTCCGATGAGTATAATGGCGACAATCATCTGCTGAGCGATGGCAGTCACTTCGACGATGTGTCTTATGCAGACGCCAAGATCATCGATGCCCGTACGGATGATGCAAAGGATGCTTCTGCGTACAGCGGCACCATCTCCTCCGTCGGCGCACTGGAAAGTGCTCTGGACAAGGTGGACGCTTCCACTGCCAGCAGCGCAAAGGGCATCAAGCTGGATGTCTATGTCAAGGACGGCGATATCCTCTTCATCGCAGTTACCGAGGTTGAGAAGGAAGCCAATCAGGCTCCCGATGGCGGTAATGATACAGATGCACAGTTTGATGAACTGACTGTTGCGACATCTGGTACTACCACTACTATTACTGCTACCATGACGGATAACGTTGATAAGGATGTCACGCTGTCTGTTAAGGTGCAGAAAGAATCGGCCAGTGGCTGGTTGGATTATGGCACTTGCAAAGTGACTGTAAACAAGGACAGCAAGACCGGTACTGGTACGGTTGAGAACCTGCCCGCAGGCAACTACCAGGCCATTTACGGCGATGCTACGGTGAACTTCACTATTAAGTGATTTGTTCCAAATGTAGATTTGCTTTGAATTAAAAAAGGGCCTCCCCGTCCGTTTTGGATGGGGAGGCCCTTTCCGTTTAACGGTGAATCCCGTAAACCAGCACGGAGGTTCCCGGGGCCATAGTTTCATCACGCTTATATACTGCAAGGTTCAGTGTGTGCAGATCCTGTGCTGCCAGCGAAAGAACGCCGCAGGAATAATGGTGCGTGGCACGGAAACGCTTTACCGACGGAAAGGCTGCGCCTTCCCAGGTGCCCATGATCACGCGGCCGGGATACAGGCAGATCTTGCTGTAGCCGGGGGCGTCTGATTTGTTCAGATAGTCTACCAGACAAAGATAGTCGCAGGTATACGGGTCGTTGCCGTTATCATGATGAATGGCATAGCCTTCGGTCAGGCCGTTGCAGCGCAATTGAAGCTGGGTAGCGTTGCTGCCGTCGCCGCAGGACAAATAGAGATTCAGCTGCTGATACCGGGTAAGATCATAAGCGGACAGATCCATGTCAATTTGTGTGGTTTCCGTGTCAGTGGTGATTTCCGCCAGTTTACTCCAGGGGCATGCCGCCTGCACCGCTGCCAGCGCCGTGTCCACTTTCCGGTTGTCCGTGTTGAAGTCCTCCCGCAGGACGCGGTCGGCGGCGTCCCACTGGTTTAACTGATAATTTTTTGTATACTTCAAATCGATTTCTCCTTTATGTAGTCGAATTTTGGGGCTTTTGCGAAAAAAGCCCTACACTTATCGTGTAGGGCAGGGCGAATGTTGTACGGTTCAAGGCAACAAACCGAAAAAGAAAAAAGCCCCCCATGCGGGGGGCAATGGTCAGTGCTTTTTACCCAGCCGCAGCACCACGGCCAGGATGATTCCGGCGGTATCCAAAGCGCGTCGCCAGCCGGCAGGAGCGGCGCACGCTCACACCAGCTTTTTCTCCGGAAGGGCGCGGACGGTTTCCACGTCGGCGCAGGTCAGCCTCATCAGGTCTTCGCGGGACAGCGTTTCCAGGGCAGCCAAGCGGTTGCACTGGGCTGTCAGGATCTGCTCAAACAGGTTGCGCACACCACGGGCGTTGCCAAATGATACCGGGGCGGTATTCTTTTCGGCGATCAGGAGGCGGACGGCTTTTCTGGCGTCCTCGTCCAATTTATAGCAGCCTTTTTTGCATTGCAGTTCAAAAATGCGGACCAGTTCCTCCACGGAATAATCGTCAAAATGCAGATACCGGTTGAAACGGGATTCCAAGCCGGGATTGGAATGGACAAAGGTTTCCATCAGCCCGTCGTAGCCGGCGACAATGATGACCAGGTCGTCCCGGTGATCCTCCATGGCTTTGAGCAGGGTGTCAATGGCTTCCTGGCCGAAATCGTTTTCGCTTTTGCCGTTGAGGGCGTAAGCTTCGTCGATGAAAAGCACGCCGCCCAGGGCCTTTTCGATGACTTTGCTGGTTTTGGCTGCCGTCTGCCCCACATAACCGGCCACCAGGCCGCTGCGGTCAACCTCCACCAGGTGGCCGCGGGAAAGGATGCCGAGGCTGTGGTAAATGCGGGCCATGATGCGGGCAATCGTGGTTTTTCCGGTGCCGGGGTTGCCGGAAAAGACCATGTGCAGCGACATGTCGGTACAGGGCAGATCGGCTTCTCTGCGCTTTTGCTCGATCTGGGCCATGTTGATGAGGTTGTTGACTTCCTGCTTGACTGCATCCAGACCGATGTACTGTTCCAGCTCGGTTTTCAGCTCGGTAATGTCCTCTTTCGGAGGGGCTTCCGGGGCTGTTTCGGCGGCGGGTCCATTGCCGGTGGAAGCGGCCGTTTTCGGCGCGGAGGAGTCTTTTTTCACCGCGTCGGCGGCGCCGGCGGGCGTAAGTTTGCTGGGATCCGGGGCGCTGGGGGGCGCGGGCCCCCAGAAATCGCTGCCCATGCGGCTTATGTTGTTGGCGGTGAGAGTACGAATCAGTTCCAGCTGCTGCTGGATGATGCGGTCTTTGCGGTCGCCCGCGCTGCCGCCCAGTTGCAATGCCATCCGGCGTCACTCCTTTTCGGGATTTATCGTGCGGAAAAAACGATTCAGCTTCCGGGCGCAATTTTTGCTTTTTCCATGGCCGAAAAGAGCACAGCAGCCACGAAGCCGGTCAGCGCGCCGGTGAAAACGGATACTACCAGCAGCACCGGAAGATATGCCACCGGCGCGGTGCTGCCCAAGGTCAGCACCGCCGCCGCGACCTGACCTGTATTGTGTCCTGCTGCACCGGCGACGGACACGCCATAGATCGACAGCCCGGGCAGGCGGTGCAGCAGGATCATGATCAGCATGGCCAGCACGCCGCCCATCAGGGAAAAGAACAGGGCTGGCACGTTTCCGGCGAACATGGCGCCCAGAAGGCACCGGGCGACCAGGATCGCCATGGCCGGAGCCGCGCCCAGATAGTAGAGGGCAAAAACGGTGACGATATTGGCCAGACCCAACTTGAAGCCCGGCAGGGGGACCAGCAGGGCGGTGGGCAGAAGATTTTCCATATAGGACAGCGCCAGGGCCATGGCGGCCAATACGGCGCACAGCGCCAGCTTATGCACATCGGTTTTCATGCTGTCTGCCTCACTTTACCACGATATCGAATGGGGGATCGGCTGGCGCAGGGCTGGAAAGCGTTACTACGAAACGGCCGGGCAGGCACACGACGCTCTGCCCGCTGCGGTGAATCCAGCCGGTGTGCACACAGTCCTGCCCCACGCAGGGAGCGCTTTTGATGCGGATGTGGCCGTGGTTGATTTCCACCACGTAATCTCCGTAGCGCTTTTCCTGATCGGGTGAGCCGGCCGTCAGTGTGATTTCCTCCAGGATCCGGCCGTTTTGAGAGACGGTGCACACCAGATCGCCTTCCGTGCTGCCCGCGGCGCGGGAAAGGAAAAACAGGGCGAGGGCTGCTGCCAGAGCCAGCACCAGGGCAGCCACTAGGATATCCCAGGGGGAGGGGCGCAAACAGACTTTAGTTTTTCGGGATACAGATGTATTCATACGCATGCTCCGCCAAAGAGGTGTCGAAACTTTCTTTCAGCCCCTCGGTATAATATACATGGCCGCTGTCATCGCACAGCACCATGTCAAAATCCAGGCCGCTGGTGCGCCAGAACTGCACGGCCTTTTCCCGGCCCATGACGAACAAGGCGGTGGAAAGGGCGTCGCCCATAGTGCCGTTGTCGCTCACCACGGTGGCGGACAAAAGACCGCTGCGGGCCACATCGCCGGTTTTGGGGTCAATAATATGATAATAGGTTACGCCATCGCGCTCAAAATAGCGCTGGTAGCCGCCGGAGGTGATGATGAAGCGATCCTGCAGCGACAGCACGCCGAGGTATGCCGCCGTGTCGTTGGGATCCTCTATGGCCACGCGCCAGAGCGAGCCGTCGCGCTTGGTGCCGCGCACATAAACGTTGCCGCCCAGGCTGACCATGGCGGATGAAACGCCGTCGGCGGCAAAAAGTTCTGCCAGCCGGTCCGAGGCATAGCCTTTGGCAATGCCGCCCAGGTCCACGGCCATGCCCGGCTCCAGAGTGACGGTGCCGCTGCCAAAGACGATGCGCTCGTCGCCCACCAGGGGCAGCAGGCTGTCCAGTTCGGCGCGGGAGGGAACGCGGGGGTGCTCACCGGTGAAATCCCAGGCGTCCATTATAGGGGCAACCGTGACTGCAAACGCGCCGTCCGTAAGGGTGGAGTATTCCACGGCGGTTTGGAGCAGATTGTATAATTCTTCCTCCACGGCCACGGGGGAGCCGGCGCTTTCGTTGAGAGCGGATACGGCGCTGGCGCTGTCCTGGCGGGAGAGCAGAGCGTCCAACCGGTACAGTTCCGCTTCGGCGTCTTTCAGAGCCTGCGCCGCGCCGCTGCCCTGGACAGTCAGATCCATCACGGTGTCCATGGCGAAAATTTGGGCGCTGGCATCGCTGCTCTGACAGGCGCACAGCAGAAGAATCAGAGATAATGGGAGGATAGACAGCCATTTTTTCATGGAGAAACGTACCTTTCTGATGCAATTATGATGCAAAACGGGCAAAAATAGATGGATTGTACATATATAATGGTATCATAGCATGATTGCTCCGCTGTTTCAACCGTCCCGGCGGCTTTTTCCCCGCAGCGGTGAAACAGCTGCTTTGGGCAGGGGACGTTTGTGCAGCCATTGTACCACAGCGCATGGCCGGCGGCAATTGGGAAGGGCAGCATGCGGCGGCCGGCGTGCGCGCAGGAAAAATATTGTGCCTTGCAATGTAGGGCGGAATCTGCTAAAATACCAATGTTATGTCGATAAAATGGATACTGGAAGTATAGTGCTGTGCGCGGCACAGCATTGCTTTCCGGGTGGAGGGTAATCAAAACAATGGCAAAAAAACAGAGCCTTGAAAAGAAAAAAATGATCCGGGCGCAAAGCCTTCAGAAAAAAGAAGATCGGGCCAAGGAGGAAGCGGCGCTTCTGAATCGCTGTTTAGGCCTGCTGGGCGTTCTGGTGGCGGCGGAGATCTATTTTTTATTGTGCTACCGTTTCTTTATCCAGGGCACGATGCAGACGCTGGTCACCATGTCCAATGTGATCGCCGTGGTGGGCTGGGTTGGTTTGGCTGTGGCAGCGGTCGGCCTGGTCTTCGCTTTGGTGCGGCGGGGTAAAAAAGGGGCGCAGTGGGGCGCCTGGCTGGTGATCCTGGGCCTGGTGCTGTTCGGCGGCGGACGGCTGATGCTGGCCATCTATCCAGAAGGCACTACAGTGATGTGTGTAGCCGTGCCGCTGGTGGCGCTGGCGGGATTTGTGTATTACCTTTATCAGCGTGAATTTTTCTTCTCTGGCTTGGGCGTGGGCCTGGCGGTGGGCGGTATGTGGCTGGCGCACCGTGCAGTAGGCAGCGCCGTTTGGGGCAGACAATATGTGGCCATTGAGGCTGTGCTGCTGGCCGCGGTGGTTGTGCTGCTGATTCTGGCGGTGGCCATTGGCAAGAACGGAGGAAAATGGGGAAAAGGGGACGCTGCGCGGACCGTGTTTTCCGGGACGACGAATTATTCCCTTGCCTATGGTGCGCTGGCAGCCGCGGCGGCGGCCATTGTGCTGGGGATCATTGCCCCGGCATGCGCGCTGTATCTCCTGTGGGCCGGCATCGCGCTGCTGTTTGTGTTGGCGGTATATTACACCATGCATCTGATGTAAGCGTTCCGGGCAGCGGGAACCGGCGATATTGAGACGAAGAGGGGAAGCGGGACGGTGGACTGCTTCTCCTTTTGTTGTTATAAACTGGAAAGAATTGGAAGAGCGTATCGAAAGAGAAGGAGGAACAAGCTCTATGAAGATCATCCGACGGCTGGGGACGGCGCTTTTGGCGGCTGTGCTTTGCGCGTCAGTGCTGTGTGTGCCGGCCTTGGCGGATGGGGAAGACGTCACGATTTCCCTGAGCCAGACAACCATTTATCTCCCTGTGGGCCAGAGTCAGAAAGTGACCGCCACAGCCAGTGACGGCAAGGCCGTGACCTGGGTCAGCCTGACGTCCGGCGTGGCCAGTGTGGACAGCGCCGGCAATATTACGGCTCTTGCCGAGGGATCGGCTACGGTGCAGGCCAAATCTGCCGACGGCAGTGCGGTGGCCAACTGTAAAGTGATCGCATATATGGCCTTTCCCAGCTATGCGCTGCGCGTGGGCGAAAGCCTGAGCCTGGACGCGTCGTTTTCCGGCACCTGGACCAGCGCCGATGAGTCCGTCGCAACGGTGAGCAGCTCCGGAACGGTGACCGGACAGGGCTTTGGACGGACGTATATCACTGTGCGCAGCGGCAGCCGCTGCGAGAGCTTTTCCATCACGGTGGGCGGCCATGTGGGCATTGATATTTCTTCCTGGAACAATACGATTGATTGGGACGCGCTCAAGGAACAGGGCATCGAATTTGTGATGATCCGGGTGGGCTATGGTGAGAACTCCACAGATAAACGCTTTGTGGAAAATATTGAGGGCGCCATCCGCAGCGGCATGCCCTTTGGCGTTTATTATTACAGCTATGCCAAGGATACGGCCAAGGCCAGCCGGGAAGCGGCATATTGCCTTAAACAGCTGGAGCCGTACATGGACAAGCTCACGCTGCCGGTGGCTTATGACCTGGAGGAGTACAGCGATCTGACCGGCGAGCAGCTGGTGGAGATTGCCGAGACCTTCTGCACCGCTGTGCAGGATGCAGGACTCAACGCCATGGTATATGCCAACGGGAACTTTTATTCGAAAATGGACCTGTCGTCCCTGACGGATATGGGGGTGGACTACTGGTATGCCTGGTATCCTACGGTGCCGGATCTGAGTACGATCCATACCATCCGCGGCACGTCCAGCAAGCCGAATATCTGGCAGTACAGCTCTTCCTGCGTGGTGCAGGGTGCGCTGGCTTCGGGGAAAACGGATATTAATGTACTCTATATGCCGGAATATCTCTCCTTTTCTGCGCCTGTGCTGGAAGCGGAGGCTTCTTCCTCTGCGGCGCGGCTCCGCTGGGGCGGCAGCTCCTATGCCAGCAGTTATACTGTGTACAAGCAGACAGCCTCCGGCGAGGTGTCCAAAGTAGGTACATACGACGGCAATGTACACAGCTGCACCGATCAGAGCTATCTTCCGGGTGAGGGCTATTATGTGACGATGGAGATTTCCGATCCCATCGACGGCACTTACTATAAGAGTTATACCAGTCAGACAGTGTATCCGGAAACGGCGCGCTATGAAGTGCGCGTCAGCGCCCAGGAGGGCGGCAGTGCCAGCGGCGGCGGTTCCTTCCTGGTGGGGAAAACCGTCACAGTGAAAGCGGCGGCGGATGAAGGGTATACCTTTACCGGCTGGTACAATGCTGCCGGCAGCAAAGTATCCTCCAGTGCCGAATACAGCTTTACCGTGACAGCGTCTGTGGCGCTGACGGCTCGGTTTGAACCAAAACAGACGGAAGTGGGTACGGGCTTCACCGATGTGAAGAGTACGGACTGGTATGCTGAGGCGGTGGCCTATGTGGTAGACAACGGTTTGTTCACTGGCACGTCAGACACGACCTTTACCCCTGGCGGCACCATGACCCGCGGTATGTTGGTGACGGTATTGTACCGGCAGGCCGGTTCCCCTGAAGTGAGCAATCACAATAAATTTATCGATGTGTCTGCCGCGGCCTGGTATGCCAAAGCTGTGACGTGGGGATACAACAACGGTGTGGTCAATGGAACGGGAGAAAAGACGTTCTCGCCTGAGGAACCGGTGACCCGCGAACAGATGGCCGCGATTCTGATGCGCTATTCCGATAAGATGGGTATGGACGTGCCTGCCACTACGGACGGAAACCTGTCGGCGTTCAGCGACGCTTCGGAAATCGCACCCTATTTTGAGGATGGCATGCGCTGGGCCGTTTCGGCGCAGCTGCTCAATGGCGCCGACGGCAAGCTGATGCCGCGCAAGAGCGCCAGCCGCGCCGAATGCGCGGCGATCCTGATGCGCTGGATGGAGAGCGTGCAGGAGCAATAAAACACGCATGGTACCCAGGTGCGCGGCCGTTTTGCGGCCGCGCGCTTTGCTGTCTCCCGGCGGTGCGCAGCAAAAATGAGCACCCCAAGGCGGCTGCCTTGGGGTGCTTGTTGCATATGTCATTTTCAAGAGGGAGCATTTATTCGATACTCATAGCGCTGGCCCAGCACTCCATGACGATATTCTCCACAAATTTGCGGTCCTCCGGGCGGGGATCTTCGTAATAATCCACGCGTCCGACGGTTTTCACCAGCGGCAGGGTAAAGCGGATGAACTGACAATGACCGCAGCCGCAGCACAGATCGTTGTTGATCTTGATCATGGCAAAGCCTCCCCTTTCAAATGAAAAACGATGGTTACTTTGTATTATATTCGGCGCCGGAAAAAAGTCAAGGGTGCCGCTGTTCGGGGGGCGGAAGTGAACAAGTTCGCCGCTTTGTATCAAAAAAAGGTACAAATCCCGTTAATTTCACGGAAATAGAACATTTACCTGTATCTTTTCTCTTGTGTGGGGCAGCGATTTATTATATAATAAACCTTTAGAGAAAACGGTCGCCCGGGGGACGGCCTTAGCAGAAATGCAAATAGAAAATGGAAGTGAGATCCCATGTATCATATTGGTATCGATATTGGTTCCACCACTGTAAAAGTTGTGGTGCTGGATGAAAAACAGCAGCTGCGGTTTCGTTGCTACGAGCGGCATTTTTCCAAAGTGCGCGAAAAAACCTGCGAAATTCTGCACCGCATCGAGGAAAAATATGCCGGCGAGCAGGTGCAGGCGGTAATTACTGGCTCGGCAGGGCTGGGCGTGGCCAAGGCCAGCGGTCTTGATTTTGTGCAGGAAGTGTACGCCACCGCTGCGGCCGTCAATGCTCTGGATCCCGGTACGGATGCGGTGATTGAACTGGGCGGAGAGGACGCCAAAATCATCTTTTTCGGCAACAGCCTGGAAGAGCGCATGAACGGCTCCTGTGCCGGCGGTACTGGCGCGTTCATCGACCAGATGGCCACGCTTTTAAATGTGACGGTGGATGAACTGGATGCCTTGTCGCTGCAGCACACGAAGCTCTATCCCATTGCCTCCCGCTGCGGTGTATTTGCCAAAAGCGATATCCAGCCGATTCTGAATCAGGGCGGACGTAAAGAGGACATTGCGGCTTCCATTTTTCAGGCTGTGGTGGATCAGACGATCGCGGGACTGACCCAGGGCCGGGAGTTGACAGGCAAGATTGTGTTTCTCGGCGGCCCGCTGCATTTCCTGCAGGGGCTGCGCCAGCGCTTTGTGGAAACGCTGCAGCTGGATGAGGAACACGCTGTGTTTCCGGCTGACGGCGACTGCTACGCGGCTATCGGATCGGCCCTGTGCGCGGCGGATTATCCTGTGGTCGGGTTTGATGAAATGCTCCAGCGCCTGGAAAAAGCAGTGGATACCAACCAGAGCTTGAACACGCTGCCCCCGCTGTTTGCTTCCCAGGCGGAGTATGATGCGTTTACGGAACGGCACAATGCCAAAAAGCTGCCGGAAGCGGATATTCAGACCTATGAAGGGGCGGCGTATCTCGGTATCGACGCTGGTTCCACCACCACCAAAATGGTGCTGATTGACCGCGACGGAGGGATTTTATATTCCTATTATGGTTCGAACCAGGGCAATCCGGTTCACATTGTGCTCGAGCAGCTGCGCCGGATTTATGAGCAGTGCGAAAACCGCATCCGCATCGCTGGCAGTGCTGTGACAGGTTACGGCGAGGAGCTGATCAAAAATGCGTTCCGCTGCGACTTGGGGCTGGTGGAAACGGTGGCTCACTTTGCCGCCGCGCAGTACTTTGACCCGGATGTGGATTACATTATCGACATCGGCGGCCAGGATATGAAATGTTTCAAGATTCGCAACAATGCCGTGGATTCCATTATGCTCAACGAGGCGTGCTCTTCCGGCTGCGGAAGCTTCATCGAGACGTTTGCCAAAGCCATGGGCTACACGATTGCCGACTATGCCAAACTGGGCCTGTTTGCAAAAGCGCCGGTGAACCTGGGTTCGCGGTGCACGGTGTTCATGAATTCCTCGGTGAAGCAGGCGCAGAAGGACGGCGCGCCGGTGGAGGACATCTCTGCAGGCTTGTCCATTTCCATTGTGAAAAATGCCATCTACAAGGTCATCCGCGCTTCTTCGGCAGATGACCTGGGCAAAAATATTGTGGTGCAGGGCGGAACATTCCTGAACGACGCTGTGCTGCGCAGCTTTGAACTGGAGCTGGGCCGCAATGTGACCCGCCCCACCATTGCCGGGCTGATGGGCGCCTTCGGCGCGGCCCTGACGGCCCGGGATCACCACATCCAGGAACCGATGCTGCTTTCCATGGCGGATCTGACGGATTTCCAGCATACGGCCAAACCGGCCACCTGCCAGTTGTGCACCAATCACTGCGCCCTGACCGTGAACAAATTCAGCGGCGGCCGCAGCTATATTTCCGGCAACCGCTGCTCCCGTCCTTTGGGCCGGGAAAAGCTGCCCACGCCAAATCTGTACGCGCTGAAATACACGGCTCTGCGCAAGATGCAGGGAAAGGGACTGGGCAGCGGCGTACGGGGTACCGTGGGGATTCCCTTGTGCCTGAACATGTACGAAAACCTGCCTTTCTGGTTTCAGTTCTTTACTTCGCTGAATTTTGAGGTGGTGCTTTCGGAGGAATCCTCCCGGAATCTGTATGTAAAAGGCCAGCGCACGATCCCGTCCGATACGGTGTGCTATCCGGCCAAGCTGGCCCACGGACACATTATGAGCCTGCTGGACAAACATGTGGATTATATTTTTTATCCCTGCATGCCCTATAATTTTGACGAAGGCATCAGCGATAACAACTACAACTGCCCCGTGGTGGCCTATTACCCTGAGCTGCTGGCTGCCAATATCCCGGGACTGAAACAGACGAGATTTTTGACGCCTTATATGGGTCTGCACCGGCCCAAAGATTTCAAGCACCGCAGTGCGCGCTATTTCCGCAAGGAGATGGGCATCGACTTTTCCGAAGTGGGTTTTGCTGTGGATCTGGCCTATAAGGCCTATGAAAAATGGCACCGCAGCATTGTTTCCGCCGGGGAGCGGATGATCGAGGAAGCCCGCCTCAAGGGCAGCCGTATTTTGGTGCTGTGCGGCCGCCCGTATCATATCGACCCGGAAATCAGCCATGGCATTGATGAACTGTGCGCGGAGTACGGTTTTGTGATCCTCAGCGAGGACGCGCTCTCCGACCGCTTGAAAAAGGAAAAGCGCACGGTGCTCAACCAGTGGACATATCAGGCCCGTATGTACAATGCTGCCCGCTACGTTTGCTCCCAGCCGGATATGGAGTTGGTGCAGCTGGTATCTTTCGGCTGCGGTACCGATGCCATTACCGGCGACGAGATGCGCGCCATTCTGGAAGAACACGGCAAACTGTACACGCAGCTCAAGATCGACGAGATTTCCAATCTGGGCGCGGTGCGGATCCGCATCCGCTCACTGTTGGCTGCGCTGGATGCCCGGGATGCCCGGCTGCGCGCGGAAGAAGCGGCCCGGCAGGCGGAGGCCGAAGCGGCTCGGCAGGCCCAAAAAGCGGCTGCACCGGCGCCGGAAAAGAAACCCTGGGAACTTTGAATTCCGGGACAATGGGAAAGGACCGCATAGAGTATGGCTGAATTGGTTTACGATAAAGACGGACGGCTCCTGTTTACCAAGGAGATGAAAAAGGAGTATACGCTCCTGATGCCCCAGATGCTGCCGGTACATTTTGGCATGTTCCAAAAGCTTCTGCAGCTGGAGGGCTATAAAGTGGACATGCTGACGACCCACCACCACGCCATTGTGGAGGAGGGGCAGAAATACGTACATAACGACACCTGCTACCCGGCCCTTCTGGTCATCGGTCAGCTGATCGAGGCCGTGAAAAACGGCGGATACGATCCTCACAAGGTGGCTCTGCTCATCACCCAGACCGGCGGCGGTTGCCGCGCCTCGAATTATATCCATCTGCTGCGCAAGGCACTGCATAAGGCGGGCTATGATTATATTCCCGTAATCTCCGTCAGCTTCGGCGTGGAGAAAAATCCGGGCTTCGGCCTGAGCTTGAGCCTGATCCGTAAGCTGGCCTATGCAATGCTCTACGGTGATGTGATTGTGGATCTGGCGAACCAGGTGCGCCCCTATGAGACAACGGCCGGTGATGCCGACCGCATGACGGAGCAATGGGAGAATACCCTGGTGGAGAGTTTCGGAAAGGGCAAACGCATGCGCTTCCCTGCTTTTGTGCAGACGGTGAAGGAAATTGTGGCGGACTTTGAGCGTATCCCCGTCCGGCAGGAGGAAAAAGTGAAGGTCGGTGTGGTGGGCGAAATCTATGTGAAGTTCTCCCCGCTGGGCAATAACAACCTGGAGCAGTTCCTCCTCAGCGAGGGGTGCGAGGTGGTGGTGCCGGGACTGACCGACTTTATCATTTTCAAGATTTTCAATCGGGTGACCGACATTGAACTGTACGGCGGCAGCCGGATCAAATATCTGGCCTGCAAGGCTCTGATGAATTATGTGGTGCGGCGGCAGAGCGCTGTGATCGATATTGTGGGCAAGTCCCGCTTCCGCGCGCCTACCCATTTTGAAACCATCCACCGCAGCGTGCATGACTATTTGGGCGACGGCAACAAAATGGGCGAAGGATGGCTGCTTACTGGCGAAATGCTGGAGCTGATCCACGAAGGCATTCCCAACATCGTGTGCACGCAGCCCTTCGGATGCCTGCCCAACCACATCGTGGGCAAAGGTATGATCCGTCCGCTGAAGGACGATTATCCCGATTCCAACATCGTGGCCATTGATTATGACCCCTCGGCTACGGCGATCAATCAGGAGAACCGCATCAAGCTGATGCTGGCCAACGCCCGGCAGAAGCTCAGACAGGAGAAAGGGAAAGCCGCTGCGGCGCCGGAGCAAAAAAACGTTGTCGGCGGTGTATAAAAACGACAGCCGGGAGAGCTTCCGGTACATTCCGGCGTTTCCGGCCGGCGATTAGCAGACGGAACAATGCGCAATGGCCAGCGGCCATTGCGCATTTCCAACGAGAGAAATATCTGTGCAAAGGAGAGAGAAAAGAATATGGCGATTGAACGGGTCCAGGCTTATTTCAGGGCGCTTCATATGGAAGAACGTATCCGGGTTCTGGAAGCCTCCAGCGCTACGGTGGAGCTGGCGGCCCAGGCCCTGCAGTGCGCGCCGGAGCGTATTGCCAAAACGCTGTCGTTTCTGGTGCAGGATGATCCCGTGCTTATTGTTGCCGCGGGCGATGGACGCATCGATAACCAGAAATACAAAGCGCAGTTTGGGACCAAGGCGAAGATGCTGACGCCGGAACAGGCGGAAACAATGGTGGGCCATGCGGTGGGCGGCGTCTGCCCCTTTGCGGTGAATGAGGGCGTGAAAGTGTATCTCGATGCGTCCCTGAAGCGCTTTGAGACGGTGTTTCCCGCCTGCGGCAGCGCCAATTCCGCCATTGAACTGACACTGGCGGAGCTGGAAAAGTACTCCGGCGCCCTGGCCTGGGTGGACGTATGCAAAGGATGGGCGGATTAACGTGGAGCAGAAGGACAATATGCTGGAAGAGAAGCGTATAGAAGAAAATATTATGGGAACGCTGCCGGTGCGGCGTTTGCTGCTGACGATGGCCTGGCCCATGGTGCTCTCCATGTTCATTCAAGGCTGTTACAATATTGTGGACAGTATTTTTGTGGCTTATGTGTCTCAGGATGCATTCATCGCGCTGACCTTGGTGTTTCCGATCCAAACGCTTTTGGTGTCTGTCAACGTGGGTATCGGCGTAGGTATCAATGCACTGCTGTCCCGCCGCCTGGGCGAAGGCCGCTATGACGATGCCAATGCCGTGGCGGCGCATGCTTATGTGATTTATCTTGCTTTCGGTGTGCTCTGTGCGGTGGTGGGCGTGTACTTTGCGCGGCCCTTTATGGAGCTGTTCAGCGAAAATACGGCGGTGATCGAGTATGGGACCGTGTATCTGCGCATCATAACATTGTTTGCCTGGGGCGTCTGCCTTCAGTTTGCCGGTGAACGCATGATGCAGGCTACGGGAAATCCCGTTTGGAATATGTACATTCAGGCATCAGGAGCGGTCATCAATCTGGTTATGGATCCTATCCTGATTTTCGGCTGGTTTGGGTTCCCGGCGCTGGGCATTGCCGGCGCGGCGCTGGCCACGGTTATCGGCCAGTCCTGCGGCGCCCTGATCGGCATCTACCTGGTGCGGCGCCATGTCCGGCAGATCCATGTTTCTTTTCGGCATTTCCGGCTGCGGATGGACATTATCGGCCCCGTGTTCCGCGTGGGGGCGCCGGCGATTGTGGTGCAGAGCCTGTCCACATTTATGTCCCTTGGCCTGAACAAAATTTTCGGGCTGTACTCAGAGACGTATGTGGCGGTGCTGGGCGCCTATTTCAAGCTGCAGAATTTTATTTATATGGTGGTGTATGGCTTGGGCAACGCCGTGGTGCCGATGATCGCATTCAACTGCGGTGCCCATTCCCGCGCGCGGGTAGTGGGTATCATCCGTTCCGCCATGGCGGCGGCCATCGTCAGTATGCTGGCCGGTATGGTGCTGCTGCTGGCTGTGCCGGGGCCGCTGCTGGGCTTGTTTAATCTGGACAGCGAGGCGCTGGCCATCGGCATTCCGGCTATGCGGATTGTGAGTTTGTCTTTTGCGGCGGCGGGGGTGAGTCTGGTGTGCTCCTATACTTTTCAGGCTACAGGCAGCAACAGCGCCAGCCTTGTGCTGGCTCTGCTGCGGCAGATCGTGATTTTACTGCCCCTGGCGGCCGTGCTGCTGCACACCGACCCCGCGCTGACCTGGTGGGCCTTTCCCATTGCGGAAGGCGTGTGCCTGATTCTGGCGCTGCTGCTGTTCCGCAGCGCATACCGCAAACGGATCGCGCCGCTGGGCGCATAAAGGAGAGGAAGAATGAAACAGAAAAAACTGCTGCTGCTGACCACGGGAGGTACCATTGCTTCGGCCGATACAGAGGCGGGACTGGCGCCCACCATTACCGGCGCGGGCTTGACTGCATTTGTGGGCAGTATGCTCAGCGCGTTTGATGTGGAGGTGCAGGATATCCTGCGTCTGGATTCCTCAAATATGCAGCCGGAAGAGTGGGAGTTTATCGCCCGCACGATCCACGGGTGCTGGGAGGCGTATGACGGCGTGGTGCTCACCCACGGCACTGATACCATGGCCTACACCGCCGCAGCGCTCAGCTTTCTGCTGCAGGGCATTCCGATTCCTGTGGTGCTCACTGGGGCACAGCTGCCCATTACCCATCCTTTGAGCGACGCCACGGACAATCTGCGCACAGCTTTTGCCATGGCGGCTTCGGGTCGGGGCGGCGTATATCTGGCGTTCGACCGGCGTGTGATTCTGGGCACTCGGGCGGTAAAGACCCACACTATGGATTTCCGCGCTTTTGACAGCGTCAACGCGCCCTTCGCCGCGGAAGTGAATGCCCATGGGCTGGTGCTCAATGAGGCGGTGCTGCCGCAGCCCCGGATGGACTATACGCTGCAGGACGGACTGTGCCGGCAGGTTTTTCTGCTCAAGCTGGTGCCGGGACTGGACCCGCATATCTTCGACCTGCTGCTGCAGATGGGCACGCGCGGCATTGTGATTGAGGCCTTTGGCGCGGGCGGCGTGCAGTTCATTCGCCGGGATCTGACGCGCAAACTCCATGAGGCGGTGCGCTGCGGCGTTAGCGTGGTGGTATGCTCCCAGTGCCTGTATGAGCGCAGTGATTTTTCCCTGTATGAAGTAGGACAGCGCGCCTTGGAGCAGGGTGTGATCCAAACCTTCGACATGACCACGGAAGCGGCGGTAACGAAGCTGATGTGGGTACTGCACCGTATCAGTGCGCCGCAGGAAACGGCGGAATGGTTCGGCCGGAATCTGGTGGGAGAAATTTCTCTGCTGCACGAATAAAACGGCAGTGTGCCCCGGCGGACATTGTTTCCGGGCCGATGGAAGATCGGCCGCCAAAAGCTGAATGAAAAACCACAGGCCTCTCCTGCTGCAGAGGCCTGTGGTTTTATGCACGTTTTTTGGAAAGATATTGTTTGCTCAGGAAGCTGAAAGCGGCCAGCAAATAGGCGCTGCACCACAGCGCCGGGAGTCCGGCCGGCGCATCTGCGGGAAAAAGAGCCAGCCGCAGATAGAAAAACAGGGCCAGAAGAAGAACACACGCGCAGCGGGGGAGCGTGACCAGCAGTTTATACTGCAGCGCCTGGCGGCGCGCCATACGGCGATGGCGGCTGCGCATGGAAGGATGCGGCACAGCGGCGGGAGCGGTGAAAGCGATAATCTTCCTGGAATTATGGCGGTGCACGTCGCTGTAATTAATTACGTCGGGTTCCTGGAGGGCGGCGTCCGCGCAGTGCAGTTTCCGTGCGCTGGTTTCATAATGCATCGTCATGGCTGGTTCCTCATTTCTCTTACTCTCTATTTGATCTGTTTGGCAACAAATATCGAACTTTTGTTTTTACATTCTGAATTATAGAACGATTGTTCAACAATGTCAACTGAGAATCGAACAAAAAGTCGAATTTTATAGTTTGACTAAAAAAAGGATACTTTTATTAGCACATTTGTATAGGTGTGCCATGGAGCAGCAGGTTAAAAGGGTGTATAGTAAAGAAAATAATAAAAATTTGTGGCAATGGAGAAGGGAAACACGGTGGGAGAACAGGAGAAAAAGGAAATTGCATTTTCCAATCGGGATTTGCGGCGTCTGATTGTGCCGTTGCTGATCGAACAAATGCTTAACTGTACCGTTGGCCTGCTGGACTCGCTGATGGTGTCCACCGTGGGCGAGGCGGCGGTGTCCGCCGTGTCGCTGGTAGACTGCGTAAACGTACTGCTGCTGCAGGTGTTCGCGGCGCTGGCTGCGGGCGGGGCGATTGTGGCGGGGCAGTACATCGGCTGCCGGGAAACGAAAAAAGCCTGCAAAGCCGGCCAGCAGCTGCTGCTTTCCCTGGGTGTTCTCTCACTGGCGGTTATGGCACTGATGTACCTTTTGGCAGATTTTTTGCTGCATGTGGTGTTCGGAACTGTTACCCCGGAAGTATCCGGCTACGCGCAGACGTACCTGATGATTGTAAACCTGTCGATTCCCTTCATTGCGCTGTACAATGGCGGCGCGGCTCTGTTCCGGGTTATGGGCAATTCCAGGATTTCCATGCTGGTGGCGCTTTTGATGAATGCGGTGAACGTGGGCGGCAACGCGCTTCTGGTGTTCGGATTTGGAATGGGTGTGGCCGGCGTGGCGATTCCCACCGTGTTATCCCGCGTGGTGGCGGCGGCGGTGATTCTGGCGCTGCTGTGCGGCAAAAGGCATGAGATTCATCTGCAGCGGGGAATGTCCTGGCGGCCGGACTGGGGAATGGTCCGTAATATTATGTCCGTGGGTGTACCCAACGGCGTGGAAAACAGCCTGTTCCAGCTGGGAAAGATCGTGATGCTCAGCTTGATTTCCACCTGCGGTACGGCTTCCATTGCTGCCAACGCCATCGGCAACAATGTCGCCCAGTATCAGATCCTGGGCGGTATGTCGGTGGGCATTGCTATGGTGACGGTGGTCAGTCAGTGCGTGGGAGCGGGAGATTATGAAAAAGTGCGTGCTTACACCCGCAAGCTGGTGAAACTGAGCTATCTGTTCATCCTGCTCATGGTGGGCCTTACATTGGCCTTTCTTCCGCTGATCCTGCATCTATACAACGTTTCGCCTGAGGCTGACAGTTATGCGATCCGCTGTATCCTGCTGCACGGGTTTTCTGCCTGCGTGTTCTGGCCCCTGGCCTTTACGCTGCCCAATACGCTGCGGGCGGCCGGCGACGCCAAATTTACCATGATTGTCAGTGTGACGGTGATGTGGATCGTACGCATTGGCTGTGGGTATTTGCTGGGCGGCTATTTCGGCTGGGGCGTGTTTGGGGTGTGGACGGCTATGATTCTGGACTGGTGCTTCCGCATTCCGGCTTTCCTGCTGCGCTACCGTGGGCACAAATGGGAGCATATGTCGTTGGTGGGGTGACAGTCGGTTTGTCGAAATCCCCTGGAAAATAAAAAAGGAACGGCGCCTGACAGCGTCGTTCCTTTTTTATTTGTTCCGCAAAGCCAAATAGGCTCCGCTGGCAGTAGCCAGTATTTTTTCCGGTGCGCTGGCAGTGAACGCTTCAGCGGAAATGTAGTTGATGGTCTGGCCGGGTTTGTCCAACCGGGAACGGACCAGCACTGGCCCATCTACGGGGACAGGCCGCAGATAAGAGATGTTCATGGTAACCGTGGGCGTCATACCGCCGGCATACAAAGCGGAGAGATGGCCCATGGCAGTGTCGAAAATCACACCGACCAGGCCGCCGTGAAGGGTGCCGCCGGGATTTGCATATTCTTTGCGCAGCGCGAAAGAGCAGGTATAGATGCGCCCTTCGGGATCACAGCTTTCAAAATGAGGACACAGCCAGCTGTTGATGGTGCCGGCTTGTTCTTCCTGCACCTGCTGTTCCAAAGCGCGCAGGGCGGCCTCCATGGCCTGCCGGGTGAGGGAGTGTTCGGACATGGTAAAAACCTCCATTCAGTAGATTCAATAAGATAATATTTTACACGATATTTCCTTTTTTGTACAGAGGTTTGCTGCCAGGGATACAAATTGGATACATCAATACAGTATTATATTACAAAAACAAACTGTTTTCAGATAGGTGCTGCTGTGTTTTACAGGCGGTTAAAAAAGAATGACAAAGGGAGCGCTATTTTGTAACCCTTTTGCTGTTGACCGCAGCGAATAACTGTGTTATGTATTATAATACAGTTATTCCGCGCATGGGCAGGACAATACTGTGTCAAACAGACGGATTAAGGAGAGCGAGGGACAAAGACCTATGAACGAGAAAAGCAAAAAGCATGAGTTTGAGGCTGCTCCGGCAGCGGAAGCGGCGAACACGGATACACAGCAGCCTGGATCTGCTCTGGATGCGGCGGTACCTGCCGTGGATATGCGCGAGGATCAGACGCCTCCGAAAAAAGCGCCGAAAAAGAAAAAGCATTTGGTGCGCAATATTATTCTGATCGTGATCTTGGCGGCGGTGCTTGCCCTGATCGTATGGGGCTGCATGAAATTTTTCGGCGGTTCCGGCGATAGCGGAGAAGTGATGAACGCCTATGTGGACATTGGGTCTATTACCAGCACGGTTTCGGGAGATGCTCTTTCGCGGGCTAAAGACAGCGCCAGTATGACGCTGACCACCAGCGGAACTGTGCAGGAGATCTTTGTCAGCGAGGGCGATCATGTGGAAGCCGGCCAGCAGCTCTATAAAATCCAGAGCGACACGGCGGAAGATGCGGTGACCCAAGCGAAAAAGAGCGTGGACAGCACCAGCAAAGAACTGAAAAAGCTGCAGGAAAATGCTGCTAATCTGACGGTGCGCGCCCCTTTTTCCGGAAAGATCCAGCTGCCGGAGGACACCAAGGAGATCAAAGTGGGCGACGATATGGCCAGCGGCACCACCATTGCTACGCTGGTGGACGATTCTAAAATGAAGCTGACGCAGTATTACAGCTATGCTTATGCCAAGGACATCAAGGCGGGTCAGAGCGTCACCGTTTCGATTCCCTCGTCCATGACGACGGTAAAGGGAACTGTATCCGGCGTACATATGGTGGAGCGGATCAGCGCAGAAGGTTCCAAGCTCTTTGAGGTGGATCTGGTGATGAATAATCCCGGCACCTTGGCTGCCGGTGTGGAAGCCAGTGCCACCATTACTGTGGGCAGCGGCACGGTGTACCCTTATGAAGCCGGGAAACTGGAATACAATCAGTCTCAGACCATTGTGACGAAAGTGGGCGGCCCGGTGGAGAAAGTGAATCTGCGCAACTATGATAAGGTAAGTGCGGGCGAAGTGCTCCTGGTGATGGGGGGCGACGACAATGATACCGCGATTTTTGACATGGAGAGCCAGCTTAAAACGGCGCAGAAAAATCTGGAGGAAGCGCAGAAAGCACTGGATCTGCTCAATGGCGTTTCCCCGATTTCCGGCACGGTGATGTCAGTTTCCATGGAAGTGGGGCAGGAAGTGGCCACCGGTACCACGGTGATGGTGGTATCGGACACGACGGTGATCCAGCTGGACGCCAACGTGGATGAACGCAATATCTCTTATATTAAAGAAGGCATGAGCGTGGATGTGACCCAGAATGAGAACCAGTTTATGGGTACGGTCACTTCTGTGAGCCTGACGAGTAAGGCGGAAAACGGCGTGGCTACGTTCCCTGTGGTCATCAGCGTGGACAACAGTGATGGTACGGTGCTGGCAGGCAGTTATGCGCAGTACAGCCTGGTGGCCAGCCAGAGCAACGACTGCATGGTGCTGCCCATCCAGGCAGTGAAGTCTGTGGAAACGGCGGAGGGCAGTAAGTATGTGGTATTTGTGCATACCGACACGCGCCCGGAGAATGCCATCGATGTGGAAGTTCTGCCCGACGGCGTGCCGGAAACAGGTTACTGGGCTGTTCCGGTGACCACCGGCATCAACGACGCGCAGAACGTGGAGATCAAAGACGGCGTGGAGGTCGGCATGGAAGTGTTCCAGCAGGTGATGGTCACCAACGGTTTTTAAGGAGAAGCACTATGCTGATACGCCTTGAAAATATTTATAAAATTTATGGTGAAGGCCTGGAGAGCGAAGTGCGGGCGCTCGATGGCGTATCCCTCACCATCGACCGGGGCGAGTTTGTAGCCATTGCCGGCGCATCCGGTTCTGGCAAGTCCACGATGATGAATGTACTGGGCTGCCTGGATATCCCCACGTACGGTGAATACTGGCTGGACGGACAGAATGTACGGGAGTTGACGGATAAACAGCTTTCCCATATCCGCAACAAGCAGATCGGATTTATTTTTCAGGGCTATAACCTGATCCCGGAGCTGACAGCGCTGGAAAATGTGGAGCTGCCGCTCATTTATCAGGGAATTGGGCCCGGCAAGCGTCAGGAACTGGCGCAGCGCGCCCTGGAGCGTGTAGGGCTGGGCAGCCGCGGCGGACACCGGCCCTCGGAAATGTCTGGCGGCCAGCAGCAGCGTGTGGCCATTGCCCGGGCTATTTCCACCAGTCCGCCTATCATTATGGCCGACGAACCCACGGGAGCGCTGGATTCCAAAACAGGGCAGGAGGTGCTGGCGTTTCTTCAGCAGCTCAATCGTGAGGGAAGCACAGTAATCCTGATTACCCATGACAACGGCATTGCTGCTACAGCCCGCCGTATTGTGCGGGTGTCGGACGGCAAAATTGTGGAGGATCATGCACAGGAGGTGGATTGGCTGTGAACCTGGCACAGGCTTTTAAGATGGCGGTCAAATCCATCTGGTCGAAAAAAATGCGTTCGCTGCTGACGATGCTGGGTATCATCATTGGCATTGCGGCGGTGATGATCATTGTGTCGGTTATCACCGGTGCGAACAAGAAAAGCATGGAATACTACGAATCTATGGGCACCAACAAAATCAGCGTTTCAGCGCAGCTTTACAGCGGTGGGGACGCTTTTGAGGAAGTGTATAACTACTGCAAAAGCATTGATATGGTGGTGGGCGTGACGCCCACGGGTTACGTGGGCGGCACCGTGAAATACGGAGCCAAAAACAGCCAGAGCATGGAGTATCCGCCGCAGATCTATCTGGGCAGCGATCAGTACTCCATGTGCAACAATTTCCAGATTGACAAGGGGCGGGATCTGAGTTATCTTGATGTCAAAAAATACAGTGCGGTCTGTGTGCTGGGAGCTGCTGCAGCGAAAAACTTTTTTGACGCTGCCGACCCCATCGGTAAGGATCTGACCATTGCCGGGGCGAATTTCACGGTGGTGGGTGTATACGCTCAAAAAGATTTTATGAACCAGGGATATTCTCTGGATAATGTAATCGTGATTCCCTACACCTCTCAGCGCTACCTTTCGGAGTATTCCGATTTGAGCGACATCACGGTGAAGGTGAAAGATTCTGCTTCCGTCAACCAGGTGATTGCGCTGCTCAACGGCAATTTTGACAACTGGAACCAGACAGGAAGAGGAAACTTCTGGTGCTACAGCGACCAGAGCTGGCAGGACCAGAGCAATCAGCAGGCGCTGATGATGTCGCTGGTGCTGGGCGCCATTGCCGGCATCTCTCTGCTGGTAGGCGGTATCGGCATTATGAATATTATGCTGGTTACTGTAACGGAGCGAACGCGGGAAATTGGCATCCGCCGGGCTATCGGCGCAGAGCGCAAGTCGATTGTGATTCAGTTCCTGATCGAAGCTGGCGTCATCTGCGGTATCGGCGGCATCATTGGAATCGCCATTGGCTTTTTCGGTACGGCAATTGCCAGTAAGCTTATTGTACAGTCCGTGCTGCTGCCATCGCCCGTCATCACGATTTTTGCGTTTCTGTTTTCGGTGGCGCTGGGCGTGCTTTTTGGGATGTTTCCGGCGATTAAAGCTTCCAAGCTGCAGCCGGTGGTGGCGCTGCGTGCGGAGTGAGGCGGGGTGTTGTGTCCGATGCTCCCTGCGTTTGAGCAGATTCTGTATTTGGCGGGGCGGAGATCCCGCGGAAGAAGGAGTGTAACATAGATGAAAAAGAAACGGATCCTATCCGGTGTGCTGGCGGCGGTGCTGGCGCTGTGCCTGGTGCTGCCGGCGGCGCCGCAGGCGCAGGCGGCCTCCTTTACCGACATTTCCGACAGCACCGTGGCGGACAATGCCGAAGTGCTGCGTATGCTGGGTGTACTGGATGGCACTGGCGGCGGCGCCTTTCAGCCTTATGGCACTTTGACCCGCGCCCAGTTTGCAAAGATGGCTGTGGTGATGCTGGGCAAAAAAGGCGCGGTAGGTCAGTATCAGACCTATACCATTTTCCCGGATGTGCGCGCTGATCACTGGGCGGCGGGCTATATTAATCTGGCGGTCCGCGGCGAGGGAGAAGAGGGTAAGGACAAGCTGCTTACCGGTTACCCGGATGGAAAGTTCCACCCAGATGAGGAAATCACTTTTGGCCAAACGGTGACGATCCTGATGCGTATGCTGGGTTATCAGGACAGCGATGTGGGAGCCGTTTGGCCCCAGGGCTATTTGAATGCTGCGGCCAACATCGGCCTGACGGATGGCGTGACCATGAATGCCAACGCAAAAGTGAACCGCGCCCAAGCGGCGCAGCTGTTTTGTAATCTGCTGCGCGCGGATCTGAAGGGGGGCGGGGAATACGCCACCAAACTGGGCACTCTAGTGCAGGATACCATCCTGCTGGATGTGGCTGCCACGGCAGAGGACGGATCAGCCAACGCCATCAAGACGACGGATAAGACCTATAAAGTAGCTGATCGGCCGGCGGATGCTTCCATGGCAGGCCGCAAGGGTACGCTGCTGCTCAACGCCAGCGGCCGTGTGCTGACCTTTATTCCCGACAAGGATACCAGCCGCAAGATCATCACTGTGTCCGATAAAAGCCAGGACAGCTTGACGGACAGCAGCGGCAAACAGTATAAAATCCATTCTGCGGTGAAGGCGTACTACAACGGGGAGGAAAAGACCTTCGGCGACGTGCAGCCCAATATCCGCGTTGGGGCATCTGTCACACTGTTCTTTGATGCTGCGGGCGATCTCGATTATCTTTTTGTCAGCGGAGCTGTGGCAGATGAGGCTGTCATTGTGGGTGCGCAGGGAAGCACGGCAGGGTTTGAACGGCTGACCGACTCCAGCAGTTATGCAATTTATAAAAATGGCATGCCCTCCTCGGCCTCCGAGCTGCGGCAGTACGATGTGGCCACCTATGATGCAGCTACCAATACCATCCGCGTCAGCGACACAAAGATTACGGCATATTATACCTATGCAGAACCAAATACTACCTCGCCGGTGAAGGTGAAGTTCCTGGGGCAGGAGCTGCCGGCGCTGCGCAGTGCAGCCGACAGCCTGTCCGGTTTCAAGCTGGGCGAGCAGGTGACATTCCTGCTTACGGAGGACAATCAGGTGGCTGGTGCTGTGTCGCCCCAGAAAGCCCGGGGCAACGCGGTAGGTATCGCCACCAGCGTCAGCACGAACGAAGCTGTGGTTGAACTGTTTTGTGGGCTGACCGTCAAGGGCGATCCCAAATTGAGCAATAATACGGTGGGCAATTACATCGGGCAGCTGGTGAAAGTGTCCTCCTATCAAAAAGGCGACCAAATCTCTCTGAGCCGTGTGACCAGCGGCGGTGTACGCGGTACACTGGATGTGGCGAGCCGTAAAGTGGGTGACACGGAGCTGGCGGAGAACGTGCGGATCTACGATAAGGTTGGCTCCGGGTCTTTGGTCGAAGTGAAGCTGGCCGATGTCCCGGTGAAGAAAAACAGCGGCGCAAATGTGCTGTATGCGGAAAAGAATTATACCGGAAAAATCAGCTTGCTGATTCTGGACAATGCCACGGGCGATGCTTATGTTTATGGACGTTATAAATTTACGCCTGCTTCTGATGAGAATGTCAATGCACGGATCAAGGTTGAGTACGGTGATGAAGAAGGAAAGACCGCATATTCGCCAGAGGCCGAATGCGGCGGAGGATATAAAAACAATGATTTTGGCGGTTTGGCCTTTTATACGAATCGAAGCGGCGAAGCCCGCTTGGCCGGCGCAGCCAAGGTGAGCAAGCTGAGCAAAGTGCCAAACTCTGCGTGGAATGGGGAGAATTCAGTTACATTCCAAGGCAACACCTATCTGGTGGCGGACGATGTAGCGTGTTATATCGCTGCGGCGGACAAGTGGGTTACGGTTAGCCAGGCCCGCGCGTTTTCTGACACTGCGGACCTCTACTACGACAGCATCGGTGAGAAAATCCGGATTGTCGTGGTGAACAACTGATTCGACAAATGCAGAATACGGCCCCTGCCGGCGTACAGCCCGGCAGGGGCTATATTTTCAACCTGCAGTGCACAGCGCGCGCCGCGGGAAAAAACAGGCGGGCCGCCCAATATCGGGGCGGCCCGCCTGCAGTGCATACAATCGGTTTTTATTTGGCGCTGTTGACAGCGTCCTTCAAGGCTTTGCCGGGCTTGAAAGCGGGCACTTTTGCGGCTTTGATTTTAATGGCTTCGCCGGTTTGGGGATTCTTGCCGGTACGGGCGGCTCTTTTGCGGGTTTCATAAGTGCCGAAGCCAACCAGGGTGACTTTGTCGCCTTTTTTCAGAGCTTCGGTGATCACGTCAGTATAGGCGTTCAAGGCTGCTTCTGCATCCTTTTTGCTCAGGCTTGCCGTGTTGGCCATGGCTTCAATCAGTTCAGACTTATTCATAAGTTATATCCCCTTTACGATAAAATTCGAGATATGCTATCAGCATTATAGCATAAAATCCATAGAATTCCAGCGTTTTTCAACGGTTTTTGAAAAAAGGAGCCTGAAAAACGGGAAAACGCTCGCTTTTTAGCCTTTTATACAAAGAATAGGGTGTTATTTTAGGCATTAGGGAGAGAAAATTTGATTCAACTCGGCCACAACTGCTTGCAGCGCATGCTTTTGGGCAGCGCAGACCAGACGAATGCCGGGTAAGGAACGGACTTCTGCCGCCGCGTTTTCCGGGGCGAAAGCATAGCGTGCGGCGCGCAGCATGGGCAGATCATTCTGATGGTCACCCACGGCGCATAAGCCGGATGCTTTCAGGCCCAGCCGGCCTGCCAGGAACAGGAGCGCTGTGCCCTTATCTGCGCCCCGGGCAGTCAGCTCCAGCATGTGGGGAGCGGCAAAAATAGCCTCACAGGCCTGACCTAACGTTGTGGTACGCAGGGCGGAGCACAGCGCCAGCAGCTGCTCCGGCGGCGCTTCAAACAGCGCTTTGTGCAGCGGAAAGACCACCTGATCCAGGGATGTGACCGGGCACATGCGGGAATGTGTTGTGCGTCGGTGCTCTTCGGACCATGCGTTAGGATGGAGCACCCAGACGGTTTCGTCTGCGTGATACAGCTCCAGTGCGGCGCCGGGGAAACGCTCCGCAAGCACGCTCAGATCTGCGGCGGCGCAGGGGGGCAGATGCGTCATCATACAATAGCGGCCGGTGGAATAATCATAAAGCGCTCCGCCGCCCGAGACCACAGCGGGAGCGTTCAGCGGCAGCTGCGCAGCATAGGGAGCAAACGTGGCGGCGCTGCGGCCTGTGGAAATGGTAAAGCGGCCGCCGTTTTCCGTAAAATAAGTCAGAGCTGCGCAGTTTTCTGGAGACGTGCCCTGAACAGGAAGCCCCTGTGCGCGCAGCGCAGAGGTGGGAACCAGAGTGTCGTCAAAATCACTGGCCAGCAGCACACCGGAAAATTTGCCCATTTGAAACTCCTTTCCGAAAAAAATCCGCAAAGGCACGATGCCTCCGCGGATCTAAAACGTTTCCTGCATCAAATACCAGCTTCCGGCGCAATAAGCTGTGTAAGCGCTTTTGCGCACAGAAGCATCGGCGTTTTCAGCGGTGATGTGCACGGTGTAGTCCACTTGCAGCAGCAGGATGGCCCGGGCGGAAAGCAGATATTCGCGTTCCAGCGCGCGAAGATAATCTTCTTTTGCGCTGCCGCGAATCCAGCGCACACGGCGCAGCGCAGGTTCTGCGGTGAAAGCGGCGCCGTAGACAGCCTGCCAGTCGCGCAATTGCACCGACCAGGATCCGTCCGGACGGAAGTATCCCAGATCTTCCAGTGTGCGGCAAAGGTCCGGATACAACGCGGCCTGCAGCGCGGCGGGAGAACCCTGGGCAAGGCTTTCATAGGCGGCTTCTATGGGAGTAAAAGCGGCCTGCTCCACGGTTTGATGCACAAACAACGCGCCTACCAGAGCCGAGAGCACCGCAGCCGCAACCAGAAGGGAGATCAGGCGAATTTTCCAGCGCTGCCTGGGCGGTGTAATCGGATCAATATAATCCTCAGACGCACTTTCCTCAAACGCCATATGCCGCAGCTTGCGGGCAATGCGTTTTTCGCGCCGCGATAGAGCAGGCGGAGACGCGGCCGGGGGCGATATGCACTCGTCTGTTTCTTCCAGACAGGCAGTGCCGGGTTTGAGAACGAAAACGGTTGCTTCCTCCTGCATCGCCGGAATGGGGCGGCCGCAGACAGAGCAGAAACGGCTGCCGTCGTCCATGGCGGCGCCGCAGTGCGGACAGGAGGTGAACATGGTTTCTCGGCTCCTTCTGTAAAAAATCAACGGCGGCTTTCTCGTTTGCCGCGGGGAGCTGTGCGCTCATACTCCGCTGCTGGCCGCGGCACCAGGCTAATGCGCTGGCCGTGGAACAGCTGCCAGAGAACACGGAAAATTTCCCAGCTTCCAACGCCAATCAGGAACAGCAGCAGCAGGCTGGAGGGAACGAAACGCGCAATGGAAAAGAAGGTATTGAAAGCGAAGTAGCCCAGGAAGAACAGGAATGTCATGGAGCCGAACAGTACAACGCGCACCGGTGTCCAAGGGTGGCAGACGTAATACAGGAGGATCAGAATCGCACCGCCGGTCAGCAGGACGCAAAGGGCTTCGACCTGATTCTGATCCAGAGAGAAGGCCTGTCCACAGACGACGGCCATCAGAACCGCCAGAGCGATGGTGATACCGCAGGGAGCAGCGGTGGTGAGTACATTTTTTAGGAAATGCCCCTGCACCCGGTCGTGGTTGGGCTGCAGACCCAGCACGACAGAGGGAACGCCGGTGGTGGTAAAGCCGATCAGCGTCAAATGGATCGGCTCAAAAGGATAAGGCGCTGTGATAAACAAAAAGGCGATGGACAGCAGCGAGGCGTACACCGTTTTCACAAGGAACAGAGAGGCGGAGCGCTGAATATTGTTAATGGCGCGGCGGCCTTCGGCGACGACTTTGGGCAGGGCTTCAAAATTGGATTTGAGCAGTACCAGCTGGGCCACATTGCGGGCTGCGTCGGCGCCCCCGGCAATGGCAATGCCGCAGTCGGCCTCTTTGAGAGCCATCACATCATTGACGCCGTCGCCGGTCATGGCCACTGTGTGGCCTTTCTTTTGCAGAGCTTTCACCAACAGTTTTTTCTGCTCTGGAGTCACGCGGCCGAATACGGTGTATTTTTCTGCGGCTTCGGCAATCTCCTTTTTGGATACCTGGGACATATCCACAGCCTTGTCCCAGTTTTCAACACCGGCCCGGCAGGCGATGCCGGAAACGGTTTCCACGCTGTCGCCGGAAATCACCTTGCAGACGACGCCCTGCTCTTTGAAATAACGAAGCGTAGCGGGGGCAGCCTTGCGGATATTATCCTGCAGCAGGATCAGCGCTACGGGATGCAGACCGGAGGGCAGCCCTTCGGCGCCCAGCGGCATGTCACTGTGGGCCAGAAGCAGTACCCGGTTGTCGCGGCTGTACTCATACAAGGCCTCTTGCAGATATGGATCCCGTGCAGGCATCACAAATTCCGCTGCGCCGAGAATGTAAGTGCCCTGGTCTTCGAAAGTGGCGCCGGACCACTTGGTACGGCTGGAAAAGGGGGCTGTTTTTTCGGCGCGCCAAGGTGCGGGATCGGTAAACTTCGCGGCAATAGCGGTGAAAGTGGCGTTGTGATCCTCCAGCGCGGCGGTAAGGGAGGCGAGAGCCTTTGGAACCTGTGCTTCAAACAGCTCGTCCAGCACAACAGTTTCTTTGCAGTCCATAGTGCCTTCGGTAATGGTGCCAGTCTTATCCAGACATAGTACATCCACCCGGGCCAGCGTTTCAATGCAATATAGTTCCTGAACCATGACATGCTGCTGTGTCAGGCGCACTACAGAGGCCGCCAGCACGGTGCTGGTCAGCAGCATCAGACCCTCAGGAACCATGGCAATCAGGGCTGCGGTAGTGTTGAGCACAGCGGAGTGAATGGTGGCATCCGCTAGCGCCAGCTGATTGCGGAACAGGATAATGGAAATCGGGATTAAAGCAATGGAGATCACAGCCACAATGGCTTGCATGGTGCGCATGATTTCGGAATTGACCTGCTTTTTCACGGTTTTGGCTGAGGTGGAAATTTTGGAAATATAATTGTCAGCGCTGACCCGTTCTGCCCGGGCGTGTACGCTGCCGCTGACGATAAAACTGCCGGCCAGCAGCATATCATTGCCGTTTTTGGAAATAGCATCACTTTCGCCCGTAAGAAAACTCTCATCAGCTTCACAGAAACCACTGGCCACAATGCAGTCGGTAGGTACCTGGTCGCCGGCAGAAAGGATTATAATATCGTCCAGAACGATCTCGTCAATGGGAATCTCGGACGATTCCCCGTCTCGTAGCACTTTGGCTTTGGCAGCGGTGAGAAAGCTCAGGGAGTCGATAGAGCGCTTGGCCCGGATCTCCTGAATGATGCCGATGGCGGTATTGGCTGCGACAATGGCCATAAACAACGTATCTTTTACAGAGCCAACAGCCAAGATGGCGACAAAGAAAATAATATTGACCAGATTGAACAGTGTGCAGATGTTGCGAAGGATGATTTGCTTTTCTGTGCGGGTTGCCGGCGTGGAATCAAAATTCTGCTGTCCTGCGTCGATACGCTCCTGAACCTGTTGGGCGGTGAGGCCATGGGCGGAGTCCGGATGCAGACGTTCGACAGGGCGTTTTTCCGGCCGCGGCACGCTGGGTTCTGTCTGTTTCTGTAGGAGTGGCTTTTTCATATGTCGCTGTCCTTTCTCCGATCGGAGTGTCGAAAATGAATATTTAATATACAGTATAACACAATTTGTGCAGGATTGCGCATGCCAAGGCAAAAATTTTTGGCGTATTGGCTGGCGTGTATGCGGGCAGGCAGTGTTGCCTGTGCGGCAGCATAGATTTTCTATTTTTTTCCACCAACTGTCTACCATGTCTACCGGATGTCTACCAAAGTGGGAAAGGAAAACAGCTGGGGGACAAGAGATGGAGGGAAAGCGGAGGCAGCGCCTGCCGGCGAAATGTCTACCAAATTGAACATCCATACGTTTTGCAATCCCCGGAAAGGCCGCTGTGGCGCGGCTTTCCGGGGATTTTGCTTTGCGGTCAAAGAGGTGCTATGCGGTATTTATAAGCCGGTATTTTGGAGGAAAAACGGGTTATTTGTGCTGAATTGGATCACTTTTTGGAGCGAAACGATCAAAAAAGGAGGACTACCGAACCATGAAGAATCTGAAAAAGGTTCTGTCCCTGGTGTTGGCGCTGGCCATGGCATTGAGCCTGATGACCGCCGCCTTCGCCGCGGACGCGAGTGACTACA
>JAJCJJ010000005.1 GCA_020555865.1 bacterium 210917-DFI.7.65 | reverse complement strand
CATAAAGTTGGTGCTGATTAGAGTGAGGGTCCACCTGTTCCCATTCCGAACACAGTAGTTAAGCTCATTTCTGCTCACAATACTTGGCTGGAGACGGCCCGGGAAGATAGGTAGCGCCAACATGTAAAAAGGACTCTGGTCCCGGCTGGGGTTTGAGTCCTTTATTTGCCTCTTTAGCTCAGTCGGTAGAGCAACGGACTGTTAATCCGTGTGTCGTTGGTTCGAGTCCAACAAGAGGCGCCAGTGGTGCCGCCACAAAGGTGGCGGCACCTTTTCTTTTTTTGATTAGCCAGATGGTCATGGGCCTTTAGCTCAGTTGGTTAGAGCGGCCGGCTCATAACCGGTTGGTCCTGGGTTCGAGTCCCCGAAGGCCCACCACATAGGGGTATAGCTCAGTTGGTAGAGCAGCGGTCTCCAAAACCGCGTGCCGAGGGTTCAAGTCCTTCTGCCCCTGCCAGGAAATAATACTGGACAAACTTGTTCAGTTATGTTATAATGATCACCGCTTGATGCGTACGGCCGAGTAGTTCAGTTGGTTAGAACGCCAGCCTGTCACGCTGGAGGTCGAGGGTTCGAGCCCCTTCTCGGTCGCCATATGCTGCTGTAGCTCAGTCGGTAGAGCGCATCCTTGGTAAGGATGAGGTCACCAGTTCAAATCTGGTCAGCAGCTCCAAAAAATCCCGCTGTCCCGCAAGGGATAGCGGGATTTTCTTATTTTTGGTTATTTTCTATTTGTTAGTAACCGGTTAGCAGCGTCGATTCCTTTAGCGGATTTCACCAACGTGTCAATGAATGTATGTAAATGAGAGGGATGTTAGCCGGGGGGACAGGGTGTTGCCACTTCCATAGAGCCTCTGCTTTTGGAGAAGTTTTTTGTTTTGCTGCTTCCGGTGATGCGACTATGATGTAATTTTGTGCTAAATTCTAAATATTACGCAGTGCGATCAGTCTGTGTGTGATAAAGCAGTAAAGGGGATTTTATGAAGCGTATTTTTATCTTTTTATTGGGAGCTATGTTGCTGACAGCCAGTGCTGGGGCGGCGGTTTGGCCTGCGTGGGGAAACGATGCGCTGATTTGGGTGCAGCAGGCCTCGATTGATAAAACTTTTTTAGATGCGCCGGATGCCTATGTAACCCGAGGAATGGCGGCACGTCTGATGTATGAGGCAGCAGGACGGCCTGAAGTATCTGTAGAGTGTCCGTTTTCCGATGTGTCGGATGCAGAGGCGGACGCTGTGGCCTGGGCGGCAAAGCAGGGGTATGTAACCGGTGTGGGCGATGGATACTATGACCCGGATCGAACGGTTATGCGTCAGGAACTTGCTGCTATTTTATACCGCCAGGCGGGGTTGCCGGCTGTAGTCGGCCAAAATCTGGGTAAATACCAGGATCGGAAGGAAATCGCATCTTGGGCTGTTTGTCCCATGCTCTGGTGCGTACAGACGGAGATTGTCCGTGGAAAAAGTGCGGATCTGATTGCGCCGGAGGATCCTGTTACGGTGGCGGAAGCGCTGACGATGCTGAAACGTGCTGCCGAGCTGCCGGACGTTTCTGGGATCCATGCGGATTTGCACGCCCTTACTGCAGTGCATCGCCCGGTTGGTTCACAGGGGGAGAACGGGGCAGTTCAATATTTGAAAAAACGCTTTACCGAAATGGGTTATGAGGTTACCCTGCAGTCTTATGAAGATGGACAGGGCAGAAAGGGAACCAATGTGGTGGCCGTGAAAGCTGCGCCGTTACCCAATGCGGACATTCTGGTGCTCTCTGCCCACCATGACAGTGTGCCTACGGCCTATGGTGCGAACGACAATGCATCGGGCGTAGCGGCTCTGTTGCATGTAGCGGAGTTGCTGCAGGATATTCCCACGGATACGGAAGTGCGCTTTATCAGCTTTACCGATGAGGAAAACGGGAAATGCGGCTCCCGCTTCTATACGTCCTCCCTTACACAAGCAGAAAAAGAGCGGATGGTGGGGAATATTCAGTTTGATATGCTGGGCGGTCTTGGAACGGAGGACGCGCTAGTGTGCACAATGGATGGAGAGGCCAATTGGGTCAGCGACTTGCTGCAGCAGCAGGATTCTGCGCTGCGCCGCGGGGGGGAAACAGCCAGCGACCACGCTTCTTTGCAGTTGGCCGGCGTGCCCTCGGTGCTGCTGATGCAAAATGGCCGGGGATACCTTTATCACTCTGCCGCAGATACGGCGGAACAGCTCAATCCCTATGCCATTGCCAGAACGGCAGAGCGCGCGGGGGCTGCGGTAAAGGAAATCCTTTCTGCAGATACGCCGTCCTACCGGGCACTGGCGCGGGAACAGGGACAGAATTATACCTATCGTCAGACACGGAAAAATGTGATTTACTTTGGAAGTTCCCGCTCAGATACTGAAGCGTATATCGGTGCGGCCGGCGAATGGGTGGATACACATGAGGTCAAGGGAGAAGGCTGGACCGATGTGTATGATACGTATCGTTATGCAATGCGGTGGTTCGATGAGGAGACCCCCATCCATACCTATTATCAGTATCGCAACGGATTTCTCGAACGGATTGAACTGCGGCCGGAGGAAACTGGTTATACACAGGCACAGGTGCGTGCGGCCATTGAGGCGATGTATGGCGCGCCTGCCTCGGAAGAGCAGGGACGCAGCAGCTGGGCGGATCCGGTTTACAGCAAATACATTACCCTTTCTACCGATGAACAGGGTGCGCTGGTTACTGTGAGCAACTACTCTGTGGGTATCACCAATGTGCTGAGTTCTTACCAGGTCAAAGGCGGGCAGGTGCAGATTGCCGATCCAAAGGACAGGGCTGTGTGGGAGTATTTATGCACGATCCTGCCGTTGGAGGCCCGTCAAAAAATTACACAGTTCAATTTGTTCAGCGACGGATACAGTAATATTCTGGCTTATACATCGCCCGTGGAGGAAAATAGCGTTACGGATAACTCCCGCTTCTGCATCAGCATTGATTACTATGATGTATACGATGAAAACGGCGCCCGCCGGGATTGGAGCAAGCTGACCTATACGATTCTCCACGAATATGGCCATGTTTTGCTGGAAGATGAAACACAGGTGGATCTGACGAAGGGAGATAGCACCCACGATCCGGCCAGTTTTGTGGAGGGATCGTTCCGCTATGCATTTTATCAGACGTTTTGGAAGGATCTGGGCGATTCTGCTGTCAGCGATTATGAGGTGAACCCCACTCATTATGTCAGCCGGTACGGAGCCAACTATTTCCATGAAGACATCGCCGATACCTTTGCGGTTTTTGTTTTGGGAGGCGAGCCGGAAGGTGATACTGTGGCAGAGCAGAAGCTGAAGTTCTTTTGGAACGACACGGAGATGACGGCACTGCGGGATACCATTCGGCAGCAGCTGGGGTTGGAAGCATTTGACTGAAATGCTGCGGCTTTTGCGGCGTGATTCATTGATTGCAGCAGGAAAACCGGAAGCAGGCCCGATCCCTTCATGGGACCGGGCCTGCTTCACGCCTGTTTCTGAGCAGAATACAGCACCGGCCGCCGGGGGCAATGGTATTGTGAATCCGGAAAGAGGGGACTTTTTGCAAGGCCTCTCTTGACGAAGCGAGGCGATTGGGATAAACTGAACACGTTTATTAGAATTTGCCGCCCCCAAATGGGGGAGCATAACAGGAGGAAATCAAACATGCTGCTCAAACAAGTTTTGGATCTTTTTGAAGTGCTGGATACGCCTCAGGCCAGCGGTGAAACCGTGAAAAAAATGCTGCTGGAAGCAGGCGCGGACGAAGTGAAGGTACAGACCGTCACCGGCGACCAGGGGTCTACGGACTGCATCAAAGTGTGGATCTATGGCCGCAACGGAAAGCACGCCGGCGGCACGGTGCCGACTTTGGGTATTATCGGCCGCTTGGGCGGCTTGGGCGCGCGCCCTGAAGTGGTGGGTTTCACCTCTGACGGTGATGGCGCTCTGGCAGCCATGGCTGCGGCACTGAAGTTGGCGCAGATGCATAAAAACGGCGATGTGCTGGAGGGCGACGTGATCCTGTCCACCCATATCTGCCCCGATGCGCCTACCCAGGAGCATTTCCCTGTGCCCTTCATGGATTCCCCTATCGACATGGAGCTGTGCAACCGCATGGATGTGGATGAGGGCATGGATGCCATTTTGTCCATTGATACCACCAAGGGCAACCGGGTGATCAATCTCAACGGCATTGCCATTTCCAACACCATCAAGGAAGGCTATATCCTGGAAGTCAGCAACGACCTGATGGATGTCATGACCCGCGTTACCGGCCAGCTGCCGGCTATTTTCCCCTGCGCTCAGCAGGACATCACGCCCTATGGCAATGACCTGCACCACCTGAACAGCATCCTGCAGCCGGCGACCGCCACCAACGCGCCGGTGGTGGGCGTGGCGATTACCACCACCCAGCCTGTGGCAGGCTGCGCTACCGGTGCCAGCCACGCCATGGATGTGGAAACTGCGGCCCGCTTTGCCGTGGAAGTGGCCAAAGATTACGGCGAGGGCAAACTGTCTTTCTACGACCAGAAGGAATTCGACCACCTGATTGAACTGTACGGTACCATGAACCAGTTCCAGACTTTCGGCAAAGGCAAGTAAGGCTGTGAAAGAAAAAATCCTGGCGGCCATTACCATCGGCCAGGCGCCCCGGGTGGATATCACCGCGGATATTCTGCCCTTGCTCCCGCAGCACGTGACGCTGCGGGAGTACGGCGCGCTGGACGACTTCACATTGGAGGAGATCGAAGCGCGCTTTGCTCCGGCAGAGGGGGATGAAGTGCTGGTGTCCCGGATGCGGGACGGTCGGCAGGCCCAATTTGCCGAGCGTTTCGTTACGCCTCTGGTGCAGCAGAAAATCGACCAGGCAGAGGCCGAAGGGGCGGATGCTACGATTCTGTTCTGCACGGGTGTGTTCCCGAAGTTTCGCCACAAGAAGCTGTTTCTGGAGCCGCAGCCCCTGTTCCACGCTGCGGTGCAGAAGCTGGCCGACGGAGACAAGGTGGGCGTGCTGGTGCCGATGGAAGAACAAATTGCCCAGGGCTATCAGTTCTGGGGGAAGAGCGGTGTGGATGTGGAAATCGCCTGCGCTTCGCCCTACGGCGCCTTTGATAGGGTCGTGGAAGCGGCAAAGGCCTTCAAGGGCCGGGAGCTGGCCTTTCTCTGCACGGATTGCATGGGGTACTCTGTGGCCATGAAACGAGCCATTGAGGACGAAACCGGGCTGAGCGTCCTGCTGCCCCGTACACTGGCGGTGCGGATTTTGTGCGAATTTTTGGCTTGACGGCAAGCAAAGGAACAGGAGCGATGCAATGATGGAAGAAAGCATGAAACTTTCCAACGAACTGTTGGATTTTATCCAGAAAAGCCCCAGCTGCTACCACGCAGTGGAAAATCTGGCACAGACGCTGTGCGATACGGGCTTTCTGGAACTGAGCGAAGGGGCGCCGTGGCGCCTGCAGCGCGGCGGGCGCTATTTTATCCGGCGCAATCTGTCCTCCCTGCTAGCCTTCAAAATTCCTGAGGGAGAAATCAGGGGATTCCAGATTGCTGCTTCCCACAGCGACTCGCCCACCTTCAAGATCAAGGAAAACATGGACATTGTCGTGGATGGCGCCTATACGGAGCTGAACGTGGAGAAATACGGCGGAATGCTCTGCGCGCCCTGGTTCGATCGCCCGTTGTCTGTGGCAGGCAAGATTGTGGTGCGGCGGGGCGAAGGGGTGGAATCCAGGCTGGTGAATGTGGACCGGGATTTGCTGATGCTCCCGAGCCTTGCGATCCATATGAACCGCTCCGTCAATGACGGCTACAAATACAGCGTCCAAAAAGATATGCTCCCGCTGCTGGGCGACGAGCGCGCGGCGGGGACGTTTCTGGACATTGTGGCCGGTGCGGCGGAGGTGGACAAAGAGGATATCCTTGGAACAGATCTCTTTTTGTACTGCCGGGGCCGCGGCGTCGTCTGGGGGGCCAACGGGGAATATCTTTCTTCGCCCAAGCTGGACGACCTGCAGTGCACGTTCGCCAATCTGCAGGGCTTTTTGGCCGGCGGCCATCCCAATACGATTTCTGTATACGCGGTGTTTGACAATGAAGAAGTGGGCAGCGGCACCAAACAGGGCGCGGCGGGCACCGTGCTGCTGGACACGCTGCTGCGCGTGAATGAGGCCCTGGGCTGCAGCCATGAGGATTATCTGCGCGCGCTGGCTTCGGGCTTTATGGTGTCGGCGGATAACGCTCATGCGGTGCATCCCAATCACCTGTCTCTGGCTGACCCTACGAACCATCCGCATATGAATCAGGGCATCGTGCTTAAATTCAGCGCCAATCAGAAATACGGCACGGACTCTGTGTCCGCAGCGCTGTTCCGCGCCATCTGCAGCCGCGCCGGCGTGCCCGTTCAGACGTTCCATAATCATTCGGATATTTTGGGCGGCAGCACGCTGGGCAATCTCTCCAACGCACAGGTGTCGCTGAATATGGTAGATGTGGGCCTGCCGCAGTTGGCGATGCACTCGGCGGTGGAAACTGCGGGTGTGCAGGATACGCTTTATCTGGCCCGGGCGATGAAAGAATTTTACTCCACATTTGTGGAGGATGGCGGTCGGGGCAGTTATACGCTGTACCGGGCTTGAAAACGACGGGAAGGAATGGTGTATATGTACTATTATCTCAATCAAACCAATTACCCCCATGTGGCTTATCCCACGCTGACAGATCTTCCTGAGCTGATGCGGGCGGACAGTACGGTGCGCAGCGCCGGCTGTGGCCTGTGTTCGGCTTCTATGGTGGTGACGAACCTGACCGGCCGGGAATTTTCCCTGATCGACTGCCTGGAGCTGTCTCTGGCAGTGGGAGCCAATCACAGCCCGGGCACGGACATGGATCTGCTGGCTCCTTATGTAGCCGAGCGGTTTGATCTGGATCTGGTGGCCACCGATGATCCTGAGCTGCTGCGGGAACATCTCAAACGCGGCGGCATGGCTGTGGCCAATGTGACCGGCGACCGGCCGGAAGACAGCCATGTGGGCCTGTTTTCCCACGGCGGGCACTATGTGGCTGTGGTGGGAATTGAGGAGGATGGAGAGACCGTAATTGTGCTTGATCCTTCCCAGCTTCCCGATAAGTTCCACGAGGAGGGCCGTGAAGGCAAAGTGATCGAAAACGGCTGCATCCTCCGCACGTCCCTGGCTACATTGGCGGAGGACTGCAAATACCGTGACATGGAGCACTATCCCGAGGGAGAGTTTAAAGCATGGATGCAGTTTGCCCAAAAGGAGAGCCATGATCGCTACTATCTCTTCGGATTGAAGGGCGAAGAGGCGTAAACCTGCATAGAAGGCATAAGAACGCGCTCTGCCGGCCGCTGCTGCGGCCCGGTGGAGCGCGCCGGTTTTTATGGAAAAAAGGGATTGGGAAAATTTGTGAGAATTGATAATAATTTTTATGGAACTGTTTTGCATTTCAGACAGGATACGTCTTGCAAAAAAGTGGAATTTGTATTATTATGCTGAATGTAAAATTACAATGATATAAACTGGTCGTATTATAAATAAAAAATGTATTTTTATAACAGTTCTGCGGACGACATTGCCCTTGAAATGTGTGCGCCCGTGGAGGACGACCCAGGAAAGCGGGAACGGGATTTCAATGGAACATAAAACGTATGCGCGGATGCTGGAATTGAAGGATGAGCTGGTGGGTTACCGCCGCTATCTGCATCAATGCCCGGAGCTTGGCTTTGATCTGCCCCAGACCAGAGCCTTTGTGTTGGAAAAGCTGAAAGAATTCGGCTATGAACCGCAGACGGTGGGCCGTGCAGGCATTACCTGCACCGTGGGCCGCGGCGGTGGGAAAACGCTGCTGCTGCGCGGCGATATGGACGCGCTGCCCATGGCTGAGGAAACGGGGCTGCCATTTGCCTCGCAAAACGGCTGTATGCACGCCTGCGGCCACGATTTCCACACTACCAGCCTGCTGGGCGCTGCCAAGGTGCTCAAAGAGTGGGAAGACGAGCTGGAAGGCACGGTAAAACTGCTCTTCCAGCCTGCCGAGGAAACGATGGACGGTGCGGCAGACGTATACAACGCCGGGATTTTGGAAAAGCCCCATGTGGATGCGGCGCTGGCGCTCCATGTGGTGCATGCGCCTCTGGGCACTGCCGGCTACACGCCGGGGCATGCCTGCGGTTCCAGCGATGTGTTCACAGTGACCATTCATGGAAAAGGCGGCCACGGTGCCGCGCCCCATGAGAATATCGACCCGATCAACGCGGCGGCGCATATCATACTGGCCCTGCAGGAGATCAACAGCCGCGAAATCAATCCCAATCAGATGATTGTGCTGACTGTGTGTTCGCTGCACGCCGGCTCGGCGGCCAATGTGATGCCCGGAGAGGCTGTGCTCAAAGGGACGATCCGCACCATGGATTTGCAGGTGAAGGAATTTGCCCGCCAGCGCATGCGTGAGATCTGCGAGGGTGTGTGCAGCACCTTCCGTGCCACCTGCGACATCGATTTCATCGGCGGCGGTATCCCGCCCATGGTGAACGACAATGCTCTGGCCGAAGAGATCGGCGGGTATATCGACGATATGCTGGGCGCGGGTACGACCTATCACATCGAACGTATGACCGGATCGGAGGATTTCTCTGTTTTTTCTCAAAAAGTCCCCAGCGCGCTGTTCTGGTTTGGAACCGGCAGCACGGAACAAGGATATGCTTATGGCGTTCACGATCCCCGGGTCACATTCAATGAGGATGCGATCCCGATGATGGCGGCGGTCTATGCCGAAAGCGCATTCCGCTGGCTGCGGGAACACCATTGCATATAAAACCCAAATTATAAAGAATAGGAGAGAAATGAACGATGAAAAAGATTCTCGCACTGTCCCTCGCCTGTGTGATGGCGGTCGGACTGCTGGCCGGCTGCGGCGGCAACGGCGACAGCGGCAGCACCAACGAGAGCGCCGGCGGTGAAAGCGGCACTCTGACTGTGTCGCTGGCATCTTCTCCCAGCAAGCTTGACCCCATTCACTACAGCGGCAGCTATGAGGGCCAGATCATCAACCAGGTCTGCGATCGTCTGGTGGCGTACAACGACACGCTGACGGAGTATGCGCCTTCTCTGGCCACCAGCTGGACGATTTCCGATGACGGCGTGACCTACGTGTTCCAGATTCGTCAGGGCGTGCACTTCCAGAACACTGAGTATGCCAAGGGCCGTGAAATGACGGCTGAAGACGTGGCCTACTCCCTGAACCGCAGTGCCCAGCATTCGGACAACAACCGTCTGGCCATGCTGGACAAGGCGGAAGTGACCGGCGACTGGGAAGTCACCTGCACCCTGAAGAATCCGGATGCTTCCTTCCTGACGGCGCTGACCGATGCGGGCAACTCCATTGTGGCCAAGGAAGAAGTGGAGGGCTGGGGCGAAGACTTCGGCTATCATCTAAGCGGCACCGGCGCGTTCTGCATGGATAAGTTTGAACTGGACGAGCAGGCTGTCCTGTCGGCCAACCCCGATTACTGGCTGGGCGCTCCTGCACTGCAGAAGCTGGTCTTCAAGTTCATCTCCGACCCCAACCAGGCGGCCAATGCCCTGCAGACTGGCGCGGTCGATCTGGCCACGCAGCTCTCCGGCGAAGCAATCAATACCGTGCAGAATGCCGGCAATGGCATTGAACTGCTGAAGACGGAAGCGCTGAAGATCAATTATGTCCGCTTCAATGCTCAGAAGGGCCCCACGGCCGATCCGCTGGTCCGCAAAGCCCTGATTGAAGCTGTGGATCTGGACGCTGTCCGCACGGCTCTGTATCAGTATGACGAAGTGGAAGCTGCTTACCTGCCCCTGCCCTATGGCTCCTGGGGATATGATGCGTCCCTGGAATCCATGGTTCCCAGCTATGATCCTGAGGACGCCAAGGCTCTGCTGGAACAGGCCGGTTACGGCGACGGCTTTGAGATCACCATCAACGTTTCCAACTCCGAAGAGCGCAAGACGCTGGCTACCATGCTGCAGTCGTACTGGCAGCAGATCGGTGTGAAGGCCAATATCAGCGTCAATGAGTGGGGCACCTTCTCCGATACCGTCTGCTCCGGCAATTCCGATGTGTATGCCATGAGCTGGAGCTGGTATCCCGATCCTTACTTCTTCCTGGATAAGCTGTTCTCCTCCACGGAGACCACGGCCATCGGCAATGGCGCCGGCTATGTGAACGAGTATGTGGAGCAGGAGCTGGCCGCAGCAAGACAGACCACCGATCAGGAAGAGCGCAAAGCCCACTATAGCAATGCCATGAAGCAGATCATGCAGGACTACACCGGTATCTACTATGCCAACCCCTATGAGCTGACTGGCATCAATGACCGTGTGCAGGACTTCGTGCCCAGAGCGGACGGCCAGCTGTTCTTCATTACTTCCGACGACGGCGAAACCATTACCCGCAACACTTCTGTAACGGACTGATTCGCTGTTCGGAACAGCACGGACTTATTTATGTCCCCGGGAGCGCGCGCAGCGCGCCCCCGGGGCTGTCTGAAAACGGTGTTTTCGGATCGTTTATTCGAAAGCGCCGCCGGACCTGATGGCATGGCCTGTGCGCCGCGCCACCAGGCCTGGCGGCGCCGCCGCTGTGATCGGCGGTGAACCCCAGAGCATCCCGTCTCTGCCTGGCAGGAGAGAGGCTTGTGTGATTATAAAAATGGCGGTGAGATTGAGTTGTTAAAAACCATTTTGAAGCGAGTGCTCCAGTGTATTCCCACACTCTTTATCGTGGTGACTTTCACGTTTGTACTGACTCGTATGATTCCGGGCAACCCCGCGGCGACGATCCTGGGTCCCCAGGCGTCTGCGGCGGACATTCAGGCCATGGAAATTAAACTGGGCCTGGATCAGCCGAAGCTGACACAGTTTATCGATTATATCGGTAACGTGCTGCATGGTGATTTCGGCACTTCTTATATGTATAATCAGCCGGTACTGGATTTGATCGCCGAGCGCATTCCCAGCACTCTGCAGATTACCGTAACGGCGTTGGTGATTGCGCTGATTCTCGGTGTGGCCATTGGAATGTTTTCTGCACTGCACCAGTATTCCGTGATGGATTACGTATTCATGGTGCTGGCCCTGGTGGGCGTGTCCATGCCCATTTTCTGGCTGGGCATGATGCTGGTGAACCAGTTCTCCGTGCAGTGGGGGCTGCTGCCTGCTTTGGGCCGCGGATCGCTGGACGTGGGACTGTGGGACTTTGTCTCGCATATGATCCTGCCCTGTACCTGTTTGGCGACCATACCAATGGCGACTTTTGCGCGTATTACACGCTCCAGCATGCTGGAGGTGATTCACAATGACTCCATTAAGGCGCTGCGGGCCAGGGGCATCAGCGAGCGCAGCGTAATCTGGAAGCATGCGCTGAAAAACGCGCTGCCGCCCATCGTTACTGTGCTGGGCCTGCAGATTGCCAGCTGCTTCACCGGCGCGATTCTGACCGAAAGCATTTTTTCCTGGCCGGGTATGGGCACTATGATCGTCAACGCGATCAACAACCGTGATTATATGCTTATCCAGGGCGTGGTGCTGTTCTTTGCACTGGTGTTCGTCGTTGTAAATCTGCTGGTGGATATTGCATACATGTTGATCAATCCGCGTGTCAGCTATGAGGGAGGAAGCAAATAATGAAAAAGAAGAACGCAGCCCAGACCACTGCATCCGATCTTCTGGGCGCTGCTTCCAACGAGGAACTGCTGCGCCGCGAACGCCGGGCCAACAGCGCCTGGAGCAAACTGAGAAGAAACAAGACCGCCATGGTCGGTCTGATTATTGTGTGCGTCATGGTGTTTATCGCCGTGTTTGCCCCGCTGCTGGCGCCGTATGACCCTACTGCCGTTAATCCGGTGGGCGCTTTTCTGAAGCCCGGCGTGGATGGGCATCTGCTCGGAACCGATAATGTGGGCCGTGATTTGCTTTCCCGTATTCTCTACGGCGCACGTGTGTCGCTGCTGGTGGCCTTTGGCGGCACGGTGGTGGCCGGCATCATCGGTATTATTCTGGGGCTGATCGCCGGCTATTTCGGCGGTATTGTGGACAGTGTGATTATGCGCATTATGGACGGCATGCTGGCGTTCCCCTATATCCTGCTGGCCATCATTCTGATGACGGTGCTGGGCAGCGGTATTTTCAACGTAATTTTGGCCATTGGCATCGGCAACGTGCCCAGTTTTGCCCGCGTTGTGCGCGGTGAAGTGCACATTATCAAAAATGAGGAATACTGTAATGCGGCACGGGTCATCGGTGTATCCAATACACGAATGCTTCTGACTCATATTTTGCCCAACACCATTTCGCCTCTGATTGTTTATGCCACGCTGGGCATCGCCGGCGCGATCATTTCCGAGGCTGCCCTGAGCTTTTTGGGCCTGGGCATCAGCGAACCGACGGCGTCCTGGGGCAGTATTCTGCAGACCGGCAAGAACTGGCTGAACAATTATCCCTATATTGCTACTTATTCCGGCCTGTTCATTTTAATCACGGTGCTGGGCTTTAACCTGCTGGGCGACGGCGTGCGAGATGTGCTGGATCCCAAGATGAAGAAGTGATGGGGGCGGACATGGAGACATATCAGGAGAGAATCCGCCGCCGGGTGGATGAGATTCTGCCGGAGTTGAGCCGGCTGTCCGATGATTTGTGGAATAATCCGGAATACAATTTCAAAGAGTATTTTGCCTGCAAGTCCATGAGTGCGCTGCTGGAAAAATACGGCTTTGCCGTGGAAACAGGGATTGGCGGACTGGAAACCAGTGTGAAAGGCGTGTATGATACCGGAAAGGAAGGCCCGAATATCGCCATTTTCGGTGAGTTCGATGCGGTGGAAGGCATGGGGCATTCCTGCGGCCACAATATCATGTGTGCCATTTCCGTGGGCGCCGGTGCGGCGCTGCGCAGCGTAATTGACGAACTGGGCGGAAAGGTGACAGTATTTGGCTGCCCTGCAGAGGAAGGCGGCGGCGGCAAAATCATTATGGCCGAGCACGGCGCCTTTGACGCTGTGGACGTGGGCATGCTGCTTCATTCTTCCTGCGACACGGTGGTCAATGATATTTCCTATTCCAAAACCGATTTGCGTGTCCATTTTTACGGAAAGAAGTCGCATGCGGCCACGTGGCCTGAAGAAGGCATCAGTGCGCTGACGCCGGTGCTGGAACTGTTTAATACCCTTAATGCGCTGCGCCTGGAGATTGCCGACCGGGGCAAGATCCTTGGTATCATCCGCGACGGCGGCGATCAGGCGATCTATATTCCGGATCACTGTTCGGCGGAATTTACCATTCGTTCCTTCAGTATGAAATACAAGCTGGAACTGGTGGACCGCTTTTTGGAGATCTGCCGCCATCTGGCGGAGTTGACCCATACGCGGTTTGAATATGAACCCATTGCCCTGTCCTACGAGGATATCCGCAACAATCCTGTGCTGGAGGAGCTTTTGGCAAACAACTTCACGGCGCTGGGCGAAACCGTAAAGCCTCGGGACAAAGAAATGGGCATTGGCTGCACGGATATGGGCAATTTGACCCATTTGTTCCCAGGACTGCAGTCCTATGTGCGGGTTGGCCCGGGGCGTGCCCATTCGCCGGAATTTCTGGCGTCTACCGGCAGCCCGGAAGGCCACCGGGCCATTGCCGTGGGGGCCTGCGCCCTGGCGATGACGGCGGTGGATATCCTTCAGGATCCGGCTCTGCTGCAGCGCATTCGCGCAGCTTTCGCGGAGATGAAGGCGCGCTATGAAGGCTAAGGAGGTTTCTATGAGCGAAACATTGCTGAGAGTCAGCGGACTCAAGACCTATTTTTATACCGCCAGCGGTGTGGCCAAGGCAGTGGACGGCGTCAGCTTTTCTCTGAATCGGGGCGAAGTGCTGGGCATTGTGGGCGAATCCGGCAGCGGTAAAAGCGTCACGTCCAACTCCATTATCCGCCTCCTGCCGCCGCAGACGGGCCGTATTGTGGCCGGAGAGATCCTGTTTGAAGATCGGGATATTTTGAAAATGAGCAATAAAGAGTTGCTGGAATTCCGTGGCAAGGAAATTGCCACCATTTTCCAGGACCCCATGACCTCGCTGGACCCGGTGTTCAAGATCGGCAAGCAGATGGTGGAAATGATCTGCGCCCACCAGAAGGTGAGCAAAGCCGAAGCGCGGAAGATGGCGGTGGATGCGTTGAATCGTGTGGGCATTCCTGAGCCGGAAAAGCGTATGGAATCCTATCCCTATGAGCTTTCCGGCGGTATGTGCCAGCGCGTGATCATCGCCATGGCTGTGTGTTGCAAGCCCAAATTTATCCTGGCCGACGAGCCGACCACCGCATTGGATGTAACCGTGCAGGCCCAGGTGCTGGATCTTTTGAAGGATCTGCAGAAGGAAATGAACACATCCATTCTGCTCATCACTCATAACCTGGGCGTGGTGTGGGAAATGTGCGACAAGGTAATGGTGATGTACGCGGGCAACACGGTGGAGAGCGCCGACACCAAAACCTTATATTCGAATCCCCTGCATCCGTATACATGGGGATTGCTGGATTCCATTCCCCGCTTGTCGGACAAGGCGAAGGAAGATTTGCGCACCATTCCCGGCACACCGCCGGATCTGCGCCTGACGGGGCAATGCTGCAATTTCTACAACCGCTGCCCCTATATGACGGAAGAATGCCGGAAATCCGTGCCGCCTCTGGTGGAAGTGGAACCGGGCCATTTTGTGGCCTGCCATCGTCAAAATGGCGAAAAGAAATTAGTGAGAGGGGAGGGCGTCACAAACCATGAGTGAAGCAACGGCGGCGCAGATCGAGCGCCGGGAGCCGCTGATGAAGATTCGCGGCCTGACCAAGGAATTCAAGATCAAAAGCCGTAAACTGGGCGCCAAGCCTCAAATCCTGCATGCGTTGAGCGATGTGTCGCTGGATGTGTACGAAGGAGAGACGCTGGGTATCATCGGTGAGTCCGGCTGCGGCAAGTCTACGCTGGGCCGCACGATTATCCAGCTGCACAAGGCTACTGCCGGCACGGTGGAATATCAGGGCAGAAATATTTTTGAGCTGAAAGGCGCAGAGCTGAAAGCGCTGAAAAAAGATATTCAGATGGTGTTCCAGGACCCCTATTCCTCGCTGGATCCCCGCAATACCTGCGAAGATATCATCGCAGAGCCGCTGAAGGTGCATAATATTATCACCGATCCCAAAGCGCGCCAGGAGCGCGTGCTGGAACTGATGCGCGAAGTGGGTCTCGACATCCAGCATATGAATCGTTATCCTCACGAATTTTCCGGCGGCCAGCGTCAGCGGATCAACGTAGCCCGCGCATTGGCGCTCAAGCCTAAAATCATTGTGTGCGACGAGCCGGTTTCTGCGCTGGATGTGTCCATCCAGGCCCAGGTGCTCAACCTGTTCAACCGGCTGCAGCGGCAGCACAATCTGACCTACATTTTCATTTCCCACGATTTGGGCGTGATCAAGCACGTCAGCGACCGCATTGCCATCATGTACCTGGGCCGTGTGGTGGAGCTGTGCCGGGCAGCCCAGATTTATGAAAATCCGCTGCATCCTTACACGAAGGCGCTGCTCTCGGCGATTCCGCCGGAGTCCCCTTTCCAGAAAAAGGAACGCATTGTGCTTAAGGGCGAGATTCCCAGCCCTATCGGCGATCAGGTCGGCTGTCCCCTGGCGGGCCGCTGCCCCAACTGCACCGAACGCTGCACCCGGGAAATCCCGACCCTGCAGGACATTGGCGACGGCCATCAGGTGGCCTGTTTTTTGTATCATTAAAACACTGTAGAGCTTCCCGCTTCGCGCGGCCTGCGCTGACGCCGCCGGCTGCGCCGGGTGGGAGGCTTTGTGCATTTCCAACAGTGAAAGCCGTTCCGGCAAGCAACCGGCTAAGACAGATTTCAAAAAAGGAGATAGGTTTTATGACGCATCCTACACGTGAACAGCTGCACCAAATGGCGCAGGAAAAGAGCGGCGAGCTGGTGCAGCTCGTGTCAGAGCTGATTCAGATTCCCAGTGAAAACCCCACTGGCTCCCAGCGCCCGGTGGTGGATTTTGTAGAGAATTACCTCAAAGCGGCCGGCATCCCCTATGAGGAAACTGGAAACAATCCGGAGTTCCCCTGTATTGTGGCCAAGCTGGGAAGCGACGAGGGCTTCAGCGTAATCCTGAACGGCCATCTGGATGTAGTACCTGCCGGTGACCGCAGTCAGTGGGACTTCGATCCTTTCTGCGGCACGGTGACCGACAAACAGATCCTGGGCCGCGGTACGTCGGATATGAAGGCCGGCGTGGCAGGGCTGCTGTTTGCCATGAAGATCTTGAAGGAGTCCGGCGCGGAGCTCCGGGGCAACATCCGGCTGCATCTGGTCAGCGATGAGGAGAGCGGCGGCGAGTACGGCTCTACCTGGCTGTGCGAACACGGCTATGCTGAGAAAGCTGATGCCTGCCTGATTGCCGAACCGACGTCCAGCAACGACATTGAGATTGGCCAGAAAGGCGGACTGCACATCGTGCTCAAGGCCGCGGGCAAGTCGGCCCACGGGAGCCTGGGCGGCTTCAAGGGCGATAACGCTATTTTGAAAATGGCAAAGGTGCTGGACAAACTGCCCCGCCTGACCACCATCGAAGGCCATTTCAAGGACAGCCAGCGCCATGCGCTGGAAAACTCCATCCGCTCCACTGAGGAGAAGGTGGGCGAGCCGGGCAGCGGCGAAGTGATTCGCCATGTGTCGGCGAATGTGGGGTTAATTTCCGGCGGCACCCGGCCCAATATGGTGCCCGATTACTGCGAGGCCACGGTGGATGTGCGCCTGCCTATCGGCGTGGATCACCAGGAGATCGTGGACATGCTGGACAGCATCATTGCCGAGTGCGGCGTGGAGGGCATCACCTACGATCTGCACTGGAAGAGCGAGGGCAATTACACCGATGAAGACGCGGTGATCGTGCAGACGGTGAAGAAGAACGCCGAGGCGGTCTGGGGGCTGGAAGTGATTCCTGCTTATCAGTGGGCATCTTCCGATGCCCGGGCATACCGTGCCCAGGGAATTCCCACCATTCAGTACGGTCCCGCCAATACTGAGGGGATCCATTCCTACAATGAAAATGTGGACATTGAAGACGTGGTGAACGCCGGACAGATCTATGTGCTCTCCCTGTGCGATATGCTGGGCGTGGAGTGAACAAAAGCAACAAACAGCGCTGCGAATTGCCTTCGCAGCGCTGTTTGTTTGCAAAGGACAGACGAGAACAAGATAGAAACCGCGTTCCAAAACGGAATGAAAGGGAATCGAGAAAAACAAGCTGTGGAAAACCATGTGGATAATGTCGAAAACTTGTTAAAAGAGACGATATTGGAAAAAATAAAAGAAAATTCATTGTAAAAAATAGAAAATTGACGGGGCGCAAACGGGAAATCTCAAAATGCCTGCTGTTTTGCACGAGGCAAATAGAGCTGCCGGCCAGTTGGGGCGCTGCGCGCCGCAAACATAAAAAAAGCCGTATCCTCTCGCAAAGCGGAGGACACGGCGGGGTGTTCAGGAAGGAAAGGGCATCAAGGACAAAAGGGTGCGGAGGTGCTCTGAAGGCAGCTGACCCGGGGCAGAAGCCTGGGCGGCAGAGCCGAACGTGACGGCAGAACCGAAAAAACCGCCGCAGATCCGGGTGACCATGCCCAGATCGCCCATGCTCATCGTGATAAGAGGCTTCCGGGCGTGTTGGGAAAGCATCTCTTCCGTGGCCTGCAGCAGCAGCAGCACGTCGCTGCGGCAGCGGGGCATGACGGCGATTTTCAAAAGATCTGCGCCCAGTTCCTGCATGCGGCACAGGCGGCGGATCAGTTCGTCTTTGAGCGGTGTTTTTTCAAAATCGTGATTGGAGAGCACTACGCGGACGCCGGCGCTGTGGGCGGCAGCCACCAGGTGCGGAACACAGTCTCCGCCGGAAAAAAGTTCCACGTCGATCAGGTCTGCCTGACCGGAAGAGAGCACTGCTTCGTTCAGCGCGATATAGTGTGGGGCGGACAGAGGATGCGAGCCACCTTCCCGGTCTGTGCGGAAAGTAGCCAGCAGAGGCATTTCCCCCAGGCTGCGGCGCAGATCTCGGAGGCAGGCCTCTACGGCGGCGCTGTTTTCCACTTGGGCAAAGCAATCCATGCGCCATTCTGCCAGATCGGCGCCCAGCCCGGGCAGCGCTCTGGCCTGAGCAATCAGGTCCTCCCGGGCAGCGCCGGTAAGGGACACGGCGATTTTAGGGCGTCCTGCACCGATTTCCAGGCCGCGCACGTTTACGGTGTTCACAAAAGCACTCCTTTCTGCAGCTACATGGTTTCTGTCTATCTTACCGCAAAGCGGCGGTTTTGGCAAGCGGTACCGATCAGGGCGCCGCTTCGCCTGTGGGGAGAAACATAACGCCAAAGGCCGCCAACAAGGGCAGGGTACACAATAGAACGGCCTTTTCGGCCAGTGCCTGGGTGAGGAAAGCGCCGGCCACCGCACCCAGCACAAACACGAGCACCACCGACAGATACCGGCTGGCGCGGAGCAGGGCCGGGGCATCGTGCAGGGCGAGGCCTGCGTACAGATTGTCGGCGGCGCTGCGCAGGTTGCCGGTGCACATGGTGGTGGCATATGCGCTGCCGTGTACTTTGCGGAAGCTTTGCACCTGAATGGAGCAGGCGAAGGAGACCAGCGCCGTGACGGCGATGTTCTCCCAGCGGCCGTAAGGGATGAAAGCAACTGCAGCCAGGCAAGCCGCCTCGAACAGCACAGTAATCTGCCGCCAGTGGAGCCTGGGATGGAAGGCGGCCCGGCGGCGGATGCTGTTGGTCAGCAGTACGCCGCAGAAAAAGGCCAGGATAGGGGGCAGATAGGTCATGGCCCGGACCATCTGCCCCTGAGCCAGATATAAGCCCAGCAGAACCAGATTTCCGGTTTCGCAGTTGGCAAACACGCCGCCGCGGCTGAGAAAGGTATAGGCTTCCAGAAACCCGCCCACCACGGCCAGCAGCAGGCCCAGCCGCAGGGATTCGGACGCCTGTCCGTGAAACTGTTTTTCCATTGTGTTCTCGCTCTCACTTTCCGGGAAATGTATCACACATATTATACCTATTTTCAACCGTATGCAACAAAGGCCCGCTGCTGCTTTACAAAAAAGCGGATAAAAAAGACAAGAAACGCTGGTTCATCAGGCTGAAAAAATCGCAGCAGACTTTTGGGCGCCGCTGCGGCGCGCTTTTTTCGGCGGACTCCGGAAAAAAGGTTTGACAAATATGGGAGACGGTGCTATATTGTTAAAAGTTAGATGAGCCTAACTTGGATTGAAAGGTGGGAAGCGGTATGAACCTGACGCAGGCGGAGCTGGGCAGGGAATATATTGTGCATGAGATCGTCACCGACGACGAAGAAATGGACGCGTTCCTGTTCTCCCTGGGCTGCTACAGCGGCGAGCCGATCACCGTGGTATCGCGGCTGAAGAACAGCTGTGTCGTATCCATCAAGGACGGCAGATATAATATTGATAATCAGCTGGCAGAGGCAATCGTAGTTTGAAAAAACTGCGATTGCGGCATGCCGCTGTTTTTTGACGGGAGGTTTGCCAAAACTAACTCTGAGAGGCGCCCGTTTTTTGGATGGTTTTCCAAAAAAATCTGAAAAGAGGAGGAGAAATTGATATGAGAATTGCTTTTGCAGGCAATCCCAACAGCGGTAAAACGACCATGTATAATGCCCTGACCGGCAGAAATGAGCGTGTGGGCAACTGGGCTGGTGTTACCGTAGAGAAAAAAGAGAGTCCGATCAAGAAAATGTATTATGAGGGGGAAGAGCTGATCGCAGTTGATCTGCCCGGCGCATACTCCATGTCGCCTTTCACCTCGGAAGAGAGCATCACCAGCAGCTATGTCAAGCATGAAAACCCCGATGCGATTATCAACATTGTAGATGCTACCAATCTGAGCCGCAGCCTGTTTTTTACCACACAGCTGCTGGAGCTGGGCATTCCTGTGGTCGTGGCGCTGAACAAGAGCGATATCAACGAAAAAAAGGGTACGACCATTGATGCAGCGGCGCTGGCTGCCAAGCTTGGCTGTCCGGTGGTGAAAACGGTTTCTACCTCGGCCAGCGGTCTGAACGAAGTGGTAAAAACTGCTGCCGGCCTGAAAGGGCAGGGCCAGAAAGCACCTTATGAGCAGACTGGCGTGGACCTGACTGACAAGCATCAGGTGGAACAGGCCGACCGTGCACGCTTTGATTTTGTCAATCAAATCGTAAACCAGGTGGAAACGCGTAAGGTTTTCACAAAAGAGAAAAATTCACAGGATACAATCGACGCGGTGATGACCAATCCCGTTTCCGGACTGCTCATCTTTGCCGGTGTAATGTTCCTGGTGTTCCAGATCTCTCAGACTTGGATCGGGCCTCCGATTGCCGACTGGCTGGTGGGGCTGCTCGAGAGCTTCCAGGGCGTCGTTTCGGAATGGATGGTCAATGCCTCGCCGTTCCTGCAGTCCCTGGTGGTCGATGGTATCATCGGCGGCGTGAGCGCTGTAATCGGTTTCCTGCCGTTGGTTATGGTTATGTATTTCCTGATCGCCCTGCTGGAGGACTGCGGCTATATGGCCCGCGCTACGGTGGTGCTCGATCCGATTTTTAAGAAAGTGGGTCTGTCCGGCAAATCCGTGATTCCTTTTGTTATCGGCACCGGCTGCGGCATCCCCGCCATCATGGCCTGCCGCACCATCCGCAACGAACGTGAGCGCCGTTCCACCGCCATGCTGGCAACTTTCATGCCCTGCGGCGCCAAGATGCCCGTCATTGCGCTGTTCGTCGGCGCGTTTTTCCCCAATGCCGGCTGGGTGGCGCCCATGATGTACTTTGTGGGGATTGCCCTGATTCTGGTGTGCGCGCTGCTGGTCAACGCGATCACTGGCTATAAGGTCAGAAAGTCCTTCTTCATCATCGAGCTGCCCGAATATAAGGCGCCCAGCCTGAAGATCGGCGTGCTGTCCATGCTGGACCGTGGTAAAGCGTACATCATCAAAGCCGGTACCATCATCCTGGTGTGCAACACCGTTGTGCAGCTGATGCAGAGCTTTAACTGGAGCCTTCAGGTGGCGGAAACAGCGGATTCTTCCATCCTTGCTACCATTGCCCATCCGTTCGCTTACCTCCTGATCCCCATTGTGGGCGTGCTGTCCTGGCAGCTGGCCGCTGCCGCGGTGACGGGTTTTATCGCCAAGGAAAACGTGGTCGGCACGCTGGCCGTCTGCTTTGTTGGCCTTGAAAACCTGATCGACACGGAAGAGCTGGCGATGATGGAAGGTGCCGGCGCGGAGGTCGCCACAGTAGTGGCCATCACCAAAGTTGCCGCTTTGGCGTATTTGATGTTCAATCTGTTCACCCCCCCCTGCTTTGCGGCCATCGGCGCCATGCGCTCTGAGCTGAAGAGCGGCAAATGGCTGGCTGGCGCGATCTGCCTGCAGCTGGCTGTGGGGTATACCGTGGGCTTCCTGGTGTTCCAGATCGGCACGTTGATCACCACGGGTACGCTGGGCGCTGGCTTCCTGCCCGGTCTGATCGCAGTGCTGTGCTTTGCCGCTGTAATTGCGTATCTGATCCGCCGGACGAACCGGGGATTGGCTGCGGAATATGCCTTGGGTATGGTTAAGTAAAGGCATACAGAAAAGGAGATGCTTCGTATGACAGATTTGATTGTAATCGCGATTGTTGTAGTGATTGTCGGTTCGGCGCTGGGCTATATCATCCGGGCCAAGAAACGCGGCGTCAAATGCATTGGCTGCCCGGCCGGCGGAAACTGCACATCCTGTCCTTCCTCGGGCGAGACCGCCGGGAACTGCTGTGGTCAAACGCATACCTGCGGCTGTTGTGCGGAACAAAAATGAGAAACACAGAACGGAGAATCCACGTCTGTCGTCTGTTTCCTATCCATACAAATGCAAGAGGCGCGGAGCAATATGCTCCGCGCCTCTTGTCATACAAGATGAGATCTTCAGAAACAAACCGTTCGGCTGGGAGCCGGCTCAGTTCTTTGTTCTGGGAACAGTGTAGCCGGCCTTTTCAATGGCTTGGCAAATGATGGCGTCTTCGACAGGATGTTCCATGGATACGGTCACGATGCCCTTTTTCAGATGCACCACGCCGGATACGCCGTCGATGGAGTTGACGGCGTCCATCACACGGTTGACACAGTGCTGGCAGGTCATCCCATCCACAGGGAATGTTTTGGTCTGCGCTACATGCTCCAGCTTTTTGGGATGGGCTTTGTAGGTACCGCCGCCGCAGCAGCCTCCCGCGCCGTGCAGATGCCGGATGCTGCTGCGCACGGCAAAAAAGAGGATGACAGCCAGAATGGCGATCACAATCAGGTTGGTTGCTGAAATCGAGGGGGGCATGATATCTTCTCCTTTCTGCGCCGCCGGAGAATGTGCCGGCTGCGTCTGTGAAAGCGGACCCAGATGCAAAACAAAGAGTTTGCGTCCGCTAACTATAGTATATCATGACAGGGCGGAAAGTCAATCCGTTTCAGCGGCGCCTGCACAGACGCAGGAGATTTTGGCACTGGTTGAGGGATGTCATTTGACACCGGTACGGCGTATCGATATAATAAAAAAGAATACACTACTCTGGTGCAGTATTGCCTGCGGGAAAGGAGGCCGGGCTGTGAAACTGAATGAAAGAATGTTGGAGCTGATGAACAGTTTCCTTCGTATTGGCTCGGTCATCGTGGTGCTGGTCCTTGAAATGGTGCTGATCATCAGCCCGGTGGTGTTTCTGCAGAGAAGTGCCATCTCAGTGTACCTTAATCTGCAGTTGTTCAGCGTACCGCTCATCTATGTTATGGTGAACAAGGAACCGCGCTATAAGCTCAACTGGGTGCTCATTATTTTCCTGATTCCCGCCGGCGGCTTCATTTTATATTTTCTCTGGGGCAGCAAGCGGGAGTTCAGCTGGTTTAACCGGCGCTTTCGCCGGGCCGAACATGAAATCGGCGAGCTGCTTCCCATTCGCATGGAGACTGAAACGCGCTGTTATGAGGACTTTCCCAACGAAGCGCCTCTGGGGCGGTATTTGGCCCGGGCGGGCTATCCGGTGTACGAAAACCAGGGGGCGGAGTTTTTCCCTTCCGGTGCGGATATGTATCAGCGGCTGATCCCCGATTTAAAGGCGGCGTGCAAAAGCATTCACATTGAAATGTTTATTCTGGACCGGGGCAGCATCTGGGACGAGGTATTTGCCATCCTGAAGGAAAAGGCTGCGGCGGGTGTTGATGTGCGCCTGCTGCTGGATGATTTTGGTTCATTGAAAACCAGCACGCCTTCTTTTCGGCGGGAAGTTCGCGCTTCCGGTATCCGTCTGGTGTTTTTTGCGCCCATCAACAAGGATGTGCTGCACGTTTCCTTCAATTTCCGCACCCACCAGAAATATATTCTGATTGACGGAGAAACTGGCTATACCGGAGGCATCAATCTGGCCGACGAGTACTTTGACCGCCGTCGCCGTTTTGGCTATTGGAAGGATGCGGCGGTGCGTATTTCGGGAGAAGCCGTGCGCTCCATGGAAGCGGCCTTTCTGGTTATGTGGCAGGTATGCACGGGGCAGAGCCAGAGGCTTCCGACCGCCCTGGCTCCGCGTGTGGCCGAGGCGAAAGCCTATGTGCGTCCCTTTGACGGCGGCCCTGCCAAAAATCCGGACAACCCTGTGCAGGCGCTTTACGATATGGTGATCGACCGGGCTACAGACCACTTGTATATCACCACGCCTTATCTGGTATTGGACCGGCAGATGGCGGCAAGCCTGATCCGTACGGCAAAAAGCGGTGTGGATGTGCGCATTTTCATGCCGGGGATCTACGATAAATCCTATGTGCATGCCGTGTCCCGCCACAATTTTGGCCCGCTGCTGCGCCACGGTATCCGGGTGTTTGAGTATCAGCCGGGGTTTCTTCACGCAAAGCTCCTGGCAGCGGACGGGGCGCTGGCCATCTGCGGCTCGGTGAATCTCGATTTCCGCAGCCTGTGGGAGCACTATGAAGGCGGCGTGCTGTTTACCGGCGGCCAAGTGGTGGAAGATATTGAGGCGACGATCCTGGACATCCAGAAGGACAGCCGAGAACTGCATTACGAGGAGTGGAAGCGCCGCAGCCTGTTCCAAAAGATTGTTGAACAGGTTTTGTGCCTGCTGGCGCCGCTGATGTGATAGAACAGGAGGAAACGCCATGATACGACCAAGCGTGAGCATCATTGTGCCGGTGTACAATGCGGAAAAAACCCTGCGCCGGTGCCTGGACAGCATCCGCTGCCAGAGTTGGCGGGAGATCGAGGTGCTGCTGGTGAACGACGGCAGCACCGACGGCAGCCGGGCCATCTGCCGGGAATACTGTGAGCGCGATAAGCGCTTTCATCTGATCGACCAGGAACGTAACTCCGGCGTGGCCGACAGCCGGAACCGGGCCATTGCCGCGGCGACCGGCAAGTACCTTCAGTTCGCCGACAGCGACGACTGGCTGCGCTCCGATGCCACCGAGCGCATGGCCGAGGCTGCCGAGCAAAGCGGGTGCGAATTAGTGGTGGCTGGATTTTACCGTGTGCTGGAGCGGCGCATTTATGCGCACCGCGCGCTGTTTATGTCCGGAAAAGTGACCCGGGAGCGCTTTGTAGAAGGGCTGATGCGTGCGCCGGCCAACTTTTATTACGGTGTGCTGTGGAATAAACTCTTCCGCACGGACATCGTGCGGCTGCAAAAGATTGCCTGTCCCGATAACCTCGACTGGTGTGAGGATACAGTGTTTAATTTGAGTTATCTGGCCCATGCAAAACACGTCATGGTTCTGCCCGAACCGGTGTATTTTTACACCAAGCAGAAAGGCAGCCTTTCCTCTGCGGGCAAAGTGCTGCCGGATATGATGAATTCCCGCGCAGAGGTATTTGAACGCTACCGCAAGCTGTATCAGACCGCCAAGCCGCACAGCCGCAACACGATTGCGCCTTTGGGCTATTGGGTCAGCGTCCCCATGGACGGAGGATACTCTGTGGACGGCTACCGCAATCCGCAGTTCTATGCCAAGCGGATGGAAAAGAAATCCAAGCGCCGGCAGCGGAAGGTGGAGCGCCGGCGGGTGCTGCGCCGCGGCCGCCTGTATCCGCCCCGCTTTTTCCCGGGAATGGAAGAGGAATAAACCCCGTCAGGATAGCTGGGAGGATTTGCTGGCGCGGTAGGAAAAAGCGGCGGTCAGCAGTTCCAGCCCCAGCAGGCGGATGTGCCAGATGACCGCTTCCCCACTGGTGAAGATCAGCTCCAGGGCCAGAACGGCTTCCAGCAGCGCCACGGCACATTTCCACCAGGAAAAGCGCCGCTGCGCGGCGGCAGAAAGGACCTGATTCAGGCCGTGAGCCGCCAGCAGCAGGCCGAATACGCCCCATACTGCGCAGATCAGCGCCAGCGCATCTTCGCCCAGCCACAGGGCCACGGCGCCCACGGCAATCATCTCCAAACCGAGCGAGGGCTGGAGATGATTGGGGCGGCGGTATTTTTTGCTTCGGAAGCCATTAACGCTCTGTTCCAGCCCCAGCACGGCCAGGACCACTCCGGCCAGACGGGTGACCCACGGGGCCACCAGCGGCGCAAAAAACAGACAGGCGAGGCCCAGAAGCAGCAGTAAAACCCAGGAGTCGTGTCCCGGCAGATTTGTCACTTTCATATGCTTCAGCATGGCCCGTCTGCTGTGGAAATATACCGGTGGAGTTTGGACAAAAAGCAGGGCGCTTTCCCATTTTGAGGAAAGCGCCCTGCTTTTGCCGGCTGGTATCCGCTGTGAGAAAAAGAGACGCGGGGCGTGCGGCGCCCTGCGTCTCCCGGGATTACAGTTCGTTGACAATGGGCAGGATCATGGGGTTGCGGCGGGTGGATTTATACAGATAGTTGCTGACGGCGGATTTGACGGTGCCGCGCAGATCCTCGCCGCTGCCGTTGCCGCGTCCGCGCCGCCCGCGGCGGCACTTGCTCACTGCCTCGGTGGCCACGTCCTGCAGCTCCTTCATCAAGTCGCCCGATTCCTTGACATAGATAAAGCCGCGGGTGATAATGTCCGGCGGGGCCAGAAGGCTGCCGTCCTGAGCGGACAGATTGATATTGACCACAACCATGCCGTCTTCTGCCAGATGCTTGCGGTCCCGCAGCACCACAGCGCCCACATCACCTACGCCGTAGCCGTCCACCAGCACTTGTCCGGCGGGAACGCTGCCGCCTACGCGGATGGAGCGGTGGGTCAGCTCGATGACTGAGCCGTTTTCCGCAATAGCCACATTCTTGGGACTCATGCCCATGCTCTGGGCCAGTTCGCTGTGCAGCTGCAGCATGCGCTGCTCGCCGTGCAGGGGAATGAAAAATTTAGGCGCAGTCAGGGCATGGATAATCTTCAACTCCTCCTGGCAGGCGTGGCCGGAGACGTGGAGATGCCAGGAATTACCGTAAATCACATCGCAGCCTTTGCGGAACAGTTCGTTGACGACGGTGCTGACGCTGTTTTCGTTGCCGGGGATGGCGGAAGCGGAAATGATAATGCGGTCGCCGTAGCCCACTTCCACCTGCTTGTGGGTGGAAAAGGCCATGCGGTACAGGGCTGACATTTCTTCGCCCTGACTGCCGGTGGTGACGATGAGCACCTTCTCTTTGGGCAGGTTTTTGGCCTTGGCCGCGTCAATCAGTGTGTTTTTGGGGATATTCATATAGCCCAGCTCCGAGCACACCTTGACGATGTTTTCCATGCTGCGGCCGGTGACGGCCACCTTGCGTCCGTATTTCACTGCGGCGTCGATGGCCTGCTGCACGCGGTGGATGTTGGAAGCGAAAGTAGTCAGGATGATACGCTTGTCGCAGCCGGCGAAAAGCTGGTCCAAGGTCCGTCCCACCGAGCGCTCAGACTGAGTGAAGCCGGGACGCTCCACGTTGGTGGAATCGCACAGCAGCGCCAGGACACCCTGTTTGCCCAGTTCGCCGAAGCGGCCCAGGTCGATGATCTTGCCGTCAATGGGGGTGGAATCGATCTTAAAGTCGCCGGTGTGGACGATAGTGCCCATTTTGGTGCGGATGGCAAAGGCGGCCGAATCGGCGATGGAGTGGTTCACGTGGATAAACTCCACCTCGAACTTGCCGGCCCTGACTGTCTGTCCCGCTTCCACAGTGGTGATCTTGGTCTGCTTGGTCAAGCCGTGCTCTTCGAGCTTCAGTTTGATCAGGCCGGCTGTCAGTTTGGTGCAGAAGATGGGCATGTTCACCTGGCGCAGCACATAGGGAATGGCACCGATGTGGTCCTCGTGGCCGTGGGTGATAAACAGGCCGCGGATACGCTGGGCATTTTTCACCAGATACGTCACATCCGGGATGACCATGTCGATGCCGTACATGTCGTCGCCGGGAAAGGCCATGCCGCAGTCCACCACGATGATGTCGCCGCCGTATTCGTAAACGGTCAGGTTCTTGCCGATCTCATTGAGACCGCCAAGGGGTATGATCTTGATTTTTTCTGCCATGAGAGAACTCCTCCTAAAATATGGTTATGTAAGTTCGATCCATGGCAGATTTCGGCGCGGCCGAGTGCCGAGGCACCGCCGGCGCGCCGGGCCGGGGGCAAAAAACCATGCCAAAAAACCCGCCGCTCGGAAAATCTGTCCGAAACGCCAGAAAACGGTGCCAAAACCGAAAAAAGAAAGAAATGCACGCGTCCGGAACGGCCCTGATCCGCCGCCCGGTACTGCCGTGCGCACTTTTTTCACCAGGATGAACTTGTTTTATTTGATCACGGAGCGAAAGCTGCATCCGTCAAAAAATACGAAAGAAAACCGCCGGGCGGAGAAAAACCGCCTCCGGCGCGGCCCCAAAACGATGCGCGGCGGGGCACTTGCTATATTCAGTATACCATAAGCAGGGAAAAAAGTACAGCAATTTTCAAAATTCTTCGAAAAATCGACCGACAAAAGACGCCAAAATGTGCCGCTGCAATGCAGCAGAAGCGGAAAGCGTACTGGTCAGACCGCCATATTTTGCCCGTTTGGCGGGAGAAATTTCTCGTTTAACAGTTGTTGCTTTCGGCAAAGCATGCTATAATAAAGAATCTATACTGACATCGCCGCTTTGGATAGAGGCGGCCTTTCCGCGTTTACTGCGCGGCGTTTACGGAGGTAGGATCTGTGAATAAAAAAATATCCCGCCTGATGGGGCCGGGGTCGCAATTTTTCTTTTTTGTGCTGATCTGCTTTGCGGTGGTGGCAGCGTCCTTCGATTTGGTGATCGGTGTCATTGAAGGCGTGATTATCGCGGTTCTGGCGGTGTATGCTCATCGCAACGCCGTCAGCCGGAAAGCCAACATTCTCAAATATATTGAAAGTGTGACGTCCAATGTGGATTCGGCCACCAAGGACACCATGCTCAATGCACCGCTGCCCATGGTGATTTTCCACCCGGAAACGGGGGGCATTGTGTGGTGCAACGAGGGATTCCAGGAGATCTCCGGGCGCTCCGAGCAGCTCTTTGACAGCCGTATCGGCGACGTGGTGCCCCGGTTCAGCGCCCGGTGGCTGCTGGAATGTCGCCACGAGGCGCCGGAACTGATGGAAATGCGGGGCCGGCTGTACCGGGTGTATGGTAACCTGACCCAGCAGGCCGGCGGCGACGGCCGCGAGCAGGGACTGCTGGCCACCATGTATTGGATCGATGTGACTGACAGCGAAGAAATTGCCCGTAAATACAGGGCGTCCCGCCTGAACGTAGCCATTATTATGATGGATAACTATGAAGAGCTGACCAAGGGCACCACCGATGTGGCCCGCAGCGCCATGCGTGCCCGGATTGACCGAAAGATTAATGACTGGACAGCCTCATGCCACGGCCTGCTGCGCAAATACGAGCGCGACCGCTATCTGTTTGTGTTTGAAGAACAGTACTATGAAAAGTTGGCGGCAGAACAGTTTTCCCTGCTCAATTCCGTGCACGAGGTGGTCAGCACCGAGGGCGTGCCGGCCACGCTGAGCATCGGTGTGGGCCGCGGGGACGCTACGCTGGAGGAGCTGTTCCACAACGCTACGCTTTCCATCGACATGGCTCTGTCCCGCGGCGGCGACCAGGCGGTGGTGCGCACCGATATGAATTTCGAATTTTTCGGCGGCCGTGCCAAAGAGACGGAGAAACGCACCAAGGTCAAATCCCGCGTGATGGCCACGGCGCTGGGCGAGCTGATGAGCGACGCCGGACAGGTGTATGTCATGGGTCACCGGTTTGCCGATATGGACGCCCTGGGCGCTGCGGTGGGCATTTGCTGCATTGCCCGCAAGAAAGGCAAGAAAGCCAGTATCGTCATGGACATTGAAAACAGCGCGGCGGAGCCGATGATCTCCCGTCTGCTGGAAACGCCGGAGTATCAGGATGCGTTCCTGACCGATCCCACAGATGCACTGCTGCAAATGCGCGCCGGCGCACTGGTGGTGGTGGTGGATACAAACCGCCCCGATATGGTGGAAGCGCCCAATATTTTGGAGCGCGCCGGGCGTGTCGCTGTGATCGACCACCACCGCCGGGCGGCGACATATATCGAAAACGCGGCCCTCAATTTCCATGAGCCGTATGCCTCCTCGGCCAGTGAGCTGGTCAGCGAACTGCTGCAGTATCTGACCGATCCCAGCGACGTGCTGGAGGTGGAGGCCGAAGCGCTGCTGGCCGGCATCGTGCTGGATACCAAAAACTTCACCGTGCGCACCGGCGGGCGCACCTTTGATGCGGCGGCCTATCTGCGCCGCGCCGGCGCAGACACCGGCGAGGTGCGCCGCCTGTTCCAGAACGACCTGGATTCCACCATCAACCGCTATAACGTGATCCGCCGGGCGGAAACAGTGCACGGCAATATCGCCCTGGCGGCGGTGGATCTTCCGGTGGGCCGTGTGATCGCCGCGCAGGCGGCGGACGAGTTGCTGCAGATTGCAGGCGTCAGCGCGTCTTTTGTACTCACGCCGATTGGAGAGGATGTGAATCTGTCCGCCCGCTCCGTGGGTGAGATTAACGTGCAGGTGATACTGGAAAAGCTTGGCGGCGGCGGCAATGCGGCGGCGGCCGGCGGTCTGGTGAAGCATGCCAAGGTGGCCGATGTGCGCGAACAGCTGCTGGCGGCCATTGACGAGTATTTCCGCAAGTAAGATATTCTGTTGTGTACCATATGTCATATTCTATGAAGGCAATTTATGTGAGAAAAGAAACGAGGTCAGAACCATGAAAGTCATTTTACAGCAAGATGTGAAGGGCCAGGGCAAAAAAGGCCAGCTGGTGGAAGTTTCCGACGGTTACGGGCGCAATTTCCTGCTGCCCCGGAAGCTGGCTGTGGAGGCCACGTCCGACAATTTGAACACCATGAAGCTGCAGGAGAAAGCCCGGCGCGCGGAGGAGGCCCGGCAAAGGGCTGCGGCGGAAGAAATCGCCGAGCGGCTCAAGGGCCTGACGGTGAAAATCTATGCCAAAACCGGAAAAGACGGCCGCCTGTTCGGCGCCATCACCAGCAAGGAGATTTCCGACGCGCTGAAAGCCCAGCATGCCATCGACATTGCCAAGCAGAAAATCGTTCAGGAAGAGGCCATCAAAGCCTGCGGTGGCTATCAAATCAAATGCAAACTGGGCTTTGAGATTACAGGCACGATCCATGTGATGGTGGCCGAGGAGAAACATTAAAGAAGGGACAGAGAGACTTTCGGATTCCTCCGGGAGAGGGATGCGCTGAGGGTGCTGGTGCATAGAAGCGTTGGGAAAAGCCGCTTTGGGCGCGGCATGTTTGCCTGGCGGCGGCTTGGGCGCTGTACCGGATGGGCGATGGCGCGGAGATTTACCGTCCCGCGACGCCGCGCAGGGCGTTTATCCATGTGGAAGAAGGCGTGGGCCGTTCCCTGTGCGCCTATGACGCAGCCGGGGGAAAATTGGAAAATGGATACGAAATCATCCATATGAACCAGGGGATATCACACGAAAATCCATGAGCCGTGGCAATTTGAAGTGGAGGGAGGCGGTTGGACTTGGCGCTGGAAGATGAATTTTTAGCGCGGCAGCTGCCGCACAATTTGGAGGCGGAGCAGGCGGTGCTTGGCTCCATGCTGATCGACCAGAACTGTATCAAGGATGTGATGGATAAGCTGCAGCCCGGTGATTTCTACCTGCAGCAAAACCGGGATATCTTTGAAACCATGTATACCATGTTCAGCTATTCCCGGCCCATCGACCCGGTAACGGTGGTGGGGGAGATGCAGAAGAACGGCACCTTCGACGAAAACACCACGCAGAATTATATCATCCAGCTCATGGACATTACGCCCACGTCGGCCAATGTGATGGAGTATGTGGCGCTGGTGCGGGGCAAATCGCTGCTGCGCAGCGTGGCCACCGCAGCGGGGGAGATCACTTCCATGGTGCGCGAGGGCAGCGGAGATCCGGAAGACGTGCTGGAGGTGGCGGAACAGAAGATCTACGCTGTGCGGCAGGGCCGGTCCTCTCAGGATATGGCGTCCATCGGCACGGTGCTTTCCGGTGTGCTGGAAAACATTGAACAGCTTTCGGCGGAGGGCGGTCGGCTGCCTGGCATTTCTTCGGGCTTTTCCGCCATCGACGCCAAGCTCTCGGGCCTGAACAAATCCGATCTGATTCTGCTGGCGGCCCGTCCCGGTATGGGAAAAACGTCTCTGGCGCTGAATATTGCGCTGAACGTGGGCAAAAACTCGGGCAAAACCGTGGCCATGTTCTCCCTGGAAATGTCCAAGGAACAGCTGGCGCTGCGCCTTTTGTCCAGCGAAGCCCTGGTGGAGAGTAACCGCCTGCTCACCGGCGAGCTGCGGGAATCGGATTGGATGAAGGTGGCTGAGGCGGCCGGGGTGCTTTCCCGGGCCGACATCCGGCTGGACGACAATCCGCTGCTTACGGTGTCCGATATGAACGCGAAATGCCGGCGGCTGGACAATTTGGGCCTGGTGGTTATCGACTATCTGCAGCTGATGAGCTCCGCCGGCGGCAGCATGAAGCATTCCGGCGAGAGCCGCCAGCAGGCGGTGTCGGACATTTCCCGTATGCTGAAGATCATGGCAAAAGAGCTGCAGGTGCCGGTGCTGTGCCTGTCCCAGCTGTCCCGTGCTAACGAAAAGCGCGACGATAAGCGACCCATGCTTTCGGACCTGCGAGAATCCGGTGCCATTGAGCAGGACGCAGATATTGTTTTGTTTATTTTCCGCGAGGACTATTACAGTCCGGATTCTGATAAGCGCAACATTGCCGAACTGATCGTAGCGAAAAACCGCCACGGCGAAACCGGGAAGGTGGAGCTGAAATGGATGCCGGAATTTACGACCTTCGATACATTGGAAAAGCGTTTCGGTGAGGGGTGAGGGCAATGAAGCAGGATCTCATCCAAACCTATGATATGCTGCCATCGGGGGGCACGGTGCTGTGTGCCGTATCTGGCGGAGCGGACTCCATGTGTCTGCTTGCCTGGCTTTTGGAGCTGGGGCCGAAGTACGGCTGTGCCGTGGCGGCGGCCCATTACAACCATGGCCTGCGCGGCGCACAGGGCGATGCTGACGAGGCGTTTGTGCGCGATTGGTGCGCTGGGCACAGCGTGCCGTTTTACGCTGGCCGCGGCGATGTAGCTTCGGCGGCGAAAGAGCACGGCTGGTCCATTGAAGAGGCGGGGCGGAACCTGCGCTATGCCTTTTTAAGCGAAACGGCGGAACAAATCGGCGCGCTGCGGGTGGCTACGGCCCACAACCGCGGCGACAATGCCGAAACGGTGCTGCTGAATTTGATCCGGGGTACGGGGCTGACCGGCCTGTCCGGCATTGCCCCGGTGCGGGGGATCTTCGTCCGGCCTCTGCTGGATACACCGCGTCAGGAGATTGAAGACTATTTGGCCGGGCGTGGGATTCCTCATGTAGAGGATCGAACCAATACTGACCCGGCCCACACGCGGAACCGGATCCGCCACGAGGTGCTGCCGCTGCTGCGGCAGCTCAATCCCCGGGTGGAGGAAGCACTGGTGCAGACTGCAGGCGTTCTGCGCCAGGAGGATGCGTATCTGCATACAGCGGCGGAACGGGTGTGCCGCCAGGTGGAACGGCGCGGCGAAAGTGCAGCGCTGGAGCGCAAGGCGCTGCTGGAGCTGCCTGCGGCGCTGCAGGGCCGCGTGGTGCGGTCGATGCTGGATCTGCTGCAAATTTCAAAAAAGGACATTGGCGCCCGGCATATCCGGGCTGTGTTGGACTTGGTGCGCCGGAGCGGGCCGACGGCGCAGATCTCACTGCCCCGGGGCGTTGTGGCGAAGAACGACTGCGATTTCTTTGTGCTCACAGCGGGCGGCAGCCGGCCCTGGCAGTGTGCGGCGCTTTCGCCGGTGGGCGAAGCGGTGCTCGGGCCGTGGCGCATCGAGTGCCGGGTGCAGCGCGGTGCGGCGGAGAAGAAGCCCCTGCGCCTGATTTTGAACAATGCCGCGCTTCATGCGCCGGTTTGTGCCGACCGTTGGCGGGAGAGCGGCCGCATGACGCTGCCGGGGAAGGACAGCAGCCGCAGCCTCAAGCGCCTGTTTGTGGATGCCGGGCTGAGTGTGCGGGAGCGGGAGGAAACACCGGTCATCTATGTAGGTGGCCGTCCGGCGGCAGCGCTGTTTGTGGGCGTGGACCGGGCTTTTGCAGAAAAAGAGCGGGAATGGAAATACATTCTTGATTTTTACAAAAGATAAATCAGAAAACAGGAGAGAAAAGAGAATGAATACGATCGAGAAGGATATTCTGAAAGTACTGATCTCTGAGGCGGAGCTGAAAGCCCGCGTGCGGGAGATCGGCGGGCAGATCGCAATGGATTATGAGAACAAGGATCCCTTGTTTGTGGGTGTACTGCGGGGTTCCTTCATGTTTTTTGCGGATCTGATGCGGGTGTGCCCCATTCCCTGCGGGCTGGATTTCCTGGCGGCATCCTCTTATAAAAATGCCACGGTAAGCTCCGGTGTGGTCAAGATTGATTATGATATCCGCAGCAATATTGCAGGCCGGCATATTATTCTGGTGGAGGATATCCTGGACAGCGGCAATACGCTGTACAATCTGGCGGGGCATTTGAGAGACCGCGGCGCGGCCAGCGTTGCGCTGTGCGTGCTGTTGGATAAGCCGGCGCGGCGGGAAAAACCCATCCAGCCGAATTATGTGGGTTTCACTGTGCCGGATGAGTTTGTGGTGGGGTATGGCCTGGATTATGCCGACCGCTACCGCAATCTGCCCTATGTGGGCGTTTTGAAGCCGGAGGTCTACGCCTGAGCGCGTCAGTCTGCGGCGCGAAGCAAGCAAACGGACCGCGGTGCGTGGCGCAGCGCGGAAGAAAGGGGAAAAAGATGCAAGGGCAGAACAACAGCACCGGGCCGGAACATTCCGGCGGAGATGGGCAGGGACGGAAGCGGCGGAATGAGCGGCGTTTGGGTCAGGTTGGCTGGGTGGCGCTGATCATACTCATCGTTCTTGGAATTGCCTATCTTTTTTTTGAAGGGAACCGTCAGCAGCAGGGTGAACTGCGCTATTCCGACGTGGTGGAGCAGTTTGAACAGGAAAATGTCCGATCTTTCAAAGTGACGGGCACCCGGCTGACCATGGATCTCTATTCGGCCTATGACGGACAGACTGCCCTGGTGTACGACCTGTACGATGTGCAGATGTTCCGGGAGGATTTGGGCAGCCTGATCGACAGCCAGAGCAACCGGGGCATCCTTACGGGGTATGACTATGTCAAGGGCGCGCGTATGAATGGCTGGGGCATGATGATGCCTTTCCTGTTCCTGCTGATTATTCTGGGCGGCTTCTGGTATGTGAGCGCGCTGCAGCGCGGCGGAGGCACTCAGATGGATAAGACCGCCCAGTTTGGGAAAGCCAATGCGCACCAGGGTATGTCCGACGGGCGGCAGGTTACATTTGCCGATGTGGCCGGCGCGCGGGAGGAAAAGGAAGAGCTGGAGGAGATCGTCTCTTTCCTGCGCGACAGTGAAAAATATATTGCTCTGGGCGCGCGTATCCCCAAGGGCGTTCTGCTGGTTGGCCCTCCGGGTACCGGCAAAACGCTGCTGGCCAAGGCTGTGGCCGGCGAAGCGGGCGTCAACTTCCTCACCATCTCCGGTTCGGATTTTGTGGAAATGTATGTGGGCGTGGGTGCCTCCCGCGTCCGTGACCTGTTCAAGCAGGCCAAAGAGGACGCGCCGGCCATCGTGTTCATCGATGAGATCGACGCTGTGGGCCGCCAGCGCGGTACCGGTCTGGGCGGCGGCCACGACGAGCGGGAGCAGACCCTCAACCAGCTTCTGGTGGAGATGGACGGATTCGGCAGCAACGAGGGCGTGGTGGTTCTGGCGGCGACGAACCGGCAGGATGTGCTGGACCCGGCGCTGCTGCGCCCCGGCCGTTTTGACCGGCAGGTGTTCGTGGGACTGCCCGACGTGCAGGGACGCGAAGAAATCCTGCGGGTGCACACGAAAAGCAAGCCTCTGGCCGAGGATGTGGATCTCAACGTGATCGCCCGCTCCACTGCGGGTTTCTCAGGCGCCGATCTGGAAAACCTGACCAATGAGAGCGCGCTGCTGGCGGCCCGCCGGGATGAAAAGTTTATTACCATGCAGGATATGCACGAGGCGATGATCAAAGTGATCGCCGGGCCGGAAAAGAAGAGCCATGTGATCCCGGAACAGGAGCGTCGGCTGACGGCGTACCATGAGGCGGGCCATGCCATCGTGATGCATGAGCTGCCCGGCTGCGACCCGGTGCATCAAATCACCATTATCCCCCGGGGCAGCGCCGGCGGCATGACCATTTCCCTGCCCGGGGAGGATCACAGCTTTCTGTCCAGGAGCGCCATGCTTGATGAGATTGTGGCCCTGCTGGGCGGCCGCATAGCGGAACGCCTGATTCTGGGCGATATTTCCACCGGGGCCTCCAACGACATTCAGCGCGCCTCGAATCTGGCGCGAAAAATGGTCACAGTGTACGGCATGAGCGACAGAATCGGTACAATCTCCTTTGAATCCGGCCACGATGAGATTTTCATTGGCCGCAGTATGGCCCAGCAGCGCACCTATTCAGAAAAAGTGGCCGCTGAAATCGACGAGGAGATTAAGGCGATCATCGATGGCTGCACAAGCCGCTGCGAAACCATATTGCGCCGCAATGAGGAAAAGCTGCATGCGGTGGCGGCTTATCTTCTGGAGCATGAAACCATGAACGCCGAGGAATTTGAACAGGTCTTTGCGTCTCAGGCCGAACCAAAACAAACCGGCGGCGAAGAAAAGGCTTGAAGAAAACAGGACAGCGGCGCTGTCCTGTTTTTTTGCAGAAAAAGAGCGCTTGCTTTTTCAGATGGGAGGATATAAAATGAACCGTCCAATGTTTTCTCTGCGGCCGTATCGAACGGAGGACTGCGCGGCGCTGGCGGCGCTGTTTTATGAAACGGTGCACGCGGTCAATGCGCGGGATTATACGCCGCAGCAGCTGGACGCTTGGGCCACGGGCGAAGTAGATCTGGATGCCTGGGATCGTTCGTTTCGGGAGCACGACACCGTGATCGCTGAACAAAACGGGAGCATTGTTGGCTTTGGCGATATGGATGCCTCAGGCTATCTGGACCGGCTGTATGTCCACAAAGACTGCCAGGGCCGGGGAGTGGCTTCGGCAATCTGCGCGTGGCTGGAGCGCCGCAGCGCTGCGGCAGAGTACATCACCCATGCTTCGCTGACTGCACGGCCTTTTTTGGAACGAAGGGGCTGGCAGGCGGTACGGGAACAGGAAGTGGAGCGTCGGGGCGTCTGGCTGAAGAACGTTGTTATGCGCAAGCGCCGCCCGGAGGCGACGGAAAAGGAGAAGGTTTGATCATGCTGCACATCGGATGTCATTTATCATCGTCCAGGGGCTATGCCCATATGGGGAAAGAGGCGCTGTCCATCGGGGCAGACACCTTCCAGTTTTTCACCCGCAATCCCCGGGGCGGCACGGCCAAGGCCCTGAATACAGAAGATCTGGAAGCTCTGCGCCGACTGCTGGAGGAGCACGGCTTCATCCGGATCATTGCCCACGCGCCGTATACCCTCAATGCCTGCGCTGCGGACGAGGGGCTGCGGGAGTTTGCCCGCCGCACCATGGAGGATGACCTGATGCGGATGGAATACCTTCCCGGAAATTATTATAATTTTCACCCTGGCAGCCACGTGAAGCAGGGGCCGGAGGAAGGCGTGCGCAAAATTGCGGAGATCCTCAATCAGGTGCTGCAGCCCGGCCAGCACACGACCGTGCTGCTGGAAACCATGGCGGGTAAGGGCAGCGAGGTGGGGCGCCGCTTTGAAGAACTGCGCGCCATCCTGGACCGGGTGGAGCAGAGCGATCATTTGGGCGTGTGTCTGGACACCTGCCATGTGTGGGACGCCGGTTACGACATTGCCGGAGACCTGGACGGCGTGTTGGCAGAATTCGACCGGGTGCTGGGGCTGGAGCGGCTTAAGGCCATCCACCTCAACGACAGTATGAATCCCCTGGGCGCCCACAAAGACCGGCACGCAAAAATTGGCGAGGGCTGCATCGGAACGGCGGCACTGAGCGCTGTAACCAATCACCCCCTGCTGCAGGGCCTTCCCTTCTGCCTGGAAACGCCCAATGATCTGTCGGGGTATGCCGCAGAGATCGCGCTTTTGCGGGATCTGCACAGAGATTGAGGCGGCTTGCAGAACAAAAGGAGGGAACGTCATGGCAGGCGGAGAAAATATTGTGCTGATTGGAATGCCTGGAAGTGGAAAGAGCACAGTGGGTGTGGTGCTGGCTAAGACGCTGGGCATGGATTTTGTGGATGTGGATCTGTTGATTTGCAGGCGCGAGGATTGCACGCTGCAGGAAATTTTGGACCGGCGGGGCTTGGACGCTTTTTTGCAGGTGGAGGAAGAAACGGTGCTGGAAACAGAATTCCGGGATACGGTAATCGCCACCGGGGGAAGCGTGCCGATGAGTGAAAAGGCTATGGCGCATCTGGCGCAGCACGGGCGGTTCATCTATCTCGACGTGCCGTTGCCGGAGCTGGAGCGCCGCATCCATAATATCACCACCCGCGGCATTGCGTTTGCTCCGGGGCAGACTCTGGCGGATATCTATGCGCTGCGCACGCCGCTTTACCGACGCTGGGCGGAGGCTACGGTATCTGTGGTTCATACGGAACACACCGTAGAGCCGGTGGTGGAAGAAATCATCCGGGTTTTGCGGCCGGAAGCGGAGTGCTTTCGGCCCGCGGAATCCTGACAAAACGGCCCGTGCAGGGATTGCTGCACGGGCCGTTGTTTTTTCTGTTTCAGGAAGTTGCCGCCGTTTGCTGCCGGACTTGGGCAGCGACCCAGTCGGCAGCTTTGGAAATGGCGATATCCTGCCGGATTTTGATACCTTCCCGGTGTGCCAGCAGCGGGCGCAGTTTCTCTTCGGGCATCAGATACATGCCGCTCAGGCGGGCCACCTCTGCATCATATTCGGCCTCGGTGGCGTCCAGTCCCTCTGCGCGGGCGATGGCCAGCAGGGTCAGCCGCGCGCGCAGCTGATCTTCCGCTGCCTGGGCAAAGTCCGCCAGCAAATGCTCCCGGTCGGTATGGCAGGCTTTGTAGTATTCTTCCATGGAGGATTGATCCTGCTCCAGCCGCTGCTCCAGCGAGCGGGCCATACTGAGCGCACGCTCGTGGATCATGGTTTCGGGCACCTCCACACGGCTGCCGGCGGCGATGCGATCCACCAGGGCGGAGCGGAGCAGATAGGCGCGCGTCTCGCTTTGCTGTTCGCCGGGGACTTCCTGTGCTTTCTGTGCGGCCCGGCGCAGATCCTCTGGCTGCAGCTGCACGGCGCGGTAGTCGCCCAAACGGACCTCCGGGCGGATCTGAACCCGGGCGGTGAAGCACAGGGCCTTTCCCTCTTCATGCTGCTCTACCCGCACGGTAGGGGTGTAGTAAATTTCTTCGGGGTATTCTGAGGCGGCTTTGCGGTATGCGGAAGTCACCAGCTGATCCAAGGCCGGCTTTTCAAACACATCTTTGCCGTGATGCCGCTCGATCATGGTGCGGCTGGCCTTGCCGTCGCGCATGCCGGGCACCGGATAGCGGGCCTTGTGGGTACGCCAGGCATCGTCCAGCGCTGCCGTGTATTCTTCCGCAGGCACGGTAAAGCGGAACAGGAGCGTGTTGTCATCCAACAGCTCGGTGGTGTAATGCATCATAAGTATCGTCCTCCAAACGGTGGTTACATCTTGTTGTAACAAAAATTGACCACAGGCTCGGCAACTTTATAGAGAGCGTCCAGATCGAGGATTTCGATGTCGCCGTCGTCCAGGCGCTTGATGATGCCGTCCTCGGAAAAGCGGTCGAGCAGATTGTAGAAATGACGGCGGCTGATCTTCAGAAATTCACAGATGCTGCTGAGGTTATGGATACGGCAGATATTGTTCTGCGAATACTTAATGACGTAAAAAGCAAACTGCTGGCGCTGGGAAAACAGCCCCCGCACCAGTTCCTTTTTATACATGTCATAAAGCCGCGCGTTGGTTTTCATATAGAAATGGCGGCTGAATTCCAGCGTTTCCATCATTTTCAGAAAGCGCTCTTTTGGAATGCGAATCAGCACGCTGGACACCAGAGCATAGCTGTCGCAGTAAAAATTCTGGCCCCAAAAGTTGCTCAGGTGTCCCACATAGTTGTCCTCGCAGATCGTGTCAACCATCAGCTTTTTGCCGTTTTGCGTGGTGGTTTCCACCTGCACCTTCCCGTTGACCAGATACCAGGTATCCGCTGCGTCGCCGGCGCGGATGATGTATTTGCCCCGGGCAAAGGTGTGCAGCTCGCACAGCGTGGGGTCGCTGCGGATAAACGGATAAATTGTGGTGTCTTCTAACTTCATAATTAACCCAATACCCCCCATAAAAGCCTGAAAAAGTTTCGCTTCATTTTCTCTCAAATATATGTATGACGCGCCGGATTCATTTATCCCTTCGAAACCTGTGCGCGTGACGCTTTGCGTTTATCGACGATAAACGCAAAGAAAGCCATGGCTTTCTTTGAATCGCGTTAAAAACCTGCCGCAGCGGATTAGGTACGCGCGAACAGGGAAAATGCTTGAAAAGCGTGCCGGCACCGACAGAAAACAGCCCTGGGCAACCAAATGCGCAGAAACGAAAGAAAAAGGGGCATCCATTTATTTTGACAAAAATATCATAAGCTTTTTTGACGAGAAAAGCAAGAACTTCCAATATATATTGAATAAGTTTGTGAAAAACAAACAATTCTTTTGGGCGAAAAGAAAAAAATCGAAAAAGGGGAAAACGGGCAGTTCTAAAATAGAATAAGAATATTTTTGAAAGAATATTCTTCGGTGCTGTGTAAATTGCACTGTTGATTTTGACGGTTTTTCGTTAAGATAGCGGCAAAGAGAGTAGAACAGAAAGCTGTGTTTTGCAAAGGAGGATTGTTATGATCAAAGGTTTATATGCCCTGCCGCCCGACGTGGGCGCTTACCTCGCGCGCATCGGTCTGGCGCCGGAGGACTTCCGCCGTGCCATGCATCTGGAGCTTCCACCGTCCCCCACAGATTACAGCATTCCCCATACAAAAGAGTCGCTGGATCTCCTGGTACACGCACATTTGTTTCATGTGCCCTTTGAAAACATCGACGGGTACGATCTGCACCGGGAAGTCTCGCTGGAAATCCCGGACATTTTTGACAAGATTGTCACCCGCCGCCGAGGCGGCTACTGCTTTGAGCTGAACGCCCTGTTCTCCGCGCTGCTCGAGGCTCTGGGCTTTTCGTGCTATGCTGTGGGTCAGCGGGTGCTGCGGGAAGGCTCGTTTCCTCCTGTGAGTCACCGCGTCACGGTGGTTACACTGCCGCAGTCCGGGGAACGTGTTTTGTGCGATATCGCTTTCGGCGGCCCGTCGCCGGTGACGGCCCTGTATCTGGACCGGCCGGAGGTGCAGACGTCGGGCGCCCTGTGTTTTCGCATCGACACGGAGCCGGTGCGCGGCCTGCGGCGGACGCTTCTGGTGGAAGAGAGCGGCGAAACGCCGTTGGTGGTATTTTCGGATGCGCCGATGGATCCCGTGGATTTTGTGCCGATCAGTACCCATATGACCTACCATGCCAAGTCCCGCTTTTACAATAACCGGGTCATGAACCTGATGCGCCCGGGCGGCAGTGTGGCGGTGGATAACGATGTGCTGCGCCTGCATGAAAACGGCGTGCTGGAGGAACGGCCATTGCCCGATCACGCGGCGCTTAAGCAGGCCTGTATCGACTATTTCGGCATGAACGCCGAGGCATTGGCCGAATTGGACGCGTAATCGAAAAAGATTAAAAAAAGCGCTTTCTTCATTCTGAGGAAAGCGCTTTTTTGCTGCCTATTCCAATGGCTCTGGTCAAATCAGCCAAAAAAGCCGGCGCGCGTTTGGTGTGCAAATTGCACCTTCTGCGCACTTTGTACACGAAAGCAAAAATGGGGTGAAAATGCTTTTTGAAACTGTGCACTTTGCACTGTCTGTTTGTGAAAATCGAGATTAGGATAGGGGTGCAACCGAGGAAAACGCAGTGAATGAAGAAACCCAAACGATAAATTTTTTAAGGGAGGATCGACATGGATAATGAAGCAAGAGTACAGGAAATCTTGAAGAGACGCGGTTTGGACGTGACTCCGGTGGATAACTTCACCGAAGCGGACGTTCCAGAACCCACCGAGCGCTTCACAAAACTCATCAATATCTATTATGCGATGAAGAACACAGTGGACATGGAAATTCCGTATTGGTACAACCGTGTCTGGTGGGAGAACGAAGGCGACGTCATTGAGATTCGCCGTGCGAAAGCTTACGGTGCGGCCCTTTCCCACACGACCCCCACGATCTGGCCCGGCGAAAAGCTGGTCATGAACAAGACCAAGAACTGGCGCGGTGCGTTCCCCTTCCCCTGGGTGGATGCTTCTTTCTTTAATGCCCAGGCAGAAGCGCTGATGAACGAGGCGGATGCACCTCCGCTGGCTGCGGCGGATGCGGTTTCCGTGGTCGGCGCCGGCGGCGGCAACGTGACCAAGAATTTCGGCAACGTGATTTCCATTGCGCAGAAATTTGGTATGCGCAAGGAAGAGATCCCCGTGCTGGTCAAAGTGTCCAAGTATTGGGACAATGCCTCGGTGGAGCGCGTCAGTGACCGTTACTCCAAAATTGTTCCCGAGTACGACAAGTGGAAGGGCTATCGCGACAGCGTACTGATCATGTTCGACTCCTGGGCCATCCCCCAGGGCCGCGAGGTCATCAACTACTACATGCCTCTGGAATATGGCTTTGACCGCATCATCGAGATGTGCGATGAGAAAATCGCAGAGGTGCTCGGCGAGGCCGGCGACGACGGTATCCTCGGCATGAGCCGCGGCTACTATTATGTAGCCACCAAAGAAATCACCAAGGGCTTGTCCCGCTGGGCTGACAACTACGGCAAGCGCGCGGAGTTCCTGGCCGGCATCGAGGCCGACCCGGCGCAGAAGAAGGATTACGAGGAAATCGCTCAGGTGATGCACAACATCGCCCACAAAAAGCCTGCGACGTTCCGCGAAGCTCTGCAGCTCACCTTCCTGTGCCATCTGGGCGTGGTCAACGAAGACCCGCAGTCCGGTATGTCCATCGGTCGTTTGGGCCAGGTGCTGCAGCCCTTCTATGAGAAGGATATCGCAGACGGCGTGACCACCGACGAAGAAGTGGAAGAGCTGCTGGAGCTGTACCGCATCAAGATTACCTCCATCGAGTGCTTTGCATCCTCCGGCGTCACCGGCGGCGTGCTTTCGGGCAACACCTTCAACAACCTGTCCATGGGCGGCTTGGGCTATGACGGCCTGACGGCAGTGACGCCTCTGGAATACCTGATTGTGGAAGCCGGCATGCGTGCGAAGACCTCCCAGCCCACACTCTCTGTGCTGTATGACGAAAAGACGCCCGAGGACTTCCTGATGAAGTGCGCCCGCTGCTGCAAGCTGGGCATGGGCTATCCGGCATGGATGAACAACCAGGGCGGTATGAACTACATGCTGCGCCATTATCAGCCTGAGGGCATGACCATTTACGATGCCCGTGCATGGTGCCTGGGCGGCTGCCTCGAATCTTCCCCCGGCTGCTTCCAGCCCCTGCATTATAACGGAAAGACCTATATGGTCCCCGGCGGCGCTGCTCCCACCTGCGGCACCGGTATTCACTTCACCGGCCTGCCCAAGCTGCTGGAGCTGGTGCTTACCAACGGCGAAGACAAGCGCACCGGCATCCAGGTCTTTGCGCCCCATAACCACAAGCTCGATACCTTCGAGGATGTGTGGGATGTATGGATGATGTACATGCGCGAACTGCTGGATGTGGCCAACAAGATCAACAACATCCAGATGGATGTCTGGAGAAAGATCAACATGCCCGTGGTGGCCTCCATGCTCAAGCCCGACTGCTTTAAGAAGGGCCAGCACATCGGCAACGAAGGCGCCCGCTACAACGGCGGCATTAACTTCGAGTCCTGCGGCACGGTGAACTTTATCAACTCCATGGCATCTTTGAAGAAGAATGTGTACGACGATAAGAAGTACACGCTGGAAGAGATGACCGACGCGATTCTCCACAACTTCGGATTTAAGACGGCCTTTGAAACCGGCGTTTATTCCCCCGACCGCCGCGAGGCTACGGATGAGGCGCCCAAGTATGAGAAGATCTTCTTCGACTGCGTCAATGCGCCTAAGTACGGCAACGCCGATCCTTACGCAGACAGCATCCTGAAGGATTACGAAGACCGGATGCTGCCCGAGATGCTGCGCCTGCGCTCTTACTATGGCAAGCAGTACTACATGTGCCAGATCTCTGTTTCCACCCACGGCCCGCAGGGCGCCATCACCCTGGCAACGCCCGACGGACGTCTGGCCGGCACTACTTACGCCGACGGTTCCATGTCCCCGGCGCCCACTACGGATAAGAATGGTATCTATGCTGTGTTTGAATCCGCTACCTGCTATGACCACGCTATGTGCCAGAACTCTCAGATGAACGTCAAGATTCATCCGACGGCGGTTAAGGGACTCAACGGCACCAAGAAGCTGCTGGAGATCATCCGTGCCTACATGCGCAAGGGCGGCTTCCATGTTCAGTTCAACATCACTTCTTCCAAGGTTCTGCGCGAGGCGCAGAAGAAGCCCGACGATTACCGTGACCTGATGGTTCGCGTGGCTGGCTTTACCCAGTACTGGTGCGAGATCGGTAAGCCCATCCAGGATGAGGTTATCTACCGGACCGAATACGACGCGTAACGTTTGCGCTGCCAGAAACATACGGAAACGACTGGAAAGTTATTGAATGGAGGTTTAATCATGAAACATTGTGAATGCGCGAATTATTTGAGCCTTGACTGTGAAAAGGGCATGTGCGCCCTGGATAAGACCATTGTTCCCATTGACGGTGAAGGCAGCGACGCCTGCCCTCGTTTTAAGGAAGGTTTCCTGTGCAAAAATTGCGCCCACTTCACCGATGCGGATAAATACGGAATTGGCAATTGTTCCGGTTTTGAGAAGGAAAACTGGACGTATGCCCTCAACGGTTCTTTCTGCTGCGAGCATTATCAGCAGCGCTGAGCGTAAGAAAACGCGGCAAGTGAAGGGAGTAACAGTATGAATAAAGAATTGACGGCAATGATTTTCGACATTCAAAGTTACTCCGTTCATGATGGCCCAGGCTGCAGAACCAATGTGTTCTTTGTCGGTTGTCCGCTGCAGTGCAGATGGTGTGCCAATCCGGAGAGCTGGAAGCTGAAAAAACACCTGATGTTTGCGGATAGAACCTGCAAATGGGATCAGGGCTGCAAGGCGTGCATCGACGCCTGTCCCCATGGCTCGATCACCTTTGACGCGGACGGCAGGCCTTCGGTAAACTGGGTCATCTGCAACGAATGTGAGACAATTGAATGTGTGAATTCCTGTGCTGCGGGAAGTCTGAAGCAGTGTGTGCGTATTTTGACCGTTGACGATTTGATGAAAATCCTCAAGCGGGACTTCTCCAACTGGGGCGCCGAGGGCGGCGTGACGTTCAGCGGCGGAGAACCTCTGCTGCAGCATGAGTATCTCGACGAGGTGCTCCAGCGCTGCCACCAGCTCCAGATGCAGACAGCCATCGAAACCAGCGGCTATGCCCGGCAGGATGTCTTTTTGAAGATTTTCCGCAACATCGACTTTGCGTTTATCGACGTGAAGAACATGGATGACGAGCTGCACAAGTGGGGCACCGGCGTGAGCAATGAGCTGATCCTGTCGAACATTTCCGCACTGGTGCATTCCGGCTGGGGCGGACGGCTGGTGCTCCGCCAACCCACAATCCACGGCTACAACGACAGCACGGAGAATGCCAAGAAGATCATCGACTTTATGAACGAACTTGGTCTTTACGAGATTAACCTCCTCAAATTCCACCGTATGGGCGGCACAAAATGGGAACAGCTTGGAAAGACCTACGAGTATGCCGATCACGGCGATATGAGCGACGAGCGTATGCTCGAGCTGCAGGAACTTTACCTGGACAACGATATCGCCTGCTATGTCGGCGAAGATACCCCGTTTTAAGCATCACAGATTCTCACTTTTTCAGCGGCGGGCGCGGGATGGGCGCTGCCCGGCCGATATGCCCCCTTACTTACTTCCTAAGATCGGGTTTGCTGCAGGGCGCGCCCACCCCACGCCCTGCGGCAGGAAAATGCTTCTGAAAGAAGGTTTTGCCAATGCTGTTTGACGAACAGGTGTTTCGTATGGCTATGAAAAAGCTGACTGCCGAAGGCAACCGGGATGCGGTGGAAGATTACCTGCTTTCCGAGTTTTGGCGCCTGGAGGAAGGCGATATCGCGGTGGCGGACAGCTGCTGCTGCGGGAAATCCGCCTGCAGGCTGGAAGAGGAAGACATTGCCTGGCAGCGGAACCGGCTGCAGGGGCAAATCATCGTCGGAAGCGAACTTGCGGATTTTTACCGTGAAAACAAGGAATGGCGGCGTTGCTTTGATATTTATCAGAGCCTAGAGGAAACGGTGCGCCAGGGCGGTTTGTCGGATACGGAGGTATACGGCAGGATCCGGATCAACCGCGCCTATGCGCTGCTGGACTACGGCGAAGAAGAACAGGCGCTGGAGCTGACGGACGAGGTTGAAGCGCTTCTGACGCGCTGCGGCAGTGCGGATGGAGACTCCTGGTCCCGACTCTGCCATCTGCAGTCTGTGATTTACCGCCGGCGCGGCGAAGAGGGCCGGGCGGCGGAAGCGCTGCACAATGCGGCGGACCGTATTCGCAGCAGCACAAAGGAGCCGAAAGCGCAGGCCGGTCTGTTGCTGAATCATGCCGCGGCGCTGCTGCAGACAGGAAACCCGAAAGAAGCCCTGCGCGTTCTGGACGATATGATCCTGCCGCACAAGGACGAGCTGCAGGGAGATCCATCGTATTTCACCGCATGGAATCTGAAGGCGAATATCCTTTACCAGCAGAAAGAATTTGCTGGCGCGGCAGAGGCGTTTGCAGCGCTGCTTCATGCGGCGCAGGCGGCTGGCGCACTGACGCAGCAGCAGAGCGTGATCTGCCGGAACTGCAGCAAGATGTATGCCCTGGCGGGCAATGGAGAACAGGCGCGCGCCTATGAAGCGATGGCGGAAACGCTGTAAAGCACATGTTGCGGTCTGCTCTTGCCGAAGGGATGCCTGTCCCCTTTGGCCTACAGAAAACTCGAATCAAAGAGTGTAAAGAATTGGAGGAATTACTATGGCATCCATATCTCCTGAAAAGGCAAGGACCTATGGCCTTTGCACTGTAATTTCGGCGTGGCTGGCTGTGTTCTGTCTGTTTGGATATCGCTCCAGTTTCTCCATCATGCAGAAAATGATCATCGCCGATACCGGGTGGACCACTATGCAGGTTTCCCTGGGCTACTGCCTGATGATGACAATTTACGCGATTACCGCGTTTTTCAGCGGCTCTCTGGTGGATAAGCGCGGCTGCCGTCCGACCTATGCGATCGGTGCGGTAACCTGCTTCCTTGGGTTCTTCCTGACATCCATGGTCAATGTGGCTTCCCCCAGCGGGTTCTATCTGTATCTGTTTACATACGGCGTGTTTGCCGGTGTCGGCACGGGTATGCTGTGGGTTTCTTCCACCATTTCCTGCCGCAAATGGTATGTCGGTGCGCGCTACGGCACCATGTGGGGGCTGGCATTCATGGGTGCTCCCATGGCGCAGCTGATCCTGACGCTGGTGCTCAAGCCTGTTCTGAACAATATGGGCTGGCAGGTCGGCATGAAGGTGCTGGCTGTGATTATGGCAGTCTTCCTGATTGTCGCTTCCCTGATTGCCAAGCGGACCCCGGATCATTACGGCGTGGAGCCGTTTGGTGCCGAAACATTGAAGAAGGCCGCCGGCGGCGCGGCCAAGAAAGTCTGGCAAGTTAAGGAAGCGTTCTCCACCTATGCCATGTGGTGCGTTATGCTGTGCTTCCTGCTGGCTATGGCGGGCGAATTCCTGGTGTGGTCCCAGGTGGTGTCTTTCTTCCAGGTGGACATGAACATGACGCTGAACGAGGCGTCCAACATTTATCTGATTATTGGTATTGCAGGAATTTTCTCCATGCCGCTGACCGGCAAGTTCTCGGATAATCTGGTGAAACGGCTGGGCAACGAGCGCAAGGGACGCAAGATCATGCTGATTATCGGGCCGGCCTGCGGCGCCATCGGCACGATTCTGCTGCTGACCCGCAGCGTGCCCCTGTGCATCGTTTCCATGATCTTCCTGGCTATCTACTGGGGCATTGAGCCCGGCGGCTGTGCCGGCTATGCCGGTTCCGTATTCGGCGGTGCCACTCTGGGCAAGATCTGGGGTCTGGCCACGCTGATCGTGATGGGCATTGGTCCTTCTTTCGGCACCTTTATGGGCGCATGGTTCAACGATAACTTTGGTTCCTATATCCCCGCATTGATTTTCTGCCTGTGTGCATACCTGCTGTCTATGGTGCTGGCCTGCACGCTGCCGATGAAGGTCAAGGGCGAGCAGGTGGAAAGCTGAGCGTTCCGGCTGGATTCCTCTGCGGATGAATTGTGAAATGACAAAGGGCAGGTGAGAACTGCGTGGACGAAACCATCGAACGCATTATTCAAAAGGAATACGTTATGCTGGGCAAGGTCAACAACCGCGGCGGCCGCGCTGCCTGCCAGGATCATTTTGCCGTGTTCCGCACCATGCGTGCGAGCCAGTTTCTGGTGTGGCCGGATTTCATTCTGCGCAGTTATCTGGACGATCTGAAGCAGGCCGAAGCGGTGGGGCGCAATCTGGTGTTTGAAAAGTATGCATGGATGATGATGTATGCTTTACCGGAGGAATTCAAAAAGGTGTGCCACGTGCTGCCGGTGTTTTCACCGGAGCGCCGTGAGCGGATGCAGGAAACGGTGGCCGTTCAGGTGGCCTGGGCGGAGGAATTCGCTGCGCGCTATCCCACCATCGGCGCCCGGGGCCGGCCGCTGCACACCGAGGAGGATACCCCGGAATCCACGTCTGTGGAGACCTATATGCGCGGGGAACTTGCCACGTATTCTGAGCGTACGGAAAAGCGCTACCACACTTTTGTACTCTCCTGCCGGGAGCAGGGGCGGAATTTGACGACAGAGGTCCGGGAAAATCAGGCCCGCCTGCAGGGATGGCATTCTCTGGAGGATGTGGAACGGAGCTACCGGGAAAAACGTGGTCAGACAAATTTTTTGGAGGTCTTAAAGTAATGAAGAAAGCAGAATTTTTGCCGAGCTTGTATACACACAATGCTATTATCGACGCACAGCATCAGGAACTGATCAACACCATTAACAAGCTTTACGAAGCCATTGACAGCGGTAAGGGCACCGACGAGGCGAAAAATGCCCTGGCATTTCTGATGCAGTATACTGTGTTCCACTTCGGCGGCGAAGAGAAGCTGATGCAGGAGGATAAGTATCCCCTCTTTACCGAGCACAAAGCTGCGCATGACGCTTTTGTGGAAACGGTCAAGGGGCTGTATCAGAAGCTGATGGAAGAAGGCGCAACCGAGGATTTTGCCGACCAGGTGGAGCAGGAAATCACCAACTGGCTGATTGTCCATATCAAAGGGATGGATCTGAAAATGATCGAATGGAAAAACCACCGTTCGGGCAATCAGATGGATAACCTGATGTGAGCGAACCACACTCTGATCTTTTCATTTGCCAACAATCTACCTCTATCATCACCCAAAGCACCGGGAGGCGCGGCCCTGCGGCCGCGCCTCCCGGTGCGCTTTTTTGCAGTTGTCCCGGAGTTTTGTGTCTGGAAAACAGGAACGATGCTCAGAGCCGGCCGGCGGTCAAAGCGGCGGCAGCGGCCGGAAAGGGCGCCAGAGCACGGGGAAGGATACCCTGTATGTGGGCGATCAGCACGCCGTAGTTGGTCATGGGAACACCCTGTTCGGCGGCGCATTTCTGGCGGTAACGCATCTGGCGGGGATTGAGCATGCAGCCGCCGCAGTGCACGATCAGGCGGTACGGTGACAGATCTTCTGGGAATTCTGTGCCGGAGGAGAAGACAAAGCGCAATTCTTTGCCGGTATGCCCGCGGATCCAGCGGGGCAGTTTCACCGAGCCGATATCGTCGCACTGGCGGTGATGGGTGCAGCCCTCGGAAATCAGAATGGTATCGCCGTCCTGCACGGTTTCCAATGCGGCTGCCCCGCGCACGGCCTGGATCAAATCACCCTTGTGCCGGGCAAAGAGAATTGAAAAGGACGTCAGTGGGATGTCTTCCGGCACAATGGCGGCCACTGGGGCAAAAGCCTGGCTGTCGGTGATGACGATGCGGGGCGTTTGAGCCAGGCAGGAAAGCATGTGAGACAGCTCGGTCTCTTTTACTACTACAGCGCCGGCGCCGCTGTCCAGAACATCCCGGATCGTTTGCTGCTGAGGCAGAATGAGCCGGCCTTTGGGAGCGGCGGAGTCAATGGGCGTTACCAGTATGGCCAAGTCGCCGCGCTGCAGCAGATCGCCAACAATGGGCCGCTTATCCTCCGGGGCGGACAGGGCGGCAATGGATTCCTTCAGCGTGTCGATGTTGGTTTTGTGCTGCGCACTGAGAAACACGGCCCGTTCGCCTTCCGGTGCCTCCGGCGGTCTGCTGAGCAGGTCGCATTTGTTGTAGGCTACCAAAAAGGGGATCCCCTGCTCCCGGAACAGGGCGATCAGTTCTTCATCTGTGTCGGATTTTCCGACGGAAGCATCCACCACCAGAACCGCCACATCAGTCTTGTGCAGCACCTGCTGTGTTTTCTGCACACGCAGTGCGCCCAGGGCGCCCTCGTCATCGATGCCCGGCGTGTCAATGATCAGTACTGGCCCCATGGGCAGCAGTTCCATGGCTTTTTGCACCGGATCGGTGGTGGTGCCCGGCACAGCAGACACCACAGCCAGATTTTGGCCGGTCACGGCGTTGACTAAGCTGGATTTTCCTGCGTTGCGGCGGCCGAAAAAGCCGATGTGTACGCGGTTGCCGGATACGGTATTGTGTAAACTCATAACAATCGCCCCTTGCCGGTTTACCCTGCGGACGGGAAAACCGGGACTTTATTCATTTTATAATTATAAAAAGAAACCGGCCCGCGTTCCGTGGCAACGGCAACAGACGGACCGGGGAATATCAGGTTTGCGCGGCAATTTGTTCGGCCAATTCGTTGAGATAGAGCCAACGGGCCGTTTTTTCTTCCAGCTGCTGGGTGAGAGCCTCTTTTTGCGCACAGAGAGTCTGGAGCTTCACATAATCGCTGCCTGCAGCGCTCATGGCAGCCTCGCACTGGGCGAGCTGCTCTTCCAGGGCGGCGAGGTCGTCGTCGATGGTTTCAAATTCCCGCTGTTCCTTGTAGGAGAACTTCCGCTTCTGCGGCTTTGCTTTCGGTGCCGGGGACGTGGAAGGACTTTTTTTCATCGGATGCTCTTGGGCCGGGGCGGGGCGTTTGGCGGCGTAGTCCGACCAGTTGCCCGTATAACGGTGCACGGCGCCGCCCGGGCAGATTTCGAAGATTTCTTCTGCGAGCTTGTCCAGAAAATATCGATCGTGGGACACGGCGATCACGGCACCCTGAAAAGAGTGCAGATAATCCTCCAGAACGGTCAGCGTTTCGGTATCCAGGTCATTGGTCGGCTCGTCCATCAGCAATACGTTGGGGGCGCCCATAAGGACACTGAGCAGATACAGCCGCCGCCGTTCGCCGCCGGACAGGCCGCCGATAAATTTGCGCTGAGTCTCGCCGGGGAACAGAAACTGTTCGAGCATCTGTGCGGCAGTAAAAGTGCCTTCGTCGGTGTGGATCTCCCGGGCGATGCCGGTGATGAAATCGTACACCCGCTCCCGCTCGTCCATGGTCCGGTCGCCCTCTTGGGTAAAATAGCCAATGCGCACCGTCTGGCCCACCTCTACCGTGCCGCTGTCCGGCGCCAGTGTCCCGGCGATCAGATTGAGCAGGGTGCTTTTTCCCGCGCCGTTGCGGCCCACTACACCGATGCGGGCGCGTCGGCCGATGGGACAGGAAAAAGGCTGGAGCACACACTTTCCCGCAAAATATTTTTCCACGCCGATCAGTTCGATGCACTTTTTGCCCATGCGAGTGGAAGCAGAGGACAGGGAGACCTGAGTGTCCGTCTCCGGGGCGGACTGCGCCTTCAAAGCTTCATAGCGTTCGATGCGGTCACGGCTCTTGGTGCTTCTGGCGCGGGCGCCCCGCTGGATCCAGGCTGTTTCCCGGCGCAGCAGAGCCTGCCGTTTACGCTCGGCGGCTTCCGCCATTTCCAAACGCTCGGCTTTCAGGGCGAGATAACGGGAATAATTGGCTTCATAGCAATACAGCTTTCCGCGGTCCACTTCCACGATGCGGTTGCACACCCGCTCCAGGAAATAGCGGTCGTGGGTGACCATGACGAGGCTGCCCCGGAAGGCGCGCAGATAATCTTCCAGCCATATAATACTTTCGCTGTCCAGATGGTTGGTGGGTTCGTCCAGCAGCAAAAGCTCCGCCGGGCGCAGCAGGGCCGCGGCCAGAGCCGCCCGCTTGCGCTGTCCGCCAGACAGCGTTCCCACCGGTGCATTGTAATCCTCCAGGCCCAGCCGCTGCAGCATGGCTTTGCATTCATATTCCGCACTGCTCTGCGCATCTGCCATCACCTGGGCAAGCACGGAGGCATCGGCATCCATGTCCGGCCGCTGGGGGAGAAAGGAACGGCGCACTCCGGCGGAAAGAATCACTTGGCCTGCGTCCGCCTCTTCCGCACCGGCGAGCAGGCGCAGCAGAGTGCTTTTTCCAGCGCCGTTCAGACCCACGATACCCACTTTATCATGGTCTTCCAGGTAGAAGTCGGCTTGCTGCAGAATGGGCCGCATCCCAAAATGAATGGAAAGCTGCTGGGCGGAAAGGATCATAGCGCATTGCTCCTGTCAAATCGTTTTTCCCATCAAAGGGCGCTCCGCACAGAGGCGGGAGATCGTTTCTCATAGTATACTCATACTTTGGCCTGCTGGCAAGCCCCGGAACCGGCTGTGCAGGAGGGGAGGGTGAACGCTGTGTCAAAAAAAGAGGGCAAATTTCGGGTAAAACGCTGATTGACTGGCGCGGAAGAATTGTGTATAGTAGATATGTAAAGTTCGTTAAAATATTAACGAATAAAACGCCAAAGTACATTCATCTTTTATCTCCTTTTATCGGCGGCGAAACAGCTTTTTTGGGATTGAGCTGTTTCGCCGTCGATACGTTCGCCGCGCTTGCTTTCAGGCGGGGAAGGCAGCGAAAAAAGCGCCCGGCCATCCGGTCGGGCGCTTGTACTGTGCGGGAATTAGGTGGTTTCGTCGCTTTTTGAAGTGCTCTTGCGGGGGCGACGGGGTTTGGCGGCTGTTTCTGCTGCGGAAGTCTCCGCTGTTTTTTTCGCACGGCAGGTGCGGGTGGCAGTGGTTTTGGCGGCGCTCTTTTTGGCCGGCGCTTTACGGGCAGCCTTTTTGGCGGCCTTTGCCGCTTCCTGTGCGGCCTCCTCCACCTGCTCCTTCACGCGCTTTTCCAGCTGTGCCGCGCTGGGGCGGATGGCGTTTTTATCCGTCACGTCTTTCAGGATCCAGCGCTGATTGGTGCCTTCGTTGTCCGACCAGATCTGGGCGCGGCCGCCGTTGCCGCTGAACGCCTGGTAGAGATCGAGGTATTTGCCGGCGAGCACGGAGCGGAAGCGGACATAACCGTCCTCCGTCGGCTCCAGTTTCCACTGCTGGCCGCGGCCGGTGTTGCAGTCCCACTGGTGCAGCCAGGTGCCATCCGCCGTGCCGCCCAGGCACAAATCAATGGCTTTGCCGGTAAAACGGTTGCAGATGCGGTAGGTGTCCGCGCCGACGGGGACGAAGGTCCACTGCTGCCACTGGGCGCCGGCGTAATCCCACAGCTGGATGGCCGCGCCGGACTCGGGATTGTAATTGGCCACCTCCAGTACTCTTCCATTGGGAGAAGCAATGGTATAGAATCGACCTTCAACGATGACAGTCTCGGAAGTTTTCTTTTTCATGGGGAAGCCTCCTTTGTATCAAAAACCATGCTGCGGCATGCCGGTGGAGCGCGGTGGGGCCGCGCCTGTGCGCCGCAGTATCTATACATATTATAGCATGCTTTGCAACGCTTTGAAAGTGGAAAAAAGGCGAAAAAGACGCTTTTTTCAAGGGAAATTTCCACCTGGGGACTGCTGCGCCGCGCCGGGGTGCCAGAGGAAAACAGCATGGCTGTTGGTGCAAAGCAAACCACAAGATATTGTGTTTTGTGCTGCGCGGCAGATCTAGGAGAGAGTGAGCGGAAAAGCTGTCCGAAATACCGGAAAAAGTGCGTGAAAAGCACAAGATATCCTGAAAATTGTTCCGGATTTGTAGCAATATACAAAAAATGCGGAATATTTTTGTTTGTTCTTGGAGGGCCTGAAATGGCATGAATTGCGGTTCAGCCCCTTGACCAAACCACAATATCTTGTTATCATGGAAACCGCACAGCGTGGCATGGAGCAAAACAAAGTTGTTTGCTCCAATGCATTTTTACATACATGAGAGAGCAGCACGAGAAGGAGAGAGCCACCGATGAAAATTATTAAACGCAGCGGCTGCGAAGTGGATTTTGATATTACCAAAATCATTGCCGCCATCACCAAGGGCAACAACGAGATGCGCGAGGCGGACAAGCTGACCGCTGCCCAGATCCGCGAGATTGCGACCAAAGTGGAGAACAAATGCAAGGTTATGAGCCACGCACCATCTGTGGAGGAGATCCAGGATCTGGTGGAGGAACAGATCATGGCCCACAGCGCCTATGCCTTGGCCCGCAGTTATATTACTTATCGCTATACCCGTTCCCTGGTGCGTAAATCCAACACCACGGACGAGCAGATCCTGGCTCTCATCGAGTGCAACAACGAAGAGGTCAAGCAGGAAAATTCCAACAAAAATCCCACCGTGAACTCGGTGCAGCGCGACTATATGGCTGGCGAGGTCAGCAAGGATATCACCAAGCGCATTCTGCTGCCCCAGGATATTGTGGAGGCCCATGAGCAGGGCATCATCCACTTCCATGACGCCGATTATTTTGCCCAGCACATGCATAACTGCGACCTGGTGAACCTGGAAGATATGCTGCAGAATGGCACGGTTATTTCCGGCACCATGATCGAAAAACCGCACTCCTTTTCCACCGCCTGCAATATCGCCACCCAGATCATCGCACAGGTGGCATCTTCCCAGTACGGTGGGCAATCCATTTCCCTGACGCACCTGGCCCCCTTTGTGGATGTCAGCCGCCATAAAATCCGCAGGGATGTGGAAGCGGAGCTGCAGTCCCTGGGCGCCGCCGCCGATGAGGAGCAGATTTCCGGGATTGTGGAAAAGCGCCTGCGCGAAGAGATCCGCCGCGGCGTACAAACCATTCAGTATCAGGTGGTCACGCTGATGACCACCAACGGCCAGGCCCCCTTTGTCACGGTGTTCATGTACTTGGGTGAGGCGGAGGACGCCCGCACCCGGAACGATCTGGCGATCATCATCGAGGAAATGCTCAACCAGCGCATTCGCGGCGTGAAGAATGAAGCCGGCGTGTGGATTACTCCGGCGTTCCCCAAGCTGATCTACGTGCTGGAAGAGGAGAATATCCACGAGGATTCCCCTTATTATTATCTGACGCAGCTGGCCGCCAAGTGCACGGCCAAGCGCATGGTGCCGGACTATATCTCCGAAAAGGTCATGCTCAAAAATAAAGTGGACAAGAACGGCGAGGGCCACTGCTATACCTGCATGGGCTGCCGCAGCTTTCTGACTCCCTATGTGGATCCTGAAACCGGAAAGCCCAAGTATTACGGCCGCTTCAACCAGGGCGTGGTCACCATCAATCTGGTGGATGTGGCGCTCAGTTCCGGCGGCGATATGGAGCGCTTCTGGAAGATTTTTGATGAACGGCTGGATTTGTGCTACCGCGCCCTGATGTGCCGTCACCGCCGCCTGCTGGGCACCAAGTCCGATGCGGCCCCTATTTTGTGGCAGTATGGCGCCCTGGCGCGCCTGAAGAAGGACGAACCCATCGACAAGCTGCTGTTTGGCGGCTATTCCACCATTTCCCTGGGCTATGCCGGGCTCTATGAGTGCGTGAAGTATATGACCGGGAAGAGTCACACAGACCCGTCCGCCACACCCTTTGCCCTGGAGGTGATGAAGCACCTCAACGAGGCCACTGCTGCATGGAAGGCCAAAGAGCATATTGATTTCAGCCTTTACGGTACGCCGCTGGAATCCACTACCTATAAATTTGCCAAGTGTCTGCAAAAGCGTTTCGGTGTGATCCCCGGCGTTACGGACAAGAATTATATCACCAACAGCTATCATATCCATGTTGCTGAGCAGATTGATGCCTATTCCAAGCTGGAATTTGAGGCGCAGTTCCAGAAGCTTTCCCCCGGCGGAGCAATCAGCTATGTGGAAGTGCCAAACATGCAGAATAACCTCGAAGCGGTGCTGGACGTGATGAAATTTATTTACGACCATATTATGTATGCCGAGCTGAACACCAAGAGCGATTATTGCCAGGTGTGCGGCTATGAGGGCGAGATCCAGATTGTCACCGATGAGCACGGCAAGCTGATTTGGGAGTGTCCCCAATGCAAAAACCACGATCAGAACAAGATGAATGTGGCCCGGCGCACCTGCGGCTACATCGGCACCCAGTTCTGGAATCAGGGCCGAACGCAGGAAATCAAAGACCGCGTAATGCATCTGTAACGGAAAAGAGGGGAAGAGAGGGCCATGGCCCTCTCTTTTTTTGTATTTGGAGAAGCAGGCCATTCTTTGCTTTGCATAGCCGGGGCGGGGCTATTTATTGTTTTCGGCAAGGCAAAACCTCGCCAAAGGCGCGGCTTGTCACCACCGGCCGTTTATGATACAATAAAAACAAGCGAAAGGAGGGCTGCGCCATGTATTACGGCGAGATCAAAAAAGTGGACATCGCCAACGGTCCCGGTACGCGGGTGTCGTTGTTTGTATCCGGCTGCCGCCGGCACTGTAAGGACTGTTTCAACGCCGAAACCTGGGATTTCAGCTTCGGAGAGCCGTTTACCGCACAAACGGAGCAGGAAATTCTGCGCCTGCTCGCGCCGGGCTATATCCATGGGTTGACGGTGCTGGGAGGGGAACCCTTTGAGCTGGAGAACCAGCCGGCGGTGCTTGCCCTGCTGAAAAAAGTGCGCGCCGCCTATCCGCATAAGACGATCTGGTGCTTCACAGGAAATGTGCTTGAAGAAGACATTTTGGCCGAGGGCGGCTGCGGCCGCTGTGCGGTGACCGATGATCTGCTGCGGCAGATTGATGTTCTGGTGGACGGCCCCTTCGTGGCCGAGCAGCGTAACGTGTCCCTGCGTTTCCGGGGCAGCGAAAACCAGCGTATTATTGATATGAAGACAACACTGCGCGCCGGAAGCGCGGTGCTGTGGGAGGAGACATAAAACCCATGGGGCAGGCAATCATTAAAATCCGTTATTTTTCAGAAGATATTGAACGGCTGCGCTACATTGACGGAAAGTCCGACTGGATCGACCTGCGCGCCGCTGAGCGTGTGGAATTGAAGGCGGGCGAGTTCTGCCTGATCCGATTGGGAATTGCCATGGAGCTGCCCGCAGGGTATGAGGCGCATGTGGTGCCGCGCTCCAGTACATTCAAGACCTGGGGGCTTCTGCAGACGAATTCTATGGGTGTGATCGACGGAAGTTACTGCGGCGACAACGACGAATGGCGTATGCCAGTGTATGCTACGCGAAATACGGTAGTGGAGAAGGGGGACCGGATCTGCCAGTTTCGCATTGTGGAAAACCAGCCGCGGATTCTTTTTGAAACAGTGGAGCATTTGGAGGGCGCCGACCGCGGCGGCTTCGGCTCCACCGGCCGCTGCTGAGATGAAAAAACATGCTCCGGGTGCCATTGGCATCCGGAGCATGTTTTATTTTTGGGGCTTTTTTCCTGGGCGCTTTTTAGGCTGCCTGGGCAAAGGAAGCAATCCTCCCAGGCGGCACAGACCCAACACGGCGACGCTCTTAACAACGGAGGCTGCCGTTTTACCGGCACGGGCAGGAGAAGGCCGGCGGCTTTGTGGCGTGGTTTCGGGGCGGACGCAGACGGGACGGCAGCGGCCCAAGTCCAGGGCTTCTTTCAGGAAAGCGCGGGATAGGCGGGGGCAGGAGATCTCCGTGTAAACCGTACCCAGCTCTCGGGGGGAGCGGGCATTGCTGCCGCCCACGCGGGGGCGCTGGTGCTCCGTGGCCCACAGAAGAGCGCGCTGCCCAGCGGCGCTGTTTGGGGGCACAACGCTGGCGCACGCAGTCTCCACGGCATCGGGACGAATGGGAAACAGGGCGGGGTTGGCGTCTGTTTGGGCAAAAGGGTGGGCAAGAATGGCCAGTCCGCCGCAGCGATGGATCTCCAGTACGGTTTCATCTGCTGTGGGCAGGCCGTGCTGCCGCAGCCGGACAAAGTCCAGAGGACGCTCCAGGAAGACGCCCAAAATCGAACCGCCTAGGGTACTCACTTCGCAGCCGGGGATCAGCACCACGCCGCGCAGCTCAATGGGCACGGGGGTGCAGTAATCGGTATCGGTGATGGCAATGGCATCCAGTCCGGCCTGCCGGGCGGCGCGTACCAGTTCCGACAGGCACAGGGCCGGATCGGCGCTGCCCCGGAGGGTATGCACATGAAGATCGACGCGGTAGATCATAGACGGCCTCCTTTGGTGCTGACAGGGCAAAGGCGGAGCAGGCACGGCACGCCGTTGCGCTGCCTGCGGTTCACTTTGTCATCGCTGTACAAAGCATGTTGAATGTATTATAGCACAGTTGCGGGAAAATGTCACATAAATATGGCATGCAGTTGCGCTTCAAAGCACCCAACCGATGGGAACTGCGCCGTTCTCCCGCAGAAAGGCGTCCACCTGGCTGAAAGGCCGGCTGCCGAAAAAGCCGCGCTTGGCGGACAGCGGCGAGGGATGGGCCGAAGTATGGACCAGCCGCGGCCCGCCGGCGGGGGCGTCGATGGCTCGCTCCAGTTTGATCTGGGCCTGCTTGCCCCACAGCACGAAGGCCACCGGCTGGGGCAGCTGCCAGAGGATGCGGAACACCGCGTCGGTGAAGGTCTGCCAGCCGAATTTTGCATGGCTGTTGGCCTGGCCGGCATCCACGGTGAGTACCGTGTTGATCAGCAGCACACCGGCGCGCGCCCAGGGGATCAGGCAGCCTGTCTGCGCAGGGGGAAGGCCGAGATCGGCTTCACGCTCTTTATAGATATTGCGCAGGCTGCGGGGCAGCGGAACGCCGGGGCGCACGGAAAAGGCTAAGCCGTGGGCCTGTTCCGGCTCATGGTAGGGATCCTGTCCCAGAATAACGCAGCGCACCCGCTCTGGCGGCGTCAGGGCAAAAGCGGAAAATACGTCTGCTTCCGGCGGATAAACTGGCCCAGCGGCGCGGCGCGCCGTGACTGCCCGGCACAATGCGGCGAAATAGGGCTGTTCCAACTCTTCTGCCAACAGGGCCGCCCAGCGCGCATCCAGCGGTGAGCGCTGAAGAAATTCCTGTACACAACTTTCCATAGCAGCAATCACATCCTTTCGTATCCTCTATTATCTAAAGGGAAAAGGCAATTGTCAACGGTAGATTTTTTGTATATAAAGGATAAATATTCACTAGTTTATTCATTTTTGGCAATATGTTATAGGAAATTTTACAAAAATATTGCATAAAAAGTGGTTCTGCCTCTTGCGCTTTACAAAAAATCAGATACAATATTGCTATTGGATGGAACCGAAAACGGCCGGCGGCCGTTTTCGCTCTGCATTGCAAAGCAGAGCGATGATTTGATTTCAGAAAGGAAGATTCTCTATGAACAAGAAGTTTTTGGCATTGCTGAGCGCCGGCGCTCTGACCGCGACCCTGCTGGCGGGCTGCGGCAGCGGCGGCAACACCGAGTCGAGCACCGCGGAGCCTTCCGGTGAAGAAGGCGCCACGTTGACCACCATCGAAAGCGGCAAGCTGATCATGTCCACCAATGCTCAGTTCCCTCCCTATGAGCTGGTTTCCGACGGCGAGGGCTATGAAGGCACCGGCTACGAGGGCATTGATGTGGAGATCGCCTATGCGCTGGCCCAGAAGCTGGGCCTGGAACTGGTGATCGACGACATGGACTTTGACGGCGCGTTGCTGGCTGTGCAGAACGGCAAGAGCGACATGGTCATGGCGGGCGTTACAGTAAACGAAGAGCGCCTGGTGAATATGGACTTTACCGATTCTTATGCCAACGGCGTACAGGTGGTCATCGTGCCCGAGGACTCTGATATCCAGACCATTGAGGATTTGGAAGGCAAGAAGATCGGCACCCAGCGTGGCACCACCGGCTATATTTATTGCTCCGACACGCCTGAAAATGGTGGTTACGGGGAAGATGCCGTCACCGGTTATGAGGACGGCGCCACGGCTGTGCAGGCTCTGATGAATGGGCAGGCGGACTGTGTGGTGATCGACAATGCGCCTGCGCAGGAGTATGTTAAGGCAAATCCCGGACTGAAGATCCTGGATACCGAGTTTGCCAACGAAGACTATGCCATCGGCGTGGCCAAGGGCAACACTGCGCTGCAGGATGCGCTGAACACCGCGCTGGCCGAGCTGCAGGCAGACGGCACCATCCAGTCCATCATCGATAAGTACATTCCCGCCGAGGCGGAGTAATTCCGGCCCTTGTGGAGAAGCGAAAAAGGGCGGCGTCAGCCGCCCTTTTTTCGGTCGTCCCGCGCATCCATCGGCTGACACAGGGCAGCACCGCAGGAGGCTGTCCCGTGTCAACGGATGGATCATCCAGGCAAACGAGAGAGGAGAGACAACATGGAACATTGGGCGCAGCTGTATGAGCTGTGGAGCAGCCAAATCAAGGCGGGGGCGGATCTGCCCTTTCAGCAGGAATTTTTTGTCAATTTTTATCAGAGCTTTCTTTTGAACGACCGCTGGATGCAGTATCTGCAGGGACTGGGCCGCACACTGCAGATCACAGTGATGGCTCTGATCATCGGTGTGATCCTGGGCGTGGCGGTGGCGGTGCTGCGCACGGCGCATGATCAACAGCGCGTGGGACAGCGCAGCATGGTGCTGGGCATTATCAACACGGTCTGCAAACTCTATACCACTATCATCCGCGGTACACCCATGATGGTGCAGCTGCTGATCATGAGCCTGGTTATTTTCAGCCACAGCCGCGATTTTGCCATGGTGGGTGCGCTGACGCTGGGCATCAACTCCGGTGCGTATGTGGCGGAAATTGTGCGCAGCGGCCTGATGAGCGTGGATGCCGGACAGATGGAGGCCGGGCGGAGCCTGGGGCTGAACTACAGTATCACAATGCGCTTTGTGGTGGTGCCGCAGGCGATTAAAAATATCCTGCCGGCTTTGGGCAACGAGTTTATTACGCTGCTGAAGGATACGTCGCTGATTACAGTAATCGGCGGAAAAGAAATGCTGTATGCGGCTCAGGCGATCTATGCCAAAACCTATGCGCCGATGATGCCGCTGGTGGGCACGGCGATCCTGTATTTGATTGTGGTGGTTTTGTTTACCTGGCTGCTGGGGATTCTGGAAAGGAGGCTGCGTCAAAGTGATCGACGTTAAAGATCTGCATAAGAGTTTCGGGCCGGTAGAAGTGCTCAAAGGCATCAACGAACACATCGACCGCGGGGAAAAAGTCGTGGTGATTGGTCCCTCCGGCAGTGGAAAATCCACGTTTCTGCGCTGTTTGAATCTGCTGGAAGAGCCGAGCAGCGGGCAGATTGTGTTCAACGGTACTGTGATCACCGATCCCAAAGTGGACATCAACCGTATGCGCCAGAAAATGGGCATGGTGTTCCAGCACTTTAATCTGTTTCACAATCTGACCATTCTGGACAATATGACCCTGGCTCCGGTGAAGCTTAAACTCAAGAGCAAGGCTGAGGCGGAGGAGGAGGCCCACGCTCTGCTCAGGCGCGTGGGGCTGGACGATAAGGCGGGGGCTTACCCCGGCCAGCTTTCCGGCGGCCAGAAGCAGCGCATTGCCATTGTGCGCGCTCTGGCAATGCACCCGGAGGTGATGCTCTTTGACGAGCCCACCTCCGCCCTCGATCCTGAAATGGTGGGTGAGGTGCTGGAAGTGATGAAAGAACTGGCGGAAGAGGGCATGACCATGGTGGTGGTGACCCATGAGATGGGCTTTGCCCGGGAGGTGGCCACCCGCGTACTGTTTATGGACGGCGGCGTGATCGCCGAGCAGGCCCCGCCGGAGGAGTTTTTTGCCCATCCGCAGCACCCGCGCACTCGGGAATTTTTAAGCAAGGTGCTTTGATGGATACCGGTGTACAAAAGGAAAAAGAATATCAGCGTGCGGCGGGCATTGCCCGCCGCTGCGCTTTGTCTGTGCAGCAGCGTACTGCTTTTGATGCGGCCATTGCTGATCGGGTGCTGGCGCTGCCCATGTTTGCTGCGGCGCGGACAATCCTGTCCTATTGTGCTGTGGGCGGCGAGGTCGATCCCGCTGCCATTGACGCGGCGGCTTTCCGGCTGGGCAAAGCGGTGGCCTACCCGTTGTGCTTGGCGGAAGGGCATATGGAGGCGGCCCTGCCAGCGGCGGCGGACGCGTTGGCGCCGGGCCGCTATGGCATTCCCGCGCCGATCCCTGGGCGCTGCCGTCTGCTGGTACCGGAGGATGTGGATCTGGTGCTGGTGCCCTGTGCAGCCTTTGATGCATCCTGCCGCCGCGTCGGCATGGGCGCGGGATATTACGACCGCTATCTGGCCCGCTGCGGGGCTTTCTCTTTGGCGCTGGCCTACGAAGCACAGCGTGTGCCGCAGGCGGCGGCGCAGGAACACGATGTTTTGCTGGGTGCCGTGGCCAGTGAAAACCGCTTGTATTGGAAGCTGTGAAAGACGGGGTCTGCGGCCGCGGAGTCCTCGGGACATTGGAATCGGTTCGGTTGGAAGAAATTCTGTACAAATGCGTTTGTGCAGAATTTTTTCGCATTTTTAGGAAAAAATAGGAAAAACGGCTTGCTTTGTGAAGAATTTCAATATAGAATAAAAACAGTAGGAAAAAGGACGAAAAGGGATTTAGGTTGTAGAAAAGGAGATCAGCATCATGACGATTGCCATTGTCGCACACGACAGCAAAAAAGAGCTGATGGCACAATTCTGCATTGCTTACGAAGGCGTTTTGAGCAAATGCCGGCTGATCGCCAGCGGCGTGACCGGCAACTGGATCGAGGAACAGACCGGGCTGCATGTCAATTGTTATCTTCCGGGATCGGAGGGCGGCGTTCACCAGATTGCCGCCAGCGTGTTTTGCCATGACATCGATATGGTGCTGTTTTTTCGGGATGCGCAGAAGGCAAAGGAAAAAGACCCCACCGAACTGCATCTTCTGCGGTTGTGCGATGAGTATATGGTTCCGCTGGCCACGAATATTGCCACAGCCGAAGTGCTGATCCACGGATTGGAGCGGCACAGCATCAACAGCCGCACCATGCAGTCCGATATGGATACCTGGTAAAAGGAGAAAGGAAGCATCGGCCATGACATTTCTTTGTTATTCCAAATGCAGCACCTGCAAAAAGGCGCAGAAGTGGCTGGAGCAGCGGGGCGTGGCGTATACGGAGCGGCCCATCAAGGAGGAGCGTCCGTCGGCGGACGAATTGCGCGCTTGGCAGAAGGCCAGCGGCCTGCCGCTGAAAAAGTTTTTCAACACCTCTGGCCAGCTTTACAAAGCGCTGCAGCTGAAGGACAAGCTTCCCGCCATGAGCGAGGAAGAGCAGCTTGCGCTTCTGGCTACCGACGGGATGCTTGTCAAGCGTCCCATCCTGATTGGGGACGGGTTTGTGCTGGTGGGCTTTCAAGAAGCGGAGTGGGCGCAAACCGTATAAAAAACCAACTATGCTGAAAAAGGACCTGAGAGCTGCATGGCTTTCCGGTCCTTTTTTCAAAACGTGTGTGCTGTGCGCTGTCACAAAACGGAGCTTTCTGCGTTTACAAAGTAGAGGAAGGAGGGAGCGGCCGTGGAGCATTCAGAATTTTCGGCGCTGTACCGGCGCTGGTATCGTCCCATGCTGCTGTATGCGCGCTCCCTGACCGGCGATCTGGCTGCGGCAGAGGATCTGGTTCAGAATGCTTTTGCCAAGGCGCTGCTGTCCTATCGCGCCGGCGGCAGTGTGCGCGCCTGGCTGGCGACGGTGCTGCGCAATGAGTTTTTAAGCCAGAAAAGGCGGGAAAAAATGTATGCTGTGCCATTGCAGGAGGCCGAAGTGGCTGCCGTGCCCGGCAGCGATCCGCTGGAAGGACTTTTGGTTCAGGAGCAGCAGCGCCAGGTGTATGAAGCGGTGCTCGCGTTACCCGAGGCCTATCGGGAGACCATTGTCCAGAGTGCTGTGCTGGGCCTTTCGGATGCAGAAATTGCCGCTCTGCGAGGCATTTCACAGGAAAGTGTGCGCCAGCTGCGTCACCGGGCGCGGGTCAGGCTGAAACGGATGCTGAAGGAGGAAGAGCCATGAGTGAACGGGAATCATGGGAAAAAGAGTTGGAGGCCCTGGGCCGGGACAGCGCAGCGGAGGGGGCGGAGCCAGTGGAAACCGCTGCGGGGGAGACGGAAACGGGAGCCGAACAAAGCTTTGCCGAAGAGGCAGAGGAACGCGCCAGAGCTGCGGAGCGGGATTTTGAGCGGCGGCTGGAAAAAGCCATCGACCGGCGCATCCGTAATATTTGTTTAAAAACCTTTGCTGTGGCCGCCGCTGTCTGCATGGTGGTGTTTTTGATCGTCAGTCCGGCGGTGGGGGTATTCTTTCCCACGCCGCAGCACGTTGGCGGTATGGGCAGCGCCAGCTTGGAGGAGTATTTGGGCGCGTATTATGAAACGACGCGGCCCTATGTGGAACTGGTGCCTGCGAACGATCAACAACGACGCGCATGGACGCAGAACCGCGGCTTTGGGTGCTATACCGTGGGGCTGAACGTGCTGGATGGAAAACAGTATTGGGCGAGAACAGGCGAAAGCAATGTGCAGGTCACGCTGGACCGGGGGCGCTTTGCAGTCAAAAACGACCCGGAGCGCGTACTGGTACGCGACTGGAACGCTTTTAACTACCGTGACAGTGTAGAGGGGGTGCGCGCCGATCTGGAAGGCCTGCCGCGCACCAGTTATGGTTATATCAGCGTGCGCGCCAATGCACCGGTCAGCATTGAAACGCTGCGGGAAAGCGGCCTGGACGTGAACTGGATCGAGGTTTACAGCGACGTGGAATCCGTTGCTGACCAGGCGTTCCGGTGGCGCGGCGGATTGAATACGCGCACCCGTACGTCCGAAAATGGCGACGATTGGCGCCAGGATATGAGCAGCGATGAACTGCGGCAGCGCTATCTGAACAATCTGGAAACGCTGCTCAGCGCTCCGCGGCTGCTCAGGCAGTTGAGTTTTGATGTGGAGACGGACGGCGTCCCGGATGATTTGTCATTGGACGGCGGCGTTTTTTCCGGCGGCTGGTATGCTTTCAGCGGTGATGCGGTCAAAGAAGCGATCCGGGCAAACTGTGACGCTGTGGCAGCCCAGACCGGTCCGCTGCTGACAGAGCGCTACTGTGTTTCCGGAAGCCGCGACGCACTGCTGGCTTACCTTGACACGGCGGACATCCGATGCGTCGGTATTGATAATGTGCACATCCACTACGTGGAGAATCACTGAAACGAAAAAACACGGTTTTGCTTTTGGCAGAGAAATCCCCGCCGGGCGGCGCCTGAAAGGCGCTGCCCGGCGGGGTGTTTTCGTGCATTTTCGGGTCTCTTATATCCCCAGCGCGCCGAAGAGAATTCCTGCGGCGGCGGAGCCGAGAATAAACACAATGGGATGCAGTTTTTTGGTCGGTTTTACCCAGCGCGTCAGCACCAGGATCACGGCGGCCAGGGCGATATACTTCCATTGGAACCATTCCGCCGGGGCGCCGTTGAGGTTCAGCAGCGCCAGGGATACCACAGACAGGCCCGCTGCGGCGATCAGACCGCAGGAGGCCGGGCGCAGCCCGTAGAACACTGCATCCACAGTGCGATTGGTGCGGAAGGTCTCCAGAAATTTTGCAACGATTAGTATGACGATGATGGAGGGTGACACCAGCCCCAATGTAGCGATGACAGCGCCGGGAATCCCGGCTACAGTGAAGCCCACATAGGTGGCCATGTTTATCCCCATAGGGCCCGGCGTGGATTCCGACACGGCAATCATGTTTGCCAGATCCGCATGGGAAAACCAGCCGGTGGTGTCGGAGATATGATAGAGGAATGGCATCGTTGCCAGACCGCCGCCTACTGCAAACAGACCGGTGCGGAAAAATTCCAGAAAAAGGCGCAGATAGGTCATTTCTTTACAGCCTCCTTTCGGGAAGCGCCGTCCAGACCCAGGGCGCGAAGCACAATGCCCAGCGCACCGGCCACCACAACGAACAGCACCGGGGACAGGTTGGTAAAGGCTGCTCCTGCCAGCACAGCCAAAAAAATCAGGAATGTGGCGAGGTCTACCACGTCAGTTTTGAACAGCTTGAGCACGGCGTTCAGGATCAGCACGCATACGCAGGCGCGTACGCCGTTGAAGGCGTTCTGTACAATCTCCAGATCGGCAAAATTGGTGAGCAGCCCTGCAATCACGCAGATAATGACAAGGCAGGGGAACGCCTGCCCCAGGGTTGCTGTAATACCGCCGATGATACCGGCTTCCCTGCGGCCGATAAAGGTGGCCACATTGACGGCGATGATGCCTGGCGTACATTGTCCGATGGCGTAATAATCGGCCATTTCTTCTTCCGTGGCCCAGCCTTTCTTCTCCACGATTTCCCGGTGCAGGATCGGCAGCATAGCGTAGCCGCCGCCGAAGGTGGTAATTCCCACCCGGGCAAAGGTATAAAACAGTTCCCACAATTTTGATAGCATACGGATCTCCCTTATTTGCCTGTAAAATACAGCGGCTGCTGCATTTTATACGTATCCATACAAACCACGCACGGAAACTTCTCCGCTGCGGATGGTTTCCCGCCGGCCGTCGTCGTAGCGCACGACCAGTCCGAAGGCGTCGTCGATTTCCTCGGCATAGGCCACGCGTTCCGGGCCGCTGCCGAGGATGCGCACCGGATGGCCCAGCGTGACGCAGCTGCGGCGGTATTCCGCCAGCCAGGGAGCATAGTCTTGGGTCAGAAGGGCTGCATACAGCCGGTCCAGTTCTTCCATCAGGGCCACGGCCAGCTCGGCCCGGGATATGGTGCGCCCTAAGACCATGCGCAGTGAGGTGGCCATATCAGCCACCGCTCCGCTGAAATCAGCCTGCGTCTGATTCAGATTGATGCCGATGCCCACAGCCACATACTGCAGCACTCCGGTTTCGCCTTCCACGCCCATCTCAGTCAGAATACCAACCAGCTTGCGTGTATCCAGCACCAGATCATTGGTCCATTTGATGCCCGGCCGCAGGCCGCAGATGCGCTCTATGGCCCGGCAGGCGGCCACCGCGGCCAGTGCTGTCACCGGCAGCACTGCTGCAGGCGCGGCTGTGGGCCTGAGCAGGGCGGTGAGATACAGCCCTTTGCCGGGCGGGGATTGGAAGGAGCGTCCGCTGCGGCCCCGTCCCCCGGTCTGCTGGCCGGCAAGGATCACCAGGCCGTTTTCGCCGCCGGCCAGGGCCGCTTGTTTGGCGTACGTGTTGGTGGAATCAAGGGTGTCGAAAAAAAGGATACGGCGGCCTACCACGGCGGTGTTCAACCGTGCGGCCAGCGCCTCCGGTTCCAATGTGTCCGGCATGGAGAGAAGCCGGTACCCTAAGCGGGTTCTGGATTCGATTTCATATCCCTCCCGGCGCAGGGCGTCCACGCCTTTCCAGACGGCGGAGCGGGTGATGCCGAGGGTTCGGCTGAGATGTTCACCGGAAATGTATTCGCCCTTGCTCGCGCACAGGGCTTCCAAAATGGTATGACGGCGCATAGTATTTGCCTCCTGTATATTCCATCCTATCATTTGAGTGTAGCAGGTTTCGAGAGAATTGTAAACCAGAGGAAAAGAATTTGTTGACAATTAAATGCGGCTGTTGTATTCTATTGTAAACTAATTAAAACGGATTGAGGTTTACAATATGACTGCAACCGCAACTCACGCAAAAACTCGTATGTTGCTGCTGACGGCGCTGTTTGCCGCGCTGACAGCCATCGGCGCTTTTCTGAAAATTCCAACGCCCTGGTCATCCTTTACCCTGCAGGTTTTCTTTGTCTGCATGGCGGGTGTGCTGCTGGGGCCAAAGTACGGCGCGCTGTCCCAGTTGGTTTACATTGCGCTGGGCCTGATGGGGCTTCCCATTTTCACAGCGGGGGGCGGACTCGGCTATGTGTTCCAGCCTACCTTTGGTTTTTTGCTCTCTTATATCCCCGCAGCCTTTGTCATTGGCCTGATCGCCGGAAAAAGTGCTTTGCGCCGGCGCATCGCCCTGGCCTGTGCGGCGGGCCTGGCGGTGATCTATCTGGTGGGTCTGCCTTACATGGGGCTGATTCTTAATGTTTATCTGGGTAAAGATATGGGCGTTGCGGCGATCCTGTGGGCTGGGATGCTGCCCTTTTTGCCTTGGGATGTTGTGAAAATCGCGGCAACCGTGGTGCTGGCGGGGGTATTGGTGCCGCGGATGAAAGAACTGAAATGAATTGGCGGTCTGCCGGACAAGCAGACGAAAAACGTGCTCCACAAACTGCGGAGCACGTTTTTGTCGTTTTATTCCTCGGTGTGAACGCGTTCCTGACGGCTGTGCATCGCCTGATGCTCCTGATAGATCTCAGAAAAAAGCTGGCGTACGGTCCAGTCTTTGTTTGTGGGGGTCAGGGACGCCTTATAGGGGATATACAATCCGGCTTTGCGCAGCGCAGCTACGGTCAGCTGGATGCCGGCGCTGGTCAGGCCGCACAGGAAAAGCACTTCCTCGCGCAGTTCCTCAGCGGGAAGGTCGGGCTGTGCGGCGGTTTCCAGCCCCACCAGAGCGCCCAATGGCGTGTCCCACTCCTCGCGGGGAACGACTTTGCAGGCGATGTGCAGCGGAAGCAGCGCCTTGCGCACAGCGTTCAGGCGGGTTTCATCTTCAAAGTGAAATAAAAGGATCTGTTCTTTCACGCTTTTCCAACGCTCCTTTGCGCGCCGCTGGCGCAGCGCATAGATTGTGTTTATCATAGCATAGTTTCGGACAAAGCGTCAATCCGTCCGTTGCATTTATCGTACAACAGGGGTACAATATTTTTGATTCGTCATTGTGCGGAAAACACTGATTGCAGAAACCGAGGCGTTATTTGTTGAAACAAAAGCACACTGCTATTCTTTATATCCTTCTGGCGGCGCTCTTCTTTTCGGGGATGACGGCCTTTGTCCATCTTTCCGGGGATCTGCCTACGGGACAGAAGGCGCTGTTCCGCAATCTGCCGGCGCTGTTTATTGCCGCCTTTACTCTCTGGCGCAAGGGAATCTCTCCGCTGAGCGTGGCGCCCGTGAACCGGCGGCCCATGTTTTGGCGGTGCCTGTTTGGTACCACGGGCCTTTTATGTAATTTTTATGCCATCGACCATCTGGTGCTGTCCGATGCCAATATGCTCAACAAGCTCAGTCCGTTTTTTGCGGTGATCCTGTCGTATGTTATTCTGAAAGAAAAGGTGCGGCCAGTGCAGGCAGCCGGTTTGGCGGCGGCGTTTGCCGGCGCGCTGCTGATCATTAAGCCTTCGTTTTACCATGTGGATTATGTCCCGGCGCTTATCGGGGCGCTGGGCGGACTGGGTGCCGGTGCGGCCTACACCTTTGTGCGTAAGATGGGCCTGCAGGGAGAAGAAGGCGCGCGCATCGTGTTTTATTTTTCCCTGTTTTCCTGTGTCGTCACGCTGCCGATGTTCCTGCTGGGCGGCGCGGCCATGGCGCCCTGGCAGTTTTTTTGCCTGCTGGCGGCGGGGCTGTGCGGCGCGGGCGGACAGTTTTCCATTACCAAAGCCTACTGCTATGCCCCGGCCCGGGAAATTTCCGTGTACGATTATACGCAGGTGCTTTTTGCTGCAGTGTGGGGCTTTGTCCTTTTCGGACAGCGGCCCGATGCGCTGAGTGTGGCGGGCTATGCTGTCATCATCGGCGCAGCGGTCTGGATGTATCGCTACAACCGCCGCCAGGCAGCCGTTGGGCCGGATGCGCCGCCGGCGCATTCTTAAGGAGAATTTAAAAAAATCCCCGCTTTGTTTTTAACATGCTGTATGCTATGCTGGTGGGGAGAAGGGGAGAGTATCCAGTATGTATAATATTTTGATCTGCGATGACGAGCGGGATATCGTGTCTGCCCTGCGCATTTATCTTTCGGCGGAGGGTTATCGTATTTTTGAGGCCCATACGGGAAAAGAGGCGCTGGACATTGTGGCTGGCCATGAGATCCATCTGATTTTGATGGATATTATGATGCCGGAGATGGACGGTATCTCTGCCACAGCCAAGCTGCGCGAGGCATCCAATGTACCTGTGATTCTTTTGACGGCCAAAAGCGAAGACAGCGATAAGATCCTGGGGCTGAACATCGGCGCTGACGACTATATCACCAAGCCGTTCAATCCGGCCGAGGTGGTGGCGCGGGTGCGTTCCCAGCTGCGCCGCTATACGAACCTGGGCGGTATGGTCAAGCGGGAAGCGCACTTTACCATCGGCGCCGTGGAGATGGATGACGATGAAAAAACCGTCTGCGTGGATGGGGAGCCGGTCAGCCTGACACCGCTGGAATACAATATTTTGAAACTTTTGATGGAAAGCCCCGGCCGGGTGTTTTCTTCTGCGGAGATCTATGAAAAAGTGTGGAAAGACGTGGCGCTGGGCAGCGAGGGTACTGTGGCGGTTCATATTCGCCATCTGCGGGAAAAGATCGAGATTGACCCGGCCAACCCGCGCTATTTGAAAGTTGTGTGGGGCCAGGGCTATAAAATGGAAAAGGACAAAGGGGTTGGGCGCATATGAAACGCTTTTACACCAACGCGGCAGTCAAATTCCTTGCCTTTTGCCTGACGGCGCTGTTTTCTGTGGGAGCTGTGATGCTTGCGTTCGGCGCGGTGAACTTTGCCGAGCAGGGCTGTGTGCCGGGCCAGCGCTACGAGGACAGCGCAGCCTATCGCAGCATTATGTCCGGCTACATTATCAGCGCGGCCAACCTTTACCGCATGCAGGGGGAAGATTTGGAGAACTCCGGGCTTTCCTTTGTAGATCAGCAGGAGCGGCAGGCCAGCCGGGAGGAGCTGGAGCAGGGATTGGCAGGCAAAGCGAGCAATTTCCGCTTTGAGATCCGCACAGCGGATGGAAAGGCGAGGCTCTACTCGAACTTTCAGGATGAGGAAAGCTTTGACAGCTTGAATATTACGCCGCAGTATGCCACGGTGCAGGACAGAACCATATCCGTATTGTTTGCAAACGGTTTTTCCGATTATTTTCGGATGGGTGTTGACCATCTGTTCCGCAGTGATTCGTATTATGATGCTTACGATTCCTATTACAGCGTGGTGTACGGCGGCGAGTACAGCGGCATGGATTCGGCCAGCACGTATGCCTTCTGGGACGACGGCGCCTACGAGGCCCTGGACTCTTCCAGTGCCGAAGCCTATGTGCTCTGCTGGGGCGTGCGGCCGGATTATCCGGTAGAGGATGCGCTTTTGCGGATGAATCACTGGTATTTCAGCATGCAGAGCAGCATGCCGGGCTATATCTGCGCTGCGGTGCTGTGTGCGCTGCTGGCCGTGACAATGCTGGCATTTGTCTGCCGAGGCGCCGGCCGACGCGCGCAGGTGGACGGCGTGGTGCTGCGTGTGTTTGACCGAATTCCCTATGAAGCGGTGCTGGCAGTGCTGTGCATTGCCGGGGTGTTGGGGCTGCCGTTGCTGGAAGAGGCCTCCTTTGCCGAAGAGACATCAACCAGGATTTTTGCAGTGGGGGCATATCTCAGTTATTTGTGTGTGCTTGCGGAGGTGTGTATCGTGACGACTGCTGTACGCCTGAAAGCGCGTGCCTTCTGGCGCCATACCTTGTTGGGCCGCTTGGCGGGCCTGTGTTCCCGCTTCACGCGCCTGTGTTCGGACATGGTCAACCATGTGGATCTGACCTGGAAATTTGTGCTGGCCTATGTGGCGTATGAGTTTGTATCGCTGGTGCTGTTTCTGCCGTCCAACACGCCGGGTGTTTTTTTCCTGCTGGCCATTGTCAATTTCTTCGTGCTGCTGTGGGGATGCCGCTGGTCTGTCAAATTCGGCACAGTGCGCGACGGCGCGGCAGAACTGGCCCGGGGAAATCTCGAATACCGGATCGACACCCGTCATTTGCCTGCTGCCCTGAAAGACCACGCCGGGGATCTGAACCGGATTTCCGAGGGTATGGCGGCGGCGCTGGAAGAGCAGATGAAAAGTGAACGGCTGAAAAGTGAACTGATCACGAATGTATCCCACGACATCAAGACGCCGTTGACTTCGATCATCAATTATGTGGATCTGATCAAAGCCGAGCCAGTGGATAACCCGAAGGTACAGGAATACATCGCCGTGCTGGACCGCCAGAGCGCCCGGTTGAAAAAGCTGACCTGCGACTTGGTGGATGCTTCCAAGGCGTCTTCGGGCGCCATGCCGGTGCATCTGGAGGATGTGGATGTCTGCGAACTGCTGCAGCAGGCTGTGGGCGAGTACAGCGAGCGGCTCGGCGCAGGGCAGTTGACGCCGGTGTTCGACCTGCCGGAGGAGCCGGTGCTTATTCGAGCCGACGGCGCGCTGCTGTGGCGGGTGATCGATAATCTTCTGAGCAACATCTGCAAATACGCGCTGCCGGGTACGCGGTTGTATATCAGTATGGAGCGCAGCGGCGAACAGATGACGGTGCAGATGAAAAATGTGTCCCGCGCGCCGTTGAATATTCCGGCAGATGAGTTGATGGAGCGGTTTGTCCGCGGCGACAGCTCCCGCAACAGCGAAGGCAGCGGTTTGGGACTGTCCATTGCCCAAAGCCTGACGGAGCTGATGGGCGGCGCTTTCCGGCTGGAGATCGACGGAGATCTCTTCAAAGCGAAACTGGACTTCCCTGTCATACTGCGGCCGCATGGCTGAGCCATGCGGCGGACGGGTCCCGCGGGACCCGATGGACGATTCTGGTCGGTGAAAGAAAAATGCCCTCTCTGCCCCCGCGAATGCGGGGCAGAGAGGGCATTTTTACTGACCCGGAGGCGGCCTTCCCGACAGAGAGGCGATCCCGGACCGTTTCAAATGGGTCTGACCTTTATTTTTTCAAACTGCGGAAAACCACACGGATGTCGGTGCCTTGGTCTACGATGCTGTGCAGTTCGATCTGTGCACTGTAAATGGCGGCGATGTGCTTGACGATAGCGAGACCGAGACCGGTGCCGCCGGTTTCCTTACTGCGGCTCTTATCCACGCGGTAGAAGCGCTCAAACACGCGCTGGTGCTGCTCTTCCGGAATCCCGATGCCGTTGTCGCGCACCCGCAGGTATGGGCGGCCGTCAGCGGTGCCGCAGGAGAGGATCACTTTTCCGCCGGGGCGGTTATAGCGGATGGCGTTGTCACACAGGTTCATGCACAGCTCATCTAGGGAACTGCGGCTGCCCAGCACTGGGGTGTGTTCAGCTTCGCACAACAGCGTTACATAGGCTCGCTGGGCATTGACAGCCAGATTGTCTGCACAGGCGCTGACCACGTCTTTCAGATCCAGCAGTTCAAATTCTGCTTCTGCCTGGCCGCGCAGTGCTTCTTGGGTGGCATCCAGTTTGGAAAGCTGGAGGATATCGTTGACCAGACTCAAAAGGCGCGCGGATTCTTTGCGGATTTTCTGGGCAAACTGTGCTACATCCTTGGGCTTGGCCATGCCGGTCTCGATCAGTTCAGCATAGCCGGAAATGGAGGTCAGCGGCGTTTTCAGTTCATGGGATACATTGGCGGTAAACTCTTGGCGCATGGTTTCGCTCTGTCGTCTGGTGTCCCGGTCGCGAAGGATTGCGTCTACAAAGGGCTGAAGTTCGGGGTAGGGGACGTTGCGATCCAGTTCGTCAAGACGATTTCCCATCTGCACAATAGGTTGCACCAGCTGCCGCGTAAGCAGCAGGCTCAGCAGCCAGCCCAGCACCCAGACGATCAGACAGCAGACCAGCAGAACCGGAATGGCGCTGCGGAACAGATCGAAACGGCTGTGCAGGTCGCTGGCTACGCGCAGGATATTTCCGTCATCCAGGCGCACAGCATAATAATAGGCGTTCTGGCTGGTGGTATCGGAATGGCGTTCGGCGTGGCCTTCCCCATGAGCCAGCGCGTCGCGGACTTCCGGACGCCCCAGATGGTTTTCCAAGTTTCCGGATACCGCGTTGTCAAAGAGCACGGTGCCGTCCGGCTGGATCAGGGTTACGCGCAGGTCGCTGCTGCCCACGCCCATATCGGATAAGCTGTGTCCGTTTTGGTAGTACGCCGCGGTGATTATATCGGAATAAATGCGCACGTCCTGAGCGGCCTGACGTTCAAATACAGTGAAAAAGACCAGCACGCACAGCGCCAGGGTGACGGCTGTGCTGCACAGGCCCATCAGCATCAGCCGTTTTGTAAACTTTTTCTCCATACCTTATGCGTCGGTGCCGGATTCGAGCGTCAGCTGATAGCCCACTTTGCGCACGGTATGGATATAGTTGCCGGCGCAGCCCAGCTTCTGGCGCAGTGTGCGGATGTGAATATCCAGCGTGCGGCTCTCTCCGGAAAAATCAGTATTCCAGACGCGGTTCATCAACTCCTCGCGGGTGAGCACTTTGCCGGGATTCTCGATGAAAAAGCGCAGCAGTTCATATTCCTTATAGGCCAATTCTACCTCTTTTCCGTCTACAGTGACGCGGCGGGCGGCAGCGTCCATCTGAATCTCACGGAACGTCTGTACTGCCTGAGCACTTTGTTTTTGTGCGCGGCGCAATACGGCACGGATGCGGGAAATGAACTCCATCAAGCCGAAAGGCTTGCTGATGTAATCGTCGGCGCCCTGGTCGAGGCATTTCACCACGTCAATTTCGCTGTCTTTGGCTGTGACCATTACTACGGGAATATCGTGGGTATCGGCCCCTTGGCGGAATTGGCGCAAAATATCCAACCCGTTCTGGTCGGGCAGCATGATGTCGAGGATCACCAGCTCAGGCAATTTTTTCTCACAGGCGGCAAAAAAACTTTTGCCGTCGCCGAAGCCTGTTGTTTCAAAACCGTTGTTGCGCAGGGCGTATTGCTCCAGTTCGCAGATATCGGTGTCGTCTTCCACAATATAGATCAATTAGTCCACCTTACTTTCAGCGGCCTCCGGCAGTACGTACCGATGGCCGTATTTTTCATAACGTTCGTCAAATTTTTCGCTGGCATTGCGCAGGGTGTCAAGATATTCGTGCACATCGTATTTGTCTTCGGCCACTTCCACCATGGCGGCGGCTACATTGCTGCAGTGATCGGAGATGCGCTCATAGCTAACCAGCAGATCCTGCAGGACGAAGCCGCCTTCGATGCTGCACATGCCGCTGCGCAGGCGGCGGATATGGCGGTCGCGCATGCTGCGCACCAGATCGTCTACCACCTGCTCGAGAGGCTCGATTTTGGTGGCCAGGTGCAGATCGTTGTTCTCAAAAGCGTTCAGTGTGCGGTCCAGGATATCCTGGATCACCGATTCCAGCACGGCCAGTTCGGCCCAGGCCTCAGCCGATAAAACCATCTGCTTGTCATGGATTTCCTGGGCGGATTCATAGATGTTGCAGGCATGGTCGCCGATGCGCTCGAAGTCGCTGATGGTGTGCAGCAGCACGCTGACTTCGTGGCTGTCCTCTTGGGTCAGATCCCGTCCGGAGAGCTTGATCAGATAGGAGCCGATCTTGTCTTCATACGCATCAATGATATCTTCGTTCTCTTTCACGCTGTCGGCGCATTTGGCATCCCATTTATGGGTCAGGGACATGGCCTGCAGCAGATTGGAGCGCACCAGTTCGGCCATGTTGTTGGTCTGGCGGCGGCTGTTCTGCACTGCCACGGCGGGAGTGGCCAGCAGACGCTCGTCCAGCATTTCGGTCTTGCCGGGGTTTTCATGGTCAGGGATTGTGAGGTATGCCAGCTTTTCCAGTCCACGGGCAAAAGGAAGTAGCACGGCTGTGGCCACCACATTGAAGCAGGTGTGGATCACCGCGATCAGGAAGGGGGTCACCGGCATGGAAAGGAACTGGAACTGCAGGAAAAAGTTCAGGGCATAGAACACGGCCATGAATAGAAGGGCGCCGATAATGTTAAAATAGAGGTGCACAATGGCGGCGCGGCGGGCGCTCTTGTTGGCGCCAATGGAAGAGATCATGGCGGTGACGCAGGTGCCGATGTTCTGACCCAGGATAATGGGGAGGGCGCTGCCGCAGGAGATGCCGCCGGTGAGGGACAGAGCCTGCAGGATACCTACGCTGGCCGAAGAGCTTTGGATCAGCGCCGTCAGGCCTGCACCGAAAGCCATGCCCAGCAGGGGCATTTCAAATTTGGTAAATAACGCCTGGAAGCTGGGCATATCGGCCAGGGGAGCCATGGCGCCCGACATGGTTTCCATGCCCGTCATCAGAAGGGCGAACCCCAGCAGGATCGTGCCGATACCTTTTGTACGTTCACCTTTACAGAACATATAAAGGATAATGCCGATCAGGGCAAGAATGGGCGAGAATCCTGACGGATTGAGCAGGCGGATAAAAAAACTGTCTCCCTGCAGGCCGGAAAGGCTCAGGATCCAGCTGGTCACCGTGGTGCCCACATTGCTGCCCATGATCACTCCTACGGCTTGGTGCAGCTGCATCAGGCCGCTGTTGACAAAACCCACCACCATGACCGTGGTGGCTGAGGAACTTTGGATTACTGCCGTAACAGTCATACCCAGGACAAATCCTTTTAAAGGATTGTCCGTCATTTTTGCGAGGATTGTCTGCAGTTTGTTGCCGGCCTGCTTTTCCAGGGCTTTGCCCATGATGTCCATGCCGAACAGGAACATGGCCAGCCCGCCGAAAAGCGTAAACACGTTAAAAATATCCATCCCGATGACCTCCGATTTTTCAAAAAGACAATTGTAAAATTATTGTAAAGAATTGCGTGTAAAGGCTGCTACCAGATTTATGTAAAATTTATGTAAAATCCTGTCTTTTCATGGAAACCAAAGAGGTTCTGCGTTGACATAACAGAGATTTTACATTTCCGGGAAGGAGATTACAAAAGTTTTACAAAAATTTGACTGGAACATGGTGGCATCAGCCGGCGCAAATCACTATGCTTAAAGTGTCCCGGGACGGAGGACCCCACTCCGGCCGAGGCTTTTTCAAAAAACAATTGTATTTCAACAAAATGACAAAACGGAGGATGTTTCAGATGAAAAAGAACCGTATCCTGGCGCTCACCGGCGCCGCCTGCCTGAGTGTGGCTCTGCTGGCCGGCTGCGGCAGCAACAATAACACCGACCCTTCGGCCAATTCCGCTGACAATGGGGACGCGTCCGCTCTGAGCGGCAAGGTCGCCACCGGCGGTTCCACTTCCATGCAGAAGCTGATGAGCATGCTGCAGGAAGATTTCATGGCGAAGAATAACGGTGTAACCGTCAGTTATGATCCTACCGGTTCCGGCGCGGGCATCACCGGTGCCAGCGATGGTTCTCTGGACATCGGTTTGTCCTCCCGTGTGCTGCACGACGACGAAACTGATGTGGAAGCCATCACCGTCTGCCTGGACGGCATTGCCGTGGTGGTCAACAATGCCAACGGCGTTGAAGATCTGAGCTTGGAGCAGCTGGCCGGTATCTTCTCCGGCGAGATCACCAACTGGAGTGAAGTCGGCGGCAGCGACGGCGAGATTGTCGTCATCGGCCGTGAGGCTGGCAGCGGCACCCGTGACGGCTTTGAAGAGATTGTCGGCGTTAAGGATAACTGCAAGTATGCCCAGGAGTTGACCGCCACCGGTGCCGTTACTGCTGCAGTGGCCGCCAATGAGAACGCCATCGGCTATGCATCTCTGTCCGCTGTGAATGACAGCGTCAAGGCGCTGACTGTCGAAGGTGTTGCATGTACGGAAGAAACCGTCAAGGACGGCAGTTATAAAGTGCAGCGTCCGTTCAACTTTGTGGTGAAGAAGGATGCCGAACTGTCCGAGGCGGCACAGGCGTTCGTGGAATATGTCACCTCCGGTGATGCAAACCAGTGGATTCTGGAGGCAGGCTGCGTTCCCATCGTTTGATGAAAGAGAGTTTCTGCGGAGGGCTTGGCAAACCGGAAGGATTTGCCAGGCCCTTGCGTTGATGAAGAAGGTGTAGAGAAAAAATGAAACAAAAATATTTGGTGGAACGCGTAATGAACGCGATCTTTTTCGTCTGCGGACTGACAGCCATTGCCTGCGTAGTGCTGATTTCGGTGTATATGATTATCGCCGGCGTGCCTGCCATCGGCAAGATCGGTTTCATTGACTTTCTGTTCGGCACGAAGTGGGCGTCCACCGCGGCAGAGCCTTCCTACGGAATTCTGCCCTTTATCCTGACGTCGATCTACGGCACGGTCGGCGCGATTCTGATCGGTGTACCGGTGGGGCTGCTGACCGCGGTGTTCCTGTCCAAAATTGCTCCCCGGGGACTGGCGGCGCCCGTCAGCACCGCCGTCGAACTGTTGGCGGGCATACCCAGCGTGGTCTATGGTTTGCTGGGTATGACGCTGCTGGTGCCCGCGGTGGCTAAAACCTTCGGCATCGCTTCCGGCGCGTGTTTGTTTTCCGCCATTTTGGTGCTGGCGCTGATGATTTTGCCCAACATTGTATCCGTCAGTGTCACGGCCCTCAACGCTGTGCCGCCGGAATATGAGGAAGCCAGCCTGGCGCTGGGCGCCACGGAGACGGAAACTTATTTCAAAGTCAGCATTCCCGCCGCAAAAAGCGGCATTGCCGCCGGCGTGGTGCTGGGCATCGGCCGCGCCATTGGCGAGGCCATGGCTGTGATCATGGTGGCCGGCAACGTGGCCAACATGCCGGGCCTGTTCCAGAGCGTCACCTTCCTGACTACTGCCATCGCCAAGGAAATGTCCTATGCGGGTGGTCTGCAGCGCCAAGCGCTGTTTTCCATTGCGCTGGTGCTGTTCGTGTTCATCATGGTGATCAACGCGCTGCTCAATTTCTTCCTGAAGGGAGGAAAAAAGGATGACAAATAAGCGCAGACTCTGGAATGCTGCGGTGCGCGCGTTGGTTTATGCTGCCGCGGCGCTGACGGTGCTGCTGCTGGTGGGGATTTTAGGTTATGTGCTCTACCGCGGCCTGCCCAATGTCACCCCTGCGCTGCTCACCCAATCTGACAGCGTGCTTAAAGGAACCATGGGCATCTTCCCGCTGATCGTCAATACGCTGTGCGTTATTGTGCTTTCGCTGCTGATTGCGCTGCCGCTGGGCGTCGGTGCGGCCATTTACCTGACGGAATATGCCACCAATCAAAAACTGATCCGTATCATCGAATACACTACGGAAACACTGGCGGGCATCCCCTCGATCATCTATGGCCTGGTGGGTATGCTGGTGTTTGTACGGCTGACCAAAATGCTGCATTTGACCACAGGCTCGTCTCTGGTCGCCGGCTCGCTGACGCTGGTGATCATGATCCTGCCCACGGTGATCCGTACCACCCAGGAAAGCCTGAAAACGGTGCCCCAGAGCTATCGCGAAGGCGCCCTGGCTCTGGGCGCGAAAAAATGGTACATGATCCGCACCATTATTCTGCCCTCGTCGCTGGACGGTATTGTCACCGGCTGCATTTTGTCCGTGGGCCGTATCGTGGGCGAGTCTGCGGCGCTGCTGTTCACGGCGGGCGCGGGAAAGCTTCTGGCCGGCGGGCTGCTGAGTACCTATTTCAACAGCGGCGCGACCCTTTCCGTGGGCCTTTATATGTATGCCTTTGAAGAGGGGAAATATGATGTCAGCTATGCCATCGCCGCGGTTCTGCTGGTGCTGGTGCTGGTCATCAATCTGTGCGCGAAGCTGGCCAAGAAAAAGATGAAGCCCAAGGTATGATGCATTGATAACAATGAGGTGTGAAAGAGATATGGAACCGATCCTTTATGCAAGAAATCTGAATCTCCATTATGGAGATTTTCATGCGCTGAAAAATATCAATATCGATATTCCGGAAAAGAAAATCACAGCCTTTATCGGCCCCTCTGGCTGCGGCAAGTCCACTTTTCTAAAAACAATGAACCGGATGCAGGATCTGGTGCCCGGCGTAAAGATCGAGGGCGACCTGTTTTTCCGCGGCCAGGATGTGAACAGCAAGGATGTGGATGTGACCGAGCTGCGCCGCCAGATCGGCATGGTGTGGCAGAAGCCCAACCCGTTTCCCATGAGCATTTACGACAACATCACCTATGGTCCCAAGCTCCACGGGAACCACTCCAAGGCGGAGCTGGATGAGATCGTGGAGAGATCCCTGCGCGGCGCGGCGCTGTGGGATGAGCTGAAGGACCGCCTGAAAAAAAGCGCCCTGGGCCTGTCCGGCGGCCAGCAGCAGCGCCTGTGCATTGCCCGCAGCCTGGCGGTGGAGCCAGAGGTGCTGCTGATGGATGAGCCGACCTCGGCGCTGGATCCGGCTTCCACCATGCGCATTGAAGAGCTGATGAGCGAACTGAAGAAAAACTATACCGTGGTCATTGTCACCCACAATATGCAGCAGGCCGCCCGTATCAGCGACCAGTGCGCGTTTTTCCTGGTGGGCGAACTGGTGGAGTGCGCGCCTACACAACAGATTTTCTCCATGCCTGCGGACAAGCGCACGGAAGACTATATTACAGGCCGGTTCGGTTAAGCGGACGGCGCCGCGCTGTCCGGCCCAGGCGGGGTTTCTGCGAAGACTAGTGAAACGGTGATTATACCGTCAAATTTGTGTACATTTTGTAATAAAAAAGGGGAACATTACTATGGGAAATCGCGATACCTACGATCAGTCCCTGCGGGACTTGGACGATAAGATTCTTGCCATGGCCGGTCATGCGGCCGATGCGGTGGAGAGCGCCATGGGGGCGCTGGAAAACAGCAATCTGGCTGCGGCACAGGCCGTTGTGGAAGGCGACGACCGCATCGACCGGGAAGAGCATGCCATCGAGCACCTGTGTCTGGGGCTGATCGCCTGCCAGCAGCCGGTGGCCGGAGATTTGCGCAAAATTTCCACGGCCATGAAGGTGGTCACCGATCTGGAACGGCTGGGCGACGCGGCGGAGGATATTGCCGAGATCACCCTGCGCCGCGGCAACGAGGTGATCCCAGAGCTGCTGAGTGTGCTCAGCGCCACCGGGCGCGAAGCGGTGAGCATGATCCGCTCCGCCATTGCCGCCTATGCGTCCGAAGACCTGACGCTGGCAGCCAAAGTCATTGCCCAGGACGATGTGGTGGACAATTATTTCTCCGAGATCAAACAAAAACTGACGAAGTATTTTGCCCAGGAACACCCGGAGATCGACTGTGCCATTGACTATCTCATGATCGCCAAATATCTGGAGCGCATCGGCGACCACGCGGTCAATCTGGCTGAATGGGTGCAGTTCTGCAAGACGGGCATCCATAAACATCAAAGAATCGTGTAAAGGGAGAGCACTTGCTTCCCTTTGCGCCGGACGGATATTCGGAAGGCGCAGAATAAGACGTTACTTTCTTCATCATTTTTTCTCTCTTTTTTCAGACTGTCCCGGAGCGGTAAAAAAGCGCTCCGGGACAGTCCCGTTTCAGGGGTGGAAAAATGCCGCCGGCGCAATGCGCCGGCGGCGTTCCTTTTTTATTCCGCTGCTTTTTTCCCTTTTTTCAAATAGAGCGCGATACACACGGCGGCGAAAGCGCCGTAAACGGCAAAAGCAATCAGCTGCGCCGTTGCGCGGGTACGGGCCACAGGATTGACCGACTCATAAACAACGGTATCTTCCCCATTTTCCGCGATCTCCAGCATACGGATCAGGCGATCGGAGGTGATGTCATATTTGATCCCCACCTCGTCGCCTACCTGGGGCGTCTGCGTCAGGGTGGCGTAGTCCTCCAGCATAATCGTGTAGCGCGTGGAGTTACCCTCCAGCCGAATGGCCATGCGGGTGTTTTCGTAGGCAGGTTCCACCGTTTCCACAATACCGCGCATGTCGGCGGTCATAGGGGCAAAAAAGAGATTGGGGATCTGCCAGGACACTACCGCCAGCACCAGTGCGCCGATCATCAGGGCGGCGGCGAGAAGATGGTCGGAGCGGGTGTTTTTGAATGTCTGCATGTCAGCGTACCTGTCCTTTTCCGCGAATTTCGTATTTATAGCTGGTCAGTTCCCGCAGGCCCAGAGGACCACGGGCATGGAGCTTCTGGGTGGAAATGCCGATCTCCGCGCCCAAACCGAATTCCCCGCCGTCGGTAAAACGGGTGGAGGCGTTGACGTACACGGCCGCCGCGTCCACTTCCCGCAGGAATTTTTCGGCGGTCTGCTCGTTTTCCGTCACGATACATTCGCTGTGGCCGGTGCCGTGGGCGGCAATATAGTCGATGGCTTCCGCTGCGCTGGATACCACGCGCACGGCGAGGATATAGTCGTTGTATTCCCTGCCCCAGTCCGCTTCTGAGGCATGCTCAGCCTGATGAAGCAGAGTAAAGCTCTTTTCATCGGCCCGCAGTGTCACATGTTTGGCGCTCAGGCGTACTTCCAGGGCGGAGAGAAATGCCGGCGCTACGGTTTCGTGTACCAGCACGCACTCACAGGCGTTGCATACCGAGGGGCGGGAAGTTTTGGCGTTGTCCACGATGTCCACGGCCATGGCCAGATCGGCGTCCTTGTCCACATAGGTCTGGCAGGTGCCCGCGCCGGTTTCGATCACCGGTACTGTGGCATTTTTCACGACGCTTTGGATCAGCCCTGCACCGCCCCGGGGAATCAGCAGATCCACGCCGCTGTTAAGCCGCATCAGCGCCGTGGCGGTGGCGCGGTCGGTGTCTTCGATCAGCTGCACGCAGTCGGCGCTCAGTCCCGCCTCGGCGATGGCGCTGCGTAAAACGGAAGCGATGGCCAGATTGGAATGGATTGCCTCCTTCCCGCCGCGCAGGATCACGGTATTGCCGCTTTTAAGGCATAATGCTGCACTGTCGGCGGTTACGTTGGGCCGGGCCTCATAAATCACAGCGATCACGCCGATGGGTACGGTGCGCTTGGTCAGGTGCAGACCGTTGGGGCGGTCGAACTCTTCCAGCACCAGGCCCACGGGGTCGGGCAGCGCGGCCACAGAACGCATGCCGTCCGCCATAGCGGCGATGCGTGCCCGGCTCAGGGCCAGTCGATCCAAAAGGGCGTCGGACAGGCCGTTTCCCCGGCCTGCGGACAAATCTTTTTCATTTTCGGTAAGAATGTCGTCTGCAGCGCCTTCCAAAGCGTCGGCTGCGGACAGCAGCGCCTGATTTTTTTGTGTGCTGCCGGCCAGAGCCAGCATCCGCTCGGCGGCCCGGGCACGCTGTGCCAGGGCGGTCAGGTCGTAACTCATACAGATTCCTCCTTTGCTGCACAAAACAGTGTGCCGATATCCCGGCCCTCCAGCAGAGTGTACAGGTTTTCGCAGGAGGCGCCGTTGATGATGTAAGTATCTGCACCGGCGGCGGTGGCAAGCTTGGCGGCACGCAGTTTGGTGGTCATGCCGCCGGTGCCCCGGGCGCTGCCTGCGCCGCCGGCCATGGCTTCAATCTCAGGCGTGATGGTTTCCACTACGCTGATGCGCCGGGCCTGGGGGTTTTCGCGGGGATCGCTGTCGTACAGCCCGTCAATGTCCGTCAGGATTACCAGGGCGTCAGCGCCGATCAGGGCAGCCACTTCCGCGCTGAGGCAGTCGTTGTCGCCGTGAAGAATTTCCTCTACGCTGACGCTGTCGTTTTCGTTCACAATGGGCAGTGCGCCGAAAGAGAGCAGCTGCTCAAATGTATTCACCAAATGGGCCCGGCGCTCCGGGTCGGCGATATCGCTGCCGGTGAGCAGCATCTGGGCCGGCGTTTTGGAATATTCCGAAAAGAGCTTGTCGTAAAGGAACATCAGCTCGCTTTGGCCCACCGCGGCGGCGGCCTGGCGGCCCGGTATGTCCGCAGGACGTGCCGGAAGCCCCAGTTTGCCTACGCCCACAGCGATGGCGCCGGAGGATACCAGCACTACCTGTATGCCGGAATTGGCAACGTCGGACAGCGTTTCTACCAGCCGTCCAAGACGGCGGAAATTGATGTTGCCGGTGGCGTAAGTCAGGGTGGAGGTTCCCACTTTGACCACCAGCCGGCGGATCGTTTTTTTTGTCATAGCAGTTGCTTCCTTTGTCTGTTGCAAGATTAGCACCATTATATGCCCTGTGCGGCGCATTTTCAACGAAAAATTCAAGAAAGAAAAAAGAGGACGCCCCGCAGGACCCGGCGGTCCCCCGAAGCGCCCTCTGCCGCGGTTTTCTGCCCTATAGCTCCAATTCGTGGCGGAAATGTTCGGCCATGGTCTGCAGTTCGCCCAGACTGGAAACGTACACCTCGTGCCGCAGCAGCGCTGCCCGCACCGGGGAAGGCAGGGAAATGAAATATTCCCACAGCCGCGGATCGCGCATGTAAAAAGCCATATCCATCGCATATCCCTCCGTTTTTTGCGTGTGGGGTTAGTATGTGCGAAACTGGGCGAAAATGCGCTGGAAAATGGTTGAAGAACGGAGCGGGGACTTTTTTCAAACATCTATGGCGTTTAAACAACTTCCACTTTTAAAAGGTTGGTGGTGCCGCTGCGCCCTACGGGTACGCCGGCGGTGATCACGGCCAGGTCCCCATTGTGCAGGTAGCCTGCGCGCTTGCAGGCTTCCACGGCGGCGGCAAGCAGTTCGTCGGTGTTGGCGGCGGGGGCGGTCATGGTGGGATACACGCCCCAGGACAGGCGCAGCTGGCGGCACACTTTTTCCGATACTGTGGCGGCGCAGATGGGACAGCTGGGTTTAAAGCGGGAGATCATGCGGGCCGTTTTGCCCGCGTGGGTTACGGTAAGGATGGCGTTGGCCTTCAGGTCAAAAGCTGCGGCACAGCCTGCATGGCTGATAGCGTTGGTTACAGAGCCGTCCACGGAGAAATGCTCTTCCCGGAAGCGTTTCTGGTAGTCGATGTGGCGCTCTGCTTCCTCGACGGTACGCACCATGGTCTGCAGAGCCTCGGCGGGATACTTTCCCGAAGCGGTTTCGCCCGAAAGCATCACACAGGAGGCATAGTCGAACACTGCGTTGGCTATATCGCTGACCTCAGCCCGGGTGGGACGGGGATTGCGGATCATGGAGTCGAGCATCTGGGTGGCCACAATGACGGGCTTGCCTGCCAGAACGCCCTGGCGGATCATTTCCTTCTGCAGGAAAGGGATTTCCTCCATGGGTACTTCCACGCCCAAATCGCCCCGGGCCACCATGATACCATCGGCGGCGTCAAGGATCTCCTGGAAACGGTGAACGCCTTCCCGATTTTCAATTTTGGCGATCAGTCGGATATCGCTGCTGCCCAACCCCTGCAGCAGCTCCCGGACGGCGTGGATGTCTGCGGCGCTGCGCACGAAGGACACGGCGATGTAGTCAAAATCGTGTTCTACGGCAAATTTGAGATCGCTGCGGTCCCGGGAGGTGAGGCCTGGCAGGGACACGTTCACGCCGGGCACATTGATGCTTTTGTTGTCGCTCAGCACGCCGCCGGTAACTACGCTGCAAAGAATGTCTGCGCCGGACAGGTTTTCCACCTTCAATTCGATCAGTCCGTCGTCGAGCAGGATGCGGTCGCCGATATGAAGGTCCTGGGCCAGGGCGTCATAGGTGATGGATACGCAATTTTTGCTGCCGGGAAGGTCCCGGCTGGTCAGGGTAAAGCTGTCGCCGGGAGCCAGAGTGACAGGCCCGTCTGCAAATGTGCCGATACGGATTTCCGGGCCTTTGGTGTCCAAAATGGTGGCTACGGAGATCCCCTCCTGCCGGCAGGCCGCGCGCAGCTTTTCGAGCATGGCCAGATGGCTCGCATGGCTGCCGTGGGAGAAGTTGAACCGGGCGGCGTCCATGCCGCCGCGCAGCAGGGCGCTGAGCATGGCGTCGCTGCTGCTGGCCGGGCCGAGCGTGCAGATGATTTTTGTTTTTCGCATCATGCGTTGATGTCCTCCTTTCGGGAAACGGGGATGGCAGGGCGTCTTTGCGCTCTTTTGTTGCCATTGTTAGTATATCCAAAAAAGTACGGCAGTGCAAGGGAGCGGCGATGCAAAAATGATGCAGGGAGCCTTTAGGCTCCAAGTCGCGTTTTATCGGAAAAAGTCGGCCGCCGTACTTGACGGTGTGCCGGAAAGTCAGTATGATGTAGATAGCGCAACAGCAAGAAAGGCGCAGCTGAGGCTGCGAGAGATCAAGAGGAGAGGATGTCCGCCATGGGATTGAAAAAGTGCCCTGTTTGTGGCGAAAAATATGCAGACACTTATAAACGCTGCCCGTTTTGCGAGGAGGAAGCCAATCCCCGCCAGGCCAGACAGCCCAAGCGCAATGAAGGCGGCGGCCGCCGCCTAGCGCGCCGAACCTATGAAGAGGATACGCCCCGTCCGCTGTACGGCGGGGAGGAGGGGCCGGCCTATGAAGGCCGGCGTGCCCGCCGGGAGGACTATGACAGCGAGGAGGAATACATTCCCCGCCGCCGCAGCCGCCGGGAAGAAGAGTACGAGGACGATGGCTACGACGAGTATGAAGACTACGGCGATTATTATGAGGATGACGACCGGGGCAGCCCCTGGTTTAAGGTTGTCATGGTGATTCTGATCGCCATTATCATTGCCTGCCTGCTTTATCTGGGCCGCGGCGTCATCGGTTCGCTGGTCAACCATGATCCGGTGGATCCGGCGCCGTCATCGTCCATGAACAGCGACAACGCGCCGGAGGATCCGGATCAGCCGGATCAGAGCGATCTGACAGATCCCAATGCCGGTACGGAGCCTACTGTGGAGGACAATCCCGACGATACGCAGGACGATGATACCAATGCGCCGGACGACACTACACAGCCGGAAGATGACACAACCGCCGCCGGTCCGCTGACGCTGTCGCATGAGGATGTGTCCCTTTCCGGCGACGAGAGCTTTACGCTGTCTGTCCGCAGCGGCAGCGGTACGGCTACATATACCAGCAAGGATCCATCCATTGCCTCCGTCAGCGCCTCCGGCGTGGTTACGGGTTTGAAAAAGGGTACCACAGAAATCACCGTGCAGCGCGGCAGCGCGCGTGCGGTCTGCATCGTGCGTGTCAAGAGCGATGGAAAGAACGCTGCGTCTTCGTCGGGCGGCGCTGCCTCCGGCAAGCTCAGCAGTGAGGATTTCACGTTAAAAGTGGGTGAAAATTATACGCTGAAGGTGCAGGGCATCACCACAGCGGTCACCTGGTCGGTGGCCGACAGTTCGGTGGCCACGGTGAACGGCAGCGGGAAAGTCACTGGTGTGAAATCCGGCACCACCACCGTCACCGCTTCCTGGGACGGCCAAAAGGCAACCTGTATTGTGCGCGTGAAAAATTAAAAAAATCTTTTGAAAATCCCGCCCGGCTGGGCGGGATTTCTTGTTGTTTGCATACAGAAAGTGTGCTATCATAGTACCAGAATACGCCGCAGCCGGTGGAAATGGGGGGCGAAAAAGCTATGGAAAAAGGGCAGCTTTTGCGTGCTTTGACGGAGAACGGGGACGAACGCTTGGCGTTGAGCCGGGTCCTCGACCAATGGGCGCGCTGCCGCAGCCGCAACATCCCGGCCGTCACCCGTTTTTTGACGCCTCAGGAACAGGCGCTGGCCGAAGAGGCCCTGCGGCGAATGGGCGCAGAGGGTGAAGCTGTGCTGGATGGCGGCTATGAGGATGCCGAGCGCCGCTGCGCCCTCTTTTTGCCGGACTATCTTTCCTTTGAAGCGTTTCGGGAGGATGAGGAGTACCCGGTCTGTGCCGTGCGCTGCAGCTTCCGTGCCGGAGAACGCCCGACCCACCGGGATTTTCTCGGCAGCCTCATGGGCCTGGGCATTCGGCGGGAGATGGTGGGCGACATCCTGCCGGGCCAGGACGCCTGCGATATTTTGCTTCTGCGGGAGATCGCGCCTTTTGTGCTGCAGAATTATACCAGCGCCGGGCGCGTTTCGCTGAAGACTGCGCCGGTGCCCCTTTCCCATCTGCATCTGCCGGAAAAGCGACGGACGGAGATTCGGGACACTGTGGCCACACTGCGGCTGGACAGCGTGGTGTCTTCTGCGTTCGGCATCAGCCGCAGCCGGGCGGCGGACCTGATCCGTGCCGGCAAAGTGGAAGTCAATTGGCGCGTTTGTGAAAAGGTAGACCGCCTGTGTGCCCAGGGGGATACGTTCAGCGCCCGGGGCTTTGGAAAGTGCAGGCTGCGCGAAGTGGGCGGCTTGAGCAAAAAGGGCCGTGTTACCATTTGCCTGGAGCGATATCAGTAAAGTGTGCGGTGCGCCGTTTCCGACGGCGCGGCGGGAAACGAGGACAGCAATGATCGATGAAGCAAAGATCCGGCGCATTAATGAGTTGAGCCGGAAGGCAAAGTCGCCCGAAGGGCTGACAGAGGAAGAAATCAAAGAGCGCACGCTGCTGCGCCAGGAGTATGTGGCGGCGGTGCGGATGAATTTGTGTGCCCAGCTGGATCATACCTATATTGTGGACGAGCAGGGCAACAAGCAGAAATTGCAGCGGAAAAAAGGAGGACCAAAGCAGTGAGCAGCTATGACTACGGACACAACACGCCGGACGATGCCCCAAGTGGGAAAAAGCAGACGGAAAGCGAGATTCTTTCCTGGCTGCTGATTTTCTTCTGTTTTGTGGTGTTCTGGCCGCTGGGGCTGTTTCTGTTGATCCGAAAATTGTCCGGCGATAAAAAGAAAGCGGCGCAGCAAAGTGCAGCAGCCCGCGGAGCTGGTGTGCCGCCGGGATGGTCTGCGCCTGCGCAGCAGGGGATGGCGGGAACCGCGCGGGCGGCTCAGCCGATGCGCAGTACACCCTCGGCAAAGAAAGGGACCCGCTGGGCATTGAAACTGGGAGGCGGGGTGCTGGCCTTTGTGGGGCTTCTCTCGACATCAGCGGTTTTATCCGCTATGATTGGCGCACAGATCTTTTGGCAAGCCCTGCCTGGACTGCTGGCTGTGTTGTCCCTTTTTGGGGCGGGTGTGCTGATGCTTGGCAAGGGGATTGCCATGGATAAGGCGGCCAGGCGTTATGCCAGGTATCTGGCGGCCATGGCCAGCGTGCAGTCCATTTCTTTTGTCCAGCTTTCAGGCATTACGGGCTTTTCACAAAAACGGGTGGAAGAAGATCTGGATCATATGATCGGACAGGGATATTTTGGACCCACAGCGTATCTTGATTTGAGCCTGGGTTATTTTTTCCGCAGCCGTACGGCTGCGGAGGAAGCAGCGGCCCGGAAGCGCGCGGAGGCCGCTACGCCGAAAGAAGCGGAGGAAGGATATGCCGGCGTGCTGCGTTCGATCCGCCGGGCCAATGACCGCATTGCCGATGCGGCGCTTTCGGCTAAAATCGACCGGCTGGAGGAAGTTACCGCCCAGATTTTCCGGGCCATTGAAAAAGACGGGAAAAAGGCGTCCCAGGTGCGTACGTTCCTGGAATATTATCTGCCCACGACGCAGAAGCTGCTGGATTCTTATGCCGAGTTCGAAGCTGCGGGCATCGAGGGGGAAAATCTGCACATGGCCAAGGAAAAGATTGAGGACACCATGGACAACATTGTGCGGGGCTTTGAGCGCCAGCTGGATGCGCTCTATGCTGCCGAGGCAATGGACATTCAAAGTGATATTGATGTAATGAACAGTATGATGCAGCGCGACAGCGCCATGCATACATCGGATTTCCAGGTGAGCAGTTCCTCTTCCGCTGCGGTGCAGGAGGAAAAGCAATCCTGAAGGGGAAGAAAACGGCGCCTGTGCGCTGCAGGAACTTCTGCGGCGCACAGGCGCTTTTTGTGCATTTGGAATGGTGTCAGGACAATGCTGCTTCTGCGGCTTCCAGGGATGCAAAGCCCTGGGCGCGAAGCTGATGCGTGCGCACTTCCATGGCCAGGTTTTGTCCCCGCGCACGGCAGGTGTAAAGAAAATCGTGGTAAAGGGTCAAAGTGCGGCGGGAATAAGTACGTAATTCGCCCCGATTGTAGGTTTCCATAGAGGTTTGTTCCGGTGTGTCTTGAACGGTGCGCAGCGGGCGGCCGTGGCGGGCCAGGGCGGGATAACGCCGTGCGCATTCTTCGGCCCAGACAGCTTCCATGGCCACGCATTCCTCTACTTCTGCCAATTGCTCCGGTGGGAGCACAGGCAGCGCATGGCGCACCTGGGCAAAGGCGTCCGGAAGACTGTGCTCCATCATCCAGGCATATTTTTCGAACAGCAGATTGCGGCCGGACGCTTCCGCGTCGATCAGGTCGCCGAGATAACTTTCGAGCATGACGTTCGTCCAGACCTGAAACTGGCTGGTACGCATGAGGGAAAAGGCGTCCGTCTGGCTTTGGCAGCTTGCCGGACCACCGATATTGTTGATGCGAATCATCATATCATATTCCCGCGTCACGATTTTCTGGATTATCGCTTCCACAATATGCACTCCTTTGCTGCTTTATTGTCCTGCGCGGCGCTCAGATAAATTCGGCCAGCTGCTCCAGCGGTACGCGGAGATTTTTGTGGCGTTCCGGATCGGCAGCTTCCTGTGCCGAATAACCCAGAGCTAAAATATTCACCGGTTCCAGTTCATCGGGGATCTGCAGTTCCCGGCGCAGCTTATCCGGGTCGAAATAACAGAGCCAAACAGAACCCAGGCCCAGGGCTTCCGCCTGCAGCATCATATGGTCGGTGACGATGGCTGCATCGGTTTCGGCAGCATTGAAGCCGTCGTACGAGCGTACCCAGGCTTGAGCGCGCGCAGCGCACACTACAATGGCTGCTGTGGCGCCGTACAGATTGGCGGCGCTGCACACTTTGGCCACAGACTCAGGGGTGTGGGCCACCAGCAGATGCACCGGCTGGCGGTTGCAGGCCGTGGGCGCGATGCGTCCGGCTTCCAGAACCTGTTCCAGCACAGCGCGTTCCACGCTCCGTTTTTGATAGGCGCGCACCGATGCGCGCCGCTTGGCCAAATCCAGAAATTCCATAGTAGTCCATCCTTTCATCATTTGAGAGTTTGATTCTGCGTTTGTTCTTTTGTTATTATTATAGCAGCTGCAGCAAAAAGGACAAGAGGATACCGCTCCGGAGAAAACCGTTCTGCGGACGGTTTGGAAAGGAATTCTGAAAAATGCAGGTATCCCTTTTGGGGTACCTGCATTTTTGCGTCCTTTTGCATGGTTAGTTTTCCGGCTCCCGGCTGTCCCACACGGTTTTCGCCGAGGCCACCAGGCCGGCCAGTCCCTGGAGTTCGCTGGGGATAATAATCTTCGTGGCCTTTCCGTCGGCAGCGGCTTCAAATGCTTCCAGGGCCTTGATTTTTACCACCTGCTCATTGGGATTGGCCTCGTTGAGCATCTTCAGGGCGTCTGCGGTGGCCTGCTGCACCTGGCGAATGGCTTCGGCTTCGCCCTGCGCCTTCAAAATGGCGGCTTGTTTTGCGGCGTCTGCCTGCAAAATCAGCGCTTCCTTTTCACCTTCGGCTACCAGGATCTGGCTTTGCTTCTGGCCCTCAGCCCGCAGCACGGCTTCGCGCTTTTCACGCTCGGCTTTCATCTGCTTTTCCATAGCGCTTTGGATGTCCGGAGGAGGCTGGATGTTTTTTACCTCCACGCGGTTGACCTTGATCCCCCAGGGATCGGTGGCTTCATCCAGCAGCAGGCGCATCTGGGAATTGATATTGTCGCGGCTGGTCAGCGTCTGTTCCAGGTCCATATCGCCGATGATGTTGCGCATGGTGGTGACGGACAGGTTTTCGATGGCGCTCATAGGGTATTCCACCCCGTAGGAATACAATTTGGGATCGGTGATTTGGAAATAGAGCACCGTGTCGATCTGCATGGTCACGTTGTCCTTGGTGATGACAGGTTGGGGAGGGAAATCCACTACCTGCTCTTTCAGGGACACCACCTTGGCGACCCGCTCGATGACGGGAATTTTAAAGTGGATCCCTACCGTCCAGGTGGCGCTGTAGGCGCCCAGACGCTCGATGACATAGGCTTTGGACTGCTGCACGATTTTGACATTCAGCACCAAAACGACCAGAACAACAAGAATCAGAATGATCAAAAGAATAACGCCAATGGATGGCATGGGCAAACTCCTCCTCGAATTTCTGATAATCTCTCAATGTGCCGGGGTATTTATTGAGCAGCCGGGGGTTCCGGGGTGGCTGGGGGAGCGGGCGGAACCGGCGCGGGTGTACCAGTTTGATTCAGCTGCACGTCGATGGCGCCGCCGCCGTTGAGTGTTACATCACGGCGGGTCTTGGCGTCGATGGTCTGGGCTTCCATTACCTTCGTCAGGTCAAAGCCCACAGTATCCTTCACGGCTTCGGTGACGGCTTTCAGGGAACTGACGGCGGAACGGGTCATGGCATCCACGCCGCTGCCGCTTTCGCCGCCGCCGATGACCGTAACGTTGCCGATCTTGCTCATAGGTTCGGCTATGGCCTGGGCAAAAGCGGGCAGAATATCCATTACCATCTGAAGCTTACCGGCCTCGTTCATCTTGGCCAGGGCTTCGGCTTTCTTTTCCAGTGCTTCGGCCTCGGCAAGGCCTTTGGCGCGGATGGCTTCGGCCTCGGCCTGGCCGCGGGCGGCAATGGCTTCGGCTTCGGCCTGGCCGCGCTGGGAGATCATAGCCGCTTCCGCTTCGGCGTCCAGTTTTTTGGCCTCGGCTTCGGCCTGGGCTTCTTTGATGGCCTGAATTTTGGCGGCCTCTGCCCGCAGCTCGGTTTCGCGCTGGGCGGCTTCGGCGGGCTTCACCACGGTTTCCTGCAGCTCGGCGGCCTTGCGCTCGGCGCGCTTCTGGGCCAGCTCGATGTTCTTCTGCTCAGCGGCGATCTGCACTTGAATCTGGGCCTCGGTCACTTCTTTGGCGCGCTGCTCGCGCAGCACGCTGGCGTCCATCTCGGTGGAGGTGACGTCCTTGGAGGTGATGTTTTCCTGGATCTGATAGGCTGCGTCGGACTCGGCGCGCTTGGTCTCCTGCTCTTTGCGGAAAGCCTGGAGCTTCAGCTCTTTGTCCTTTTCCGACTCGGCGATGGCGGTTTCAGCGGCCAGACGGGCCTGTTCCCCCAGCTTGCGGGCCTCGGCGGTTTGGATCTGCTGGGTTTTATTGGCTTCGGCTTCAGCAATGCTGGCCTCGGCTTTCACTTTGGCAATCTGGGCGCGGCCCAGGGAGACGATGTAGTCGTCGTTGTCGGTGATGTCGTTGATGGTGAAGGATTTCAGTTCCAAACCGATTTCACTCAGGGCTTTGCTGGCAATTTCGGTGACGCTGGCGCTGAATTTCTCGCGGTCGTCATAAATTTCCTCCACAGTCATGGTGGAAACGATCTCGCGCAGCTTGCCTTCGCACAGGCTCTGCACCTGTTCGACGATCTTGTTTTTGGTGCGGTTCTCATCGTTGCAATAAAACATTTGCATGGCGGTGAGAATATTGGTTTCATCGGCTTTGACCTTCAGGATCACATAGCCGTCGGCGTTGATGGGCACGCCCAGGGAGGTTTTGACGTTTTGGATATTCACATCCAAAGACAGCGTCTCCAGCGTGATCACGTCCATGCGCTGCAGCAGGGGAATCAGGAACACGCCGCCGCCCGTGACAACCTTGGGCTTGCCCAGGCCGACAATCACTGCGGCGTGATCATTGGGGACTTTTTTCCAGGTTTTCAGGACCACGAAGACAATCACGATCAGGGCGACAATGAGAATGAGAAGCGTTTTGATAACGGGGCCGTTCAACAATTCAATCATATTGTTCTCCTTTTCTGATATGGTATGGTTGGTGTGTAGGGGAATGGATTAAAATAATCTGCCGACAACGAGCAGATTGTTTTCGGTGTCCAGAACTTTGACCACGGTGCCTGCCTGAATGGGGCCGCGGGGTTCGAAGTCTGCAAACTGGTATTTGGCGAGATAGGTAATCCGACTGCCTGCTGCGTCGGTCAGCTCCACCTGGCCGGTGCCGCCTTCGGGAATTGTTTCGATTACGTTCACATGCTGAAACAGGGCGTCTTCAGCACGCATGGCCTTGGCGTTGTTGCGCTTGAGCGGCAGGATTAAAAATTTGCAGATCAGGATATAGGCTGCTGCTCCGCAGATCAGTCCTGCGACCAGACTCACTGGCCACAGGTGGAAGCTGCTCAGGCACAGTTTGCCGATGCAGCCCACCACCACCAGGGAGAAAAGCAGGGCGTTGAAATTAAAAGAGAGGAACCCGGCGTTTCCGTCGCCGTCCAAATCCAGATCTACGCCGCCGAGCAGAGCGTCCACGCCGCCGAAGAGCAGGCTGAGCAGCGGAAGCACAATGCCGGCTGCAATCAGAATCGTATAAATGGTATCGAGCATTTTGCGGAGCACCTTCCTTTCATGCAGGGGGGATACATGGTGAAACAGTTACGAAGCTGCGGAAACAGGAGCAACCAATACCTTGACGCCTTCGATGCGCAGTATGCGGACCACGCTGCCGGCGGCAATCGGTTTTGCGCTGTCGCTGCGGGCAGTCCACACCGTACCCCCAATGGACACGGCGCCGGTGCCGGCTACATTGTCGATGGGTTCTGTGACCATCGCTTTCTGGCCGATGATGCGGTCGGCGTTGGTGGCGACCTTTTTTGCCCCGCCCAGACGCGTTTTGGCCAGGGGGCGCAAGGCCAGAACGCAGATCAGGCTGACGACAGCGAATACCAGGATCTGCACCCAAAGCGCCCCGCCGAACAGTGCCACAGCCATGGCAGCCAGCGCGCCCACGGCGAACCAGATGGACGTCAGCGTAACGGTGAGGGCTTCCAAAAAGCCCAGAAGGATAACCAGCCCCAGCCAGATGATACTGAACAGATTCATTGTGCATCTCCTTTTTCGATTGTTTTCTGCTTTTAAATGTATTATAACATAAAAATTGACCAAAATTGATTACAATGCTATTACAAATTTTAGAGAAAAGAATCAAATTTGCAGCATGCTGGTTTGCGTTCGATCAACCATAAAGAGCGGGGGCTGAAGCTGGAACATCCTTCCAGTCCCGGCCCCCGGTCAAACAGCCTATTCGTTTTTCACACGGAATAGAACAGCGCTGCTCTCAGGCGCGGTGCTTTGCCGTATTCTGGCTGTGCCGTTCCAGCGTCTGACCCGCACGGCCGGAGAAGGTCAGCAGGGAATCGGCAATGGTTTCCTCCTGTGTCAGAATCCCTTCGGGTGCGTGCAGTTCTGCCGGGGCGGCTTTGGCCGGTTCCGCCGCGGCAACCTCGGCGGTTCCTTTTGCCTGCAGTGCTTTCAGGCAGCGCAGACACGCCGCGCAGTTTGGCGCTGCCTGTCATAATAACCCATCCTCCCAAAGTGTTATTTGACATGTTTTGTTCCGTCAAAAGTGCCTCTTCATTGCACCATGCTCTGTCCAAACTGTAATGTTATGCTCCGGCGGCGCAGGCCGGCAGGCGAGGGCGCATCTTGTTCTGCCGGAGCGAATATGGTACAATAGTATCGTTCTGGCACAGCCTGTATCGGAGAGCCTGTCTCCATTTCGGGCAGCGGACGGCAGAAAACCGTTCGTGGCAACGATCGAATTTTATGAGAGAGGTGGAATCGTGAAAGGATTTCTCAACAACCGCAGGGTCAGCTGTACCCTGTCTGCCCTCTGCTTCATTGCGCTGGGCGTTTTTCTGGTGTTCTGGCCGGAGCTGAGCCGCATTTGGATTTGTCGTCTGCTGGGCGCAGCCCTGCTGGTAAGCGGCGGCGTGTATGTGGTATCCCACTTTGCACGCGCCAAAGGAGCGGCAGCCGTGTTTCAATACGATTTGATCCTGGGGGCGGTGCTGGCCGTCGTGGGTGTGTGGCTGCTTACCACGCCGGATTTGATTGTGGCCTTTCTGCAGTATATTCTGGGCCTGATCCTGATCGTCCATGGTGTGATTGACCTGCAGGGTGCGCTGAATCTGCGCGCCGGCCATGCGCGGCACTGGTGGCCTGCGTTCCTGATTGCCCTCATTACGCTGGCGCTGGGTGCGCTGATTCTCTGGAATCCCTTTGCCAGCATCAATGCCCTTTTGATGCTGGTCGGCATCGCTTTAATCTATGATGGGATCTCGGATCTCCTGATCCTGTTCCAGCTGACGCGCACCTTCCGGAAAGTGCAGCAGGGCGTGGAGGCCTCGGTAGAAGCGGCAGAGGTTATCGAAGGTGAGGGAACGGTGGAGCAATGAGCGGTGTGGTGCGTATTTTCTTGTACCGCTACGGCGCTGCCGCTCTGCTTGAAAACTATGTCAAGGCACTGACTGCCGCCGGTATGGAACCGGTGGTATCCAATACTCTTGCACCCGCTGCCGGTTGTGCCGGGCTGCTGCTCCCCGGAGGCTACGACAGCGATCCGGCTTTGTATGGCCAGGAGAATGTGGCTTGCCGCAATATCGACCGGGATCGGGACGAAAAAGAACTGGCGCTCCTGCGCCGATTTTGCGGCGCGCGGAAGCCGGTTCTCGGCATCTGCAGAGGCTGCCAGCTGATGAACTTTGCCCTGGGGGGCGATTTGATTCAGGATCTTCCCACGAAAGAGCGTCATGTAGATCTTGAAAACCGGGATCAGCTGCATGAAATCGTGGCGGCGCCGGATACTTTTCTGGCGGCGCTTTACGGCTGCCGCGCCGTGGTCACCTCGGCGCACCATCAGGCGGTGGGGTGTCTGGGCGAGGGGCTGCGTGCCGTGGCATGGGCGCCGGACGGCGTGGTGGAGGCTGTTGCGCATACAGCGCTGCCCCTGTGGGGGGTTCAGTGGCACCCCGAGCGCCAGGCTTTTGAACGCGCGCGCACTGGCGCGGCGGACGGGGCAAAGCTCTTTGACGCATTTTGTGCGCTGTGTAGCGCATAGCGCGCGCAAAACAGGAAAAAAGAAGGTGAAGGACGGTGGCTTCCAGCAAAGAAATGGTAGACTATGTTTGCGATCAGCTCAGCGGCGCGGGGGAAATCCGGGCCAAACGGATGTTCGGCGAGTGGGGTCTGTACTGCGGCGGGGTTTATTTCGGCTGCGTCTGTGACAACCAGCTGTTTATCAAACCCACGGCCACCAATGTGGATTTGCTTGCACGTCCGGAGCCAGCGGCACCCTATGAGGGAGCGAAACCCTGCTGGCGCATTGAAGATCTGGAGGATCGGAAAACGCTGGCTTCGCTGGTGGAGCGCACCTGCGCCGAGCTGAAGCAGGGAGGAAAAAAACGGAACGGGCAGGAGGAGTTTCCATGGACGGAGAAAGACTGTTAGTCGTGGTAGATTACCAAAAAGATTTTGTGGACGGGGCGCTGGGCTTTGCCGGTGCGGAGAATCTGGATCTGCGCATTGCGGCTAAAATCAAACGCTATCACGATGCCGGGGATATGGTTGTGTTCACTTATGACACGCACCGGAAAAATTATCTGACCACCCAGGAGGGACGTAAACTGCCTGTGGAGCATTGCATCTGCGGCACACCGGGCTGGGAACTGTACGGCGAAACGGCCAAGCAGCAAAAGGAAGAAGACCTGTGCTTCCAGAAACCCACATTTCCGTCGCTGGAACTGGCGGACTATCTGGCTGAAGAGGAGTTCGTTTCTGTCGAGCTGGTGGGTCTGGTGTCTCATATGTGTGTGCTGAGCAACGCGGTGATGGCCAAGGCCGCCGCGCCGGAGGCAGAGATCATTGTGGATGCTGCATGTACCGCTTCATTTGACCCCAAACTGCACGAAGAAGCTCTGGATTTGATGGAGGCGCTGCAGATCACAGTGATGAACCGCTGACAGAATGCGGCAAACGACAAAAGAGAAGAGGCTTTTGTATGAAACAGGATATCAATTACACCATGCTGTTTGACTTTTACGAACTGACCATGGGCAACGGCTATTTCCAGACTGGGCTGAAGGACCGTATCTGCTATTTTGACGTCTTTTTCCGCTGCGTGCCCGACGGCGGCGGATTTGCCATTGCGGCGGGGCTGGAAGAGGTGGTGCGCTATATTCAGCAGCTGCATTTTGACGAGGAAGACATTGCGTATCTGCGCTCCAAAGGCGCCTTTTGTGAGGATTTTCTCGATTTTCTGCGCACGTTCCGTTTCACCGGTGATATCTGGGCGGTGCCGGAAGGCACGCCGGTGTTTCCCAAGGAGCCGATCCTCACTGTGCGTGCGCCGGCGATCGAGGCGCAGTTTATTGAGACCTATGTGCTTCTGACGCTGAATCACCAGTCTCTGATTGCTACCAAGGCGAACCGTATCGTGCGCGCTGCCCAGGGGCGCGCTGTGTCGGAATTCGGATCCCGCCGGGCGCAGGGAGCAGACGGCGCGGTGTCCGGCGCCCGGGCGGCCTATCTCGCCGGGTGCAGCGGCACGGCCTGCGCCATGGCCGACGAGCGCTACGGCGTACCCGCAGGCGGCACTATGGCGCATTCCTGGGTGCAGATGTTCGAAGACGAATTTACGGCTTTTGACGTCTACTGCGCCTTGTATCCTGCCTCTGCTACGCTTCTGGTGGATACCTACAATGTGCTCCGCTCCGGTGTGCCAAACGCCATCCGCGCCTTTCAGAAACACAGTATTACTAATGGGGCGATCCGCATTGACTCCGGCGACCTGACTTATCTGTCGCGCAGGGCTCGCAGCATGCTGGATGCGGCGGGGCTGAAAGAATGCAAAATTGTGGCGTCCAATGCTCTGGATGAGTATATTATCCGGGATCTCATCAATCAGGGTGCCTGTATCGACGCATTCGGCGTGGGCGAGCGGCTGATTACTTCCAAGAGCGAACCAGTGTTCGGTGGTGTATATAAGCTGGCTGCCATTGAGGACGCGGAAGGAAATGTGATTCCCAAGATCAAGGTCAGTGAAAATCCCAGCAAAGTGACCACGCCTCATTTTAAAAAGGTCTGGCGTATTTTTGAACAGGAAAGCGATAAGGCGATAGCAGACCTGATTACAGTGTATGACGAACCGATGGACGAAACAAAGCCGCTGGAACTGTTCGATCCCGACGCGGTGTGGAAACGGGAGACCGTGGAGCGCTACCGGGCTGAGGAACTGCTGCGGTCCATTTTCAAAAGCGGCGAGCTGGTGTACGATCTGCCGGATATTGAAACGATTCGTGCCTACTGTGCCCGCCAGATCGAGCGGCAATGGGATGAGGTCAAACGCTTTGAAAATCCCCACAACTATTATGTGGATCTGTCCCAGAAGCTCTGGAATATCAAAGCAGATCTGCTGCAGCAGGCAAAAGCATAACAGGCATAAAAACGCTCCCGAAACCATAGGTTTCGGGAGCGTTTTTGTTTTTGCGGAAAGATGGTCAGAGCACTGCGGCCAGAAAATCCTGCGTCCGTTTGACCTGAGGATGCTCAAAAATCTGCTCGGGTGTGCCCTGCTCGGCAATGACGCCGTCGGCCATCAGAATAACTCGGTCGGCCACATCTCGTGCAAATCCCATCTCGTGCGTCACGACGATCATGGTCATGCCGCCTTCTGCCAGCTCTTTCATCACGGAGAGCACCTCGCCCACCATTTCCGGATCCAGCGCGGAGGTGGGTTCATCGAAGAGCATGACGTCCGGATTCATAGCTAAGGCGCGGGCGATGGCCACGCGCTGCTGCTGGCCGCCGGAGAGCTGATGAGGGAATGCATTGGCCTTGTCGGCCAGGCCGACCCGGTCCAGAAGCTCTATGGCCTTTTTCTCAGCTTCTTCCTTGCTCATCAGCTTCAAATCTACAGGGGCCAGCATAATGTTTTTCTTCACGCTCAAATGGGCGAAGAGATTAAAGCTTTGAAACACCATGCCGATGTTCTGGCGCACCTTGTTGATGTCCACCTTTTTGTTGGTGATTTCGTATCCATCCACAAAAATCTGCCCTTCGGTTGCCTCTTCCAGACGGTTCAGACACCGCAGGAACGTGGACTTTCCGCCGCCGGAAGGGCCGATCACGCAGACCACTTCGCCCTCGGCCACCGTCAGATCGATGCCCTTGAGAACATCCAGATGGTGAAAACTCTTTTTCAGATTATGAACGACTACCTTTTCTGTCATAGCTCAGTCTCTTTTCCATATAATGTGCCAAAATCATCAAAAGGGATGTGAACACCAGATAGAAGATGCCGACCCATACATAGGTTGCAAAATAATCGTAGCGTACCGATACATACTGGGTGGCTTTGTTCACGATCTCCGCCAGTCCGATCACAGTCAGGATCGAAGTGTCCTTCAGCGTAATGATAAACTGGTTCACCATGGGCGGAATGGCAATCTTGAACGCCTGCGGCAGAACGATCTTCACTGTAGTGCGGCCGGCGCTGAGGCCCAGGCTGCGGGCGGCCTCCGTCTGTCCTTTCGGCACGGCCTGGATGCCGCTGCGGAAAATTTCGGAGAGATAGGCGCCGGCGTTCAGACTCAGGGTGATGATGCCCGCCATAAAAGGTGTGGGGTGAAACCCGGGGATCACCTGAGGCATACCGAAGTATACCACCAGGGCCTGCACAATCATGGGCGTACCGCGGATCAGCCAAATGTAAAAATTGGAGATTAGATTCAGCACTTTGAACCGCGAGATCTTCATCAGGCAGGAGAACAGGCCGACCACGATGCCAATGACAATGGAGATCGCCCAGATCTCGATGGTGATTTGAAAACCCTGAATCAGGAACGGCCAGGCGCGCTGCAGAGTTTCAAGAAACGATTGGATCATAAAATCAACTTCCTATTGTTGGAGTTGGCGAAAGGGATGAAATGCTCAGCCCTCGATGCCGTAATTGGCCAGGATTTCGTCATAGACGCCGTTGGCCTGGATGTTGGCGAGGCCTGCGTTGAACATTTCGATCAATTCAGGATTGCTGCCCTTCAGAACGGCGAAGCCATAGTTGCCGATTTGAACCTTGTCGCCCACAGTCTTCAGATCCAGATCCTGTGCGGCGATTTGGTAATTAATCACGGAAAAGTCCTCAAAGCCGGCGGCATCATTGCCATTGGTCACAGCGGTATACACCGTGGGAGAATCCTTGTAGGAAACAATGGTGAACCCGTACTCATCGGCGACGCTCTGAGCATACTTTTCGCTTTCGGTGCCGGCTTTCACCGCAACCGTTTTGCCGCTCAGGTCTTCAATGGAGGTGATGGAGCTGTCGCCCTTGACAAACATAATCTGACCGCCTTCAAAGTAAGGATCGGAGAAATCGTAGGATTCCTTGCGCTCATCGGTGATCGTCATGCCGGCGATCATGCCGTCGGCCTGGCCGGCACCCAAGCTGGACAATGCTGCATCCCAGCCGCAGTTGTCAATCGTGTATTCAAAGCCCTGATCCTCGGCGATAGCAGCGAGCAAGTCCATATCGATGCCGGTATATTCCATGGTGTCGGGATCCATAAAATCAAAGGGGGCAAAAGAGTTGTCTGCTACGATTTTATAGACCTTGGTGCCCTCGTTGTTGCTGCCGGTAGAGGGGGTTTCGTTGTTGGCATTGTTGCCGCAGCCGGAAACGACGCCGGCCAGCATCAGAGAAGCTGTGAGTACCGCAGCAGCCCGTTTGGTAAATTTCGTCATAATAAAATCTTCCTTTCTTCCATTTAATATTAAAAGCCGCATCGGTGCGTTGTGAATTCTGCACCGCCGCTGCTCTTTTTACGGGAAATCATTTGTTCAGGCGGGATGGCTTCTGGACTGGAATGTATGAATATGCACAAATCCGAGAAAATACCCCGCGGATGCTGAAAACAACAGCTTTATTATACATGATTTTTGCACGTTTGTCACCATAAATTTTTGGCGGCGCAATTTTGCCGCAAAAAGGGGGCTATGCTGTCTTCTGCAGCGAAAAACAAAGGGATCGGAGAAAATATTTTTGCGGGAATGGAAAACCCCCTTGTCAGAGCCGGGAATTTGTGGCATAATGAATGCGCTTATTTTTGCAGCGGCATTGGAATGGTTCCAGCCGGGATGGCTGCTGAAGAAAGTGCGGTAAAACCGGTAATTCATTGTGCTGCAGGGGGTTTCTGGTTTTTGGAAAAGTCCTCAAAAGCATAAAACGCTCATGGGATGGACACAGTTTTTCGAAAAAAGAGAATAGCAGGTTGTGAATCGGGCGACCGATTTTCAATACATGGAGGTGTACCCAAGTGGTTGAAGGGTCCGGATTCGAAATCCGGTAGGTCGGTTTTGCCGGCGCAAGAGTTCGAATCTCTTCACCTCCGCCAAGCAAGAAGCCAGATGAGTTCTCCTCATCTGGCTTCTTGGCTTTTGCTTTTGCACTTTCTTACAAATAGGACAGTATATGAATACGGGTGAAGGATTCATATTGCAAACGATCCAGATTGTATGACAGTCCCCGTTGCGTTACCGGATGTTCAAAATACAAAGAATGGCCTAATCAGTCTTTCTCATGGCACTGTACAAAATTTATCGGCTCGATTGACAGGAATTCACCCTGCGTCATGTTCGCTGTATCTGCACATAGGACGCAAGCGTCCTGCTGTCCAATCCGGCCTGTTTCGTTTGGCTTTGGTCAGGCGGACAACATCGCTTGCAAAACGCCCGCCTGGGGAAGGCGGGCGTTTTTACGTGAGAGCCTTTCAGCCTTCGGATGCCTCTGCATCCGAAGAGGGCGAGAGAATTGCCGGTCGGCGCGGAATGCATCTTTTCAGCAGGGGGGATGCCTGCGGCCGGGAAGATCTGCGGAAGAACAGCAGGAGGGGCGTTGGATTTGAGTGCAGGTTTGTGCTTCATTATCCATAGGGTTCAGTTCCGGGGTCGCAGAGGTGACGGAGGCATGGTTGACAATGGGACTGCAGGCGCCGGCGCGGACTGTGCCGGACAGCAGGAAAGAAACCGATTGGCCAGGCTGCAGGGACGCCCAGGTAAAGTAGCCGGGCCAAGGCTGCCAGCATTTTCCGCAGTCCAGTGAAAAGGCGGGGCAAGAAAGCTCTGGGGGCGGAGGATCGGATACCATGATCTGCTGCGCCTCATTTGGCCCGAGGTTGGTAACGGTTAAAGCGTAAATCAAAGGCCGGCAGGGCTGTGCGCACTGCGGTGCGCATTTATCCAGACGCAGATCGGTGCCCTCTGCAATGGCCAAATCGCTGGTGGAACAGTTGTTGGTTCGATCTGGATCCGGGGTAGGGCTGGAAACCTCGGCGGTGTTGGTCAGCGTCCCTTGGGCTGAATCGGACAGTTCGCCCCGCAGCAGCACTTCCTGGCTGTCGGAGGGGCCGGTGTTGCGGATCTGAATGGAATATTGAAAGAGCTGGCCGGGAATGGCGGGGGAAGAGGCTCCCTGCTTCACAACGGACAGGTCGGCTGAGGGCGCCACATCCACCACGGCGCGGTCAGTGTTGTTGTCCGGGTTCGGATCCGGGGTGTTGGAAGAGACAGAGGCAGTGTTGGTCAGTGTGCCTGCCGGCGTGGAAGGGGACACCGTGCCGCGAATGGTGAGAACGATGGAGGCCCCGCTCGGCAACGTCCGGGCCGGATAGGGGGAAACCCAAGGAGCAAAAGGACCGCCATTCACGGAGAACTCTGTTCCCAGCAGTGCCGCGGGCAGGTCGTCGCGCACCAGGACATCCTGGGCGGCGGACGGACCGGCGTTGGAAACGGTGATGGTATAGGTCAGCAGTTCGCCAGCTGTTACAAGGGACGGCAGGGAGGTTTTGGTCAGGGAAAGGTCAGCGGCGGTATCCACCGGGATCCGGGCGGTATCGCTGTTGTTGTCCGGATCCGGGTCCGGTGTAAGCGAGGATACGGAAGCTGTGTTTTCCAGAATGCCTTCGGCGTCTGAATGAACGGTTCCCCGCAGGAGGATCGAAAGGTTCTGCCCTGTGGCCAGAGTGCCCAGAGATAGGCTGCCGGGCCAGGGGGCCCAGCTCCCACCTCCGTCCAGGGAATATTCTGTCCCCAGCAGCGCACTCGGCAGTGTGTCGTCCAGCCTGGCATCCACCGCTGGATCTGGTCCCAGGTTCCGAATGGTTACGGTATACGTCAGCAGCTGACCGTGGAGGACCGGGCTTGGCGTGCCGGTTTTGGTCAGGGCCAAGTCAGCGGCGGTATTGACCGGGGTGCGTTCGGTGAAAGAGTTGTTGTCCGGGTTCGGATCGGGTGTATCACTGGAAATGGTGGTTGTGTTGCGCAGCGTACCTGTGGCCGCCGGATCCACTGTGCCCCGCAGGAATACCGTCCGGACGGAACCGGCGGGGAACGTGCCCAGTGCCAGGATTCCCGTCCAGGGCTGGAACGTGACCCCGTCCAAGGAATAGCTCCCGCCGGAGAGCATATCAGGAAGCGGGTCGGACAGGACGGTGTTCTGCGCATCGGACGGGCCAAGATTGGACAGCTCCACCGTGTAGGTGAGCACGCCTCCTGCCGATACCGGGCTGGGAGAACCAGTTTTGGTAACAGACAGATCGGCGGACTGTTCAATGGGAATAGCCTCGCTGGAAGTGTTGTTTCCGGGGGCCGGATCCGGTGTGTCGCTGGTGACGGCGGCGGTGTTTTGGATCACCGCTGCGGCCGAGGCGGGAACCGTACCGCGGAGAAGGATTACTCTGGCTTCGCCGGGGAGCAGGGTGCCGAGGGGGAGGGAAGGCGTCCAGGGCTGCCAGCTGCCCCCATTGTCCAGTGACCATTCCAGATTGTTTAAAAGCGGAGGCTGCGGATCTTCCAGCACCACGTTTACAGCGCTGGAAGGGCCGGCATTGGCCGCCGCCAGGGTATACGTCACCAGATCGCCGGGGCGGGCGGGTTTGGGCGCGCCGGTTTTAACCAGCGACAGGTCGGCTTCCTCCCCAATGGGGACGTCGACGGTGTCCGTATTGTTGGACAGGTCCGGATCATAGGTAGAGGAGGATACTGAGGCGGTATTGGAAATGGAGCCGGTGGCGGAGGGGTTCACCATGCCCCGGAGCAGCACAGTGACACTGGCCCCGGCCGGGATGTCGCCCAGCGGCTGCGAACCGGTCCAAGGCTGCCAGGTGGCGCCGCTGTTGAGGGAGTATTCCGGAACGAGAAGCTGCGCCGGCACTGCATCGATGAGCACGGCGTCCCGGGCGGTATCCGGACCGTTGTTGACATTTTGGATGAGATAGGTCAGGGGCTGTCCTGCAGTGGCCGGTACTGGCTCTGCGGTTTTGGATACCAGTAAGTCGGCGGTAGGCAGCACCACAGAACGGGGACAAATCGCCCCGTCGTTGAAGGAGGCAAAAAACGTAGTGGAAAAGGGAACGCCCGCGGCGGTATTGCCGCTGTGGGTATAGCGGTAGACCGTTCCGTCATTGTTGGCAATGGCGTAGAGCGTGCCTGTGCTGTCGATGACCACTGCGCCGAAGGAGGCATTGGGGTTGGGAGCGGTGGTGGAAAGGGACGTGACCTGTCCGGTGGTGGGGGCGACGCGGGTCAGAACGCCGTCGCGCTGCACGCCGTACAAATTGCCGTCGGATGGGTCGTAGGCCCAGTCGCTGATATTGACCGCAGCGGACAGGGGCGTGCCGTAGTTGGCGGTCTGTTCGGCATAACCTGCCCGCGGATCCACCAGCTTCAAAAAGGTGGGGGACGAAGGGCGCAGATCCACGGTGTAGAAGCGTGCGGTGTTGTTGATATAGAGATAGAAAAAGCCGGCGGCGTCAAAAGTACCGGTATTGTATCCGGCCGCGGGTAATCCGGCGGGCCGGGTCAGCTGGGTGATCACAGAGTTTCCGTCAATACGGACCAGAGTGTTGGTAGTCTGGTCGTAACCATAGAGGGAATCATCCAGCAGGCTGTATCCGATGGCGTTTACATCGTGAGCCGGGGACAGAAGGCCGTGCAGTGTGGATTGGCCGCTGACCAGATCGATATCATACCAACTGGTGGGGCGGCTGACAAACTGGATCATTTGAGCGGTGCAGGGCAGGGGAGCATCCACTGCGTCATGCCCGAAATTTTGCCCGGCAAGGACCTCGTTGCGTTCGATTTGGGCGGCAGTGACCGTGGTGGTCCATGTGCGGGGGCTGTTGGAGTGAGCATAGCCTGCCGGTTGAGCAACCACGGTAGGCGGGCAGGCGTTGGGCGGGAGCGCGGTTTCGCAGACTGTATAGGCGCCTGGCGCGGTGACGGAAAAGCCATAGCTGCCATTGGAGTCGGATTGGGTGGCAGAGCAGCTGCCGGAAGGCGTATATAACAGAACAAATACGCCGGGGATGCCGGGTTCTCCCACGTCATACTGCCCGTTTTGATTTCGGTCGTCATAGACGATCCCGTTAATGATGGCTGGCATAACAGATATCTCCTTCCTGGAATTGGCGGTATAAAAATAGGTGTATACCGCCAATCCATAGTATGTTTTCGGTGGTGAAAAGGAGAGTGCCGGACGGGAGCCGCCTGCCGCTGAAACGGGCGCTTTCTGCCCTTTTGCCGTGGGATCGGCCGAATACATTGCACAGCAGGCATTTCGGCTTGAAAAAGTCGAAAAATGTGATATGATAAAAACAAGCGTGTGGCAAGATCATGTGCCTGTGTTTCGCAAGCGTTGACGAAAATGCCGGGGAGATTTGCTTCCTTGTATCATTTTCCTGCATAAAACAGCAGAAAACAATGAGGGCTGGTGTGCTCGCGTAATGAGTTGCCACACGCTTTTACCCGAAGAAAGGGGGACGCAGGATGTCCTTTTTTCAACATATTGAAACGCGAAATGAGTTGGCCGACTTTTTAGGGATTCCCCGGAAGAAGCTGACTCATCTTTTGTATGTGCAAAGGATCGAAAACTGTTATCATATGTTTGAAGTTCCCAAACGGGCTGGCGGCACAAGGGTGATCTGCGCGCCTACAGGCGACTTGAAAAGCCTGCAGCGATCTTTGGCCCGAAGGCTGCAGGAGCACTGCCTGCGGTGCCGGGAGGAGCGGGGGCTGTCTGTCAATATCGCGCATGCCTTTCAGCCGCGCAGGGGCATCATCACCAATGCCTATATCCATCGAAACAAACGGTATGTATTCAATACCGACCTGGAGGATTTTTTCGGCAGTATTCATTTCGGCCGTATCCGGGGGTATTTTCAGAAAAACGAATACTTTCAAATGCCTGCAGAAGTGGCAACCATTCTGGCGCAGCTGTGCTGCTATCAGGGGAAACTCCCCCAGGGGGCGCCTACGTCGCCGGTTCTTTCCAATCTGATCTGTGAAATCCTGGACTTCCGGATTCTGAAAATCGCAAAGCACTATAAACTGGATTATACCCGTTATGCCGACGACCTGACCTTTTCCACCAATGACAAAACGTTCTGCAGCCGATATGACGCTTTTTATCAGCAGCTGCAGAAAGAGATCCGCCGCGCGGGGTTTGCGGTCAACGAAAAAAAGACCCGGCTGGAGTACCGGGATGCGCGGCAGACTGTAACTGGCCTGGTGGTTAACCGGAAATTAAGCGTCGACCGCTGCTACTGCAGAGAAACCAGAGCGATGGCTCATACCCTGTACAAAACAGGAGAATACCGGATACAGGGCGCTGCGGGTACGATGGCGCAGCTGGAGGGACGGTTTGCCTTTATCAATCAGCTGGATCGGTACGAAAACAAACACAGCCTTTCTAAACCAAGAGATTTTAAGACGCTCAACGGGCGGGAGAGACAATATCAGAAATTTTTATTCTACCGGTATTTTTATGCCAATACCCACCCCCTGATTGTGACAGAGGGAAAAACGGATATTCTGTATCTGAAAGCCGCTCTGATGAACCTGCACCGGAGATATCCGGAACTGGTCGTCCGGCAGCCGGACGGAACGTTTGCTTTTCAGGTGCGCTTTCTGCACCGGTCCAAGCGGCTGCGGTACTTTTTTGATCTCAGCCTGGACGGCGCAGATGCAATGAAGAATCTTTATGAACTGTATACCGGCAAAGGGGCGCACTGGAAGACGGCCTATTATCCCTATTTCCTGGCGCTTTCCGGTAAAAAGCCGCAATGGCCTGTCATACTGGTGTATGACAATGAGATCAACGACAAAACGCGGCCGATCAGCAAGCTACTTCATTCTATTGGGATGGGGGAGGAGGGGAAAGAGCGCCTGAAAAAATCTTTGAAAGAGCAGTTGGTGGCGGGAGGGAATCTCTATCTCGTTACACACCCGCTGGCTGAGGGCAAATCGGTTTCCGAAATCGAAGATCTGTTTGCTGAGAGAACGCGCGCGGTGGTCATCGACGGACGGGGCCTCTCGCTGCGGGATGATTATGACCCCCAGGTGTCTTATGGAAAAGACGCCTTCTCCAAATATGTGCTGAGCCATTACCAGACCATCGATTTTGTGCGTTTTATTCCCCTGTTGGATCGGATTCGCGATGCCGTTGCGGAAACGCAGGCGGCGGAACAGGAGCCGGAGGGGGTTTGAGTGCGTATCCTGTGGCGGAACACGTAATATTGCAAAAGCGGCGGACTTTAGGAACGCCGCTTTTGTTCTGCGGCGTGTAAGGTGGGACCGAAATGGATACACTGAATACAAATGCACCGGCACTGCGCCGGCGAAATGGGAGGCGAGACATGAGAGCTTTTTTTCAGCGTCACGCCGTTCTGCACATCTGGCTGCTCTGTGCGCTGCTGACCGCGGCGGCCTTTCACCTGAGCAAGGGAAACCGGATGCTGATGAATGCGCTGGCGGAGCATGTGACTGGGCCGGTCAAAGAGACTCTGGGCGCGCTGTGCGCGGCGGTGCCTTTTTCTGTGGCGGAAGTGTCACTTTTTGCCGCGGCAGGGATCCTGCTGCTCTATCTGGGGGCTTTGGTGGGAGATCTGATCCGTTGCCCTCGGCGCGGAAGCCTTCTTTACACGCGCTTTTTAGGACTGGTGTGCGTAGGCGCAACGGTTTACAGTCTGTTTTGCCTGCTCTGGGGCGTCAATTATTACACCGATGGATTTCAGGAGCGCTCCGGCCTGCGGGTAAAAGAAGTGTCCATCGAAGAGCTGCAGGCGACCACGGTCTATTTTGCGCAGAAGCTCAACGAAACGTCCGCCTCGGTGAAGCGGGACGAGGCGGGGGTGTTCGACGCTGACCGTAACGCAATTTACGACGATGCGGTGCAGATCTACCGCGGTGTGGAGCAGGAATATCCCTTTTTGGCGCTGCGGGATCACCGCCCCAAGCGCGTCTCTTTTTCCCGGTTGATGAGCCGGACAAATTTTACAGGCTTTTTTTTCCCTTTTACCGGGGAAGCAAATTTGAACGACGACAGCCCGGCCTGTCTGCTCCCAGCCACCATCGCCCACGAAATGGCCCACCAGCGCGGCATTGCTTCGGAGGACGAGTGCAATTTCCTGGCAGTGCTGACCTGTGCCACAAGCGGCAACGCTGTGTATGAGTATTCCGGGTATCTGATGGGCTTTGTTCATTTAAGCAACGCTTTGTATCGTTCGGACCCGGCGCGCTGGGAGACGGTCCACGCCGAATTGAACGCGCAGGTGCGCGCAGATCTGGCGGATAACAATGCCTATTGGGCACGCTTTGAAAGCGAAACGGCCGAACTTTCCCAAAGCGTTTACGACGGCGTTTTGAAAAGCTACGGTGAGGAAAGCGGTATCCAGAGTTACGGTGAGGTAGTGGATCTTCTGGTGGCTTATTACGGTCCGCAGATATGAAATGCGAAAACAGGTGCGGCCGCCGGAAACGGCGGCCGCACCTGTTTTTTTTGATCCTGCATCGCTGGTTCAGGTATCGGCGGCGAGCGTCCAGCTCTGGTTCGCACTCTGCAGCTTCACCATGTTGGCATAGCGCCCGCCCAGTTGGAGCAGTGCCTGGGGGGAGCCTTCCTCTGCTACGTAACCGTCTGCCAGAACAACAATTTTGTCTGCATCAGCCACTGTGCGCATGCGATGGGCAATGATGAGCACGGTTTTGTTTTGGATCAGCCGGGACAGGGCCTGCTGGATCAGCGTTTCATTTTCCACATCCAGAGAAGCAGTGGCCTCGTCGAGCAGAATAATGGGAGCGTCTTTCAGGAAAGCCCGGGCGATAGAAATGCGCTGGCGCTCGCCGCCGGAGAGGCGGCAGCCATTTTCGCCAATGTCGCTGTTCCATTGGTCCGGCAGCTTTTCGGCAAATTCGTCCACATTAGCCAGGCGTGCCGCCGCAAGTACTTCGTCGTCGTCGGCGTCTTTGCGGCCCAGGCGGATGTTTTCCAGAATAGTGGTGTTGAACAGTGTTACGTCCTGGAACACGATGGAGTAAAGGCTCATCAGCCGCTCCGGGTCGATTTTGGAAATATCCATGCCGCCCACGGTGATCTTCCCCCGGTCGATATCCCAGAAGCGGGCTGCCAGGCGGGAGACGGTGGTCTTGCCGCCGCCGGAGGGGCCAACCAAAGCTGTCACCTGGCCCTGTTTGGCGGTGAAGGATACGTCCCGGAGTACGGTTTCCCCGCCGCTGTAGGAAAAACCGACATGTTCGAAGGTAATATCGCAGCCCAGATTGGTAAGCGTATCGCAGCCTTCCTGGGTGGGATGGCAGAGAATTTCGTTCATTCGGGCAATATTGGTGCGGGCGGAGATGATGGCCGCCAGATTCTGCAATGCGCCCTGCAACGGTTCATACAGGCGGGAGGCCACCAGCAGAAAGGCGAAAAAGGTCAGTACATCCAGCGAGCCGCCGGAGAGCAGAACAGAACCAACCAGGGCAGTGGTGGCGATGCCCAGTTTCAAAACGAGGGAGGCGGAGACCACGAATACGGCAGTACCCAGCTCACTGACAATGGCCCGGTGTTCTACAGTATCGATTTTGGTGTATAGACCGTTCAGATAGGCCTCTTCTGCATTGCAGGATTTCAGGTCGCGGACAGTTTCGATGCATTCCTGGATGCCGTCGGCACAGGCCATTTTTGCCGCCATGGATTTTCGGCTCAGGGATTCCTGTACTTTGGCCGACAGCCACACGATCAGGAAAGACACCGGCAGCACCCATAAAGATGCCAGCGCCATCCGCCAGTCGAAGAAAAAGATGCCTGCGGCTACCAACAAACAGGAAAGAATGGAGCCGGCCAGTTCCGGGATAAAATGAGAAAAAGCCGTTTCGAGAAAAGCGCAATCAGCCATCAAGGTGCTGGTCAGATCCGCCAAATCTTTTTTCCCGAAAAAGGACAGGGGAATTTTACGCAGCCGTTCGGCCAGCGTTACCCGGCGCACGCCGCTTTCCAGGTAAGTGGCAAGATAAGTGCTGTTGTACTGGAACCAAGTAGCGGCCAGGATAAACAGGATGCAGGCGATGCAGCCCGCTGCATACCATCCGGCGCGGCCCGCAAGACTTCCGTTCAGCAGATCGCGCACGAGTAAATAGAGCAGGCACGCCGGGAACATGAAAGACAGGTTCTGTACCGCGCAGGCGACGCAGCCTTTGACCAGGTCTTTTGCGCCCTGCCGGGAGAGGGCATAGTGCTTCTGCAGCGTTTCGATCATCTCGACACCTCCACTTTCCACTGCACGGAGGCTTGATAATCTCTCCACATTTTGGCGAATACTCCCTCCTGCTCCAGAAGCGCGCGGCTCGTCCCGCACTCGACGATTGCGCCGTTTTGCACCACAAAGATGCAGTCGGCGTTCATCACAGTGGAAAGGCGGTGGGCGATCATGAGCACGGTTTTGTTTTTGGCCAGCGCATGGAACGCCGCCTGCACTTTGGCTTCGTTGTCTGGATCGGCGAAAGCAGTCGCTTCGTCCAGAATGACTACGGGGGAATCCTTCAGCATGGCGCGGGCGATGGCCACGCGCTGCTGTTCGCCGCCGGAGAGGTATACGCCCTTGGTACCCAGTACGGTGTGGATGCCGTTGGGAAATTTTTCAATGATATCCATGCACTGGGCCTTTTGCAGCGCTTCCAAGACTTGAGCTTCGCTGGATTCCGGACGGGCCAGGCGCACGTTGTCAAGAATGGATCCTTTGATCAGGCGGCTGTCTTGGAACACATAGGATACTGTGTCCATCAGCGTTTCCTTGCCGATGTCCCGCAGATCTACGCCGCCGATGCGGATCGCGCCGCTCCTGGGATCGAAGAACCGGGCGATCAGGTTGGCCAGAGTGCTTTTCCCGCCGCCGGAGGGCCCCACCAGAGCCGCCGTCTGCCCCGGTTCGATGCGCAGAGAGATGTGATGCAGCACGTCAGTTTTTCCGTCATAAGAGAACGATACGTCATCCACTTCCACGCTGCCGTCTGCGGGCATTTTGGGATGGGCTGCCTGGGGCAGGGGGGCGAGGCTGAGCACGCTGTCGATGCGCGCGAGGGCGTCTTCCATGATCATGGTGTTTTCGCTTTGGAACATAATTTTGGTCAGCGTGGTGGAAATAACCGGCGTGATGATGATATAGAACAGCAGATTCAGCAGAAACTGATCTGTCACGCCCTCTGCTGTAAACAGAAATGCTGCGGCGACCAAAAAGGCAAAGGCGCTGTTGATGGCGGCGGTGTAAAACATCATAGGCAGACGCAGCTGCTTGGTATAGGCGATGACCCAGGTTTTATAGTTGTCGATAGCGCCTTTGAACTTTTTGAAGGAAAATACGGTTTGCCCAAAGGTTTTGACAACCGGAACGCCGCGGACATACTCCACTGCCTGATTGGACATATCTGCCAGGGCGTTCTGATATTCCGTCATCTTGGCGCGCATGCCGGAACCGGTCATAAGCATCATGCAGGCAAAGCCCAGAGCTACGGGAATCAGACACAGCAGCCCCAGCCGCCAGTCGAAGACTAGAAGCAGGACCAGCAGTCCGATGGGCGTTGCAATAGAGCCGGCCATGTCCGGCAGCTGGTGGGCAAGATATGTTTCCGTGGCGGCGCTGGATTCGTCCACAATTTTGCGGAGTTTGCCGCTGCCGAAGCGTTCGGCTTCGCCCAGCGGCAGTTGGACAATATGCCGGAGCGTTTCCTTGCGCAGATTGGAAGCGATGCGGAAAGCGCTCAGATGAGAGCACATCAGGCCCGCGATATAAATCAGCACTGAAAGAACGGCAAAGCCCACAGCGGCCCAGCCATAGGCGGCCAGAAATTCAGCGCGAGCAAAGTCCGGGGCGACGCGCAGCACCTCCTGCAAAATGCGCCAGATGTACCAAAAGGGTACCAAAGCCATGAAGGCGCTCAGCGCCGAGAGAAGCCAAGAAGCGTATATGAGATACTTGTGAGCGCCGGCATAGGTCATTAGCCGGGACAGACTCGATTGTTTTTTCAAGGGATGAAACCTCCTTTATCCAGTTTTCTGCGGGTGGAAATGGGAATCAAATAATGTGCTGCTATGCGGCAGATGGGGGGATTACAGGTTCTGCAAAGGTTAGTTAATGCTAACCTTTGCGTAAAAAATTATAGGGCTACTGCCCCATAATTTTCATCCAGCCTGCGGTGTAAAACGCATGCAGTTCATACAGGTAGGCTTTTGCCTGCTCCAGCGGCATTTTGTGGAGCACCAGCTCGAAATAGGCATTAAACATACCAGTGATCAGGATATGTTCCAGCTTTGGATCGATGGCCGGCGCTGGGCGGCCCAACTGTGAAAGCACCTGCAGGTATTCATGGGTGCCCTGCACTTCAATGGCCACCATTTCATCCACCATATGGGCAAAGCGGGTGCCTTCGGCGCGGCACAGCAGCAACTGGCATGCCTTCAGGTGGTCATAGGCATACAGCAGCAGATCCATCATGCATTGGGCGGAAATATCGCCCATGTGATCAGGCTGCTGCGCCGGAGGAATACGGGTAAAATCCTCCTGAGCCTTTCGGTAGTGGGACATGATATACTCATATTGTTGGCCCACCAGCGCTTCAAACAGGGCTTCCTTGCTGCCGTAATACCCATATAGGGCGCCGGTAGTTACGCCGGCTGCCTTGACGATGCTGCGCAGTGAAGCGCGCTGGAATCCCTTCTCCCAAAACTCTGCCTGAGCCGCGGCCAGGATTGCCTGCTGTGTGGCCGGTTTCTCTTGCGTCATACATTCTCTCCACTCATAACAATGTTATATAACACTGTTATGAGTATAGCGCTGGCCGGGCGGCACTGTCAAGAAAAACTTGCCGGGACGGTACTCTTTTTTCGCTTTCTGGAAGGAGGCTGGTCATTTTCCCTCTTGCAAATGGAACGGAACTGTAGTATACTATTAGCACTTTGCGAAAAGTCCTGCGCAAGCATTCACGGCAGGAATTTCGGTCTCGCGCAATGGATGCCTGTGAATCATGTCAGGCGGGGAACCGAGCAGCATTAAGCGGGAATGTCCATGTGCCGCGAGGGTGCCGAGTCTGAAAGGGGATGCTTGCGCAGGGCTTTTTGCGTTTTTTCGGAAGGGCCAGGCCCTTTCTGGAGAGTTGTGCAGCGGAGAAGGCGTCTGCGGCCGACCGCAGACAGCGGAGTGCCGGGCAGGCGCATCTTTTGCTGCGCGCAATATGCGTTTTTGCCGTACTCAGAATCCCGATTTGAACGAAAGGTGGTTTTGCCTTTGTATCAGGCGCTCTATCGCAAATGGCGGCCCAAGACCTTTGAAGATGTGGTGGGACAGGGGCATATTACGGAAACGCTCAAGCGCCAGGTGGCGGAGGGGCGGCTGTCCCATGCGTATCTGTTTACCGGTACCCGGGGCACCGGGAAGACGACCTGCGCCAAGATCCTGGCCAAAGCGGTGAACTGCGAACAGCCGGAAAATGGAAACCCCTGCAACCGCTGTCCCAGCTGTCTCGGTATCGAAAGCGGCGGATTTCTGGATGTGCTGGAGCTGGATGCTGCTTCCAATAACGGCGTTGAGCAGATCCGGGCTCTGCGGGATGAGGCGGTGTACGCCCCAGCCAATGTAAAAAAGCGCGTATACATTGTGGACGAAGTGCATATGCTCTCTACTTCTGCGTTCAATGCGCTGCTGAAAATTCTGGAAGAGCCGCCGGAGCATTTGATGTTTATTCTGGCCACGACGGAGCTGCACAAAGTGCCGGCTACAATCCTCTCCCGCTGCCAGCGCTTTTCTTTTAAGCGCATCACGCCGGAAGATGTGCAGCGCCGCCTGCGCTATGTGGCGCAACAGGAACAAATTGATTTAACGGAAGACGGCGCAGAGCTTCTTTCCCGTCTGGCCGACGGCGCGCTGCGCGACGGACTGAGTCTGCTGGATCAATGTGCGGCCTCCGGCGGCACAGTGGATGCCCGGGCGGTGCTGGACGCTTTGGGGCTGGCGGGCAATCTGCAGACGGCGCAGCTGATGCGCTGCATTTTGAACGAGGATGCGCAGGGCGCCCTGACGCTGCTTCATCAGCTCTACGCTGGCGGAAAAGACATGGGGGCGGTGCTCAGCGCGCTCTCCACGCTGGGGCGGGATCTGCTGATCCGCAAAACCGCGCCCAAAGGCGGTGCGGCGCTGCTCTCCGGCGGTTATGACAGCGCCACGCTGGAAGAGTTGGGGACTGCCGCCGATGCGTCCCGGCTCATTGCGATCCTGACCACGCTGCAGAATACCAGCGCCGGCCTTCTGCGCAGCACGAACCTGCGCACCGACGCGGAGCTTTGTATTTTGAAATTGTGCGATCAGAGCCTGTCCGGCGATTGGACGGCACTGGTGTCCCGTGTGAAAAAACTGGAATCTGCGGTGAAAGCGCTGCAGGAGCGCCCGATTGCTGCCGCTCCGGCGGCGCAGGAGAAACGGAGAAGTGCGGCAACTCCTGTTCCGGCTTCCCCGGTGGATGATGCTCCCTGGGAAGATGCGCCCCCGCTGCCCACGGATGCAGACGATCCTGGCGCCAGCAGTTTGACACAGGATTACGATATGCCGGCGCCTGCGCAGCCGGCGGAGCCGGCAGCCCCGCGCCGAACTGTGAGCGCCGTGCCACGGGATAATACACCGCCTCCTCCGCCTGTGCGGGAAACGGACGAGTGCTGGCCGGCGCTGCTGGAGCAGTTTAAGGCCCGGCTTCCTATGGCAAAGCGGGCTTTTCTCAATATGGCCGGCGGTGTTCTGGAGGGCGATCAGCTGATTGTCCAGTGCGATAACGATCTGGTGAAGAATACGCTTTCCAAAGACGATGTGGTGGAGGTGCTCCGCCAGACAGCTTCAGAGTTCCTGGGACGGAGCATCGCGGTGCGGGTGGTTACAAAATCGGCCTCCGCGCAGCGTCCCGCTGCAGGCGGAGGGGAAGCTGCAGCGCCGCGGGCTGGCAGTGCGCCGGCGCCGCAGCCGAAACAGCAGGCAGATGCGGATCCTCTGGAACATTTACTGAACAAGATGCAGGGCTTTGACAATTTCAAGATTCAGTAATCATGATGATACAATAACAGGATAAAGTGAGGGAAATGCGAAATGGCAAAGGGATTTAAAGGCGGATTCGGTGGCGGCAACATGATGCGCCAGCAACAGCAGATGCAGCAGAAAATTATGAAAATGCAGCAGGATGTGAAGGAAGCCCAGGAGGCTGTGGAGGCCCAGGTATTTACTGCTTCCGTTGGCGGCGGCGCGGTCAGCGCCACGGTGAACGGGAAAAAAGAAATGACGGGCATTGCCATCAAGCCCGAAGCAGTGGATCCCGAGGATGTGGAGATGCTTCAGGATCTGGTAATTTCGGCTGTCAATGAGGCATTGCGTCAGGCGGATGAGGCCATGGAAAATGCAGTCAATAAGGCGGCCGGCGGCTTGAATCTGGGCGGCTTTGGCCTGTAAAAGGGCGATGGAGACGAAGCGGGGGCCTATTTGCAGTTTTTTTGCGGAAAAGGCTCCCGCTGCCTTGACAACCATCCCGTCGCGTGATATACTATCAAACGCTTGATATGAATAAGGGCCCGTAGCTCAGCTGGGAGAGCGCACGGTTCGCATCCGTGAGGTTCGAGGGTTCGATCCCCTTCGGGTCCACCAGACGAAAGCCAGACGAACACCAATTGTTCGTCTGGCTTTCGTTATATATTTTGTGGATGGTGCGGGCAACGGCGTTTTGCATCGTGATGAGAAACTGAGACAGGAAAACGAGGGACGGCCCACTGGTTGCAGGGATGTTTAAGGTACTTTTTCAAACGCGTTTTTCGGGCAGAACCGAATGCATTTTCCGCAGACAATACATTTTGCGTCGTCAATCATGGGGAGGGAGCGGATGTCCCGCTGAGTAATGGCGTTTTTAGGACAAACCGCGATGGACGGGCACGAGTGATTTTGCGGACATTTCTGCGGATTTACGATAATTTTCATATTGTTGCACCACTTTCTGATTTGCAGTATTGCTCTTTGATAGACGCCATCAGAGCGATGACCCGTTCGTCTCGGATCCAGTATATTACGTTCATTCCCTGTTTCTCAGAGGAAAGGATTCCGGCGGTTCTCAGTTGATTCAGGTGCTGAGACAAGGCAGAGGCGGTAATATTGGGGGCGTGCTTATGAATTTCCCCCACAGTGAGTTTCCCCTGGATCAGCGCGCATAAAATCAATAGCCGGTGTTCATTGGCCAGCAGTTTCAGAAGCTCCGCAATTTTTTTGGCCTGTTCTTCCATAGAGATTTGCCTTCTTTCTGTTTCTTTGTGCGCAGATTCCCTGCGTCATGGTTCCCATCGGGCAGTAAACGCACCAGGATCTGGGACGGAACAACACCATTGTGGCGATCCCCAGCACGGTGGAAGTGAGCATGACACTGAAAAAACCAAATGCAAACTGCGCAGCCCAGGGAGCTGCCAAACTGACATCTGCCCACTGCCAGGGCAGTTTGAATGTCCACAGGAGCGTTACCGTCTGTGAAAGAGGCGCGCCTGTAAACACTTGATATGTGGCGAACAGCATCCGGCCGAACATCACCATGAAAAAGGCCAGGAAGCCGTAGCGGAACCACCGGCTCCGCAAAAATTTAGGCGGCGGTGTGTTTCGTGACAATTTCAGCTTTTCGCCCAGTATGCCCAGCAGCTGGCCGCGTCCGCAGTATCGATTGCAGTAGGCTTTACTGCCGCCGAATACGGCGACCAGCAGCGGAATGGTAAAAAACAGCATCCCCAGCCATGCAAATAAAATGTTAAACAGTCCCAAACAAAGGTAAAGCAGCTCAACCACCCAAAGATAATTGGACCATTTCCGTTTTTTCACTGTGCAGCCCCCCGTTCAATCATTTCAATCACAGCAGCCGGGCATGTTCTTGCACATTTCCCGCAGCCAATACATTTTTCCGGGTCGGCTTGAGCGCGTATACCCCAAAGGACCTGGACTGCGCCCCGGGGACACACGCGGACGCAGCATCCGCAGGCAACGCATTCGGATCCAATTTCAGCAAGTTTGAATCGGTTTGGCATAAGACCTCCAGAACGAGTAATTAAGATATTTCTAATATACTTAATATATGGGAGAATGTCAAGTACCGGGAAATAAATTTTTTCAAATGCAGATGTATTTCATATACAGAGGCTCTGCTTCGTGTTATATTGGGGGATGGATTGCTGCACTTCCCATTTTCAGGAAAAATCTATAACAGCAATCGACTTCGTGCCGGGAGCGGAGCAGGGGGCTGTTCCGCTGCGCTGTCTTCCAGCGTCTCAGCCGGCCGGAGCTTTGAAGCCCATGCCGGCATCGAAAAAATTTCCCTTGTTTTTCAGCCCCAAGTTGCCGCTGCTGGTATGATGGCGGCACGGTATCAGTATTCCATAATTCTCACAAAAGGGCGTTTCTATCAAGGCTGTACGGCAAAGGAAAAACGGCTATTGTGCGCGGCGGTGGAACTGTGCTATAATACGCACAGAAAATTTATTGCGTTAAAGCATAGAAAACCAAAATGACAGGAGGGTCGCGCCATGAATATTGTTTGCCTGGATATGGAGGGTGTCCTGGTACCTGAAATCTGGGTCGCCTTTGCCGCTGAGAGCGGCATCCCTGAACTCAAGCGTACCACCCGGGACGAACCGGATTACGACAAGTTGATGCGCTGGCGCTTGGGTATTTTGAAGGAGCACGGCCTGGGGCTGCAGGAGATCCAGACCACCATTGCAAACATTGACCCGCTGCCTGGGGCCAAAGAATTTCTGGATGAACTGCGCGCGTTGACGCAGGTCGTGATCCTCAGCGACACCTTTGAAGAATTCGCCAGACCGCTGATGGCCAAGCTGGGCTGGCCCACGTTGCTGTGCAACGCGTTGGAAGTGGCGCCGGGGGGCGCGATCACCGGGTTTCACATGCGCTGTGAGCACTCCAAGCTCACCACCGTGAAGGCCCTGCAGTCCATGGGCTACGATACCATCGCCGCCGGGGACAGCTACAACGATCTGGACATGATCCGCGCCAGTAAGGCGGGCTTTTTGTTCCGCAGCACGGAGCAGATCCGCCGGGATCATCCGGAGTTGCCGGCGTACGAGACCTTTGCAGACCTGCTGGAGGCTATCCGGCGGGCGCTGTGACAAGAGAGAAACAACACAGGAGGAACACCGCAATGGATCTGAAACACAGAAACTTTTTGAAACTGCTGGATTTCACGCCTGAGGAGATTGGCGGGCTTATTGATTTGGCGGCAGAGCTGAAAGCCAAAAAGAAAAAAGGCGTGGCCCACGATACGCTGTGGGGCAAAAATATTGCGCTGATTTTTGAAAAAACCAGCACTCGAACCCGCTGCGCCTTTGAAGTGGCAGCCCATGATCTGGGTATGGGGGCGACGTATCTCGATCCCTCCGGTTCTCAGATCGGGAAAAAAGAGAGCATTGCCGACACAGCTCGGGTGCTGGGACGGATGTTTGACGGCATCGAGTACCGGGGTTTTGGGCAGGAAATCGTGGAAGAGCTTGGTCGATATGCCGGCGTGCCCGTGTGGAACGGCCTGACCAATGAGGCCCATCCCACTCAGATCCTGGCGGATTTTCTCACGATGCGGGAGCATTTCGGGAAGCTTGCGGGCCTGAATTTCGTCTATATGGGCGACGCCCGCTACAATATGGGCAATTCCCTGATGGTGGGCTGTGCGAAAATGGGTGTGAACTTTACGGCCTGTGCGCCCAGGGCCTATTTCCCGGAGGAAAAGCTCATCGAACAGTGCCGCGGTTTTGCCGCCGAAAGCGGCGCGCAGCTGCGTTTCTTAGAGGATCCCATGGAGGCCACGCGCGGCGCGGACGTGATCTACACCGACGTGTGGGTGTCCATGGGCGAGCCGGCGGAGGTGTGGGCTGAGCGCATCGCGGCGCTGGCGCCCTATCAAGTAAACCGCGCGCTGATGGACAACGCCGGATCTCAGTGCCGCTTCATGCACTGCCTGCCCGCGTTCCATGACTGGAAAACCACTGTGGGAAAAGAAATGGGGCAGAAATTCGGCCGTGAGGCGATGGAGGTCACCGATGAGGTGTTCGAGTCGGAACAGTCTATCGTCTTTGATGAGGCGGAAAACCGGATGCACACCATTAAGGCTGTGATGGCGGCTACACTGGGAGCATAAAAAGCAAAAAAGCGCGTTCTGTGCCCTTTCGGCGCAGAACGTGCTTTTTCCTGCTGTCTGCTCAAAGCCGTTCTTCGCAGTACATGCAGCGGTATATATGCCGTTTCCGGTCGGAGAGGATGAAAGTCTGCTTCAGTCCCTGCTCGATGGAGGTGATGCAGCGGGGATTTCTGCATACTGCTACGCCGGTGATTTTATCCGGCAGCGATAAGCTTTTCTTTTCGATGATCTTGTTGTTTTTGATAATGTCCACGGTGATGTTGTCGTCCAGAAAGCCCAGCAACTCCAGATCCAAGGGCACCAGCCCTTCAATTTTGATGATATCTTTTTTGCCCAGCTTGCCGCTTTTGGCGTTTTTGATAATTGCCACTTCGCCCTCGCACTTGTCCAGATTCAGCGCGTCATAGATTTTCATGCAGGAGCCCGCGCGGATGTGGTCAATGACGTAGCCTTCTTCGATTCCGCTGATATTCAACATAACGTTAAGCCTCCAATCCCAAAAGTTTCATGATGAGCGCCATGCGGATGTAAACGCCGTACTGCGCCTGTTTGAAGTAAATGGCGCGCGCGTCGGTATCCACGTCCACGGAAATTTCGTTCACCCGGGGCAGGGGGTGCATCACAATCATATCCTCTTTAGCCAGTTTCATTTTTTCGCTGTCCAGGATGTAATGGTTTTTCAGGCGGATATAATCTTCCTCGTTGAAAAAGCGCTCTTTCTGCACCCGGGTCATGTACAGGATGTCCAGTTTGGGCAATGCGCCGTCCAAGGCGTCGCATTCCTTGTAGGGAATGTGGTTGGCTTCGAGCACCTCTTCGCGGACAAAGTCGGGGATGCGAAGTTCATCCGGAGAGATGAGGAAAAAGCGAATGTTCTCGTAGCGGGCCAGGGCGGTGATCAGGGAGTGCACTGTGCGGCCGAACTTGAGGTCGCCGCACAGCCCGATGGTCAGGCCGCTGAGCCGGCCTTTTTCGGCGTGGATGGTCAAAAGGTCCGTCAGCGTCTGCGTGGGATGCTGGTGGCCGCCGTCGCCGGCGTTGATGATGGGCACTGGTGAGGAGAGGGAGGCCACCATAGGCGCGCCCTCCTTGGGGTGGCGCATGGCAATGATGTCAGCATAGCAGCCGATCACACGGGCCGTGTCGGACACGCTTTCGCCCTTGGCGGCGGAACTGGAATCGGCGCTGGAAAAACCGAGTACGCTCCCGCCCAGATTGAGCATAGCAGCTTCAAAACTCAGGCGGGTCCGTGTACTCGGTTCATAAAAACAAGTAGCCAGCTTTTTGCCGTCGCAAATATGGCTGTATTTTTTGGGGTTCTTTTCAATGTCCTCGGCTACGGCGATCAGCTGATCGATCTCCGGAACGGACAGGTCCAGAGGACTGAGCAGATGTTTCATAGTTTGACCACCCTTTCAAATTTTTTCAATCGTACCATCCATCCGATAAAAATGCAAGGACTATTTTTTCCCAGTTTTGTCCGGGCCGGTGCCGCTCTGCAGCGCAGGCGGGCATACGCCCCGCAGCTGCTGTGAAACTGCGGGGCGATGGAGTGGAGCGATTCAGCGAATGCAGATATAAACGAGATAAACTGCGTAAATGGCCAGCATTACCATGCCTTCAGTACGGCAGAGCCGCTGCCGGGTCCAGCCGAAAATCCATACGAGCAGGCTCATGGCGGTGAGCAGGACAATGTCAATCATGTTTTCAAAAATAAATGTGACCGGGCTGATTACAGCGGCCAGGCCCAAAATCAGAAGGATATTGAAAATATTGGAGCCAATTACATTTCCCAGCGCCATATCCAGCTCTTTCTTCCGTGCAGCCACAATCGAGGTGACCAGTTCGGGCAGGCTGGTGCCGACGGCGACGATGGTCAGCCCGATCAGGTTCTGGCTCAGGCCCAGGGCGGCGGCCACGGTGGTCGCGCCGTCCACCACGAAATCGCCGCCGAACTTGATGGCCACCAGACCGCCTGCAATAAACAGAATACACTCCCACAGCGGCAGGGGACGGATATCCTGCGCCATGGCGGCTTCCTCCGCGGCCACGGATGTATTGCCGCCGGCGCGGGCCTTCAATGCGGTGCGTACCATGACGATCATATACACTGCAAACAGTGCCAGCAGCACTACGCCGTCCAGAAACCCCACGACCATGCCGGCATACCCCAGAGCCAGCAGCAGAACGCCGCAAAAAATGGAAAAGGGGAATTCTTTGGTCAGCGAATCCCGCTGGATGGCCAGGGGGGTGAACACGGCGCACATGCCGCACACCACCATCAGATTGAAAATATTGGAGCCGACGACGTTGCTGACGGCTAGGGCATTGTTGCCCGACATGGCCGCAGTGACGCTGACGGCCAGTTCAGGCAGGCTTGTCCCCATGGCCACCACGGTCAGGCCGATGATGATGGGGGGCACCCGCAGCAGCTTGGCCACGGCGGAGCTGCCGTCCACAAAAAAGTCGGCGCCCTTGATCAGCAGCACAAAGCCGATGGCCAAAAAGAATATGGCAAAGAGAATTTCCTGCATGGTTCAAATGATCCTTTCTCTGTCTGTTTCTGTTTCGATGGATGTTTGTTCCGCTTCCTGACGGCTGGTTTGCTGCGCAGGAGGGATGGAGGGGAACGGCTGTGCCGTTCCCCTCCGTGAAGTGTTGCTTATGCGGCGAAGGCCGACAGGGGCAGCAGAAGCAGCGACAGGGCCAGCACCACAGCAATGGCGATGGCGAGTATACGGATTCCGGTTTTGCGGTTCAAGGAAAGCACCTCCCATAAAAAATCAAACAACTCCGCAAGATTCAGTTTACATAAGGCTTGTGGAAAACTATGTGGAAATAGTGTATAAATCCATTGTTTCCTGCCGTTTTCGACAAGTTGCGGCAAAATTATGCCCCGGTGCAGCGCGTACTTTTTGGCTCACAACAAGGTGCGGCGCATCGGGCAGTGAAGCCATTGTAGCATAAAGTGCTGCGGACAACAAGCCGGGAATTGGCAAAACCGATCGGAAATACGGGGCTGTTTGGCACGTTTTCGCGGTTTTGAAAAAATTTTTAAAATTTTTGAAAAAAATCTGTCGTTTTTTGGCTTCTGAATTGTATTACTAATAGAGGGAAAGCAGAATGCGTTTCTCCGGCTCCTTTTTTGTGCTATAATGGGCGCGAAAAGAGGCGGAGGTGGGAGAATGCTTGGCATATATCTGTCCATGCTGAACAGCGCAGCGGATCAGGAAGCCTTTCAAGCCCTGTATGAAAGGAATAAGTACAAAGTGTTCCATGCAGCGCAGGGTATTGTGAAAAACAAACTGTGGGCGGAAGATGTGGTGCATGAAGCATTCTTATATGTAGCAGATCATTACGAAGAGCTGAGCGGGAAATATACTGAGGGCCTGGACGGATATCTGTACCGATGCGTGCAGTGCCGGGCGGTGAATTTGCTGCGCCGGAGGGGACGGGAAGAAAGCTATGAAGCGTGGATGGAGACTTCCGGACGGGACGGCGCGGCGGCGCCAGAGGGCGATGTGGGCCGGGTGGTTGCCGCCCTGCAGCAGCTGCCGAAAACCTATGGCGCGGTGCTGGAGTTGGTTTGCACGGGATGGAGTACGGCGGAGATCGCGGAGCATCTGGGACTTTCCCCGCGCACGGTGCAGCGGCGGCTGGAACGGGCGCGGGAGATGATACGGGAGGAGTTGAGCGAGAATGACGCAGCCGACCCGGGAAGAGGCCTTTGACGCGCTGCTGCGGGAAGCCGCCGCCTGGCGGCTGCGGCAGGCGCTGGCGGCCCTGCCTTCGGAGGAATGCCTGCGGGCGGAATATGGGCCGCTGCATCGTCTGGACCGGCGCGTGCGGCGCTCGGTGCGGGCGCTGCAAAAAGCGCAGCAGCGCCGTGTTCTGAATCGCACGTCCCGGCGGAAGATGCGGCGGATCCTGCTGGCCGCCGCCCTGCTGGCGGCGTTGGCGGCGGGGACGCTGGCGGTCTCGGCGGAACTGCGGCTGTTGGTCAAGGATACCCTGGTGGAGTGGATGGAGCGAAACATGAGCATCCGCTATGAAGTGGAAGGGCATCCCTTAACAGCTCTGCCGGAGGGATACGCGCCTCATTATATCCCGGAGGGGGTTGTGTATAATGAAGAAATTTCTTTTACAGAGCAAAACCAAATTCTGCTTGATTACGAAAATGAAGCAGGTTATTTCGTTCAAATTGCCATTAGAATTGCGGAAAACGGTTCTATTGTTGTAACAGACAGTGAGCACATTACTTATAAAACCATTGATTTCGGAGAGGCAGACGCCTATTTTGGTACTTTTGACGATGGAGACGGCTATGTGATGTATTGGTTTGCAGACGGCATGGAACATGAGCTTTATATCAATGCCATTTTGCCGGAATCTGAGGTGTTTCAGATTGCGGACAATATTTATTGAATATCGAGTCAACACGGCAGAGCCGGGGCGGCAGGAAATCCGTCCCGGCTCTGTTTTTTTGCACAAGAATTGGGTCTGAAAATTGTGGAGACATCCAAAGATTGCAAAACGCAGCATTTTTTTCAAAAATGCTGTCGTTTTTGGGCCGCTCGATTGTATTAGAAGTAGAGGGAATGGTTGAAAGCAAAACAGTCGATCCCTCAATTTAATCAGAGAGAGGTTATAACGTATAAAAACACAAATGCACACCACCCACCACCGTCTGATAGCCCTGGCCATGGCAATTGCCATGGCGCTGACCCTGTCCGTCAGCGCACTTGCTTCTGCAAATGAACCCTATAATGTAGATACGACAAAACTTGCAGGAAGTTTTTCGTCGAGTGCACAGACTTACTCAGCCACTGTGAGCGGTCCAATGGGAACGACAAAAACCAAGATAGAACTGACGCTGTATGAAAAAGGTCTCTTGGGCTACAAAGAAGTGGACAGCACCAATGCCAGTGCGAACAGCCGCACCTGCAGCAAAACGGTCAGCTACGCTTTCAAAGATGGCAAAAGCTATAAACTGACCGTGACGGGCAGCGCCTATGTCGATGGACAATGGGACACTGTTACCAAAAATTTTACCGCTTCCTTTTAACTTAACGCCAAAGTGGGGAAAAGAGGGGAGGCCCATGAAAAAATGACTCGTCCGTATCCACAAAATGATTGTAATATTAAAACTGGAGGGTTATTATGAAAATGTGTAAAAAGGCGATGTCTATGGTTTTGGCACTGGCGATGGTTGTAAGCTTAACGGTGCCAGCGTTGGCGCAAAGCGCAAATGGAGAAAGCGGGATGATAACAAAAGAAATTGTCGCAGATAACGGAAGTAGAGTTGTGGTAAATGTTCCGGCAGAATATAGAGACTTTATGACTGATGCAAGGATACAGGAATTTGGTTCGATTCCAGATCTCCAAGAAGGTGATGTGATCAATATTGAAAATATTGGTGGCGTGAGTCCAATTTCAGATGCGGCATTGGATGAAAATATAACACCGTGGAACAAAGTCCCGATATATAGACACGTTACAACGAAAACAAAAGATAAGGGAGAATATATCAAAAAAGATGAGTTTATTACTTCGGTAGCCAGAGGACAAACAATAACGATCGGTAAGACATTCACACTCAGTTTATCTACTACGATTTCTGGCAGTTATTACGATAAGGCAGAGCTTGGCTTTAAAAATGCTGTATCGCTTACAATACAAAAAACTGAGACTTATACAGGGCCTGCAGCAGACGAAGGCGGTAATAGCAAAGAATATCGGGTGAGATTTTATGCACAGAATTGGAAGTGGAAACAGGAGAGATATCTTATGCCGCAGAATCAGTTGGAAGGAACAAAAACAGGAACGGCTGTAGAAGCAACGCGTTTTGCGCGGTATTCCATTAACAGAACTATTACATAAGCAGATCGATTTTAAGAAGGAGCATTTTTTATGAGTCGAAAAAAATGGGTTCTTGTTATTCTACTTAGCGTGATTATGATTGTGAACATCTACATGCTGTGGACACGCTGCGTACCTATCAGCGATGTTATGGCGGCATCCATTCCTGCAGTATTTTCCGGGGTTGGGTTGCTCATGATTTTAAACAAGGAACTGTGACCAATGTGCACTGCGCCAGACTGATTCCGGCGCAGTGCCAATCCTATGACAGGCGGCCAATTTTTGCTGCGTAAAACGATACACAGTGGAAAAAATGTGCAGCAACCTGCAAGGCTCCTCCGCACAAATTTTATCTTTTCTACTAACGGCGCTTTATTGGAATAAAATGGAAAAATGTTTGCGATAGACGAAAGGAGATCGCCATGTGCAAACCAACAACAATCATTGTGAAGGGATGCTTTTTTCTGCTCGAACTTCGCGGGTAAAAGGTACAAGTATGCAGGGAAATAATCAACACGATATGATAAGGTGGAGCAAATGAAAAAGTTGAAAAAATCTGCAACTGTTCAAATTATTGGTGGTATTGTTTTGCTGGTATTGCTTGTAGTGAAGCAGATTGTGCCGATGGGGGCGCCGATCCCGTTACATATTTCTGTGGTTATAATTTTTGTATCAATTGTTAGTATCTATACCGGAATATATAAAATGAAACGGTAGTGCAGAGAAGATTCCCTGTGCCGGAGCCATCCCGGCACGGGGAAACCCCGTTGTTCCATTAAAACGGGGAGGTGAATCATGCCACGAACAAAGCAATAAACAAACGAATCACGGCCGGGCTGAATTGCACAAAAAATGAAAACAGGAGGTATGTTTATGAAAGGTACAGTGGATTATGGAAAAGCGACTCTGCTGGCGCTGGGGGCGGGCGCCGTGTTCTTTGTGTTGGGCGGCGGCCTTTTTTATGTTATGTCGGGGCTGTTTTCCGGTATCCTTGCCTTTATTCTGGTGTATGCGCTTTTGTGCCTGTGCGGTGAATTGCATTGCATTCGTTGTGGGATGGAAGAGATCTACGGAGAATTGAAACGTATCAATGATTTTAAGCAAGCTGAGCAGGACAGGGCAGAAGAAAGCGAAGAATAAAGGAAAGCGGCGGCGAAAGGCAGCAGCCCCGGCGGGAGCATTGCTCCCGCCAGGGCTGTTTTTTGCCTCCGGCACAGCGATTGCGCCAAAGGGAGCGGGCCGGGGGCCTCATTTTTTCGCCCTTCTTGTGCCTTGTGAAAGTTTTGGATTTGGTATATACTATTATATTGAAATTGTATCGAATTCCGGCGGAGCGCCCCGAGAGAGGGCGCTGCCGCTGTTTCCAGAGGAAGGAAGAAGCAAACGTGAAACAATCTTACGGCAACGAAAGCATCGCCGCGCTGAAGGGCGCCGACCGGGTGCGCAAGCGCCCCGGTGTGATCTTCGGCTCCGACGGGCTGGACGGCTGCGAGCACGCGGTGTTTGAAATTTTGTCCAACGCCATTGACGAAGCGCGGGAAGGCTACGGCCGCCTGATCACCGTCACCCGCTATGCCGACCACTCCATCGAGGTGGAGGATCAGGGCCGCGGCTGCCCGGTGGACTGGAACCCCAAGGAGGAAAAGTTTAACTGGGAGCTGGTGTTCTGCGAGCTGTACGCCGGCGGAAAATACAACACCAACGGCGGCGACAACTACGAATACTCTCTGGGACTGAACGGCCTGGGCTCCTGCGCCACCCAGTACGCATCCCGCACCATGGATGTGACGGTCTGGCGCGACGGGCAGGAGTATTCCCTTCATTTCGAGCGGGGCGAGAACGTGGGGGGGCTGAGCAAAAAGCCCTTGAGCCGCAAGCGCACCGGCACCCGCATCCGCTGGCTGCCGGATCTGGACGTGTTTACCGACATCGCTGTGCCGGCGGAATACTTTATGGACGTGATGAAGCGTCAGGCAGTGGTGAACGCCGGGATTACGTTCCGCTTCTGCGACCAGCGGGGCGCTTCGTTTGAAACGGTGGATTATCTTTATGAAAACGGCATTCAGGACTATGTGGCAGAACTCTCCGGTGAAGGGAGCCTGACGGCGCCCATTTTCTGGGAAGCCGAGCGCCGGGGGCGCGACCGGGAGGACAAGCCGGAATACAAGGTGAAGCTTTCCTGCGCGCTGTGTTTTTCCAACAAAACTGCCGTGACGGAATATTACCACAACTCCTCCTGGCTGGAACACGGCGGAAGCCCCGAAAAGGCGGCCAAGTCCGCCTTTGTCTCCGCCATCGACAAGTATCTGCGCGACCAGGGGAAGTATCAAAAGAGCGAGAGCAAAATCAACTGGAACGATGTGCAGGATTGTCTGGTAATGGTATCCAGTTCGTTTTCCACGCTGACCAGCTATGAAAACCAGACGAAAAAGGCCATTACCAACAAATTCATCCAGGAGGCTATGACGGAGTTCCTGCGCTCGAATCTGGAAATTTATTTTATTGAAAATCCATTTGACGCTGAAAAAATCGCCGAGCAGGTGCTGATCAATAAGCGTTCCCGGGAAAGTGCGGAAAAAGCGCGGCTCAATATCAAAAAGAAGCTTTCGGGGACGATCGATATCGCCAACCGCGTGCAGAAATTTGTGGACTGCCGCACCAAGGACGTTTCCCGCCGGGAGATTTACATTGTGGAGGGCGACAGTGCTCTGGGCAGCGTCAAGCTGAGCCGGGATGCGGAGTTTCAGGGGATTATGCCTGTACGCGGCAAGATCCTCAACTGCCTGAAAGCAGACTATGGAAAGATTTTCAAAAGTGAGATTATCACCGACCTGATGAAAGTACTGGGCTGCGGCGTGGAGGTAGATATGAAAAAGGTTAAAGACCTCAATGCCTTTGACCTGAATAACCTGCGCTGGAACAAGATCATTCTCTGCTCCGATGCCGACGTAGACGGTTTCCAGATCCGCACCCTGATTTTGACGATGATTTATCGGCTGGCACCCACGCTGATCCAGGAGGGGTATGTCTATATCGCTGAGACGCCCCTGTTTGAAATCAACAGCAAAGGGAAGACCTGGTTTGCCTATTCCGAAGAAGAAAAGGCGGCTGTGCTTCGGGAACTGGGAGAGGTGAAATACACAGTCAACCGTTCCAAAGGTCTGGGCGAAAACGATCCGGATATGATGTGGCTGACCACCATGAACCCCGAAACCCGCCGGCTGATCCGCGTCATGCCCACCGACGCCGAGGCGGCCGCGCAGATGTTTGATCTGATGCTGGGCGACAATCTCCAGGGACGGAAAGACTATATTGCCGAAAACGGCTATAAATTCCTCGATCAGATTGATGTGTCGTGACAGTTGTCCGCTGCGGCGGAAAGAAAGGAGCAGGATATTGTGGAAATTTTAACCTCGCAGGCAGTGCTGACGATTTTTGGGATCCTCGCGGTCTATTTCGGTGTGAAACTGGTGGCAGTGGCTTTCAGGCTGTGGACGCCCCGTCACCGCAGCCTGACGCTGGACGAGGCGCAGCTCAAAGGCTGGCGCCGGGCCTGTGCGCTGGAAAGCGCAGGGCTGGCCTGCCTGTGGCTGGGCCTTTTGTTGGGGCTGACGCTCTCGCCCTATGGCTACGCCCTGGCGGTGGCCGGCGCGGCGGTGTTTGCGGCCTGCAAAGCTTATCTGATCAAAAAATACCCCTATATCGACCCGGATACCGTAAAAAAGAGCGGTAAAAAGAGAAAGAAATAAGGATTCCGGCAAAAACGGACTATTATAAGGACGGAAATAAGGATTATGCCAAAGAAGAAGCAATCATCAGAGGAAAAAGCCAAAATGGTGAACCCCAATGTGTTGGGGCTGCATGCGGCAGTGGTGGAGCAGCCAATCACCGAAACGCTGGAAACGAATTATATGCCTTATGCCATGAGTGTGATTGTGTCCCGCGCGATCCCGGAGATCGACGGCTTCAAACCTTCTCACCGCAAGCTTTTGTATACCATGTATAAAATGGGCCTGCTCAACGGCGGCCGGACCAAAAGCGCCAATATTGTGGGCCAGACCATGCGCCTGAATCCCCACGGTGATGCGGCGATCTATGACACCATGGTGCGCCTGTCCACCGGCTACGGCGCGCTGCTGCACCCCTTTGTGGACGGCAAGGGAAACTTCGGAAAAGCCTATTCCCGTGACATGGCGTATGCTGCGCCCCGTTACACCGAGGCAAAGCTTTCCGCCATCTGTGCCGAATTGTTCCGCGACCTCGATCAGGATGCAGTGGACTTTGTGGACAACTACGACAACACCATGAAAGAGCCGTCGCTGCTGCCCACCACTTTTCCCAATATTCTGGTGTCGGCCAACCAGGGCATTGCCGTGGGCATGGCCAGCCAGCTGTGCGGTTTCAATCTGGGGGAGGTCTGCGACACTGCTATCGCCTACCTGAAGCACCCGGACTGCAATCTGGCGGATACGCTGCTGGGGCCGGATTTTCCCGGCGGCGGCGAAATGATCTGCGACCATGCGGCGCTGGAAACCATTTACCGCACCGGCCGCGGCAGCGTAAAGGTGCGGGCGAAATACCGTTACGATAAGGCGAACAATCTGATTGAGATTTACGAGATCCCTTATACCACCACCACCGAGGCGATCCTTGACAAGGTGGCGGAGCTGATCAAGGCGGGTAAGGCCAAGGAAATCGCTGATATGCGCGATGAGACGGATTTGAACGGCCTGAAACTGACCATCGATCTCAAGCGCGGCACCGATCCGGACAAGCTGATGCAGCGCCTGTTCCGCCAGACGACTCTGCAGGACAGCATGAGCTGCAACTTTAATGTGCTCATTTCTGGAATGCCCAGAGTCATGGGTGTGCGGGAACTGCTGCAGGAATGGTGCGCCTGGCGCACAGAATGCGTGCGCCGCCGGGTGTATTATATTATGCACCGGAAGATGGACAAACTGCATCTGCTCAAGGGACTCAAAAAGATCCTGCTGGATATTGACAAGGCTGTGAAGATCATCCGCGAGACGGACAGCGACGCAGAGGTGGTGCCCAATCTGATGATCGGTTTCGGTATCGACAGTACCCAGGCCGAGTTTGTGGCGGAGATCAAACTGCGCAATATCAATAAGGAATACATCCTCAAGCGCGTGGAGGAAGTGGATTCCCTGGAGGCGGAGATCGCGGACCTGCAGGATACGCTGGACAAACCGGCGCGTATCCGAAACATCATTATCGATGAGCTGACTGCCGTGCGCAAAAAGTACGCCGTGCCCCGGCGCACCAGTATTCTTTACAGCCACGAGGTGGAGGAATTCGACGAAGAAGAGGAAACGCCGGATTATCCCGTTACCGTGTTTTTGTCGCGGGAAGGGTATTTCAAAAAAATTACGCCCCAGTCTTTGCGTATGAGCGGCGAGCAGAAATATAAAGAGGGCGACGGGCTGGCCCAGACATTTGAGACGACCAACCGGGCTGAGGTGATGTTTTTCACCGACAAGTGCCAGGTGTACAAGAGCCGCCTGTCTGAGTTTGACGACAGCAAGGCCAGCGTTTTGGGCGATTATCTGCCCAGCAAGCTGGGGTTTGACGAAGGCGAAAGCGTGCGCTTCCTGGTGCTGCCCGGCGATTACAGCGGCCATATTTTCTTTTTCTTCGAAAACGGAAAAGCAGCCCGGGTGGCATTATCGGCCTATCAGACGGCGTCGAACCGCCGCCGCTTGACTGGAGCTTACAGCGACAGATCCCCTGTGGTGCAGTTTATGGTGCTGACAGAGGACCGGGAGATCGCCTTATACTCTACGGAACCGCGGGCGCTGATTGTGAATACTGCACTGATGGTTCCGAAAAGCACCCGGACGACACAAGGGGTCAATGTGCTGACCATGAAGCCGAAATACCGCCTGGATCACGTGTGCCTGGTGGAGGAGAGCGGGATCCGGAACCTGGCCCGCTACCGCGGCCGCAATATTCCGGCGGCCGGTGCGCTGGTGAAAGAAGAGGACAGCGGCGAGGAGCAGCTGACGCTGATTTGAATGCGGGCCCGTCCGGGGGTTTTACATGTTTATACAGTGAGGAGGATTCATCAATGGATCGGAAGCATCCGGTATGCCGCTTTTTTTACGAAACAGCGGTCATTTTTTTCAGTTGTGCTATTTTTGCGCTGGGCTTTGATTGGTGCGTAGCGCCGAATCAGTTTTCCATCGGCGGCATGACGGGTATTGCACAGATTATCAATGCGCTCATTCCTGTGCTGCCCGTGGGTATGCTGACCATTGCGCTCAATGTGCCGTTGTTTTTTCTTGGCTGGATCTACCTGGGGAAGCGGGCGCTGCTGACGTCGCTGATCGCGATGGTGCTCAGTTCCCTGATGCTGGACGGTTTGGCGGCTGTGTATACATTTCGCCCGATGGAGCCGATTCTGGCCAGTATCTACGGCGGCGTGATGCTGGGTGTATCCATGGGCCTGCTGATGCTGGTGAACACGACCACGGGCGGTACGGAACTGGGGGCGCGGCTGCTGAAATTCCCGTTTCCGCATCTGCCTATCGGAAAGCTGTGCCTGATCATTGATGTTCTGGTGGTCAGTGTATATGCAGCGGTATTTCACAGTGTGCTCAATGCCATGTATGGCATTATTGCACTGTACATCTCTTCCGTCGTGATGGACTATATCATTTACGGCAGCCGTACGGCACAGGTAACATATATTATCAGTGAGCATCAGGAAGCCATCACTGCCAAGCTTCTGGAGATGGATCGGGGCGTGACATTGTTGGACGGCGAAGGCGCGTACAACGGGAATAAGCGCAAGGTGATTCTGTGCGCCATGAAGCGCAGCCAGATTGTGCCGGTCAAGTTGATGGTGCGCGAAATCGATCCGGACGCTTTTGTTATCGTCTGCAAGGCCAATGAAGTGCTGGGCGAGGGATTTGGTGAGTATACAAAGGACAGTATCTGAAACTGCCCGAGGCACAAACAAAAAGGAGTGTATTTCTTTTGAGCTTTTATCGGGATTTACAGCTGGACACGGCCGTTTTGAAAGAGCGGATCCGATCCGGCGCAGCCTCCCGGCAACAGGTGTATTACGGCACGGTGCTGACGGCAAAAGCGGTGCTGACGCTGCTGTTCTGTACGGGGTTTATCGTGCTGTACTCGGTGCTGTTTGGCGCGGAGAACAGTGCGGCGGGGGTTGCGGTGCTGCTGTGCGTTTTGGCGTTCCAGAACGCGGATTTTGGCGTGTCACTGGGCGACTCGCTGAAGCTGCTGGTATTTTATTTTGCTGTGATTGCCTTTTTGCCGGCCGCGGCGCATTTGTTTGGGCCAGCGGTGGGACTGGCGATGAATTTGACGGGTATTTTTTCGCTGTATCTGGTGGGCTGTGCTCGGGTGGAATTGTTTAACCATTCCACTCTGGTTCTGGGCTATCTGCTGCTGTATGGCTACGAAGTTTCCGGGGAATTGTATCTTGCCCGGCTGATGGCGCTGGCGGTGGGATGCGTACTGACCTGCCTGATCTTTTACCATAAGCATCGCCGGATGGAAAATGCAGGCAGCATTGCCGACCTTCTGCGTGGATTTACGCTGAAAGACGCACAGGCACAGTGGAAGCTTCAGTCTGCGCTGGCCATTTCCATCGCGGTTTTTGTGGGAGAGCTGCTGGCGCTGCCGAGGCCCATGTGGGCAGGTATTGCGGCGATGTCTGTATTGGTGCCTTATGCCCAGCAGATCCGGGCGCGGGCGCATCAAAGAGTCGTGGGAACCGTAGTCGGTATCGGCTTGTTTTTTGCGCTCTGTTTTTTGCTGCCGGAACACCTGTACGCTATCATTGGAACTCTGGGCGGCCTGTGCCTTGGGTTTTGTACAAAATATGGGGAAAAGGTTCCCTTCAATACGTGCGGAGGTCTGTGTGCTGCGGTAGGGACCTATGGGTTTGGCGCTGCTCTGGCGCTGCGGTTTGTGCAGAATCTGTTTGGCGTGTTGTGCGCGGTTGCAGTCAGTCTTGCGGTTGGAAGGTTGTGCCGGAAGCTGTGCCCGGCGCATCGGTAAAAAGATCGGGGGAGATCGGTTTTGGAGAAAAGGCATGCGGCGGCGCTGCTTCTGGCTGTGCTGTTGTCTTTTCCGGGCTGCAGTGCGGTGCTGGAGCGCAGTTATGATGTGGTGGAGCCGCACAACAGCCAGTACTGGGAGGACGGCACATCCTCTGCCCTGCGGGCAGAGGATTATCAGAGTCTGGTCAACGGGCTGCTGATGCTGGTGTCCAATCAGACGGATGCGGGACTGGTGCGGCTGTATGGTTACGGCGATCAGGCCTCCGCCATGCGCGCCATGGATCAGGCCTGCGCTGAGGTGACAATGCAGGACCCGTTGGGAGCATATCTTGTGGATTATGTCACCTACGACTGTGTAGAAAGCGCCGGCTGCTATGAGATCACGGTGAAAATCGCGTATCAGAAGACGCCGGCTCAGCTGCGCGCGCTGGTTAATGCCACTACTGCCGGCGCACTGCAGGAACTGCTGGAAACAGCGCTGCAGGAAGAAAAAACGGAGCTGGCGGTGAAAATCGGCTATATGGACCGCAGCGCCGAAGAGGTGAGCGCGCAGGTAGCGCAGATCATGGAGGAAAAAGGGATGGCGGCAGAGGACTGGTCGGTTCGGTATTACCCCGATGAGGGCGAGGTGGGGGACGCGCGCATTGTGGAGATCACCTGGCAGCCGCCGTCGCTGCCGCTGCCTGGGGCGCTGCCCGAACCGCAGGATCTTCCGGCGGACGCTTTTTCCTGAGAACCAAACGCCGGCTGCAACCTTGCGGCCGGCGTTTGGTTTTTCATATGGTTTCAGCTGGAAAGATCTGCTTCACTCCATGCGTCGTCGGAACGCAACCGGTTCAGTGCCCGCCTCCGTCCATACCGGCGGAAGCGGGCATAACCCGCCGCCCACAGGAGCGCCGGAAGCGGCTTTCACGGCTGGGGGGAGGTGCGCGGCAGAAGGCAAAAGAAAAAAGTGAAAAAGGGCTTGACAATTTCGGCAAGGTTTGTTAAAATACCCATTGTTCCGCGGGCGTAGCTCATCTGGTAGAGCGCCACCTTGCCAAGGTGGAGGTAGCGAGTTCGAGCCTCGTCGCCCGCTCCAGAAAGAAAGATCCTTCAGCGATGCAGCTGAGGGATCTTTTTCGTTCTGCGCCCGAACGCGCTGCCTCCACCGCGCGCCGCAGGCGCATATTTCATCAGAGGTGCGGCAGGGTTCCTGCAAATGGCAGATTGCCATTTGCGGGATGCCGGTGGCGAGTTCGAGCCTCGTCGCCCGCCCCAAAAAGAAAGACACGCTGTAAAGCGTGTCTTTCTTTTTGGGTTTCGCTCCCGTTGGTCGCTCCACCCCTTGGTGATTCCAATGCTCGGCGGAAATGAATTCCGCCTGCGCCGAGATTTTGCCTGCGGCAAAACGCTCGTACGGCGCTCGGCTTATTTATAACAGCATGCCCTGCTGCTGCAGATGGGCAAAGAGCTTGTTCAGGGGCGGGAACAGAGTCAGGACGATGGCAAAATTAAAGCCGCAGTGGGCCAGATCAAAGGGAATCCCCGCTACCCACCAGGAAAAAGCCAGCGTCCAGCCGCCCATGAGGAAATAGGGCAGAGCACACAGAAAGCCGTAGCACAGCCCGAAAAAAGCGGCGGTGACCGCCCAGAACAGGGCCGGGCGCGGCCGCCGTCCCAGCAGCGTCACCACAGCCCACAAAATCGTCCAGACATAAAGGTACATGAACCACCACAGACCAAAGCCGTAAACCATGCCTTCCAGCAGGGCAAAGGCATAAATGATATACAGGGTGCGTTTGCGGAAATACAGCGTGTACAGGATAAACAGCAGCGTGACACATTCCCCGTTGGGAATGGCGGCCAGAGCCACCTGCAGGGCAAACACCAGCGCGGTGCACACCGCCAGGACGGCGATGGTTTTTGCGCCGCGGCCGGCTCTCTCAGGCGGCATAGGTCTCATAGACAATGGCGTATGTATCGCCGTCGGTCACCGGCTGCTGGGACAGGCCGTAGGATCCGTATTCCCCGTTGACGTAAATGGCCCAGTAGGCGTTTCCTGTGGTGAAATCGGCGGTCAGGCCGTTCACCGTGTAAAGGGTATAGCCGTATTCCGGGCTTTCTTCGCCGTCGATCTCCGCAACGGACTGCAGCGCTTCCAGAAGATACTCCGCGTCGGTGTTCAGCGCATAATCGCTCTGCGTTCCGGTATCGTCTACAATGGAAATGGTGATCTGCTTTTCGCCGCTTTGCGCCTTGGGGGAAAACTGGCGATACACGCCCCAGAATACGGCGATCAGCACCACCAGCACAATCAGGGCGGGCACAAGCTTTTTGACATTGGTTTTCATAACATCCCGTTCCTTTCTGGAAAAGAAAATGACCGCCCAGCCTCGTAAACTGACGGTCATTTCTTGACTCAAGATTCTTAGGGCGAACCGCTTACCGGCGGTGCCCTTTCTGATATTCAATTATAGGCGGGGCAGGAAATATTGTCAAGCCCCGGGCGCTGCCGCCCGGGGCTTTTTGCGGTATGTTTTTCGCCGGGGAAAGTATGCCGTACCCTTTCGGCGCAGCGAAATTTGTTGCAGAGAGGGGAAAGCCATGGTAAAATAAAACGGGCACTGCCGGAACGGTAGGCGGTTGGTCACTTCCCAGAAGGGGGGTGATGCTTATGGTTACATATGAAGGGCTTTTTGCTTTTTGTCTTGTCATCATTGGCGTTATAGGTCTGGTTATCCAGATCTATAAAAGAAAATGACCGCCCCTGGCCAAGGATAGCGGTCATTTTCTGATCGAAACTCTTTGGACCAACCGCTTACCGGCAGTGCCCTTTTCTATATTCATTATAGGCGGAGCAAAGCGTATTGTCAAGTCTCGGGCGGCAGCGCCCGGGGCTTTTTGTCATCTTCTATTGCAATGCTTGAAAGACCAAAACGGTGTTATATTTTGAAAAACATATCGTAATCCACATCAAATAATGTTTTCAAGGCACGCAAGTCACTTGCTTTAATATTCCGGCGACCCACTTCAATATTGGCAAGAGTGCTTCTGGACATGTTACTGCCCATAAGCTGCAGTTTTGCAACCACTTGTTCCTGCGTCAGTTTTTTCTCAATCCGAATGGCCTGAATATTTCGACCAATTGGAATATCCTGCAATATCCACTGCATGTTATTATTCATCATCATTTGAATAGAAACTGTTTGAGCATAACTCTTCAAAGGTAATTTGGAATATATCCATCAATGCAATAATTTCGCGTTCGGATACATGACGATTTTGTCCTTCCAAGTCAGATAAACTGGATGCGGAGATGGGGATGTTGTGTAATTGCAATTGCGCAAGCAATTCGCCTTGCTTCATATGCCGTTTTTCCCGCAGGGCAATAATATTCTTTCCTATGCTGTTTTTGGTGCCATATTTTTTTCTGGGACGCATAGTAAGCCCTCTCTTTATTTTGATATTCAAATTATAAATAAAAAAGATGTTGAAATAATCGGAATATCCGATTATAATAAAAAATAAAGAACAGGGCCGAAGCCCTGCCTTATGTGTCATCTGTATTTTTACATAATTCTTCGAAAGAAACATTGAAGATTGTCATTAAAGCAAACACTTCTTTATCAGTTGCATAACGGTTTTGACCCTCCAATTCGGATAAGCCGCTTGCAGTGATATTAATGCCTTTAACTTGCAATTGAGCTAAAAGTTCATGTTGCTTGATCTTCCGACTTTTCCGAAGCGCGGCAACATTTTTACCAATTAAGTTTTTATCGCCATATTTTTTGCGAATTTTCAAAATGTCTACCTCGCTTTTTATCGTATAAAGCGATTATATTGGTAGAGTATGTTTTTATAATTCGATTATCCAATTAAAGAAAATTTTGTGAGAAAAATGATTTGGGTCTATATAGACTCCAGAGGAAGGCTGCTATGAAAGACTCCGAATACGATTATTTTGACTGCCTTCGTTTTTACGATTTGGGCAAGTGTATGTTTCACTTTTTGGAAAAGCTCGACCTGGCTGCCATGGACGACGCTTTGAACAGCCGCGCCATCTGTGCCATGGAGCGCATCGGGCGGGTGCTGGATAACGACGCGCTGGACAACGAGACCTGTCTGGAAACCCTGCGGAAAGTGGCTCGCATCTATCAGGAGGAAATGGGCATGCCCCTGAACGGCAACCGCTTTCTGGATATGCCGACGCGGCGCTTTGTGCGCCGAATGCAGCGCGAAACCGGCGGCGACGAAGAAGACTGGGACGATCCAACCTGAAACAAGGGAGCACGGAAAATTTTCCGTGCTCCCTTTTGCGCTTTCCGGTCATCCTTTGATTTTGGTGCGTATGGCTTTGAGCCGTTTCATCACGTCGCTGCCGCCGCGGCCGAAGTAGTCGTGCAGGGCGCCGTATTCGCGGTAGAGCGTTTCGTATACTGCCGCGTGTTCGGGGATGGGGGCATAGAAGGCGTCCTTCTGCCGGCCCATGACGGCGGCGGCTTCGGTGATGGAATCATACCCGCCGGCCGCTTTCCCGGCCGCCACGGCGGCGAAACACGCCGCGCCCAATGCGCCGCCCTGCTTGCCGTCGGCGATGTGCACGGGCATGTTCAGCACGTCGGCGTAGATCTGCATGGCCATGGCATTTTTCTGGCTGATGCCGCCGGTGGCCACAAATTTGGTTACCGGCACGCCGTGGCGCACAAAATTTTCCACAATCATCCGCGTGCCGTAGGCGGTGGCTTCGATCAGGGCGCGGTAGATTTCTTCGGGCCGGGTGGACAGGGTCATCCCCACGATCAGGCCCGTCAGGTCGTAATCCGTCAGCACGCTGCGGTTGCCGTTCCACCAATCCAGGGCGATGAGGCCGCTTTCACCGGGCTGCAGCGTTTCGGCCAGCTCGGTGAGGTAAACGTGCAAATTTTTGCCCTGCCGGTCGGCTTCCTCTTTGTAAGCGGCGGGGCAGCAGCGGTCCACAAACCAGGCGAAATGGTCGCCCACGCAGGACTGGCCCGCCTCGTAGGCGTAATAGCCCGGATATACGCCGCCGTCCACCACGCCGCACATGCCGGGCACCATGCGTTCTTCCTTCGACAGCAGGATGTCGCAGGTGGAGGTGCCCATGATCGCCAGCAGCTGGCCTGGTCCGGTGATGCCGGCGGAAGGCATGGCCACGTGGGCGTCGATGATGGAGGCGGACACGGGGGTGCCGGGGCGCAGGCCGGTTCTGCGGGCCATTTCCTCCGTAACGCCGCCCACGGCGCTGCCCAGGGCCGCGGCGGGGAAGTTCAGTTTTTCAGAAACATAGTTGGACAGGCGGGGGTCCAGGGCTTTGAAGAAGTCCTCAGAGGGATAGCCTTCCGAAGCGCTCCAGGTGCCTTTATAGCCGGCGGCGCAGGTGTTCTTGCGCAAAACGCCGGTGAGCTGCCAGACGATCCAGTCGCCGCCCTCCACAATGTGGTCGGCGGCTTCATAGACTTCCGGGCTTTCGTCCAGAATCTGCCAGATCTTCGGAATTTCCCACTCGCTGGAAATTTTGCCGCCATAGCGCTGCAGGAACGGCTCTCCCCGCTGGGCGGCGATCTCCGTCACCCGGGCGGCGTATTTTTCCGCGGCGTGGTGCTTCCACAGCTTCACATAGGCGTTGGGTGTGGAGCGGAACTGGGGGAGGAAGCACAGCGGCGTGCCGTCGGCTTTCACGGGGAGCACGGTGCAGGCGGTGAAGTCCGTGCCCACGCCGATCACGTCTTCCGCCGCCACGCCGCTTTCGCGCAGCACGGCGGGGATCACGGTATCGAGCACGTCCAGATAATCCTGGGGGTCCTGCAGCGCCCAGTCCTGGCCCAGGGGCGTTCCGTCGCTCAGGGCGGCGTCCATGACGGCGTGGGGATAGTCCATGGTGCTTTCGGCCACAACCTCGCCGCTGTCGCAGCGCACCAGGACTGCCCGGCCGGACAGGGAGCCGTAATCAATGCCAATGGTATATTTACTCATAAAACAGGACTCCTTCCCATTTCTTTTGGTGGTTCTGACAGCATCATAACGGATTTGTGCTGCGAAATCAAGCGCGGGACACTCATTTGCACAAAGATTGTCCGCTGAATATGGATGAATGGCCGCATATGGGAGAATCTTTGCCGGGGATTAGTATAATGTTACAAAGGACAGAACATATTTTTCCCCGTTTTTAGCAAATTGCATGTTTTGAGGGGTGTTGTCTGTAGAAATTCGACAAAAAATGATGGCAAAATTTTGTTTTGTTGTGGAATTTTTCTTGACATTAAGGCATGAATATTTTACTATAAGGGTACGGTTGGAAGACCGAATAAAATCAGATGAAGAGAGGACCTGATTACCATGAAGAATCATAAGAGACTCCTTGCGCTGGGTGCAGCGGCAGTCATGACTGCTACCCTGTTTGCAGGCTGCGGCCCCAAGGAAAATGGCGGCAGCACCAACGAGCCGAACAGCGGCGCTGAGGGGACCGATTACAAGATCGCGGTCGTTCCCAAGATGACCAACATCGGCTGGTTCCAGCGCATGGAAGACGGCGTGGAGGCCTACAATGCCGATAACGGCACCAACTACGTCTACCGCGGCAGCGCCGAGGGCGCCGACCAGGCCGGCGTGGTGGAGCAGCTGCTGGCAGAGGATTGGGACGCCATCTGCGTGGTTCCCTTCGACTCCGAGTCCCTGGCTCCCGTGCTGGAGAAGGCCAGAGATCAGGGCATCGTGGTCATCACCCACGAGGCTTCCTCCATGGATCCCAAGTATTTCGACTATGACGTCGAGGCGTTCGTGAACGCAGATTACGGCACGCACTTTGCCGAGGAGCTGGCTGAGCTGGCCGGCGGCGAAGGCAAGTACATCCAGTTCGTGGGCGACCTGAACTCTGTTTCCCACAACGAATGGTGCGATGCAGCGGACGAGTATTTCGCAGCCAACACCAACATGACCAACGCCGGCCGTTTTGAGACGGGCGACGACACCACTTCTTCTTACAACCAGACCAAGGAACTGCTGCAGGCCAACCCCGACATCGTGGCCATTCAGGGCAGCGCTTCCACTGACGTCGTGGGCGCTGCGCAGGCAGTGGAAGAACTGGGCCTGACCGGTAAGGTCGCTGTGGTCGGCACTTCCATGACCTCCATCGCACGGCAGTTCGTGGAGAGCGACACCATCGCCACCTTCTCCGTGTGGGATCCCGCTGAGGCTGGCAAGGCTATGATCGAGATGGCCATCGCCGTTCTGGACGCCAAGGCAGCCGGCACAGAGCTGGATACCTCCGCACTGTCCCTGAACGCTGCCGGTTACGACACCCTGACGCCCGATGCAGATGTTCCCACTGTTCTGTACGGCAACGCCCGCGTGGACGTGACGAAGGACAATTTGGACGATTACGATTTCTAAGAGTTCGCAATACCAACTGAACAATACTTAAGCGGATGCATCAGAAACCCCCATGCGGCGGCATACGCCCCGCATGGGGGTTTGCATAGACAGACTATATAGGAAAAACGGGGGGCCGGTACTATGGCTGATGAAGTCTTTTTGAAACTGGAAGGCATCAAAAAATCCTTCGGCGGCGTCCACGCTCTGAAGGGAGTCGACCTGGAGATCCGAAAAGGGGAAATTCACTGCCTGGCTGGTGAAAACGGCTGTGGAAAATCTACGCTGATCAAGGCGATCTCCGGCGTACACAATGCCGATGAAGGCTCTATCTGGATCGATGGAGAAAAAGTGGAAAAGATGAAGCCCATGGACGCGATCAACCGCGGCATCCAGGTGATTTACCAGGATTTTGCCGTGTTTCCGAACCTGACGGTGGCGGAGAACATCGCGCTCAATGGGGAACTGAAAAATAAAATAAAATTTGTGAATTGGAAACAAATACACGAAACGGCGCGGCTTGCCATGGAGCAGGTCGGTGCGCACATCGACCCGGATGTGAAGCTTGAGCGCCTGAGTGTGGCAAATAAACAGATGGTGGCGATCTGCCGCGCCATCATCAACGACGCAAAGCTGCTGATCCTGGACGAACCGACCACGGCGCTGACCGCCCGCGAGGTGGACAAACTGTGGGATATCGTACGCAAGCTGAAGGAAAAAGGCATCGCGGTAATGATCGTCAACCACAAGCTGGATGAGATTTACCGCATTGCCGACCGGCTGACGATCCTGCGCAACGGCGCGTATGTATCCAGCGGTCCCATCAGCGAATACGATCAGGCTCGCTTCACCCGTGATATGACCGGCCACGACGTGTCGGATGAAAAATACCATCCTGCAGAAAATGCGGAAGAAATCCTGCGCGTAGAGCATTTGACCCGTAAGGGGGCTTTTGAGGACGTGTCCTTTACCCTGAACCGGGGCGACGTGCTGGGCCTCACGGGCCTTCTGGGCAGCGGCCGCGGCGAGATCGGCCAGGCGCTGTTCGGTCTGACCCCGGCGGAAAGCGGCAGAATTGTGCTCAATGGCAAGGAGATCACAATAAAAAGCGTCAACGATGCCATGGCCAACGATATTGGCTATGTGCCGGAGGACCGCCTGACCCAGGGGCTGTTTATGGATCGCTCCATTCAGGACAATACGGTGGCCTCTTCTATCCGCAAGTATATGAAAGGCGGCAAGCTGGACGAGCAGGCAATGGAAACCGTTACGCGCCGCTGGATTGACGAGATCAATATTGTGGCGCCCTCGCCCAAGCCTGCGGTGCGGACGCTCTCCGGCGGCAACGCGCAGAAGGTGGTCATTGCCAAATGGCTCAACACCGACCCCAAGCTCTTTATTCTGGACGGTCCCACGGTGGGCGTTGATATTGGCGCAAAGGCGGAAATCCATGCCATTTTGCGCGACCTGGCCCAGAAGGGTATTGGCATTATCGTCATTTCCGACGACCTGCCGGAGCTGGTGCAGAACTGCAACAAGATCATCGTGATGCGCGACGGCAAGGTTGAGGCCGCTGTGGATAATTCCATCGACGAACTGTCGCTTTCGAATCTGCTGATCGGCGCCTCCGATGCCGCAAAAAGCGCTGCACAGACTACGGAACAGGAGGTCGAAGAGAAATGACCACGAAAAACCAGAAATTGAAAATGGCGCTGACCAGTACGCCCATGATTCTGATCTACGTCATGGTCGTCTTCTGTCTCATTGCCGCCATACGCGAACCGGCGTTCCTCAGCCCGGCCACTGCCATCAACCTGGCCCGTGCCGGTATTTTTACCATGTGTTTTGCCATTTGTGAGATGGTGGTCATCATCTCCGGCGGCATCGACGTATCTTTCCCCGCGGTGGGCTGCGTGGCTATGTATGTGCCGCTGTATATGAATTATCATGAAATGGGACCGGACAACCTGTTCTTCTTCTTCGGCTTGGCCATGTTTATCGGCCTGGTGTTCGGGATCCTGAACGGTATTCTGGTCTCTTATCTGAAGCTGCCGCCTCTGATTGCCACGCTGGCCACCAGTTCTGTGGCTTCCGGCGGCCTGGTGATGTTGCTGGGCACCCGCGAGTTTACAACGTTGCCCAGCTCCCTTCAGAGCCTGTATGAGATCAATATGATTACGTACACTGCGCCTTCCACCGGCTTTACTTACCCGCTGACGGTGCTGTTCCTGGTGCCGGTGATTTTGTGTGTGGTCATGGCGTTGGTGATGAAATTCACTATGCTGGGCCGCGGACTGTATGCCATCGGCGGCGATGCCAACGCCGCCCGTATCGCGGGTTTCAATGTGCGCCGCCTGCAGTTCTTCGCTTATATTTTCTGCGGCGTGGTAGCCGGCGCCACCGCTATGATCTATACGACTCTGATGCACTCCTCCACCACCTCCGCGCTGATGGGCGATGAAATGATCATTATCGCTGCCTGCGTCGTGGGCGGCTGCCGCCTGACCGGCGGCCATGGCAGTGTGGGCGGCACGGTACTTGGCGTGCTGTTGATCACTCTGGTGCAGAACAACCTGAACATGCTGGGCATTCCCACCTGCTGGCAGACCTTTGCCGTGGGCCTGGTGCTGCTGCTGGGCGCGATCATGACGTCGATTCAGGCCAAGCGTCAGGCCAGCCTGGGCAAGATTTAAGGAGGTGCGCTGCAAATGAGTGCGAATGAGAGTAAGCTGGCGGCTTCAAAAAGCCCGCTCCGAATGAAAAAAGACAACCATATTCTGACGATTATTGCGCTGATGCTCCTGGTGTGCATCATCATGCTGATCCTGAAGCCCGGTTCCTATTTCACCGTGCTGAATGTGCGCTCCATGATTTTCCAGTTCCCGGAATACGGCGTGCTGGCCTTGGGCATGATGGCCTGTATGATTGCCGGCGGCATTGATTTGTCCCTGGTGGGTATTATGAACCTGAGCGGCGTTCTCGCGGCGCTGATTGTGAAAAACATGGTCCTCATAGAAGGCGGTGAGGTGGCCAACCCCGCCATGGTCGTTCCCGCGATTGTTCTTGCTTGTGTGGTGGCGGTTGTGGTGGGCGCTGCCTGCGGCGCGTTCAACGGTTTCATCATCGGCTATTTCGGCCTGCCGGCCATGCTGGTTACTCTGTGCGGCCTGCAGCTTTATACCGGCCTGGCCTACGGCATCACCGGCGGACCTGCCATCAACGGTATGTGCGACGCCTTCAAAAATATTGCCAACGGTACCGTGGCGGGCATACCTTATGTGCTGTTTATTTTCATTGCCGTGGTGGCGGTTGTGGTGTTCATTATGAAATGCACCGTTTTCGGCCACGAGATCTATTTCCTCGGCTCCAATGCCCAGGCAGCCATGTATTCGGGCATCAACACGCTGAAAGTCACGATTATGACTTATATGTTCTCCGGTATCCTGGGCGGTATTTCGGGTATTCTGATTACTTCCCACCTCAACAGTGCTAAATCCTCCAACGGCTCCACCTATACGCTGCTGTCGCTGCTGATCGTTGTGCTGGGCGGCGTCCATCCAGACGGCGGCAAGGGCCGCGTGGCGGGTGTGGTACTGGCGGTGCTGCTGCTGCAGATGATTGCCAATGCCTTTGGCCTGATGCACATGTCCGACAATGCCAAAACCTTTGCCAATGGCTGTCTGCTGATCGCTGCGTTGGTGCTCAGCGTGGTGCTGGAAAAGCGCGAGGCTCAAAAGGCCGCGGCTGCTTCCTGAGAACGGGTGCGCGGCACGGAGCCGCGCTTGCAGAAAGGAACGGTTTTATATGAAAATGATTCAAGTGCAGAAGCTGACGCAGGAGGCCTTTGCCCCCTTCGGCGAGGTGCTGACCACCGAAGGCCGCGAGGCCGGGGGCAACCCCGCCAGCCATTTGTGGTATCCCCAGGCGGTGGTGATCGATGGGCCGACGTCCATCAATCTGATGCGGGTGCTGCCCCATGACTTTATCCTCAAGGATTTTGAAGCTCACGACCACACTACGGAAAACCTGATCGCCATGGACGGCGACCTGATTGTGGGCATGGCCCCGGCGGGGGCGCTGGAAGCGGATAACGTGAAGGCTTTTTACATCCCCTGCGGCCTGGGCATTTCCCTCAAACCCTCTGTGTGGCACGCGGTGCCTTTCGCCGTGGGAAAAGAGGTCATGAGCGTGTGCATTTTCCGCAACAATACCAGCCATGACGACATCTATTTTGATTCCCTGCAGGAAGAATTGGGTTTAATGCTGTAAAAGCGATCAAGGAGGAACATTTTTATGAAAAAAATTATCAACGCGCCGGAAAACTATGTGGACGAGATGCTCAAAGGTATCTATGATGCCCATGGCGATCAGGTAAAATATGTGAACGGCGACCTGCGCTGCTACTGCACTGCCAAGAAGAAGGACGGCAAGGTGGCCATTATCACCGGCGGTGGCACGGGCCATTTGCCTCTGTTCCTGGGTTATGTGGGCGAGGGCCTGCTCGATGGCTGCGGCGTCGGCGGCGTGTTTCAGTCCCCTTCGGCAGAGCAGATCTACAATGTCTCCAAGGAAGTGGAAGCCGGGGCCGGTATTCTGTATCTCTACGGCAACTACACCGGTGATATCATGAACTTTGATATGGCCGCTGAGATGTGTGAGATGGACGACATTGAAACCCGCTCCATTGTAGGCGCCGACGATGTGAATTCCAATGCCAATCCCGATACCCGCCGCGGTGTGGCCGGCATTTTCTTCATGTATAAATGTGCCGGGGCTAAGGCGGCCCAGGGCGGCACCCTGGATGAAGTGCTTGCCGCTGCCCAGAAGGCCAAGGACAACACCCGCACTGTGGGCTTTGCGCTGACGCCCTGCATCATCCCGGAGGTAGGACATCCCAACTTTACGCTGGGCGAAAATGAAATGGCCATGGGCATGGGCATCCATGGTGAGCCGGGTGTGTGGAACGGCCCCATTAAGACGGCGGACGAGCTGGCGAGCGAATCTCTGGATACGCTGCTGGGCGATATGCCTGTAGTGGAGGGTGAAGAGGTTTCCCTGCTGATCAACGGCCTGGGTGCCACCTCTGTGGAAGAACTGTATATCCTGTGCAACTCCGTGCGCAAGATCCTGGACGAGAAGGGCATCAAGGTATACCGCACCTTTGTGGGCGAATATGCCACCTCTATGGAAATGGCCGGCGCGTCTATCACGATCTGCAAGATGGCCGATGAGGAAATGAAAGCGCAGATCGACCTGCCTGTGAAGACGCCGTTTTACACTCAGGCATAAGGAGGCGCAGCAGCAATGGATAAGATTCTTTTTGAGCAGCTTCCGGAACTGTTTGAAAGCGTTGCGGCAGTGTTTGCAGACAAGCGCGACGAGCTGTGCGACATGGACGCCAAGATGGGTGACGGCGATTTGGGTCTGACCATGGACAAAGGATACGGCGCCCTGCCGGATTTGATCCGCGAGAATGCAGAACCCGGCGATATCGGCAAGACTCTGATGAAGGCCGGTATGAAAATGTCCTCCGTGGTTCCCTCCACCATGGGCACACTGATGTCCAGCGGCGTGATGGAGGGCGGTAAAGGGCTCAAGGGTGTGAGTGAGATCGGCCCGGTGGAACTGGCGACTTATCTGACCGGTTTTGCCGCAGGTATCCAGAAGCGCGGCAAATGTGCGCTGGGCGATCGGACCATTCTGGATGCAGTGGATGCTGCTGCTAAAAAAGCGGTGGAAGCGGCAGCGGCGGAGAACGCTGATCTGAACGCGGTGATCCATGCAGCGGTGGAAGGTGCCACTGAGGGTGTGGAAGCCACCAAAAATATGACGCCCAAGTTTGGTAAAGCCGCGGTTTTTGCCGCCAAGGCCATCGGAACCCCCGATCAGGGAGCTGTGGCGGGACGGTACATGATCGTTGGGCTGCAGAATTATATCTGCAAATAAGCGGCCCAGCTGAAATTCCTTTTGTCGGTACTTTCGAGCCGCCGAGTTATTCGGAAGTCCGAAGTTCCCTATATAGTCTGAAGCCCACGGTTTCCCCGAACCGTGGGCTTCGCCTTTTGTGCAGTTATATCTGTGCGGAAGAACAGAAAAAAACGCAAAGCCGCGTTCCAGCAATTCCAGAACACGGCTCGCGATGATGTGCGTCTTTATTCGTCTGCGGCAATATAGGCCACGCCGTAGGCATGGGGACCAATGTGGGCGCCGATAGTGGGGCCGATTTCCAGATAGTGATCCGGAGCAATGGAGAAACCGCACGCTGCCAGCCGTCCGGCCAGTGCGCTGCAGTTGTGCGCATCGAAGCTGTACAGGCCAAAAACAGGATGAGACGGGTCCGGCCGCCGTTTTTCCGTCAGCGCTGTGATTTCCGACATGCAGCGGGATTTTCCGATGCATTTTTTCTGCACGGCTACGCGGCCCTCTCTGGTGAGGGTAATAATGGGCTTTACCTTGGCCAGAGAACCCACCCCTGCAGCGGTGCGGGACAGGCGGCCGCCTTTGCAGAGGTATTCCAACGTGTCCACACTGGCCCAGATCGTGATACGGCGGCGCAGTTCCGTCAATTCAGCGGCGATTTCTGCTGCTGAGGCGCCCCTATCGCGCAGTGCAGCAGCGTGCAGCAAGAGAAACCGTTCGCCTACCGTGGCGCTCAGACTGTCCACCAGGTGGATGTGAGTGGCATCCTCTGGGTCCATCATCTCCCGGGCGATGCAGGCGCCTTGAAAAGTGCCGGACAGGGCGGAGGAAAGAAGTACGGCTACCACATCGTCCCCCTTTGCCCGCGCAGCGGAGAAACAGGATTCAAAATCCGCGGGAGAGGGCTGTGAGGTGGTGGGAAAAACAGCGCTGCTCTGCAGCAGACGGTAAAATGTGGGGCGATCCAGCGTCCTGCCGTCGAGATAGGCGTCGGCGCCGAAGTGTACGCCCAGAGGGATCACTGTGATCTGCAGCGCTTGCAGCTCCTGCGCCGTCAGATCAGCTGCGGAATCAGTCAAAAGTTGAATCATAATGTTTCCTTTCCGAGAACACCGCTTTTTATAGTATTTCGATCTTTTTCAGAGACTGGGTGATCTCCTCGACGATATCTGCCGCGTGCAGGGCTTTCTCTTCGCCAAGATCCTCCACCAGGTGGTGCAGGATCGCTGAAATGCCGCTGTGTTCCTTTGCATAAGCGGCCTGCCCGGCTTCGGTCAGGTGCAGAAGTACCTGCCGCTTGTCCTTTTCCGAGCGTATGCGCTGAATATAACCTTTGCGCTCCATTTCCGAAAGGACTTTGTTCATCTGGCTCTTGAGCAGCTTTGTCCGCTGGCATAAATCAGTAGCGGTCAGAGGCTGCGCGGCATCCTGGCGGGAGAGCAGGTTGCATACGAAGGCTTCGTTAAAAGTCATGCCTGTGACGATGCGTTCGTTCCACAGCGTAGAAGACAGGGTCAGCCATGCGCTGAGCAGCCGTTCGCCTGCATCGTTTTTCGTCTTCATTGAATCACCTCTTTGTCAATATGTCACTACTGGCGTCCTCGTTCACTTAGTGAACTATAAGCGATGGAAAGGAATTTGTCAAGACGGTGTGCGTCCTTTGTCGGTATGCCTCTTTTCTTCCGGCGGAAAACGCGCTATAATACTTCCATAAGGATACGTGCCCTGGGGAAAGGAGAGAACATTTTTGCAGAAATTTCATCCGATCATAGCCTGGATGGTATTAATCTTGCTTATTATACACTTGGCTATGGGCTGTGTCACCCTCTTAACGCCTGTTTTTTTGGTGCAGGGGCAGTTTTCCTATGTTTTTATGGGCTTTGTGTGTCTTCATGGGATACTGGCGCTATGGAAAGTGGTACGCGGAGGAATGTGGCGGGACATGCTGCGCTATCCAAACGCAAATGGGCGCTACTGGCTGCGGGTGCTCAGCGGCGCGGCGATTTTGCTTTTGACCCTGCAGCACACGCAGCTGTTCACAATCCATACGCCGTTTGGCGTGCTGCTGCGCCCCTTTGGTGTGCCGAGTCTTTTGTGGCAGCTGACGCTGAGCGCGGCGCTGGCTGTGCATGTTCTGTTTAATCTCAGGCCGTTGCTGCTGGATTCCGGTATGGACCCCGACGCCCGGATGCAGCGTTGGGTGCGGACAGTGTGTGTCCTGGCGCTGCTGGCAGCGGCGGTGGGTGCAGTGTGTTATGCAGTGGGGGTGAAACTGTGAAGGCGGTTTGGATCATTGGCGCGGGTGTGGCCGGATTGAGTGCTGCGCTAACATTAGCGCGGCACGGGCAGGAGAGCGTGCTGGTGTCCTCTGCGCCTTCGGTGCGCGCCCAGTCCGTCATGGCGGAAGGAGGCATCAATGCGGCGCTGGATACCAAAGGGCAAGGCGACAGCATGGAAGAGCATTTCCGGGATACCATGGAAGCCGGGTGTGACCTTGCCGATCCCAATGCGGTGCGGGCGCTAACGGAAGGGGCAGCAGAAGTGGTGCGCACCTTGGCCCGGCTGGGCGTGGCGTTCAACCGCACGGAAGGCGGCGCGCTGGATCTGCGGTATTTCGGCGGGCAGAAAAAGAAGCGCACGGCGTTTGCCCAATCCAGCACCGGCCGGCAGGTGATGGCAGCACTGATTCAGGAGGCCCGCCGCTGGGAGGATCGGGGACTGATCCGGCGCAAAGACCATCACGAGGTGGTAAAATACCTCACAAGAGGTCAAAATGAGTGTACGGGCTGTATTATTTTAGATAAATATACGAAAAGTTGTGAAATTTTGTCGGGAACCGGCCTGTTGGCCAGCGGTGGATTGAACGGTCTGTTCGGCCGCACTACCGGCGCTGTGCAGAACACCGGAGCGGCAGCCGCCGCGGCTTATTTGGCCGGGGCGGCCTGTGCGAATCTGGAAATGATCCAGTACCACCCCACTACTGCGGCGATATCCGGAAAGCGGGCGCTGCTTTCCGAAGCGGCCCGGGGCGAGGGCGGGAGGCTCTTTGTGCTGCGCGATGGAATTCGATGGTACTATATGGAAGAAAAATATCCGGAACTGAAAAATCTGATGCCCCGGGACGTTGTGTCCCGAGAGACGGAGGCGGTCTGCCGGGAATGCGGGCAGGACACTGCTTGGCTGGATTTGACGGGAGTGGACAAGGAGGTGCTGAGTGAAAGGCTTGGCGATCTGACAGAATTCTGCCGGGAGTTTTTGCACCGTGATCCCGGGCGGGAGCCGATTCCTGTTTACCCTGGCATTCATTATTTCATGGGCGGGCTGTATGTGGATGCGGCGCATCGCACTACGTTGCGGGGGCTGTATGCTGCCGGAGAATGTGCATGCCAGTATCATGGAGCCAACCGGTTGGGGGGCAATTCCCTGTTGGGGGCCATTTTCGGCGGATACACGGCAGCACAAACCATTCTGCGGGATATTCCGCTTCCGGAAATGTGTGCGGCGGAGGCAGAGAAAGCCGCAGAGGACTGGTGTGCGCTCTGCGGCGCCGTGGCAGCGCGGCGGGAGGCCGTGTCCTGCGCGGCGGTAGAGGCGGAACTCAGCCGCATTCTGAACGATTGCCTGGGCATCCGCCGGCAGGAAGTGTCCTTGTGTACCGGTGCGGCGGCGCTGGCGGAGCTGACGAGGCATGTGTGCGCGGGACAGGACCGGGAGGCCGGCGCGGCCCGGCAGTACGCGCTGGAGGCGCGGCTGGCTCTGGCCACGGCTATGGTGGAAAGCGCCTGGGCGCGGAAAGAAAGCCGCGGAGCCCATTTCCGCACGGACTTTCCCCGGCGTGATGATGCGCACTATCAGAAAACCACGGTGGCCCGCCGGCACAGCGGCGGTACGGAAATCTCTTTTGAACCCATTGCGGAGGAGGCGCGGCCATGAGCTATCACTTGAACATACGACGGGGCGAGGGCGGCGGCGCGAGCCGGTGGCAGCGTTTTGAAAGCCCCTGCGCCGCGGAGGACTCTGTGGCCCATGCGCTGGAAGAATTGGGTCAGCGGGAGTTTTTACAGGACGAAACCGGTGAGGTGGCGGAGCGTATTGCTTGGGATTGTGCGTGCCTGGAGAAGAAATGCGGCGCCTGTGCCATGGTCATTTCCGGTCGTCCGGCGCTGGCCTGCGCCGTTTCGCTGGGAGCGGCCGCCAATCCGGCCGGGGAGATCACGCTGGAACCGCTGCGTAAATTCCCGCGTATCCGTGATCTGCAGGTGGATCGCGGCGCGTGTTTTGCTGCGCTGCAGGAAATGGAGCTGTGGCTGGAAGAAGAGGCGGATCTGACCAACCGGGAGCGGCGGGAGCTGCATTATCGGGCGGCGGGCTGCCTGATGTGCGGGTTGTGCCTGGAGGTGTGCCCCCATTTTTCGGCGGGGAGGTCTTTTGTCGGGGCAATGGGCGTGGCGGCCGCCTTCCGGGTCTACGACCAGAGTACGGAAGGCAGCCACCGGGCAAGCGTTGGGCAAGCTTACAGGCGGCGCTTTTTCAGCGGCTGCACCAAATCGTTGGCCTGTCAGGATATCTGCCCGGCGAAGGTGCCGGTGGAAAAGCTGTTGGTGAAAATCAATGCCGCCGCTGTGTGGCACAGAAAACAACAATGGGAAAAGGAGAAATGAACCATGCTGCGTTTTGGACATGAAAATCTGCGCGTTTCCGATTTGGAGGCGTCCATCCGGTTTTATGAGGAGATGTTCGGCCTTTCGCTGATCAAGCATCTGCAGGCGAATGCGGGACCGATGGCCTGGCTGCGGGATGAGAGCACGCCGGACTTTTTTTTGGAACTGACGGAAGGAGATGTGGCGCCGGGCAGCAACCATATCGCCTTTGTCACGGACTGCCGGGAGCAGTGGCACGCCAAACACAGTGCGGCGGGCCTGATTGACGAAGAGATTGTGGGCCTGGGCATCTATTTTCTGCACGATCCCGACGGCAATCACATTGAGGTGATGCCCACCGAAGCGCTGGACGTTCTAGCTGGGCAGTAAGGGACATGCTCAACAAAGCCTATGTGGAGATCACCAATCAGTGCAACCTGAACTGCGCCTTCTGCCCCAAAACCCGGCGGCCGCCGCGGCGTATGAGCACGGCGGAGTTTGCCGCGGTGGCCGCTGCCTTGCAGGAGTATGTCCGCTTCCTCTATCTCCACCTGATGGGAGAGCCGCTGTCGCATCCGGAATTGGGAGAGATCCTGACCGTTGCGGGACAGAAAGGCTTTCGCGTCTGCATCACGACCAACGGCACCCTGCTGGGGCAAAGGGGCGGTGTGCTGACGGCCCATGCCGCGGTGCTGCACAAGCTCAGCGTATCCCTCCATGCCCTGGAGGGCAGCGGCGCAGGGCTTTCCATGGAGGCGTATCTGGAATCGGTCTGGTCGGTATGCAGCGCCTTGCGAGAGCAGGGCGTCCACTGTGCGCTGCGGCTGTGGAACGAGGGTGGGGCGGCGGAGCGCAATGGGGAGATCCTGCGCTTTTTGGAGGAGAAAACCGGCGTAGACCCAGAAATGCTGCCTCGTACCCGCAGCCGCAGCCGGGTGCTGGGGAAAGACCTGTTTTTGGAGCAGGAGCAGGTGTTTGCCTGGCCGGACAAGGGGGCGGCGGAAACCGGGGCGCAGTTCTGCTTTGGGCTGCGCGATCAGCTGGGCGTGCTTGCCGACGGTACGGTGGTGCCCTGCTGCCTGGATCATGAAGGGGATGTGCCGTTGGGGAATCTCTTCGAAACGCCCCTGGCCGACATTCTGGCATCTCCACGGGCACGGACGCTGTACGACGGATTTTCCCGCCGTGCCCCGGCGGAAGAGTTGTGCCGCCGCTGTGGCTTCGCCACCCGGTTTAACCGGTAGCGCGCTGCTATTCTCTGCCGGAGCGGCACTGCACAAGAAAATGCCGCGGGAATCCCTTTCCCTGCGGCGGAAAAATAACAAAAGGACGAAATCTATGGATCAATTTCCGCAACAACTGTATCGCTTGAGTGAGGCGCTGCTGGCTTGGTATGACGCCGGCGCGCGGGTGCTGCCCTGGCGGGATGACCCCACGGCCTACCATGTGTGGCTTTCTGAGATCATGCTGCAGCAGACCCGCGTCAGCGCAGTGCTGCCGTATTACGAGCGCTTTCTTGCGGTGCTGCCGGATGTGGCGGCGCTGGCCGCGGTGGAGGAAGACCGCCTGCTGAAGCTGTGGGAGGGGCTGGGCTATTACAACCGGGCGCGCAACCTACAGAAGGCCGCGCGCAGAATCATGGAAGACTACGGCGGCGTATTCCCGGGCGATTATGAAACCATTCTCTCTCTGCCGGGAATCGGGGAATACACCGCCGGCGCGGTGGCGTCGATTGCTTTTGGCCGGGCGGTACCGGCAGTGGACGGCAATGTGCTTCGCGTGATTTCCCGCATTACCGGTGATGAAGGGGACGTGCTGGACGGTGCGGTCAAGCGGCGCTTCAGCGCGTGGGTGCAGGCAATTTTGCCGGCCGACCGGCCCGGCGATTTCAACCAGGCGCTGATGGAGCTGGGGGCCATGGTGTGTCTGCCCAACGGCGCGCCGAAGTGCGCGCAGTGCCCGGCCCGCCCGTTCTGCACAGCCTGCCGGGAGGATACCTGGAACGTGCTCCCGGTAAAGCGAAAGAAAACGCCCCGCCGGATTGAGGAAAAAACGGTTTTTGTATTACTGTCGTCCCAGGGCGTCGCCCTGCGGCGGCGCACAGCTAAAGGGCTGTTGGCCGGGCTGTGGGAATTTCCCAATGTGGACGGCGCGCTGGATGAGCCTGCGGCGGCGCAGCAGGTGCAGCGCTGGGGCCTTGTGCCCATGGAATGGCTGGAACAACTGGAAGCGAAACACATCTTTTCCCATGTGGAATGGCACATGAGAGGATATGTGCTGCGGGTGCGGGGACGGGGCGCGGCGGAGCTGTGCTGGACGGATCGGAGTGGACTGGAAACCGAGCGGGCCGTGCCTGCGGCCTTTGCCAAATTCCGCGCGGCGGCGCAGAACGCGCTGCCCGAGCAGGGGGAAGAGACATGAAGCTGTATCTCCTGCGCCATGGGCGTACGCTGTGGAACGAAGAAGGGAGGCTTCAGGGCCGCACGGATGTCCCTTTAAGTGAAGAAGGACGGCGCAGCGCCCTGGCTGCCGGCGCGGCGCTGGGAAATGTGTCCTTTGACGCGGCCTTTTCCTCTCCTTTGCAGCGGGCCAGGGAAACGGCGGAGCTGATTTTGCAGGGGAAGAATGTTCTTATACAGACCGACGCTCGGCTGATCGAATTGAGCTTCGGCGCTGCGGAGGGAATGCGGCTGTGCGACTTCCAGGAGGAGCAGCGGCCTACTCGGACGCTGTTTGCCGCGCCGGAGTGCTATGTGCCGCCAACGGGCGGCGAAAGTTATGAGGCGCTGGTGCGCCGCTGCCGCTCTTTTCTGGACAAACGGATTGTGCCCGAAGAAACACGTTGGACGCATGTGCTGGTGGTGGCCCACGGCGCAGCGGTGCGGGGGTTGTTCAGCGCCATGTTTGGAGCGGAAAGCGGCCGTATTTATGGCGGCCGCGTGCAGAAAAACTGCGCGGTGAATGTCATCGACTGCACGGGGGGCGTATTTTTGGCCGAGCGTGTGGCAAAGGAGTTTTGCGAGGATGTGTAAGGAATCGGCAGCGCGCGCGGCCATAGCGGCGGCGCAGGAGCATTGCACGCTGTGTCCCCGCCGGTGCGGCGCGGCGCGCCGGGAAGCGGCGGGGCTGTGCGGCATGGGCGCGGAGCCGAAGGTGGCCCGGGCGGCGCTGCATTACTGGGAAGAACCGTGTATCAGCGGACGTGACGGTTCCGGTACAGTGTTTTTCTCCGGCTGTACGCTGCGGTGCGTATTCTGCCAGAATCAGGAGATCAGCACCGGGGGCTTTGGCCGGACCATCACCGTGGAACGCCTGCGAGAAGTATTTCGGGAGCTGGAGGCTGCAGGGGCCAATAATATCAATCTGGTCAGCCCCACGCAGTTTGCACCTTGGATCGCCCTGGCCCTGGAAGAGGCGCCGGGCATTCCCGTGGTGTGGAACACCGGGGGCTATGAGCGCGTGGAAACGCTGCGCCTGCTGGAGGGGAAAGTGCAGATCTATCTGCCTGATCTCAAATATGTTTCCCCGGAGTGGAGCCGCCGCTGTTCCGGTGCGGCGGATTATTTTGCTTGGGCGGCGCCGGCGATTTTGGAAATGTTTCGCCAGAGTGGCCCGTATGTGGTGGATAAGAATGGAATGCTGCGCCGGGGCGTGGTGATCCGCCACCTGATGCTGCCGGGCGGCCTGGCGGAGACGAAGCGTGTCATTGACTGGGTGGCCGCGCATTTTGCGCCGGGGGAAGTGCTCTTTTCCCTGATGAGTCAGTATACGCCGGCCCCTGGCGTGCCGGAGGAGCTGAACCGCCGTGTGCGGCAGGCGGAGTACCGCGCCGCCTGCGCTTATATGGCCGACTGCGGCATTGACGAAGGGTTTACCCAGGAGCGCCGGGCGGCTCAGGCGGAGTATACGCCGCCCTTTGATCTGACTGGAGTATAAAAAAAGCTATGCTGGTGAAGACAGGCTTTCCGGAACAGAAAGAACGCCCCTCGCGGATGTTTTATCCGTGAGGGGCGTTTTGGAAAGCAGGTCAGTTGGAGGCCGCTTCAAAAATTGTATGGAAATTGGTCAGAACCTGAGCAACTTCTGCGCGGGAAGCGGTGCCCTGGGGATTGAGTTTGCTGTCGTTGCCCTTGAGCAGGCCCGTGCCTACCGCCCAGGACATGGCATGGGTTGCCCAGCTGTGGATGCTGCCGCTGTCGGTAAAGACGGAAACATCGCCCCGGGCGGAGGTATCAAGTCCGGCATAAGCGGCGTAGTTGTATAGAATCACGGCCATCTGCTCCCGGGTGATGCTGCTGTTGGGGTCGAAGCGGCCGTCCCCGGCGCCGGAGACAATCTGTTCCGATGCAGCCCATTCCACAGCGCTGGTGTACCATTTTCCGCTGGGGACGTCGGAGAAGGTGCCGCTGGAAGAAACAGCAGGCGCGCCCTCCTTGTTATAGAGGATCTGCACGATCATGGAGCGAATGGTGGTGGCGGAAGGTTCAAAGAGTGTGCCGCCGGTGCCGTTCATCAGCCCGTTTTCGTACACATGCTCCACAGCGCCGTAATACCAGGAGGAAAGCGCCACGTCCGTAAAGGGCATGGACTGTACCGTGACGGGAATGGTGAGCGAAGCGGTGCCCGCGGTGACCACGATCGCGCCGGTACCGTCCTTGGTGGCGGTGAATACACCGTCGGCGGTGATGGTTCCGATGTCCCCGGTAACAGAGAACTGGAAGCACTGGTTCTGGCTGATGAGCGTCATATGGTTGGATACGGCCGAAATGGTCAAGGCATAGCTGGTGCCGGCCTTGGTGGATATGGAGGTGAGGACGCTGCCGTTGGCACGGGCTACAAGGCTGTCCGGATTGGCAACGGTTTCGATATCCATGGAGGTGCTGCGCGTTCCGTCGCTCACTGTGACGGTGGCGGTACCGCCGCCGGAGGGAGCGGTGAACAGCCCGCCTTCGGTAATGCTGCCGTTGCTTGCGCTCCAGACGGCGCCGCTGTTGGTGGAGATGGGAATGTAATTGGTATCCACAGCGGAATAGCTCAGCTGGGTTTTGGCTCCGGCCAGCAGCCGGGTACTCAGAGGTGCGATATAGTAGTGATCCAGCTTGCCGGTGGGAGCGGCGCTGGACACCAGAAAGATCTGAGTGGATACGGCGCGTTCACTGCCTCCGGAAGGTTGATTGATCCGGCTGGAAGCAGTGGCGCTGGGAAGCGTGGCGGTCAGCGTGGTGGAGCCGCCGCCGTCCAGGCATACGGCGGTGGTGCAGCCCAGCTGCAGCAGCCGCTGCGCCAGAAGCGATTCGGAGGCGCCGACACTGTAGCCGCTCTGGCGGCCGTCAATGGTGTAAAAAATAGCGGTGCCATCGTCTTTCAAGCCAATGGCGGTGCGGGGGGCTCCAGAGGAATCCAGGCCGCTGACCACCTGCCCGTTTTCAATCAGCTTTTTGTAGCCGCTGGTGATGTATTTGGCCTGCCGCCACTGGCCAGTGGCAGCTGCAGTGGTGATAGTGACGGTATCGCCGGCCTTGAGATCGGTCAGGGTCTTGATATTTTCGGCGCTGGCCTTGTTATTGACCGACAAAACAATTTTGCCGGCAGGCACATCCGTGGCTCCGGTTTTGGCCGTCACGCTTTCCACCGTCATGGTCATGGTCTGACCAATGCGCAGATCGGCGTTTGCACTTCCGTCTGCGGGAACGAGCACCACGTCTATGCCGGCTTCCGTGCAGCCGGTGGTGCCTTTTGCGTTGAAGTCGTTGGTGTAAAGATAGATGCCGCTGGTGTCCCGGGCTTTGTTGACGGTGTAGATGGATTTGGTCACGGTTTCTTCCCGGGTGACGGTTTGTTCGGAGCCGCTGTCTGCGGCGGAATCGGAAAGAGAGCTGTCTCCGGTCGTTTCACCGCCGTTTTCCCCGCTGTTGTCGGAAGGAGCGGGTTCGGTTACAGTATGGGTGTAGCTCATCTTGATGGACAGTTTGGGGTCGCCCATGATAACTGTGCCGTCCTCCATAAAGCCCACGGCCCAGGTGTAGTTGTAGCCGGAACGGATCACACCGTCGGTCACCAGCAGCCCCATGGGGATGCCGCTGCCGGTATAATAATAGTCGCCGTTGATGCCGGCTACCACGCGATATCCCTGTGCTTCCAGCGCTTTGGCGGCAGAGGATACGGTGCTGGTGGAGGTCACCTTGCTGCCGTACGTCACGATGGGCGTTACATCGGCGCTGGGTGTATAAGATATGTAGTTCTCGGTGCGCTTGTCGTTTGCAGTAGCGCCCCAATAAACGCCGTGGGAAAGCACAGTGCCCTTGTGGATGTCGCTGTCATATGCGTACAGGTCGCTGCCGATCACAGCGGCCAGCGGCGAGAGCACCAGCGATGCGGCAGTGCCCACTGCCAGCAGTGTGGAAAGGAGCGTGCGGGGAAAATACTTCATAACCGGATCAAACCTCCAAAATCCATAAAGTGGGTGACATAATATGGAGCTCAGTATACCATATCTACCCAGATAAGTAAAATGGTAAATTTTCGGAAATTTCTGGAAAAATTAAAAAACAGCCTTCTCTCTGCATGGGCGGAGAGAAAGCTGCTCTGTGTCAGGTTCTCACAATATAATCGCCCCGTGCGGTAGCGTCAAAGCGCCGTTGCTTTTCGGAACTGAGGGCGTCCAGCAGTTCGCCAATCAGCGTATTGGAAACCAGAAAGCCCCGGGGCGTGAAATGCCATGTATTGTCTGTGCTGCGGGCAGCAAGCCCCAGCGCTTCATAGCGTTCCAGAAGGGGAAGGAACGGGGCGAAACGCTGGCGGAACATGTTTTCAAACGCACGGGGATTGAGGCCGCGCACGGTGCGCAGGGTCAGCATCAGGTACTCTGTATCCCGTGTCCAGGCGGGCAGGTCTTCGCACTCCATGGGCATCTGTCCGCCTCGCAGCGCGCCGTTGATGTAGGCATCCAGATCCCGGTCAAAAGAATAGCGCACCCCGCCGAAATCCGAATGGGCGCCGGGGCCGAAGCCTGCATATTCCGATAAAGTCCAGTATTTCAGATTATGCCGGCTCTCGAACCCGGGGCGGGCAAAGTTGGAGATTTCATACTGCGCGAACCCCGCTTCCTGCAGAAATGATACGGCAAAGAGATACATGTCCGCCTGAAGATCATCGTCCGCAGCGGAAAAAGTATTCCGGGCGGTATAAAGAGGCGTTCCCTCTTCCAGTTTGAGACCATAGCAGGAGATATGCTCCGGCTCCAGCGCCACGGCAGCGCGCAGGGAGGCGGAAAAGCTTTCCATAGTCTGTTCCGGAAGACCGTAGATCAGGTCAAGGCTCACGTTTTTGAATTTGGCTTTCCGTGCGGCATCCACCGCCGCGCGCACCTGCTCGAAAGTATGGATCCGGCCCACAGCGCGCAGCTCTCCTTCGATGGAGGACTGCATGCCCAGGGAAATACGGTTGAAACCTGCCCGGCGCAGGGTGCGCAGGGCGCGCCAATCTCCGGCGCTGTCGGGGTTCGCCTCCAGCGTGATTTCAGCATCCTTGGAAAGGACATAGTGCTTTTGCACGGATGAAAGGAGTGCCTTGAGACGTTTGGGACCGAGATAAGACGGTGTGCCGCCGCCGAAATAGACGGTATCCACAATGTGCTGTGCGGCGCGGGGCGCTACTTCTGCCAGATGGGCGCTCACGGCGCGGACGTACTCGTCCATTTTTCCTTCGGCGTGAGGTAGGGAATAGAAGTCGCAGTAAGCGCATTTCTGCGCGCAGAAAGGTATATGAATATAAAGACCCAGAGGCATCTTTTGTTCTTTCATCAGCACTCATCCATTCTATGGGCGGTTTGGCGCGCAGCGGGAACATTCCGGCGCACGTCTCTATTGTAAAAGATTCTTAAAAAAAGTGCAAGACAGGATCTAAAACAGCCGTCCGCTTCTGTGCAGGACGGTATTTTTATCCGCTGCCGCATAAAAAAGCGTATCCAGCGGAACAATGAAACTACAGAAGAACGCAGGGAGGGCAAATAGAATGAAACTGTCCAATACGGAATACCAGGAGTATGTGCAGCGTTTGGCCCAGCCTTCGCCGCTGGGAAAAAATATGGCGCTTGCTTTTTTGATCGGCGGAGCCATCTGTACGCTGGGGCAGCTGGTGCAAAACGGCTGGATGGCGGCCGGAGCCGGAAAATTGGAAGCCGGTACGCTGACCTCGGTGACAATGATTTTCTTAAGCGTGCTGCTGACAGGACTGAACCTTTACAACAAACTGGCCCGTTTCGGCGGCGCGGGCACGCTGGTGCCCATCACCGGCTTTGCCAACGCCGTGGCTTCTCCGGCTATCGATTTTAAAAGTGAGGGCCTGATTACCGGCATGGGGGCAAAAATGTTTATTGTGGCTGGGCCGGTGATTGTGTACGGCGTGGCGGCCAGCGCGCTTTACGGTGTAATCTTATGTGCGTTTGAGCTGCTCTAGTTGGACAAGACGGGACGTGCATCCTTTCTGGGATGCACGCCCCGTCTTCTTACAGCATGGACTGCCACAGACCGTGCAGATTACAGTATGCATATGCGCCCACAGCCGTTTCCGTGTCTGGCAGGGCAAACAAGGCTTCCGGAGCGTCTCCCGGGCGCAGGCGGCGCACAGAAAAGCCCTGCTGTGTTTCCAGCACGATCCATTCGATCCAGTGTTCCGGTACCATGGGGTGGGGAGCAAGGCCCACGCGCACATGGGCTGTTCCGGAACGGACAGTGAGCACGGGGATGTGGAGCTCCGGCGTGCCGCGGGCGTCGGCGGGCAGGACGGAAAGGCTGCCGCCGCTGCAGGCTAAAACCAGTTCGGTATCGGCGAGAAGGGTCAGGGCATTGGCGCAGCCCTCGGATTGATAAAACTGCATGCGATCGCTCCTTTTTCATGGAAAATGGCGCTTCTCCATTGTATTGTCCTGGCATGCGGCATATGAAAAAGATTGCGCCCGATGGGCGGATTTGCTACAATGGGGCAAATGCTTGTTTGGATGGTGGTCTTTGATGCGCTATACCTTTGCGCCCCTGGAAGGCGTGACCGGTTATGTTTACCGCAATCTGCACCGTCGATGGTTCGGCGGTGTGGAACGCTATTACATGCCATTTATCTCCGTGGGGCAGAGTCGCTCTTTTTCGCCCCGGGAATGGCAGGATTTTTGCCCGGAGCACAATGAAAGCGGCGACCTGGTGCCCCAATTGCTGGGAAAGGACGCCGAGGGTTTTATCTGGGCGGCCCGGGAGCTGCGCGCGTTGGGTTACCGTGAGATCAATTTCAACCTGGGATGCCCTTCCGGCACCGTGACGGCCAAGGGCAAAGGCGCGGGCTTTTTGACCCGTCCCGCAGAGCTGGAGGCGTTTCTGGACCGTATTTTTTCCGCCCTGGAGGGGCCGATCTCTATTAAGACCCGTCTGGGTTATGCGGCGCCGGAGGAGTTTTCGGCGCTGCTGGAGCTGTACAACCGCTATCCGATTGCAGAGCTGATCATTCATCCCCGGGTGCGTCAGGATTTCTACCGCTGTGCTGTTCGGATGGAGGCATTTGAAGCGGCGCTGCGGCACAGCAGGAACCCTGTGGGATACAACGGAGATTTAATGAGTCTGTCAGACTGCGCCGCTGTAGAGGCGCGCTTTCCCTCAGTCACGTCGCTGATGCTGGGCCGCGGGCTGATTGCAGACCCGGCCTTTCTGCGGCCGGAAAAGCGAACCCGGGAACGCTTGCAGGCGTTTGACGAGGCGCTCTACGAGGGCTACCGTACGATGTTCGGCAACGACCGCAACGCAATCATGCGGATGAAAGAGGTGTGGTATTATCATATTCATCTCTTTGAAGGGGGCGAGAAGCTGGCTAAGCGACTGCGCCGCACTACGGATCGCGTAGAATATTGCGCGGCGGTACAGGAAATTTACCGCACGCTGCCCCTGCGGGAGCACGCCGTCCAGGGTTGGACGGGCTGAAACAGAACGACGCCCCGCGGCGATCAGCCGCGGGGCGTCGTTCATAAGTAAGGAGGCGGCGCTGCGAGCGGGAGACGTGGTAATTCTGGATCTGGAACGGCTTCAGACCCTCCCGCGGTATGATTCCTGAAAAAGAAGTGCGGTTCTGCGCCTTTGCACCGTAGGATCGCGCTTGCCTGCTGTGCAGGAGCGTCATTGCTGTTCCAGCAGGAAATAGCTCACGTTGTTCATGGCTGCGGCAGCCTTTTTCAGAGGGAACATCTGAAACACATGCCACATTTCCTCGTACACCTGGAAGGTACAGGGGACGTGGGCGTCCAGCAGCTTGTCCCGCAGGCTCTCGGCGTCGGAGTATAAGATCTCGTAAGTACCCACCTGGATCAGAGTGGGCGGAAAACCGGAGCAGTCGCCCAGCAGGGGAGAAAGATCGGGCGAGGAGAGATCAGCCCCGCCGGCATAGGCACTGCGGACGGCTTTGATATATTCCATGGTCAGCATGGGATCAATGTCCTGCCGCTCAGTGTAGGAAGGGCCGGAGGCGGTCATATCCGTCCAGGGAGACATGAGTACCAGCGCCGCTGGCGGCATACGTTCCAGAGCGCGCAGGCGTCGGCAGAGCACCAGCGCCAGATTCCCGCCGGCGCTGTCGCCCACCACGGTGACGTCCCGGGCGCCGTAGCCCAGATACATCAGATGATCCCAGGCGCGCAGGGCGTCTTCCACTGCGGCGGGATAGGGATGCTCCGGAGCCAGGCGGTATTCAAAAGTGAGTACGTCGCAGCCCGTCACATGCGTCAGCTTGGAGGCGAGCACCCGGGAATAGCCCAGATTGCCGCTGGTGTAGCCGCCGCCGTGGCAGTATAGAATGGCGCGCCGGCGCTTGTGGGGCGCTTTGCGGCGCATCCAGGCGGCGTTCATGCCGTTCAGAGAGAAGGGCTCCCAGGAAAGACCCGCCATCGGCGCGGCAAGATGGCCAATGATATCTTGCATTCTGCGCTGGCGTTCCAATTCCTCGGCATTCATAGAACCCGGGGTGCCGACGCTGTGCAGCGCTTTCAGGGCCTGCAGCGCCGGGCCGAGACGGCGCTTTTCCGCTGCCTGCTGCTGTGCAGCGCTTTGGCGCTTCCAGGCGCCGCGCAGGCCGCCGTCGCGTTTTTCATTGTCCATGGAAACCTCCTTGTCTGCCGCTGTTTACACTGTTTGGAAAATCAGTATAGCATAGCGCCGCCGTTTTGAAAAGGGTCGACGTGGTTTTCATTGCAGCCTGGATTGGGATGTGGTAAAATAAAACAAAAAGCTGATCCGAAAGGGAGCGTGCCCGTGGCGAAAAAGGTGAAACAATGGTATACACTGGACAATGCCGGCGTGCTGTATGCTGCATTGCAGCGCAGGGAGTATTCCGCGATTTACCGTTTTTCGGCCGTGATGACGGAAAAGGTGGACGCCGCAGCGCTGCAGCGGGCAATAGATCGCTTGCGCCCGCGCTTTCCCGGTTTTTTCTCCTGCATCAAAATGGGGCTTTTCTGGTATTATCTTGAGCCGAATGACGCGCCGGGGCCCTTTGTCCGGCCCGATGTGGCAGACCCGTGCCGTCCCATGGATTTTAAGGAAGAGCACGGCTGGCTGGTGCGCTTTTTTGTCTACGACCGGCGCATTTCCATTGAGGTTTTTCACGCTTTGTCCGACGGCGGAGGAGCCATCGTGTTTTTTCGTACACTGCTGGCTGAATACCTGCGCCAGCTGGGGCATACCATCCCGGTGGGATCGGGAATCTGCGATCTGTCAGAACCCCCGCCCCGCGAGGAAATGGAGGACGCTTATGCCCGGTATGTTGGCCCGCGCAAGGCTTATATCCGCTCTTCGGCCAAAGCCTATCCCAATGTGGGCACGCCGGAGCCGTACTACACCTTTCATGTGACCATGGGTTTTGTGCCGGTGGATGCGCTTAAAGCCAAGGCGAAAAGCTATGGCGTATCCATTACGGAGTACCTCTCCGCGGTTTTGCTGTGGGTGCTGATCGAAAAACAGCGCCGGGAAAACCCGCGGAGAACCCTCCCGGTGGCTCTGGCGGTACCCATCAATCTGCGCGCTTATTTTCCGTCCCGCACACTGCGTAATTTTATTTCCACCGTGCGGCCCAGCATTGATCCGCGCTGGGGGGAATATACCTTTGAAGAAATCCTGCAGCAGGTGCGCCACTATATGCAGCTGCACATCCATCGGCAGGAACTGCGGGCGGAATTCACCGGCAATGTCCGGTTTCAAACACACCCGCTGCTCAAAAAAGTGCCTATTGTGCTGAAAAATCCGGCGATGATTTTCAGCTATTGGGCAGCCGGGGTACGGCCCTATACCATGACGTATACCAATCCAGGTCCCTTTCGTGTGCCTCGGGAGATGGAGCGGCATATTCACCATATGGAGGTCATTCTGGGGCAGGCTACCCAGCCCAAACCGAACTGCGCCACCATCAGCTATGGCAACATCATGGAGATCACCTTTGCCGGCACCCAGAAGGAGACGGACACCGAGCGGGATTTTTTTCGCTTTCTGGTGCAGCAGGGACTGCCGGTGAAAATTGAAAGCAACCGGGTCTGAAGGAGGGACGGAGGACGTGTCTTACTGTGTCAACTGCGGTGTGGAGCTGCATGCGGGCGTCAAGCACTGCCCGCTGTGCGGTACGCCGGTCTACAATCCCAACGAATTGCGCCGGGATGAAAGCGCGCCGTTCTTTGCGCCGGAGAAAGAGGTGGTCCCGCCGGCATCCCGGCGGGAGGCGGCGCTGCTGCTCAGCGCCATGCTCTGTTCTGTGGCGGTATGCTGCGGCGTGCTCAACTTCTTCCTGCGCACCGCGCACACCTGGTCGCTTTACATTGTCGGTGCGGCGGTGATGCTGTGGATCTGGCTGGTGCTGCCTCTTCTGGCTAAAAAGATGCCGGCGTGGGTGGCGCTGCCCATTGATGTGGGCGCCGTGGGTTTGTATATTTTTTTCATCGCTGTAGATCTGGACGGTATGGTCTGGTACCGGCATCTGGTGCTTCCGGTGCTGCTTTCGGCGGTGGTGATTTTGCTGGTGCTCTGCTTCCTGCTGCGGGATCACCGCCACAGGATGCTGACTACCGCCACATTTATTACCAGCGCAGTGGCTCTGCTGGCCCTGACGACGGAGTATTTTGCCGACTGCTTTTTCCATGGCGTCTGGCAGCCGGGCTGGTCCCTCATTGTGCTGGCGGTATGTGCAGCCCTGGCTGTGCCGCTGCTGATTGTGCGGCATGTGCCTTCCCTGCGCGAAGAAGCCAGACGGCGTTTCCATATGTGAGCGGCAGAGGCCGCCCGGCGGCTCTACTTGCGCCGGGCGGCCTTTTTTTGCTATAATGGATAGAAGTAAGAAACAAAGGAGTATCCCATGGATTTGATTGAACTGTTGGCACAGGAACTGGGGCAAACTGTCCGTTTTGTAGAAAACGTGGTTCGGCTGCTCGACGAGGGCAACACCATCCCGTTTATTGCCCGCTACCGCAAAGAGCAGCATGGAGGAATGGATGATACGACCCTGCGTACGCTGGAAGAGCGCCTCACCTATTTGCGCAATCTGGACAAGCGGCGCCAGGAAGTGAAGAGCGCCATTGAGAACCAGGGAAAATTAACGGAGGCGCTGGTTTCTGCCATCGACGCCGCGGCGACTCTGACGGAGGTGGAGGATCTCTACCGCCCCTACAAGCAAAAGCGGCGCACCCGGGCTACTGTGGCCCGGGAAAAGGGATTGGAACTGCTGGCGGCGCTGCTGTTTGCCCAGGAGCGCACCTGCCCCGACCCGGTGCAGGCGGCGCAGGCGTATCTTAACCCGGAAAAGGGCGTGGAGACTGTGGCGGACGCTTTGCAGGGTGCCAATGATATTATTGCCGAGCAGATTTCCGACGATGCGGCCATCCGCAAGACGCTGCGGGAACTGATTGTGAAAAAGGGGCGTTTGGTATCCCGGGCGGCAGTGGAAGAGGATTCCGTTTACCGGCTCTACTATGCTTTTGAACAGCCTGTGTCGCGGCTGCAGGGCCATCAGATACTGGCGATCAACCGGGGTGAGCGGGAAGGGAAGCTGAGTGTGACGGTGCTCACCGAAGATACTCTGGCCCTGCCGGTGCTGTGCCGGGCGGTGGTACGCCCCGGCTCGGCGGCCATGGAGTTCATCCGCGCTGCGGCGGAGGACGCTTATGACCGTCTGCTCTATCCGTCGCTGGAGCGGGAAGTGCGCGCACTGCTCACCGAGCAGGCGGGAGAAGGGGCCATCCGTAATTTTGCGCTGAACCTGCGGCCCCTTCTGATGCAGCCGCCGGTGAAGGGCCGGGTGACTATGGGACTGGATCCCGGTTACCGCAACGGCTGCAAGGTGGCTGTGGTGGACGGCACCGGAAAGGTGCTGGATACTGCTGTGGTGTATCCTACCTATGGTGCGCGGCAGAAGCAGCAGGCCATTGAAACGCTGTCCCGGCTGATCCGAATGCATGGTGTGAAGCACATCGCCATCGGCAACGGCACTGCCAGCCGGGAAACGGAGCAGATGGCTGTGGAGCTGATTCGTGCCGTAGGCGGAGACGTGAGCTATATGATTGTGTCCGAAGCGGGGGCCTCGGTGTATTCCGCCAGCGAACTGGCAGCAGAGGAATTCCCGGACTATGATGTGAACCTGCGTTCGGCGGTGTCCATTGCCCGGCGGCTCCAGGATCCTCTGGCGGAACTGGTCAAGATCGACCCCAAGGCCATCGGCGTGGGCCAGTACCAGCACGACTGCCCGCAAAAGCAATTGGACGAGGCGCTGGACGGCGTGGTGGAGGACTGCGTCAACGCTGTGGGCGTGGATCTGAACACGGCCAGCGCGCCCCTGCTGCGCCGCGTGGCGGGGCTGAATGCTGCCACGGCGAAGAATATTGTGGCGTACCGTGAAGAGAACGGTGCGTTTACAGCCCGGCGGCAGATTTTGAACGTACCCAAACTCGGTCCCAAAGCCTATGAACAGTGTGCAGGTTTTCTGCGCGTCAGTGAAAGCAGCAATGTGCTGGATAATACTGCCGTTCACCCGGAGAGTTACGGCGCGGCGGAAAAGCTGCTTGCGCTGTGCGGCTGCACGATGGAGGACGTCCGCTTGGGCCGTTTGCCGGATCTGAAAGCGCGGATTGACGGGGTGGGCGCAGAGCAGGCGGCGCTTTTGTGCGGTGTGGGCGTACCCACGCTGCTGGACGTAGCCGCCGAGCTGCAAAAGCCCGGCCGCGACCCCCGCGACGAACTGCCCAAGCCCATTTTGCGCACCGATGTACTCTCTATTGCTGATCTCAAGCCCGGCATGGAGCTGACCGGTACGGTGCGCAATGTGATCGACTTTGGCGCCTTTGTGGACATTGGCGTACATCAGGATGGTCTGGTGCACATCTCCCGGATCTGCAGCAAATTTATCAAACACCCCTCTGAAGTGTTGTCTGTGGGCGACGTGGTTACGGTATGGGTGCTGGAAGTGGACGAGAAGAAAAAACGCATCAGCCTGACAATGAAAGCCCCTCAATGAGGCATATTTCTGCGGAAAGCAGCCTGAGGCTGCGCAAAAAGAGGGGCGGGAAACACCTGGATGATGTTTCTGCTGGGCGGTATCCTCTGCGGTACGGTAAGAAATGAAAGGGGTAAAGCATGGTTTTAACGTTTGACGAAGTAGGCGAACGCCTTGACGCCATGGCAGAAGAGTTCCCGCCGGTCTTTTGCCGCGAGCTGAACGGCGGTATTTCCCTGCTGCCGGAGGCAGTGGAAGATCCGGAATTTCCTCCGGGTGAGATTTACATTATGGGGGAATACTGCGACGATCAAATGGGGCGCTATATCCAGCTCTATTACGGCTCTTTTGCCGCGCTGGCGGAAAAGGAAGACTGGACGGTGGAAGCGTGGGACGACGAACTGTACACCACGCTGGCCCATGAATTTACGCACCATATTGAAGGGCTGGCGCAGGAGTTTGGCCTGGACCGCAAGGATGAGGAAGAACTGGCTGCCTTTCGGGCTTATTACAATGAACGGCATCCGAGGAAGCGGGGGTCATAAGTATACAGAGGAGGGGGCGGGAGCGCATGTGCGCACCGCCCTTTTGAGAGCAGCATGTTCCATGGACCAGAAGGATGGTGCATCGGTGCGGCGGTTTTTTATATGCCAACCGTTGAAGGAATATTGCTCCGGCGGATGAGTGTGGAGCGTAAGGCACACAGAAGTTGTTTGATTTTACAAAAATATAACCCCAATATGATAGCAGGGAAGCTGCAGAACAGGTATACTGGTATTGCTTGAAACAAACAAGGTCAGGAGGAATACAGGATGCTGCCGTGTCAATCGTCCTGCCCGGCGTACTGTCCGGGCTGCCACAAGACCTGTGCCTGTTGGAAGCGCTTCCAGCAGGAACAGCGCGAAGAGCGACAGGCCAAAAAACAATATTTGCGCTTTTATATGACTCTGTGTGATCAGGTGACCCGTCAATACCGTGCCATGCAGGTGCGCCGTCCTGCGTGGTAAAAGCAAAAAGGCAGTTCCGCTGTATGCGGAGCTGCCTTTTTTCAGGTGTCCAGTTCGTAATAATAGAGTGTGCTGTTTTCTGTGTCATAGAGTGCGGCAGTATAATTGTAGGAAAAACGCTGCAGCAGGGGACGCGTATCGTCGGGGTATTGTTCGGCGTAGCGGTCACGAAATGAATAATACCCTTGTTCCACCTGGGGGAAAAAGAGATCCTCGCCCAGCCCGGAGCGCTCAAGAAAGATGGTGTCAAGTGGTTCGCCCGCAGGGAAAGCCGGCCACTGGGAAACGATGGATTCCACAGCAGAGGTCGCGTCGTCCAGGGCCAGAATGATCCGGGTTTCGCCATCCCCGTGGAAACCGCTGTGGGTGTCCTCGGCCAGGAGGACCTGTGCGCCGTCCAGATTCAGTTCCAGCGCTTTTTCCACAATACGCACCGCATGGGCACTGTTTTTCAGGGTAGGATCCCGGGGTTGCCCCATGGCGTCCAGGCCGATCAGGAGCAGATTGAAGCAGCCGCCGGCCAGAAACAGGACAAACAGCGCGATCGTTGCGGCCAGGGCGGGAACGCCGCGCCAGCGCCCCCGGCGGGAGAGCTGCCAGAGAAGGAGAAAAACGGCTGTGGGAACGGCACTCAAAGCAATGTTTCCCCACAGGGGACGGGCAATATTCCAAACACCGCAGACAGCGGTGAAACCGAACCCGGCGGCAGCCAGAAGGGCCAGTATCAGATAAAAGCGCGGCTTAGGAAAGGCCGGTTTCTGCGTCATCTTCGTCCCTCCATTCCAGAAGATCGCCGGGCTGGCATTCCAGCGCGCGGCAGATTTTGTCCAGCGTTTCCATACGGATGGCTTTGGCCTTCCCGTTTTTCAAGATGGAAATATTGGCCATGGTAATGCCTACCCGCTCGGACAGCTCCGTTACGCTCATTTTGCGCCGGGCCAGCATCACGTCGATGTTGATTACGATCATACCCGCGCCTCCTTAAATGGTCAGTTCATTTTCTTCCCGCAGCACGGCGGCTTTGCGCACCAGATGGGACAGGCACGCAGATGCTACGGCGATGGCTATGCCGATAAACACGATAAAGCAGGAGAACAGGAAGATACTTGGGTGGCTTAGATCCAACAGCAAAAAGACGATATTTCCAGCAAAGAAAAACACGGCGTCCGCTGCGGCCAGAAAGGCGATGGCACGCAGAGAGCGGGCATTTTTCATGGAAAAGGAATTGTCCCGGCCCACTTCCGCCGCCAGACTCCATCCTGGGAAGAGCGAAGCAAAGCAGGGAATGGCTGTGATCCAAAGAAACGAAAGCCACGGCAGATAGCAGCGGCTGTATTCCGGATAGGAGGCGATGAGGCTTTTGCCCAGCAGGGGCAGCGCGGCAAAGTATACGATCATTCCTGCTGCTGCCAGACCTACAATCACAAGTTTGAGCACCAGGGAAAGGGTTTTCTGTTCCATCGAGCATCCCTCTTTCTTTTTTATGGCATGGAAATTCCTGCCTTAGTAGGCTCTACTATATCACGATGAATGCTGATAGTCAATATAAATTTATTGAATTACAATAAATTTATATTGCAAAACATTTTGAAATGTTATGAGGTGGAAGCACGAATGGATAGAAAATACAATAAAATCACAAATTCTGAGTATATTTGCATTTGGGATAGTTTATGCACCCCCAAAATTGATGACCTGCATTTATGCCCCGTTTGGCAGTTCGTAAGACAAGAGTTCCACCACACCAGGGACAAGTCTCTTCATAATTCAATTTTGATTGAATATCTGATATATGTTTTGTCTTTGTGGCTTCATCTTGATTGGTTAAAGGTTGTAAAGCGTTAAAAATGGTACTAATTTGCATTTCGTTGAGAACATCAGGGTATACATTCCAAATTTTACGCACTAGGCGAGGAAGCGCACCTCTATTGCAAACAAACACATCGGGAGAGAAAAGCGTGATGCTTTTTAATTCACATCGTTCTGAAAAAACGATCAAGGATAGCATTGGAATATCCACATTGAGATAGTGCATCAGTGTTTTGATGTGGGTATTGTTTTGCTTGACGGGGTTATAGAACTGATGATGCTCTACTTTTTTTCTTCCTAGCTGGTCTTTCCCGGCGTATAAGGTAGATGTCCAATTATGGTTATTTTCACTGCCGAAAATATAGCCGGAATAGTTCTTGCTTTCTATAACAAAGATTCCCTTTTGCGTAATATATAGAACATCTATTTCTGATGTTTCTCCGTTTTCTCGTGGCACATAAATATTTTGCAGAATTTTGCCACGCTTACCGCAAAATTGAACCCAACCAAGTTTGCGTACAATCATTTTTTCGCCGTGAAGCCCTACAGATTCAGGGGTGAAAATCAGACGCTTAATAAAAGATTCAAACAAGTCCATAACGATTCCCTTAGTTACATTCGCATGTCTATCTTTTTCTTCTTTATGGTTTATTTGATTTCTGCTGTTTGCCTTCCTCTGTGAACATGGAGAGGAAATTTTTTTCCGTCCCGTGGTAGGAAAAGCCCACCAGGGTATCCACATTTACATCGTGGATGGCATTGAAAATGTTCTTTTCCAGCTGGGGACAGCCTGCCTTCAGTGTTCGGATCAGCTGTTTCATCTCGGCGCGCTTGGAGTCGCTTTCGCCGGAGGCGCAGTGTTCTGTAAAGGAGCAGGCACATTGCAGGAATTCCAGATGGTTGTAACGCTTCCAGGAAATGATATCTTCTTCGTGGACGCAATACAGCGGGCGGATCAACTCCATTCCGGGGAAATGGTTGCTGTGGAGTTTGGGGCGCATGGCCTGAATCTGGCCGCCGTAGAGCATGCCCATCAGGGTGGTTTCGATCACGTCGGAGAAGTGGTGGCCCAGAGCGATTTTATTGCAGCCCATGGCCTGAGCGTGATGATAGAGCCAGCCCCGGCGCATTTTTGCGCACAGGTAGCAGGGTTTGCGTTCATCCATCCGCTCAGATACCGCAAAAATATTGCTTTCCAGGATCTCAATGGGAATTCCCAGCAGGGCGGCGTTGTCTTGAATGCGCTGGCGGTTGGCAGGAGCGTAGCCCGGATCCATCACCAGGAAGTGCAGCTCAAAAGGCACGTCGCTGATGCGCCGGAGCATCTGCATCAGCTTGGCCAGGAGCATGGAATCCTTGCCGCCGGAAATGCATACGGCGATGCGGTCGCCGCTCTGGATCAGCTCATAGCGCTTGCAGGCGGCTACGAAAGGCCCCCACAGTTCCCGGCGGTATTTTTTTTGAATGCTCCGCTCTGCCGTTTGGCAGGGGGTAAAGGTTCGGCTCATGGCAATCTCCTTTCCCGGCGGGGCCGGGGAATTCAGGGCGCGCGGTCGAATTCCCGCGCATGGGCGCTGAAAAAATCATAATAAGTGCGTACGCTCTCCAAATCCGTCCACCTCTTTACGGCGGCGGGACTTTCGTCCAGGTCATATATCTTGGCCCCGGCCATGGACAGCAGGAAGGGGGAATGGGTGGCGATGATCAGCTGGCAGCGGTAAAACCGGGTGGAATCTTCTAAAAACTGCTTCAGTTCCAACTGCCGCGCGGCGGACAGGCTGTTTTCCGGCTCGTCCAGCAGATACAGTGCGTTTTCCCCGATGGCGTGCGTGAAAAATTCCAGTGCGCTCTCACCGTTGGAGCGCTCCGGTATGTTATTCATCAGCTGGTCTTTGACGTATTTTGACGCGCTTTTGCGCTGGGCGTCCACCACGCGGGAAAAGGCCTCGTATTCCTCCAGGGACTGAAGCTGAATGGAACTGTTTCGCGCGCTGGTGTATTCCTGAAATAGCTCTGCGCGCTTTTGATGGATCCCTTCATTCAGCTCCCGGATGCCCAGCAGGTGGTCGAACACGTCGTCGCTGGTGAGAATGCGGCTGTGCGGCGGAAGAGCGCCTGCATCCCAGCGGCACAGGGCAATATAATCGCTGAAAAAATCGCTGCGGTTGTACACTGCGCCCCGGAGCAGGCCCAGCGCTTCGGCCATGATGTTCAGCAGGGTGGATTTCCCGCTGCCGTTGCCGCCGTAGAAAATGGTGACGGGGTCAAAGGTAAAGGCGCCGGGCTTCCGGCGGCGAAACACGCCGAACGGATAGTGGGTGCTGTAGCAGGTGCGCCGGGTTTTGGGGTTGGAACTCAGAGGATCCCAGAATCCTTCTTCCGCCTCCTGGCTGGCCAGCGTGAAGGCGCGAAGATACGTTGCAGACATGGCGCTGCCCTCAATACGCGCTGATGTCCAGGGAGGCGTCGTCTTCGCCCGGTTCCACGGAGCGGATCACAACGGTGTATTTCATTTCAGGGTTGACGGAGATCTCCACCCGGTCGCCTGCCCGGTGGCCCAGCAGCGCCCGGCCCACGGGGGACTCCTTGCTGATAAGGCCTTTGAGCGCGTTCTGCCGCAGGGTGGTCACGATGCGGATGGTCTGCTCCTTCTGCAGCTTTTCGTTCAGCAGTGTCACTTTGCTGAACAGGGCCACTGCGCCGTCATCTGCGCCGCTGTTGTCGATCACTTTGGCCGTGGCGACCATCCGCTCCAGATAGCGGATGCGGCTGTCGTTGCGGTTTTTGTCCCGCTTGGCGCATTTGTACTCAAAGTTCTCACTCAGATCGCCAAAGCCCCGAGCGGTCTGCACATCCTCAATCAGCTTGGGGCGCAGCACCGTTTTGCGGTAGGTAATCTCTTCGTTCATTTTGTCGATGTCCACCTGGGTCAGTTCATCATACATACAAACGCCTTCTTTCCCAATGTGTTCCCTATTATAGCAGTGGGCCTTTGGCCTGTAAAGGGCGGTGGGGTGGGAAAAGTTTTTTCTGTTCTTCCGGCCAAAAATCCGCTATAATGAGGTGCATGAAAACGAAAGGGAGGAGAAGGCAATGAAACTGCTGCATTTGTCCGATCTGCATTTGGGAAAGCGTCTGTGTGACGTTTCTCTGTTGGAAGATCAGGCCTATATCCTCGACCAAATTGCTGCCATTGCAGCACGTGAGGCGGTGGACGCCGTGCTGATTGCCGGAGATGTGTACGACAAGGGAGTGCCGCCGGCGGAGGCTGTGGCGCTGCTGGATCAATTTTTGACTGTGCTGGCCGGACAGGGCTGCAGCGTATGTCTTATCGCCGGCAACCATGATTCTGCCGAGCGGCTCTCCTTTGGCGCAAAGCTCATGGACGGCCGAGGCGTGTACCTTGCACCGGTGTACGACGGCGCAGTGCGCTGCGTGACGCTGCAGGACGGCTTTGGGCCGGTGCATCTGTGGCTGCTGCCGTTTCTAAAGCCCGCTGTGGTGCGCCACGTCTGGCCGGAGGAGAATGTGGAAACCTATTCAGATGCCCTGCAGTGTGCGCTTTCTCACATCCCGCTGGACCCCTCTGCGCGCAACGTGCTCCTGTCGCACCAGTTTGTCACCGGCGCGGTGCGCTGTGAATCCGAAGAGATCAGCGTGGGCGGCCTGGACAACGTGGACGCGGCGGTATACGAGGCTTTTGACTATGTGGCGCTGGGCCATATCCACACGGCGCAGGACGTGGGCGTCAACGCCCGCTACTGTGGAACGCCCCTGGGTTATTCCTTTTCCGAAGCGGGTCAGGAGAAGTCGGTAACCATGGTGACGCTGGAAGAAAAAGGCCGCGTGGAGCGGACCGCCATTCCACTGGCGCCGCTGCATGGCCTGCGGGAAGTGCGGGGAAGTTATCTGGATCTGGCCCGCCGGGAAACCTATGAAGGTACTGCAGTGGAGGATTATCTTCTGGCGACGCTGACGGATGAGGAAGACGTGCCCGACGCCATGGCGAAACTGCGCACGATTTATTCCAATCTCCTGCGGCTGCGCTATGACAACCGCCGTACCCGGGAGTGTCAGACGGTTGAGCTGGGAGAGGAGGAACGTTCGCGTTCGCCGCTGGAGTTGTTCGGAGCCTTGTACGAGCAGCAGAACAATGCGCCGCTGAGCGATGAGCAGAGCGCCTTTTTACAGGAGCTGATGGCGCGCGTGTGGGAGGAGGAAGCATGAGACCGACGAAATTAACCCTGTCTGCCTTCGGACCCTACGCGGGAGAGACGGCGGTCGATCTGTCCTGTCTGGGCAGCAGCGGGTTATATCTCATCACCGGTGACACCGGTGCGGGCAAGACGACCCTGTTTGACGCCATTACCTTCGCGCTTTATGGCGAGGCCAGCGGCGCGGCGCGGGAAGCGGATATGCTGCGCAGCAAATACGCCGCCCCCAGCACCCCCACTTTTGTGGAATTGGAATTTCTATACCGCGGAAAGCAGTATACCGTCCGCCGCAACCCGGAATATGAACGGCCCAAGGTGCGGGGCGAGGGTATGGTGCTCGAGCGCGCCGACGCCACGCTTACCTTTTCCGACGGCCGGGCGCCTGTGACCAAGGCCCGGGAGGTGACGCGGGCCATCGTGGCTCTGACGGGGCTAGACCGCAGCCAGTTTTCCCAGGTGGCTATGATCGCCCAGGGCGCCTTTTTAAAATTGCTGCATGCAAAAACGGAGGAGCGGAGCAAGATTTTCCGCGATCTGTTCGGCACCGGCCGCTATCAGACCCTGCAGGAACAGCTACGGGCCGAAACAAGGCGGCGCGCAGAGAACTGTGCAGCGCTGCATAGCGCGATGGCCCGGGGGATTGCAGCGCTGCGCGGTGCGCCGGGCACTCCGGTGGAAGAAGAATGGAGCACGCTGTGCGCGCAGGGAGAACATGCCGATCCGTCCGCGGCGCTGGCATTGGCGGAGCATTTGGTGGAAGAATTGGAGACGCGTGCCTCAGCGGAAGAAACGGCTGCCGAAGCGGTGGAAGAGCAGTTGGCCGCTGTGCATCAGACGCTGGGACGGGCTGCGGCCCGGGAGGAGGCAGTCCGGGCCTTAAACAAAGCAAAGCTGGAAATTGCACGGCTGGAACCGGTGCAGATCCGTTGCCGGGAGGACTATGAACAGGCCCGGCGGGAAAATGAAGGTAGCGAGGCTCTGGCAGTGCAGATCGCTGCGGCGGAAGGGCGTTTGGAAGAGTATGCGCGTTTGGCTGCCTTGGATGCAGAAAGAGAGCAAACGCGCCGAATCCTGGCCGAACAGGAGGAACAAAGCGCTGCCGGCCGTCGAGTACAGGAAAACGAAGCGGCGAATCTCGCGGCGCTGACCGCACGGTGTCAGGAACTGCGCGCTGCTGCAGTGGAATTGGCGCGGGAAACAGCGGCGCAGGAAACGCTGCACAGACGCCTGCAGGAGCTGCAGGAGCTGTCGGGGCTGGAGCATGATTGTCGCAGCGCGCATGAACAGTGTGCTGCGGCGCAGGAGACGTATGTGCATGAGCGGTCTTCTGCTGAAGCGGCGCGCAGTAGGGCGCAGCGGCAGGAGCGGCTGTTTTTGGACGCTCAGGCGGGCCTTTTGGCACAGTCTTTGCAGGAGGGAGTGCCGTGTCCGGTCTGCGGCGCACCACACCACCCCGTTCCGGCGCCTTTGCCGGAGGCGGCGCCCACGCAGGCTGCGCTGCAAGCACTTCAGAAGGAGGCCTCTGCTGCGGAGCGCCTCGCCGGAGAAGCCAGCCTGGCTGCCGGGCGGGCGGCGGAACGTCTGGAACAGCTGCAGGCCCAGTACATGCGGCGCGCCGGGGCATTGCTGCAAGCGGGGGAGACGCTGGAGCGCGTTTTGGCGCAGACCCGGGCGCAATGGGAAGAACGGAAGCGCCGCCGGACGGAGTTGGAAGCGCAGGCTTCGGAGCACAAGCAGCTGGAAGAAACGTTGCCTCAACAGGAGAAGATGTTGGAGCAGCGCCGCAGCGCACAGCAGGCGCTGGAGCAGGAGGTTTTGCGCCTGCGTCTGGCGGCGCAGCAGTTGGAAAGGGATCGCTCGGCCCTGGTACAAACGCTGGAATTTGGCAGTCAGGCGGAGGCCCAACAGTATGTGGAGGGGCTTCGGCACAAAAAGGAGCGGCTTGCCCGCCGGGAAGAAGAGACGAGGCAGGCTTGGGAATCCTGCCGCCGGGAATTAGAGGAACACGAAACTCGTGCGCGTACACTGGAAACACAGCTGCGGGAAGCTCCGGCGCCGGAACGAAAAACGCTGGAGGCGGAGCAGGCTGCTCTGCAGGCGCGGCAAAGGGAACTGCGGGGGGAACGAGAGCATACAGCGGCCTGTCTTCTGGCTGATCGCTCTGTACGGGATGCGCTGGCCAGCCAGACTGGCGCGCTGACAGAAGCGGAGCGGGAGTGGAGCTGGGTGAAGGTCTTGTCGGACACCGCGAACGGCACACTTTCCGGAAAGGAAAAGATCATGCTGGAAACCTATGTGCAGTCGGCCTGCTTTGATCGGGTGCTGCGGCGCAGCAATCTGCGCCTGATGGTAATGAGCGGCGGGCAGTATGAACTCAAACGCCGCCGCAATGCGGACAATCAGCGCAGCCAGAGCGGCCTGGAACTGGATGTGATCGATCATTACAACGGCTCGGAACGCAGTGTGAAAACCCTCTCGGGCGGAGAATCCTTTAAGGCGGCGCTGGCTCTGGCGCTGGGATTGTCCGATGAGATCCAGTCCAGCGCCGGCGGCGTACAGCTGGACACCATGTTTGTGGACGAGGGCTTCGGATCGCTGGACGAGGAATCCCTTCAGCAGGCGCTCAGGGCGTTGGGGGATCTTTCTGCGGGAAACCGTCTGGTAGGGGTGATCTCCCATGTGGCGGAACTGAAAGAACGCATTGAACGGCAGATCATCGTGAAAAAAGACCGCTCCGGCGGAAGCCGGGTGGAAATCGTTATATGAAAATAAAATGCCTCGCGGCCCAATCGAAGCCGCGAGGCGTTTTCCTGCTGTTTTTAAATTGGATTCCCCGCAAAGTCGCGCCAGAGCAGCGCATCCTTGTGCTGATAGGCCAGGCGCTTGTTGGCCCAGTCGCACTGGCGCAGATTGGCAGTGCACTCCGAGGGATTTTTCCAATTGCTCCGACTGCCGCAGCTGTCCAGGAGCAGGCGGGAGAAGGGCAGGCTTCCCCGAATGCGGCCCACATAGTTGGAGAGCGTTTTGAAACCGTTTTCGGTCCAGCCATGGATGGGGACTTTATAGACATTCCGGCAGATCTCGCCACTGTCCAGAAGGTCGCACAGGAGGATGACGTGCCGGTCGATGTAATATACGCCGGCACAGCGCTCCAGCAGGGCGGCCACATCGCCGCTGGCGCGGTCATACACGATCACATAGGAGCGGTCGCAGCACATGGTGCTGCCGTTGGTCTGCGGGACTTCCTCAAAAGGCCCCAGATAGGTGACAAACAGCCAGTTCTGATAACATACCATGTCGGTCAGCGTTTCGGCGGCGTCCATAAAGGGACGCATAGCGCCGTCGGGGGAGACAAAATAGATGGTGGGGGCGATGTATACATACATGCCCTCGGGAGCAGAGGTGAGGATCTGCGCACCCTGCAGGGCCGGCACCTCGACGCTCTGTCCGCCGGCGCGATAGAACCACGTTCCGCCGTTTTTGACGATGGGTCCCTGCCCGCCGGTGTAATTCATGGAAAACGGTTCCAGAAAGCCGTACATTCCGGCGCCTTGGAATGTGTAACAGCTGCCGTCTGCGCCGAAAAAGCGCTGCACGGAGCCGGTGAAATCTCCCGTATTCTGCACAGCAGGCACGCATACCCCTGCGAGGGGGGCGCTGTCCGGCGGCGGCACTGGAGACGGTGGAGGAGCCGGTGCCACTTGAGGTGCGGGGAGAGTGATGGTGCGGCCCCGGCCCAGGGGAATTTCGGGCGGCCGACCCTGGTGGTGCTGCGGCGTACCTGATGCAGCCGGAGCAGCGCCGGCGACGGCTGCGCCGCAGGCGCTGCAGAAACGGCTCTCTTCGGGCAGGAGCGCGCCGCACTGCGGGCAGTGGTGGGCAGTGGCTATTTCCTTGCCGCAAAGATGACAAAAGCGCGCCCCCTCGGCCAAAAGCGCGCCGCAAAAACGACAATATGCCATGGATCGATCCTTCCTTATCGGTTAATGTCCGCGGAGAGCTCATATCCCCGGCGGATTTTATCTGTAGTATAACACAGTCCGATGAAAAAGTGAATTGTCAAACGGGACTAAAAATTCTTTTGCAGCGAAAAACGTTGCGCTGCAGCGTTTTTTTGCTTTTTGGCAGTAGATAAACGCCATTGTGCCCCTAAAGATGAAAATGGGTGAAGCGTCCGATCGTTTTCCAAACGCTTGGACGTTCCATGGGAACGAAGCCGTGTTTGCAGCGCTATCAAAAAAGCAGAATATCTGCTGGTGGTAATGTTGTGCCTGGTGCGGCAGGGCGTCCTCATTTGTTTGCTGCGATTGGCTTGCCCGAAAAAAGGCAGAGATTTTACCGAAAAGAACATCTATACCCTGCAGCAGCTGGTGACGCTGATGTGGACGCAATTCAGTATAGTCATGGCAAAAATGATATGGTGATCTGTGGGATAAGGTCGCAAAAGGGTACGAGTGGATCGATTGCTGCAAAGGAATGAAAAACAAAGAAAAGTACCGTATTCTGAAAGAATACGGTACTTTTTTGGTTGCGGTGGCTGGATTTGAACCAACGACCTCCGGGTTATGAGCCCGACGAGCTAACCAACTGCTCTACACCGCGTTATTCAATTTGGTGCCGGAGACCGGGATCGAACCGGCACGAAGTTTCCTTCGCGGGATTTTAAGTCCCGTGCGTCTGCCAATTCCGCCACTCCGGCAGATTCAGCTTGTATAGAATAGCATAAATTTTTGGATTTGTCAAGAAGAAATTTTAAAAGAAAAAAGAAAACCGGGGAGCGCCGCGGCGCTCCCCGGCAAACGGCAGTTTTACTCGCCCAGCAAGCCGTATTTTTCCAGGGCGGAGCGGACTTTTTCCAGATTTGTTTCACTGGGGGCCACCAGAGGCAGACGGCAAGGCCCGGCCTGATAGCCCAGCAGGTTCATAGCAGCTTTCACCGGAATGGGATTTACATCACAGAACAGCACATTGCATAATTCCAACAGCTGCAGCTGCAGCGCGGCAGATTCGGCGGGTTTGCCGTCAAACCAGAGCTGGCAGATGTCGTGGATCTGCTGCGGGGCGACATGGGCGGCCACGGACAGAACGCCCTTGCCGCCCAGGGCGAGCAGCGGGACGATCTGGTCGTCGTTTCCGGAGTAGATATTCAAATCATCGCCGCACAGCGCTGCGATCTGAGCCACCTGGCTGATGTTTCCGCTGGCTTCCTTGATGGCGTTGATTTTGGGGTGCGCTGACAGGGCATAGGCCGTTTCGGGGGCAATGTTGACGCCGGTGCGGGAGGGGACGTTATACATGATCACGGGCAGTTCCGTGGCATCTGCCACGGCGGTGTAGCTGGCAATCAAACCGGCCTGGCTGGTCTTGTTGTAATAGGGGGTAACCACCAGCAGGGCATCGGCACCCAGATCGGCTGCCCCTTTGGACATCATGACTGCGTGGGCGGTGTTGTTGGAGCCGGTGCCGGCGATGACGGGAACGCGGCCGTTTACCCGCTTGACTACATGTTTGATCACCTGCAGGTGTTCTTCGTCCTCCAAAGTAGAGGCTTCTCCCGTGGTGCCGCAGGACAAAATCGCGTCGGTGTGGTTGGCCAGCTGATCTTCCAGGATGCGGTCAATCTCAGCGTAATTTACGCTGCCGTCGGCATTCATGGGGGTGATCATTGCAAGACCGGAACCGGTGAAAATGGGTGTTTTCATGATCAGAATGCTCCTTTCGCAGTCGCAGCGCCGCACGCGGCGGCGAAACGATGGTATCACATTGTATTCTATTCGATAGACCGCGCGGTCAGAACTGCCTCTCTTCACCGGCTGGGGTCAGACGGCGCGGTTTTATTAAAAATAGCACAACCAACGCAAAAACACAACAAAAACATACTGTTTTGCCTCCGGGCGGCTGTTACCGTCCATTCTTTTAAGACTGCCTGCCCCCATTTTGTGGTCAATGGACTGTTCCACCTCTTCGGGTTGATCCGGAAGATCTCACCATAAGCCGATTCACAGGAGCAGCACGGTGACGTTTCTATACTGCCGGCTGAACCGAACAGGACGGCAGTCCGCTGAGTGAGGCAACGGAGCAGTTCAGCCTGCGCGTTTTTCCGGTATTGTACAGTGTTTTTCGCATAGCGGAGGTTGTACGCCATCCAAAGGGAGGCGGTGGCCGGTGGGATCAGCTTGATGCTCCGTCCTAATATTCTGGTGGCAGGCGTTTGCGTGAGCGAAATGGGCTGCATTGCTGCGCTCAGGCAGGCGGCCTGTGCAATAATGGCAGGCAGATTCGTGTACAGGATCTTTTTGCCTTTTTCTGTGCAGGCTGTTTGTCCGGCGGCCGCTGTGCGGAGCCGTTGCGGCAGAATGTCGCCGCGCAAAAGAGTCGTTGCGGCATGCTTAAGGCGCCGCTGCTGGAATGAGCAATGCTGCCATATCCCGGGGCAGCGGAACGGTGAAGGAAAGGCGCTGGCCGGTGAGGGGGTGCAGGAGAGAAAGCGTATGGGCATGCAGGGCCGGCCGGGGGATCAGAGCCGGATTTTCTCTGCCGTAGAGAAAATCCCCGGTAAGCGGGCAGCCAATGGCCGCCATATGAACGCGGATCTGATGGGTGCGGCCGGTCTGCAGGCGCAGGCGCACCAGTGCCCGTTCCGGCGTGCGGTACAGAACCTCGTATTCCGTCCGGGCAATGCAGCCTGTGGAGCATACTTCCTGGCGGATGACAGAGTCCCCTGCGTGGGCCAGCGGCAGATCAATTACGCCGTGCGCCTGTTCCGGCGCGCCGTCGCACACAGCCAGGTATTCGCGCCGGAACGCGTCGGTGTGCAGGGCGCGGCGCAGAACATCCTGGGCGTGGGCATGTTTGGCTACTGCCATTACGCCGGAGGTGCCTTTGTCCAGCCGGTGCACCGGGTGGAAATCGGCTGGGATGCCGCAGCGATCGTAATAAGCCAGCAAAAAACTGCCCAGCGTATCGTCCCAATGGCCCAGTCCGGGATGGACGGCAATACCGGGAGCTTTGTTGAGGATCAGGAGATCTTCGTCTTCATATAAAAGATCCAGCGGGCCCGGAGATGGAACGATCTCGCTGCGGCGCACACTGTCGCTGAGCCGGACGCGCAGCACCTGTCCGGCGCGAACGGCGGTGCGGGTAGTCACACGCAGTCCGTCCAGGGTAATGCCGTCGCTTAACCATTTGACGCGCTTGATAAGGCTCGCCGACAGCTGCAGCGTATGGCGCAGCAGCGTGTGCACCTGAGCGCCGTCCTGTACGGGAGGAATGGAATAGGAGAGATAGCGGGTGTGATGACTGTAATGCGCTTCGGTTAAGTCGGTCGGCGCTGTTTTCTGCTCACTGTACGTCATAACGGGTTCTTTCCCAATAAGCGCCCATGCTGACGTCCTGTTTTTCGGTTACTTCGTTGGCAAGATACGCAGCCAGGCCGGCCGCTTTCGGTGACCAGGCATCTGCAGCTTTTACGGTGGGAAATTCCACCTCGGCATAGAAAAAAGAACCGGGCGCGCCGGCGTCTACCTCGTTTACTTCCAGTGTCTGTCCATCCGGCAGGAGATAATCCCGGCGTTCCTTGCGGATCAGGGGGAGGCCAATCAGCGCGCGCAACCGTTCAAACAGGGTCTCGTCGATGGGAAGTTCAATCTCCTCGCGCACCAGCCCGCCTTTGCTCTTGAAGCACAAGATGTATGCGGTCGTCCCGCCCCGTTCTGCTTCCCGGCGGATGCGCACCGTTGTGGGGCGCAGTGCGAGATAGCCCTGTTCCATTGTATAAATGTGTTCGGGGCGCAGCCCCTTCGGCCAGCCGTTTACCAGCCACTTGCGTTCAATTTCCATGGGTGGAACGTCCTCTCTGCGTTTTTTGAATGGTATCAAACCGCCGTTCGCGGGAAACTGTGCCGGCAGCGGAATGACGGACTTTCATTATACCGCAGCCGCAATGCCGTGACAAGGCGGGGATAAATAAAATGAGATTTTGCGGACATGCTTTACATTCTGTGTTTGGCAGGAGCCCTGTGTGGCAGCGGACGCTTTCTCGTGCCGTTAATGGTGCGTATGACCTGTTTTATTTGAATGCAGTGTCGGTTCATGCTCTCTTTTTGTGGGGAAAGCGCGGGAGCGGCATCCTGTAAAGTGTTGTGCGGCAGGTGGATGAAACGGTGTCCTGTGCCGAATCCGCGGTGCTTTTTGCAGCTTATATCCGTGTCCCATGGCTTGTGCGCTTGCAGGCGGGAAAATCCATTCAAAAAAACCGCCCGGCAGAGCCAAACGGCTCGCCGGGCGGCAATGCGTGTCAACCGCCGATGGCGTTCATAGTACGCGTTTCCATAGCCTCGCCGGCTTGGCATGAAGTAAAATGGTGGCGGGCCGGTTTTTGTTCAATCGCCCGGCGCAGCAGCGCTGTTAGTGCCGCATCGTCCATGCCGGTACGCAGGGGCGTGCGCAGGTCGGTGCCGGCTGGATTGTGCAGGCAGGGTTTCAGGTATCCCTCTGCTGTCAGCCGCACCCGGTTGCATCGGGCGCAGAATACATGGGTCATGGCGCTGATAAAGCCCACATGGCCTTGGAAGGCGGGAAAAGATACATAAACCGCCGGGCCGCTGCCCAGCGGCGTGGTGAAAGCGTTCGGTTTTCCAAACGATTTCACCAGCGCGGTATACACCTCTTCCGTGGGCACAGGGGTGTAGCCTTTTCCGCAGCCGATGGGCATCATTTCAATAAAACGCACCTCCAGGGGGGCGTCTTTGGCCAAGGCAGCCAGGGCAGCAGCCTCGCCGTCATTGATTCCCCGCATCAGAACGCAGTTGACTTTGACCGACGGAAAGCCTGCCTCCAGCGCCTTGTCAATGCCCGCGCGGGCTGCGGCGAACTGATCGGTACGGGTGATGCGGCGGAATATATCCGGCTGCAGAGTGTCGAGACTGAAGTTGACGCCATGAATTCCCGCCTGCCGGAGCGGATCTGCCATGGGGGCAAAGAGCACGCCATTGGTGGTCAGGTGGATTTCGTCGATACCGGGCAGGGCGTGCAGGGCTGCGGCGAGATCAAGGATACCCTCACGCACCAGAGGTTCGCCTCCGGTCAGGCGTACGCGGCGGATTCCCAAACCGGAGAGCAGCCGCACCAAGTGCACGGTCTCTTCAAAGCGGAGGATGTCACCATGAGGCACCCATTGGACGCCCTCGCTGGGCATGCAGTAGATGCAGCGCAGATTGCAGCGGTCAGTCACCGAAAGGCGCAGATAGTCGATGGTGCGGTTATAGGAATCGGTCATGGCGGTCGCTCCTTTCCGGATCTTGGGGAATCATTCAGAAAAAGAATGGTATGATTCGAAAAATAGATAAAATAGACAAAAAGAGGGGATAATTTCGTATAAATAGTACAATGCTTTCTGCGCTTTGTCAATCCATGGCGCACTTTCAGGTTCACTGCGCTGCTCGGCTGTACAGCTTTGGCAGGATGCGGCGCAGGATATTGACAACAGCCGGGGGGCGGGAGGGGACGTATTGCTGCGGCGGGCTTTTCGCCTGCCCGGCCGGGGCGAAGGATATTGCTCTTTTCTTGGCTTCATGTTTGTGGTACAATACAAGACAGTTCAGCTGTAGCGGCAGGAGCCGGGCGGCTGGTTCTTTTTTGGAAGATCATAAGGCAAAGGAAGCATGAAAATGGAGTATTTGAGCAGCCTGCTGTGCCAGGCGACAAGATTGGCGGCCCAGGCCCATGACGGGGCCTACCGCAAAGGCGGCAGGGCGCCCTATCTTCTGCACGTGATGGAAACGGCGGAAATTGTCGGCACCATGACCGAGGATGAGGACGTACTGGCCGCTGCGGTGCTGCACGATGTGCTGGAAGACACCAGCGTGACCGAGGAAGAGCTGCGCGAGACGGTGGGCGGCCATGTGACGGAGCTGGTGCTGGCTGTCAGTGAAAACAAGCGCCGGGAGCAGCCGGCGGAGATGACTTGGCGTCTGCGCAAACAGGAAAGTGTGGAAAGGCTGCTGAAGGAACCGCGGCTGGAAGTGAAAATGATTGCGTTGGGAGACAAGCTCTCCAACATCCGGGCGCTGCAGCGGGATTATGGGATTTTAGGCGAGCAGGTCTGGGAGCGGTTCAACAACAAAAGCAAGGCTGAGCAGGGGTGGTATTATCAGGCTGTGACCGATGCGCTGCAGGATCTGAACGTATACCCGGTGTGGCATGAGCTGGCCAATTTGGTGTGGGAAGTGTTTTGGCAGGATCGGGACAGCGATCAGCTGCGGTTTGATCTGGGCCAGTCCCGTGCTGAACGGGATATGGCGCTGCTGTGGTGAATGCGGCGGTGGGCACGCTGTGCACCGCCGGCGTTCGGACGGAGGAGAAAACACGGCCAAACGGGCATGCATCGGATCGGACATGGAAACAGAGACAGAAGCGGGCGTCCCGCATCGTTCAGGGGGGAGAACGATGCGGGACGCCTTTGCTGCAGCGAAATCGGCTGCGTCCCTTGTATCAAACAAGACAATGCAGCGGAATGATTAAATCAGCTGATAAACAAAACCGGTGAAAATGCAGTCGATGATCAGCGCTGCAATGCAGATCATAAACGCGAAGGGCAGGATGTGTTTGAAATCCAGTTTATACATTGCCAGGAAAGGAAGCGCCCAGAAGGGCTGGATGATATTGGTGGTTTGATCGCCGAAGGTGTACGCAAGAAGGATTTTTCCCACATCGATATCGAGGCGGCTGCAAACATCCAGAATATACGGTGCTTCAATGGCAAATTTCGATCCGCCGGAAGGAACCGCCATATTAAGGATGGCAGAGTATATGTAGGCGACCATCGGGAAGTTGCCTTTGGTTGCAAAGGACATGAAAAAGTTCACGATGACATCGCTCAGGCCGGTGTAGGCGATCATGCCGAAAATACCTGCATAGAAGGGGAACTGGATGATCACACCCCAAACGGAGGCGGTAGCCTGCATAACACAGCTGCAGAAGGTCTCCGGGTCACGGCAGAGCAATACCCCGAGAATCAGCAGGATAAAGTTGATATTATCCAGAGAGATGTTGGCAAAGCCGCCGGAAGCCATAAGCTTGATGATCCAGAACAGGCCGAACCCGCCGATCACCAGATTCAACAGGGGACTGTGGTTGATCCAGTCCGCCGGACTGGTGGCTTTGTGGCGGGAGAGCTGCGCCTCGCCGCTTTTTTTGATGTCTTCATAGAGTTCATCGCTCAGCTCCACGATTTGGCTGTCTTTTTTGGGGTAAAGCGCCCAGCCCAGAACGATAACCACCAGCAGGATCAGACCGCAGTGGAGCAGGTTGATCGGAGAAAGCACCGTTTGAGTGAGCGGAACGGTTTCGGGGATGTAGGCTTTCACGGCGTCGGAAACCACCAGGTCCTGCAGCGCGCCGGGTGTAGCGCCCAAGATGGGAGCCGCCTGAGACAGGCCGATACCAGCGGCGAAGGTGGAATAAGAAAGCGCGACAAAAGCGGGCTGATGGATTTTGTAGCCTTTTTCCCTGGATGCGGCCAGGATCTCGCGGCCCAGGTTAATGCTGAACATCATACCGACGCCCCAGTGGATCCAATAGGTGATGCCGGTAACGAGCAGAATCAGCATAATGGCGGAAAAAGGGGAATTGGGCACATAAGCCAGGCGATGCAGGGCACGCTTGACCGGCGGCGCAGTGGCGACCACAGAACCGGTGATCATAATCAGGGCCATTTGCATGGCGAAGGTCAGCAGGTTCCAGAAGCCCTGCACCCAGGCGTCCACCAGGCTGAGCTGACCTTCGGCGGAGGTAAACAACAATGGCGTTGGGGTAAAGAGCAAAGCCAGAATGCCGACGACGATTGTCAGCAGAAAGGCAAATACCATCGAATTCGGCGTCCATTTTTCAAAAAAACGGATAAAACCGGTGGTCAGGCGGTCTTTCATTGTTCCATTTGTTGACATGGGGAACTCTCCTCTCGTCTCTTTTTGTGAGGTTCTTCCGTCGCTCAGAAGACTTTGCGCGTCAAACCATAGATTTTGCGGGCCTCTTCCGGGGTGGCCGGTTCCAGATTGTTCAGTGCCAGCAATTGGACGGCCCGCTCTACCAGCTGGGCATTGGATTTGGCCAGCACGCCATGATCCAGATAGAGGTTGTCTTCCAGACCGACACGCAGATGCCCGCCCATGGCGATGGTGGCCATCATGATGGGCAGATGGCCGGAGGAAATGCCGCAGCCCGCCCAGGTGGAGCCTTCCGGCAGCAAATTTTTCAGATATGCCAGATTTTCAACGGTGCTGGTCATGCCGCCGGCGCAGCCCAGCACGATCTGGTAATGGCAGGGGGCTTTCAGCACGCCTTTTTTCAGATAATACAGGGTGTTGTAGATCATGCCGGCGTCAAAGATCTCAATTTCGGGTTTAATATTGCTTTCCTGCAGTGCATATCCCAGTTTTTCCAGGAATGCGGGGGGATTCATAAATACGGTGCGGTTCTGCCAGTTCAGCGTGCCTGCGTCGTAGGAGGCCAGCTCCGGCAGCAGCTGCTGCAGCGGGTAAATGCGCTCTTCATCGCCGAAATCCACGCTGCCGGAAGAGGTGATGTTCAGGCATACGTCACAGTCTGGAAAGGCGCGGATGCGTTCAATGGTTTCCTTGTACAGTTCAAATTTGGTAGAGGGTGAGCCGTCGGCGTTGCGCACATGGATATGGACGATGGCGGCGCCTGCTTTCCAGCACTCGTAAGCGTCCCGGGCGATTTCTTCCGGCGTGTAGGGAACGGCGGGATTCATGTCCTTTGTGGCCCAGGAGCCGCATAAGGCGGCGGTAATGACGCGTTTGTTTTTCAAATTGCTCATGAGAAGCCTCCTTTGTTCTTTGGGAAAATACTTTACGGTTTGTGCGCGGGCGGCAGCACTGTGGCCTCACCGCAGGTAACGACGGTGCCGTCCTGGTTGGTGCACACAGTTTCGATGATTGCGCGGTTGCGTTCGGGCAACAGCTCTTTTACGGTGGCAACAGCGGTGATGGTATCGCCGATGTGTACCGGCGCGGTAAAGCGCAGGGTCTGAGCGGCGTAGATTGAGCCTGGGCCGGGCAGCTGTGTTCCCAGTACAGCGGAAATCAGCCCGGCTGACAGCATGCCATGAGCGATGCGGGTTTTAAACGGGGTGGCGTTGGCGTACGATTCGTTGATGTGCGCTGGGTTGACGTCTCCTGTGACGCCGGCAAACATGTATACGTCCGATTCGGAAATGGTTTTGGAGAACGATGCGCTTTGGCCGATGGAAAGCTGATCGATGGAAAGCCCAACCATAAAAATACCTCCTTTTCTCAGGTTTTCTGTTATATAGCAAATAACGTGCCAGTAGAAGGCATACCATTCGATCGGACCGAATGCCTGTGGCTTGCGGCATTTTTGTGTGGATCAGGAAACAAAAATAAAAAAGCAGCAAGTCGGAATCGAATTAATAAGTTGATTCCGACTTGCTGTAAGTTGATTTCGATTTATTTTATAAGTTATATTTTTTCTTTCGCCGCATAACCAGCGATTGGGTTGTTTGCAGGGCTTTGGCGGTTTCGTATGTGCTGGGGAATTTCTCCAGCACATATTGAAGATAGGCTTTTTCGCAGCGTTCCGTATAGTCCTGCAGCGAGACGTGGTTGTCCAGCATGGTGGAATAGATCAGGGCATTGTCCGGAACAGGTTTGCGTTCAATAAATGAAGGAGAGGGATCCGGCGCTGCACCGAGGTTGTGTGTGACGATGTCTTCGAAAATGCAGGTCTGGCTGCTCATGACCACGATCCGCTCAATCACATTGCGCAGTTCGCGGATGTTGCCGGGCCAGTCGTATTCGACAAGGCGCTGCAGGGCATCGTCATCAAAGAAAATATCTTTTTTATATTTGCTGCAGAACAAATTGCAGTAATGGCGTGCCAGGGGAATAATATCTTCGCGGCGCTCGCGCAGGGAAGGCAAGTCGATGGGAAGGATATTCAGCCGGTAGTACAGGTCCTCACGGAACAGGCCGGTGCGCACCATTTCCTGTAGGTTCTGGTTGGTGGCGGCAATCAGGCGGAAGTCTACCGAAAACTCGTTCACCGCGCCCACGCGCTGCACTTTTTTGGTTTCCAGTGTACGCAGCAGTTTGCCCTGCAGGCCCAGGGGCAGGGAATTGATCTCGTCCAGGAAAAGCGTGCCGGTATTGGCCGCTTCAATCAGACCGATTTTGCCGGAGGCCAGCGCGCCGGTAAAGGCGCCGCGCTCATAGCCGTACAGTGTGGACTCCAGCAGATTTTCCGGAATGGAGGCGCAGTTGACGACCACCATACGGGATGTGCTGCGAGGGCTGTTGCGGTGGATATATTCCGCCATCAGTTCTTTTCCGGTGCCGGAAGCGCCGGAGATCAGAACGGTGGAATCCACCTGCGCCATATTTTTTGCAGTGGCCAGAACGGCCTGCATCACTTCACTGACGGCGATCATCTGGGTGCTGTGGCGGTGCTCCTGCGTCAGCGGCTGATGGAACGTTGTGGACTGGGCCACCATGGTGCGGGCGCTGGCTTCGTGGTAACATTCGTTTAAGTCGTTGACGGCCTCGCAAATGCCGATCATATAGGAAATTTCGCCGGCTGGTTCGAACAGGGGAACAGCACGCACCAGGTGGCGCACGCGTTTAATGGTGTTTCCATCGTCCACAAACACGTTCAGGAAGACGGAAACCGGCTGCTTTTCGCGGAACACAATGTCGGAGATACAGGCATCGTAATGGCCGTCATGCATCAGTTCATGCACGCTTCGCATGATGAGTTTTTCGCGGGGAAGGTCCAGCAGCCGGTCATAAGCGTCGTTGGTATAGATATATCGGCCCTGATTGTCGAGAATGTATAACCCCAAGGGGAACTGATCCAAGAGATACTCAAATAGAATGTTTGAAATCATAAGGGGGTCCCTCCGCACAATTGTTCATCGGTTTTTAGGAGTAAAAGCAAACGGTATGTATCTCTGCGAAATACATACCGTTTGCGGTCAGATGGCAGTTATTCCACCTCTGTATAATCCAGATCATCCGGAGTGCGGGCGCCTTCTTTTTCCAAAATGCCCATGGCGCTGCAGACGGGGCATTTGCCGAAATCATCGCCGAACACCGGGATCAGATCTGTGGCATACTTGAATTTTTTGCTGCACTGCGGGCAGCGGTAGTATAGAAAACAGGGTCCCCAGCTCATTTGTTCAGGCTCAGGATCTGGCGGGCCTCATCGGGAGTGGCGGCCTGGCAGCCGAACTCCTCAATGACGCGTTTGGCGCGCTCGACAAACTGAACGTTGCTTTCGGCCAGCTGGCCTTTGGCATACATCACGTTGTCTTCCATGCCCACGCGGATATGACCGCCCATGGCCACGCCGGCATACATGATCTCCATGGCGCTGTGGCCGACGCCGAAGCAGCTCCAGGTGGAGCCGGGGCAGAGGGAATCCATGGTTTCCTTCATGAACACCAGGTTTTTGGTGCTGCCCACAATACCGTTGGCGCAGCCCATGCAGAACTGGAAGTGCAGGGGCGCTTTCAGCACGCCCTTTTTCAGATAATAGGCAGCATTGGCGATCATGCCGGGGTCGAATGCCTCGATCTCAGGCTTCACGTTCCACTCCTGCATATTTCTGCCCAATTCTTCCAGGAACTTGGGGCTGTTGATAAACAGGCCGCTGTTCATCCAGTTCATGGAGCCGCAGTCGTAAGAACCCATTTCGGGGCGCAGCTCCTTGAGGTGGATCTGGCGGGTTTCCTCAGTGGCGTTCAGGTCGCCGGAAGTGGTCATGTTCAGGACGATGTCGCACTCGGGATGGTTTTTGCGCAGCAGCTCCACCGTCTCGCGGAATTTATTGACGTCCATGGTGCCGTTGCCGTCGTCGTCGCGCATGTGCATATGGGCTACGGCGGCGCCTGCCTTCCAGCAGGCGTAAATATCTTCCGAAATTTCCGCGGGGGTCATGGGGACATTGGGATTATTTTCTTTCTTCGGCCATGCGCCGGTCAGGGCCACAGTGATGATGCGCTTGTTTTTCAATTCTGCCATGATAAAATCTCCTTTGTTATTTTTTACAACCTGCGTCCACCCAGGCACAGGTTATCGAAACCATTTATAAGCCCGCAATGGAATTTTGTCAAGACAGGGCGGCGGCAGTCTGCGGGAAACCGCTGATGGAGCCGGCCAAGTGCTGCCGGGACATGCGCTGCTGCTCAGGATATTTTCCCTGTCCGGAAAGCCTCCATCATATCAGAGGTCAGGGCCATGGTGTCGCTGCGTGCGGGCAGGTCGCTGCGGTGCAGCCACAGGGCCTGGGACAGCTCGTCCGTTTCCAGTTGGATCGCGTCGCTGCCCTCCAGATCGGCAAAAAAGCCCAGGGAAAGATTCCCGTCGATTCCCCAGGGCTGGCTGCCGTAATAGCGGATATGCTGTACCCGCAGGCCGACCTCTTCCCACACTTCACGGCGTACAGTATCTTCGGCCGTTTCGCCGATTTCACAAAAACCGGCTACTAAGGCGAAGTGTTTGGCCGCGGCGTGGCTGGGGGCGTATTTGGTCACCAGCAGGCGTTCGCCGTCCACCACGCCCACAATAATCACCGGATTGATACGGGGATAGATTAGATTGCCGCATTCCGGGCACAGCAGCGCACGCTCTTTGGCGTCGCGCACCAGGCCGCGGCCGCAGCGGCCGCAATAGCGGTTATCCTCGTACCACCTGGCGAGGTGGCGGGCTGTCAAGGCGGCAAAAGCCTCGTGCTGAGGAGAAAAGGCCATGCTCCGGCGCAGAGAAACCCAGCTGTAATCGCCTCCGGCGGGAGTCAGGGCGCGGCGGCACCAAAAATAATTCCGGCTGGAAACGGAGAACAGAAACCAGCAGTCGCTTTCCTGCACGGGCAGCTCGCAGAAGCGGGGCAGGCGCAGTTCGCCATCGGTGCAGCGCGCGCCGAGAATGCGCGATCCGCGGAACAGGCAGACGGTATCCCTGCTTTCCGGCACATGCAGATCATAAGCTACGGAGAACTGCTTTGGGGCAATGTCTTGGATCATATGGACACTTCCTTTGTCAAAAGCAGGCATCCGCCCACGGGGGGCGGATGCCTGCCTCGGAGAAACGATTAAAGCATGGCGGAGAGGGCTTCCACGGCGTCGATTTCGTCGTCGCCGCTGGCGCTGAGGGCGAACGTGTCGCCGCATTTCAGACCCAGGGACAGCACGCCCAGCAGGCTTTTGCCGTTGACGCGGCGATGGTCGCTTTCAAAAACAATAGAGGAAGAAAAGCTGTTGGCTTTTTCAACAATGACAGTAACTGTTTTTGCAGTCAGTCCGGCAGGGATGGAAATCGTTACGTCTTTTTCGGTCATACAAAGGACCTCCATTTCTCAAATAGTATACGCTCCTTCCCCTGGAGCATACGTTGCTTTTCTAATTTCATTGTAGCATAGTCCGGGGAATGCGTCCAGTGCGAAAACAGAGAAAATGTACTTATCTGCAGAATACGGAGGGGGGAAATCGTTGACAGAAAGGGGGATTTATGGTATGGTTAATGGCGTTTGAGGGAGTAGTGGCGTGTGATTTGATGCGCGGCAAGTCAACATACTGGACGGTTTTTCGCCCTGGCTTGTCTTAATCAACGAGACTCATGTATAGAGTAATAGGGAGAAATGCTATACATGCTGCTGCGCTGCCATACAGAATCTGCTCCGCGTGCACATGTGGCTTGGTTTGCTGCATGTGTTTTTTGTTTGCCTGTGCGGGGATGTTATTTGTAAGGGAGAAAAACATATGGGATTTGTGGAGCTTTTTTTGATTGGGATTGGGCTTTCTATGGACGCGTTTGCCGTGTCCATCTGCAAGGGATTGTCCGTGCAGCACCTGCGGGTGCGGCACATGCTGCTGGCCGGACTGTATTTTGGCGCCTTTCAGGCACTGATGCCGCTGCTGGGCTATCTGCTGGGTGCCGGGTTTGCGGGAACGATCGAAGCCTATGATCACTGGATCGCCTTTTTGCTGCTGGGTCTAATTGGCGCAAATATGATCCGTGAGGCGCTGAGCGGTGGCGAAAGAGAAAAACAAAACGACGATTTTAGTTTCCGGGCCATGCTGCCGCTGGCGGTGGCCACCAGCATCGACGCTCTGGCAGTGGGCGTATCCTTTGCCTTTTTGCAGACGCCCATCTTCCAAGCGGTCGCGGTTATCGGCCTGACCACGTTTTGCTTTGGGGTCGCGGGCGTGAAAATCGGCCGCCTGTTCGGCGCGAAATATGAAACGAAAGCCGAACTGATGGGCGGCATTATCCTGATTCTGATCGGCTCCAAAATCCTGTTGGAGCATTTGGGTATCCTGGGGTGAAAGGGGAAAAACGGTATGATGAATAAAGACACTCCGCATTTTTCGCCGCAGGAACTGCGGGCCATTTACGCTGCGGCAGCGGAAAAGACGAAAGATGGCATGAGCGCGGCGGCACGAGCCTTGTATCCGGCCCGGGAGGATGCGCTGAAAACGCTGTACTGGCTGCCCGGCGGCGGCCGGGCGTTTCGCTGCAGCGACGGAAGCTGCAGCAAGCCGGCTTTTACACTGCAGTCTTGGCCCGTTGAGGTGGCTGTCATGGAGGATGGCACGTTGCTGGACTACTGAAACGGCTTGGATCTGATGCGGCCCATATGCAGCTGACGGAAAAAACATTCCCGGCCTGCAGGGAGTGTGCTATACTGGGAAAGTACTATACGGGGTGAAGGGGGAGCAGCCATGAAGTATGTCGGCACAGTGCTTGCCGTGGCGGATGTTCATGCAGCAAGAGCGTTTTATGAAGGACTGTTCGGTCTGGAGGTATATCAGGATTATGGTATCAGTGTCTCTTTTACCTGCGGACTGTCCCTGCAGCAGGAGTTTGACTGGCTGGTCCAGCTGCCGAAGGAGCAAATTGTGCAGCGGCCGAACAATGTGGAACTCTGCTTTGAAGAAACGGATTTTGATGCGTTTCTGGAAAAACTGCAGGCGTATCCGGATCTGACGGTTCTCAGCGGCGTGCGGGAGCACAGTTGGGGCCAGCGCGTGATCCGTTTCTATGACCCGGACGGGCATATCATCGAAGTCGGCGAAAACATGGCGATGGTAGTCCGGCGTTTCCTGGCGGCGGGCATGACAATGGAGGAAGTATCTGTCCGGATGGATGTTTCCATTGGAGATCTGAACAGGCTGCTTCGGAACTGACGCTGCCGGATCGCAAAGGTGCGGTATGGTAGAATGAGGCAGACGTGTTTGACGGGAGGCCGGATACGCGGCGGGCCATGAGATTATAAGAACAGAAACGCCCGGACGGCAGGATAGCCGCCCGGGCATTTTTGTTGGTCGGGGTCATTAGATTAGAACAGGGGCAGTGCGCCGGTGATAGGGTCTACCTCATCGGGATATCGTGGTTCAAAGGCGAGACAGGTATACGTCGGCTCGCCGTGGAATTCCGTCATGCCGGCATCGCAGATCAGGGCGGAGAGAATACCCGCTTCCTTTGCCTGGCGATCAATGGCGAGAAGCGCTTCTTCAGAATCTACATATACGCAAATTTTGGCAACGCCCTTTTCAAACCAGTCGCTCAGGGCGGTCGGCTGCCGGCAGTTCTCCCGCAGGGTGACAACATCGCCGGTGATGACCACATCACTCAGCCGTTCTTCCCGGGCCAGGGCCATCAGCACAGCCTCCACGCAGGCGTGGCCCGCTTGAGCTGCGATTTTTCCTTTGCGCATATGCAGATCCCGGCGGATCACGATCATCTGTTTTGCACTGTACACGGCAAAGCCCTCCTGACGCTGCGGCATAAAATTTGCCTTATTATAGCACAGGGTGCGGAAAAATCAAGCGGAGCGGGCGGAAAAACGTTTGCTGGGGCTGGCTGACGGTGGGACAAGAAAAAGAATCTTTTCGAAAAAAGCTTGCGATTTTGGAGAATTTCGGATAATATACCTTTATATATTTTATCATGCCCCCATATCGCCTGCTGCAGGCAACGGCAAAATAGGGAAAAGGAGAACAAGAGCTATGTATGATACCATGATGGATTCCATCGCTCTGGTGGGCCAGGCCGATGCGGAATTGGCCGGGGCTATGGAGCGGGAGCTGGAGCGCCAGCGCCGGAACATTGAACTGATTGCCAGCGAAAACATTGTCAGCCCTGCGGTGATGGCCGCCATGGGCAGCGTATTGACCAATAAATATGCAGAAGGGTATCCCGGCCACCGTTACTATGGCGGCTGCATGTATGTGGACGAGGTGGAGCAGCTGGCCATCGACCGGGCCTGCCGGCTGTTTGGCGCGCAGTTTGCCAATGTGCAGCCCCATTCCGGCGCCCAGGCCAACATCGCCGTGTATTTTGCTCTGCTGGAGCCGGGCGATACCGTGATGGGGATGGATTTGTCCCAGGGCGGCCACTTGACCCATGGCAGTCCGGTGAATTTGTCAGGAAAATATTTCCACTTTGTGTCCTACGGTGTGGGCGATGACGGCTATATCGATTATGAGGCTGTGCGCCGCCAGGCGGAAGAGGTGCGGCCGAAGATGATCGTGGCCGGCGCTTCGGCGTACCCCAGGGCCATCAAGTTTGACATTCTGGCTGATATCGCCCACAGCGTGGGCGCATATCTGATGGTGGATATGGCCCACATTGCGGGCCTGGTGGCCGGCGGCTGCCATCAAAGCCCTGTGCCGTACGCCGACGTGACCACTACGACTACCCATAAAACTCTGCGCGGTCCGCGCGGCGGTCTGATTCTGGCGAATGACGAAGAACTGGCCAAAAAGATCAACAAGGCCATTTTTCCTGGTACCCAAGGCGGCCCGCTGGAGCATGTGATTGCGGCCAAGGCGGTGTGTTTTGGCGAGGCGCTGCGTCCGGAATTTCGTGAATATGCCCACCGTGTGGTGGAAAATGCCAATGTGCTGGCCGATGCGTTAATGGCCCGCGGCATTTCTCTGGTGTCCAACGGCACTGACAACCATCTGATGCTGATTGACCTGACGGACAGCGAGGTGACTGGAAAAGAGCTTGAACGCCGGTTGGACGAGGTGCATATCACCGCCAATAAAAATACGGTGCCCGGTGAAAAACGCAGCCCCTTTGTTACCTCCGGCGTCCGTTTGGGTACCCCCGCCGTGACCACCCGCGGGTTTGGCCCCGGCGAAATGGAGGAGATCGCCGAGTGCATTGCCGACTGCCTGCAGGATTTCGAGGGCAAAAAAGAGGAGATTCAGCGCCGCGTGGCTGCGCTGGTCAAGCACTTTCCGCTATATGAATGAGTCGGAAGGGGGGACAGGATCCCCCCTTTCGGTTCCTGTATTACCTGGCGCTATCCCGGCGGGAAAGCGCTGTTCTCAAAATGGAGCAGCGCGGGAAAGGGACAAGCAGATGCGAAAGAGCAGAGGAGGCAGGACCATGGAGCGGCGGATCTCAGCGGGGATTTTGGCCGGCGGGAAGAGCAAACGCATGGGAGAGGACAAGGCACGGCTCTGGCACGGCGGAGAGACCTTTCTTGCTCATTTGCTCCGGGAACTGCGGGAATTTGACGAAGTGCTGCTTTCTGTGGAGGATCGGAGAGCGTGGGCGGACGCGCCCTGCCGGATAGTGGAGGATCAGCTCCCGGATTTCGGTCCGGTGGAAGGGATTTATCAGCTGCTGCGCGCGGCCCGAAATCCTTACGTGCTGGTGACTGCCATCGATCTGCAATGCCTGACAGCTCTGGCACTGCAGACGCTGGCCAGGCAGATCCGGCCGGGCGTGTGCTGTTTGGTGCCCTGCCGGGACGCGTGGTTGGAGCCGCTTTGCAGCATTTATCACAAAGATGCGCTGCCGGTGCTGGAACAGATGCGTTCGGCAGGGGTACGCCGGCCCCGTGCGCTGTTTGATTGTGTGCCCACCCGATATATCGAGTTTGCCGACCTGGGATGGAACGACAGCATGGTGAAAAATGTCAATACCCGTGGGGAATATGAAGCGCTGCTGCGGGAAGAAGACAGCAAAGAAACAAAGAAATCATGCTGCACAGTAAAAAAGGAGATCGATCGAATATGAATACACCCGCTGAGACCGCTGCACGGTTTCTTGCTGTGGGCCGGGAAAAAGTACTGTTGCCTGTGGGACGAATGGCCTGCCTTGCCGTAATGGCAGGCTTTTTTATTGGCCTGGCCGGTGTGGGCGCGTCCACAGCTGCCGTGTCTGTACCGCCTGCGGCGGCGCGGCTGGTCAGTGCCTGCGTCTTTCCGGCGGGGCTTGTGATGGTGACCTTGACCGGAGCGGAGCTGTTCACGGGCAATTGCCTGCTGGCCATTCCGTGGCTCAGCCGGGCTGTAACAGCCCGACAGGTGCTGCGCAGCTGGATCGTGGTGTATCTGGGCAATTTTGTCGGCGCTGTTTTGGCCGCCGCTGCGGCGGTGTACAGCCATCAGCTCGCGTCCTTTTCCGGGGCGCTGGCTGCTTCTGCAATGAGCACGGCTGTGGCCAAATACAGCCTGAGCGTTCCGGACGCTTTTCTGCGCGGCGTCGTCTGTAATATTCTGGTGTGTGTTGCCGTTTGGCTGGCGCTTTCTTCCCGGTCGGTGCCCGGCAAGGTTTTGGGGATTTATCTGCCTGTCATGCTTTTTGTAGTGTCGGGATTTGAGCACAGTGTGGCCAATATGTACTATGTTCCCGTGGCCCTGCTGGCAAAGGATCTTCCGGCGTATGCCGGTGTGTTGGAAGGGATCGATGGAAGCTGCCTCACCTGGGGCCGCTTTCTGATAGGTAATCTCCTGCCGGTGACGTTGGGCAACATGGTCGGCGGACTGGCGGTCGGTATGGTTCAGTGGTACTGCTTTTTGCGGGGAAAGACTGACCGCGCTGAAAAGAAATAAGAAAAAAGCCTTCGGCTTCCTGCAGGAAGCCGAAGGCTTTTTTAATCATCGATCAGGAGAGCATACTGCGGTACTCTTCGCCCCAGGTGCGCATGGCGTCCAGCACAGGTTTCAGGCTGCGGCCCAAATCGGTCAGGCTGTATTCCACCCGGGGCGGAACCTCGGCGTATACATGCCGGTTGATCAGCCCGCTTTGTTCCATGGAGCGCAGATTGGTTGTGAGCACTTTTTGGCTGATATGCCCCACACTGCGTTTGAGTTCACCGAAGCGCCGGGTATCCTGCATCAAATCGCGCAGAATCAACACTTTCCAGCGGTCGCTGATCAGTGCCAGTGTGACTTCCACGGGACAGACCGGCAGTGCGGTTTTGGGTGCGGGCATGGCGTCATTCCTCCTGTCCAAAAATCAACTCGCGCACAAATGCGTCTGCGGGGGCGGTTTTGATCTGTTCCGGCGTACCCAGCTGGGAAATACGCCCGGCTTCCATAACCAGCACGCGGCTGCCCAAATGCAGGGCCTCCTTGATGTCATGGGTCACAAATACCACTGTGATACCCAGATCCCGCTGCAGGCGCAGGATTTCCTTTTGCAGGCTGCGCCGGGTGATTTCATCCACCGCGCCGAAAGGTTCGTCCATCAGCAGAATGCGCGGGTTGGCCGCCAGGGCGCGGGCAATGCCCACGCGCTGCTGCTGCCCGCCGGAAAGCTCGTTGGGATAGCGGTCGGCCAGGGATGGATTCAATCCCACCGTTTCCAGCAATTCGCTCACGCGCTTTGCGCGAGTCTCCCTGCTTTGCTTGCCGGACAGGGAGGGAACGTAGATGATGTTCTTTTCCACCGTCATATGGGGGAACAGTCCCACGCTCTGGATGGCATAGCCGATGCCGCGGCGCAGCTCGATCAGATCCGTTTGGGCTACGTCTTTGCCGTCTACCAGAACGCGTCCGGCGTCCGGCGTCAAAAGGCCGTTGATCAGGCGCAGGGCCGTGGTTTTCCCGCAGCCGCTGCGGCCGATCATAGTCAAAAATTCTCCGCTGTAGACAGTCAGGTTGAAGTCCTGCAGCACCGTGTGCTTGCCATAAGATTTGCACACGCCTTCAAAACGAATACATTCTTCCATACGTTCGGACTCCTTTCCTGAGAAGTGCTCTGCGGGGGATTATGCCTCAAGGATGCCCTTTTCCACCAGATAATCGTGGGCCACATCGCTCTCGTCCTGTTCTTCGACCTCTACCAGATAGTTCAGGCGGGACATATCGGTGTCGCTCAGGATGCCGTCCATCAGCATCAGAGCATCTTCCAGACCGGGATACGCTTCCAGAGTATCCTCCCGAACCACAGTGGAACAGAAATAGTTTACCTGAAGGTGTTTATCGTCCTCCAGAACCACTACATCCTGAGCGCTCAGCTGAGCGTCGGTGGTAAAACCGTTGGTCACATCGATATCGCCGTTTTCCAGCACGGCGTATTTCACGCCGATGTCGATGCCGCGGGTATCCTTGAAGTTGTAGCCGTACGTTTCGCAGAGAAGGGGATAGCCGTCGGCGCGCTCAATATAATCGGGGTTGCCGCCGAAGACCAGCTGATCGGCCACGGCAGTCAAGTCCGAAGAGGTTTTCAGATTGTATTCCCTGGCGACGTCGCCCCGCACGGCCAGGCAGAAAGTGTTATTGAAGCCGTATTTGCCGACCCAGGTCATGTTGTAGTTGTCGTGATATTCCTGCAAGATCTGTTCCCACATGGCGTTGTCGTCTACGCCGGTGGCGTCGTGACCAAGCACCAGTACATAGCCGCTGGAGGTATATTCGGGATACAGATCAAACTCGCCGCTTTCCATGGCGGGCATGATGTTGTTGGTGCCGCCGGCGATGCCTTCAGTCACCTCGCAGGTATAATCCGTCTTGGCTTCGATGATCTGCTTGAGCATTTCGCCGAGGATGTACTGCTCGGTCATGGGTTTGGTGGCGATTTGAATGGGATCGGTGTTCACGCTGCCATCTTCGGCCGAGGAGGGGTTGGTGCTGCCGCCGCTGCCGCAGGCGGCCAGGGATACAGCCATCGCTGCCGCAGCAGACAGGGCGAGAAAACGCTTGTAATGTTTCATGTCAGTTCATTCTCCATTTCTTTTTAATATGTTTTTCCAAAAAACTCAGGCTGTAGTCACAGGCCAAAGCCAGCAAAACGAGAAGAAGTGCACCGGAAAAGGTCATTTCCACATTGTACATGGTGATGCCGCGGAAAATGGCCTCGCCCAGTCCGCCGCCGCCAATGAATGCGGCGATGGAGCCGGTGGCGATGGACATGACCGCCAGCGTGCGCACGCCGGCCAGGATGGTGGCCGAAGCCAGCGGAAGTTTGATGCGCATCAGGATTTGGCGCGGCGTGCTGCCCATGCCCACAGCAGCGTCCAGCAGTTCCGGGCTGATGGAGGTGATCCCGGTGTAGGTATTGCGCACCATGGGCATCAGGCCGTACAGGATAATGGCGATCACGGCGTTTTTGGCGCCGATGCCGGCAATGGGAATCAGCAGGGCGATCAGAGCGATGGCGGGAATGGTATAAAACACATTGCACACGGCGATGACCGGTTCGGCAAAGCGGCGATGCTCGGCGATGAAAATACCAATCAGCAGACCCAGCGTACCGGCGATGGCGATGGAAACCAGGGAGATGAAAAGCTGCTGGCCAATCATGCCCAGAAACCAGGGCCAGCGCTCCAGATAGATTTGAAGCACCTTTGCAAAGCTGAAATCCATTGCCTACCGCTCCTTTGTGTGTTGGTATCCTACAGAGTCTATGTTATGCGTGCAGCCGCACAATGGCCTCAGCCGGGCAATGCTCGGTGCACAGCCCGCACTGCAGGCAGTGCATCTGGGCGATCTGATAGGGTGTGCCGGGCATAATGCACTGCTGCGGGCAGACCGAAGCACATGCGCCGCAGCCGGTGCAGGTTTCCAGAATGGAAAATCCTACCAGTTCCATCTCCGTGCCGCCATAGGCAAAACGTTTGCGGGAAATCGGATGGTGCAGCAGGTCAAACCATTCGCCCTCGCCTTCGTAAATCAGGAAAGCATCCAGAGCATAGCGGCTCTGACCGGGATAGACCTCATTCATGCCGGGGTTGTGGAGGAATACTTCATCTACCCATGCGCGGGAGTCCTCCATTCGGCGGACAGAGCCGGTGAATTTCAGGCTCTGGCATTCCGGACACATGGCGCTCAAAGCGACGAGCCCGCTTTCGGTGAGCTGCTTCCAGAAGGGTTTGCCCCGGCTGGTGACGATGACCATGCCCTCGTCCAGCGCCAGCATTACATTGATGATGCGGCTCTGGGGCCGGCCCTGAGCGTCCACTGTGGCAGCGGATGCGACTTTGACGGCGCGGAACAGATCGATATATTTTCTGGCAGTTGGATTCATGGTGAGTTGCCCCCTGTCTAGTTGTTGGAATCATCATAAACCGTTGTAAACGAAGACGCAAGTAAGCACAAATTTGTGCCATAGTTTCCAAAGGATACTATAGCGGATTCGACAGTGTTTGGCAAGAAGAAAAATTTTTCGGTGCTGTTCTTTTTCCGCTGGAAGAGACACAGAAAAGGAAATGCCGGGGGATGCCCGCTGAAAGAGGTGCGCCCCGCAAATGCCTTTGCGGGGCGCAAAAAGAAAACCGGAAACAGAATCACGCGTTGATAAACGACAGTACATCTTGGGCAAACTGTTCGGGGATTTCATACTGGATATTGTGGCCGTTGTTTTTTGATACCGTGACATTCAGCGAGGCCGAGGCGGACTTCAACACAATTTTCCATGTGGGCGGGCAGTATTGCTGGGCGGATGAAGTCTACTGTGTGGGAAAAAAGTTCCAGGATTATATGATGCATTTTCTCTGCCGCTGGGCGAATAAGTGCCACATTCCCTTTCAGATCCATACGGGGCTGCAGGAAGGGAATGCCAATATCATTTCCTACAGCGATCCTACGCTGCTGACCAACCTGTTCATGCAGTATAAAGATGTGAATTTTGATATTTTCCATATTGGCTATCCGTACCAACATACGCTGTCTGCATTGGCGAAGGTTTTCCCGAATGTCTATATTGATATGTGTTGGGCGCATATTATCTCGCCGACGGCGTGTGCCAATTCTCTGGTGGAGTGGGCCGATTCGGTGCCGCTGAACAAGATTAATGCATTTGGCGGAGATTACTGCTTTATCGACGGCGTGAGCGGCCACCAGCATATGGCGCGGATGAATATCAGCCGTGCACTGGCCATCAAAGTGGAAGAGGGGCTGTTTGATGTTGGAGCAGCAAAACGTATTGGTAAAATGATGTTTTATGATACGCCAAAGAAACTGTTCCATTTGAAGAATGTTTGAGCGGAACGATACCCTTCGGCACGAGATCATGGTTTGCAGGTAAAGATTTTTCCGATACATTCCCGGAGACAGCGCCGCTGCAAAATATGTATGCGGCAAAAGAAAACAAGGGCATTCCCTGCGTACAGCGCAGGGAATGCCCTTGTTCCTTTTTGCACCGGCTTTATGCCAACTTTATGGCGCCCTTTTCGCACCGGTTTCCCCAGGCATCGATCAAGTGCTCGCCGCGGTAGACGCAGATGATTTCACATTGGTTGGCGCACTTGCCGCAGTGGATCTCCCGGGTCTGGAAGCGATCGTCTGTGACGCTGAAATCGAAAGGCTTTTCCACGCCGCTGCTGCGAGCCAAAATTGCCACGCCGAAAGCGCCCATCAAATGGCCGGCGTCGTCCACCAGAATGTCCTCGCCGGTGGCTTCTTTGAAAAACCGCACTACGCCAACATTTTTGCTCACGCCGCCCTGGAAAACAATGGGGCTTTGAATGCGCTTGCCTTTGCCCACGTTGTTGAGATAGTTGGTCACTACAGCCTTGCAGAGTCCGGCAATGATGTCCTCCCGGCTGTAGCCCATCTGGGCCTTGTGCACCAGATCCGATTCGGCAAATACGGTGCAGCGGGCGGCGATGGGAGTAGGGGTTTTGCTTTTAAGCGCAATATGACCAAATTCTTCCACCTCTACGCCCAGCCGGTGGGACTGGCTGGAGAGAAAGGAGCCGGTACCGGCGGCGCAGAGTGTATTCATAGCGTAATCCACCACCACGCCGTTTTCCAGCAAAATGATTTTGCTGTCCTGTCCGCCGATCTCAAAAATGGTGCGGACATTCGGGTGCAGCGTAGTAGTGCCCACAGCGTGGGCTGTAATCTCATTTTTCACCATGGATGCGCCCACCACTGCGCCGATAAGCCGCCGGGCGCTGCCGGTGGTGCCTACGGACACCACAGTGTAGTGCTCCTTGTCGAACTGCTGCTCCAGCAGTTTCAGCAGGCGGCGTACCGCTTCGATAGGGTTGCCTTCTGTCCAGATGTATTCGCTGGCCAGAAAGCGGTTGTCCTCATCGATGATAACACCCTTGGTGGAAATTGAGCCGATATCAATGCCAAGATATGCGTGTTTCATGGCTGTTTTCTCCGTTTCATATCGATCATATCATAAAAGGCTTCGAGGCGGGTCTGAATGCCTGCGTCGCCGGTTTGGGAATCGTAGCTCAGGTAGAGGATGGGAATGCCGCGGTCAGCGCTGATGTTCTGCAGCACCGCCATAGCATCCACCTCCGGCGTACAGCCGAAGGATTTGACATGCACAATGCCGTCGAAGCCGGCATCGGCGTAGCGGATGGCGCCAGCCAGGGTGGCTGAGGTAGTGGGTCCCATGGAATAGCGGACATAGGGGGCGATAGTTTGGAGGTCGGCCTGCTCGTCATATTCCAGATTCCGGTGGGTGAAGGTCATCCAGCGGTGGATTTCCACACCCCGGCCCATATAGCCGAGAATCTGTTCCACGTTGTGATTGCCGAAGTCATCCATCACCGTGTAATATTCGCCCACGATCCCCACGCGAAGGGGGGTTTCGGGCTTGTCCAGGGCGACTGCGCTCAGCGCTGCGGAGGCTTTCTGGTAAGCTGCATCCAGGCTTTTTCGATTCTTTGCAGAAGATATCTCCTGTAAAAACGTATCGAACACCGCTTTCATGCTGCCGCGCTGCCGTTCAAAGCCACGGTCGAGGCGTACGCGGCCTTCCATCTCGTCAATATAACGAACGGCTTTCAGCGCGTCGGGCAGCGTCCGTGCCGCTTTGGCGATCGAGATGGCCGGATTGATCCGTTTTGCGGCGGCGTAATAGCCGCGCAGTTTGTGTTTGCCCATTTCCGCCAGGTCGATGAAGTCTGCCTCGTAGCCCAGATCCCGCAGGATCTGTTTTTGCAGAGCGCCGTAATAGCCCAGGCGGCATACGCCGCCGGTTTCCACAATGGCATCCACACCGCCTTCGCTTTGCAGCATTTCCAGCATGGAACCGAGGGTGTATTTGAATGGGGCGCAGACAAAGTCAGGGCTGTATTTGCTGCCCAGCTCCAATGTTTTGCGCGTCATGGGCGGAGCCATGACATATTCGCAGCCACAGCCTGTTTCGACCAGATATTTGAGGGCTACATTATAATTATCCATGCGCGGGAAGCCGATTCTTCGCTTTGCCATAGCGCTCATGCCTCCTTTTTGTCTGCGGAGGCTCTGCGGAAACGCAGAATATCCACAAAGCTTTCCAGCCGCGTTTCCAGTCCGGCGCTGCCGGACTGGTTGTCCAGGATAATCGTTAAAATCGGCACATCCTTGACCAGGCGCACCAGCATGTCGTTGGTCATGGAATCCGGCCCGCAGGGAAAAGCGCTCATCAGGATCACACCGTCCACGCGGCTGCGGCACAATTGCACTGCGCCGAAAATTTCCCGGTTGACCTCCCAGGGCACTGTGGGACTGAGGCGATCGCCTGCTCTCAGGCAGGCGGCGCGGTCCAGCGCATCGGAAAAGATCGTTTTTACGCCCAGGGACCGGAGCATCTGTTGGGCCGGTACGCCCACAAAAGGATCGTGGAGCACGTAACCATGGCCGGCCAGCAGAATTTTTGTACCGCTGCCGGCAAGCAGCGTCTCCTGGTGCTGTGCGGCCGCGGCGCGAACCTGCTTGTCGGCAGCCTTGGCGCGGCGGTAAGCGCGCACCGTTTCGGACCGGGAAGCGCCCAGTGCGCGGCCCAGTTCCAGAAAAGCGTGCTCCTCCGTGTGTACGCCGAGGCTTTTGTTCACATCAATATAGTCGATCTGACAGCCGAGAATCTGGTCGGCCTGGGCGCGGAACGTGTTGCGTACTACATCGTGCAGTGCCTCGAATCGGGGACAACAGATCTTTTTTACGCCGGTGTCCACCCAGCCAAAATTGGCGATGCGGGGTACAAACACATAGTCGCAGCGGCTCAGAAGCCATTTGACATGGCCCAGATAAATCTTCATGGACAAGCACCCCTCGTCAATGGAGTATTTGCTGCCCTCTGTGAGAAACTGTTTGTTCGTGTCCGGGCTGAGTATCACTTCGCAGCCCAGCGTGCGGAAAAATGTGCGCCACAATTCGCCGTAGCGGTAATAATAAAATGCCTTTGGGATGCCGATTGTCACAGCAGGGGCCTCCTTTTGGTAAAAAACAGAATAATGGTATCTGTGGGATTGTTCTATTATAAAAAAGCCGCTTCGGGATTACAATTTACATTTTCAAACGATTGTAAAAAAGAGGGAGGAAAACGAGAAAAGCTGTCCGGCGGGGACGCCGAACAGCTTTTTTAGAAAACGTACCAGATGGGGGGAAACCGGTACGGTAAAAAGTGGTTGGCTACGCCCCATGGGGGAAACAGGAACGCAGCCTGTGTTAGAGAGAGTAAAAAAGAAAAGAATGATTTTTATGAAGCATGGTATCCTTTGCTTTGATCTTATCCTAACAGGTTGCTGCTGGAAAGTGGTTACGAAATTTTGAATGTTATGTGAACAATCTGTGAACATGGGCAAAAGGCCCCTTGTATCCGGGTGCCGTCTCCGGTACAATAAAGCGGGAGGCGGAAATAGATGAAACATACAACTCTGTGCTATATTGAACGGGATGGAAACTATCTGATGCTGCACCGCACCAAAAAAGAAAATGATCTCAACCATGATAAGTGGATCGGTGTGGGCGGAAAATTTGAAGAGAATGAAAGTCCGGAGGAATGTCTTCTGCGGGAGGTGCGGGAAGAGACGGGACTGACGCTGACGCGTTTTCGCCTGTGCAGTGTGATCACCTTTGTGTCCGACACCTGGGAAGGGGAATATATGTACCTTTTTCACGCAACGGATTTTACCGGTACGCTGGCCGGATGCGATGAAGGAGAGCTCGTTTGGGTCAAGAAAGAGAACGTGCTTGCGCTGCCCACCTGGGAGGGCGACCGTATCTTTCTGCAGAAGATGGCTGCCGGAGATGACTTTTTTACATTGAAACTGCGTTACGAAGGAGATCTTCTGTGCGAAGCGGTGCTCAACGGGACACAGCGTTTGAAAGGATAAATATATTTGATGCAATACCCCTCTGCATAAGAACAAAAAATATGCAGAGGGGTATTGCAATGGCATTTACCATGAAACTTAGTCTTCCGCTTTGGTATGCCGCAGGATGATCTCCGCGATGCCGCAATGACTGTTGGCAATCTGGCGGCTGGCACGGCTGATCGTGGCGCTGGAAGCGCCGGTGATCTCGCCGATCTCCGAGTAACTGCGGCCGGAAGTGAGCAGAAACAGCAGCTGGAAGCGCTGCTCGATGGTGCGCAGCTCGTGGGGAGAGCAAATATCCTCAAAAAAGGCGCGGCATTCATCGGTGCTTTGGAGTTTGAGAACGGTTTCGTAAAAGGCATCGCTGCCGTCGTGGTGCAGTTCCTGTTTCATGGGGTTTACGGCCTCCTTTATCTTGCGCAGGCAGGGAAAAGCCTGTATAATCATGATAACGCAGGAACGGGGAGAAAGCAAATGCTTTTTCCGGGAAAGGGAGTGCTTCAGGTGGCGATCCGTATGGTGGGACTGGATCTGGATGGGACACTGTTCAACAGCAAAAAAGAGCTGACAGCGCATACCTGTGCCGTCCTGGCGGCAGCTGCGCGGAAAGGCGTCGCGGTGGTGCCGGCCACGGGGCGGCCCCGGATCGGGCTGCCGCAGGCGCTGCTGGCCATTCCGGGCATTCGCTACGCCGTGGTGAGCAATGGTGCGGCAGTGTGTGATCTGTGCACGGGAGAACGGCTGTATACCGATTGCATGCCGCTGGATGCGGCGGTGGATATTCTTCGCCGTACCCGGACGCTGGAGGTGGTGCAGGGCGCGTTTATCGGCGACTGGGGTTATATGGAAGAGATCGGCCGGCAGCGTATCCGTGCTCTCGACCTGGTGGCGGCCATGCAGGAGTATCTGATTTCCTCGCGCAAGATTGTCCCCGATCTGCCTGCCTATGTGGCGCAGCGGGGCGAGGCGCCGGAAAAAGTAGTGATCAATTTTCTGAAAACGCCGGACGGCAAAGCCCGGTTTCGGGAGGAAACGGTGGCAGTCGTGCGGCAATATCCGGAAGTGTCTTTTGTTTCCGGCGGCGTCGGCAATATTGAGATCATTCACAAAAGCGCAGGCAAGGGCAGCGCTCTGCTGAAGCTGGGGGAGCTGCTGGGCATCGGCCGTACGGAGATCATGGCGGTGGGCGACAGCGAAAACGATTTGGATATGATTGAAAAAGCGGGCTTGGGTGTGGCGATGGCCAACGGCGAGGAGATTGTCAAAGCCCATGCCGATGTGCTTACAGGATCTAACGATGACGACGGTGCGGCAGCGGCCGTCGAGGCGTATGTTCTTGACATGCGGTGAGGGCGGACTGAACGGGGAGCACCGAATGCGCCGGAGCAGGAAGATTTTTCCATGCCCCGGCGTCCGACACATTTTTTGCCTTCGGTTTCATATACTGTTATGAGTATCTCAAAACGGAGGCAGATCTATATGAACAACAATGAACCTTATTCCGCCCGCTTTGGCGATGGGAGCGATGTGGACGATCTGATCTATGGCGACGACCGGAATATCAGTCAACGCTGAAACGCCCCGCCGCAGGCGGGGCGTTTTTTAGATCAGCAAGCTGTGCCCCGCCTGTGCGGGGCTTTTTTGCGCCTTATTTATCCAGTCCGTCCTGATAAGCAGCGACCAGCGTATCGTTTTCATCGAATACGGCGGTGATACTGCTGCCGTTGCGGTTTGTCCAGATGTAGGAGCCAGGTGTTTCCTGACTGCTGCCGTCTTCGTTGGCCACTTCACCGTCGGCGCCCAGCACTTCGACCACTTCGGCATAGCTCATACCGTTGTGAAGCTGTTCAAACTTAGCCATATTGTATTTTTTGCCGGTGCTGCCGGCGCCCACCAGCATGGCGATCAGCAACGTAGCACAGATAATCAGTCCCCCCAGAGCCAGTATGGCTTTGCGATTCTGCTTGGCGCGCAATTCTGAGCGCTCCTGGCGCAGGGCTGCTTTTTCCTCTGCGGAAATGCGGGTGTTTTTCTTTTTCTTTTTTGACTTTGCCATAAATCCCTCCTGCCGGCAATCTTAAGAAAATTCCATCTTTTCAAATGTGCTGCCGGCCGATATAATAAATTATAGAATACGGCTATTATACTGGTTTTTGCCCAAAAGTGCAAATCCCTTTTACAGGCCGCAGAAAAGGAGTGAACATGATGCAGTACGAAATTGTAGGAACCCCTTTCCCGGCGGTGGTCTGCCGGCTGGCGCAAAATGAATCCATGCATTGTGAGAGCAACGGCATGGCGTGGATGTCGCCGAATATGGAGATGGACACCAATACCGGAGGCGGGATTGGAAAACTGTTTGGCCGGGCTTTTTCCGGTGAGTCTCTGTTCCGCTGTACTTATACGGCGCGTCAGGGCGAAGGGATGATCTCTTTTGCTTCCAGCATGCCTGGGCGGGTTCTGCCCATTGAAATTTCTCCCCAGCGCGCCATTGTGGCGCAGAAGTCCGCCTTTTTGGCCACGGAAGCGGGCGTCGATATGAATATCTTTTTCCAGAAGAAGTTGGGCAGCGGATTTTTCGGCGGTGAAGGCTTTATTATGCAGCGCTTTTCGGGCAGCGGCATGGCGTTTTTGGAAATCAGCGGTTCTTTGGTGGAATATGATCTGCAGGCTGGCCAGACCATTGTGGTGGACACCGGGTATCTGGCTGCGATGGACGAAACCTGCAGCATCGATGTTCAGATGGTCAAGGGCGTGAAAAACATGCTTTTTGGCGGGGAGGGCTTGTTCAACACCCGCATTACCGGTCCTGGTCACATCTGGCTGCAGACGATGCCTGCTTCCACGCTGGCCGGCGCGATTCTCCCCTTCCTTCCGCCCAGCGGAAACTGAATCTATTGGCATCAAGCAGGGCAGCGGCGCAGCCGCTGCCCGCTTTTTTCACAAAAAAAGCGGGCAGAAGCGGAAATTGATTGTAAAAGATTTCCTTTCCCCGTTGCGCTTTTTGCCGGGTCAGTGTAAAATACGAAAGAAGAGATTTATAAACGCACCGCAGGTTCGGCTGCGGGCGGGAGAGGGGAACAAAAACTTATGGCAGAATATAAGCCGCAGGGGCAGAAAACGGTTTTGGTCGTCGGCCACCGCAATCCGGATACGGACAGTATCTGCTCTGCCATCGCCTATGCCTATTTGAAAAATAAGATCAACCCTGCGCTGCATTATGAGCCGCGCCGTGCCGGCGCCCTCAGCAGCGAAACAAAATTTGTGCTGAGCTATTTCGGCTTTGCCGCGCCGGATCTGTGCGGCGACGTCAGCCCTCAGGTGGAGGATTTGAGCATCCGCCGGGTGGACGGCGTGAGCGGCAGCATGTCCATGAAAGATGCATGGAACCTGATGCGTGACACTGATGCCAACACGTTGCCTATCGTGGATGAGGAAAACCGCTTGCAGGGTCTGATCACCATGACCGATGTAGCCACGGCTTATATGGACGCCTTTGATGCCCATACCATGGCTGACGCCAAAACGACCTATGAAAATATGGTGCAGACACTGGATGGAGCCATGGTAGTCGGTGACATTTGTGAGAGCGTGTGCGACGGTAAGATCTGCGTGGCCGCGGGCAATGCCGCCACAATGGCCAGCGTGATCGAAAAGGGCGACACCGTGATCGTCAGCAACCGCGCCGAGTCGCAGATTCTGGCCATCGAGCTGGGGGCGGGCTGTATGATCGTCACCGGAAGCAATCCCGTGCCTCAGCATATCCAGCGCATGGCCAGCGCTCATGGCACGGTGGTGGTTGCCACACCCCACGATTCCTATACCGCCGCCCGTCTGGTAAGCCAGAGCGCGCCGGTGTCCTATTTTATGACAAAGGGGGACCTGCTTTCCTTCAGCCTGAAAGCCGCTGTGGATGATGTACAGAAAGTCATGGTCAATGTTCGCCACCGTTATTTCCCGGTGCTGGATACGGAGGGCCGTTATTACGGTATGATCTCCCGCCGGAATATGATGGATCTGCGCCGCAAACAGGTGATTCTGGTGGATCACAATGAGCTGGCTCAGGCTGTGGAAGGGCTGCCCCAGGCCGAAGTCCTGGAGATTATCGATCACCACCGGCTGGGCAGCGGACTGCAGACCGCCGCGCCGGTGTATTTCCGTAACCAGCCTGTGGGATGCACCTGCACGATCATCCATCAGATGTATCAGGAGAATGGTGTGAAAATCCCCCGGGAAATGGCAGGACTGATGTGCTCGGCGATTTTGTCGGATACGCTGGCGTTCCGCTCGCCCACCTGCACGCTGATGGATCGTAATGCGGCGGAACATCTGGCAGAGCTGGCTGGGATCGATATTGACAAATATGCTAATGAGATGTTTGAGGCGGGAGCATCCTTGGAGGGCAAGAGTGCCAAGGACATTTTTTACACCGATTTTAAGCCTTTTGCTTGCGGTGAAGTGCATTTCGGCATCGGACAGAGCAGCTTTATGTCCGACCGCAGTGCGCAGAAGGCGAAAGATTTGCTGCTGCCTTATCTTGATGAGGTGCGTGAGCGGGAAGGGCTGGACCTGGTGTGCTACATGCTTACCAACATTCTGACCGAGTCCACTGAGCTGATTTATGCAGGCTTCCATGCCGGCGCCATCGTGGGCCACAGCTTCCCCGATGCTGCGCCCGGGGAAAACAGCGTGTTTTTGCCTGGCGTGGTGTCCCGCAAAAAACAAATGGTGCCGAATTTGACCAGGGGCATCAACGAATGGCAGTCCGTTGGCTGAATCATCTTTTTGTGCGCGCGGCGAAAGGGGAAGCGCCCCCTTTCGCCGCGCGTTTGCTGTGCTGCGGGCCGCAATAGGAAATGTGGCTAAAATTTGCAGGGAATCCAGAAATGGGCTTGTATACAATGGGGAAAAGCGTCATTGTGTGCAAAAAGCTCTTGCATGGTGTCGGGATCAGTATATAATAAAAAAGAATGGAACATCTGTTTTCGCCCGTTCACTTTAGTGGACGGGCGAGAATTTTCGGAAGATGCAAGGAGATGACGGGAACAGATGGAGAAACAACTATCCGAAAACAAAATGGGCGTTATGCCGGTGGGCAGGCTGTTGTTCAATATGGCCGGGCCGATGATCGTTTCGATGCTGGTGCAGGCGTTGTATAACGTAGTGGACAGCGTGTTTGTAGCGCAGCTGAATGAAGATGCGCTGTCCGCCCTGTCGCTGGCTTTCCCGATGCAGAATTTTATGATTGCTGTAGGAACCGGCCTGGGTGTGGGCGTAAATGCACTGATTTCCCGCTCTTTGGGGGAACGGCGTCAGGAGGCGGCCAACGGCTACGCCATGCAGGGGCTGCTATTGGCGGGCATCAGCTATGCGGTTTTCCTTTTGATCGGATTATTGGGGGCCGGGGCCTTTATCTCGGCGCAGGCGGGAGGCATGGCGCGTATTGCCTCCTATGGTGAGGTATATCTGCGCATTTGCTGTGCCTGCTCGTTCGGCTTTTTTGCACAGATCACACTGGAACGAATCTTACAGTCCACCGGCCGTACCATGCTGACGATGATCACCCAAAGCACAGGTGCGGTGATCAATATTATTCTGGATCCTATTTTGATTTTTGGCCTGCTGGGGGCGCCGAAGCTGGGCGTGGCCGGCGCAGCCATCGCTACGGTGATAGGGCAGTGTGCGGCGGCGCTTCTGGCGCTCTTCATGAATCTGCGCTTCAACAGCGACGTGCAGCTGCGCGTAAAACTTCTGCGGCCCCATAGGGAATATCTGGCACAGATCCTGATGATCGGCATTCCGTCTGTGCTGATGGTGTCGATCAGTTCGGTGATGACATTCTGCATGAATAAAATCCTGATCGTCTTTACTTCCACGGCGGTGGCGGTATTCGGTGTTTATTTTAAGCTTCAAAGTTTTATTTTTATGCCTATCTTCGGCCTGAACAACGGTCTGGTGCCCATTGTTTCTTTCAACTACGGCGCCCGCCACAGGGAGCGCATGGAACGCGCTGTCCGATTGGCGTATATCACTGCAGAAGTGATCATGATCATCGGCCTGGCGATTTTCCAGCTGGTGCCGGACAAGCTGCTCTTCCTGTTCGGGGGTTCAGCGGACATGCTGAGTATTGGCGTGCCTGCGCTGCGCATTATCAGCACATCGTTCCTGTTTGCCGGAATTGCTATTGTCTCCTCCTCGGTCTGCCAGGCGTTGGGCAGGGGAATGTACAGCCTTGCGGTGTCGTTCGGACGGCAGATTGTAGTTTTAGTACCTGCGGCGTTTCTGCTGTCTCGCCTGGGGCAGTTGAACTTGGTGTGGCTGGCCTTCCCCATTGCGGAGGTGGCCTCCATAATCCTGGCGTTGTTCTTCGTTCGCCGGACCATACGGCATCTGGATTGGACCAGACGAACAGAAGAGACGGCATAATAAATTATAGAAGCAACACCCCGGCAGCCCATCAGGGCTGCCGGGGTGTTGCTTTGTAAAAAATCGCTGCTACAGAAAGTGATGGTTCCTGCGGGTTATCCGAAGGCATGAATCAACAGCAGGAGCGCGCCGATCATTGAAAGCGAGACGCCTACAGCCAGATTCAGAACCCGGTTGCTTACCCGGTTGGCGTAGCGTGCAGCGATCACTGCGGCAATGGGCGTGGTGACAACACACACCGCCAGTGCCGTTATATGGTGTGCAGTGCCGATAAAGGCATAATGGCTCACAGCGCCTACAGCGGCGATGAAAGTCATGATGAAGATGCTGGTGCCTACGGCAGATTTCATATCATAGCCCAGAAGGACGGTGAAAATCAAAAGCATCATCATGCCGCCGCCCACGCCGCAGAAGCCGCAGATGGAACCGATGATGACGCCGGTACCCAGGTGGCACAGCACTTCGCGGGGGCGGGAGTTGACAAAACGCAGGGGCTGGTTTTCTTCTTTGACGGGTTTGGTCAGGAATTTTACGCCCATGAGGATCATGCCAATCAGGGAAAGATAGGAGAGAAATCCCCGTGACATGCTGTAGCCCACATAGCTGCCCAACAGGGTGAACAGTGCTGCAGGGATCAGCACCAGCAGGCTCTTTTTATACAGAATGTGCTTTTGACGCCCGTAGGTTACTGCCGCCAGCGCGGAGGATAAAACATCTGCAGCCAACGCAATGCCCAGAGCTTCGTACGCGTCAAAGCCCAGCAGAGCAATGAGCAGCGGGGAAATGACTGTGGCGGTGGAGATGCCGGCCAAACCCGCTGTGACACCAGCGCCCAAGCTGGCGGCGATGCATATGAACAGTTCAAACATAAGGTCGTTTTCCGTTTCTTATCGAAATAGGGGGGACTCAGCCGCGCTTTTTGGCCACAGCCTCCAGCAGCGCGCCGGTGCAGTATTCTTCACTTTCCGTCATGGTATCCAGCACCAAGTCCGGGTGCTGGGGTGCTTCGTAGCCGGAATCGACGCCGGTGAAGTTTTCAATACCGTCTGCGGCCAGCTTTTGATAGAGTTTTTTCGGGTCGCGCTTTTGGCAGGTGGCGAGATCGGCTTTCACATACACTTCCATGAAATCCTCGCCGATGCGTGCGCGGGCATAGTCGCGATGGGCCTGCATAGGCGAGATGGTGCTTACCAGCACCACGTGGCCCGCCTGTTTGAGCAGCAGGGCGGCCTCAGCCACACGGCGCTGGTTTTCTGTGCGGTCGTCGTCGGAAAAACCCAGGTCACGGCACAGGCCGGTGCGCAGTGTATCGCCGTCGAGCAAAAACGCGGGGACGCCCGCAGCCAAAAGCTGGCGTTCCGCTCGGGCAGCCAGAGTGGACTTGCCTGCGCCGGAGAGACCGGTGAACCACACCACAAGCCCCTTTTGGCCAGTGAGGGCACGGCGCTCGGCTTCGTCCACAGCGCCTGCTCCGGTGCGGATATTCCGTCGGTCGTAATCTTCATCCTCCAGGGCTTCCACAATAATTCCGCCCCCGGACTGCTCATAGTCGTCCACAATGACAAAACGGGATGTGGCGGCCAATTTATCGGTGGTGTCAAAGGCTGCGGGGGAAGCAAGCTGGAATGTGCACACGGCCACCTCGTTTTTCTCGACCCACTGCCGGTCCTCGCAGTTCAGGTTTGAGGCGTTGATCACCCGTTCCACTTGCAGCAAGTGCATGGGAAGCTTCTGGGTGCCGCATTTGAAGTGATATTCCTTTCCGGGGCGGAGTTTTTCCCGGCCCAGCCAAAACAGGTTTGCCCGGAAGCGCACAGCCACATGAGGTGCATTTTCCCCGGCGCGGCAGGCGATTTCGCCGCGGCAGACATAGATTTCCTCGGCCATGGTGAAGCCCACGGCCTCGTCCGCCCGCGCTTCCGCGGGGGGGGCGGCGTTGAACACCTCAAAATCTTTCACACGGGTGTGTTTGCCGGAGGGATAAAATACTACTTCGTCTCCGGTGTGCAGCACGCCGGAATCCACAGTGCCGGCGATGATGCGGCGGCTGTCGCCGCCGGCGGTAAATTTGTATACGCCTTGGACGCTCATCCGGAAGGGCAGTTGATGAGACGGCTGGATATTTTCAAAACTGTCCAGCGCCTGCAACACGGTCATGCCCTGGTACCAGGGCATTTCGGCGGAAGGGGCGGCAATATTGTCACCCACCCGGGCGGAAACCGGGATAAACGTTTTGGGTACAATGCCGATTTCCTTCAGGAATGCAGTATATTCTTGACAGATCGTTTCATATTTATTCTGATCATAGCCGATCAGATCCATCTTATTCACCAGCACAGCGATCTGCCGGATGCCCAGCATGGACAGATAGTAGCCGTGGCGGCGGGTGTTTTCCTCCACGCCGTGGGAGGCGTCGATCACCATCAGGGCCGCTTCGGCGCGGGAAGCGCCGGTAACCATGTTTTTCAGGAACTCGATGTGGCCCGGCGCGTCAATGATAATATAGCGGCGCTTTTCCGTTTTGAAAAAGCAGCGGCAGGTGTCGATGGTAATGCCCTGGGACTGCTCGTTTTTCAGCGCGTCCAACAAAAAAGCGTATTCAAAAGGTTTGGAGTTGCGTTTGCAGCTTTCCCGAATGGCGTCCAGCTTGCCTTTGGGCAGGGAATCTGTATCAGCCAGCAGATGCCCGATGACGGTGCTTTTTCCGTGGTCCACATGGCCCACGACAACAATGTTCATGATATCTTCCAGCACAGTGCGTACCCCCTCTCACATATAACCGTCCCGGCGCAGGGTTTCCAAGCCGCCGCCGTCTTCTTTGTCCTGGGCGCGGCCGGAGCGCTCAGCAATACCTGCCAGGGCGCCGGAGCGCAGCTCGTCGATGATGTCCCGGACGTTTTTGGAGGTGGAGCGGATAGGTTTGGTGCAGGGCCAGCAGCCAAGAGAGCGGTAGCGTGTACCGTCGCCCTGGTCGTAGTACAGCGACACGGTGGGGATGTTCTCCCGCTCAATGTATTCCCACACGTTCAGCTCCGTCCAGTCCAGCAGCGGGTGAATGCGCAGGTGGGTGCCGGGGGCAAAATCGGTTTTGAACTGGTTCCAGAACTCCGGAGGCTGATCGTCCACGTTCCAGTCGTTGTTTTTGTCCCGGGGAGAGAAGTAACGTTCTTTGGAGCGGGAGCCTTCCTCATCGGCCCGGGCGCCCACGATCACGCCAGTGTAGGCGGTGCGGTCAGTGTCTACTTCGTAATTCCCGGTCTGCAGATTCAGCCGGTAACGGGGCCACTCACCGCTCAGGGTGTGCTTCAGGGCTTCGGTTTTCAAGTTTTTGCAGCACTCCAAGCGGCTGACGTTGCCATCGGGCCAGGTCTGCTTGTTTTTCAGGGCCTCGCTGTTTTCGCCGTAGATCATATACAGCCCGTACTCCTTGGCCAGACGGTCGCGGTATTCGATCATTTCGGGTATCTTGTAGTGGGTGTCCACATGGACCAGTGGGAAAGGCACGTGGCCGAAAAAGGCTTTGCGCGCCAGCCACAGCAAGACCGTGGAGTCTTTGCCGATGGACCAGAGCATACACAGTTTGTCGAAAGAGGCATACGCTTCCCGCAGGATGTAAATGCTTTTGGCCTCCAGCTTGTCGAGATAATCCATTTGCTTGTGATCCATGACGTTCAGTCTCCTTTTTCCGTCTGCATCGGAATGTGGTAATGGTCGAAGAAGAAGCCCAATTCGCGGTTGATCTTCCGGCGCAGGGCGTCCGGCAGCTCAAAGCGGTTGGTGCGGTAAGCGCGCTGGCTTTCGATATGAGCGAGCATCTGCGGCCGGGCCGCTTCAAACCCGGGCAGATCCAGAGCAGTGTAAATCTGTGCAAGGGTGTCAATGGGCGCGCGGGTCAGGTCGCTGTAGGCAATTTCCACCAACTGCTCCCGGGGTACCCGGGCCATATCTTTGAGGTATTGCAGATAGATGCGTTTATAAAACTGCACGGCCATGTCCTCAATCAGCGCGTGGGGCGGAACCTTTTCAAACGTCATGGCCTGGATGCCCGCCTCAAACATATGAATCGTGGACAGGAGCACCTTATAGGGGTCGCGGTAGATATGTACAAATTTTGCATCGGGATACAAATCGTGAAGCATCCCCATTTTTGCAGTGTTGTCCGGGCTTTTGAACAGGATGCGCTTTCCCTTGCGAAAATAGGTGATTTTCTTGAGCAGGTATTCGTGGGTGGCACACCAGCGCTGCTTCTGGGCGTCGGTCATGCCGTCTTCAAAAGCCAGATCCATATACTCCTGATAGCTTTGCGGAAAGGTGATCAGGTGGGTAAAGGTCTCATCGATACAGTTGGCGATGGCATAGCACTCTTCCTGGGGCGAATGGGGCAGAAACTCCATATCGTCGCCAAAGCGGTCGCCGGTTAGCTTGCTGCGGTAATGCTTGGGCAGGTGATAGCGCAGCAGGAGAAAGTTGTGAAAGGTGAAAGTGGTCATGGAATCCATAAACGCCGTTTCCGGATCGCAGGAAAGCAGATTGAACAGATATGTCGTTCCGCTGCGCCAGTGACCAAGGATAAACAGGGGTGGTTTGGCGACCTCTACGGCGCGGATGCGCTTATCCCAGAAAAAACGCTCGATTTTTGCAAAGCGGGTGAGAAAGCGGGAATAGCGCAAACATTCCTCAATGCGTCCGCGCTGTGCCGGATCAAGGTCAGCCTGGTGCTCCGCCAGCAGGCGGCGAAAGTGATCGTAATCGCAGCCGTACATATAGTGTCCCGTCATATTACTTCTCCTCGTGTCGTGCGAAAAATTGGGGCATATGCCTTACCAAAAACAATATTATGACATAAAATAAACGGTTTGTCACCCTGTAAGCAAAGAAAAACTTAAGAAAAACCAAAGAATTTCGAAAAAGTTTTGGATAGGGAAGAGCAAAAAAGGAACAATGGCTGCCTGTAAGGATATACAGCAGCCATTGTTTCTGCTTAATAGCCTGCTTCTGCAGCTGCAGTCAGTACTTTGGCTGCGACACTGCCGGCCGCGGATGCGCCGCTGCCGCCGTTTTCCACCACAACAACAAAAGCCAGGGGGTGGTCCGCATCGTCTACGAAACCGGTGAACCAGGAGTGAGGACGGGCATCGCTGCCCACCTCGGCGGTGCCGGACTTGGCGCACACGGCCAGGCTGCCGAAAGAACTCTGACCGTAATGTTCAGTCACATTGCGGCGCATCATGGAGGCTAGCAGGGCGCAGGTGTCCGATGAGAGAGTGCCGCTGTGTTTTTCGGCCCGGGAGTGCCCGGTGCGCAGGCCGGCGGCGGTGGTTTCTTTCAGTAGCAGCCGGGGTGGGACCTGTGTACCCCGATTGGCAATGGTGCCGCACAGGGTCATCATGGCACAGGGATTCACCAGATCGTTGTACTGCCCCACACCGGACCAGCCCAGGTCGGCGCTGCCCTCAGCGGCGGCGGTGAAGCTGCCTGCGGCAGTGGAAATGCCGCTGACGGAAAGGCTGTCAAGGAGACCAGCTTTTTTTGCGTACTGCCACATGGTTTTGCCGCCCATTTCCACGGCGAGCTGAGCATAAAAACAATTGCAGGAGTTGGCGAGAGCGCCGTAGATATCCATGTCCCCATGGGCGCTGGGGCAGGTAATGGTCTGGCCGCCGATTTCTGTACTGCCGGTACAAGTATAGGTGCGGCTTTCGTAATCGTTTAATGTTTCGATGGCAGCCATGGTAGTAACCAGCTTGAATACGGAGCCGGGCGTGTAGGTGGCCGAGAGAAAACGGTTGAGGTATACCCCTTCATAGCGGCTGTCGCCATCTTGGATCTCCGGCGGGTTTTCCGGGTCGAAGGTAGGGGTGCTGACCATACACAAAAGCTCTCCGGTCTTGTAATTGTATACGCCGACAGCGCCTTTGCGTCCGTTCAGAGCCTCATAGGCCGTCCGGTTCAGATCCGCGTCCAGGGTGAGATATACATTGTGCCCGCCGGCGGTGGTGCCGAGAATGGGGTTGAAGCCGCTTAGCTGTTCGCTGAAAGCCTGCCGGGCGCCGGTGGCAATGTTGCCGGCGCGGTCGCCCACGGCGTGAAGCGTGGCTTGTCGGATGATTTTATCGTCGCTGTAGGCTCCAGAGGCGGCGTCGTAAAGCACGGTGCCGGTCCGGTCCAGTACAGCGCCGCTGATCAGCTGGCCGCTTTTATCGTAAATATGCTTGTTGGCGCTGAAGGAGGCCCAGTCTCCGCCGATGGTGAAATAACGCGCCAGAAAGAGCAGAATACCAAGGGTCAGCAGGGCTGTGAATACCAGGCAGAACCAGGTGCGCCGTTTTACTTGCTTCATCGTTTTGCTCCTTTCCGGTCGTCAACGGGGATGTCGATGGAAGAGCGCCGTTTTCGGCCGCGCTCTTCGCCGGGCAGGGGAACGTCGATGCCGCAGTCTTCTCCGATGGTGTCAAGATGGGCAAAGTCGATGCTGCCGAGATCTGCCATCACATCATCCACATGGCTGTGCCGGCGCGGTTTGCTCAAAGGAATGTCGATGGCGGGAGCGGAACGGCGAGGGGGGACAGAGGGGCTGTCAAAGACGGAGGGATCAAATTCCAGCATGGGATCGCCGCCTCCGCCGGAGCGGATCGGTTCGTCCCTCCGGCCCGGCAGGCGCACGGCCAGACCGGAATTTTGGCGGTTATCTCCGGCTTTGATAAAAGCCAGCAGGGCCCAGCAGGCTATCATGCTGGATCCGCCGCAGGAGAGGAAGGGAAATGTTACGCCCGTCAGGGGCAGCAGGTCCACGGATCCGAGCACATTCAGGACGGTCTGAAACACCAGCATAGTGGAGGTGGAGCAGGCGGCGATGGTGTAAAAGGTGGAGCGGGAGGTGGCGGCGGCTTTTATAGTGAACAAAGAAAACGTGACAATACATACTACTGTCAGCACAGCCACGATCAGCCCCAGTTCTTCGGCCACCATACCGAACACAAGGTCGGTGTTGGACGCGCCCACGTATTTGAGCCAGCCGTTGTCTGCGCCGTTGCCAAACAGCCCGCCGCTGGCGGCCGCAGACATGGTGCGGGTCTGCTGGTAGCCGGTGGTGTCGGCAAATTCCCACACATGCTGCCAAGCGGCAAAGCGGTTTGCGATGTAGGGCTTGAATTTCAGCACCACGCCGCAGCCGGCCGCGGCGGCGGCGCAGATCATAGCAATGCTGGGCAGATCGCCGCTGCGCAGGAATGCGATGGCCAGAAAGGCAATGAAGAAAATCAGCGCCGTGCCGAAATCGCTCATCAGTGCCAGACAGCCGACACAAAACAGGGAAAAGAGAATGGTGAAAATCAGATTCCGGCGGGCGAACAGGCGATCCATGGTTTCTGCACCGGCCAGAATAAAGGCCACTTTCACGAATTCCGAAGGCTGGAACGATAAGGGACCAATGCTGACCCAGTTGCGCGCACCGAACAGCTGCTGGCCGAAAAGTACGTTAAAGGCCAGCAAGGCGCAGGCGGCAATGGCCACGGGCCAGCGCAGCTTTTTGGCAATGGCCAGATCCCGCAGGAACAGCCCCAGCAGGACAAAGGCAAACAGGCCCAGCAACACGGAAACAGTTTGCTTGGGCAGTGTGGAAATCGAAGAAGAGGCTGTGATGCACAGGCACAGCGATGTGAGAAAGAACGCCAGGCTTTCCAGCTCGAATCCGGTGCGCCGGAACAGACGGTACAGGGCGTACAGCCCCCACATGGCCGCGCACAATACACCGAAGCACCCCATGAGCAAAGAGGTGAATTCCGCGCCTTTGGCGTATACCAGCTCCAGGAGCAAAAGCCCTTGAAACGCTGTGAGATAGGCCAGCGTCGTCGTGGGCCGAAAGCGGCGGCCGGGGCGCTGACGGCGCTGGGTCTGCTGCCGCAGTTCTTCTGCACTGGCGGGAAAGAAATAAAGGTCTATGCCGCCAACAGTCACTTTGTCGCCCACCGTGATGGCCCGCTGGTAGTTTACTTTTTTGCCGTTGACGGCCACGCCGCCCCTGCCGCCCAAGGGGTAAATGGTCCACAGGCCGTCCTCATCCCGCTGCACGGCGGCGTGCTGGCGGGAGACGGTGGGCAAAGAGAGCACAATGTCGCAGGAAGCGGCCCGGCCGATGATGTTTTCCCAGTGGTTCAGCGGAAGTTTTGCGCCGTTGGGCAGGCTGAAAAAGCCCCAGTGCTCTTCCTCCGTCCGGCCGCGCAGCAGCGAGGCGGCGCAGCGCCAGACGATGAGCACTGCCAGCACGGCAACCAGCACATGTAGCGCCAGCGTCAGTGCCGCACCCAGCGCCCCGGCCAGTGGGGCGGCGGGAATCGGGGCGCTGGAGAGGGCCTCCCGAAAGTTTGTAAAGAGTTGTTGGAACGATTGCAGTAGAGTATCCAAAAGCGTCACCATATTTCGTCAGATTCAGGGGTTGGGTTGGAATCGTGTTGCGGAGCGAAACCGGCACCGGCGCGGCCGCGCGCAGACAATACGGAAAGTATCTTATTATAGCATACTTTACAGGGAAATACAAAACGTTATGTTTATGTGCGGCGGCTGCCCTGCTTGCACATCGGGGCGGCCTTTGCTATAATGACAAAAAAGAAAGAGAGTATGGACGGGCTTGCGGCGCCGTCTGCGGGAGAGGCAAGAGAGAGTGATGAATCACAACCTGATCTGTAAAGTGATGGGCTTAACGCTGGCCCTGGAGGGAGGCTGTATGCTGCTGCCACTGGTGGTCTCTCTGCTGTACGGCGAGCGGTCCGTGGCGTTTGTGTTCTGCACTGCGGCGGTTTTCTGTACCGTGTTCGGTTTGCTGCTGTTGTGCCTTCAGCAGCAGCGAAAGGCGAAAATCCAGGTGCGGGAAGGCTTCTTTGCTGTTGCATTCAGCTGGATTGTGATTTCCGTATTTGGCGCGGTACCCTATTGGATGTGCGGTGTGTTTCCCAATGTGATCGATGCGCTGTTTGAATCGGTTTCGGGTTTTACCACCACCGGAGCCACGCTAATCGCCGATGTGGAGACGCTGCCGCGGGGGCTGTTGTTTTGGCGCAGCCTGACCCAATGGTTGGGCGGTATGGGCGTTCTGGTGCTCACCCTGGCGCTGCTGCCTAAGCTGGGGGCAGGCAGTATCTTTCTGCTGCGGGCCGAAAGTCCCGGGCCAATTAAAACCAAGCTGGCGCCGAAAATTGGGCAGAACGCCAAAATTCTATATTACATTTATATTATTTTAACGGCGGCGGAGACGGTTTGTCTGCGTATTGCCGGCTTGGGCTGGTACGACAGCATGATCCACGCGATGTCTACTGTGGCAACTGGCGGATTTTCCAGCCGGTCGGCCAGTCTTGGCTTTTACGATTCACTGGCAGTCAACGTCATTGTAGTGGTGTTTATGCTGCTGTCCAGCCTGAATTTCACAGTGCTTTATCTGGTACTGATCCGGCGCACCATGCGTCTCCGGGACAATGCGGAAATCCGTATTTATTTCCGTATGCTCCTGGCGGTTATGGTATTGATATCCCTTGATTTGACGCTGCACAGTGGCTTCGGCGCGCTGGAGAGCATCGGGCACGCCATATTTCAGACGGTGTCCGTATCCAGCACCACCGCTTTTGCCAGCACGGATTTCGGGCAGTGGCCCGCTTTTTCCCAAATGCTGCTGCTGCTTCTAATGGCGGTGGGCGGATGTTCTGCCTCCACAGCGGGCGGCATTAAGGTGCAGCGTTTTACGCTGCTCTTCCGCATTATGTACCGCCAGCTGCACAGCGTGATCCATCCCCGTGTGGTGCGCGCCATCTGTGTGGATGGCCGGCGGGTGGAAGAACCGGTGTTAACGGCAGCCTCGCTCTATTTTTTCTCCTATATTATCATTATCCTGCTGCTGGCCGCAATCAGTTCTGTGGACGGGCACACGCTGGGAACCAGCCTGTCCGCGGCCATTGCCTGTGTCAGCAATACCGGTACCGGCATTGAATTGGCCGGGCCGGCCAGCACGTTCAATGTCTTTTCTGCTCCGACCAAGCTGTTCTTCTGTTTCGGAATGCTGGCCGGGCGCTTGGAAATTATGCCGATTCTGCTGCTGTTTTTCCCTTCCGTGTGGTCGAACCGGTGAGACGGTTGTTGAAAGGAGGCTGTTTTTCGATGAAGAAAGAAGAAGTACAGTTCCATATCCGCTGCAAAGCGGGAGATGTGGGCCGCTACTGCATCCTGCCCGGAGATCCGGGGCGCTGTGCGGCGATTGCTGCGCGGTTTGAAAAAGCGGAGCAGGTATCCCAGAATCGGGAATTTACAGTTTATAGCGGTGTTTTGGCAGGAGAACGCGTCAGCGTCTGTTCTACAGGCATCGGCGGGCCATCTGCGGCCATCGCCATGGAGGAACTTATCGCCATCGGCGCCCATACGTTTATTCGTGTGGGAACATGCGGCGGTATGGCGCTTCCGGTGCGTGCCGGCGATGTGATCATTGCCACCGGCGCGATCCGTATGGAAGGGACCAGCAGGGAGTACGCGCCTATTGAATTTCCCGCTGTGCCGGATTTTGCCACCACTTGTGCGCTGGTGGATGCGGCCCGCGCCTTGGGGAAGCCCTTTCATACGGGGGTGGTTCAATGCAAGGATTCTTTTTATGGGCAGCATACGCCGGAAACCATGCCGGTGGAGCCGGAGCTGCTGTATAAATGGGAGGCTTGGAAACGGCTGGGCGCGCTGGCCAGTGAGATGGAGAGCGCGGCGCTGTTCACTGTGGCGGCGGCTCGGGGCGTGCGGTGCGGAGCGGTGTTCAGCGCCTTGTGGAATCAGGAGCGGGAAAAAGCGGGGCTTGATCAGGATGCTGTATTTGACGCTGAGGGGGCCATCACTGTGGGGGTGGAAGCCCTGCGGCGGTTGATTGAAGCGGATTCGACAGCCCGTTGAGGCCCGGTAAAAGGCCCGGCCATTGACGGAATGTGGTGCGAAATTGGATAAGATGCAATACAGAGGGCAACTTTTTCGACAAAAGTTACCCTCTGTATTGTGATTTCGCTTTCTTTTGCGGAAAAATGTTATCCGCGCTGTCCTGCGGCAAAGGGACCAGGGCAAACGTCCAGCACCGGCCGAACCGGCTGAATCAGGGCGTCTTCATACTGACAGCGCCACTGAATGTCACGGCACATGGCGCCGGTGGCGGGGGCGATGCCGTCTACCGTATCGCCGGAGTGAATCGCTTCTGGATTGGCCAGAAGATAAGAAGCCAGGTTGTAGGCATGATTTACCACGAAATTGGGGTCCAGAGTGTGGAAATGGTATTGCAGGTCGGGAAGATCGATTGAGAACAGGCCGGTGGTATCCACGACGTGGTCGTCCTCCGTGCCGTCGATGTTGAAAAAACGCGCATTGACGCAATGGGCAATGAACCGGTCCGGACCTTGTGCCAGGGAGGTGCGTACGGATTCTGCTGTCACCAGCTTGCCCGAGGAGGGGGTGAACACTGCCGCACAGTCCGGCAGCAGCGTTAAGGTGGCCTCCAGCCAATCCATCAGCAGGTTACACCGGTCCCGGACGGGCAGGCCGGCGGACATGAAATCGGAAATTGCCAGGATATATGGGCAGCTGTCGTACAGCGCTGCCCCGTCGGGCACATCCCAAAACTGTGTGCGCTGCAGGGGCGATAATTCTTTTTTGGCGCTGCATTCCAACAGACTGTAAAAATTCACCTGTGCAGGCAGGGATGCGTCTTTGAAATGGCAGATATACTTTTTGACTGCGAAGCTGCACAATCCCTGTCCATCTTGGCCCGTAATGATGTCTACCGGGCCGAATTTTGCTTCGGCTGCGGCCTGCAGCGCTTCGACGGAGGGGGACATGGGCATTTTGCGGAACAGGAGTTGGAGGAAAAAGACGTGCTGAAATGTATCCTGTGTGCTTCGCTCCTGTTTCAGAACCGGTTGCGGTTCGGCCGGTCCGCCGCCTTTTTTGGGCGGGCATGATTCTTTTGCGGCTTTCTTTTTTCCAAATAGTGCCATGAGGGTATCCTCCGATCGTTTTATGATGATCCCCGGAACGGGCGTGGGAAAAGATACACAGGGATTACCTGTATTCTATCCGATGTCAGGGAAAAAGTCTACCATTTTGGGGAAGCGCGGCGCTCAAGCGGTCTGTTCCAATAGAAGTACAAAAACATATCTTTTGGCCATTCCTGTGATCAGGCTGCGCCATTCCGGCTTCGGCAAAGAAGCGAAAAGCGAGAGGGAAGCGGCACAGCGTTCGTTCTTCCAGACGGTCAAAGTATAACTGTTTGAGGAAGCGCCCTTCAGGGCAACGGAAAACGAAGCTTCGGAAAGGGATAAGGGTGGGATCGTTGTTATAATTGCCAGCGTGATTTCCCGCGCCGTGAGAGAAGGGGCGCCGTTAAATCATTTTGATCCTGCCTGAACTGTAAGCAGCGCAGGTATAGAAAGCGGCAGTGGTTTCGGATCAGGTACAGGGCTGCGGCGGTCATTTTTGTCGTTTCTGCCTGATATATAGATGAGGAAAGCAAAATGCTGTACATCTTTCGAACGATTTTGAAACGTGTTTTCGGCGCCGGAGAAAAAGCGGGCGGCTTCCTGTCAGAAGCCGCCCGCAAAACCTGCGTTTATGCTCGTGTCTGTCCGTCAGGCGGCGCTGCACTGCCATCCAGAATACGAACGTTAAGGTAATTATAAGGAATTTCAATATGATGCTGATCAAGCGCACGCTTGACGGCCTCGTTCAGCTTCAGCTTGGTGCTTAAAAAAACATCCCATACGCACCAGCAGTAAATAGTGTATTCGATGCAGCTTTCCTGGTAAGCCGTCACATATACCACCGGGGCGGGATCGTCCAGCAGGGTTTCAATGCTGGCGGCCGCTTCCAGCAGCGCTGTGCGGACTTCCGGAACGGCGGCATCATAAGATACGCCGATGGACAGTACGATACGGCGGCGGCCCAAGGTGGAATAGTTGGTAATCCGTTCGCCGGAAATGCTGGAATTGGGCAGCATAATGACCTGGCCGTCGTCGGTGTGGAGCTTGGTGTACACCATGCCGATCTCGTCCACATAACCGGTGACGCCAGCCACCTCCACATAGTCGCCCAACGAAATGGGACGCGAGGTAAGTAGCATCATGCCGCCGGCCACATTGCTCAGCAGCCCCTGCACTGCCAGCGAAACTGCCAGCGAAGCCACGCTGAGCAGTGCCACCAGCGACGTGGATGGGATGCCCAGACTCTGTGCCACGATGATTACCGTGACGATGTAGCCGAGGATGCGCAGTCCGCTGAGCAGGAATTTCTGAAGCCGCTCGTCCAGCTGGGTGCGCCGGAGGATACGCTGCAGCAGACGGGAGAGGATCTTGATAACGATCAGGCAGACCAAGAGGGTCAGCAAGGAGGAAAGAACACTCTCCAGCGTCAGGTGGCCCAGGAGCTTAGACAAGGAACTGAGATCAACGTTCACGGCGACACACCTCCGTGACAGTGCCGCCGCGGATGGTATTTACCGGCCGCAGCACTTTTTATATTTCTTACCGCTGCCGCAGGGACAGGGATCATTGCGCCCCACTTTATACACATGCACGGTGCCGCGCTTAGGAGCGAAGTTTTCGGCTTCCTCCGGCGTATGGCCGCAAAAGCCCCAGAACCGGGCGGTGGATTTCATACGGTTCAACAACACGGCGAAGTTACGGAACTGCTGGTCGTTTTCAAAACGGACGCCGGCGGTGGCCAACTGACTCATCAGATAGCTCACATCGGTTTCGGTGTCCAGATACTGCAGGATATGCAGGGCGTTGGCTGTGGCAAGGGCCTCCTTCATATGGAAAGAACGCACCATAAAATCGCGCATGGCGATGAATTCATGGGTGTTTTCGCGGTAGCGCTCATCCAGATAATCGTCGATATGGTTGGCAGAGGGGAGATAGTGATTGTAATGCGCCTGCTTTTTGCGCAGCGCGGCAATCTCATCGTCCCGGTCGGCCAGATTTTTATGGATCAGTTCGCCGTTTACCACAGGGCAGGAAGCGGCGGCTTCCACGTCTTCGGCGGTGACGGAAGAACCGGTGAACTGGTTGTATACTGCAGCCACCATGGCGGCGGGAGCAATACCCCACAAATTAACCAGCGCGGTGCAGTAACGGCCCAGTGCGCTGTCGGCGGTACCGGATGCTTCGGCGCGGGGCGCTGCCGCTGCGCCAGCCGTTTTCTCTGCAGCTTCGGCCTGCTCAGGCGCGGCGGAGGGAGCTGCTTGTGCGCCGGCACCCATGGCTTCGCTCAACAGCGCCACCAGCTCGTCCTTTTTCAATTTGGAATAACCGGTCAGGCCTTTCTGTTTGCAAAGCTCCACGAGCTCATCTTTTTTCATCTTCGTCAAAGATGCGGCGTTATTCATGCGTTCATCCATCCTTTTCAATTTCGAGTGAAGTATCAATTATTCTTTATTGTAGCAGAGGCATGCAGCGTGCAACAAGAGGTAAAATCCACAAAAATAAGGAAGAAAGGTTTACAAAAACAGGGAATCAGCCCCTTTTGCCGCCATCTGCGTTACCAGACTCACTGCCGCCGGTTCGTTCGATCAGGTAGCCCCGGGCACGCAGTTCCTGGGCGATGAGATCCAGGGCGTTTTCCGTGTCGGCGGAAACAGTGTGCCAGTGGCCGCCTTTGCACAGCCCGTGCAGAGCCGCTTCCCGTCCGGTGTGAATGCTTTCAATAAACTGCTTCACTTCCCGCCGGTTGCACAGATGCAGCTCAGCGCGGATCACGCCGTAAGTGTTGTGGATCACAAAGATATCCTGCACCGTGCCGCCGGCGTCCACAAACACATTGAGCATCGGTTCAATCTCAGATTCGGGGCAGCGGACGTGATAAGTGCGGGTGCAGGTGTTGTCCGCCGAGAGGATGTAGCCCTGGCGGGTGGAGAGGATCTCGCTGCCGGAGGTGCGCAGCAGGGCGATGTCCTGTACGATAACCTGCCGGCTGACGTTGAGCTGTTTTGCCAGCTGTGAGCCGTTCAGAATCTGTCCTTTGAGCAGCTGCAGTATTTTTTTGCGCCGGTCTTCCCCAGCCATAAAAACGCTCCTTTCGGATTGGAATACGGTTCCTCCGGAAGGAGGAACGGAAAAGTGAATCCCTGTGCGGGAATTTGCGTCCGCCCGTTTAAGCTTCCACGGGGCGGAGGTGTTTCAACGACAAGTCGAGGATCGGGGAGGAATGGGTCAGCGCGCCGGAGGAGATATAATCGACGCCGATATCCCGTAGCTGTGCAATCTTTTCTGCAGTAACGTTGCCGGAGCATTCCGTCTGCGCCCGGCCTGCGATCAGAGCCACGGCTTCCTTCATCGTCTCCGGATCCATGTTGTCGAGCATGATGATGTCTGCCCCGGCCTCCACCGCTTCGCGTACCTGCTCCAGCGTTTCGGTTTCTACCTCGATCTTGCGCACAAAGGGCGCGTAGGCGCGGGCGCGCGCTACGGCGGGTTTGATGCCGCCGGCGGCGCCGATGTGGTTATCCTTGAGCATCACGCCGTCGGAGAGGTTATAGCGGTGGTTGGTGCCGCCGCCCACGGTGACGGCATATTTTTCAAAGATCCGCAGGTTGGGGGTGGTTTTGCGGGTGTCCAGCAGCGTGATGCCGCTGCCTTGCAGCAGGGACACCAGTTCGGCGGTATGGGTGGCGATGCCGCTCATGCGCTGCAAAAAGTTCAGCGCTGTGCGCTCACCGGAAAGCAAAGCGCGGATATCGCCGCGCAGCCGGGCCAGACGCTGGCCCGGCTCCACCCGATCGCCGTCGGCGCAGAACGATTCCATGGTGAAGCGCTCGTCCAGCAATTCAAACACGCGGGAAAACACCTGCAAGCCTGCAAGTACGCCGCTTTGTTTGCAGATCAGCTCCACCTCGCCCAGACAGGGGCGGTTCATCACTGCGTTGGCCGATACATCCTCGCTGGTAATGTCTTCTTCCAGAGCCAGCAGGAGATAGCGATCCATATTCAGCTTCATCGTCACGTCACTGATACTCATGTTCATTCAGCCTCCTGATCTCGGATAAAATCGCCTCCTTGCGCCGCGCCGCCAGGGTTTCGGCGGGCTCGTAAGCGGAAAAGTCCACAGCGGGCAAGGAGCCATCTTGTGGGGTGTAATGCTCGATGATGTGAAGGGCGGCCCGCTTGGCAAACACCAGCGATTCCAACAGAGAGTTGCTGGCCAGCCGGTTTTTTCCGTGTACGCCGTTGCAGGCGGTTTCCCCGATGGCATACAGGTGCTCCATGGTGGTCTTGCTTTCCTCGTCCACATGGATGCCGCCCATGAAGTAATGCTGGGCTGGGGTGACGGGGATGCATTCTCGGGTCACGTCATAGCCTTCTTCCAGGCACCGGGCGTAAATATTGGGGAAATGGTTTTTGATTTCCTCTTCGCCGATGGGACGCAGATCCTCCCATACAAAATCCGTGCCGTCGGCGGCCATCTGGGCGCGGATGGCTTCCGTCAGCAGATCCCGGGGCATCAGTTCATTGGCAAAGCGTTCGCCTTTGGCGTTGTACAGCAGCGCGCCCTCGCCGCGGACAGATTCGGAGATGAGAAAACTCCGCCCTGGCTTTTTGGTATAGAGCGTAGTGGGATGAATCTGCACATAGTTGATATTTTCGAGCGCCACGCCGTGCTCCATGCATACGGCCAGGCCGTCCCCGGTTAGTTGGGGATAGTTGGTGGAGTGCTTGTACAGTCCGCCGATGCCGCCGCAGGCCAGCACGGTGTAGTCTGCAGGGATGATGTCATAGCTGCCGTCGGCGCGGCGGATGACGACGCCCCGGCAGGTGTTGTCCTGGCAGATCAGGTCCACCATGGCGGTGTTTTCGATGATCTGCACGTTGGGGTGGGCGCTGCGTACCTGGGAGAGCAGGCGCGAGGTGATCTCCTTGCCGGTTTCGTCCTCGTGGTAAAGAATGCGGGGCTTGCTGTGGGCGCCTTCACGGGTATAGAGCAGCGTGCCGTCCTCCGCGCGGGCAAAATCCACGCCGTAGCTGACCAGCTCCCGGATGGTGTCCCAGGAGGAACGGATCATAATGTCCACAGACTCTTTGCGGTTTTCGTAGTGGCCGGCTTTGAGGGTGTCGTCAAAAAAGCTTTGGTAATCCTCGGGGGTTTTGAGCACGCAGATGCCGCCCTGGGCCAGAAACGAATCGCTGTGTTCAATGATTTCCTTAGTAATCATGGTGATCCGTTTGTCCGCCGGAAACTGCAGCGCCGCGAACAGGCCTGCGCAGCCGCTGCCGACGATTACAATATCCTGTTTTTCCATATGTATCCGCTCTTTTCTGTTATTTGGCCAGTGCAAGCATCTGCTCCAGCGGGGCGTTGGCCCGGCTGCGCTGGGCATCTTCCAGCGTAACCTCGCCTTCGCCGGTTTCCAGAGCGTGGGCGATCTTTTCCAGTGTGATGAACTTCATGTCCTCGCAGGTGGGCGTGGGGGTAATAAAGAAAAATTCCTTGCCGGGATTCTGCTGGCGCAGCTTGTAGCCGATGCCGCATTCGGTGACGATGATATAGGCTGTTTCACTGTGCGCGGTGGCATAATTCAGAATACCGGAAGTGCTGCCGACGTAATCGGCTTTTTCCAATACAGCTGGAACGCATTCGGGGTGTGCTAGCACCGGCGCGCCGGGATGAGCGGCTTTGGCCGCATCGATATCCGCAGCCGTGATCCTTGCGTGGATGGGGCAGTGGCCGTCGTTGAAAATAAAGGTTTTCTCCGGCAGCTGGGAGGCGATGTAACGGCCCAGATTTTCATCAGGGATAAAAATGATTTCCTCGTTGGGCAGGGCGCGGACAATCTTTAGCGCATTGGCAGAGGTGACGCACACGTCTGAGCAAGTTTTCAGTTCCGCGGTGGAATTGATATAACACACAACGGCGGCTTTGGGGTGTGCTTGGCGCAGTGCGGCTACCTTTTCCGGTGTGATCATGTGGGCCATGGCGCAGTCGGCTTTGGGGTCGGGCAGCAGAACGCGCTTGCCGGGATTGAGAATTTTTGCGCTTTCGCCCATAAAGGACACGCCGCACACCACCAGTGTTTTCTGCGGCAGATCCACGGCCAGTTTGCTCAGATAAAAGGAATCGCCGATGTAATCAGCCATTTCCTGCACTTCGTCGCGCACATAGTAGTGGGCCAGAATCACAGCATCCTGTTCCTTTTTCAGCCGCTGGATCGTTTCCCGGATCTCCATAATGAGATTCTCCCTTCATATCTGTCTTTTGGGTCTTCCTGTCGGTCGGGTTTGTACGACAGAGGTAAAATTCCGGTATAGTATAGCACATGGATAGACATATGACAAGACAGAAGTTGCGGTATCTGTAAAAAACTTTCTGCGGTTCAAAAAAAGGCGAAACGGCCGAAAATACGGCGGGAAAATCAGATGGTGTGAACAATAGACGAACGACAGGGAGCATGATATAATGATAAAAATAATTGGGACGAAAGGGAGAGAGTCCAATGGGAAAGCTGGCATTTTTATTTACCGGGCAGTCCTCGCAGTATGTGGGGATGGGGCGCAGCCTGTACGAAGGCGCAGCGGTCTGCAGAGAGATTTTTGATTGTGCCGACCGGATTTTGCAGCGCAGCGTGCGGGACATCTGTTTTCAGGGGCCGGAAGAAGCGCTGAACCGCACGGAAAATACACAGCCGTGTATTCTGACAACCGAATACGCCGCTTATGCGGCTTTGTCGGAATACGGCATCCGGCCGAACGCCATGGCGGGTTTTTCACTGGGGGAATACGGCGCGCTGGCGGCTGCCAGCGTACTTTCTTTTGAAGATGCCCTGCGGATCATCAAAGTCCGTTCCAAGGCGATGCAGGAGGCGGTGCCTGTGGGGAAGGGCGCCATGGTGGCGGTAATGGCGCCCGATGCGGGCCGTGCCGTTGCGATCAGCAAAGAGGTGGAGGGCTATGTGGCCCTTTCCAACTGCAACGCGCCATCCCGGTTGATTTTTGCCGGTGAAATGGAGGCGATGAAGGTATTTCAGGAGCGCCTGAAACAGGAGGGGATGAAGAACACGGTTATTCCGGTGAGCATCCCTTCTCACTGTGCCATGATGGAGCCGGCACAGAAAGCGCTGGACGATGTATTTTCTTCGGTGAAGCTTTCTGCACCTAATGTGGATTTTTATATGAATACCGACGGTGAAAAAGAGCACGATGTGCGGCGGATTCAGGAGAAAATGGTGCTGCAGCTGTGTGTGGCGGTGCAGTGCGAGCGCATCATCCGCAATATGCTGCACGACGGTGTGGACACATTTGTGGAACTGGGACCGAAAACCATGTATTCGAAGTTTGTGTGGGAGATTGCGCCCCAGGCGGTGCTGCTGCACGTAGAGGATATGGATTCGCTGCGGGAAACCGCAGCCGCGCTGAAAGCGCGGTAAAGGAGGAGCGGTATGCGGCAGGTCGGGATTATTGGAATTGGTCATACGAAATTTGGTAAAACTGAGAAAGGATTTTTGGAGCTGCTGGGCGAGGCGGCCCTGCTCTGCTTTGAGGATGCACAGATCACCCCAGGCCCGGAAGCCGGGATCGATCAGGTGTTCGTAGCCTCTATGGGCGGCGGCATGGTCAACCATATCAGCGGCAGTGCCAGCGCGCTGGCAGATTCGCTGCATCTATGTCCGGCCATGGCTGAATGTGTGGAAAACGGGCCTGCCAGCGGCGCCAGCGCAGTCAAGCTGGGGTATATGGCCATTGCCAGCGGAATGTGCGACCGGGTGCTGGTAGTGGGCGGCGAGAAGATGAACGGCCGGGGCGGTGCGGCGGCCACGGATTTTGTGGCCACTATGCTCCATCCGGAAGCAGAATACAACTGTGGCCTGACGCTGACCTCCTTCGCCGCCATGTTTACGCGCCTGATCATGGAGCGCTATGGCGTGACTATGGAGGATCTGGCCCGGGTGGCGGTGAAAAATCACGCCAATGCCATGCACAATCCCTATGCTCAGCTGCATAAGCGCGTTACACTGGAAGAGCTGACGCAGGGCGAGCTGCGGGATAAGATGAACCCACTGGTGGCCGATCCGCTGCGGCGGTATGATATTTGCCCCATGTCCGACGGTGCGGCGGCCGTGCTGCTGTGTGCCATGGACTGCAGGAACGGCGCGGCACGCGTTCCAGTGCGCATTGCTGGCATCGGCCAGGCAACGGATACTCATGTGGTGGCCAACCGTGCTGTGCCGACAGATCTGCAGGCGGTGCGCCTGGCGGCCCGGCGGGCTTATGATATGGCCGGAATTACGCCGGCGGAAGTGGATGTGGCCGAACTGCATGACGCGTTTCAGATCCTGGAAATTGTAGAGAGCGAAGAAGTGGGCTTTTTCCGCCGGGGTGAAGGCCATCTGGCGGTGCGCCGGGGTGATACCGCACTGGGTGGTAAAATCCCCATTAATACCTCAGGCGGCTTGAAAGCAAAAGGGCATCCCCTGGGAGCCACCGGTGTATCCCAGCTTGTGGAGCTGGTGCGCCAGCTAAGGGGGGAAGGCGGAGAGCGGCAGGTGCCGGAAGCTCACGTGGGGCTTGCGGTGAATTTCGGCGGATTCGGCAATAATGTAGTCGCCACTGTTTTGACGGATCGGTGAAGGAGGAAGCCATGAAACTGTATGCATATCGCTGCAGACAATGCGGCAGGCGCACTTACCCGGCCCGGTTGATCTGTGATTGCTGTGGCGGACGGGATTTTGAACCGGAACCGTTGGAGGGAACGGTGACGCTGCTGACCCATACGCGGGTACATTGTCTGCCGGAAGGGATCAACCGGCCGTATCTGGATTTTGGACTGGTGGAGTTTGAAAATGGCGTGCGGGCTGTGGGGCAGCTGCGGCTGCAGAGTGCAGCGTGGATCGGGATGAAACTACGTGCAGGCGTAGACGTTGTGCGTGTGCTTCGCGGAGAAGAAAAATACGGTTTTGTTTTTGAAGAGGACAGCACGCCGTCTGTATAAATGCGGAAAATGAGGGACATGAGAGCATGAGCGTGGAAGAGCTGAAGTTTTGTACGGCAGGCATGGAGGATGTGGACGATATTCTCCGGATTCTGGCTATACGGATGAAGTGGCTGGAGCAGCGGGGGCTGAAACAGTGGGATGGGTATTTTGACTGTTATCCCCGCAGTTATTTTGAGGCTGGCGCGGCACGGGGCGATTTTTATCTGCTCAAAGAGGGCACTGCCATCGTGGCAGTACTGGCTCTATTTGAGCGCGACGGACGCTGGGATGACGACCCACGGTATTTTTATGCTCATCATCTGGCAACGCTTCCGGGATACCCCGGCGTCGGGGCGCATATGCTTCGCTGTGCCGAAGCACTGGGCCGCCGGCGCGGCAAACTGGGGATCCGCTGCGATTCCGATGTGAACGACGCGCGGCTGGGAGCCTATTATGAGGAGTTGGGTTATCGTGCTGTCAGTCCGTTCTGGGAAGGAGCTTACGAAGGCATGCGGCGTGTTAAATCTTTCAGTAGTTGAGAGGATATTGTGCAAAAGTAATTGATATAGAGAGCGCCCCCGGCCGATCACAGATCGGCCGGGGGCGCTTTTGGCTTCTGGTACGAAAACCGTCCGTTCAGCCCTTTCTTACTGCGTTATGTTCACCAAATGAAAAATAGTAGAATTTGAAAAAGTGTACTTTTACAGAAGGGAGTTTTCATTGTGAAATATAAAAATTTCTATTGTAATTTTTCCTGTTTTTGTGTACTATAAATAATAACTTGGGTGTGCTTTATTTTTTGAAAAAGTACACTTTGCCGTATGGAGATGGTATACTTATCTTTACAAAGGTTTTTTCTGGAGGAGCCGTCCAATTATTATCCAACCGCGGTAACCATGGTTGGACTTTAGGACAAAGTTCCCAAACCCAAGAAGCAAACTAGGAGGAATTTCAAACATGAGACAGCGATCATTAGCGGTATTTTTATCATTGATTATGGTGATGTCGTTAGTGCCTGTTTCCGCATTGGCGGCAGATGAAACTGAGGATAATAATGGTACAACAATTGAGGTTGGGACGAAAGAGATGCTAACGCAAGCCTTCGAGCGTGTCAAGAACGAAGAATCGGAACTATGGACAATTTTCTTGTCTGATGATATTGTGCTTGCAGATAAACCAGTTATTCCCCTCAAAGTCCCTGCTGGCAAGACCGTTACATTATTGGGTAATGGTTATACGATCACTTACAACAGTGACACTGTGAGTGCATCTAACGAGTTCACTCTGGGCGTAAATGGCGGAACGCTGAATCTGGGAAAACCTGATGGAACAGACACGTTGAAGATTACCACCAATACTGCCCGGGATCATGTAAGTGCTCTGATCCAGATCGGAGGAGACGGTACGGTCAATATGTATAACGGCGTGACGCTGACTGGAAATATCTGTACCAGCAGCGATGCCGGTGGCGTGAATATTCAGGGTGGTACATTCAATATGTATGGAGGTGAGATCAGCAATTGCGAATCACTCTTCGGATACGGCGGTGGTGTCTGGGTAAATGGTCAGATAAGAAAATCTGCTTTCCATATGTATGGAGGCACAATTAGCGGTAACAAAGCTACGGGTTCTGTTTACAATAATGGAAGTAGCTTCGGCGGCGGTGTTCTGGTTCAGGCAGGAGCTACATTCACGATGCATGGAGGGATTATTATCGGGAACCGTGCTTGGAATAGCACCACGTCCAACAGAAACAACTATGGAGGCGGCGTTTGTGTCGATAGGGCGACCGCAACCATCGATGGAGGCGAGATTATAGATAACAGTTGTGATAGTGACAGTGGCTACGGCGGTGGTATTTGCAATTACTATGGCTCGCTCGAGGTGAAAAACTGTTCCATCACAGGCAACACAGCGAATTTCGGCGGAGGCGCTGCCGTCTATGTCGTAAATAATTCTGAGACGTATCCCGGTCAGATGATTTTTGAGAATTGCACCATTAAAAATAATAAATCTGAGGAAGGTGGTGGAGTTTTTTCGCGGTCCAGCAAAGCGGTTTCGCTTACCTCATGTACCATCGAGAATAATTTTTCAAGCGATTGGGGAGGCGGAATATACGCATATCAGAGCAGCATAATGCTGAAGGACACTGAACTTGAGGAAAATACCGCATTAGTGGGCGGCGGACTGATGGTAGATAAGGAAGCGCAAGTCGAGCTGAATGCCACAACAGTTCAAACCAATAAGGCGGTCAGCGCCGAGGGTGCAGGAAATTTATCCGGCATCGGCGGCGGTGTCGCTGTACTGAATGGCTCATTAGATGCGACGGCGCAGGGCAATATCCTTTGTAACAACACTGCTGATTTTGCGGCGGCGGATGTATACACTGCCGGTCTTGTAAGTGACAGCACTACCTCGGTTAAACTCCCCGATGCGGCAGCTATGAATCAGGTATATGCTGCAGACAAACAAAACGAGAAGATTGATGCTTGGTATAGTGACCCTGATGACGCCCGCTACCAGCCAAGCAGAGATGGGCAAGCTGTTGATGTATCGGGAGAACTTATCGATGAGCAGTACCTTGTCGCGTCCTATAAACAAGGTAATAAATACACAGTAACTTACACAGATGGTGTGGATGGAGAGGAGATTTTTCCGAATCAAGAGACAAATAACCTGAAATTCGGTGATAGTACTCCGTTATTTAAAGGTACGCCCGTCCGCGATGGGTATACGTTTCTTGGGTGGGAACCAGCCGTGGCTGCAACTGTGACAGGGACAGTTGTGTATACAGCTCAGTGGCAGAGAAACGGTGGCGGTGGCGGCGGGACCACGACGCGCTATACGCTGCACTATGAATCCAACGGCGGCACGGAATACGACAGCGAGCGCTATACGCGCAATACGGAGGTGCGTCTGGAGAAGGTGCCGGTGCGGGAAGGCTATACCTTCACCGGCTGGTA
>JAJCJJ010000004.1 GCA_020555865.1 bacterium 210917-DFI.7.65 | reverse complement strand
CATAAAGTTGGTGCTGATTAGAGTGAGGGTCCACCTGTTCCCATTCCGAACACAGTAGTTAAGCTCATTTCTGCTCACAATACTTGGCTGGAGACGGCCCGGGAAGATAGGTAGCGCCAACATGTAAGAAGCTCCACAGTTCTTCTGTGGAGCTTTTATTTTACATTTACATTTTTTCTGTTCCTGTCTATAGCCTTTGTGCCGAACAAGGAGTATAATAATGGCACGAATTTAGGGGAATATAGATGTTGCGGAAATGGAGAAAAAAGAATGCACTACGGACCAATCCAAAAAGGACAATTCCTTCGGCGGCTCAATCGCTTTTCCGCTTGGGTGCGCATCGACGGCACCGAGGAATTGTGCCATGTGAAAAATACCGGTCGTTTGGGTGAATTGCTTTTGCCAGAGGCCGTGGTTTATTTGGAGCACAGCAACAAAAGCGAGCGTAAGACGCGATGGGATCTGATTGCCGTGGAGAGTGGAGGGCAAATCGTGAATATCGATTCGCAGGCCCCCAACCGGGTGTTCGGAGCATTTGCAGCATCTGGCGCCTTTCGGCCGGATCTGGAGTATATCCGGCCGGAGTTTACCTACGGTGATTCTCGTTTTGATTTTCGTTTAGAATGCCATGGCGCCGTCCAGTTTGTGGAGGTGAAAGGGGTCACCTTGCTTCGGGATGGCCGTGCGCTGTTTCCCGATGCGCCCACAGAGCGCGGGATCAAGCATCTGCGTGGGCTGATGCGCGCTGTGCAGGAAGGATATGAGGCGGCCGCCGTGTTCGTGATCCAGATGAAACAGGCGCAGGCCCTTTCCCCAAATGACGAGACCCAAAGCGCGTTTGGCCAGGCTTTGCGTGAGGCGGCGCGGGCCGGGGTGGCGCTGTATGCCTATGATTGCCAAGTAACACTGGATCATCTCAGTATCGATGCGCCGGTTCCGATCGAACTTTGAGAGGCGATCCCCAGGAGGAGTAAAACGATATGAAAGTTGGGATGATTTTTGAAGGCGGCGCCTGCCGCTCGGCGTTTACGGCAGGCGTAACGGAAGCCTTTTTGGAACACCACATTCAAGGAGATTATCTGATTGGCGTCAGCGCCGGTGCCTGTTACATGGTGTCTTACGCCAGCGCCCAGAGGGGACGCAACCGGGAGCTGGTGCTCCGCTATATTCCCGATGCACGCTATATGGGAGCCAAATATTTGGCTCAGCGCAGCAACCGGAGCTATTTTAATCTGGACTTCATCTACGACCAGATTCCGAATGTCCTTCTGCCCTTTGATTACGACGCCTTTGCTGCCTTTCCTGGCGAAGTGGTGGCCGTGGTGACCAATATGGAAACGGGCAAACCGGAATACCTTCCGCTGCCCCGGAAGGACCGCCGCTCCACGCTCCTGCGAGCCACCTGCGCGCTGCCCTTCCTGTTTCCGCCGATCTCTTACGGCGGAAAGCGCTATATGGATGGCGGTATTACCGATCCGATCCCCGTAGCCCATGCCCTGGAGGCCGGTTGCGATAAGGTGGTGGTGATCTTGACGCAGGACCGCCGCTATATCAAATCGCCGGAGCCTGTGCTGGAAGTGGGAAAGTGGCGCTATCGGCATGATCGGAATTTCGTTCGGGCGCTGGACGAGCGTACCATGCGCTACAATGGCGCCCTGGCCCGGGTGAAACGGTATGAGGAGGAAGGCAGGGCCTTTGTTATAGCGCCAAAGGATTCCAGACGGTACCACCGATTAGAGCGGGATCCGAAAGTACTGGAGCAGTGGTTTCTGGATGGTTATCATGAGGCTTTGGAGCATATGGAAGCACTGAGGATCTTTTTAGAAGAGGATGGGGGATATGGAGCTTCCACTGTATCAGTGGGGGATTGAAGAGGCTTCTGCGCTGCTGCATATATGAGCATTTGGAAATACAAAAGGCAAGGCGTATTTCAAATTTCTTTGAAATACGCCTTGCCTTTTTATGGGGACAATGATACAATCTAATTCAAGAAATTTTGAAATAGATAAAAGCAGGTGTGCGTATGGGATTGGCGGAATCCTTTAAGGCGCTGGCAGACCCGCAACGGCGGGAAATTTTGCTCTTGTTGAGGCAAGGCAGCTGTACGGCAGGCAAGCTTTCCGAGCGGTTGAAAATCTCACCCTCTGCACTGTCTTACCATTTGAAAACGCTGAAAAAGGCGGATATGGTAACGGAATACAAGGAAAAAAATTTCGTCTATTATGAATTGAACACATCGCTGTTTGACGAAATAATGCTGTGGTTTCAGGCGTTTTGCGGGGAGGAAAAAATATGAGCAAAAAAGAGCGTGTGCTGTCGTGGATTTTGCTGGTGCTGTGCGCTGCACCGATTCTGACGGCGGTTGTGGGCGTGCAGTTCCTGCCCGATCAAATCCCGGTGCACTACAATGCTGCCGGAGAAATTGACCGTTGGGGCAGCAAATATGAAGAGCTGGTCTTGGGCGTGTGTTTTTCGCTGAGCGGTTGGATCTTGTGGCTGGTTTCCCGTTTCAGCGGGGCATTTGCAGACACGGAAACCGAGCGGGTTCAGGCACGGGCCAACGCGCACATTGTGCGCGTTATAGGTATTGCAGTGCAGCTGTTTCTGACCGTGCTGGAAGTCGTGATGCTGATTGGCGCGGCGCAGGAGGCGGCTGCAGGAGCTGTAGTATCTTCCATACCATTTTATAAAATCATGGGTATTGGCTGTGGGATATTGTTTCTGGTGCTGGGAAATATCATGCCGAAGACAAAACCAAATCCGATTATGGGCGTCCGTCTGCCATGGTTGGAGGATCATCCAGAGGCGTGGCGCAAAAGCCAGCGGGCAGGAGGGATCGCCTTTGCTGCAGCGGGCGCCCTATGCCTTGTGCTGTCCCTTTTTCTGCAGGGGGCCGCATTGTTTTGGGTTATTATGATTTGTGCGCTCGGCGCAGCGGTGGTATCATGCATCGTATCTCTGCGCTTTAGCCGTGCACAATGACAGCAGCGCGCCGGACGGTTTTCCTGTCCGGCGCGCTGTTTTTGGATCGCTTATAGAAGTTTGGCCCAATCGATCTGACCGATGGGATACACTGGTTCGGGCGCAGATGTGTGCGCACCGATCATCTTTTCCATCCAGATCATATCGTACCAGCGGCCGAATTTGTAACCACACTTATGAAAGGTTCCCACTGGGTGATACCCCAGATGGGCGTGAAAGTCAGCGCTGTGATTGTCCAGATATTCATCTGCATGAGCGGTGTAAGCAATGCAGGCGTTCAGATTCAAAATATTCTGCGCCGTAAGCAGGCGTTCCAAAATATCGTAAAGCGCTTTTCCGTATCCGTGGCCAGAATATGCTTCCTGGATGTAAATGGAGGTTTCCACTGCCCAATCGTAAGCAGCGCGTTCTTTGAAAGGAGAAGCGTAAGCGTAGCCAACGGCTTTCCCGCCGCAAAGCGCGATCAAAAAGGGATAGCGCTGCAGCGTGCGGAGAATGCGGGCGGCGAATTCTTCAATACTGGGTACTTTATATTCAAATGTGATGGCAGTGTGTTCCACATAGGGGCGATAGATATCCAACAGGGCAGGGGCATCCTCTGCGGCAGCCATGCGGATGGTAAGTGCGTCATTCATCAATGGGTCGGACCTTTCTGTTCATATGGTATTGAAAAGTATGACAATTTATAATGGAGAAGGAAGCGCCGCGCGCCACAGGGCAGTTAGCTTTTCCAGCGAATAAGCGGCATTGGCCGGGCTGGTGGAAGGGAGCACGGTGCAGCTGCGGCCCAGATTCGGTTCGATGTATTTGCGGTACAGCCGGCCGGCGGTGCCGCCGTTGACATAAATCCCCTCGATTTTGGCGGTATTCAGAATAGGGTGCAGGTCGTTTGGGAGCACGTTTTTGATGCTGCTATCGCTGGAAGCAATGATGTCACAACTGTGGATCACATCCCACAAAGCAATGTGGTGACGCAGAAGAAGGTTGCGCTTTTCTTCAATGGTAACAGGGAGCGTTTCGCCAGTGAGTGCTGCCATAACGCGCCAGAAGCGGTTTTGGGGATGGTGATAAAAGAAATGGCCTTCCCGGGATTTTACAGAGGGAAAGGAACCGAGGATAAGGATTCTGGAATCCGCCCGATAAAGCGCGGGAATGGGGTGTTCGATATGCCGGTATTGATTTTCTGGGGCGCTTTTTTTCTGCAAGGCCGGCCGCTGGATTTGCGCGGATGCCATTTCTTCCGCTAGATGCCGGCAAATACGGCCCGTAAGGCCCCAAATCGGGTGGTCGCCGTACAGATAGATCGGCACATCCATTTTTCCAGCCTGCCAGGGATATCCGGTTTCGTATCCAAGAAGGTGATATGGGAAATCCTCCGGGATGTGAGGCTCCAGGTCATAGCTATACAGAATAGGCTTATGTTTGAGGAAAAAAGAGAAAGGAACCAAAAAGGTGTCCTTCACTTCTGCGGTATTTACCTGCATATGGCGCAGCGCGCCTGCATCGACCTCTGCCAGTATGGGGTGGATTAGAGTTCCGGATTGGTGATAGAGAAAATCCAACTCTGCCAACAAATGGACAGCATCGGGGGGAATCGACAGTTCTTCTTCCATTTCTCGCAGAGCACAGGTAGTGGGGGGTTCCCCGGCCTCTATGCGGCCGCCGGGAAAACACACCTCGCCAGGCTGGCGGTTCAGGGTATCGGCGCGCACTTCAAACAGCAGATGCGCTGCGCCGCGGCGCCGGACGAGGGGAACCAGTACGGCATAGGCGCTGCCTGCGCCCAGCAGTCCCGGCACATGGCCGTTAAAATGAGTTTGAAAATCTTCGATACGCATGGTGAGGCCTCGCTTTCAGTGATCGACATTATATAGTATACCCAAAAAGAATCGGAACAAAAAGGTTCCTGTTTATTGATTATGAGGGAAGAAGGGTCGGTTTCTTGTGGTTGTGCAGAAGAAATCTTCAGCAGGCAACCACCGTATACAGTAGCTGCCTGCTGTGTTTGAAGATATTGATTGCCAACATAAAAATTTCCCCATTCCCGCCCTTGCGGATGCAGTTAATATCCGGTAATTACAATTTTAGGTGACGATACTTTTGTACACGATCGGAGTATAACAGTTCTTGAGGAGTCGAACCTCACACCTGCTCTTCAGTGTACCACGAATGCAACTTGCGCTGTTGCTGCGTGATATTCACCCTGCATCTGCTGTCCGTAGTGTATTCCTATTATTCTATCAAATCCGTATTCCAGTTGCTTTGCTGCAGCTGATTATCCAACAGACGCAATTCTTTGGACATCTGATCAATTTCTGCCTGCCAATCCGCTACAGAGATTGTGGACTTTATTTTAATTTCTGTATTTCTGGCCCGGTAGGTTGTTTGGCTGGCGGTGGAAGCAATTTCTTTATAAAGACGGATTTTTAGGGACAGCGCATCTTTTCTTGCAATCAGTGCTGTCAGGGTCCGTCCTTCCACAATCGTTGTGCAATTTGTCTGATTGATTTGAGCAATCAAGGCGGCCAGCCGCAGAATGGCGGAATCCAGTTCGTCTTTCAACTTTTCCGGATCTTCAGCGGTCTGTTCGCCTTCCTGCACTAATACATTGTTGCTCAGGCGATCCTGCAGCTGCTCGATCTTTCGGTTGAGATCAGCCCGTTCCTGCAGAGCTTCGGCAAGCTTCATTCCATATCCCTCCGATGTCTGATAAGCTCATTTTACTACAGGGGTTCAAACTCTGCAATAGGCATTTCGGAGGAAGCGGATGGCTGTTATTGGGCAGGACAGAGCGAAAAAGGGGCGGAAAATCTTGCTTTTTTTCAGTGCAGAACCTATAATAACATTACTATAGCTATTTTAGGTTCCGCAGTCCATTCAGATGCGGATGAAAAAAGGAGATTTTGCATATGACGCCCATCGCCGAAGAGAGTTTGGCATTCCACGCGCAAAAGCGTGGTAAGATCGAAGTGATTTCCACCGTAAAAGTCAACGATGCCCATGACTTGTCGGTGGCTTACACCCCCGGCGTTGCTCAGCCTTGTCTGGAGATTCAGAAAGATGTGGATCAATCCTATGAGCTGACCCGCCGCTGGAATATGGCTGCTGTGATCACGGACGGCACCGCTGTGCTGGGCCTGGGCGACATCGGGCCGGAGGCTGGTATGCCGGTGATGGAGGGGAAATGCGTGCTCTTTAAAGAGTTCGGCGGCGTGGACGCATTTCCGCTTTGTATCAAAAGCAAGGACGTAGACGAAATTGTGCGTACAGTTTACCTCATTTCCGGCAGTTTCGGCGCTATCAATCTGGAGGATATTTCCGCGCCCCGCTGCTTTGAAATCGAAGCCAGACTCAAGGAGCTGTGCGACATCCCTGTATTTCACGATGACCAGCACGGTACGGCGGTGATTGCCCTGGCGGGCATGACCAACGCCCTCAAGGTGGTGGGCAAAAAGCGCGAAGAAGTCAAAGTAGTTATCAACGGCGCCGGCGCGGCGGGTATGTCCGTGTGCCGGTTGCTGCTGCGGGCGGGCTTTTCTGACATTACGCTGTGCGATAAGAGCGGCATTATCTGCCAAGGGTACACCGATGGGATGAACTCCTATATGGTGGAAATGGCCAAAGTAACCAACCGCGCACACCGGAGAGGTACCTTGGCAGATGCTCTGGTGGGAGCCGACGCGTTCCTGGGCTTCTCTGCGCCAGGCATCGTGACGACGGAAATGGTGAAAACCATGAATCGTGACGCAATCATTTTTGCCTGCGCTAACCCTACGCCGGAAATTTTTCCGGACGACGCTCGCGCCGGCGGCGCACGGGTCATTTCCACGGGCCGCAGCGACTATCCCAACCAGATCAACAACGTTCTGGCGTTTCCCGGAATTTTCCGCGGCGCGCTGGATGTGCGCGCCTCTCAAATCAATGAAGAAATGAAGATCGCCGCGGCGGAGGCTCTGGCTGCTCTGGCCGGCGAAGAGTTGAATGAAAACAACATCATCCCCAAGGCGTTTGATCCGCGGGTTGGCCCTGCGGTTGCCAAGGCAGTGGCCGAGGCGGCCCGCCAAAGCGGCGTGGCTCGCATCTGAGCAGGGAGATAGCGCAGAAAATGTGCAGCGGATGGTTGCGCGGTGCTGCCGGAAAGAAAAGCGGCAGAAAGGGAACCATTTTCTGCAGTATACATAGAATGAAGTGAGGCCGGCCACACGGGCCGAGCACGAATCTTTTAGGAGGTTTCATTTTATGTATAATCAGGGCTTCTTTGGCGGTAACTGCTGCTGGATCATCATTGCCATTATCCTCATTTGCTGCTGCTGCGGCGGTGGCCAGGGCAATAACTGCGGTTGTGGCTGCGGCTGCGGCAATACCACCCCCAGCTGCGGTTGCTGAGTGCGCATCGATAGAAAGAATTACACAAAAAAACGCACGGCACAGCCGTGCGTTTTTTTCTTCAATTCTGATAAGCCAGGCGGCCGGTGCGGTACAGGTTGCCGCCCTGGGAGTCGATGGCGACAATCAGGGGGAGGCGATCCACCTGCATCTGCTTGGCGCTTTCGCAGCCCAGATCCTCATACCCCACCACAGTGGATGCGGTGATGTGTTTGGCAATCAGCGCGCCTGCGCCGCCGACAGCAGCAAAATAGACGGCTCCGTTGCGCCGAATGGCATCCACCACGGCGTTGCTGCGGTCGCCTTTGCCGATCATGGCGGCCAGACCCAGATCCAGCAAACGGGGCGCATAGCAGTCCATACGCCCGGCGGTTGTGGGACCGCAGGAGCCGACGGCCATACCGGGGCGGGCTGGGGTCGGTCCGGCGTAATAAATAATAGCGTCACGCAGGTTATAGGGCAGCGGAGAGCCATTGTCCAGCGCTTCGCAAATGCGCTTGTGTGCGGCGTCGCGGGAGGTATAGATACGGCCACTCAGCAAAACCCGGTCGCCTGCGTGCAGTTCTGGCAGATAGGAACGAATTTCATCTGTGGAGATTTCGTAGGTCATACACTCATCCATCCTTTTTTTCCCGGCTGGATTGCAGGGTTTTCATTCCTGCGCTGATTTTATCAAATACAGCAGGCATCTGCGTCATTTGCTCCTGGGCTTTCTGCAGCGCGGTGGCAGCCTGCAGGGCAGAGGATTTATACATTTCCAGCAGCGCCTGATACTGTGCTTGGGTGCTGTTGAGCAGGGTGTGCAGCTGCTGGCGGCTGAGCATCGCATGCTGGTCGGCTTTCTGGCGGATCGCTGCGGCGTTTCCGTTGGCCTCCGAGCGGATCTTTTCTGCATCGGCCTTTGCAGCAGAAAGGACGGCGTCGGCCTGCGTGCGGGCTTTGCGGAGGATCTCTTCTGCGCTTGCTCTGGCTTCGGCCACCAAGGTGTCTGCCCGGTGTTTGGCTTCCACTTCGACATCGGCAATATTTTTCTGCAACGTGTGGAATTTATCCACTTCGGGCTGCAGAGCGGCGACGGTTGCCTGCAGGGTATTGATTTCTTCGGTGTACTGGCGATTGGAACGCTGTGCATTTTCCAGCGCCTCTCCAGCACTGGCGCAGGAAGCCTGCGCGGCATCCCGTTCAGCCTGCGCGGCGCTGAGTGAAGCGACAGTGTCCTGCAGGGAAACGCGCAACTGTTCGCACTGGTCACGCAATTGGGTGTTTTCCTGCTCCAGCGCGGCGATCTGTTCCTGGTTTTGCTGCAACAGTTCGCCGCTTTCGCGGGAGGCTTTTTCAATATAATTCATGACATCCTGACGGTTAAAGCCGCCGAAGATGGATCCTTTAAACGTATTGTTTTCCATAGTACACTCCTCGTTTCGCCCTGTTTCTGCTTCAGGGCAGGTGAAAAAAGGGCGAAAAAACAATATTTTATATTTATATTATCATGAAAAGCACGGAAAAACAATAACTGTGGCGAGAAACATTTTCGATTTGTACTGAAAAGAAAAAAATTGAAAATTTTTGAAAAAAAGGCTTGCTTTTTTTGCGCGGAAGTGGTATTATACAAAAGCTGTCTGTGAGATGTGCAATATGCGGCTGTAGCTCAGTTGGATAGAGTGTTTGACTACGAATCAAAAGGTCGCGGGTTCGAATCCCTCCAGCCGTACCAGGAAAAGCCTTGAAACCAATGGTTTCAAGGTTTTTTCTTTTTCTATTTCGGACAGGTTGACAATGACGCAGCAATCGGACTGTTTTCTGCAGTCAAAAGTCTGTACAGTGTGTACGATGAAACTGCTGCGGGAATGGGATGCAGATGCCAAAATGGGAGATGCATCGATTGATAACTTGTTGGGTCAGGTGCATAGTGATGCCCTCAAGGATAATCTGACGGAATGTAAAAAACACCGCTATAAAACCAGTCTATGTGTTTTGGTGTTTCGTCATACTTTGCTCCTGTTCAAAATTTTTGCAGCTTGTAAATAGAAGCGCACTTTCTGGATTTGGTTGGCAGAAAAAGAATGCGCCTCGGATTGAACAGGCAGGTTCGGGTGTGGAATGCCCTGTGCGGTGCACGGCTGTGAATTACGGCATTTCGCATGGCGGAAAAGAAACCCTTCCTGACACTGGAATCGTGTCAGGGAGGGTTTTTTGTTGATCATTTATGGTAGGATCAGACTTTCACTTCTCCAGCGAGGACTTTCTGGTAGTCAGCGTAATTCTTTTTCAGCAGTGTGGGGATGTCCAGTTCGTAGGGGCAGCGCGTTTTGCATATGCCGCATTCAATGCAGGTTTCAATTTTTTTCATTTCCGCCTGCATCTCTTCGGTCAACCAGGCTTGGGAAGGCGCGCGGCGGAGCATCAGGGACATCCGGGCGCACTGGTGGATCAGAATTTCCTGGGGGCAGGGCGCGCAGTATCCGCAGCCGCGGCAGAAATCGCCGGTTAGTTCCCGGCGCTCCCGGTCGATGAAAGCGGTGGTTTCTTCGTCCATGGCGGGCGTTTGGTCCATATAGCTGAGCCATTCGTCCAATTCCTGCTCCCGCTGGATACCCCAGATGGGCAGAGCGTTATCGAATTGCTGGATATAGGCCATGGCGGCGCGGGAATTGGTAATCAGTCCGCCGGCCATTCCTTTCATCACGATGAAGCCCATGTTTTGCGCGGCGCAGGCTTGCACCAGAGCTTCTTCTTTGGGCAGCGAAAGATAACTCAGCGGGAACTGCAGTGTTTCATACAACCCCGATGCGATGGCTTCCTGTGCGATGCCGTATTTGTGGGCCGTGATGGCGATGTGGCGGATTTTGCCCTGTTGCCTGGCTTCCAGCATACATTCGTACATGCCGGTGCCGTCACCGGGAGCAAAGCAGCGGTTGGCACAGTGGAATTGATAGATGTCGATATAATCGGTGCGCAGATTGCGAAGGCTGGTGTGCAGCTGCGCCCAAAAGTCCTCGGGCGTTTGGGCCATGGTTTTGGATGCAATGAAGATCTTTTCGCGCATCCCATCAAAAGCGGCGCCCATTTTTTTTTCGCTGTCGCTGTATGCGCGGGCGGTATCGAAAAAAGTCATGCCGCCGTCGTAGGCTTTGCGCAGAAGATGTACAGCTTCCTGCGTGGAAATGCGCTGGATCGGCAGCGCGCCAAACGCGTTCTGCACCGTGGTGATTCCGGTGGAACCGAGTGTGATCGTTTTCATGTTCTACAACCTCCTGTTTTTCGCTCTTGATCCAAACATGCTTCACACAATCAAACAAACCCTTTGCTGTTACTTTACGGCCCGGCAAGGAATTTGTCAACGGGTCCGGGCGATAACAAGAAAACCGAGCCTTATTGTGCAAGGAAGAAAATACATGGAGCTTCTTCTGTTGTTTTACAAAAGTAAAGCGCTAAAAGAGTGAATCCATAAATTATGAATAAAAAGTTGTTTTTGGCAAAGGTGGACTTTTGTATAAATGTAAAGTTTTATGTAAATAAAGTTGCATTTCTGCCGGGGGCGCATTATAATAAGTGCACTGTTATTTTGCCGGAGAAAGGTTGTCTACGCCCATGAAGAAAACGTTTGTCACGAAATCACAGCTGGAGAAAATCGTGAAAAAATATCCGACGCCTTTTCATCTGTACGATGAAAAGGGGATCCGTGAGAATTGCCGCAAACTTTATAAGGCGTTTTCCTGGAATAAGGGGTTCCGGGAATATTTTGCCGTAAAAGCTACGCCTACGCCCCGTATTCTACAGATCCTGAAGGAAGAGGGCTGCGGTGTGGACTGTGCCAGTGAGGTGGAACTGATGCTGGCGGACAAGTGCGGTTTCCGCGGAGAGGAGATCATGTTCTCTTCCAATGAGACCACCGCTTCGGAGTATGAATTGGCCCGTAAGCTGGGTGCTATTATCAATCTGGACGACATTACCCATATCAATTTTCTGGATCGGCTGGTAGGGATCCCGCCGCTGATCTGCTGCCGCTACAATCCCGGCGGCCATTTTGCACTGGGTAACACCATTATGGATCACCCCTGCGACGCCAAGTATGGCATGACCCCCGAGCAGATCAAGGAGAGCTATATCCGGCTGCAGAAGCTGGGCGCCAAGGAATTCGGCATGCATGCCTTCCTGGTCAGCGGGGCCATGACGAACAAGTATTATCCCGCCTTGGCAGAGATCATGTTCAAAAAGGCGGTACAGCTGCACAAGGAGACCGGTGCGACCTTCAAATTTATCAACCTGTCCGGCGGTATTGGTATTCCTTATGAACCGGAGCAGAAAGCCAATAACATCGCCGTCATTGGCGAGGGGGTGCGCCGGGCCTTCGAGAAGATTATGGTGCCCGCTGGCATGGGCGACACCGCCATCTACACCGAGCTGGGCCGTTTCATGCTTGGACCCTACGGATGCCTGGTTACCACGGCGATCCACGAGAAACATACCTATAAAGAATACATCGGTGTGGACGCCTGCGCCGCTCATTTGATGCGCCCTGCCATATATGGCGCTTACCATCATATTACGGTGATGGGCAAGGAGCGCCGGCCCCAGGACCATATGTACGACATTGTCGGCTCGTTGTGCGAGAACAACGACAAGTTTGCTGTCGACCGCATGATGCCCCGCATTGATATTGGCGATCTGTTGGTGATCCACGATACCGGTGCTCACGGTTTTTCCATGGGCTACAATTACAACGGAAAGCTGCGCAGCGCCGAGGTGCTGCTGCGCGAAGACGGCAGCGCGGAGCTGATCCGCCGGGCGGAAACGCCGGAGGATTATTTTGCTACGATGGTGTTTTGAGAAAGGGGAGGGAACCATGGAAAAAATTCAAATGACCACGCCGCTGGTGGAGCTGGACGGCGATGAAATGACCCGTGTTTTGTGGCGCAAGATCAAGGCGGAGCTGATTGAGCCTTATGTGGATCTGCGCACGGAGTACTACGATCTGGGCCTTCTGGAGCGGGAGGCGACGAAAGATCAGGTGACCGTGGACGCGGCCCGGGCCATTGCGCGGTACGGTGTGGGCGTCAAGTGCGCCACAATCACGCCAAACGCCCAGCGCGTGGAGGAATACCACCTCAGCCGGATGTGGAAAAGTCCCAACGGGACGCTGCGCGCTCTGCTCGACGGAACGGTATTTCGCACACCCATCGTGGTGAAAAACATCCACCCTGTGGTACGCACCTGGAAAGCGCCCATCACCATTGCCCGCCATGCCTACGGCGACATCTACAAAGCCGCTGAGTACCGTGTGCCGGGGGAGGGAAAAGCGGAGCTGGTGTTCACCGATAAGAGCGGGCGGGAAACCTTCCGCGAGACCATTTACGATTTCGAGTGCCCCGGCGTACTGCAGGGGACCTATAACAAGGATACTTCCATCTGCTCCTTTGCTCATGCCTGCTTCCAGTATGCGCTGAATCTGAAGCAGGATCTGTGGTTCTCCGCCAAGGACACGATCTCCAAGCAGTACGACCACCGCTTCAAGGACATTTTTGCTGAGCTGTATGAGCAGGAATACAAGGCCCGCTTTGAAGCGGCGGGCATCCGCTATAAGTACATGCTCATCGACAGCGCGGTGGCGGGCCTGATGCAGTGCCAAGGCGGGATCTTATGGGCCTGCAAAAACTACGACGGCGACGTGATGAGCGACATGGTGTCCTCGGCCTTCGGCAGCCTGGCCATGATGACAAGCGTGCTGGTGTCGCCGGAGGGCAAGTATGAATACGAGGCGGCCCACGGCACGGTGCAGGATCATTACTACCAGCACCTGCAGGGGAAAAAGACTTCCACCAACCCGGTAGCCACCATATTTGCCTGGACCGGCGCGCTGCGCAAGCGCGGCGAGCTGGACGGTCTGGACGCTCTGTGCGCCTTTGCCGGCCATTTGGAGCGGGCGGCTCTGGACACGGTGGAGGACGGCGTGATGACTGGCGATCTCGCGCCGCTGTGCGATACGCCGGTGGAGGCTGTGGACACGGACACGTTCATGGCGTCTATCCGCACACGGCTAGACATGCGGATGCAGAGCGCCTGAAGCTGGGAAAGGCGCGCGCTTTTTCAGCGGAAAACAGGGTAAAACGGGGGACAGCGGTCCCCCGTTTTACCGTAGGAGTGTTGTATGGAACGGAATTTGACCAACGGCAGTATCTGGGGGAATATTGTTTCCTTTTCGCTGCCATACCTGTTTTCTTATTTTTTGCAGACCCTGTACGGCATGGCCGATCTTTACATTGTCGGCCAGTTCAATGGCACCGCTCAGATCACGGCGGTGTCTGTGGGCAGTCAGGTGATGCATATGCTGACAGTGATGATCGTGGGGCTTGCCATGGGTACTACGGTGTCCATTGCCCGGGCAGTCGGTGCGGGAGAGGGCAGGCGCACCTCGGCCATCGTCGGCAGTACGATCACACTGTTTATGGTGGTGGCGCTGGCGGCCATGGCGTTGCTGCTGGTATGTGTAAACCCCATTGTGACGCTGATGTCCACACCGGAGGCCGCTGTGGCAGGGACCCGGCAATATCTGACCATCTGCTTTGTAGGGATTCCCTTTATCACGGCTTATAATATCATTAGTTCGATCTTCCGCGGTTTGGGGGATTCCAAAAGTCCCATGTATTTTATCGCGGCGGCGTGCGGTGCCAATATTGCCCTGGACTACCTGTTCATCGGCGCGTTGGGCCTGGGCGCGGCGGGGGCGGCGCTGGGTACGGTGCTCTCGCAGACGCTCAGCGTACTCATTGCCCTTGTGACGATCCGGCTGCGCAGGAGCGGTCTGCAGTTAAAAATGGGGGATCTGCGGCCGCGGAAAGCTGTGCTGCGCCCGATCCTCCGGGTGGGCATTCCCGTTGCACTGCAGGATGGTTTTATTCAAATTGCGTTTATTGTCATTACCATCATTGCCAACCAGCGTGGTCTGAACGATGCCGCAGCGGTGGGGATCGTGGAAAAAGTGATCGGAATGCTGTTTCTGGTGCCTTCGTCCATGCTTTCCACGGTGTCGGCTATATCGGCCCAGAACATTGGTGCAGGGAGGCATGAACGTGCTGCCAAAACGCTGCGCTGCGCCATTCTGATCTGCGTTCTGTTTGGTGCTGCCGTGGTGGTGCTGGTGCAGAACTCGGCCGAATCCATTGTGGCGCTGTTTGACAGGAGTCCGGCCGTGGTGCTTGCCGGTGGGCAGTATTTCCGCGGATATGTGTGGGACTGCATTTTTGCCGGTATTCACTTCTGCTTCAGCGGCTATTTCTGCGCCTATGGCCGTTCGGATATTTCCTTTTTGCACAATATGCTTTCCATCGTTCTGGTGCGCATCCCCGGTTCATATCTTATGTCTGCCCTGTTTGTCAGCACGCTGCTTCCCATGGGCTTTGCGGCTCCGGCCGGCTCGCTATTGTCCGTTTTGGTCTGTCTGATTGCTTTTGGCTGGCTCCGGCGGCGGCATAAACTAGGATAGAAGATGAAAAAGCAAGTGCGCGGAGGCCCATATGGACCTCCGCGCAACCTGTTTAGGGGATTCTCAGTGCCCGCAATATTTCTCGCGTTTCTTTTGCTGCTTTTTGGAAGTGAAAAGCCGCCTGCACCGTTTTTTCAGCAGTTCTTTTTTGCAAATTTCCAGGTGATGCGGAGCACCTTCGGTATGAAGATTCACTGTTTGCCGGATCAGGGCAGAGAGAAGCGATGGCTTGAGCGCATAGTGCTGTGCGGTTTTATTCAAAAATTTTTCAAAAAGTACGCTGCCTTTTTCGGCCGGGACCTCCCGCAGTGCGCCCCTCAGAACCAGCAGGTTCTGAGGGGCGCACTGCGCGCGGCAGCGATCCGTGCATTTGTTTGCCATCGTTTTCTATGTGCCTGTTCTGAGGCTCATTCTTCACAGAGAGTATGATAGTAAACGATAATATCTTCGTATTCCCCGCGAATATTAAAAAAACCGCCGGGAATCCGACCCAGCTGGACGAAGTTCAGCTTTTCATACAAGTGCTGTGCGCCATGGTTGCTGGCCACTACAGCGTTGAACTGCAAAATATGGAACCCCAATGCTTTGGCATGGTGCAGACAGTCCCGGACCAGGGCCTCACCGATGTGGTTGCCCCGGTGCGTGCTGCTTACTGCAAAACTGGCATTGGCAATATGGCTGCAGCGGCCTATATTGTTGGGGTGCAGAATGTAAAGCCCCACGACCGCGCCGCTTTCGGCCTCCTGTGCCACGGCGCAGTGAGATTGTTCTGCGAAAAAGGATGCTGCGTTTGGGGCTTCCAGCGTTTCAAGCTGTGGGAAAGCCTCGCCCTGGCGCACGACTTCGTTCCAGATTTCTGCCATAGCGGACAAGTCCGCAGTACGGTACGGGCGTATGTAAATCTGCATCATTGTATGCCTCCCAATCTGTGTAAGTTGATTTATGAAACAGTGTAACGCGGTCGGAAAAACAGGTGCAATGAGAAATGCCACAGAAGAAAAAAGCGCCCGTCTGCGGAAAGCAAACGGGCGCGGGGAATCAGAGAAATCCCTCTCAGCCCAGCAGCGCTTTGTCGCTGGCAAAGGCTTCGCCGGAAATCTTTTCAAATTCATGCATCAGATCTTCCACGGTCAATTTCTGTTTTTCATCGCCGCGGATATCGAGGATGATACGGCCGTCGTGCATCATGATCAGGCGGTTGCCGTGGGCGATAGCGTCACGCATATTATGGGTGATCATCAGTGTGGTTAAATGATCTTTGCTGACGATACGATCCGTGGCGTTGAGCACTTTGGCAGCGGTTTTGGGATCCAGGGCGGCGGTATGCTCATCCAGCAGCAGGAGCTTCGGCTTGATGAGGGTGGCCATGAGCAGTGTCAGTGCTTGGCGCTGACCGCCGGAGAGCAGGCCAACCTTGCTGGTCAGCCGGTCTTCCAGACCAAGCCCCAGGGTTTTCAGCAATTCGCGGTATTCGTCGCGTTCGGCCTTTTTGATTCCGGGCATCAGCGTGCGCAGCTTACCGCGGCGCTTGGCCAGGGCCAGGTTTTCTTCGATGCCCATGGTGGCGGCGGTGCCCATCATCGGATCCTGGAATACACGGCCGATGAATGCAGCGCGCTTGTGCTCTGGTAAATGCGTGACGTTAGCGCCATCGATGAGTATAGTGCCCTCATCGATGGGCCACGCGCCGGCAATGGCGTTCATCAAAGTGCTTTTTCCGGCGCCGTTGCCGCCGATGACGGTGATGAAGTCGCCGTCTTCCATGGTCAGATTCACACCGTTGAGAGCATGTTTTTCATTCACCGTTCCGGGGTTGAAGGTTTTGTAGATCTCTTTCACTTCAAGCATGGTTCACCGCTCCTCTCTTTGCGCCTTTGGTGAAGAATTTGCTCTTCCAGTAAGGCAGCGCCAAGAACAGGGCTACCACAATGGCGGACAGCAGCTTCAGGTCGTTGGAGTCAATCAGCTTGGTCCAGAGGATTACCTGGATCACGACATAATAGATAATGGAGCCGAATGCCACGGAGAGAAGTTTCAGCGCAAAATTGCGGAAAATTTTGCTGAATAGTACTTCGCCGATGACGACGGCAGCCAGACCGATCACGATAGAGCCACGGCCCATGTTGATGTCGGCAAAGCCCTGATACTGCGACAGCAGCGCGCCGGACAGTCCCACAAGACCGTTGGACACCATTAAACCCAGCACCTTGGTGAAATTAGTGTTGATCCCTTGGGCGCGAGCCATGTTCTGATTGGCGCCGGTGGCACGCAGGGAGGATCCCATTTCTGTGCCGAAAAACCAGTACAGCAGCGCGATCACGGCCACGAGGAAAACTGTGATTATGACCAGCGGGTTTTTCCAGAAAGGGATTTCGGTGTTGGTCAGATAGCGCAAGGAAGTCAGTAGATCATATTTGTCTGCACTGATGGCCAGGTTGGCTCCACCCAGAATCCGCAGGTTGACCGACCACAGAGCAAACTGTGTCAGAATACCGGCCAGAATTGCGGGAATACCGAAAGCGGTGTGGAACAAACCGGTTACCAGACCGGCCAGCATGCCGGCAATCAGCGCCATCAGGATTGCCAGCCACATGGGATAACCACCGATGATCATCACCACGCACACAGCGCCGCCGGTGCACAGTGTGCCGTCCACAGTCAAATCGGCGATATCCAGGATTTTAAAGGTGATGTACACGCCGATGGCCATGATACCCCAGATCAGTCCCTGGGATACTGCGCCGGGCAGCGCGTTGAAAAGTGATGCAATGTTCAAGAAAAGGCCCCCCTTGGTGTTGATGTTCGTTTGCGGGAAAAGCAGCGCGAGAGGATTTAAGCCCTTCGCGCTGCTCTTGCGTTTTCAGGTGTTTTCCGGATTATACTTCGGTTTCCAAAGCGGTATAGTCATCGGGAACAGTGATGCCCAGCTGTTCGCAGACAGAAACATTGTACAGCTTGCTGACATTGGGAGCATACTCTACTTCCTTGGTGGAGATGTCCGTGCCGTTGGCCAAAATGTCGTAGGCCATGGTACCGGCCTGATAACCAAGGTCATAGTAATCGATGGAGAGAGTGGCTACACCGCAGCCGTTGCAGATACCCTGCTCGCCAGCGATTACGGGTACTTTGGCGGGGAGAACCACATTGGCGATCAATTCGGTGTTGGAAGCGGCGGTGTTGTCGGTGGGGATGTAGATCACATCAGAAGCGTCGCAGGCACTTTGCGTAACTGCAGCCACATCGTTAGAGTCGGTGAAAGAGAAACGCTCACAGGTATACCCCATTTCCGTGAGGTAGCCCTCGATGGTGTCCACCTGATATACGGAGTTGGGTTCGGCGGAGCAGTACAGGAGGCCAACCGTTCCGGCGTCGGGGAACAGTTCCTGAATCATCTCGGCCTGCTGGTCCAGAGGAGCAAGATCGGAAGTGCCGGTGATGTTGCGGCCGGTGGTGCCGGTCCAGTCATCGATGGCCAGCGCAGTGGCATAGTCGGTGACGGAGGTGCCAATAACGGGAATCGTGTCCGTTCCGGCGGCTGCAGCCTGCAGGGGTGCGGTGGCATTTGCCAGGATCAGATCCACATTGCTGGACACAAAACCATTGATAATTGTAGCGCAGGTGGGGGAGTCGCCATTGGCATTCTGCTCGGTGAACTCCACGTTGCCTTCACCCAGCATGTCGGTCAGAGCTGCTTTGAAGCCTTCCGTGGCCTGATCCAGGGCGGGGTGTTGCACATACTGGCAAATGCCGACGGTATAGTGCTGTGCGCCGCTGTCGCTACCGGCATTGGAAGGGTCAGTATTGTTGTTATTGCCGCAGGCTGCCAGGGACAGCATCATGGCTGCTGCAGAAGCAGTTGCAAGAATGCGTGTGGATGTTTTCATCTTTTCTTCCTCCAAACAAGTATTGCAAGCTTTTTCACTTTGCGTTGTTAAAGTGTATTATAAGAGCCTTGTATCCAAAAGTCAAGCTGTTCCAACAAAAAAGTTCATGCTCCGGGGGATCAGGCAGCCCATGAAAAAAAGTCCTTGACAAACGGACCCGCTCTGACTATAATAATCCAAGTGATCAGTTGAACTAAAAAATGCGAGTGTGCTGGAACTGGTAGACAGGCACGTTTGAGGTGCGTGTGGCGACGCCGTACGGGTTCAAGTCCCGTCACTCGCACCAGCTGATTCTTCAATTTATATATGCGCGAGTGGTGGAATTGGCAGACTCGCTAGATTCAGGTTCTAGTGTGCATTACGCACGTGCGGGTTCAACTCCCGCCTCGCGCACCATAAAGAAAGACATCTGCTTTTAGCAGATGTCTTTCTTTATAGATTCTGCCTCCCGAAGGGCGGTTTCCCCTTGCTGAGAATTTCAAACTATCGATTTGAACCGTCTATCGCCAAACGTAAAAAAAGACACGCAGTAGACGTGTCTTTTTTTAGCTTTATGCAAAATGATCATCTGAACCGATTTCCGGCAGGGAATCGGTTCAGATAATTTTTATACTGAATTTCGAGTGGTATAGAGCAACAGAAGAGGGGGGCGGCGGCATCTTCTCCTGTTGCAGCAACAATCCAATCAGTAATTGACGCAGCGCCGCTCAAAATAAGCTTGGGGATGGGCGCAGACGGGGCATACCTGAGGGGCTTCCTTACCCACGCTGATGTGGCCGCAGTTGCGGCAGATCCAAACGGTTTCCTCACCGGCCTGGAACACCAGATTGTCCTCGATGTTGCCCAGCAGCTTCAGATAGCGCTCTTCGTGCTCCTTTTCAATAGCAGCCACGGACTCGAACAGGAATGCCAAACGGTCGAATCCCTCTTCTTTGGCGGTTTCGGCCATTTCCTTGTACATTTCCGTCCATTCCTCGTGCTCGCCCTCAGCGGCAGATTTCAGATTGGCTGCGGTATCGCCGATGCCGCCCAGCTCCTTGAACCAGAGCTTTGCATGTTCTTTTTCATTGCCTGCGGTTTCTTCAAAAATCGCGGCGATCTGCTCATAACCCTCTTTTTTGGCCTTGCTGGCGAAATATGTATACTTGTTGCGGGCTTTGCTTTCGCCTGCAAATGCAATCCACAGATTGGCCTCTGTTTTGCTTCCTTTCAGTTCCATGGTTTTCTCCTTTCACTCCATACCGTATCAAATGTATTTCTACTTTTTTACTATACACTGTTTTCGGTGAGAATTGCAATAGAAATTCAAAAATTTTGTGCGCTGGTGATACAAGTGTGATACAATTAGATATAAAATCCAGGGATATGGTAATTTACCCTGTTGTTTCTCAAAGGAGTCCTTTTTATGATAAAAATTTTAATTGCAGAGGATGAGCAGGCGATTGCAGATTTGCTGACGATGAATTTGGAGCGCTCCGGCTATGCCTGCACCTGTGTGGCGGACGGGCTGAGCGCCATTGAAGCACTGGAACGGGAAACGTTCGACCTGGCGCTGTTGGATGTAATGATGCCGGGCGCGGACGGTTATGACGTGCTGCATTACATCCGTCCCATGAATATTCCTGCCATTTTTATTACGGCAAAAGATAGTGTGGCAGACCGTGTGCGGGGGCTGCACGAAGGGGCTGACGATTATATTACCAAGCCTTTTGAGATTGTAGAAATGCTGGCACGGGTGGAATCTGTGCTGCGGCGTTACAATAAAGCGGCGCAGCATTTTTCACTGGATGGGGTGGAGGTGGACATCCCATCCCGCACAGTGACCAAAAACGGCATTCCTGTGAACCTCACCATGAAAGAGTTTGATCTGCTGGTGCTGTTTTTGCAAAATAAAAACATTGCCTTGTTCCGGGAAACACTCTACCGTCGTGTTTGGGGCGGGGATTATACCGGCGAAGGCCGCACAGTGGATCTGCACGTCCAGCGACTGCGCAAGAAACTGGAATGGGAAGAGCACATTTCTGCGGTCTATAAAGTAGGCTACCGCCTGAACTGAATCCACCGGAGGCAGGCTGAGTCGCAGGAGGGATACCGTGAAGTTTTCGCACAAAGTCTTTTTTTCCACGCTGCTGATCATAGCGTTGATTTTCGGCGTAGGCAATACCATGCTGCTGAACTCGGTGTTCCGTTCAGCGATGGAACGGGAAGAGCGTGTCACGCTGGATGAAAACCAGATGCTGCGTTTTTCTTTCGGCACAGCAGCTGCCAGTGCAGTGGCCACGGCGGAAAGTTATGGCATGATGGACGCGCTTTCGGATGGGACCATCCGCCGCATTGGCTGGACGCTGGAGAGCAGCAACAATTGCTGCATCCGCATCAGCGATGCGGAACGGGGAACGCTGTACCTCAGCAAAAGCTTTCAGTCAAGCCGGGATCTGATCGGGTCGCTGGAAGAGAACGGCCGCAGCTGGATGTACTTTTTCCAGGACGGACGGTACTATATGCAGTCGGCCTGCTGTGTGGAAGTGGGGCAAAGGCAGTTTTATCTGGAGAATCTGCGGGATATCACGGCGACGATCCAGAAACGAAACCGCTATTTGATGTTTTATCAACTGATGACCTTGGTACTGATGGCATTTTCCGCCGTTGCGATGCTGCTTCTGTCTGTCTATCTGACACGGCCCATGCATAAGCTCTCGGTGGTCAGCCGTCGTATCGCAGGCGGGGATTATCAACTGCGCTGCACCGTGACTTCCCGGGATGAAATCGGTGCCCTGACAGAGGACTTTAACGCCATGGCAGACAGCCTGGAAACAAAGATCCATCAGCTGGAGGATGCCTCCAAGCGGCAGGAGGATTTTATTGCCTCTTTCGCGCATGAATTGAAAACGCCGCTGACCTCCATTATCGGGTATAGTGATATGCTGCGTTCGCAGACACTGCTGCCGGAGCAGCAATTCAAGGCGGCCAATTATATTCATTCTGAGGGAAAACGGCTGGAGTCCCTATCGCACAAGCTGCTGGAGCTGATCGTCTATCGGCGTGAGACCTATACGCCCGCCGCTTTCGAGGCACAGCCGTGGCTTTCTGCCATCGCGGCGGTGCTGGAACCGTCGTTTTGGGACAGTGGCATTTCTCTGATGCTGTCGGCCGGGCCGGGCGTCATATGGGGCGAGGCAGATTTACTGGAATCCTTGGTGGTGAATCTGTGCGACAATGCGCGCAAAGCCAGTCCTGCCGGCAGTGTGGTGTCTTTGATCGGGACAGCAGAGGAAGGGGGCTACCGCATCTGTGTACGTGACCATGGAAGCGGTATTGCGCCGGAGGAATTGCTGCGCGTCACAGAGCCGTTTTACATGGTGGACAAGTCCCGTGCCCGGGCGCAAAACGGTGCGGGGCTGGGCTTGGCCCTGTGTGCTGCAGTGGCGCAGGTGCACGGCACAGCGCTAGAGTTCACCAGTGCGCTGGGAAAAGGTACCACGGTGTCGCTTCTGTTGAAGGAGGGAGGAAGATGAGGGGGCGTGCTCTCTTTTTGCCGGTGTTTACCGCTGCTGCGGTGCTGCTGGCCGTGTCGCTGCCTATGGGCACACTGCAGCAATGGGATCGTAACTATCAGGATGTGCTGCATCAGGAGTCCGTGGATGAGGACGCGCTGGTTACGAATTATACCCTCAGTGGCTCGGATCGTCTGCATCTGCTGCGATATTCCGGCATTTCTGCCCGGAATGGGGAAATCCATTATGAGAATCCTGTTGGAAGTGTCTCGGTGGAGGTGCGGCAGGTGGAATCCATTGCATCCATGGAAACTGGCGGGGAAAACGATGTCGGCGAAAATTCCGTTTCCGACAGTTATCTTTTGAGCCCGATGCAAGGTGGCAGTATTTCTGAACACGTCAACGATTATCTTTTTCAGGGCGTCTATTTTCTGGTGGAAAGCGGTGTGATCAGCAACGATCTTTTGCTGCATTATCAGAAAGCGGCAAGTCAGATGCAGGTTGAATACTGTTCCATCACGGATGACAGCGATCCTTTTTTCTCCATGTCGCTTCTGTGCATTTGTCTTGCGCTGGAGGACGGGGAAGCATACGGGCTGGAGCAGGATACCCGTTTTTCTGTGGTGCTGGATGAGGAGACCGGCGTAGTCTACGCCCTTTCCATACAGGGTGAGCCAGATCTGGTGCTAACGCAGTGGCCATACCGTTTTTCTATCTTGGCAGACCTGATCGGTGTTTCCTGTACGGAATATAAGGAAATACCCGCTTCCGGGGCAGAGTACCCCAATGCTCGTTTTAATTTCGGCGGATATTCCTATTGCCTGGAGCAAGCGGCAGAGGCGGAAGGCGGCGCGTTTTTAAATTTTAATCTGGATAGCGACTGATTATACAGAAAAGGCTGTTCCCGGAGCTGTGGGGCTCGTGGGGACAGCCTTTTGATTTTGCTTCATCGGCACAGGAAGGAAAAATATACGGGACAACAGCTGTTTCAAGGCACAAAAAAGGATGCACCTACTGCGCGGCTGCCCGGCTAGTAGCAGCTTTTGCAGAAGGAGCATCCTTCCCTTATAGAGATAGTATAACAGAATTCGTGCGCCGCTGCAAGTCCTGCTTAGAGCGTATCCACGCGATCCAGCGAAACGTCCAGTGCCCCGCCCACGGCAGAGGCATAAGCGGCGCGCAGATCGGTGGTCAGCGTTTCACCCAAGTCAGTGTTTGCCATAACCAGCATGGCAGTATCGCCATATGCACCAGCGGCTACCGCGTTCGCAGTGACACAAATCCATTTGTTTTGATTGATGCCGTCAAACATACTCTGGGCAACGGAAGCGGCATCTTTAGCGCTGTTGGCGCGCACCACGACCAGAGAATAGGCCTGAGAGCCGATCAAGGCCTCAGAATAATAGGCTTCCTTGAGTTTTGAGGCATCGGTCAGCCCCAGATAGTAACTGATTTGGTCACTGTTGCTCAAGTCCACTGCGGTAGGGTCGCTCAGGCTCAGATCCACGCTGTGGTTGGCATAAATGGCGTTGATCAGATCCGGAAGAGTGCCGGAATACGTTTTGGTTTCATCCTGAGAGCCGCTGCCGGTATTGCTTCCGCTTCCGCTGTTGCTTCCATTTCCGCCGTTGCTGGGTTTATTGCTCCCACTGTTATCCGGTTTGCTGTTTCCACCGTTGCTGGGCTTGTTGTTGTCCGGCTTAGAATCCGGTTTTGTCTCCTGCTCGTCGTCTGTCGGCGGCGTTGTCTCTTCGTTACCCTCCTCTTCGTCGGTAGAAGGCTGCTGCTCCTCGATGCTGCTGTCCTCGCCGAGCACATCTTCGTATGTGCTGTCTTCGCTGGAAGAAGGCTGTTTGTTGGCATTGCCGCCGCAGGCGGTCATGCTCAGCATAAGAGCGAGAGCCAGGGTGAAAGCAAATAGTTTTTTCATGATGTTTGATCCTCCATGTTTGGTCGTATTACCGCTATGTCAGCGGAAGTCAATGGGTTGATGGCTTGCACGAATATCTGTTATATTTATCTGCATCAGGGCAGGGATTGGTATAATTTTTGATGCCGTTCATACCCCTGGGGCCGATAGGTGACAGAGGATATGCGCGGTCCGGAAACGCCATATTTGGGGTGATACCCGAACAGGTTAACGTACTGCGCAAGGTCGTCCTCTTCAGTCGCCATAGCATCCAGCAGTTCCAACGTAGCTTTTACATCGTCGATGGCGCGGTGAGTGTTCTGGCCTTGCAGACCATAGGTTTCAATGGCGTTGCACAGCTTGTGAGGATAATCATGCCGGTCTTTATACACAGTCATGGCGTCAAGCAGTTTGACACCCTGCAGGATGTTTGCCTGTTTTTGACGGGCAAGAAAATAGTAGAGAAAACACAAATCAAACTGGGCATTATATGCTACCAACAACGTGTTGGGGTGGACAAGCAGCGCGGAAAAAGCAGCCGCAGCGTCTCTTTTGGAAACACCTTCGGCCTGCAGCATACTGTCAGTAATTCCGGTCAGATTCTGGATAAAAGGCGGGATCGTCCGGCCGGGCGACAGGCGGATCAGAAGATCCAACTCCTCTGCGGTTTCCGTTTGTCCCTCGCTGGGAACGGCGCGCAGGGCAGCCAACTCAATGATCTCGTCCTGCCTGTGTTCAATGCCGGTAGTTTCCGTATCCAAAAGAACGATATTTTCAAATTGCTGAAACAATGCGCTTTTCATGTCTGTTCCTGCTCCGTTTCCTCATAAGATGCAATGACGGAAAGAAAGGCGGCTCCATAACGGGCGGCCTTTTTCTCGCCCACGCCGCTGAGAGAAAGAAATTCCTCTGCGCTGTGGGGCCTCCGCGCGGCCATCGCTGTCAGCACAGCGTTGGAAAAAACAATATAAGGCGGAATGTGTTCTTCCTGCGCGATTCGGGCGCGCTCGGATTTTAAAGCCAGGAGCAGGGCCGGGGAAACCTCTCCCATTTCCGGTGCGGGGGAGATGGGCGCACTGCGCTGCGGCGCAATCTCAAAGCGCACAAACATGGTTACCCGCGCGTTTTCAAACAGTACTGCCCGGCTGCGCTCTGTGGGTTCCAGCGTCTGATGGGCACTTTGAATCTGCAGATAACCCTGCCGGACCAATTCGTCAATAAACGTACGGATCTGGGCACGGGAATACTGCCGGAGCAGGCCATAGGTGGAAAGCTTATCCAGGGAAAGGCTTTGAACGCGCTGTTCCCGGCTACCTGACAGGGTACGAACCACCAGAGTGTATCCAACATAATAGCCCAGCTGCTTGTGGATCCGCAGGACACAGGAAAGGATTATTTGCGCTTGGGTAGTAATATCCTGTTGGCGGAAGGTGCTGCGGCAGATACCGCAGTTGCCGCACTGCTGGGCATGGGGCTGGCCGAAATAGTCAAGGATCACGCCGCGCAGGCAGCGGGAAGAGGTACAGTAGCCGATCATGGCTTCCAGGCGCCTGAGATCCTGCTCCTGAATCCTGCGGCGGCTCTCCGGATCCAATGTTTCGTTTTCGCTGCTGCTCTGCAGCAGCATTTTGGCTGTCAGAATATCGGCGGGGGAGTAGAGAAGAATACAGTCGGCCGGCTCGCCGTCCCGCCCGGCGCGGCCCGCTTCTTGGTAATAAGCTTCGATGCTTTTGGGCATGTTGTAGTGGATCACATAGGATACATTGGATTTGTCGATCCCCATACCGAAAGCGTTGGTGGCTACCATGACGCTGGCGCGGTCATATTGGAAGTCGTCCTGATTCTGCTGCCGCTCAGCATCTTCCAGCCCTGCGTGGTAGCGGACGGCAGGAACGCCATGCGCCTTGAGATCGGCGCAGACCCGCTCCACCGTGGCACGGGTGGCACAATATACGATGCCGCTTTTGCCGCTGCGTCCGGCAATCAGACGGCGCAGCTCGCTACTGCGTTTTTGAGGCTGAAGCACGTCGAAAAAGAGGTTTGGCCGGTCAAATCCGGTGATCATACAAAGCGGATTCTGCAGTCCCAAAATCTGTGCGATATCTTTGCGCACTGCTTCCGTGGCGGTGGCGGTAAAGGCGGCCAGCACGGGACGACGGGGAAGCTGGGCGAGAAATTCACTGATTTTCAAGTAACTGGGCCGGAAATCCTGCCCCCATTGAGAAATGCAGTGCGCCTCATCTACGGCCAGCAGGGAAAGATCCAGCTGCCGGCACAGGGCAACGAACCCCTCGCCGGTCAGTCGTTCCGGGGTGACATAGACAATTTTATAAGCTCCTCGGCGCAGATTGCGGTATACGGCAGACATCTGGGCCTCAGACAGAGAGCTATTAATATAAGCTGCCGCTACGCCGCTGTCCGTCAGCGCTGCTACTTGATCCTTCATCAGGGATATCAGCGGGGAAACAACCAGCGTTACACCGCGCAGCAACAGTGCGGGGATCTGGTAGCACAGAGATTTTCCGCCGCCGGTGGGCATAATGGCCAAGGCGTCGCGGCCGGCCAGCAAGGCGTCAATCACGTTTTCCTGTCCGCCGCGAAAGGATTCATGGCCAAAATATTGTTTTAGGAGATCCAGTTTATCCATGATGCAGCTCCCGCTTGATCGGTGTTCTTTCATATTATACCGTTTTTCGCGCCGTTTGGCAAGGCTCATTGGGGACAGATACACCTTGGTGTCCCGGAGGCATAAAAATTCCCGGCAACGGCGAGACGCTGCCGGGACAAAGCAAAAAAGGGACTTACAGGTAAAATTGATGGCATCCGATGGTAGTATAGTAGGCCCGGTTGTCGGCGATCCATGTACCCTGCGACAGGCTGGGGTTGAAAAAGTAAAGGCTTTTCCCCGCTGTGTTAACACCCTGCAGCGCCAATTTTGCCGCTTGCACAGAGGTTTCCGTCGGCTCGTTGTAAACGGTGCCGTTGCTTACCGGTTCGAACTGTACCGCGTGCTTGCGGTCGAAAATTACCTCGTGGATGGTGTTTGGAAACTCGTCGGAATCCACGCGGTTGAGCACCACATTGCCCACGGCCACTTGGCCGGCCAGGGATTCCCCGCCAGCTTCGGCGCAGATAATACGGGAGAGCCAGTACAAATTCTCACCGCTCCACTTGTCTGCCGCGCCGCCAGAGGTGAGGGAAACGTGGTTCCCGCCGTTCCACTCGACACTGTAGTCAAGAAAAGCGCCCAGGGTGCGCAGGGGAAGATACAGTCGCTCATCCTGGGACGGAACGGAGACAGACAGCGTTTGGCCGTTGACCGTCAGCGTCTGTCTGGAAGGGTCGACCGACACGATATTCCCATCTTTTTGCGCTGCGGCAACGCCGTGGGCGCTGTCCCACTGTACGGTCCAGCCCAATTCCGTCAGAAAATGCCGCATGGGTATGTAGGTGGTGCTGTTCTGCATCAGAACAGGGCCATCGTAGCTTGAACCGTCCACCAGAATATGCATTTGCCCGGCCTGCGCGGGCAGAAGCAGCATACTGAAAAGCAGTGTGCCGCTCAACAACGCACCCAATCGTTTTGTGTGTTTCTGTTTTGTCATCCAAAACCTCCTTTCCGTTTTCCAGTATAAAAGGAAACTGCCGCCAGGGGCAAGTCACAATCTCTTCCATGGTTTCCAGACCCTGGAAACCATGCCGCGGCGCAGAGAAAAGCAGAAGATTGACACTGTGTCAGAATATGGTATAATCATAATACTGACACGCTGTCAGAAAAATTGAAGGAAGGGGGCACGAAGATGCCGAAAGGCTCGGTGGAGCTGACGCAGGCGCGGAAAGATGAGATCATTGATGCCTGCGCCGGGCTGTATGAGCATATGAGTTTCAGGGATATCACCATCAAGGAAATCGGCCGGGCCACATCGTTTACCCGCACGTCGATCTACAATTATTATCAGACCAAAGAGGAGATCTTTCTGGCGCTGCTGCAGCGGGAGTATGCCGTCTGGGAACAGGATCTGTGCGCCGTGGCGGCAGAGGAGGCCCTGAGCCGCGCGCAGCTGGCGCAGGCCTTGGCAGAGTCTCTGGCCAAGCGCCCGCAGATGCTTAAGCTGCTGGCCATGAACCTGTACGACATCGAGGAAAACAGCCGTATGGAACGTCTGGTGGACTTTAAGCGAGTGTACGGTTCGTCCATCCGCGCAGTGGAAGCGTGTCTCGCGCGCCTTGTGCCGCCGATGGAACGGGCGGAGCAGGAAGCGTTTTTATATTCGTTTTTTCCCTTTGTTTATGGGATATATCCGTATGCGGTGGCAACGGAAAAACAGAGCGGGGCCATGGTGCAGGCGCAGGTGCCGATGACGCTGCGTCCGGTTTGCGAGATCGCGTTGACGGGAATCAAAAAATTATTGGGAGTGTGAGAGCAATGGGGATGCGTATTTGTGTGCTGACAGGAAGCCCTCATCTGAAAGGGACCTCCAACACTCTGGCGGAGGAATGGTTGCGCGGCGCGCAGGCGGCGGGCCACACGGTGGAGCGCTGTGACTGCGCCCGGCTGAACCTGCACCCCTGCCTGGGCTGCGGACACTGTGGTATGGACGGTTCCTGCGTGCACCGGGATGACGGGGATGGTGTGCTGGAAACGCTTTTACAGGCAGACATGGTGTTGTTTGTAACGCCAATCTATTATTTCGGCATGAACGCACAGCTGAAAACCATGATTGACCGGTTTTATGCGCGTAACGCTGCACTCGCGGAAAAGCACATGAAAGCTGCAGTAATCGCTACGGCCTGGGACGATAATGAAACTGTGATGAAAGCTTTTGCTGCCCATATGGAAGCGCTGTTTGACTATCTTCAGTTTGAACGCTGCGGAATGCTTTTGGCCCGGGGGGCTGGCACGGTGGAAATGATGCCGCAGCGCTATCGGCAGAAAGCCTACGACATGGGCAGACGGCTTTGAAACGGCGGCGGGACATAAAAATATCTGAAGGAGGACGTAACGATGAGTAAAAAATGCTGGTGGCTTATTTTTCCTGCAGCGGCGTGACAAAAAAAGTATCCGCTGCCCTGGCGGACAGTGTGGGAGCAGACCTATATGAAATTGCGCCCCGGGAGCCGTATTCCGCTGCGGATCTGAACTGGATGGACCAGAAGAGCCGGAGTACGCTGGAAATGAACGATCCGAAGGCCAGGCCCGCCATTGCCGCGGCTGTGCCCAATATGGCGGAGTATGACGTGGTATTTGTGGGGTTCCCTATCTGGTGGTATGTGGCGCCGCGCATCATTGAAACGTTTTTGGAAAGTTATGATTTTTCCGGAAAAATCGTGGTGCCGTTCTGCACTTCCGGAGGAAGCGGCCTGGGCGGATGCGACAGCAAGCTTCATGCCAACTGTTCCACCGCTACGGCCTGGAGGCCTGGTCGCCTGTGAAACGGCGCTGTCACGGCGGACGCCCTGCGAATCTGGGTGGACAGTCTGAAATTGTGACTGAAGCAGAACCGGAATATCGTATTGTTCCCGGCGGAATTCCGTTTCCGCCGGGGACGATGTGTTGCGGCGGAAAAATAAATGAATTTTAAAGAGAAAAAAGACCAAATCGTGGTACAATAGGGAAAATCAAGTCTGCATTTCGGTGCAGGAAGAGACGTACGGCGAAAAGAATCGGAAAAGAGGAAACAGCAGTGAACGAACAGCGGCATGGGAAAGCAGGCGAACTGCCTTTGACGGCGGAGGAAAAAGCCGGACTGTGTATCGGTGCGGATTTCTGGCATGTGCGCGGCGTGCCCCGTCTGGGCCTGAAAGGTATTATGGTGGCCGACGGACCCCACGGCCTGCGCAAGCAGGTGGCAAACCATGACAGTGCCCGCCCCAGCGACAGCGTGCCTGCGGTCTGTTTTCCGACGGCCAGCGCCGTGGCCTGCACCTTTGATGAAGAACTTGCCTATGCGATGGGCCGGGCCATGGGGGAAGAGTGCCGCCGAGAAGGCGTGTCGGTGCTGCTGGGACCGGGGGTGAATCTCAAACGCAGTCCGCTGGGCGGGCGTAATTTTGAATATTTCAGCGAGGATCCCTATCTGGCAGGAAAACTGGCCGCAGCCATGATCCGGGGCATTCAAAGCACCGGTGTGGGTGCGTCGCTGAAACATTTTGCGGTGAACAGCCAGGAGACGGAGCGCTTGACGGTGGATGAAGTGGTGGATGAGCGCGCGCTGCGGGAGGTATATCTGCGGCCTTTTGAGATTGCTGTGCAGGAGGGGAAACCCTGGACGGTTATGGCGGCTTACAATCGGCTGAACGGAACCTACTGCTGCGAAAACAAAGAGTTGCTGGATCTTTTGCGCCGGGAGTGGGGCTTTGACGGCCTGGTGATGTCCGACTGGGGGGCGGTGAACGACGTTCAGCGCGCCATGGATGCCGGCATGGATCTGGAGATGCCCGGCATCTCCAACGGCCATCGGGAAGTGCTGGCGGCCGGAAAGACACCGGCCCTTGACCGGGGCGCGGAGAAGGTTTTGCAGCTGCTGGGCCGGGCGGAACAGGGTGCGCAGCGTCCCTATGCATGCGATTTTGCCGCCCATCACGCGCTGGCAGAGACCATCGCCGCCTCTGCGGCGGTGCTGCTGAAGAACGACGGACTTTTGCCCGGACGGCGGGGACAGCGGGCGGCGGTCATCGGCGCGCTGGCAGGGGAGCCCCGCTGCCAGGGAAGCGGCAGCAGCCGGATCCATCCCTGGCGGCTGGACAGCCCTTGGGAGGCGCTGTGCAAGGAATTGCCCGACGCGGTTTATGTGCCGGGCTATGATCTGGCGGCGGAGGAGTCGCAAAGCGAACAAATTGCCCAGGCGCTGGAAGCGGTTCGCGGGAAAGACATCGTGTATCTCTTTGCCGGGCTGCCCGAGTCCTGGGAATGCGAGGGATTTGACCGGACGCATCTGCGCCTGCCGGCGGGGCAGGAAGCGCTGATTGAGGCGGTGTGCCGGGAGAACCCTCGTACGGTGGTGATCCTGCTTTCCGGCGGGGCGCTGGAGCTGCCCTGGGCAGACCGGCCGGGGGCGATTTTGCTGGCACATCTGGGTGGCGAGGCAGTTGGAACAGCCGTGGCGAAGCTGCTGCTGGGCGATCTTTCCCCCAGTGGAAAATTGGCGGAAACCTTTCCGCTGTCTTTGGCTGATACTCCTCCGGCAGGATGTTATCCGGCCCGGCACGTGGCTCAGCATCGGGAAAGTCTCTATGTGGGCTACCGCTATTATGATGCTGCGGGAAAAGCTGTGCGCTATCCTTTTGGTCATGGACTGAGCTATGCCCGTTTTGCGTACAGCGGCCTTTCCGTGCAGCGTGCAGGAGAGCAGCTCGTGGTGCGCTGCCGCATTGAAAATGTAGGGAGCATGACGGCGGCCGAAACGGTACAGCTGTATCTGGCTCCACCGCGCAAAGTGGCGTTTGCTCCGCCGCAGATCCTGACGGGGTTTGCCCGGCGTACCCTTGCGCCGGGAGAGGCGGCGGAAATTACCTTCACTCTTACGCGGCGGGATGTTTCCTATTACAGTCCCGCCGGGAAGTGTTGGAAGGTGGAGGGCGGCGTTTATGAACTGCGCTTGGGCGCATCCAGCCGGGATATCCGCCTGCGCGCGGCAATCGAATGGCCGGGGGACGATGTTTGCCCGGCGGATGCGGCGAATTGGGCGGCCTGTCCCCACTATGCCAAGGTGGACGGCGTTTTTCCAAAAGAGGAATTTGAGCGTCTTTTGGGTTGGGCGGTTCCATGCTACCGGCCGCCGCAGAAAGGAGAGTATACGCTCAATACCATGCCGGAAGAGCTGGCATCCTGCCGCGCTGGACGCGCGCTGCTTTGCGGTATTCGGTGCTTTCTGCGTTGGCGCTGCCGGAGGGATGTGCGCAGAGAGGCGCGGGCCTGGGCGCTGGTGACCCAAAGTCCATTGCGTCAAGCGGTGCAGGGCGGCGTTCCGCTGTGGCTGATCCGGCTGTTGCTGCGGCTGTGCAACGGGCGGCGCCGCGCGATACAGAAGAAATAAAAGACCTGCGTCCTGCTTGCTATTTCTGCGCTGGCGCAGTATAATAATCCAATAAGATAATCTGGCCCGCAGAAGGTTTGCCTTCCCGCGGCGCCGGGAAGAAAGGGCGGGGAGTGTGCAGTGAAACGGGTCATTTGTTCGCCGGGGAGCTATCTTCAGGGCCAGGGTGAGCTGAGCCGGCTGGCGGAGTATTATCAGACGCTGGGGCGGCAGGGTGCGTATCTGATTGTGAGCCGGTCGGCCTATGCAGTTTGGAAAGATCGTATCGACGGCGGATTCCGCTCCGCGGGGATTCCTTATGAAGTGCATCTTTTTGGCGGGGAATGCTGTCAGAGCGAGATCGACAAACACCTTCGCCAAATAGGGAACCGTGACGTGGTGCTTGGTGTTGGCGGCGGCAAGGTGTTGGACACGGCAAAAGCGGCGGCGCACTTTGCCCGTAAACCGGTGATTATTGCCCCGACGATTGCCTCCACGGACGCTCCCTGCAGCCGGGTCGCGGTGCTTTATACGGAGCAGGGCGCCTTTTCCCATTACCTTTCCCTCTCATCCAATCCCAACATGGTGGTGGTGGATACGCTGGCAGTGGCTCAGGCTCCGGTGCGGTTTCTGATGGCAGGGGTAGGCGATGCGCTGGCGACCTGTTATGAAGCGGAGGCTGCGGCACGCTCCGGCGCAGTGACCATGGCCGGCGGATGCAGCACCCGGGCTGCCCTGGCTTTGGCGCAGCTGTGTCGGGACACGTTGCTGCGGTATGGACGGCAGGCCAAGGCGGACGCGGAACGAGGCACAGTGACCGACGCGGTGGAGAATGTGGTTGAGAGCAATACGTATCTGAGCGGCGTCGGGTTTGAAAGCGGGGGCCTTGCCGCTGCCCATGCCATTCACAATGGCCTGACCGTGCTGGGAGAGACGCATAAACTGCTCCATGGGGAGAAAGTGGCCTTCGGGACTCTTGTGCAGCTGGTGCTGGAGCGCCGCGATGCCGAGGATATTTTGAAAATCATCACGTTTTGCCGCGATTGCGGGCTGCCGACTACCCTGGAGGAGCTTGGCCTGGCCCATGCCGGAGACGAACGGCTGATGCAGGCCGCCTCTGCCAGCTGCGCGCCGGAGGAAACCATGGGCAACATGCCGTTCCCGGTCACGCCGGAGGATGTGCTCTCGGCAATGAAGCGGGCGGATCAGATTGCGCAGCTGGCTGGTATGCTGAAACGCGGCTGAGGGCGGAAGCGTTTTCGGCAGCGATCCAAGGCGCTTCAACGAGGTATAGAAATATAAAAAGATGCAGTATGTTCAGCATACTGCATCTTTTTTGCGCCGCTGCTGCGGCCTGTGCTGTGTTCTTTTGCATATATGGAAAAAATCCCGCTCCTAAGAGCGGGATCAGCGAAGCTTGTTTGTATTTGTCATCAGATCGCTCTGGTAACTTTACCGGAACGCAGACACCGGGTACAAACATATACATGGCGGGGCGTACCGTTTACAATTGCCTTTACGCGCTTCACATTGGGCTTCCAAGGACGATTGGAGCGTCTGTGGGAGTGAGACACCTGAATACCGAACGTAACACCCTTATCGCAAAACTCGCACTTAGCCATCCGTTGCACCTCCTTGCTGGGAACCTTGATTTGCCGCATAAAAAATCCATATGCAGACAGCTTTTATATATTAGCACAACCCGTTTGGAAAAGCAAGCATTTTTTCATCAAAAATTTTGTTTTTTTACAAAAAAACTGGAAAACAAAAAAAGTGCCTCTGCTGCGGGGAGAAAAGGTTGCGCCAAACGGGAGGGTTTGATATAGTGAATCTAAGCAATTCTGCTGTTTTGAGGGAGGGGTATTATGAAAGTATTAAACTTTGGCTCTTTGAATGTAGATTATGTATATCAGGTGGATCATATCATGCTTCCCGGTGAAACTCAGAGTTCTACGCAGCGCAATGTGTTTGCTGGCGGGAAAGGATTAAACCAGTCGGTGGCGCTGGCCAAAGCTGGGCTGCCCACCTATCATGCCGGCCAAGTGGGCAATGACGCCGACGGCGAGATGCTGCTGCAGGTTCTGAAGCGCAACGGCGTGGACTGTTCCCTGGTCAATCGGATCGACGGGCCATGCGGCCACACTTTTATTCAGGTGGACAAAGATGCGCAGAACTGTATCCTGCTTTTTGGCGGCGCCAATCGTTGCATCGATGCTGTTTACCGGAAAGAGGTGTTTTCCCATTTTTCCGCCGGAGATGTGATCGTGCTGCAGAATGAGATCAACGATCTGGATCAGGTGATCGACGAAGCCTATGAAAAAGGCATGATGATCGTGTTGAATCCGTCACCGTTTGACGCTTACCTGGATCGCTGCGATTGGAATAAAATCGATGTGTTCTTTATCAATGAAGTAGAGGGCGCGCAGATCAGCGGAAAAGAGACGGCGGAAGATATCCTTGCATGGTTCCGGGAGCACCATCCGAAAGCACTTGTGGTGCTGACGCTGGGCGGCGCCGGTTCCTGCTGCATGAAGGATGGTCAGGTATACCGGCAGGAGGTTATTCCTGTGACAGCAGTGGACACCACGGCTGCGGGGGACACATTCACCGGATTTTTCATGCGGGCTTACCTGGGCGGGCAAACGATTCCGGAGGCGCTGGCGTTGGCGGCCCGGGCATCCTCTGTTACAGTATCCCGGCCTGGTGCAGCCGAATCCATTCCCGCTATGGCAGAGCTGGACGGCTGAACAGGGTAAACTATTGCACGGCGCACAGGGAGGGAGGCTTTCCTGTGCGCCTTTTCCTGCTTGCGCATGGGCAGAGAATCGGGTATACTATAGCTGTCGATTTATTATTTGTATTTGATGCGTTTGTTTCTTCGTCCGTTCCCGGCGGCCAAGAGACAACACGGAAAAGGGGAGCATATATATGGCACAGCAGCGCAGTGTGAAACTGTCCAGGATTGTTGATGAATTTTCCTTGGAGATTCTGCATAAGGGCAGCGATTATGACAGCGCATTGCTGACGATCGTGGACGTGAACCGTCCGGGGCTTCAGTATGCGGGGTTTTTTGAATATTTCGATCCCCGCCGCCTTCAGGTGGAAGGTAAGGCGGAACATACTTATCTGTCGTCTTTGCTGCCGGAGGAGCGCAGGAAGAGCTATTCCAATCTGTTTTCCTATGAAATTCCGGCGCTGGTTCTGTCCCGCGATATGGAACCTTCTGCAGAGTGTCTGGAAACAGCGCGTGAATATGAGCGCACTTTGCTGCGCACGCCTGAGACCACAGTTGTGTTCACCAGTCAGATGATCGATGCGCTAAACCGTTATTTGGCCCCCTGCATTACCCGCCACGGCGTACTGATGGAGATTTACGGCGAGGGTGTGCTGATTATGGGCGATTCCGGCGTCGGCAAAAGCGAAACGGCCATCGAGCTTGTCAAGCGCGGTCACCGGCTGATTGCCGACGATGCGGTGGAAATCAGCCGTGTTTCCGATGTGCTGACCGGTACGGCGCCGGAGCTGATCCGCCATTATATCGAACTGCGCGGCATTGGCGTGGTGGATGTGCGCCGTCTGTTCGGCATGAGCGCGGTCAAGGTGGAATCCCAGATTGATCTGGTGGTGAATCTGGAACAATGGAAAGAGGGCTTTGCCTATGACCGGCTGGGGCTGGACGATCAGACTGTTTCGATTTTGGGTGTCCAGCTGCCCACGTTGACCATTCCGGTGCAGCCCGGACGAAACCTGGCGGTGATTATCGAAGTCGCCGCTATGAACAATCGTCATAAAAAAATGGGATACAATGCGGCGCTGGAACTGACGACACAGCTCAGTCAGCATATGGAGCAGCAAAACGGTAAGGGAGAGTAATGGGGCAATGTCGAAGAAATACGTCGGAATCGATATCGGTGGTACGAATTTAAAAGCCGGCGTGGTGGATGAAACGGGTACATTGTTGTCTGCGGCAAAAACGCCATTGCAGTTTACTACGCCTGAGGCGTTTGTCGAAACATTGGCCGGCCTCTCCCGGCAGGCGGCAGAAGCGGCCGGGATTGGGGCGGAGGAGATTTGTGCCGTGGGCATGGGAGTGCCAGGCGAGGTGGACACGGAGCACGGTACGATCCTGTATACTTGTAATATCCCCCTCGCTGATCTGCCTGTCGGTGCGCTGTTCCGCCGGTATCTGGATGTGCCGGTTTATTTGGAAAACGACGCCAACTGCGCAGCCTTGGCAGAATATTGGGCCGGTGCGGGAAAGGGATGCCACAGTCTGATCGTGGTTACACTGGGCACCGGCGTCGGCGCGGGCATCGTGCTTGGCGGGAAGCTGCTGCGAGGAATCAACGGAACGGCGGGGGAGGCAGGCCATATGGTGGTGGAGCCGGATGGCGTGCCCTGTCGCTGCGGCCGCCGGGGCTGCTGGGAGCAATATGCTTCGGCCAATGCGCTCAAGCGCATAACGCGGGAAGCCATGGAACGCTGTCCGGACAGCGCACTTTGGGTACACTGTGCAGGAAAGCTGGAGCAGATCAGCGGCCGGAGTGCCTTTCAGGTGGCTCGGGAATGCGGTGATGAAACGGCGCAGGCAGTATGCCGGAGCTATGTGCGCTATCTGGCGCTGGGAGTGGTCAATCTGATCAACCTGTTCCAGCCGGACGTGTTGTGCATTGGCGGCGGTGTCAGTAATGAAGCAGATGAAGCGTTGCTGCACCCGCTGCAGCGCATCGTGCAACAGGAACGTTTCGGGCATGATCCGCGCCGCACGGCCAAAGTGGTCAAGGCGGAGCTGGGCAATGACGCTGGGCTGATTGGCGCGGCGCTGCTGGGCAGGATGGAAACCAAATAAGGATGGAGTGTTTTTATGGCTTGGGTCGAATCCTTTGATGCATTTGTACGAACACACCTGCCTGCTTTGCGGGTGGAGCAGGATGCCAAAATGGCACATTATACGTCGTTCCGTATTGGCGGCGGCGCGCGGCGTATGGCATTTCCTCGCACAGAAGAAGATGTGGAGCGGCTGCTGTCCTTTTGCAGGGAACATGAGGTGCCTTGCCTTGTCATCGGAAAAGGTACGAATCTGCTGATTTCCGATCAGGGACTGGATCAGCTGGTATTGAATATGCTGGAAATGAATGCGATCCGCGTAGAAGGCACGCGGGTGTATGTCCAGGCTGGTGCGCTGCTCTCCCACGTTGCCGTCGCAGCTCAGAAGGCTGGCTGTGCTGGTTTGGCGTTTGCCCACGGCATTCCTGGAAGTCTGGGCGGCGCTGTGGCCATGAATGCCGGAGCATACGGCGGTGAAATGCAGCAGGTAGTGGAATCGGTCACTGCACTGTTCCCCGACGGTCTGCGCACGCTGCGCGGCGAAGCGCTGCGCTTTGGATACCGGCACAGTGTGTTTACGGAGGAGAAGGGAGTCGTTCTCGCTGCGGTGCTTTCCCTGCAAAAAGGGGACAGTACGGAAATCCGTGCCGAAATGGACGATTTGATGGCCCGGCGAAGAGCCAGTCAGCCGTTGGAGTATCCCAGTGCCGGCAGTACTTTTAAGCGGCCGGAAGGTTATTTTGCTGGAACGATGATCGACCAATGCGGGTTGAAAGGCGCCGCTGTGGGTGGTGCGGAGGTTTCCGAAAAACATGCTGGATTCATCATCAATAAAGATCATGCCACCTTTGAGGATGTGGTGACGCTGATCGGTGTGGTGCAGGATACTGTGTTCCGGGAATTTGGCGTGGAACTGGAGCCTGAAGTGAAAATTATCAGCTGAGCATGTACAATGCCCTTTTATGAGCGATAAGAGAGTGAAAAACACTATGAAATTTTTGATTGTATCCGGGATGTCCGGTGCGGGAAAAAGCAAAGCCGCCTCCATTTTGGAAGATTTCGGCTTTTATTGTGTGGATAATATGCCCGTGGCGTTGATCCCCAATTTTGCAGAAATTTGTATGGCTAACCAGGGAAAATACGAAAAGGTGGCACTGGTGACGGACGTGCGCGGCGGAGAGACCTTCGACAAACTGTTTGAATCGCTGGGAAAACTGGAGCAGATGGGCTGTCCCTATGAAATTCTGTTTGTGGAAGCCAGCCCGGAAACCATTATCCACCGTTATAAAGAAACGCGCCGCATGCATCCGCTGGGCAACGGTTTCACCACCATTGAAGAGGCTGTGCGTTACGAGCGCCAGGTGCTCAAAACAGTGCGGGAGCGGGCGAATTATATTATTGATACCACGGCACTGTCCACGGCGAAACTGCGTGATACGCTGCGCAATCTGTTTGCCAGCGAAGAACCGGCCGCAAAGATGGCGGTGAATGTCATTTCCTTTGGCTACAAATACGGGATCCCGATTGAGGCGGATCTGGTGCTGGACGTGCGTTTTCTGCCCAATCCTTTTTACATTGACGAGCTGCGGCACAAGTGTGGGATGGATAAAGAAGTCTATGATTTTGTGTTTCAGTTTCAGCAGACGCAGGATTTTATGAAATATCTGGAACGGCTGATTGCTTTCCTTCTTCCGCTATATAATGAAGAAGGGAAAAGTGCATTGGTCATCGCCGTGGGCTGCACAGGCGGCCAGCACCGCAGTGTAGCGGTCACGCGGGCATTAGCGGAGTTTATCCGCCGCAAAGGGTATCAGGCGACAGAGAGCCACCGGGATATGACACGGGCCTGAACGGGTTCCGGGAGATGTGGGGAGGCATAGCATACGATGAAACAGCATAGCGCCGCTTTTAAGCCGCGGCGCGGCGGAATGGGACCTAAAATTGTTGCTCTGGGCGGCGGAACCGGACTTTCCACCATGCTGCGCGGCTTGAAAGAGTATACAAAAAATATTACGGCCATCGTTACCGTGACCGATGATGGCGGCGGCTCCGGCGTACTGCGTCAGGATCTGGGCATGCCGCCCCCCGGTGATATTCGGAACTGTCTTTTAGCTCTTGCCAACACCGAACCCGTGATGGGAGAATTGCTGGGGTATCGTTTTACGGAGGGAATCCTGAAGGGACAGAGCTTTGGCAATCTCTTTTTGGCGGCCCTCAATGAGATATCCCCATCCTTCGATGTGGCAGTGCGCCGCATGAGCGAAGTGCTGGCCATTACCGGGCGGGTGCTGCCGGTGACCAATGAAAATGTGGTGCTGGAAGCCGAGTTTGAAAATTGTGCTCAGGTGGTGGGGGAGTCGAAAATTTTTCAGTGCAAAAAACAGCAGGACTGCCGTATCCGCCGCGTGCGGCTGCAGCCCCGTCATCCTCAGGCGCTGCAGGAGAGTTTGGAGGCCATCCGTGCCGCGGATCTGATCTTGTTGGGGCCGGGAAGTCTGTACACCAGCATTATTCCCAATCTGCTGGTGGATGGCATTGTAGAGGAAATTACCCGGTCGGACGCACTGAAACTGTACATCTGCAATGTTATGACCCAGGAGGGGGAAACAGAGGGATACTCGGTCAGCGACCATATCCGGGCGCTGTTCCATCATGCTGACGATCATATTTTTGATTACTGCCTGACCAACTCGGCCGCCGTTCCAAAAGAGATCTGCGTGCGCTATGCCGCCGAGGGCGCGGCTCCCATTGTATGCGACCGCGAGGAGAGCGAAAAGCTGGGTGTCTCGGTTATTGAGCGGGAGGTGTCCCTGATCGGAGCCGATGGGAAAGTCAAGCATGACACCGCGGCATTGGCTCGGGAGATTTTTGCCGTTTACGCAGAATACGGTTCGATCCGCATTGCGGAGGATTCCTTTTGAGGCGTGTGCGCAGACAGAAAGCGAGGAACGATCATGTCATTTTCCGGCGAAGCCAAATCGGAGCTGTGCCGTGCGGCGCTGCAGCGGCAGTGCTGTGCCCGGGCGGAAGCTCATGGCGTGCTGTTGTTTTGCAATACCTTTCAAAGGGATAAGATCCGCATTGTCACAGAAAACCGGGCTTTTGCAGCCCGGCTTCCCAAGCTGTTTCACAAAGCCTTCGGGCTTGCGTTTGACCGTATGCCGGAGGGGGGCGAAGAAGGGGCCAAACTGACGTTTGAGATCTCGGAGCGGGACAAGCTGGCCGATATCGTCAATGTTTGCGGCTTTTCCATGGAGCAGAATCTGTCGCTGCACATCAATTTTGGATTGCTGGAAGAGGACTGCTGCCGCGTTTCCTTTTTGCGAGGCGTCTTTTTGGCAGGCGGCAGTGTAACGGATCCGGCCAAACGGTATCACATGGAGTTTGTGACCTCCCACTATAAAGTCAGCCGTGAACTGGAAGCGTTGCTGATCGACATGGGATTCGTCTCCCGTGAGACGACACGGGGCGGTAACTTTGTCACCTATTTCAAGCAGAGTGAGCACATTGAAGATCTGTTGACGCTGCTGGGTGCGCCGGTGGCGGCCATGGATATCATGTCGGCTAAAGTCGAAAAAAATCTGCGCAACGAAATGAACCGGCGCGTGAACTGCGATACGGCCAATGTGACAAAAGCCGTGGATGCGGCGCAGGAGCAGTTGGCGGCGATCCGGCGGCTGGAAGAGACAGGCCGGCTGGACACGCTTCCCCGGAAGCTGAAAGAGACGGCTGCCATGCGTGCGCGGTTTCCGGAGATGACGCTTTCGCAGCTGGCGGATAGTTTTGAGCCGCCGCTGACCAAATCCTGTCTGAACCACCGTCTGCGCAAGCTGACGGAGCTGGCAAAACAATCAGAACCGTAAAAGCGAAAGAGATCTGGATACAGCAAAGGAGAATGGAACGATGAACCGAGCAGAACGGGCAAATGCATATCACAACAGCGGTTACAATTGCTGTCAGGCAGTGGCAGCTGCGTTTTCTGATGTGACTGGACTCAGCGAGGCCCAGTCGCTGGCCATCGGCGGAGGATTTGGCGGCGGACTGCGCTGTGGGGAGATCTGCGGCGCAGTGTCGGGGGCGGTTATGGTGCTGGGCATGACGCATCCTTATACCGATTGTACCGATCTTGAGCGGAAACAGCAAATTGCCCATTTGACGAAAGAGTTCCACCGCCGGTTTAAAGCGGAGTTTGGCTGCGAGCGATGTTTGGATCTTTTGCAGGCCGACATTTCCGACACCGAGCGCTTCAAGGCGGCCAAAGCCTCCGGCGTAATGAAAAAGTGCCCGGTGCTGATTGCCGCTGCTGTAGAAATTGTGGAACAGATCCTGCGCGAAAAAACACGCTGAAAGAAAGGAGACGCCATGTCCTTTGCTCATTTGCATGTACATACGGAGTACAGTCTCCTGGATGGTGCCTGCCGGATCAGCGAACTGCCGAAACTGGTCAAGTCCATGGGGCAGACTGCGGTAGCGATCACGGATCACGGCGTGATGTATGGCGCCATTGATTTTTATCGCGCCTGTAAAGCCGAGGGGGTTAAGCCCATTATCGGCTGTGAGGTGTATGTTACGCCCGAAGGGCGTACCCGGTTTGACAAGATGCACGAATTTGACGCTGAATCCCGCCATCTGGTGCTGCTGTGTGAGAACGAGGAGGGCTACCGCAACCTTTCTTTTATGGTCAGTGCAGCGTTCACTGAGGGGTTTTATATCAAACCGCGCATTGATCTGGAGCTGCTTCGCGCTCATTCCAAAGGGCTGATCGCCCTTTCGGCATGCCTGGCCGGTGAGATCCCCCGCCGCCTCCGGGGCGGGGATTACGAGGGCGCCAAGCGCTATGCCCTGCAGATGAAGGAGTTGTTCGGTGCAGACAACTTTTTCCTTGAGCTGCAGGATCACGGGATCCGCGAGCAGGCGGCGGTGAATGCCGGCATCCTGCGCATTCACGATGAAACGGGCATCCCGCTGGTGGTCACCAATGACGCCCACTATCTGCGCAAGGAGGATGCATATAGCCATGATGTGTTGCTGTGTATCCAGACGGGGAAGACTCTGAACGACACCAACCGCATGAAATATGAGCCGCAGAACTTTTATCTTCGCTCCACAGAAGAGATGGCGGCGCTCTTTCCCACCCACCCGGAGGCCATTGAGAATACCGGACGGATTGCCGAGCGCTGCAACCTGGAGTTCACATTCGGAAAATATCATCTGCCGGAATTCCAGCTGCCGGAGGGGTATGATTCGGCGGCATATCTGCGTGAATTGTGCGGCAAAGGGTTTGCCGAGCGCTATCCTGACCGCCCGGAATGCCGCCAGCAGCTGGAATATGAACTGGACATGATCGAAAAAATGGGATTTACCGACTATTTCCTCATCGTGTCCGATTTTGTAAACTATGCCAAACATGCGGGGATCCCTGTGGGTCCCGGACGTGGCAGCGCAGCGGGAAGTATGGTATCCTATTGCCTGAATATTACGGAAATCGACCCACTGCAGTATAATTTATACTTTGAGCGCTTCCTGAACCCCGAGCGTGTGAGTATGCCCGATATTGATATGGATTTCGGCGATACCCGCCGGGGTGAAGTGGTGGATTACGTTCGCCGGAAATACGGCGATGACCATGTGGCACAGATCGTCACCTTCGGCACGATGGCAGCCCGCGGCGTGATTCGCGATGTGGGACGCGTGATGAACATTCCCTATGCCGAGGTGGATCAGATCGCCAAACAGGTACCGAACACGCTGCATATCACTCTCAAGGATGCGTTGCGCCTGAGCAAGCCTTTGCGGGAGTTTTATGAGAGCGAACCGCGCTATAAAACGCTGATCGATACGGCTCAGGCACTGGAGGGAATGCCGCGGCATGCCTCCACCCATGCAGCCGGTGTAGTCATTACCCGCCGGCCGGTGTATGAATATGTTCCTCTGGCGAAAAACGATGAAGCAGTGGTGTGCCAGTATGTGATGACCACGCTGGAAGAGTTGGGCCTGCTTAAAATGGACTTTCTGGGCCTGCGCAACCTAACGGTGCTGGACGATGCGGTAAAAATGCTGCAGAAGCATCAACCGGAATTCCGGTTGGAAGAGATTCCGGAGGAAGATCCGGAAACCTATGAGATGCTCTCGCGGGGCCAGACCAGCGGCGTGTTTCAGATGGAATCGACGGGCATGACCGGTGTGTGTATTGGGCTGAAGCCGCAGAATATTGAAGACATCACAGCCATTATTGCCCTGTACCGTCCCGGTCCCATGGAATCCATTCCGCGCTTTATCGAATGCAAGCACCATCCGGAAAACATCACCTATCTGCATCCGTCTCTGCAGCCCATTTTAAGCAACACCTACGGCTGCATCGTTTATCAGGAGCAGGTCATTGAAATTTTTCGGAAACTGGCCGGCTATTCCCTGGGGCAGGCGGACATGGTTCGCCGGGCCATTTCCAAAAAAAAGGCCGCTCAGATCCAGCGGGAAAAAGAGGCGTTTCTGCACGGCGATGCGGAACGCGGTATCTGCGGCTGTGTCAACAATGGGATCCCAGAACAAACAGCCCAGGATATTTATCAGCAGATTTATGATTTTGCCAACTACGCCTTTAACAAGGCGCATGCGGTCAGCTATGCGGTGGTGGCCTATCAAACGGCTTACTTCAAGTGCCATTATACAAAAGAATACATGGCTGCCCTGCTGACCAGCGTGCTGGATAATTCCGACAAAATCGCCGAGTATATTAATGAATGCAGGGACTGCGGCATCCGCCTTCTGCCGCCGGACATTAATTACTCCGATGATACCTTCACCGTGGAGGACGGTGGGATCCGGTTCGGACTGGTGGCAATTAAAAACATTGGGCGCGGCTTTATCCGTGCGGTGATGAACGAGCGCAGGGAGCATGGGCGGTTTGCTTCCATGCAGAGTTTCTGTGAACGAATGTATGGTACGGAGATCAACAAGAGGGCGCTGGAAAATTTGATTTTGTCCGGCGCGTTTGATTCCACTGGTGCGCGCCGCTCGCAGCTGCACGCTGTTTATGAACGGGTGCTGGGTGGTGTGGTGGAGAGCCGGCGGCAGAACCTGGAGGGACAGATCGACTTTTTCGGCGGTTTTTCCGGGGAAGCAACGCCTGTTTCCGCCGAAATACCGCTGCCCAATCTCGAGGAATTTTCTCCCGAAGAGCGTATGCGCCAAGAGAAGGAAACAACAGGGCTTTATCTTTCCGGCCATCCGATGGATGCCTATCACGAGCGTGCCAAGGCGGCGGGTGCGGTGCCGATTTTGTCCATTCTGGAAGATTGCGGCGATGAGAACGGGCCGGTTCGGTATGGGGATGGACAGTATGTGACCGTTGCGGGTGTGGTGACTTCCAGTAAAACGAAGACCACAAAGAATAATACACTAATGGCCTATGTCATGGTGGAAGACAGCAGCGCATCGATTGAGCTGCTGTGTTTTTCCAAAGTGCTTTCTGCCTCGGGCAGTTATCTGTCCGAGGGGAATGCGCTGCTGCTGCGGGGCCGTATTTCCCTGCGGGATGAAAAGACGCCTCAAATTATGTGTGACGAAGCCCTTCCATTGGACAGCACCATTTCTGCGGGGGCCAAACCAGCCCGGCAGGGACCAAAGGTACTGGAGGGCCGCCGGCTTGTTGTCAAGTGCCCTTCGATTGAGGATCCTGTGATGCGGCATATTCAGCTGGTGCTGGAAATGTTCCCCGGCCCATCTCAGTTGATCATGGTGATGGCAGATACCGGAAAGCGGTATGGAGCAAAATGCCTGCTGCACCGCGCGTTGGTGGAGGAGCTGGAAGAAACGCTGGGCAAAGAGTGTGTTGTATTGCAGCAGTAAGGGATATATTGAAAAGGACGGGAACCGATGGCAAATCGGTTCCCGTCCTTTTGCTTGGCTTGGGCGGAATCAGGTTCCTTTTGGATACTTTTTCAGCAACGCGTCAAGAATACTGTTATAAATTTCTTCTGCATGAGATTGAAAGTGTGCGCTGAGCTGTTCGGCCATCTCTTTTTTTGATACCATCAGGTCAAGATTCATGATGTTATCCACATCGTCGCTCAGGGAAAGGGTGACGGTATACGTCCCATTGGGACGCTCGTTTACCATGGAACGGACCAATCCTTTTCGTTTCAGTTTTTGATTATATACGGCAATGTTTTTGTCGGCTTTGATGCGCACGGAGTATGGGATACTGCTCTCGCACACCTCGCTGTTGCGGATTCCGCGGGGCGTGGCGCAGTAGAGTCCATCCTCCGTCCGTTTCATGTGTTCGCTGTCCACCAGCTCATTCAGGCATTCGGAGAAAGAAAAATAATCCACGCCGTCGTCGCACAGCGCAAGATCCGTTAAGACGTCGATGCCAACCGGTTCGATTAGGCGGGAGGCGATATAGAGGATCAAAAATTTGATGTCCAGTTTGTCATGAATAAAGCCGATGCGGCCCATACTGCTCACTTCCTTGGTTTCATAATCCGCTTTGTAATTTCATTGTACCACATCTTTGCAAAAGCAACAAGGGTCCGTACAGCGAATGGGAACGGATTTTGGGGAGCGGCATACAATGAGCATGAAGGGAGATTTTCCTTCCATTACTTATAGGAGGATATATATATGTCTGAGAAGATCGTTCCCGGCCCTCTGCAGGATTGCTCTGCATCGATTCAGGAGGCCGTTTGCATCAATACGAAAAAAATCTTTGACAGCTGCCGCGATCAGGACTGTATTGAGGACCTGCGTTTTTACCCTGTCCAGTGCGGCCAGGACGTCATCAACAACGCTGTTTCGGTGAAAAACGCCAAAGCCGAACTGCTGCACGTGTACACAGACGTGGAGCCGATCAATTTCAACCGTGGATTCTATACTGTGGATCTGCGTTATTTTTACCGCGTGGTGCTGCAGGTCTGCTGCGGCTGCGGCCGGCCCACGGAAGTGGAAGGGCTTTGTGTGTTTGACAAACGCGTGATCCTCTTCGGCAGCGAAGGCGGCGCGAAGGTATTTACCTCCGGCACCTGCATGAATTCCATGGATGCGGGCAGTATCGAAAAGAGCAACCTGCCCTGCGCCGTTGTCACTGCAGTAGACCCCATTGTACTGGATACCAAGCTGGTAGATGCCTGTGAGCGCCGTTGCTGCGACTGCGACATCTGCGAGATTCCCAGCTGTATCTGCGATTGCTTCCAGTCGGAGCTGTGCGGTGCGGATCAGGGCAAGCGCGTATTTATCACGTTGGGTCAGTTCTCCATTGTGCGGCTGGAGCGGGATACTCAGCTGCTGATCCCCAGCTACAGCTATTGTATGCCTGAAAAGGAATGCACCTGCGGCGGCGGTTGTGGCTGCGGCACAGATCCCTGCGAGCTGTTCCGCGGAATTGCTTTCCCGGTCAACGAATTTTTCCCGCCCAACGCGCTGGAGAAAAAGTGCGACTATGAGGGCGTCAAGTGCTGTTGCTGCTCGAAGCGGTAAGCTGAGTGCACAGCGCCCGTCTATTTTACAGAATAAAGAAACGTGCGTTGCCGATTCCGATATGGCGGCGCGGAAAAAAGCCCGGCATATGCCGGGCTTTTTCTGCATCCGTCTCAGGCGGCCGGCATTCTTTCTGTCCAATGCCGTAGGGTGGAGCAGTATTTTGCGGCTCGGATCAAACGACTTTTTGTTTTGCGTTCTAAAAGAGGACAACCACCCATATAGTTTAGCATCCGCTACAAAGGAACTACGAAAGAAAAGGGGAGAGGCAAATGCGGGAGGAGCAGGAGGAGTTGTATCTGATACCGTACCGCCAGGCGGCGGAAGTACTGCCGGAACACCTTCGGCGCGCAGCTTTGGCTCGCTGCGCAGATGAACAGGCTGTGGCAGAGGAATTCCGGCTGCGTTCCGGGCAGAAGATGTCGCTGCTGGGGCCGGAAGGAGAGACATCGATTTCGGAAGAGCCGGTGACTGGACAGGATCTGCAGGCCGTGCTGGATCGGGCCACAGAGTTTTCAGCTTATCGCTGCGCCGGGAGTATCCGTCAGGGGTACGTTACGGTGCGCGGGGGTTGCCGGGTGGGAATCTGCGGCACAGCTGTGCTACGCGGCGGTGAGATCGCCACGGTGGGAGAGCTGTCGTCGCTCTCCATCCGTATTGCCCGGGCAGCGCTTGGGGTGGCAAAAGATGTGTATCCGAAACTGTGGAGTGAAGGCAGCTTTGAGAGTACGCTGATCCTGTCGCCGCCTGGCGGAGGGAAAACGACCCTGCTGCGGGATCTGATCCGCTGTTTATCAAAAGGATCGCAGACGCATCCGGCTCTCCGCGTGGCAGTGGTGGATGAGCGCGGAGAGATAGCTGCCGCCCGGGGCGGCTGTGCGCAATTCGATGTGGGGCCGCACACAGACATACTTACAGGAACCGAAAAGGCCGAAGGGATCTCCATGCTGCTGCGGGCTATGAATCCGCAAGTGATTGCTGTGGACGAGATTACGGCGCCGGAGGATATCCGCGCCATGACTGTGGCTGCCAACTGCGGTGTAGCCTTTCTGGCGACGGTGCATGGCCGGGATCTGGACGAGCTGCGCCGGCGGAAGCTCTGCCGGGAGCTTTTGGATACAGAGCTGTTTCACCAATTTATTGTTCTGGAGGGCCGCGGCAGTGCACGTACAAGCCGGGTGGAACGATGCTGAAGCTGTGGGGAGCGGGGCTGATTGTCCTTTCGCCGGTACTGTTGGCCCTGTCCCGTTGGGCAAAACACTGGCAGGAAGACCGGCTCCTGGAAGCGTTTCTCGAGGCGCTGGATGGCTGCATGGGGTCCATACGCTGTGAACACACTGCATTGCCTGTGTTGTCAGCGCATATGGCACAGCAGGGGCCGGTATTACTGCGCTCTTTCTGGCGGCAGCTGTGTCATGCAATGGAAGAACGGGACGCGGAACCGGTCCGGCTCTGGAGGCAGGAGCTGGATTATGTCGGCCTTCCGGAGGCGGCGCAGCGGATTTTAGAGCCGTTTCCGGCGGCGCTGCGCTCTTACGATACTGAACAGGTGCTGCATGCGCTGGAGCGGATGGCCGTGGCACTGGAAGAGTATCGGAACAAAGAGGCCGGTTCCTTCCGCAGAGATTTCAAAACGCATACGGGTCTGCAAGCTTCAGCGGCTTTGCTGCTGCTTATTTTATTGTTTTAGAGGGATAATGCATGGATATCGATCTCATTTTTAAAATTGCGGCCATCGGCATCATTGTGGCGGTACTCAATCAGCTGCTGGTGCGTTCGGGCCGGGAAGAGCAGGCTTTAATGGTTACACTGGCGGCGCTGATCATTGTCATGATGGTGATGGTACAGCAGATCAGCGACCTGTTTGCGCTGACCAAAAGCCTGTTCAATCTGTAATGGTATGGAGCTGCTTGTGAAGCTCCTGGCACTGTGTGTCTTGGGAGCGGTATTTGCCCTGCTGCTCAGGGAGGAAAAGCAGGTTTTGGCCATTTTTGTCATTTTCGCCCTGGTACTGGCGGCGATCCCGCTTTTGTGGGAAGCATTGGTAGAGGTGTTTTCCTTTTTCCAACGGCTGATCACGCTTTCCGGTCTGTCAGAAAAAGTGTTTTCGCCCATGTTGAAAGTGGTGGGAATTGCCGCTGTGACTAAAGTGGGGACGAGCCTTTGTAAGGAAGCCGAATCGGATACGGCGGCAGCACTGCTGGAGATGGGAGGAACCTGCTGCGCGCTGCTGGCGGCCCTGCCACTGATGAGTCAGGTTCTGGATTTGCTGGTGGAAATCATTTGATGAGGAGGCGGGATAAAGATGCTGCGACGACGAGTAACTTCTTTGCTGTGCCTTTTCCTGCTGTGTCTGCTGGCAATACCCTGCGCGTATGGTGCAGAGGCGGAAACGGAGCGGGGCGTGGCGCTGGATACCCTGATGGACGCTTTGCCGCACCAGACACAGTCTGTTTTGGAGGATTCCGACATAGCCTCCGGCGATATCAGCGCAGGGTTTGCCTCGTTGTTGGAGCAGGGCAAAGGACAGATACAGCGCCTGTTCCGTCAGGCGTTGGGCGGCGGTGCGGCATTGCTGCTGATTGTGCTGTTGTGCGATGGAGCACAGCTGCTGTATTTCAAGGAAAAAGACAGCAAGCTTCTGCAGTGTACGGCCATGACGGGGGCACTGGCAATTGTGCTCCTCAGTGCGGGCAGCATTGATCAGATGATTGGCCTGGGTGTGGAAACAATCCACACAATGAACGATTTTTCCAAAACGCTGCTTCCCCTGATGGGAGCGGCCTGCGCGGCATCGGGCGGCGTAACGGCTGCGGCGGTGCGCGAGGCGGCCACATCTTTGTTTGCTGATCTTTTAATTACCTGTATCGACACCCTTTTAGTGCCACTGGTATATATTTATATTGGCGCTATTACCGCCAATGCAGTGTTGCACCAGCACAGCCTGGAGGCAATAGCTGCGGCGATCCGGAAAGTTATCACTTGGGCGCTGACGATTCTGCTGACTGCTTTTACGGCCTATCTCACCATCAGCGGCGCCGTTTCCGGTACGGCGGACGCGGCAGCGCTCAAGGCGGCAAAGTTTGCCATATCCGGCACGGTGCCGGTGGTGGGCGGCATTTTGTCTGATGCGGCTTCTACAATCCTGGTGGGGGCATCTATTTTGAAAAATGCGATTGGCGTGTTTGGCACGTTGGCGGTGTTTGCTTTGTGTCTGACCCCGTTTCTGCAGATCGGGATGCAGTATCTGATGTACAAAGTGACCGCGTTTTTGGCAGAACTGGTGGATGAAACAGGGCTTTCCCGCTTTATGAGCGAGATTGGCGGCGCTTTTGGCATGATTCTCGGTATGACAGGAGCATGTGCGCTGCTGTTGATTATTTCCATGATCACTTCGATTTCGGCGGTGATGCCTGTATGAATTTTTTGACGAGTTGGCTGCTTTCTGTCATCGGCACAGCGCTCTTGGTGGCACTGGCGGAAGCGCTGATCCCGGATACCAAGGTACGGGAGGCAGGGCGGTTGGTGGGAGGGCTGCTTTTACTGGTGGCTCTGCTGGGACCGCTGATCCATCTGCGCGGCGCAGAACTGGACTTTTCCGTTTCAGAGCATTTGGCGGAGACGGCGCAAAAAGAGGAGGAATACCGTAATGCGCAAAACGATACGTTTTCCTTGCTCATAAAAGAGCGATGCGAGGCATATATTGAAGCGGCAGCGCAGGAAATGGGGCTGGAGGTCCATACCCGGGTTGCCCTGCAGGAATCGGAGGAGGGCATTCCGCAGCCGTCAGAGGTCTGGCTGGATATTCCCTATCACGCTTCGCTTTCCGCGCAGATTACACAAGAGCTTGGGATTGCCGAGCAATACCAGAGCTGGGGTACCAAGGAAACGGGGTGAGAACCATTTTGGACAAAAAGATACTGCCGCTGGCAAAACCGATGGAGTTGATCTCAAAATACCGCTTCGTGCTGCTGATAGCGGCAGTGGGGATCTTACTGATGCTGATGCCCTCATTCGGCGGTGAAAAAGGACAAGATGCCCGCACTGCGCAGCTGCAAAATGCTGCGGACTTTTCAGTGGAACAGACACAGAAAGAGCTTGAGGAAATCTTATCCGATATCGATGGTGTGGGGCGTGTGCGCGTTATGCTGACAGTAGCCTCCGGCATACAGCGCGTGTATCAAAGCGACCGGGAGATCTCCTACAGCGGTCCGGCCAGTACGCCGGAGGACTATACCAGCACTACGCAGACTGTACTGCTGGACCGCAGCGGCAGCGGAGACGAAGCGCTGCAGACGCAGGAGCTCTACCCGCCTTATGTGGGGGCGCTGGTGGTATGCGACGGCGCTGGCAATTCAGGTACAGTGCTGAAAGTAAAAGAGGCTGTGTCTGTGCTGACAGGGCTTGGAAGCGATTGTATTTCCGTTGCCAGGCGGACGGAATCTTAAAAAATTCTTATATGAGGTGAAAAGGACCATGAATAAAAAAATGAAACGCAATCTGATGATCTTGACGGTGGTGCTGTTTGTCAGCGCGGCGGCATACCTGAACTGGAATTATTCACAAAGCGCGGCGAATGTAGGCAAAATTCTTGGAGAGTCCGCACTGGTGAGCGGCACAGCGGATGGATCATCCCTGGAGGAAGACGCTTCCGGAGAGGATCAGGAAGCCTTTGGGGCAAAAAAGAATTATTTTGACACAGCGCGTCTCAACCGCCAGGAATCCAGAGACAGCGCGCTCAGCCTGCTCAAGGAGGCTGCGGCGGATGAAAAGGCAGATCAAGCGGCAATCGATGAAGCCAACCGGGAGATTCAGCAGATTGCCCAGAACACCACGACGGAGGCCACCATTGAAAATCTGGTGATGGCCAAAGGTTACAGCGACTGTGTGGCGTTTGTCAATAAGGAAAGTGTCAGCGTGGTGATTGCCGGCACAGGAGAGGGGCTGCAGAATTCTGATATCGCCAAGGTTACGGACATTGTCATGGAAGAAACCGGGCTGACGGCTGATAAAATCAAGATCATGGAGGCAAATTAAGGATTGTTTTTTACGCCCGATGATGGTACAATACATACAAATACTGTTTGAAGGGGCGTGCACGACTGTGGGCGATACCAAGAAGGAATATGTGGTCTGTCCGGATGAGATGGGCAGCATCAATATATCGGAAGACGTTGTGGCAGCTATTGCAGTGTCTGCTGCGCTGGAAGTGGACGGTGTGGGTGAGCTGGATGCCGGAAGCGCCGGCCGCCGCGGCAAGAAGAGCAGTGCTGTCAAAGGCGTCAAACTGACCATCGGCGATGGCAGTGTGATTGTGGATCTGCAGATCACTGTGAAATACGGCGTGCCGATTCCACAGGTGGCGCAGAATGTGCAGGAAGCGGTCACGAATGCGGTGGAATCCATGACAGAGCTTAAGGTGTGCCAGGTGAATGTGCGCATCAGCGGCGTTACATTCGGCGAAAACGCAGCTTCCGCCCAGTAAGAAGAAGTGCTGCAAACGAGGCGGAGAAACTCCTCCGCCTCGTTTGTGCTCCAAAGATACGAGAAAAAGATCGAAATAGATAAGGATGTTTTAAGTATGGTTCGTTCAACTGCACGGGAAATCGCGGTTCGTTTGTCTTATGAACTCAGCTTCACCGACCTCAGGGCCGAAGCACTGCTGGATCAAACGCTGACCCCCGATTATTTTAGAAATCTGGTCCAGGAAGATGCGTTGTATGCCGAACTTCCCGGCGAAAAGCAGTCTGCTTATATTCGTAAATTGGTCTGCGGCGTGGCGGAGCACGGTGCGGAGCTGGATTCCTATATTGAAAAGTATGCAGTGGGCTGGAAGTTTGAGCGCATTCCTCTGGTAGCGTCTGCAATCATGCGCGTGGCTATGTATGAGATTCTCTATATGCCGGAAATACCCAATGCTGCGGCGATTAACGAAGCGGTGGAAATTGCCAAGAAATATGAGGATGAAAAGGTTGTTGCCTTTCTGAATGGGATTCTCGGCAGTTTTGTACGGCAGGAGTGCGGGGAGTGAGCCGGAATGGCATTGTGTGTGGGATTTGATACCAGTAACTATACAACCTCGGCCGCCTGGTGGGACGGCCGCGAAGGGCGGAACGAAAGCCGTATCCTGGATGTGCCGCAGGGCGCGTTGGGGCTGCGGCAGAGCGACGCCCTTTTTTTGCACGTCCGACGCCTTCCTGAAGTTGTGGCGCGGCTTTTAACGGATCGGGACGATCTGCATCAGGCAAAAGTGGTGGCAGCCAGCAGCCGTCCGCGCGCAGCGGAGGACTCTTATATGCCCTGTTTTCTTGCTGGCGTCTGTGAAGCGAAAACCCTTGCCAGTGTTTTGGGCGCAGAGTATATGGAGTTTTCGCATCAACAGGGCCATCTGGCGGCAGCGGCTTGGTCTGCCGGGCGGGAAGATTTGCTGGATCAGCCGTTTCTTGCCTGGCATCTTTCCGGCGGCACTACAGAACTTTTACTGGTGCAGCCCAAAAACGGGGTGCCTTATGCGGAAAAAATCGGCGGCACCACGGATATTTCTGCCGGGCAGCTGCTGGATCGTACTGGCGTTTTGCTGGGCCTGCCGTTTCCTGCGGGAAAATATGTGGACGAGCTTTATTATCGGGCAGATAGTACGTCGTCTTTTCGTGTGAAAGTGAATGAATTGTACTTTTCGCTTTCCGGAGTGGAAAACAAAGTGAAATCACTGCGGGAAATGGGAGAAACAGAAGCGAACATTGCCCGCTTTGCGGTGGATACTGTGGTTGGGGCAGTCTATCGGGTCACGAATGCTGCTAAAAAAATGTATCCTGGATTGCCGGTGCTCTGTTCCGGTGGTGTGGCGTCGAATTCTGTGCTCCGCTCTGTATTGCAGGATACGGTGTTTGCATTGCCGGAGTATTCGCGGGACAATGCGATGGGCATTGCCGTTTTGGCGCGCCGCGTTTGGGAAAGCCGGGAGGCGCAGCGATGAGCGGAAGTGAAAAACACATTTTTGGGGTGGCTGAGGTCAATCAGTTCATCAAAACCATGCTGGACGGCGTGCCGGCTCTGCAGGACCTTTATGTGCGCGGCGAGTTGTCCAATTATAAAATTTACCCTTCCGGGCATCACTATTTTACATTGAAAGATCCGGAGGGAGTACTGCGCTGCGTCATGTTCCGTTCCAGTGCCGCGCATCTTCGCTTTCGGCTGGAAAACGGTATGAAGGTGATCGTGCGGGGACGGATTACGGCATTTGTGCGGGACGGACAGTATCAGCTCTACTGCGATGCCGTTACACCGGAAGGCGCAGGCGACTTGGCCGTGGCTTTCGAACAGCTCAAGGCGCGGCTGTATCAGGAAGGCCTGTTTGATGCGTCCCATAAAAAACCGCTGCCCCCGTTTCCGCAGCGTATCGCCATCATTACCTCTGGGTCCGGAGCTGCGGTACACGATATGCTCCGGATTCTTCGCCGGCGTTATCCAATTTGCAAAGTGATTGTTTTGCCGGTGCGCGTGCAGGGCGTTGAAGCGGCTCCGGAGATTGTAGGCGCGATTCGCTATGCCAACCGCTGGAGGGTGGCGGACCTGATTATCACAGGCCGGGGCGGCGGTTCCATGGAAGACTTGTGGGCCTTTAATGACGAGCGGGTGGCCCGCGCCATTTATGAATCGGAGCTTCCGGTGATTTCCGCTGTGGGACATGAACCGGATGTGACCATTTCCGATTTTGTAGCGGATGTGCGGGCGTCCACGCCGTCCAATGCGGCGGAGATCGCTGTGCCGGATGCTGTGGAGCTGGCGGCGCAGCTGTCCGGTGCCCGTGCCCACATGCTCCAAGTGCTCCGGCAGAGCCTGCAGCTGCGGCGGCAGACCTTGCAAACGTTTTCCGAAAGCCGTATTCTGCGGAATCCTGCTGCTGCGGTGCAGGATAAACGCATGGAACTGGACCTGCTCCACCGGAAGCTTACGGGCCTGGCGCAGGCTGACCTGGCCCGCCGGCGTCAGCAGTTTGCTGCGCTGGCAGCATCGTTGGATGCACTCAGCCCATTGAAAGTTTTGGGAAGGGGCTACTCTGTGGCAAAGGACACAACGGGACAGCTTTTGAGAAGTATAGAACAGACAGAGGTGGGACAGGCAATCACCGTCACTTTGGGCGACGGCAGCCTGGACTGCACCGTCGATGGCATCCGGAAGGGAGAGAAGGCATAAAAATGGCAGAAAAAAAACTGAGTTTTGAGCAATCCATTGAGCGTTTGCAGGAGATTGTGGCCGTTTTGGAAAAAGGCGACGCGCCCCTGGCGGATTCTTTGAAACTGTTTGAAGAGGGAACCAGGCTGGTATCTTCCTGTACAGATCTGCTGGGTAAAGCGGAGCAGAAAGTGGTCCGGCTGGTCAAAAGCGCCGACGGAACGCCGCGGGAAGAGCCGTTTGACAGCGGGGAGGAAGCATAAATGGCGGATATGTTTGCTCAGGAAATGGAAATGGCGCGAGCCATGGTGGAAGCGCGCTTGGCAGAATATTTTACGGACAGCGGACTGGAAGAGGCCATGCGGTACAGTTTGATGGCGGGCGGAAAGCGCATCCGGCCGATTCTGACCATGAAATTCTGCGAAGCGGCGGGCGGAACCATGGAAGAGGCGCTGGACTTTGGATGTGGTGTGGAAATGCTGCACACTTACTCTTTGATTCACGATGATCTGCCCTGCATGGATAACGACGATCTGCGCCGGGGCCGTCCTACTTGCCACAAAGTTTACGGCGAGTGCATTGCGACCTTGGCGGGCGACGCGCTGCAGGCAGCGGCTTTTTCTGCGGTGCTTTCTGCGAAGGGAAACTGGAGCGCCGGGGAGGGAGCCGCGCGTGCGTACGCCACGCAGATCCTGGCGGAAGCGGCCGGGGAGCGCGGCATGTGTCTCGGTCAGTATTTGGATACCATTGGAGATGGAAAAAGCCGCACGGCGGAAGAACTGACGGAGATCAACGATCACAAAACCGGGGCGTTGCTGCGTGCTGCCTGCATGATGGGCGTGGCAGCGGCCATGGGGCGTCGGGCGGTGGACGACAGCTGCATGACCGCTGCCCGGGACTATGCCACATATCTGGGGCTCGCGTTTCAGATCCGTGACGACATCCTGGATGTGACTGCCACGGCAGAAGAGCTTGGTAAACCTATCGGTTCGGATGCGGCGAATAAGAAATCCACTTATGTGGCGCTGTTGGGCCGCGATGAGTGCGAGCGCCGTGTGCTGGATTATACCGAGCGGGCAAAAGAGGCTCTGAATACGGGAGAATGGAAACAAAAAACAGAGTTTTTATGCACAATAGCGGATAAATTGGCCTTGAGACGGCGCTAAACAGTGTGAAAAATACGAAAAATGACCGGTTTTGCAATGAATAAAACTTGCATATTTTCAGGAATTTGATATAATTAAAAATTGCTAAACAGCGGCGCAGTATCCTAGTCAGTTTCAACCGTTTACCAGGAAGGGCCTAAAAATCCTTTGAAGGGCATATCGATGAAGTCCCTGGTGTTTGCTTCTTACGCCCAGTTTGGGGTGGATGCTGGGGGTTAAGGTTTGGGGGCGGCTTGCAACGGCATGCAAGTTCGACCCTCTTACCGTGGAGACCTGCTCTTGTGATGAGCCAAGGTAAAACCTGCCTGCAGGCTTGTGACTTGTTACGAAGCAGGGTTAAACCTGCAATGTGGTGCAGCTGGGGCGGCTTCGCTCCAAAGTCGCTATGTGCAGAGTAGCCTGCCTTGAGTGGGCGTGGTGAATGCGGGAACTACGCAGGCCTTCCCCGGCCAGGGAAGTGCTGCGATCGCCCGCTGAAACCACGGCTGCAAAAGAGGCTAAGAAATGGGTTGACTGCTGTGGAAAACACCTAGGCTGTCGATTCCCGGGTATCAGAAGGATTGCAGTGCGGACTAAGTGGCAGTCGGGTCGCAGCGTTGGCAACGCGCTGACATGGAGCTGAAAGGGAAACCGCCAAGCGGAAACGCGCGGCGCTCCATGGGGAAAGCCTACCCGTACCTAAGCCGTAAGATTTACTTCTGATGCTGCCGTCCTGTTTAGCGTTTTATTTTTGTTTGTATTGTTTTGACGGATATGGGAGGTTTCTTTGTTGGACAGCCAAAAAGCGGGCAGAGGAAAGAAGCAGATTGGTGAAAAGGGGAAGAAGAAGCGGGATTACTGGATACCAAAAATTTTTTTGATGTCCATCATCATTTCGGCTGTGTTCAGCTTGGTGTCATCCAATGTGCTCAACGGGGCGGGATATATTATCGCCTTTTTGCTGCTGGCGGCATTTATCCTGATCGGCATTGTGTTTGATATCATTGGCGTTTCGGTCACAGTGGCGGAAGAGCGCCCGTTCCATTCCATGGCGGCTCACGGCGAAAAGAGCGCCTCCTGCGCGATGCAGCTAATCCGCAACGCCGAAAAAGTCAGCAGTGTGTGTAACGATGTGGTGGGCGATATTTCCGGTATTGTCAGCGGTTCCACCGCGGCGGTGATTGTAACGAAGCTCTGCACCTCTTTTGACTTGGATTCTATGGTGATGTCTCTTGTGATTTCGGCGCTGGTTTCCGGATTGACCATTGGCGGTAAAGCGATCGGCAAAAAAATTGCTATTAACAACAGTACGCAGGTAGTACATTCAGTATCCCGCGTGATCCATATGGTCAAAAGAAAATAAAAGCAGGCGATTCTCTTTTGTGAAACGCAGAAGGGTTCTAATATGAAACATACTATTTTGAAAATGATTGCTTCTCCGGATGATGTGAAGAAACTTTCATCGGAGGAATGCAAACAGCTATGTGAAGAACTGCGCGCTTTTTTGCTGGATTCGGTATCTGAAACCGGAGGACATCTGGCGTCGAATCTTGGCGCGGTGGAACTGACCGTGGCGATCCATCGCGTGTTTGATACGGCGAAGGATCGCCTTGTTTTTGATGTGGGCCATCAGTGCTATGTGCATAAGGCCCTGACGGGGCGGCAAGCGCTGTTTTCCATGCTGCGCAGTTTTGGAGGAATGTCTGGGTTCCCCAAGCCCCATGAAAGTGTCCATGATGCTTTTGTTGCAGGGCATGCGTCCAACTCAGTGTCGGTGGCGCTGGGGATGGCGCGGGCCAGAACCTTGCAGGGCGCCGATTACCGTGTGCTTGCGCTGATTGGGGACGGTGCCCTGACAGGCGGTCTGGCCTACGAAGGGCTGAACAATGCCGGCGCCTCGCAGGAACCGCTGATTATCTTGCTGAACGACAATGGCATGTCCATCGGGCAGAACGTGGGCGGCGTGGCTTCGCATTTGGCGCGCATACGCACACGGCCCGGATATTATCAGTTCAAAAAATGTTATCACAACATGATGCACCATCTTCCCGGTGGCAGGGCCGTGTATCACGGCGTCCACAGGGTAAAGACCAGTGTCAAAAAAGCGCTGTGGCCCTGCAGCTTTTTTGAGGACATGGGATTTCAGTACCTGGGGCCTGTAGATGGGCATGATCTGGATCAGTTGTGCCATGTGCTCAATTGGGCCAAGGAACTTCGCGCGCCGGTGGTGGTGCATGTGAATACGGTGAAAGGGAAAGGGTATTCTTTTGCAGAGGAAAACCCCGATCGTTTTCATGGGGTCGCGCCCTTTAATCCGCAGACCGGGATGGTTTTAAAGCTTTCCGGGGAAAATTTCAGTAAGGTTGCCGGAAAAACGCTGTGCGATTTGGCACGGCAGGACGCGCGCATCTGCACCATCACGGCGGCCATGGAATCTGGTACGGGGCTGGATCTTTTTGCAAAAGATTACCCGGAGCGCTTTTTTGATGTAGGCATCGCCGAGGGGCATGCGGTGGCTATGGCGGCCGGTATGGCGGCCCAGGGCATGGTGCCGGTGTTTGCCGTTTATTCCAGTTTTCTGCAGCGCGGATTCGATATGTTGCTTCACGATGTGGGGTTGATGCAGCTCCATGTGGTGTTTGCAGTAGACCGCGCCGGACTGGTGGGCGAAGACGGTGAAACGCATCATGGCGTTTTTGATGTAGGATATCTCAGCCAGCTCCCAGGGATCCGGATTTATTGCCCAGCCAGTTTTGCGGAGATGCGCGCCATGTTGGAGCGCGCCGTGCTGGAAGATTCCGGGCCTGTGGCTGTGCGGTATGCGCGCGGCGGAGAGGGCGCATACAAAGGCCTTTCCTGCGGTGCTTCCGAATGCTGCCGGGAAGGAAAGGATTTTACACTGGTATCCTACGGTGTGCTGTTCAATGAACTGCTCACGGCGGCGGATCTGCTGGAGGAAAAAGGAATTTCGGCAGAAATCATAAAGCTCAACACCATTGTTCCGCTGGATGTGGATGCCGTTGCGGCTTCGGTGGAAAAAACCGGGGGATTCCTGGTTTTGGAAGACTGCGTGGAAAACGGCAGCGTAGGGCAGCGCCTGACGGCGGAACTGGCGAAGAAAAACGCTTTGCCGCGTACCATTCTTTTGAAAAATCTCGGCAATGCCTATACGGCGCAGGGCAGCGTTTCGCTGCTGCGTAAAGCCAAGGCGCTGGATGGCGCAAGCGTTGCCGCTGCTGTAGAGGAGGCCTTGGGGCATGGCGAAAAAGCGACTTGACGTGCTTGTCACGGAACGCGGCCTGGCGGAAAGCCGCCAAAAGGCTCAGGCGCTGATTATGGCCGGAGAGGTATTTTCCGGTGACCGGAAACTGGATAAAGCCGGTATGAGTGTGGAGGATACCATCCCGCTGGAAGTACGCGGCAATACGCTGCGCTATGTGGGACGAGGCGGTCTCAAGCTGGAAAAGGCTATGGAAGTGTTTCCCATCGATCTTAACGGCTGCACAGCCGCTGATATCGGTGCTTCCACCGGTGGCTTTACTGACTGTATGTTGCAAAACGGAGCGAAAAAGGTTTATTCGGTGGATGTGGGCTACGGCGAACTGGCCTGGAAACTGCGCAGCGATGAACGGGTCATAGTGCTTGAGCGTACTAACGCGCGGTACCTGAGTCGTGCACAGGTACCGGATCCGCTGGATTTTGCATCGGTGGACGTTTCGTTTATTTCTCTGAAACTGATTTTTCCGGCCCTTCATGATCTGTTGCGCGAAGGCGGGCAGGTAGTGAGCCTGATCAAGCCGCAGTTTGAAGCCGGCCGGGAGTTTGTTGGGAAAAAAGGGATCGTGCGCGATCCAAAAGTGCACCGGATGGTGTTGGAACAGTATCTGGAGCATGCAGAAGCTGCCGATTTTTCGGTTCTGGATCTGACGTATTCCCCCATTACGGGACAGGAGGGCAATATTGAATATCTTGGCTTTCTGGAGAAGGGGGCAGGCCGTGGCCGCAGACTGGATCTGCAGGCGGTGATCGATGCGTCCCACCGCGCATTTAGGGGCGAGGGGTGAGGAAAATGAAAAAGATCGTGTTATGCCCGAATCCCTACCGGGATCATGGACTGCGCATGACACAGAAAGTACGCGAAATTTTGGCAGAAGAGGGTATTGAAAGCGTGATCAGCCTTCCCTTCCAGCCGGAGGGAGATGTTTTACCGAAGGAATTGACTTACCTCCCGGTAAAAACGGCAATCAAGGGTGCAGATCTGATGATTGCGTTCGGCGGCGACGGGAGCATCCTGCATTTGGCCAAAACCGCTGCGGTGAACCATTTGCCGATTTTGGGCATCAATTTGGGAAATCTGGGCTATATTGCAGAGCTGGAGAGTACAGATATCGGGTTGCTGCGCAAGCTGAAAAGCGGGAAGGTAAAGCGCGAAGCGAGGATGATGTTGGATGTGCGGGTGTTTCGTGCGGAAAAACAGGTCTATTCCAACATTGTTTTGAATGATGCTGTGATTACGAAAGGTGCTGTGGCCCGAGTGATCCATCTGCAAATGTATCTCAATCAAAAGGAGTTCATTCGGATCGGTGGAGACGGCATGATTTTCGCCACGCCGACCGGCTCTACGGCCTATTCGCTCTCTGCCGGCGGCCCGATTGTGGATCCGGCGGCGCAGAATATCCTGCTCACTCCCATCTGTGCGCACACGCTGACCACATCTTCGTATGTGCTTGGCCCGGATCAGGTGATTGAAGTGCATTCTGCAGGAAACGGAAACAAGACGGTCTACCTGTCCGCGGACGGGGGAAAGGCCTTTTTGCTGCGGGAGGGAGACCGCATGGTTGTGCGCCGCGCGAAATATGAAACGGAACTGATCAAACTGAAAGATCGGAGCTTTTATGAAACGCTGTGCCGGAAAATGGCGAATCGGGAGATGAGTAAATAAATGAAAGCAAAGCGTCAGGAAAAAATTCTGGAGATTATTGCCTCCGAGTCGATTGAAACGCAGGAGCAGCTGCTGGCGGCGCTGCGCAGTGCCGGCATGAACGTGACGCAGGCCACGATTTCGCGGGACATCAAGGAGCTGCATCTGATTAAAGAACAAACCGGGCGCGGCAGTTATCATTATGCCGTTTCGGTGCATAAGGAAACCTTCAGCAACGCCGGCCGGCTGCGCACGATCTTTCGGGAAAGTGTCAGCAGCTTTGACTGTGCGCAGAATCTTGTGGTTTTAAAAACGCTGCCTGGCTTGGCATCTGCAGCCTGCATGGCGCTGGACAATATGCACATCAGCGTTTTGGTAGGCTCTTTGGCCGGAGATGACACAGTGCTTCTGGTGATGCGAGACAACGAAAGCGCTTTGGCATTCTGTGAGGATATCCGGAAAATGATCGAGTGAACAACCAGCCTCTGACGCGGAACGATACGGGAAAAAGGATGGTGCTGTGCGATGCTGCTATTGCTGCATATTGAGAATATTGCTGTGATCGAACGGGCGGATATTACGTTTCAGCCCGGCTTTAACGCGCTGACAGGCGAGACTGGCGCGGGAAAGTCTATCGTGATTGACGCCATGGGAGCGGTGCTGGGGCAGCGCGTCTCCCGCGATCTGGTGCGGACGGGGGAACAGCGTGCTTCGGTCAGCGCCATGTTCTCAGATGTGGATTCGTCGCTGGAAGTGCTGCAGGGGCAGGGAATTGCGCCCGATGAGGAAGGAATGCTCCTGCTGCAGCGGGATATCCAGGCCGATGGAAAATCCGTATGCCGTATCAACGGCCGTCCCTGTACCGCTGCTCAGCTGCGGCAGGTCGGGACGGCGCTGCTCAATATCCATGGCCAGCACGATGGACAACAGTTGTTGGATGAAACACAGCATATCCGTTATCTGGACAGCTTTGGCAAGGTGGACGCACCGCTCCATGCCTATCAGGAAGCTTATAGCGTCATGCGGGCGCTGGGCAGGGATATTGAGCGGATGCAGATGGACGATGCTGAACGCAGCCGCCGGATCGATACCCTGGAGCGGGAGATTGAGGAATTGGAGCGGGCGGAACTGAAAGAAGGCGAGGAAGAGCGCCTGCTGGAGCGCCGGAACCTGCTGCGCAACGGCGAACGCTTCAGCGCGGCAATGGAGGGAGCCAACTATTGCCTGAACGGCAGTGAAAACAGCGACGGGGCAGTATCACAGGTTACAGAGGCTGAAAACGCCCTCTCAGGAGTGCGTCAGCTTGGGGATGTATTTTCTACTCTGCTGCACCGTCTTGTTGAAGTGCGTCATGAGCTTTATGACATTGCCGAAACTGTGCGGGATATGAAAGAGCAATTTGATTTCTCACCGGCGGAGTTGGATGGGATTGAAGGGCGATTGGATGAAATCTATCGGCTGAAAAAGAAATATGGTGCCACCGTGGCGGATATGCTGGCTTACTTGGAACGTGCCCATGCGGAATTGGACGAAATTCAATATGCCGACGATACGCTGCTGCGGCTTCAAAAGAAATATCATGCTGCAGGTGATGTGGCAAAGCAGGCTGCCGACCGGCTTACAGAAACGCGGAAACAGGCTGCCGGCGATTTGCAGAGAAGGATTTTGGCAGAACTGCGGGATCTGGATATGAATAAGGTGCGCTTTGAGATCGTCGTGGAACCGAAAGCGCTTGAAGGGGATGGGCAGGATCAAGTACGTTTCCTGATGTCGGCCAACGTGGGCGAGGAGTTGCGGCCCATTCATAAAATTGCCTCCGGCGGCGAACTGGCCCGCATCATGCTCGGATTGAAAAATGTGTTGGCAGAAACGGATCACGTGATGACGCTGGTGTTTGATGAAGTGGATACCGGCGTGTCTGGGCGGGCAGCCCAGAAAGTGGCGGAAAAAATGGCTGCAGTGTCACGGCGTAAGCAGGTGCTGTGCGTGACGCATCTGCCGCAGTTGGCGGCGATGGCCGATGCGCATTTCCTGGTGGAAAAGGGAGAAGAGGGCGGCAGAACGTTTACCAGAATCACCTGCCTTTCCCGCGTGCAGCGTCGGAAAGAATTGGCTCGTATTACCGGCGGCGCACAGATTACGGACACATTGCTGCGTAGCGCAGAGGAAATGTTGGAGGATGCTGAGCAGTTCCGCGCCCGGCTGCATTGAAGAAAAAGAGTCCCGGCTGCCTCTATGGGCAACCGGGATTTGACATTCTTTTTTTCTTTTCCATATTTTTCCCTTGCTTTTTATGGGGCTTTCTGCTACCATAAAGCGGAATGAGGATGGAGGCGGAAGCAGATGAGTCGAAAGTCCGGAAAAGGAAACACGTTTTTGGGTATGGTGCTCCGTTTGTTTTCACTGTTCCATTTGAGGTTGCAATCGCTTTTATGTTCGGTTCATAAAGCGGTTGCTTTTTTTAGGGCTGCAGATACTGTGCGGCTTCTGGAACCATAAAAGGGGGAGTTTTATTAATGAAACAGCAAACAACCACACAACAGCCTATTTATGACGCCCGCACGCTGGGGCGGCCGAAAATGGCGATTCTGGGACTGCAGCATATGTTCGCCATGTTCGGCGCAACGATCCTTGTGCCAATTCTGACCGGGATCTATTTTTCGGAAAATGGTGCCTCTTATGGCCTGTCTATTCAGGTTACGCTGCTGTTTGCCGGCCTTGGCACACTGTTTTTCCATCTGTGCAGTAAATTTCAGATCCCTGCATTTTTGGGCTCATCCTTTGCATTTCTGGGTGGTTTTCAAACGATTGCAACACTGGATACCGGTATTTTTGCCGGCATGCCCATGAGTGAGCGCCTGCCCTATGCCTGCGGCGGCATTGTGGTGGCGGGTCTCATGTACCTGGTATTGGCGGCCATTATCAAAACGGTGGGCGTGTACCGTGTGATGCGCTTTCTGCCGCCGGTGGTCACCGGCCCGATTATCATCTGTATCGGTCTGACGCTGGCGCCGTCCGCCGTTTCCAACGCATCCAGCAACTGGTTTTTGGCGATTGTGGCGCTGGCCGTAATCATCATTTTCAATATTTGGGGCAAGGGAATGTTTAAAATCATTCCGATTCTTTTGGGTGTTCTGATTTCTTATGGCGTCGCGCTGGCGATGCATTTCATGGGGATGACGAATCCAGATGGTACGGCTATTCTGAATTTTACTGAAGTGGCGGCGGCCAGTTGGGTGGGGCTTCCGCCGGTGCAGCTGTGCAAATTTGATCTGACTGCTATTCTGGTCATGGCCCCGATTGCACTGGCCACAATGATGGAGCACATCGGTGATATGTCTGCGATTTCCGCTACGGTGGGGAAGAATTACCTGGCCAATCCCGGGCTTCACCGCACGCTGGTCGGCGATGGCATCGCCACGGCGATGGCTGCGCTGTTCGGCGGGCCTGCCAATACGACGTATGGCGAAAATACCGGCGTGCTGGTGCTTTCCAAGGTTTACGATCCTCGCGTCATCCGCTTGGCTGCGGTCTATGCAATTGCGCTCAGCTTTATTCCGAAATTTGCCGATGTGATTGGTTCCATGCCCAGCGCTATTATCGGCGGTGTCAGCTTTATGCTCTACGGTATGATTTCTGCCATTGGTGTGCGCAATGTGGTGGAGAGCAAGGTGGATTTCACCAAATCCCGCAATCTGATCATTGCAGCGGTAATTTTGGTGTGCGGCCTGGGCTTTTCTTCCGGCCTGACCTTTGTGGTGGCAGGTACGTCCATCACACTGACAGGACTGGCCGTGGCCGCGATTGCGGGCATCGTGCTCAACGCTATTCTGCCCGGCAACGATTATGTGTTCGGTGCAGATGATGAGGGAAATGGATCCGGAAATATGGGAACTTATGGCGAAGGTGCGGAGAAAAAGGATTGATTTTCTCCCTGTGCACTGAAATGATAAGGCGCGGGCTTGATGCCCGCCGCCTTATCGTTTTTGTCAGGGTACCGCTGCGTTCCGGGGCAAGCGTCAGTTTCGGTCAATGGTGGTCCGGCTGATGATCTCGTCCTGCACCTCTTTACACAGCTCTACAAAGAAAGCGGAATAATCAGCCACGCGAACGATCAGATCGCGGTGTTCTTCCGGTTTTTTCTGGGCTGCACGCAGCTCTGCGTTGTCTACACAGTTGAACTGCATCTGCGCGTTGCCCAGGAGCGAGGCGGTGGAAAGGAGGGCGATCACGGCATTTCGCCCTTCCTCCGTGGCGATAAATTGAGGCGAGAGTTTAAAATTGTGCGCCATACCGAGGCTCATGTTTTCCACATTGATTTTGGACACGGATTTGATGATCGCCGTGGGGCTGTTCCGATCCATTCCCTGGCTTGGACTCATGCCGTCGGACAGAGACGCATATGCCGCGCGTCCATCGGGCGTGGCGCCGACCATTTCGCCCAGAGGCGTATTGAAGGATTGGGACAGGGTTCCGTGGATCTGATAGGCATACAGCACTGCGCCGCCGTCCATTACATCCCGGCCCTTTTCCATGCAGCCGTCGACGAACAGGGACATAAAAGGCGTGGGGCTCACGTCCCGGAAAACCTTTTCAATGATGACGGTGCCGCGGCAGTTTACGTCGATCAGATAGTCCAGCTGCCGTTTTACGGCGGCTTCAAAGTCTTCATAGGTTTTGAAAGAGGAAGTGTCCCCGCTGTCCAGCCACACCGCCGTGCAGCGCCATATCGATGCAGATGGGCCACTGGGTGAAGCCACCTGAGGTCCACTGGTGTACGCGGCCGCTCCGCTGTTCCTCCACGCAACCCATCAGGCAATAATCACAGGCATCTTCATAGGAGTAGCCTTTGCGCAGCATCATCTTGATATGAGCATCGTCAAAGTGGCAGGCGGGCATGCCGGCGCCTGCTGCAATTACGTCCGCGATTTTGTTCAGGTACTTTCTTGGGGACAAATTGTGAATGCGGCAGGCCAGCGTGGGCTGGTACAGCTTTATCTGGCGCACAGCGTCCATGATGAGGTAAGTCAGTTCGTTCACGCTGTCGCCGCCGTGGCGCTTGATGCCGTTGGCACACATGTTGATGAAAGGCATATAGCCGACAAAATATTTTGCGGTGGCGCTTGGGGTGTACCAGATCACTTCGGAGCATTTGAGCATAAAGCAGGAGAATAGTTCAAAAGCGTCCTGTGCTGTGATACGGCCGCACTCGATATCACGCTGGAAATAAGGATACAGGTATTGATCGACACGGCCCAGAGAGGTGCTGCACTGGTTGGTTTCCAGAGACTGGAGGGATTGGATCGTCCAGATGGACTGTAGTGCTTTCATGAACGTTTCCGGGGGATGGGCGTGCACCTTTGCATTTACTTCGGCGATTTTGAATAATTCTGCCTTTCGGCTCGGGTCGCTTTCTGAAGTTGCCAGCGATGCGGCATGAGCGGCCAGCCGGCTGGAATAGGTGATGATTCCCTGACAGACAACGCTTTTCGGATGGGATAATCCTCCGCCTGGGGATCCAGCTCCTGCAGATGCTATTCTGCCTCTGCCAGAATAGCGAGAACGCCCTTTTTGAGCAAAATGATATCAAAACCGGGGCTGGTGTCGCCGCCGCTGGTCATATGATAAGTGAGATCGGTGATGGCGGCGCCTACGCCGTAGTCCCACAAACCGGCCTTTTTCAGTTCTGCGTCGCATGCTTCGGACGAAGATTTCCCTTTCCAGAATGGAAACAGTTCATTGCGTATTACCCGTTTATCCGCTTCGCTGATATAATAGGGATCCTGCGCGCGGGTAGCGATGGTATTTAGTTCCGATTCCAGCCAGTCCCAGGAAATATCCGGGAAAATGCGCCGGCGCGCGGTTTTCCGCAGGGAGGTCCGACGATCAGCTCCCCCGGCTGGATTAGCATGGTGCCGTTTCGCACGCGCGGCGAAAACTTTTTGCAATGTGCAGATTTGCTGGAAGGTTTGGGTATTTTCCGGCTATTTCCGTAAATGCCACAGCCCGGTGAATGGTAATGCTCGGCACGGTTTTCAGATAGCGTTCTTTCAAAGAATGTAATCGGTCGGTGAGATAAAATGCATGGTTTTCCATAAAGATTTCCTCCATGTGGATCGAGTTCAGCTTGGTGCCGGTGGTTTTTTTATTATAAGGGACCATATGCAGAATGTATTACATAATCTGTATGAAAATCGAAAGGGATGACGTTTTTGGGAACAGAAAAACAAAAGTTTTTTATCTTTTTTGCATTTTTTTGATGTACAGGATAGTTGACAAAGCGCGGCGGAGTGTGGTATAGTGGCACCCATCAGCGATGATGAGGAAGAGTAGCAGAGTCTCCGCCTGTAAAGAGAGCTTCCGTTTGGTGAAAGGAAGAGAGGCGCACTTTGTGAATACGCCTCTGAGCCGCCGCCTGAACCGACAAGCGCAGTAGGGCTGGCCGGGATGCGCCCGATAACGCGCAGGCTGTGTGATGGCACAGCATGAGACCGATATGCGTGAGTATATGGGTAAACCAGAGGTGGTACCGCGTTTGTGAACGCCCTCTGTCCGCATGAAGCGGACGGTGGGTGTTTTTCTTTTGAGCGGAAAAGGGGGAAGAAATATGTCTGTGCGCTGCAGTGGAACGATGTTTGTATTTCTGGCAGCAGTTCTGTACAGTACAGCCGGACTTTGCATGAAGTTGATCCCGTGGAGTGGGATGGCTCTTAACGGCGGACGCAGCATTATTGCGTTGGGAGTGTTCGGTGCGTATTTGCTGATAACACGCCATAAACCAAAGCTGAATCGCTGGGTATTGCTGGGGGCGGCTGCGGTATGCGGCACAAATGTGCTTTTTGCGCTGGCCAATAAAATGACTACGGCAGCCAATGCCATCGTGCTGCAGTATACAGCTCCGATCTTTGTGATTCTGCTCTCTTTTGTGTTGTTGAAAAAGAAGCCGGGTCGCTTGGATCTGGTGGCCTGCGCGGTGGTTTTTCTCGGTGTGGTATGCTTTTTTGTCGAAAGCCTCGGCGGCGGGCAGCTGGCGGGGGATGTCATTTCACTTGTGTCCGGGATTACCTACGCAGGCGTATTCCTGCTCAACGATATGCCGGACGGGGATCCCATTGCGTCGGTCTTTTGGGGGGCTGTCGGCAGCGTGCTGGCAGGCTTGCCGTTTATGACTGATCTGCCTCCGCTGGGAACGGCCGGCGTTGTCAGTATGCTGGTGTTGGGCGTTTTTCAGATGGGCGGGGCATTTTTATGCCTGACAATCGGCCTGCGCACTACGCCGCCGGTGACGGCCAGCCTGGTGTCCGGCATTGAGCCGGTGCTCAATCCTGTTCTGGTCGCGCTGTTTTACGGAGAGGTGATGGGGCCGCTTTCGTTCCTTGGCGCTGTGATTGTGGTCGGCGGCGTTGTGGGATACAATGTCCTGCTGACAAAGCGAAAGGGAAAAGAGACGCAGGACGTGCCGGCGTGCAGCGGCAATGCCGTTTCTTCGGCGCCCGGGAAAGAAGACGGAATCAAAGTGCCATAATACGGAAGAACCTATAATAACCGATAAAAAGGAGAATGATCATGACTTGCTATGAAGAACTCAAGGCCCGTGGACTGATTGCCCAGGTCACCAACGAAGAAGAAATTTCCAAAATGATCAACGAAGGCAAAGCTGTTTTTTATATCGGCTTTGACTGCACGGCAGATAGCTTGACTGCCGGCCATTTTATGGCTCTGACGCTGATGAAGCGCCTGCAGCTGGCGGGCAACAGGCCCATTGCGCTGATTGGCGGCGGCACCACCATGATCGGCGATCCTTCCGGCCGGACGGATATGCGCAAAATGCTGACCAAGGAGGATATTGCGCACAATGCCGAGTGCTTCAAGCGTCAGATGGAGCGCTTTATTGAGTTCGGTGAAGGCAAGGCCATGATGCTGAACAATGCCGAGTGGCTTTTGAACCTGAATTATGTGGAGCTGCTGCGCGAAGTGGGCGCGTGCTTCAGTGTGAACAACATGCTCCGCGCCAAATGCTACGAACAGCGCATGGAGAAGGGCCTTTCGTTCCTGGAATTCAACTATATGATCATGCAGTCCTATGACTTTTATTACATGTTCCAGCATTACGGCTGCAACATGCAGTTTGGTGGCGACGACCAGTGGAGCAACATGCTGGGCGGCACGGAATTGATCCGCCGTAAGCTGGGTCAGGATGCCCACGCCATGACCATTACGCTCCTGACAGATTCCCAGGGCAAAAAGATGGGTAAAACCGCAGGAAACGCCGTCTGGCTGGACGCCAATAAAACATCGCCCTATGATTTCTACCAGTATTGGCGCAATGTGGATGACGCCGACGTGCTTAAATGCATCCGCATGCTGACCTTCTTGCCCATGGAACAGATCGATGAAATGGACAGCTGGGAAGGCAGCCAGCTGAATCGCGCCAAGGAGATTCTGGCCTGGGAGCTGACCAAGATGGTGCACGGAGAGGAAGAGGCCGACAAAGCCCAGAACGCTGCGAAAGCACTTTTTGCCGGCGCGGGCGACAGTGCCCATATGCCGACGACGGAACTGTCGGAGGAAAACTTTACCGACGGGTCGATCGGCATCTTGCATCTGCTCACTGCCTGCGGGCTGTGTGCGTCCAATGGCGAAGCGAGACGGCTTGTGCAGCAGGGCGGTGTGTCTGTAAACGATGCAAAAGTGATTGCGGCGGATACCATGTTTGCCAAGGAAGCTTTTGCCGGGGACGGCGTGATGATCAAAAAGGGCAAAAAGGTGTTCCATCGGGCGCGTCTGAACGGGTGAGTGGAAAGGAAACAGAGCGATGCAGGAAGCGTATCTGGAATACATTCTCAGCGATGAGAAAGCACTCCTTCAGCCGGAGCGCATTTTGGCGCTTTTGAAAGAAACAGCTTGGGCGCGGCACTACACGCTGGATACCATCGATGGAATCATCCGGAACTCCCTTTGCATGGGCGCTTATGCCGGGGGAATGCAGGTGGGCTTTGCCCGGTGCGTTACGGATGCGACCACTGTATTTTATCTGGAAGATGTGGTGATCCATCCGGAGCACAGAGGCTGCGGACTGGGAAAAGCGCTGGTGAAGACGATCCTTGCACAGGAACCGATTTGCCGGCTCAAGGGGATTTTGGTGACAGACGATGCCTTTTCTCTCTATGAGCCGTTCGGGTTTGTGCGTGATCGGGAGATTTTTATGAAAAAAGTGTCCCCGCTGAACGGGTGCTTTTGAACAGGCCGGCTGTCAGAGCCGGTTCCGAACACAACAATCAGAGACTACGGAGGGGAGAAGATGGATCGTTTTCAGAAAGTATATAGCCAGGGAACGATTGAAGTGATGGAAATCTGGAAAGATACGGAAACAGGCGTCCATTATGTGTTTCACCGAAATGGGAATGCTGCGGGTTTTACTCCGTTGCTTGATCAAGATGGAAAACCGGTTGTGGCATTGTAATCTCTGTAGGTTTTACTTGCAGCAAAAGGCAGTCATCATAGCGAAGATGACTGCCTTTTACTGTTTTTATTTTTTGTAGGGCGGGAATGAAAAAATCAAATAAGAATTCTTTCCGCTGCTTCAAAGTGAGGCAGCATTGTCATTTACCGGTTGGATTTCAGCTTCTCTTTTTGGGAAAGCCTGGACGCAGCCGACGGATGCCAAAACCAATCCTCATACCGGCTAAAGAGATCGAACGTGAAATTTCGATGCGCGTCACCCTGCCGTTACAGCTGGAAAGATGATACATGATTTGGCGATGGAATGTGTTAATTTTTTCGCAGCAGGAAAGACAGTGCGAAAAATATGGCCAGATAGAGCGTGATCGTAGCGCCGGCGCTGGCGCCGATGGCAAAGGAAGTCATTACGCCGGCAATACCTGCCGCCAGCGCTCCCAGTACGGAAAGCAGATGGTATTGGCGCATGTTGCGGGCGATATTCCGTGCCGCCGCGCCGGGCAGCACCAGCATGGAGTTGATAACCATCAGTCCAATCCAGGACATGGACAGCGTGACCACCACGGCAATGGCCACGGCAAACAGCGCTTCATACAGCACTACACGGATGCCGCGGCTGTCTGCCAGGGCAGGATGAACGCCGGTGAGCAGCATGCGGTTCAGGGCAAACAGCCAGAATACGGCTACGCCCACCAGAATGCAGAAAAGCAGTCCGATTTCTGCCGGCGAAACGCTCAAAACGTCACCGATTAGAAGGGCGTTGAACTTGGTGAAACTTTGTCCGCCCAGGGTGGCGATGAAAATGCCCAAAGCCACGGCGGTGGAGGAAAACACGCCGATGACTGTATCGCTGGACATGTGGGCTTTGCGCTGCACGAGTGTGAACAGCAGGGCAAACACCACCGCAAACACGACTGCGCATGGCGTGGGGGCGAGCGCGCCGGCCAGCGTGCCCACGGCCATGCCGGTGAATGCGCTGTGTCCCAGTGCGTCGGAGAAAAAGCTCATTTTGTTGGTTACCACCATGGTGGAGAGCAGGCCGAACAGAGGCGTGATGACCAGCACCGCCAAAAAGGCGTTTTTCATAAACAGCAGTCCGTCTGCCTGCGCCCAGGTGAATGGCAGAAGGCTGAGCAGGGAATACCAGAATTCCATCATTTTGCCCTCCATTCCTGTCCCAGGTGGAATGCTTCGCGAAATGCGTCGGAATTGAGCACAACACGGGGCGTGCCGGCGGCTTGAATGGTGTCGTTAAGCAACAGCACTTTGTCCACATACGGATCCAGCATGGTGAAATCGTGGGTGGACATAAGGATGGACAAATCGTATTTGGTGCGGATCTCATCGAGCATATCCAGCAGCAGTTTCATGCCATCGATATCCACGCCGGACATCGGCTCGTCCAAAATCAGAATATGGGGTACCGGCTCCAAAGCCAGAGCCAGCAGCACCCGCTGCAGTTCCCCGCCGGACAGAGCGCCCAGCCGCCGGTCGATCAGCTTTTCGGCATGAACGCGTGCGAGGCACTGGATCACTTTTTCCCGCAATGCTTTGGGTACGGGTAAAAATACAGGCCATTGGGAGATGCAGGAGACAAACAGATCCAGCACGCTGATAGGATCACTGCGGTCAAAGACCGGGTTCTGCGGCACATAGCCGAAGGTGGGCTGGGCTTTGTCGCCGGTGGCCAGAAAGAATTCCAGCTTGCCTGTGTGGGGAACCTGCCCCAAAATGGCTTTGAGCAGAGAGCTTTTTCCTGCGCCGTTGGGACCGATCAGGGCTACGATCTGGCCGCAGTGGATGTGCAGATCCACATGCTCGAACACTGTCGTTTCGCCCAGCTGCAGTCCCAGATCTGTGGCCCGCAGGCAGCAGGCGCCATGGCAGCCAATGTCGTGGAGGCCTGGATGCTTGTCAATGCGCATTCTTTTGTAAATCGTTTCATTCTTCATGTTCGGGCAATTCCTCTCCGCTCAGGCCTTCATAGATTACTTTCAGGTTGTTGTCGTCTCGCTGGATATAGTCTGTGCTGTCGTCCGGACTCATCAGCATGCTCAGTGTACCGATGGCTACGCCGGTTTCTCGTTGGATGGCTTTCGCTGTGGCGTCTGAGCCGTTTTCTTCGACAAAAATCATTGGAATATCATATTCCCGAATCAATTCCACAATTTCTTTGATGTCTTTGGCGCTGGCTTCGCTGCCGGCCTCTTCTTCAACGGCGCGCAGGATGGTCAGGCCGTAGGCATCGGCGAGGTAGGAAAAACCGTCGTGAAACGTGATGAGCAACTTTTTCTCCTGAGGCAGTGCGTCGAAGTGTTTTTTCCATGTTAGGAAACGCTCGTCGATGCGGGAACAGGACATACGCATGACGGCGCGGTAGTCGTCGTAATTACCGTAACCGAGAGCGGAAAGACCTTGGGCGGCATTGTCCATCATTTGCATGTAACGCTCCGGGTCAAGCCAGAGATGGGGGTCATAATGGTCGTCCTCGTTTTCGGCGGCACTGTGATCGTGGTTGCCATGTCCCGTGGCGGGAAGCAGGCTGATGCCTTCAGAGCAGTCAATCACCGGCACGTCTACTGTGGAAAGAGCGTCCGCCATAAAGGCTTCCAGCCCTGCGCCGTTGATTACGATCACATCTGCATGTTCCAGTGTGCGCATGTCCTCTACGGTCAGCGTATAGTCGTGCAGACAGCTGATCTGCTGATCGACCACCAAAGTAAGTACCACATGGTCCATACCGCCAGTCAGTGCTGCAAGCAACTCGTAGACGGGGTATGTGGTGGCGGCAATGGTCAAAACGCTGTCGTCTTCTGCCGAGGGAGCCGTTTGACGTGCTCCGCAGCCGCTCAGCAAGAGCGAAAGTGAGAGAATGGCAGCGGATAGAAACGGGAAGATAGAATGCTTTTTCATAGCGGTATGTGCTCCTTTTATTTATTACGGCTGCGCTGTGCGTTGTTCCCGGTCCGCACAGCAGGCGGCACAGGTGCCGTAAAACATGGTTTTTCCAGGATTGATGGCAATCTGGTGGGCCTGGGAGAGATGGCGGTAAAGGTGGGACAGTTCTGCACAGTCGATGTTCACTACACTGCCGCACTGTTCGCATTTCATGGAGAAGAACACGTCGTTCTTTTTGGGAAGGTAGCGATAGCATGCGGCGGCTACGCCATCAATCGAGACCCGGGCGATGGCTTTCTCGGCTTCCAGACGATCCAGCGTACGGTAAATGGTAGTCAGGCCGACTTTTCGATTTTGCTTTTCCAATTCTTCGGAAAGTTGCTGAATGGTGATATAAGCGTCTGCCTTTTTTCGGATGCATTCAAGGATGCACTCGCGCTGTCTGGTTTTGTAGGTTTTTCCGGTATTCATGGAAATGGCTCCGTTTCGTTGAATTTGAAAACTTTTTTCATTTTATGCGCAGAGAAGGGATTTGTCAAGGAAAATGAAATTGTTTTTCAAATTTCTCCTGTGCTCCTTTTATATTCCTGACGCAACTGCGCCGGAACCCGTACAGATTAATTTGCCAGAATGTACGAAGCAGCGCTGGCTACCATCGCAGAGCTCTGCTCTGTGCGGGCTTTTTCGCGCGGTTTCCCCTGGAACAGCATCCTTTTCTGTCTGCCAAAATGCAGTGAAAGGGCAGCCGGAAAATCGGCTGCCCTTATGGAGGAAGTATTTGTTTGTACTGTGTACTGCTGGATCCAACGAAATCATTATTCGATTTGCGATGCAATTGTACTTAGTGCAGAAGCGATTTGGCTTCCAATATTGCCGCTTGCCTCAATCATTGCATTACCAATAAGTACGGCTCCCATAATAATCGCAGCTGCAATCACAATGCTGCCAATTAAATTTTGATACTCTTTCATAACTTTATACCTCCGTAAAATTTTGCTTGCCGCTCTGTTTGTCAAGAAAATGCAGCGCAAGACAATGGATAAAGCTGCATTTTTTAGCCTGTTAACGACCAGATTTACGGTAGCTGTATGGGGGAAGAGACTTGTGTTAGGCAGGTTCCGTATTTAGGAGATGGCTGCAGGAAATATTGTAAAGCGGTTTATGCATAATAGTTGATCAGGCAGCCTGCCAGAATAATGTCGCGCTCTTCCCGGGTAAGACCCGGCAGATACAGCGTCACGGCAGTTTCTTTGCCGCCTTGGCAAAGCGTTGCAGAAATTTCCTCGTCCGTGCCTTCCAGCAGGGCACGGATGCCGGGGATATGCACCCGGTCGCCGCTTTGCAGATGATACTCTTTCAAATTCGGCAGAATGAACGGGAGCATGCCCCAGTTGACCACATTGGAGCGGTAGCGTTTGGTGGCGTAATCCTCGGCAATGTTAGCGCAGCCGCCCAGCACACGCTGGCAGGAGGCGGCCTGCTCGCGGGCGGAACCGTCGCCAGGCCGCATGGCCAGCACCAAGGTGCCCAGACCCGTCGTAGCTGCATCATGTCCGGCCAGAGCTTCCGTGAGAGCCTCGCTGTGCTCGCCTCTGCGGCGTGCCAGCTCCAGTTCCTTCACCGCTTTGGCTCGGGGGACATATTGGGGATCTTTCCGGCTCAGAGTAAATTCGGACAGGCGCACGGGGTTGGAACGGTAAGACGACGTTTCGCCCGAGGGAATTAACTCGTCGGTGGTGGTCACAGGATCGTAGATTGCGGCGGCCACGGTGAGCAGCAGATTTTCCGGCAGGGCGATCTGCTCAGGCCAGTCGGTGATGTTAGGGCCGAGAATCAGTTCTGCGTCGCTTTCAGGCTTGCCTGCACCATAGTAAACCCGCGCCTTGTAGGAGCTGTCGTCGAATTCGTACAGTTCCTCCGCTGTGTCTGCGGGAACACAATCCAGTTCCGTGGCGGCGGTAAGCACACCGCCGTTCAGAGCAGTCGCCGCAATGGACCGGGCATCCATCAGAGCCACGTAGGATACCTGTCCGTCGGAGGGCTTGGAACCTTCGCGGTTGGGGAAGTTGCGGGTGGAGTGACGGATGGAGAATGCGCCATTGGCAGGTACGTCTCCGGCGCCAAAGCAGGGACCGCAGAAACAGGAGCGGATGGAGGCGCCTGCACTCATCAGTGCAGCGATGGCGCCGTTTTTTGTCAGTGCCTGCATCACAGGCATGGAGCCGGGGTAGCAGGAAAGCCAAAACGCACCGCTGCCGGTACTGTGGCTTTTTAGAATGTCCGCAGCGCGCATCAGGTTCTGGTACGTTCCGCCGGAGCATCCGGCGATCACGCCCTGGTCCACACAGAACTGGCCGTTTTTGATCTTGCTCAGCAGCGATGGGGCGTTTTTCACGCCCAGCTGTTTTTCGGTGTCCATGTCCACCTGATGCAGAAGATCCGTCAGATTGGCTTTGAAATTGGCAATTGTAAAAGCATTGCTGGGGTGGAAAGGCAAGGCGATCATCGGCTCGACTTTGGACAGATCCAGCTCGATCAATTTGTCATAATATGCGCCGTCGGCTGGCAGAAGTTCTTGGTAGTCCCCGGCACGGCCGTAAGAAGCCAGGGCGCGGCGCACCGTTTCGTCCGTCTGCCAGACGGAGGAGAGGCAGGCGGTTTCCGTGGTCATCACATCGATTCCGTTGCGGTATTCCATGGCCAAGGCCGAAACACCGGGGCCGATGAATTCCAGCACGGCGTTTTTGACGATGCCCGCCGGGAACGTTTCTCCGATTAGGGTCAGAGCTACGTCCTGAGGGCCAACTCCGGGCCGGGGCGCGCCGGTGAGATACACGGCGATCACTTTGGGGTAAGCGATGTTATAAGTCTTTTTCAGAAGCTGCCGGGCCAACTCCGGGCCGCCTTCGCCGATGGCTACCGTGCCGTAGGCTCCGTAGCGGGTGTGGGAATCGGAACCGATAATCATCTTGCCGCCGCCGGCATAACGCTCGCGCATATAGGAATGAATGACGGCCTGGTGTGCGGGCACAAACTCGCCGCCGTATTTTTGGGCGGCGGACAGGCCAAATACATGGTCGTCCTCGTTGATGGTGCCGCCCACAGCACACAGGCTGTTGTGACAGTTGGTGAGGACATAGGGCAAGGGGAAAGCGCGCATACCGGAGGCGCGGGCCGTTTGAATAATGCCCACATATGTAATGTCGTGAGACGCCATGGCGTCAAAGGTAATTTCAAGAGCATCGCTGTTTCCGCTGGTGTTGTGGCTTTGCAGAATGCGGTAAGCGATAGTACCCTTTTTGGCCTCGGCAGGGGAGGGGAGACCGGCGGCAGGTCCATCTGCAGCGGGGATCAGCGCGCCGCCGCGGAGGTACATGCCATCGGAGTGAATATTCAACATGAAAAATCACCTGTCTTTAAGTAGGATACCTTGTATTATAGCAAAAAGAGGACTTTCACACAATACTTGGTTAAAAATTCCTGCCGGAATAGGATGTCTGGACAGTATTGGAAGGGTATGGTAGAATAAGGCCAATCAAACTTATAAAAGAAAACAGAGAAAGGGGATGTACATATGGGTAAGCTGGATGGTCAGGTAGCGCTGATTACCGGTGGAACGAAAGGAATCGGCGAGGCTGCTGTGCGGCTTTTTGTGCAGGAGGGGGCCCGCGTGGTGCTCTGTGGCCGTGCGCGACAGGACGGAGAGCGTATCGCCGCAGAGTTGAACGGCGGCGGCGAACAGCGAGCGGCGTTTTTTGCGCTGGATGTGGCGGATTATGAAAACTGGAAGCAGGCGGTTTCTTTTGTAAAAGACACGTTCGGCAAACTGAACATTCTCATCAACAATGCCGGCATCAGTTTCCGTGAAACGCTGGCAGAAACAACGCCGGAGAGCTGGGAAAAGACGATCGCAACCAATCAGACCGGCGTGTATTACGGTATGCAGCTTTGCATCGCTGCCATGGCAGAAAACGGCGAAGCCGGCGCTGTCGTGTCCACAGCGTCGATTGATGGCGTAGTGGGCGACGCGGACTTCTTCTCATATTGCGCCACCAAAGCCGCTGTGCAGGCCATGACCCGCTGTGCGGCGCTCTATTGTGGACAAAAAGGCCTCAATATTCGTGTCAATGCTGTGGCGCCCGGCTATATCCTCACGCCCATGGCGGAAGAGGATGCCCGCCAGAACGGCCAGAGTATTGAAGAGTATTGCCGGGAGTTTATTGCCCTGCATCCCATCGGGCGGTTAGGCACACCGGAAGAGGTGGCCAAGGCCTATCTGTATCTTGCCTGTGCAGATTCTGCTTTTGTCACCGGTACTACGCTGATGGTGGACGGCGGCTACACGGCGCAGTGAGCAACGAGTGGATCTGAAAAAGGAGCTGCAGCACTTTACAAGTGCTGCAGCTCCTTTTTAATATGCGGAGATCAGATTTGTTTGTGATGCCGTGCACACCAGGCGCGGTTGATGGCAGAGAGGATGCCGCGCAGCGGTGCGAGGTTGATGTTATGATCAATACCAACGCCGAATACGTCGTTGCCATCGTGATCGCGCAGCTGGATATAAGCTACAGCCATGGAATCAGAGCCGTCGGAAATGGCGTGCTCCTTATAGTCTACAAAGGTGAAACGATCCATCTTTTGGCCGTGGATGGCATTAAAGAATGCGTCGATGGGGCCGTTGCCCTCACCGGATACATCAAAAGTCGTGTCAGTGTGCCGCAGCGTGCCGCAGAACTTCACATGAGATCTGCCGTCTTCGCCCGTAGTTTCCTCAAAGGAATGGCGCAGCAGTTCATAAGGATAGGAAGCGTCAATATAATTTTCTTTAAACAATTCATAAACGCGCTCGGCGGGCAGTTCCTTGCCCACCTTGTCGGTTTCCACCTGCACGATATGTCCGAACTCAGCGTGCATGACTTTTGGCAGGTCGTAGCCAAAGTTATGCTGCATGACAAAGGCTGCGCCGCCCTTGCCGCTTTGGCTGTTGATGCGGATGATCGGCTCATATTCGCGGCCTACGTCTGCCGGGTCGATGGGAAGATATGGGATCTCCCAATAAGGGCTCTGGCTCTCTTTCATATACTGGGTGCCTTTGTTGATGGCGTCCTGATGGCTGCCGGAGAAAGCGGTGAACACCAGCTGCCCGGCGTAGGGCTGACGGGGCGGCACCACCATTTTGGTGCACCGTTCGTACATCTCCTTAATTTTGTTGATTTGGGAGAAATCAAGGTGCGGGTCGATGCCCTGCGTATACATGTTCATGGCCACGGTTACGATATCCACGTTGCCGGTGCGTTCGCCGTTTCCGAACAGGGTGCCCTCCACGCGCTCAGCGCCGGCCAGAAGAGCCATTTCTGTAGTGGCCACGCCAGTGCCCCGGTCGTTGTGGGGGTGGATGGAGATGATGGCGCAGTCCCGGGAGGGGAGATGGCGGATGAAGTATTCGATCTGGTCGGCATATTGATTGGGCATGCTGCCTTCCACCGTGGCCGGCAGGTTCAGGATGATCTTGTTTTCCGGTGTAGCGCCGATGGTTTCAATCACTTTCTGACAAATCAGTGCGGCGTTGTCCATTTCTGTGCCGGAGAAACTCTCGGGAGAATATTCATAGCGGAGGTTCATACCTTTGGCAATGACGGGTTCGCTCAACTCCCGGATCAATTTGGCGGCATCCGTGGCGATTTTGATGATGCCGTCCATCTCCATGTGGAACACCACTTTGCGCTGCAGGGTGGAGGTGGAGTTATAGAAGTGCAGAATCACATTTTTGGCACCGTCGATGGCCTCGAAGGTTTTTTTGATCAGATGTTCACGGGCCTGCACCAGCACTTGGATGGTCACGTCGTCCGGGATCATATTTCGTTCGATCAGGGTGCGCAGAATTTCGTATTCCGTTTCCGAGGCGGAGGGGAAGCCTACTTCGATTTCCTTGAATCCAATATCCACCAACGTCTGGAAATATTCCAGCTTTTCTTCCAGATTCATGGGGTCGATCAGGGCCTGGTTGCCATCGCGCAGATCCACGCTGCACCAGATGGGGGCATGGTCGATTACCTTGTCCGGCCAAGTGCGGTCGGGAATGTATTCCGGATGGAACGGAATGTATTTTTTGCAGCCTTCGTACATCATGATAAAAAACTCCTTTCGGGGGGCATGAAAAAAACGCCCCCGACTGTTTCAGTCAGGGGCGTGTACTAACGCGTTACCACCCTGGTTCAGCCTGCGGTTACCCGGCAGACCCTCATCGGCCTCCAACAAGGCCTGAGCATATAACGGTGCTCACCGTGCAGCCCTACGCGTCTGTTTCGGACTGCCAACTCCGGGACCAGTTATCCATTGGATCGTTTCTGCTGCCTTGCACCAACCGCCAGCTCTCTGAAAGAAAGAGAAACCAATCTTTTTCCCTTCATCGTCTTTGATTTTTATATTATATCCGACTCTGTTTTTTGTCAAGAGGAAGGCGCATATTTTCTGCGGCAGAAAAAGAAAAAAGAAATACTTGACAGAAATGAAAGCGATCTATATAATAAATAAAGTTCATCGGGGTGTGGCGAAGTTTGGTATCGCGCATGGTTCGGGTCCATGAGGCCTCGGGTTCGAATCCCGACACTCCGACCAAAAAGAAAGACACAACGGAAGTTGTGTCTTTCTTTTTTGCTTTTGGCAGATGGGATACTGCTGGGATATAGTCGATAAGCTGTAACAGACATATTTCAGGGATAAAGGCATACAGTAGAACATCAAATATTTTCCAAAGGAGGCGGGGCGTGTTGGCGGATCTGCGTTACAGTACGGTGGCGGAGGATTATCGAAGCGGCAAGGGCCGGCTATACAGCGCCGGCCGGGAAAGAACCCGGAGAAAAGATGATGCCATGGGCCGTGGCGAACTGCTGCGCTGGATACAGCTGATCGTATGTGCATCGATTTTTCTCGCTTTGGTGGTAGCAAAAATCAATATGCCGGCGCGTTTTGAAAGCCTGCGCGCTGCGTTCTCTGCACAAATGGAGCACAGTGTGGATTATCGGGAGGTATTCAGTGCAGTGGGACGGGCGGTGAGCGGAGAGGAGAGCTTGCAAAAAGTCGCCGGAGATGTTTATGCCGAGGTGTTCCACCCCGCAGAAGTAGAGGGGCAGGCCGTGGAAACTACGGTCACAGTACCCCTTTCAGACATCAGCCAGCAAGAGCCGGTAAACGCCTTGCTGGCTTTTTCACGGCATTGGGATGACTGCGGCACTTGGCTGCAGCGCCAGGGTGAACGTTCTTCTCGTCAGGAATTGGTGGCAGAAAAGGGTGCGGAAACGGCAGAAAGCGCACTGCCGCCGGGGGCTGCATCTGCTTCCGAAACGCAACCGGAGGAGGCGCAGGTGCAGACAGCCCCGGCCGAAGAGGTGCCGGAAGGAGTCATTATGGAACAGTGCGTGCTGGGAATTTCCTATACGACGCCGGTGTCCGGCTGGCTTTCCTCGCCATTCGGCTATCGGGAGCATCCTATTGAAGGGGAAGAGAAGTTCCACCGTGGATTGGATATTGCTGCCCCCGCCGGCACGGACATCGGCGCTTTTGCGGATGGAACGGTCAAAGCGGTGGGCGAGAGCAGTTCTTTGGGAAAGTATATCATGCTCAGCCACAGTGGAGGGCTGACGACGATTTATGGGCATTGCAGTAAGATCACGGCCAGCGGCGGTGCAGTGGTGAAAAAAGGAGAAAAAATTGCGGAAGTGGGGAGCACGGGGTTAGCCACAGGCGCGCATCTGCATTTTGCTATGCAGCAGAAAGATGTCTACTTGAACCCGATTTATTATGTCACATTGGAAGAAGCGCCGTCGGACTAAAGCGGGGCGGATTGCGGTCAGCCCTTTTTTCTTTCTGCTGCTGGCTCTGTTTGCGGCAGTGGACCGGCAAAGGCTGCTGTTTCCGATCTTGTCGGCTGCAGCGCTGCATGAGGCGGGGCACCTTGCGGTACTGCGTCTGGTGGGCGGACAGATTGAGCAGTTCACTTTGACGCCTTTTGGCGGAGAACTGCGCATTCGGCGCAGTGAATGGCTTTCCTACGGAAGGGAAATCGCTTCCGTTCTGGCTGGGCCAGGGGTCAACTTAGTGTGCGCTTTGGTGCTGGGCCGCGCGGCGGCGGAGCTTTCCTGGGAGCGGGGCTATCTGCTTTCGGGTATCCATATGTTGCTGGCGCTGTTCAATCTGCTGCCGCTGCGGCAACTGGACGGCGGCAGAGCGCTGTATCTGATGCTTTCCTGGCTGCTGGACCCGATTACGGCGGACCGGATCGGACATGGGGTCGGCTGCTTTTTCCTGTGTGTGGCGCTGCTGCTGACCGCCGCGTTGCAGGGGGCAGTGGGGCTGCAGCTGCCGCTTGTCGTACTGGAATTCTGGTTCGTTTTGTGCTGGTGCGCAGAAACAGGTATTGTCAAATCACGTCTTTGCGGGTAAAATGAAACGTAATATTATAGAAATAGGAGCGTTTTATCTGTGGAGAAACGACTGGAGCGCATTTTGCCCCGGGTGCAGAAACCGGCGCGCTATGTGGGCGGAGAGTACAATCAGGTGGTAAAGGACAAAGCGCAGGTAGATGTGCGCTTTGCGTTCTGTTTTCCGGACACTTATGAAATCGGCATGTCCAATCTGGGCATGCGGATTTTATATGGTGTGATGAATAATATAGACGGCGTTTGGTGTGAGCGGGTGTTTGCTCCCTGGCCGGATATGGAGGAGGAACTGCGCCGAGCGCAGATTCCTCTGTATGCCCTGGAGTCCGGCGACGCCGTTCGGGAATTTGACATCCTTGGGTTTTCTCTGGGGTATGAAATGGCTTTTTCCAATGTACTCAATGTGCTGGATCTGGCAGGTATCCCGCTCCATGCCTCGGAGCGCACGGCCCTGACGCCGCTGATCATGGCTGGCGGCACAGCCTGCTTCAACGCTGAGCCGCTGGCAGAATTTATCGATTTGTTTTCCCTGGGCGAAGGGGAAGATGTGACGGTGGAAATCATTGAGCTGTATCGTCGGGCTAAACGCGAGGGGTGGGACAAGCCCCGCTTCCTGCGTGCGGCGGCACGGATCGAAGGCGTGTATGTCCCCAGCCTGTACGACGTTTCCTACCATGCCGACGGCACTGTCGCCGCGATTGAGGCCAGAGACGGCGCGCCGCAGGTGGTTACCAAGCGGATTGTGCAGGATATGGACAAAGCTTATTTTCCGGCCAAAACGATTGTGCCTTCCACGGAGGTCATCAACGACCGTGTAACGCTGGAGCTGTTCCGCGGCTGCATCCGCGGCTGCCGTTTCTGCCAGGCGGGATACGTTTACCGTCCGGTACGCAACCGCAGCAAGGATTTGCTGCTGCAATATGGGGTAGAAGCCCTGAAAGATTCAGGCTATCAGGAAATGACCCTTTCCTCGCTGAGCACCAGTGATTATAAGCCACTTAACGATCTGTGCGACGGCCTGATGGAATATTGTGAGGCCAACAAAGTGCATCTTTCTCTGCCATCGCTGCGGGCGGACAATTTTTCCATGGAGTTGCAGCAGCGCCTGTCCCGAGGGCGCAAGGCGGGGCTGACTTTCGCCCCGGAGGCTGGCAGCCAGCGCCTGCGCGATGTGATCAATAAAAATCTGACGGAGGAGGATCTGCTTCATTCCTGCCGCATTGCGTTCGAGGGGGGATGGAGTTCCGTCAAGCTCTACTTTATGCTGGGATTGCCCACGGAGACCGACGAGGACATTGTGGAAATCGCCCGCATTGCCGACCACGTGGTGCATACTTGGCGTGAGAGCGCGCCAGACAAGCGCCGGGGCGTCAGCGTTACAGTGTCTACGTCCTGGTTTGTGCCCAAACCCCACACTGCTTTTCAGTGGGAGGCGCAGATTACCAAAGAAGAATATGAGCGCCGCGTGCAGCTGCTGCGGGACAATATTAAGGCTAAGGCGGTATCGTATAAGTGGCACGATTCCGACACCAGCTTTTTGGAGGCGGTGCTCTCCCGCGGCGATCGCCGCATTGGGCGCGTGCTGGAAGCGGCCTGGCGCCGGGGGGCCAAAATGGATGCCTGGCAGGATTATTACAATTTGGATCTCTGGATGGCTGCTTTTGAGGACTGCGGGCTTGAGCCGGCTTTTTATGCCAATCGTGTCCGTCCGGGAGACGAGATCCTGCCCTGGTCGATGATTTCTTCCGGCGTTTCGCAGAAGTTCCTGTGGCGGGAACGCCAGCGCGCTTATGAGGGCATTACCACGCCGGACTGCCGCACCCAGTGCACCGGCTGCGGAGCCAACTGCCTGATTGGGGGAGGAAAGTGCGATGTCTAAATTACGTTTGCTGTTTGAAAAGCAGGGGACGGCCTGCTATATTTCCCATCTCGATCTGATGCGTACTTTCCAGCGGCTTTTTTTGCGGGGCGGCATGTTTGTCAAACACTCTCAGGGGTTTCATCCGCATCCGATCATGTCCATTTTGCTCCCATTGCCGGTGGGGCAGAGCAGCTGCTGTGAACTGCTGGATTTTGAAGTGGAAAGCGAAGTGGATCTGGAGACGCTTCCCGCTTTGCTGAACGCAGGGTGCCCGGAAGGGCTGCGGGTATGCAAAGCTTATGAGGCGGTGCGTCCGGTGCGGGATCTTGCTTTTGTGGCGGCGGATGTGATCTTGCTGTACGACCATGGTGTGCCCTTGGGGGCGGCGGATGCTGTGCGGGCACTTTTTTCCCGGAAGGAAGTACTGATCCGGAAAAAAACGAAGCGCAAAGCTTTGGCCGATGTGGATCTGATCCCCTTGATTCGCTCTTTTGAACTGGAAGAGGAAGAGAGGCAGCTGTGCATTCATACGATCGTTTCGGCGCAGAACCCCGGACTGAATCCGGCGCTGTTGGCTGTGGCTGTGGAAAAAGAATTGCCGCAGTACGTTCCAGATTTTTCACTGGTACGGCGAACAGATGTTTTGGATGCTGAGGGAAAGCCGTTTCGCTGAAATCTTGAAAACAGTCTGCTTTGTCAAAAAATGAAAATAATGCTTGCATTGGGAGCGAGTCTGTGATAAAATATTTCAGTCTAAAAGGGCGGTCCTCTGTCGTGCTGCGCATTTTTTAAACTGTGCAGCCGAGAAAGCGGCATGAACGCCTATACTTGAGGAGGAACATATCCATGGATTTGATGCAGGCACTGAGAGAATCTCAGGTCAGAGAAAATCGCCCCGAGGTTGCCATCGGCGATTTTGTCAAGGTTCACGTGAAGGTGAAAGAAGGCAGCCGTGAGAGAATTCAGGTTTTCGAGGGCACCGTCATTGCCAAGAAGCATGGTGGCGTTGAGGAGACTTTCACCGTCCGCCGCGTGTCTTACGGCGTTGGTGTGGAGAAAATTTTCCCGGTCAACTCGCCTATTATCGACAAGGTCGAAGTGGTTCGCCACGGTAAGGTCCGCAGAGCAAAGCTGTACTATCTGCGCGGCCGCGTGGGCAAGGCTGCCAAAGTCAAGGAAAAGATCTGATATTGATTTTTACCGCAAAAAAGAGGAGCGTTTTGCTCCTCTTTTTTTGTTTTTGAAGGCATACAGGCTGTCCCTATAGAAAAAATCTAAAAAACGGGAAAGAACCTCTTTCTTTTGAAACAGAAATCAGATATAATAATAAACTATTGTAGTATGGTTATCGATCAGCAGCGGGAGGAACGAAAAAACCGTGGGCCAAGAGACACAGACAGAGCAGAAAAAGCGGATACATCCGCCCCGGCGGGAGAAAACAGGCGCGGAAGCCCCTCCGCTGTGGCTGGATCTACTGCATGCATTGGTTTGGTCGGTGGTACTAGTGGCGCTGTGTTTTACTTTTTTTGTGCGCATTATCTGTGTGGAAGGTATTTCCATGGAACCGGCCTTGCGGCAGAACGACCGGGTGCTGGTTTTGTCTACCCTCTGGCACGCTCCACAGAATGGAGATATAGTGGTGTTTCGGAAGGACAGTTTTTTGAGCGAAGCGGTGATCAAGCGCATTATCGCCACGGAAGGGCAGACGGTAGACATTGATTTTAATACAGGTGCGGTGACGGTAGACGGCACAGTGTTGGAGGAATCGTATATCAAGGAACCTACCCTGACTGCCGGAGACATCACGTTTCCGTTCACGGTATCGCCCGGCTGTGTGTTTGTGCTGGGGGATAATCGCAACGCCAGCACAGATAGCCGTCAGAGTGTATTGGGGGAACTGGACCGCCGGTATCTGTTGGGGCAGGCTGTCTGTATTCTCATTCCGGGGCCGGATGAAACGGGCCGAACCGATTGGAGCCGCATTGGAGGGGTGAAGTAGCATGCAGGATCTGCATTATTTTCCGGGTCATATGAAAAAAACCCAGCGGGCTATAGAAGAAGTCATCAAAAAGGTGGATGCCGTGTGTGAAATTTTGGACGCCCGCATTCCGCTTTCCAGCCGCAATCCCGATATTGACGCACTGACGGCAGGCAAGCCGCGCTTGATCGTACTCAATCATACCGATCAGGCAGACAGTGCTAAAACAAAGCTGTGGAGCGCCTATTTCCGCTGTTGCGGCTATGCGGTGATGGAAACGGCAGCCAAAAGCGGTGCGGGCGTGAAAGAATTTGTGCCTGCCGTGCGTGCGCTGCTTTCCGAAAAATTGCAGCGCTATGCCGAAAAAGGGCAGGCCGGGCGCACGATCCGCGTGATGGTCGTAGGAATCCCCAATGTGGGCAAGTCCACCTTTATCAACCGCGTGGCAGGCAAGATCCGTGCCAAGGCGGAAAACCGGCCGGGCGTAACCCGCTCCAATCAGTGGGTCAATGTGGGCGGCAGCCTGGAGCTTTTGGATACACCGGGGATTTTGTGGCCCAAGTTTGAAGATCAGGCTGCAGCGTTGCGTTTGGCGTTTATTGGAGCGATTCGCGACGAGGTTATGGATCTGGAAGAACTGGCCTGCGCACTGATGGAATTCCTGGCCCGGGATTATCCCGCCTGTCTTTTGGAGCGTTACAAAGTAAGTCCGGAAACGGGGGAGAGCGGCTATGATCTGCTGTGCCGGACGGGCCGCAAACGCGGTTTTCTGATTTCCGGCGGAGAAGTGGATACGGAGCGTATGGCAAAGGTGCTGATGGATGAATTCCGCAGTGGAAAGCTGGGACGCTTTACACTGGAACAGCCGGAAGCGGTACAGGAGCAGCGTTATGAAGAATAAGCAGGAAGAAAGCGACCTTTGGAGCGAAGAGCGCCGCTTCTGGGAATCTGGCTGCACCTGTATCTGCGGTGCGGACGAGGCGGGAGCCGGCCCGCTGGCGGGGCCGGTATATGCTGCAGCAGTGATTCTCCCGCCGGGACGGCTGATTCCCGGCCTGAACGATTCCAAGAAGCTGACTGCCCGGCAGCGGGAGATACTGTTCGATCAGATTTGTGCGGAAGCGCAGGCGTATGCTGTTGCTTCGGTAGATGAGCAGACTATTGATGGCATCGATATTCTCAATGCCCGTATCCGGGCGATGGATGAAGCGATCAGGCAGCTGGTGCCGAAGCCGGATTTTGCATTGATTGACGGAAACCGGGATCATGGGAGCCGCTGCAGTATCGCCATACCGCATGCGCTGCTGGTCAAAGGTGACAGCCGCAGCGCAAACATTGCGGCAGCTTCGGTTCTGGCAAAAGTTAGCCGTGACCGTTATATGGAACGCCTGTCAGAGAAATATCCAGAGTATGGCTTTGGACAGCATAAAGGGTATGGAACGAAGCAGCACTATGCGGCGCTGGACCGCTGTGGGCCCTGTCCGGCCCATCGGCGCAGTTTTCTGGTGAAATGGGAGGCGCGGCGCAGTGAATGCAAAAAAGTTGACGGGTGACTGGGGCGAAGCCTGCGTGGCGGCGTATCTTCGCCGGAATGGATATCGCATTGAAGCGAGTCAGTTTCGCTGCCGTATGGGAGAGGTTGATTTGATTGCCAGCCGGGACGGTGTGCTCTGCTTTGTGGAGGTCAAAACGCGGGCGGAAACAGAGCATGGACTGCCACGGGAATTTGTCAGCCCTTCCAAACAGCGGCGCATTCGCACTGCGGCGGCACAGTATCTGATGCGTTATGCATTGGATTGTCCGGTTCGTTTTGATGTGGCTGAAGTTTATACCGGCGGTGTCCTGGACGAGGCGAACGTGAGAATTGAGTATTTGGAAGCGGCCTTTGAATAAAGCCAAACGCGAGCAAAGGAGGAATGCCATGCTACCTTTTTCATTTTTTGACGCCCATTGTGATACATTAAGCTGCTGCTTACATCTGGGGTGGGATCTGCGCAGCAGCCCTGGACACACAGATTTGGAGCGGGGCGGGCAATTTCAGCGCTACGCGCAGGTGTTTGCCATTTTTCACGATGCGGCCCGGGCGCCGATGGACGGGATGTTCGCCGAGTGCTGTCGGCAAGCGGAAGAATTTTTTGTGCAGATGAAACGGAATGCGGCGCTGGTGGCGCCCTGCCGCACGGCGGCAGATTTGGAACAGACAGAGCGCGCGGGAAAATGTGCGGCCATACTGTCTATTGAAGGAGCAGATCTGCTGGAATGTGATCCGGCCCGTCTTGAGACGGCGGCGCAATGGGGCGTGAGGCTCATTAATCTCACCTGGAACCGGGCCAATGCTTTGTCCGGTTCCCATCTGGAGGAGCCGGAGCGTGGGCTGAGTGCGCAGGGAAAAGACTTTGTGCGCCGTGCGCAGAGCCTTGGCATTTTGGTGGATGTATCCCATCTTTCCGACGCGGGCTTTTGGGATCTCATGGACCAAAGTGAAAAGCCCGTGGTGGCCAGCCACAGTGATGCCAGAGCGCTGTGCTCAAACACAAGGAATCTGACCGACGAAATGTTCCGGTGTATTTGCGCCACCGGGGGCTTTGCCGGTTTGAATTTCTACACGCCGTTTCTGGGACTCGATCATTCTCTGGACGCCGTGTTCGCCCATTTGGAGCATTTCCTTGATCTGGGCGGTGAAAAGTATGTGGGCTTTGGCGGCGACTGGGATGGCTGTGACCGGCTGCCTGACGGTATCTGCGGTGTGCAGGACATGGAACGGATTTATGAGGGGATGCTCCGGCGCAATTACAGTGCAGAATTGATCGAGGATCTCTTCTATAGAAATCTCAAACGGGTGATTTTTGAGCAATCAGAACAATAAGGAGCGATGCAACTATGCATTATTTGAGCACGAGAGACCGTACGCTGCACTTTACAGCTGCGGAAGCGATCAAGCAGGGCCTGTCACGGGACGGCGGGCTGTTTTTGCCGGAAATGCTGCCTGCGCTGAGCGCCCGGCAGATAAAAGCGATGGAGTCCATGTCCTACCAGGAGCGGGCCGTGGAGATTATGAGCCTGTTTTTGGAGGACTACAGCCGCGAAGAACTGCGCGCGTTTGCAGATGCAGCTTACAGCCCGGAAAAATTTGACGATCCCGCAGTGGCTCCGGTGCGGTCTCTGGACGCGGCGACGCACAGCTTGGAACTGTGGCACGGTCCCACCAGCGCGTTTAAGGATATGGCTCTGCAGATGCTCCCGCATTTGCTGTATGCCAGCCTGAAAAAAACCGGTGAGGAAAAAACCGCCTGCATTCTGGTGGCGACCTCCGGCGACACCGGGAAGGCGGCGCTGGAAGGTTTCCGGGATGTGGATCACACTAAAATCATGGTGTTTTATCCCAAAGACGGCGTGTCTGAAATTCAGAAACTGCAGATGGTGACCCAGGAAGGCAGTAATGTCAGCGTGTATGCGGTTCTGGGCAACTTTGATGACGCCCAGACCGGTGTGAAGCGCATTTTTTCCGATGAGGCGATCCGTGCGCAGCTGCTGGAGCGGGGCTATTTCCTCTCTTCGGCCAACTCGATCAACTGGGGCCGCGTGTTGCCGCAGGTGGTCTACTATGTGTCTGTTTGTTGCGACCTTGTCCGGGATGGAAAGCTCAAAGAAGGGGAGAAGGTCAATCTCTGTGTTCCCACAGGCAATTTTGGTAATATTCTGTCAGCATACTATGCCAAGTGCATGGGCGCGCCCATCGGCAGGCTGATCTGTGCGTCCAACCGGAATGATGTGCTGACGGAATTCCTGCGCACCGGTGTGTATGATCGCAACCGCCCGTTTTATACCACTATGTCGCCGTCTATGGACATCCTGATTTCCAGCAACCTTGAACGCCTGCTTTATGCGCTCTCTGACGGCAATGACGCTGAGGTGCGCAGTTATATGAAACAGCTGAACGCTGAGGGCCGGTATCAGGTCAGCGATACTGTGCTCGCAAAAGTGCGCAAGCTGTTCTGGGCCGGCTCCTGCGGCGAGGAGGATACGATGGACACGATTCGCCGTTATTACACACAGCGAAATTATCTGATGGATACCCACACCGCTGTGGCGGCTCATGTGCTGGAGCAATACCGCGCCGAAAGCGGTGACGGCGGGCCGGCTGTAATAGTTTCCACTGCCAGTCCCTATAAATTCTGCAGCCCCGTGCTGCGCGCCATCGGCGCTGTGCCGGCAGGCGACGGAGTGGAGCTGATTGCGCAGCTGCAGGAGGCCACCGGTGTGAAAGCGCCCTGGCGCCTGGCGGAGTTGGGCGGCAAAGCGGTGCGTTTTACCGAGAGCACGGAGAAGCATGCCATGGAGCAGGTCGTGCTGGATTATCTGAACTGAGAAAGCTCTGGAGGAACGGCATGGGATTATATGCAATCGGTGATCTTCATCTGTCGCTGTCGGTGAACAAACCGATGGATATTTTCGGTGAAGTTTGGAAAGACCATACCGAAAAGCTCCGTGCAAGTTTTTCGCAACTGCGGGATGATGATACCATTGTGCTGTGCGGGGACACGTCCTGGGGAATTTCGTTGGAGGAGGCGCTGGAGGATTTTCGCTTTTTGGACCGATTGCCCGGCCGGAAGATCCTGCTCAAAGGAAATCACGATTACTGGTGGGAGACAGCGGCAAAAATGAACGCCTTTTTTGCAGAGCATGAAATCCATACGCTCCAGTTGCTGCACAACAACTGCTTTTACTATGGGAATTATGCCCTGTGTGGCACCCGTGGCTGGTTCAGCGATGAGGAAACGCCGGATATGGCGCATAACCGCAAAGTGCTCAATCGGGAGGCAATGCGGTTGGAAACATCAATGAAAGCAGCCGGGGGCAGGCAGATCCTGTGCTTCCTGCATTATCCGCCTTTGTACCAGGGTTATGCCTGTCCGGAGATCTTGGAGCTTTTGGAGCGCTATCCTGTGAAAGCGTGTTATTACGGGCATCTTCACGGGCCAAGCCACAAGCGGGCTATCGAGGGAATGCACGCGGGCGTTGATTTTTCCCTGATCGCAGCGGATTATCTGCGTTTCCAATTGAAAAAAATCTGTGAATAAACAGAAAAAAGAGTAGCTTTTTCATACTGTTTCTGTTAAAATTATAGACTGCGTGTGATATAAACTGCACACGGAACGGAGGATAAACAAAATGAATTTGAAAAATGTCGAAAAGCATGAAAAAAATATGGTCACCGTGACCGTTGAGGTTGGCAAGGACGAATTTGCGCCCGCTATTGAGAAAGCATACAAAAAGCAGGTCAAGCAGATGAAGATTCCCGGTTTCCGTCCTGGCCATGCGCCCCGCAAAGTCATTGAGGGAATGTATGGCGTGGAGATCTTTTTTGACGAAGCGATGAATTTTGCGTTCCCCGAAGCATATCAGGCCGCGTTGGAGGAAGCCAAGCTGGAGCCGGTGGAGCATCCTCAGGTCGAAGTGACCGAGGTCAGTGCCGACGGTTTCACGTTCAAGGCTACCTTTGCCAACTACCCAGAGGTTAAGCTGGGCGAGTATAAGGGCCTGAGTGCGGAGAAGCCCTCTGTTGAGGTCAGCGACGAGGATGTGGAGAAAAAGCTGCAGCAGATGCGTGAGCGTAATGCCCGTTTGGTGAGCGTGGAGCGCGAGGCACAGAATGGCGACACGGCTGTGATCGATTTTGAAGGTAAGAAAGACGGTGTGCCTTTCGACGGCGGCAAGGGTGAGAGCTATCCTCTGGAACTGGGTTCGGGTTCGTTTATTCCCGGCTTTGAAGAGCAGATCGTCGGTATGAAAGCGGGCGAGGAAAAGGATATCGATGTGACGTTCCCGGAAGATTACCAAGCCGAGGAACTGGCTGGTCAGCCGGTTGTGTTCTCCATCAAGCTCCACGAAGTGAAGGCCAAAGACATGCCGGAACTGGATGATGAATTTGCCAAGGATGTGTCGGAGTTTGATACTCTGGAGGAACTGAAAGCTGACTTGCGCAAAAAGGAAGAGGAGAGCCGTGAGGCATCTGCCAAGCAGGCTTTTGAAAACAATTTGATGGAACTGGTGGCCGAGAATATGGAATGCGACATTCCCGAGGCCATGGTGGAAAATCAGGCCCGCCGCGTGGTGGATGATTATAAGATGCAGGTGCAGTCCCAGGGTATGCGTTTTGCCGATTATCTGCAGATGACCGGCATGAAGGAAGCCGACCTGCTGGATTCGGCCAAGGAGCCTGCGCTGCGCCAGCTGCGCGGCAGTTTGGCATTGGAGGCCATTATCAAGGCCGAGGGGATTGAAGCCACGGAAGAAGAGGTGGATGCTGAAATGCAGAAAATGGCGGATCAGTACGGCCTTTCCTTGGAGGATGTGAAAAAGTATCTGCGTTCGGCCGATGTGGAAGAGCAGATCAAGCGCGAGAAGGCGCTCAAGCTCGTGGTGGACAGCGCCAGCGTGAAAGTTGCAGAATAAAGGTGCAGAGGTCTGTTGAGTGAAAACTGACAATTCTGGCAATACTTAACGGTAGCTATTGGGACAGGAGGCTGTTATTATGAGTTTAATTCCTTATGTTGTTGAGCAGACCAGCCGCGGCGAACGATCCTACGATATATTTTCCCGGCTGCTGAATGACCGCATTATATTCCTGGGTGAAGAGGTGAACGATACCACAGCCAGCTTGGTTGTGGCACAGTTGCTGTATCTGGAGGCGCAGGATCCGGACAAAGAGATCCAGATGTATATCAATTCTCCCGGCGGTAGCGTTACGGCTGGTATGGCAATTTATGACACTATGCAGTATGTAAAATGCGAGGTGTCCACCATCTGTATCGGTATGGCTGCCAGTATGGGTGCGTTCCTGCTCTCTTCGGGCGCAAAGGGAAAGCGCTTGGCACTGCCCAATGCCGAGGTGATGATCCATCAGCCTTCGGCAGGTACGCAGGGTAAGGTTACAGACATGGAGATCGATGTGGAGCATTTCCTGCGGATCAAGAAGCATTTGAATGAGATCCTTGCCAAAAATACCGGCAAAACAGCAGAAGAGGTCAAGGCAGCCTCGGAGCGCGATCACTGGATGACAGCAGAGGAAGCAAAAGATTTTGGCCTGATTGATAAGGTCATCTACAGCCGCTGAGGCGTGGAGGTTTGTTTCATTTATGAATGATGAAAAAAAGTCGATTCGCTGCTCTTTTTGCGGGAAGCATGAAGATGAAGTCGAACGCATCATCGCCGGTCCCGGGGCCTATATCTGCAACGAATGCGTGCAGCTTTGCATGAGTTTGCTGGACGATGAAGGGTACGGTGAGGAGCACAACGAATTTCCGGAGACGGTGGAGCAGCTGCCCACGCCGAAGGAAGTCAAGGAAATCCTGGATCAGTATGTGATTGGCCAGGAAAGCGCCAAGGTCGCCTTGTCTGTGGCGGTTTATAACCACTACAAGCGCATCTATTTCGGCGGCAGCAACGATGTGGAGCTGCAAAAGAGCAATATTCTGATGATCGGTCCTACCGGCAGCGGCAAGACGCTGTTTGCCCAGACCCTGGCCCGCATTCTGAAAGTGCCTTTTGCCATTGCCGACGCGACCACGCTGACCGAAGCAGGGTATGTGGGCGATGACGTGGAGAATATCCTTCTTCGGTTGCTGCAGGCGGCGGATTATGACGTGGAGCGCGCCGAGCACGGCATCATTTATGTCGATGAGGTCGATAAAATTGCCCGCAAAAGTGAGAACACATCCATTACCCGCGATGTGTCCGGCGAAGGCGTGCAACAGGCGCTGCTGAAGATTTTGGAAGGCACTGTGGCCAATGTCCCGCCCCAGGGCGGCCGCAAGCACCCTCATCAGGAATTCATCCATATTGATACTACCAATATTCTGTTTATCTGCGGCGGCGCATTCGATGGTTTGGAAAAAATCATTGAAAAGCGCACCAATAAGCAGGGAATTGGTTTCGGCAACGAAGTGCATAGCAAAAAGGAACGTCCCGTGGGCGAGGTCCTGAAGGGAGTGCAGCCCCATGATCTGCTGAAGTTCGGTATTATTCCGGAGCTGGTGGGCCGTCTGCCGGTTATTGCGCCGTTGGAATCCCTGGGCAAACCCGAACTTGTGCGCATCCTGAAAGAGCCGAAGAATGCGCTTGTAAAGCAGTATGAGGCGCTGTTGGCCTATGACGATGTAAAGCTGACGTTTGCCGAAGGCGCATTGGAGGCTGTGGCAGATAAAGCAATTGAGCGAAATATTGGTGCCCGCGGCCTGCGTGCTGTTATGGAAGGATTACTGACGCCGATTATGTATGATATCCCGTCCGACCTTTCCATTGAGCAGGTTGTCATTACGGCGGGGTATGTCCGCGGCGAAGAAGACGTAAAACTGGTCCGCAGTGAGGAACAGGTGTCGCGCCGTGCCAGGCTGCATTCGGAACAGAAGGCCGGCGGCGTTGTGAATAGTGCCTCGGCGTCTTAAATGAAGTATAGCGGCAAGGGGGCGTTTTTAAGCGCCCCCTTGTTTTTACAGCCGCAGCAGGCTGTACATCCACACAGGAGGTGTAGTTTGACCATGGAAGAAAAGAATACGAATGTGCCGGTTCTGGCGCTGCGCGGACTGACAATCTTTCCCAATATGCTGATGCATTTTGATGTGGAACGGGATATTTCCGTTAAAGCGCTGGAAGCGGCGATGGAGAATAATCAGGATATTCTTCTGGTGGCCCAACGAGAGATCGCAACGGAGGAGCCAGGGCAGAAAGATCTTTACAGCGTTGGAACGGTTTCCCATATCCGTCAGATTCTGCGGGTATCTGAGGGAAATATCCGCGTGATGATTGAGGGGAAGAGCCGTGCGCGGCTCAAAGCTCTGCTGCAGACAGAGCCTTACCTCATGGGAGAGGTAGAGCTGCTGCAGGAACAGGAACCTGCTGCTCAGGATACGCTGATGGTGGAGGCATTGCTGCGTCAGTGCTATTCCGCGTTCGGGGAGTATCATGAAGCGATGCCGCGTATGAGCGCAGATGTCTTGACTACTGTGCTTTCCAGCCGTGATCCCGGGTACCTTGCTGATTACATTGCTCAGAACATCAATCTGCGCCATCAGGATAAACAGGCGATTCTCGAAGAGCTTCAGCCGTTGGAACGGTTGAAGAATTTAAATGGCATCCTAGCGCGGGAGCTGGAGGTTCTTTCCATCGAGCAGGAGCTGGAGGGCAAAGTGCGTGAACGCTTGGGGCGCATGCAGAAAGATTACATACTGCGCGAACAGCTGAAGGTACTGCAGGAGGAATTGGGAGAAGGCGATCCCAATGCAGAGGCGGCGGAATATCAAGAAAAGATTTTGGCGCTGCATTTGCCTGAGGAAATTGAAGAAAAGCTTCTGAAGGAAGCGGAGCGTATGGCTAAGCAGCCCTACGGCAGCGCCGAGGGCAGTGTATTGCGCAATTACCTCGATGTGTGTTTGGAGCTTCCCTGGAACCAGTATAATGAAGACCGCACCGATGTGGCGCAGGCGCGCAAACTCTTGGATCGCGACCATTTTGGCTTGCAGAAAGTCAAAGAGCGTATTCTGGAATATTTAGCCGTGCGGCAGATCCATCCGGATGCGAAGGGACAGATTTTGTGTTTGGTGGGCCCTCCCGGTGTGGGCAAGACCTCCATTGCTATTTCGGTAGCGGAGGCGATGAACCGCAAGCTTGCGCGCCTGTCGCTGGGCGGCGTGCGGGATGAAGCTGAGATTCGCGGCCACCGCAAAACCTATGTGGGAGCCATGCCCGGCCGCATTGTCAACGCCCTGATCCAGTGCGGTTCCATGAATCCTCTGATGGTGCTCGACGAGGTGGATAAGCTGGGCAATGATTATCGAGGCGATCCTTCTGCTGCGCTGCTGGAAGTGCTTGACAGTGCACAGAACAGCTCTTTCCGGGATCACTATCTGGAGATCCCGCTGGATCTGTCCAATGTTATGTTTATCACCACCGCCAATACCACTGACACAATTCCGCGTCCTCTTTTGGATCGTATGGAAGTGATTGAACTGTCCAGCTATACGGATGAGGAAAAAGTGCAGATTGCCAAGCGGTATCTTCTGCCCAAGCAAATGGAACTCAATGGCATCAAACGCGTCCAGCTGCGCGTCAGTGACGCGGCGCTGCGGGCGGTGATCGATGGTTATACCCGCGAATCCGGTGTGCGCCGTTTGGAGCGGGAAATGGGCCGCATCTGCCGTAAAACGGCTCTTCGGCTGGTGGCAGGCGAGGAGCAGTTGCTGAGTGTGACGCCGAAGAATCTGCAGGAGATCCTTGGGCCGGCCAAAGTGCACCCTGAGGTGCGCGGCGCAGGAAAAGATCCCGGCGTTGTCACGGGCCTTGCCTGGACGGCAGTGGGCGGCGAACTGCTGGAAGTGGAAGTAAACCTTATGGATGGCTCCGGTAAACTGGAATGCACCGGGAATTTGGGCGATGTGATGAAGGAATCCGTTCATATTGCTGTGTCCTGCCTGCGCAGCCGCGCCAAACGGCTTGGAATCGATCCCGGCTTTTATAAGGAGCGGGATATCCATGTGCACTTCCCTGAAGGAGCAATTCCGAAGGACGGACCCTCTGCCGGCATCACGATTACTACGGCCATTGTATCGGCTCTGACGGAACAGATCGTGCGCCGTGACCTGGCAATGACCGGGGAGATTTCCCTGCATGGACGCGTGCTGCCCATCGGGGGCCTGCGGGAGAAAACCATGGCGGCCCTGCGCAATGGGGTAAAAACAGTCATTATCCCCAAAGATAATGTGCCGGATCTGGAGGAGATTGATCCCTTGGTGCGTGCGCAGCTAACGTTTGTCCCGGTGGAGACGATTGACGAAGTCCTGGCTGAGGCGTTGCCACTGACGGCACCACGCGGGAAGGGAAAGCAAAGCAGCAACGCTGCGGTGCCGGGCAAACGCGAAAAAAAGCCGCGTGCATCCATTCGACAGTAACAGGCCAGAGAAAAGGAGGAAGGGCGTTGAACTTCAGTAAAGCGGAGTTTATCCTGTCAGCGGTGGAGCCGTCCAAATTTCTGCGCGACGGGCTGCCGCAGATTGCCTTTGCCGGGCGCTCCAATGTGGGAAAGTCTTCAGTGATCAACCGCCTTCTGGGACGCAAGAATTTTGCCCATGTAGGCGCCACGCCCGGTAAAACATCCCAGGTTAATTATTTTAAGCTGGACGGCGCGGCATATCTGGTGGATCTGCCGGGTTACGGTTATGCCAAGGTATCCAAGGCGGAACGCGACCGTTGGGGAAAACTGATGGAGAGTTATTTTGCGGCAGGGCTGATTTCACTGGGTGTGCAGATTGTGGACGCCCGCCATCAGCCTACGGCGGATGACCGGACCATGGCAGAGTGGTTTTATGCCACAGGCTGCCCGGTGCTGATCGTGGCCAATAAGCTGGATAAGCTGAAAAAAAGCGAGATTGAACCGAATCTTGTGCGCATCCGTCAAACGCTTTGTCCGAAGAACGAGGCGGAAGTGATCCCATTTTCCGCTGAGACCGGGGTGGGCAAGGAAGAACTGATCCATCGAATTCACGATAAACTGCATGCTTGAAGCGCGCTGGGAAGCGGCATATGCTTCCCAGCGCTTTTTTCACCCAGGATGGCAAAAAAATGTAAAGAATCGGAAAAACTTTTGTTTTTCCCCTATGCAAAAAGGTAAAAATAATATAAAATAACAAAAGATTCATTTTAGGATCGTTCAGACTTTAGAAAAAGAACATTGGAGGGAAAACAGAATGCAGACACCCCAGTATAAACGAATCCTGCTGAAGATCAGCGGAGAAGCACTGGCGGGAGATAAACATTTTGGCCTTGATTTTGATGTCATCGGAAACGTATGCGATGTGGTGAAGCAATGCGTGGATATGGGCGTTCAGGTGGGCATTGTCATCGGCGGCGGAAATTTCTGGCGCGGTGTGAGAAACGGGACCGGAAAAATGGAACGCACCCGCGCCGATCATATGGGCATGCTGGCTACAGTGATGAACTGCCTTGCTGTGGCGGATGTGCTGGAGCAAAAGGGCGTTCCCGTCCGTGTACAGACTGCCATTGAAATGCGGGCCATCGCCGAGCCGTATATCCGCTTGCGGGCCGTGCATCAGCTGGAAAAAGGCAGCGTGGTCATTTTTGGCTGCGGTACTGGAAATCCATACTTTTCCACTGATACGGCAGCCGTGCTCCGCGCTGCGGAAATCAATGCCGACGTGATTATGCTGGCAAAGAATGTGGACGGCGTTTACGATTCTGACCCCGTGCAGAATCCCGACGCGAAAAAATACGATCAGATCAGCTATGATGACATATTGGCTCAGCACCTGAGCGTAATGGATTCCACGGCCACATCCCTGTCAATGGACAATAAGATCCCCGTACTGCTCTTTGCGCTGGAGGATCCGCAGAATATTATCCGCGCCATTTGCGGAGAAAATGTGGGAACAATCGTGAAGGAGGATTAACATGATGAAGGAAGAATACCGTATTTACGAGGAAAAGATGAATAAAACGCTGGATTCGCTCCAGGGGGATTTTGCCAGCGTCCGCGCCGGCCGGGCCAATGCCCAGGTGCTCGATAAAATCAAAGTGGAATATTACGGTGCTCCTACGCCCATCAATCAGATCGGCGGCATCAGTTCTCCCGATTCCCGCACGCTGGTGATCCAGCCTTGGGACAAAACAGCGCTGAAACTGGTGGAAAAAGCGATTAATGAATCCGACCTGGGTATCCATCCACAGAACGACGGCACCTGCATCCGTCTGTCGTTCCCGCAGTTAACCGAGGAGCGCCGCCAGGAACTGAGTAAGCAAGTGCGCAAATATGCCGAAAGCGCTAAGGTAGCCATTCGTAATATCCGCCGCGATGCGATGGATACCTTTAAGGCCCAGAAGAAGAAGTCCGAGATTACGGACGACGACCTGAAAGATATTGAGAAAGACATGCAGGATCTGACGGATAAAAAATGCAAGGAGATTGATACGCTCCTGGAGAAAAAGCAGAAGGAACTGATGTCCGTTTGACGGGCGCAGCGGTATGCAGTCATGGCTTTTTTCAAGTCGAAATCAGAGCAAACGGCGGGGTTGGTGGATATGGCCCACCTGCCCCGCCACATCGCTATTATTATGGACGGAAACGGCCGCTGGGCCAAACGGCGGGCGCTGCCTCGCACGGCCGGGCATAAAGTGGGAGCGGAAGTATTTCGTACCATTGCGACATATTGTAAGGATCTGGGCATAGAGTATCTTACGGTGTATGCGTTTTCCACCGAGAACTGGAAACGTCCTAAGGATGAAGTAGATACCATCATGGGCCTTTTGAAGCGGTATCTCTTGGAGGCGATCGACACGATGGCCAGGGATAATATCCGTCTTCGGTTTCTTGGGGATCTTTCGGCACTGCCGGAGGAACTACAGCAACTGACGGCACGGACCAATGCCATTACCGAAACTTTGGATGGTTTCCAAGCCAACATCTGCCTGAATTACGGTGGGCGGGACGAAATTCTGCGCGCAGCCCGTGCGTTTGCCGCCGACTGTGCTGCGGGAAAGCGCCGGCCGGAGGAATTGGATGAAGAGCTGTTTGCATCGGAGCTTTCCTCTGCAGGTCTTCCGGATCCGGATCTGATCATCCGCCCCGGCGGAGAAAAGCGGGTGTCCAATTTTTTGCTGTGGCAGGGGGCTTATGCGGAGTTCCTGTTCACCGACACCCTGTGGCCTGATTTTAGAAAAGAAGATCTGGATGCAGCACTGGTGGAATATCAGCGCCGTCATCGCAGATATGGAGGAATTTGATGGCAAAGCGTATTTTAACCGCAGTGATCTGGCTTCCCATTGCGGCGCTGGGATTTGCCTTTGCGCCAGTGTGGGCCATCGCGTTGGCAATCTCGGCACTGTCTGTGGTGGCTGTGTATGAGTTGCTGTGGGCTACCGGGCTTGTTCGGCAGAAGCGGCTGTGTGTTATCAGCGCAGTGTTCGCAGCGTTGGTGCCGTTGTGGACGTATTACAGTTCGGAGTTTTATCTTCTGCTTTTGGGCGCATTCTTGCTGGTTTCACTGTGTTTTCTGGATGGAATGCTGCACCAGGCGAAAGTCAAATTTGAAATGGTCTGTGCGGCGCTGTTCGGCGCCCTGATTGTGCCGTGCTTTTTATCCTCTTTCCTGCGCATGGAAATGGAGATGGAAACACGTTTGATTTTTTATCTCCCACTAATTTATCCCTTTATCAGCGATGCTGGCGGTTATTTTGCCGGACGCCTGTTTGGAAAGCACAAATTGGCCCCGGAGCTTTCGCCGAAAAAGACCATTGAAGGTTCGATCGGCGCAGTGCTCTTTGCGGTAGTGGGCGGGTTGTTGTTCGGTGCGGTAGCGCACTATGGCTTCGGCCTGCAGCCCAATTATGCAGTGCTGGGTCTGCTCGGCATCCCGCTAAGCGTGATTTCCCAGTTCGGCGATCTGGTCTTTTCCTATATCAAACGGGAATTTGGTATTAAGGATTATGGGCGCATTTTTATGGGTCACGGCGGTGTGCTGGATCGTTTTGACAGCGTTATTTTTGCTGCGCCGGCGCTGGAACTTCTGCTTCATTTTGTGCCCATATTTTCCTGAAGGCAGAGTGTTTTGAATCAAAAAGAGGGTTTGAGATGACGAAATGTATTTCGATTTTGGGTTCGACCGGTTCGATCGGGACCCAGACGCTGGAAGTGGTGGATCAGCTGGGACTGCAGGTGGCCGCTCTAACGGCGCGGAGCAACGTGGATTTGATGGAACAGCAGGCGCGGAAATATCTTCCGCGTCTTGTTGTGCTTTATGACGAAAACGCAGCACAGGCGTTGCGGGAACGGCTTTCCGACCAAAAAGAAACAGAAGTGTGCTCCGGTATGGAAGGCTTGCTTCGTGCTGCTGTGGTGGATGAAGCCGACACTGTGCTGACTGCTGTGGTGGGCATGGTGGGCTTGCAGCCCACGCTGGCCGCCATCGAAGCGGGGAAAAAGATTGCGCTGGCAAACAAGGAAACTCTGGTATGTGGCGGCGAACTGGTGATGGCGGCTGCGGCGGAAAAGGGCGCAGAGATTGTGCCGGTGGACAGCGAGCACTCGGCGATTTTTCAATGCCTCCAATCCTGCCGCGACTGTTCAGAAGTAGCGCGCATTTTGCTCACATGTTCCGGCGGCACCTTTTACGGCCGCAAAAAAGAAGAGATCTATCACGCCACAGCCCGCGAAGCGCTGAAGAATCCTAACTGGGATATGGGCGCAAAGGTGACGCTGGACAGCGCAACGTTGATGAATAAAGGGCTGGAAGTAATTGAGGCCATGCGGCTGTATGACCTTCCGCTGAAAAAGGTCTGTGTGGTGGTACACCGGCAGAGCATCATTCATTCCATGGTGGAATACTGTGATGGCGCGGTATTAGCCCAGTTGGGCGCGCCGGATATGCGTATTCCAATTCAGTATGCTATGACGCATCCGGAGCGTCTGACATCTCCGGCGCAGCGGTTTGATCCCTTTTCCTGCGGTGAACTGACTTTTGCCCGGCCGGATCTGGATACGTTTCCCTGCCTGCGTTTGGCAATGGAGGCGGTGCAGGCGGGTGGGACGGCCTGTGCAGTACTCAACGGGGCCAATGAGACAGCGGTTTCTCTATTTTTACAGAACAGGATCGTTTTCGGGCAGATCCCAGAACTTGTGGATGCGGCCTTGCAACGGCTGGGTGTGGTACAGAACCCGGATCTTGCTGAAATTCTGCATGCAGATGCCCAGGCCAGGGAAGCGGCCATGGACGCGTATCATCATCTGGTAAAAGTGTAAGGAGTTTTTTGCATTCATGTATATCATCGTTGCAATACTGATTTTCGGCGTGCTGATTGCCGTGCATGAACTGGGACATTTTCTGGCAGCCAAGCTGTTTGGTGTGCGGGTCAATGAATTTTCCATCGGTATGGGGCCGGCTGTCTGGCAGAGAAAAAAGGGAGAAACGGCTTACTCTCTGCGCCTTTTGCCCATTGGCGGGTTTTGTGCCATGGAGGGGGAAGAAGAAGGATCTGACGATCCCAGAGCGCTGAACAACAAAAGGATGTTCCCGCGCTTTATTATTTTTGCTGCCGGTGCCTTTATGAATTTCCTGACGGGATTTTTGATTCTGGTCTGGTTATGCAGCAATCTGTCCTTTGTTTATGCGCCGGTGATTACAGGTTTTGCCGACGGTTTTGAAGCGCAGGGCGAGAACGCCCTGATGGCGGGAGACCGCATCGTCAGTATTGACGGAGAACGGGTGCTTCTGTATGAAGATATTTCAATTTTTTTGAATCTGGGCAATGGCGAAACGTATGATTTCGTGGTAGAACGGGACGGCCGGCAGATTACGTTGACGGATTTGCCCCTTGCGCCCAGAGAATATCCCAATGAGGACGGCACCAGCAGCGTGCGCTTTGGACTCAATTTCGGCGAAATTGTGGAGGCGACGCCTCTGATGAAGCTGAAAATGGCAGGACTGCATTCTGTGGATTTTGTCCGGCTGGTATGGTACAGTCTGGAAATGCTGGTCACTGGCCAGGTGGGGCTGTCTGATATGTCTGGGCCTGTGGGGATTGTGACGACGATTTCTGATGTAGGGCAGGGCTCCACGTCTCTTTTTATGGCGGCGGCCAATATCGGCTATTTGACGGCGTTGATCGCCATCAATCTGGCGGTGATGAATTTATTGCCGATTCCGGCGCTGGACGGCGGACAGATTTTTATCATGTTTGTAACGACTTTGGTGACGAAAGTGACGAAACGGCCGGTCAACCCGAAATATGCGGGGTATCTCAACTATGCCGGATTTGTGGCTTTGATGCTGTTTATGCTGGTTGTCACAGCCAGCGATATCTTTAAGCTTTTTGTATGACGGGAGGCACGCAGGAAAGATGACAAAGCAGATCAAGATCGGCTCTGTAACGGTGGGCGGCGGCGCACCGGTGGCGATTCAGTCCATGTGCAATACCAATACCGCCGATGTGGAAGCGACGGTGGAACAGATTCATCGCTTGGAGGAAGCTGGCTGCCAGATCGTGCGTGTGGCAGTGCCGGATCAAGCTGCGGCAGCTGCTGTGGGCAGAATTCGCTCGCGGATTCATGTCCCGCTGGTGGCGGATATTCATTTCGATTATAAGCTGGCGCTGCAGTGTGTGGATTCCGGCATCGACAAGATCCGCATCAATCCCGGCAATATCGGCGCGGAGGATCGGGTGAAGGCAGTGGCGGATGCCTGCCGCAAAAACGATATCCCCATCCGCATCGGCGTCAACGGGGGAAGCCTGGAGAAGCCGTTGCTGCGCAAATACGGCGGTGTGACTGCCGAAGCTTTGGTGGAAAGCGCGTTTGGTCATGTGGCGCTGTTAAATAAGTTTGATTTTGACGACATTTGTATTTCGGTCAAATGTTCCAGTGTGCCGGTTACAATACGAGCCTATCAGCTTCTTCACGAGCGGTGCAGTTATCCGCTGCACCTGGGAGTTACCGAAGCGGGGACGCCCAAGCAGGGAGTCGTCAAATCGGCCATGGGCATCGGTGGGCTGCTGTGCCTTGGGATCGGTGATACTTTTCGGGTTACGCTGACAGCAGACCCGGTGGAAGAAATCGGCGTGGCCAAGGATATTTTAAAGGCTGCGGGGCTGCGCCGGGAAGGGGTCAATCTGATTGCCTGTCCTACCTGCGGCCGCACAAAAATCGATTTGATCCCCATTGCCGAAGAGGTGGAGCGCCGCCTGGCTGACTGCAGGAAAACATTGACGGTGGCAGTGATGGGCTGTGTCGTCAATGGTCCCGGAGAAGCTGCTGCGGCCGATGTGGGAATCGCCGGCGGGAATGGCGAGGGCCTGGTATTCCGAAAAGGCGAGGTCTTGCGTAAAGTACCGCAGGAAAAACTGGTGGATGCGCTGATGGAAGAGATCGAGCGGCTGTAAGCAAGATGCGGTAGGTGCATGGCGCTGCAGAATACTGCGTGAAATAGAGTACGAGAGGATAAAAATGAGCAAAACGATTCCTTTTTTTGATTTATTTTCTGACTATATCCCAGAGCGGGAGCTCCGTATCCTGCTCCTGGAAGTATTGATTGAAGAGGCTGCTATCGATAAAGAAGCGCTGACGATGTCCGTAAAGCTCCTTTCCAGCCAGTTGCTGCCGGAAAGCGCGCTGGAAAAGGTACAGGAACAAATGTGTCAGCTGTATCGGCTGAAATCAGTTGAACTGAGCGTCCGCGTGTGTGCGCCGGAACCGGCCAAAAAGAAAAAAACGGAGACGACAGAGCGTAAGAGCTGGGAACGTAAAGGGCGGGCAGTGGTTTCCGGCGATGAAAGCGTTCTGTTTGGCGGCCCCATTACAGCTGATGTGGTGCCGATGACAGGGCTGAGCCTGAAAACGCCCAATTTTGCCGTTACCGGGCGCATTTTTGCCGAAGAAATTTATGAAACGCGCCGCCCAGGCGTTTGGTGCCTGACCTTTGATATGACTGATGAGCAGAATTCTGTCCGTGTGGTGAAATATCTGAAAGAAAAGGAAATTGATCCGCTGCGGGGAAAAATTAATGTGGATATGTATGTAACAGTACAGGGGCGGATGAAACTCACCCGGGACGGTATGGACTTACAGATGGAACCTTACAGCATCTGTCTGGCCGGGCACAGTGAACGCATGGACAACGCCCCGCAAAAACGGGTGGAACTGCATCTGCATACCCGCATGTCTAACATGGATGCGCTGACAGATACCAAGAAAGCGGTGAAAACAGCCATCCGTTGGGGACATCCCGCTATTGCTATTACGGATCACGGCGTGACGCAGTCCTTTCCGGATGCCGCCTCTGCCGCTGGCGGGAAAATCAAAATCCTCTATGGCGTGGAGGCCTATTTTGTCAACAATCTGGATGATCGCTTGGCTGTACATGGTACACAGGATGCGGCTTTTGAGGATGAAATCGTCTGTTTTGACATCGAAACGACAGGGCTTAATGTAAAGTATGAAGCCATTACAGAAATTGGCGCTGTAATATTGAAGAACGGAAAGATTACCGATACTTTTCAGACCTTTGTTAATCCCAACCGCCGTTTGACGCCGGAGATTATCGGGTTAACAGGTATTACCGATGAAATGCTCAAAGGGGCGCCGCAGCCCAGAGAAGCGCTGGAACGTTTTTTGAAGTTTGTGGGCGGCCGTCCTTTAGCAGCGCACAATGCTGAGTTTGATATCGGTTTTATCCGGGAGAACTGCCGCAAAGAAGGTCTGCCTTTTGATCCGACATACATCGATTCACTGATCCTGGCTCAAAATCTGCTGCCGGAGCTGACGCATTTTAAGCTGGATGTGGTGGCCGAACGGCTGAAATTGCCCGCTTTCAACCATCATCGCGCCAGCGATGACGGTGCGACGGTGGGCTATATGCTGGCGCCCTTTTTTGATATGCTCCGTGCGCGTGGGATTTCCAGAATCCAGGAAATCAACGAGGAAATGCTCAAACTCCGCCCGCTGGGCAAGGCCAACCGCCGGCCCCGGCATATGATCATTTTGGCCAAGAACAAGCTGGGCATGCACAATATGTACAAGCTGATTTCCCTGTCGAATCTCAAATATTTCAAGCGGCAGCCAATTATTCCCAAAACAGAGTTGGTGAAATGGCGCGAAGGTTTGATCATTGGCGCCGCCTGCGAAGCGGGCGAACTGTTTCAGGCGGTGATCGAGCATAAAGGCTGGGACGAACTCAAGCGCATCGCTTCTTTTTATGATTATCTGGAGATCCAGCCGATCTGCAACAACATGTTTATGCTGCGTCAGGGGAAAGTGCGCTCCGTGAAGGACCTGCAGGACTTTAACCGTGTTATTGTCCGTCTGGGGGAAGAATTGGGCAAGCCCGTGGTAGCCACAGGGGATGTGCATTTTTTGAATCCTGAAGATGAAATTTACCGCCATATTCTTTTGGCCAGCAAGAAATTTGACGACGCTGATTCGGAACTGCCGATCTATTTCAAAACTACGGAGGAAATGCTGCAGGAATGCGCTTACCTGGGATCGGAGAAGGCTATGGAAGTGGTGGTTACCAATCCAAACCGGATCGCCGATATGGTGGAGGATATTCAGCTGCTGCCAAAAGGGCAGCTGTTTCCGCCGAGACTGGAAAACTCCAGGGAGGATCTTTACAATCTGGTGTGGGGCAAGGCCCATGAACTGTATGGCGAGCAGTTGCCGCAGATCGTTCAGGATCGTTTGGATACAGAAATGAATTCCATTCTGGGACGCGGCTATGACGTGATTTATATGTCAGCACAGAAGCTGGTACAGCGTTCGCTGGAAAATGGTTATCTGGTGGGCTCCCGTGGTTCGGTTGGATCGTCGCTGGTGGCGTATATGTCCGGGATTACGGAAGTTAACTCGCTGCCGCCTCATTACCGCTGCCCCAAATGTAAGCATAGCGAGTTTATTCTGGATGGTTCTTATGGCTGTGGCGCCGATATGCCGGATCAAATGTGCCCGGAGTGTGGAACGCCTTATGTGAAAGATGGCTTTTATATTCCATTTGAAACGTTCCTGGGGTTTGGCGGCGACAAAGTGCCGGACATCGATCTGAATTTTTCTGGAGAGTACCAGGCCAAAGCGCACCGTCATGCCATCGAGATGTTCGGCGAAACCCAGGTGTTTCGCGCCGGAACTATTGGTACGCTGGCCGACAAGACAGCCTACGGCTATGTACGCAAATTCCTGGAAGAGCGCAGCCTTACGGCGGGCAGGGCAGAGGAAAACCGTCTGACGCAGGGAATTGTGGGCGTGCGCCGCACCACAGGGCAGCATCCCGGTGGACTGGTGGTTGTGCCGGACGATATGGAAATCGAAGATTTCTGCCCGGTTCAGCATCCGGCCGATGCTGCTGACAGCGACACGGTTACTACCCATTTTGAATACCACTGTATGGAAGATAATCTTCTCAAGCTGGATATGCTGGGGCACGATGATCCCACCATTGTCCGCATGTTGGAGGATCTGACCGGTGTTAATGCTCGGGCCATTCCGCTGGACGATGCAGACACTATGAGCATTTTCACTTCGTCTGCGGTGCTGGGCTATGAAAACGACCCGATTTTGGGTCCCACCGGTGCTGTGGCGATCCCGGAATTCAATACCCGCTTTACCCGGCAGATGCTGGAGGACACGCAGCCTACAGATTTTAATACCCTGGTGCGCCTGTCCGGTTTTTCCCACGGTACGGACGTGTGGCTGGGCAACGCCCGGGATCTGATTGTGGGCGGTACGGCCAGCGTTGCAGAGACAGTGGGCTGCCGTGACGACATTATGATTTATCTTATTTCCTTGGGAATGGATGCCAAAATGTCATTCAAAATCATGGAGGCTGTGCGTAAGGGAAAAGTGAAAAAGGGCGGTTTCCAGGAAGGCTGGGTGGAAGCTATGCAGGAGCATAATGTACCTGCTTGGTATATCGAGTCCCTGGCCAAGATTGGCTATCTGTTCCCGAAAGCCCATGCTGTGGCTTATGTGATGATGGCATTCCGCATTGCTTGGTTCAAGGTACATAAACCTCTGGCATTTTATGCGGCCTTTTTCTCGATTCGTGCCAAAGCCTTCGATGCTGAATACTGCTGTGCCGGCCAGGAAGCGGTCAAGCAGAAAATGCTGGAGATCATGAACAACAAAGAAGCCACCGCGGTGGAACAGAGCCTTGCCACTACGCTGGAGGTGTGCTATGAATTCTATCTGCGCGGCTATCATTTCGATCCGATTAATATTTACGAGTCGGATGCCACGCATTTTGTCATCAGTGAAAACGGTTTGATTCCGCCCTTTGTAGCGGTCAGCGGTTTGGGCGAATCCGCGGCACTGGCCACGGTGGAGCAGCGCGCAGGCAAGCATTTCATTTCGGTGGAGGAATTCTCTTTGTGCTGCAACAAGCTCTCAAAAACCCACATTGATACCCTGCGCGCTTTAGGCAGCTTTGCCGGAATGCCGGATACCAGCCAGATTTCCCTGTTTGGCTGATGTGTAATCGAATGCCGAGAAAGAGAACTGGGCGCTTGACAGGAGAAGGTTTATTGTGCTAATATATTAGCGAATTAAAGTATAGGAAACTTCCGCTGTGAAAAGGAGACGTTTTCCATGGCTATGATGAATACGCCCGAAGGCACCCGGGATTTGCTTTACGGTGAGTGCCAGCTGTACCGAACTGTACGGCAGGAGTTGACCGCCGTGTTTCAGCGCTGCGGCTATAGTGAAATTGCTACGCCTGTGGTGGAGTACTATAATGTGTTTTCCAAGGCTGGCCGCTCTGTGCCGGAGGAGGGAACGCTGAAAATGATCGATCGCAGCGGTCGTATTCTGGTGCTGCGGCCAGACTGCACACTGCCCATTGCCCGGGTGACGGCAACGCATTTGCAGCATGAGCCGCTGCCCCAGCGTCTGTATTACGATGAAACCATTTTCCGCGCCGCTACGGTCAACGCCGGACATATGAGCGAAGTGGACCAGTGCGGCGTTGAGCTGATTGGCGCTGACGGGACGCGGGCAGATGCCGAGGCGGTTGCCGTGGCGCTGGAAGCGCTGCAAAGCTGTCAGTTGCAGAACTACCGTATTGAATTGGGGCATGCCGCCTTTTTCCGGGCGCTGGCTGGAGAGTTGGAGGCGGATGAAATACAGGTGGAAGAGATCCGTGCGCTGATTGAGCAAAAGAGTTTTGCTGCGTTGGACGATCTCCTGCGGGAGCAATATTCCGATAAACCGTCTTATCAGGCGCTGCGCCGCCTGTCCCGCTTGTTTGGCGGGGCGGAGGTACTTGCCGAAGCCCGTAGCCTGACGGACAACCCCGCGGCCCTGCAGGCACTGGATGAGCTTTCTGCTATCTATGATGCCCTGTGCGCCGCTGGATGGGGAGCCTATGTGGGGTTCGACCTGGGGCTGGTGCATCAGCTTGATTATTATACTGGGATGGTCTTCTGCGGTTATGTGGAGGGAAGCGGCCATGTGGTGGTCACCGGCGGGCGGTACGATGCGCTGATGGGCAAGTTTGGCCGCAGCGCACCGGCTACGGGGTTTGCTGTGGATGTGGCTGGTGTGGCCGGCGCGCTGCCCGTGCAGGAAGTGAAAACAGCGCACAAACTGGTGCATTATGAGGCCGGATGTCTTGGGGCGGCCATGAAGCTGCAATGCTCTGCCGGGGCGGGAGAGATTGAGCTTTCCTGCTGCGAAAACGAGGAAGAGAGCCGCCGTTTGGCGCATCAAAAAGGGATTCCCACACTGGTTGTGCTTACCGCTTCCGGCGTGCGGGAAGAATCCGTCTGAAAGGGGAAGGATTATGCATCGTTTGCAGATTGCCCTGACAAAAGGGCGGCTCCAGGACAAATCGGTAGAGCTGTTTGAAAAGAGCGGTATTGACTGTGCACCGATTCGTGATCCGGGTCGCCGGCTGATTCACCCGCTGCCCGACTATCCCATGGATGCGTTCCTCGCTAAAGCACCTGATGTGATCACTTATGTGGAACATGGCGTATGTGATTTGGGCATTGTGGGCAAGGATACCATCCTGGAAAAGGGGCACTCCTTCTATGAAGTGTTGGATCTTGGATTCGGACGGTGTAAATTTGCTTTGGCTGCCCCGAAAGGGACAGACCTTTACAGTGGCTACCATACAAGAATGATTGCCAGTAAATACCCCAATGTGACCCGGGCATTTTTCGATAAGAAAGGCATGGATGTCAATATTATCAAAATCGAGGGATCTGTGGAACTGGCTCCCATCGTGGGCCTTGCCGACGCTATTGTGGATATTGTGGAAACCGGTGCGACGCTGAAAGTCAACGGGCTGGAAGTGATCGAGGATGTGGCGCCCATCAGTGCTCGCTTGATCGTCAACACTGCCAGCATGAAGCTATATCAAAAAGAGATCAACGAATTTCTGGAACGATTGGAAAAGGAGCTGGAACGCCATGCTTAAAATTATTCAGGCCGACGGCGAAGCCGAGCGCAGACAAATTGCCGACATGCGGGCACGGGCAGCCGAGACCGGCGAGGGCATCAACGCCACCGCTGCAGCGGTGCTCAAAGATGTGTGGGAGAGCGGTTATAAAGCTGTGGAGCGTTACTCCATGCAATTCGACAAAGCTGCGCCGAGGGAGATTACAAAAGAGGAAGTGGAAGCGGCCTATGCTGCCTGCCCTCAAGAGCTGATCGAAGCTATGGAAACAGCGGCGGAAAATATTCGGGACTACAATGCAAAGCTGCTTCCGAGAACCATGGAATGGCACAATCCCGCCGGTGGCACGGTGGGGCGCATCGTGCGGGGCCTGACGCGGGTGGGCATCTATGTGCCCGGCGGCACGGCGGCCTATCCATCCTCGGTATTGATGAACGCAGTGCCTGCTAAAGTGGCCGGCGTACAGGAGATTGTGATGGTTACGCCGCCCACGGAGAACCTGAATCAGGCGGTGTTGGCAGCAGCAAAAATTGCCGGGGTGGATCGGGTGATCGGCGTGGGCGGTATCCAGGCTGTTGCTGCGCTGACTTATGGTGCGGGTTTTATTCCAAAGGTAGATAAAATCTGCGGACCGGGCAATGCTTATGTGGCTGCCGCAAAACGGTTGGTGTATGGTACGATTGATATCGATATGGTGGCTGGTCCCTCTGAAGTGTTGGTGATTGCGGATGAATCGGCCAATCCAAAATACATTGCCGCCGACTTGCTTAGCCAGGCGGAACACGATGTGCTGGCTTCTGCAGTGCTGCTGACCACCAGTGAAACGCTGGCACGGAAGGTCGATGAAGAGATCCTTCGCCAGAGCGCGTATCTTAGCCGCCGGGCGATCATCGAGCAGTCGCTGACGGATTTCGGCGCAGCTATTGTCTGTCCCGATTTGAGCGCCTGTGCCGCGTTGGCCAACGAAATTGCGCCGGAACATCTGGAAATCTGTACCAAAGAGCCGAGGGCGCTGCTGCCGCTGATTTTGAACGCAGGAGCGGTATTTCTGGGAGAAAACGCGCCGGAGCCTTTGGGGGATTACCTGGCAGGGCCGAACCACGTTCTGCCTACATCCGGTACGGCTCGGTTTTTCTCTCCTTTGTCGGTGGACAGTTTCCTCAAAACCATGAGTGTGCTGGAATATTCCAGAGAAAATCTGCAGCAGCAGTGGAAACAGATCGCAGCATTTGCCAATGCGGAATCGCTGACTGCCCACGCAAATTCCATTGAAGTGCGTTTTGAAGATGAAACGGACTGAGGGAAAAGGGGGAGAATATTATGGAACGGGCTGCAAAAGTTGAGCGAAAAACAAAAGAAACGGATATATTGGTGGAGCTGCAACTGGATGGCGGCGAAATCGCGCTGGATACCGGAATCGGCTTTTTCGATCATATGCTCCATGCCTTTGCCTTTTATGGCGGCCTTGGCCTGACGGTACAGGCCAAGGGCGATTTGCAGGTGGACGGTCACCACACGGTGGAGGATGTGGGCATTGTGCTCGGTGAGGCGCTGCGAGGCGCGTTTGGTGAAAAAACAGGGATCCGCCGCTTTGCCAGCGCTTATGTTCCCATGGATGAAGCGCTGCTCTTTGCGGCGCTGGATGTGTCCGGCCGCCCCTATCTGGTCTTTGATGCGCCGATGCCCCAGGAGCGCTGCGGAGAATACGATACCTGCCTGACGGTGGAGTTTATGCGTGCGTTTGCCATGCATGCAGCGCTGACGCTGCATATGAAAGCCTTTTATGGCGCCAATGCTCACCACATCACTGAGGGGTTGTTCAAGGCGTTGGGGCTGGCGCTCAAGGACGCAAAGCGTGTGGAAGGCGGAGCTGTCACCTCCACAAAGGGAGTGCTGTGATGGGATACACTGCGATTGTGGATTACAATGTGGGCAATCTATCCAGCATCTGCCACGCGCTGGAATACATCGGCGCGCCAACGCGGATTACGGCGGAGGAAGCGGTGCTCGAGGGGGCTGACGGCATTGTCCTGCCCGGTGTGGGCGCGTTTCCCGATGCCTGGTCAGAGCTGCAGCAGCGCGGGCTGCCCGCGGTTTTGCGCCGTCAGGCGGAACATAAGCCCATCCTCGGTATTTGTCTCGGTATGCAGCTGCTGATGACCAGCAGTACCGAGGTGCGTCCCTGCCGGGGGCTTCATCTCGTGCCTGGTACGGTAGATAAGATCAAAACGAACTTGAAGCTGCCCCATATCGGTTGGAACACTCTGCACTTCAAAACGCCCACGCCGCTTTTTGCCGGAGTGGATGAGGGGGCGTATGTCTATTTTGTCCATACCTATTGCGCTATGGTGGAACTGGAACGCGATGTGTATGCGGTGACGGACTACGGCGGCCCTGTTAGCGCAGCGGTAGGCCGCGGCAATGTATACGGCACCCAGTTCCATCCCGAAAAAAGCGGCGATGTGGGATTGGAAATCCTAAAGAATTTTGTGAGGCTCCAGGGATGATTATTGAACCGGCCATCGACTTGAAAAACCGGCAGTGCGTCCGTTTACAGAAAGGTAATTTTGACACCGTGCACCAGGTGGCCGCTGATCCGGTGACCACAGCGCTGGCGTTCCGTGCTGCCGGAGCGCAGTGGATTCATATGGTGGATCTGGATGGCGCCCGCAGCGGCGTGCGCGTCAATGCGCCCATCGTGGCTGCAGTGGCCCGGGAGAGTGGCTTGAAGATTGAATTGGGCGGCGGGCTGCGCACTATGGAAGATCTGCGTGCCGCTGCCGACAGCGGCGTACAGCGCTTGTGCATTGGCTCTGCGGCGGTGTCTGACCCGTCTTTTGTGGCTGCAGCTGTGCGGGAGTATGGGACACGCATTGCCGTGGGTATCGACGCGCTGGAAGGTACTGTCCGCGTGTCCGGCTGGGAGCAGGACTCACGGTGCGACTGCCTGGATTTTGCGCGGCAAATGGAGGATCTGGGTGTGGAAACGCTGATCTTTACAGATATTTCCACCGATGGCATGCTTTCAGGTCCTTCGGTGGAGTGGCTTGCGAAACTGCAGCAACGTGTGTCCTGCTGCATCATTGCCAGCGGTGGCGTATCCTGTAACGAGGACATCCGAACTCTGCGGGATATGGGGCTGTACGGCGCTATTATCGGTAAAGCGTATTATGCCGGGACCATTGATCTGGCTCTGGCCATTGAGGAGGCGGGTGTGCAATGTTAGCCAAACGGATTATTCCCTGCCTGGACGTAAAAGACGGGCGTGTGGTCAAAGGCGTGAACTTTGCCAATATCCGCGATGCCGGCGATCCGGTGGCGCTGGCCAAGTACTACAGTGACGCCGGAGCTGATGAGATCGTCTTTCTGGATATTACCGCCACTCATGAAGCGCGCAAAACCGTGGCCGATGTAGTAGCGCGCACGGCGGAGCAGGTGTTTGTTCCTCTGACTGTGGGCGGCGGTATTCGCACTGTGGAGGATTTTCAGCTGCTGTTGCGTGCCGGGGCGGATAAAATTTCGGTCAATTCCGCTGCGGTGGATGATCCAACGCTGATTACCCGGGCGGCGGAGCGTTTCGGCAGCCAGTGCATCGTTTTGGCGGCAGATGCCAAACGGCGGTCGGACGGCCGGTATGAGATTGTGGTGGAAGGCGGCCGCCGTTTCACAGGGATGGATCTCATAGACTGGGTAGTGCGGGCCGAGCAGTTGGGAGCCGGCGAAATCCTGCTGACCAGTATGGATGCAGACGGCACAAAGGAGGGATTTGACCTCCCCATGCTCCGTGCCGTAACGGAAGCGGTGCGTATTCCCGTCATTGCCTCCGGTGGTTGCGGTACACTGGGGCACTTTGTTCAGGTGTTTGAGCAAACGGATGCCGATGCGGCATTGGCTGCGTCCCTGTTCCATTTCGGTGCACTGACCGTGGGGCAGGTCAAAGAATATCTGCATAACCGAAACATTCCCGTACGGCTATGAGAAGGAGGGACTGCAATGCTGGATTTGGATTTGCTGTTTCAGAAATCAAAGCTGATCCCGGTGATTATTCAGGATGCCGGCGACGGGGCGGTGCTGATGTTGGGCTTTACCAACCGTGAGGCCGTGGAAAGGACACTGCAGACGAAAACGGCATGGTTCTGGTCCCGTTCCCGGCAGAAGCTGTGGAACAAGGGGGAGAGCAGTGGGCACTTTCTGCATGTGGTGAAAATGCTTGCCGATTGTGATACAGATACGCTGCTCTATGTCTGCCGGCCGGATGGACCTACCTGCCACACCGGCCGTCGCTCCTGTTTTTTCCATACTTTATGGGAAGAAGGAGAGGCACGTTGATGTCACTGGTATTCCTGTTGATGATCACTGCTGCAGCAATGGTAGTATTGGCTGTTGTGATCACACTTTGTCGCTGAGGAACCGCAGAGGAAGTAAGGAGGAAAAGAAGGATGAATTCGTTTGAACAAATGGAGTCGGTGATTGTGCAGCGCCGCGCGCAGCCCCAGGCAGGTTCTTATACCTGCTATTTGTTTGAGAAAGGCCTGGATAAAATCCTGAAAAAAGTGGGAGAAGAGTGTGCTGAAACCATTATTGCTGCAAAAAACGGCGAAAAAGCGGAACTGGTAGGTGAGATTAACGATATTTTCTATCATCTTCTGGTAATGATGAATGAATGCGGCGTCACGCTGGCAGATGTGTGTCAGGAAATGGATGCGCGCGCAGAGAAAATCGGAAATCTGAAAACATTTCATGTTTCTGATCACAATACCTGAGCGGCAGAATAAGGAAGCAGCAGCTCGTTAAAACAATACTTTCATGATCCATCGACAAAAAAGCCAACTCAAAATGAGTTGGCTTTTTTTATATTCTGTTAGGATTTGAGAAAATATAAATTGAGATTTTGCTACAAATAGGAGGGAGCAGATTGAGAAATTACGGATATGTCAGGGTCAGTACGAAAGATCAAAATGAGGACAGGCAATATATCGCGCTGCGGGAGCTTTGTATTCCGGAAGAAAATATTTTTATGGACAAGCAATCCGGAAAGGATTTTGTGCGGCCTCAGTACCGCAGGTTGGTACGGCGGCTGAAAAAAGACGATCTGCTCTATGTCAAAAGCATTGATCGTCTGGGCCGCAATTATACGGAAATCTTAGAGCAGTGGCGTATTCTGACCAAGGAAAAGGGAGCGGATATTGTTGTGCTGGATATGCCGCTTTTGGATACGCGGCGGGGAAAGGATCTGATGGGCACCTTTCTCAGCGATATTGTGTTGCAGGTGCTTTCTTTTGTAGCAGAAAATGAGCGCAGCAATATCCGCCAGCGACAGGCGGAGGGAATCGCTGCAGCGAAAGCTAGGGGGGTTCGCTTCGGAAGACCGCCGCTTCCGCTGCCGGAGAATTTTCAGGAGGTATACCGGGCCTGGCGGGGCAAACAGATTACGCTGAAGCAGGCAGCCCAAGCCTGCCAGATGCCAGAAGGGACATTTTATGCAAAAGCGGTCCGCGTGGAGACACAGACCGGCAGATGAGACGCTTCCACAATGTGTACCTTTTTGAACTGAGACACTGCCGGCTGCTTTCCAAAAAACTTGAACACGCTGACCATACTTATGGCACTGAGCCTTCTGCCAGCTGCTGCTTGGGCGGCAGAAAAACTACTGACGCAGCGGAGAATTGTTTTACGATAAAAACAATCAGCCTGTCCTGGATGAAAACAGAAATTACACGATCCGGCTGAGTGCACAGTGGAAATCAGTGTGTTGCCGCACCGGGCAATATGCCGAAGGCGCAGTTTCAGAAAGTTGCGGTGGATTAGGCCAATTCTGCAGGATGTTGTATCCAAGTCGAAAGTTGCAGACAGTCTGGTGAAGCAGAGCGATGGTTCCTATGCAACGAATGTGATACGGTCCCTTGTGCAAAGCAAAAAACCGCAGGGAGTATATCTCCCTGCGGTTAGCTGTGCGCTTAGTTCGAACGTTTTCTATTGGCTTTTTCCATAAAACGGTCATTATCGATAACGGCACGCTGGTGGGTGCCTTCACCGATCAAGCCCATTTCATCGTAAGCGGATACTTTAAAATCTACCATTTTACCGTTAGCGGAAATATTGATAACTTCCGCTTCTGCGTATACTCTCATCCCTACGGGGGTCGGGGAAATGTGGGTTGTGTTCATGGCGGTGCCCACCGTACCCTTACCCTCGGGCAATGTAGCCGCCATCAATGTCAGGGCGGCGTTTTCCATCAGAGCTACCATGAACGGAGTACCGAATACCTGCAGGTTGCCGGAGCCGGCTTTGGCGGCGGTGTTTTCAGGGGTGACCAAAGTCTCCACTGTATGCTTCATTCCGATTTCCAGTATCATTGTGTACCTCCATTTATTCAGCCCGCCTGGGTGAGACCCAAGCGCAGCCATTCACTGTCGTATAGTTCCAGAGAAGCCTGGTCCAGATTGACGAAGGGGGCACAGGTGGAAAGATAAGCTTCATCAGGATAAAGAATGGGACTGTCGCGATATTCCTCATCCAGCATGGCGCGGGCGCCAGAGGAGGGGAAAGCATACCCGATGATATCAAAGTTGCGCACGAAAGATGTGTTTTCACACATAAAATTAATAAAAGCCATGGCGTTGTCATAATTTTTGCAGGTGGTGGGCACACACATGGAATCCACGAACCAGTTGGCGCCTTCTTCTGGCTGTACCCAGACCAAGTCAGGATTGTCCTCTACCATAATAAGGTAGTCGCCGGCGTAATAAACGCCTGCTGCAGCTTCATTGTTGGTCATTTTGTCGAAGATCTGATCCATGACATAAGCCTGCACGATGCCATCCTGCTTTTGTTTGACCAGAAGATCCACAGCCTCGGTAATCTGGGAAGCATCCGTGGTGTTAATATCGTAGCCCAGAGCCATCAGAGCGATGGCAATGCAGTCGCGTGAATTGTCAAACATCAAAACGCTGTGGGTTCCAACTTTTTCCTCATCGAAGAGATCTGCCCATTTGGTGATAGGCTGCTGCACCATATTGGGATTGTATATGATACCGGTGGTGCCCCAAGTATAAGGAACGGAATATTCGTTGTTGGGATCATAAATCATGTTGCGGTACTGCTCGTCGATATTGGCGTAATTGGGAATCTGATCAAAATCCAATTTCATCAGCATACCTTCGTCAATCAAACGGCTGATCATATAATCCGAGGGAATGATCACATCGTAATTCACGCTGCCGCTGCGCAGCTTGGTGTACATGGCTTCATTGCTTTCATAGGTGCTGTAGTTCACTCTGATGCCGGTCTGTTCTGTAAATTCATCGAACAGATCGGTATCCATATATTCACCCCAGTTGTATACACTGACTACACCGTTTGTTGCTGCAGTGCCGCCGCAGCCAGCCAGCATGCCGGCAAGGATGGCGCCGACACAAAGAAAAGAAAAAATACGTTTTACCATGAAAAAACCTCCTTTTACTGTGCTGCGTCTTTGCGCAGAGCTTGGAGCCGTTTGGCTTTTTCCTGTTCCTGTCGAAAAGAGCGGATATTGATAATAATCAAAAGAATCAGCACAATGCCGAACAAGATAGTGGAAATAGCGTTGATCTCCGGGCTGATATGGCGTCTTGCCATGGCATAGATCTCCATAGCAAGGTTGGATACTTCCGCGCCCGCGGTAAAGTAAGAGATGACAAAGTCATCCACCGACATAGTAAAGGCAATGATGGCACCGTTGACAATGCCGGGCCGCAGCTGAGGAAGCACTACTTTTGTAAAAGCCTGCATGGGTGTGGCGCCTAAATCCTGGGCGGCTTCGGACAGGTTACGGTCAAGCTGCCGCAGACAGGGCATTACCGATAAAATGACATAGGGAATATCAAAGGTAATATGGGCCAGCAAGAGAGTCGCAAAGCCCAGCTGGAAATTGACGGGAAGCCACAGCCCAAAATGATTGCCGATCCAATATACCAAGCCATTGAGCAGCTGGGTGGAGAAAACAAACAAAAGCATGAGTGATACGCCGGTGATAATTTCGGCGTTGGTCATGGGGATGTTGTTAATGCTCATGCAAATGCTGCGGGGACGGCGCTTCATGGAGAAAAACCCGATGGCTGCCAGCGTGCCGAACACAGTGGAAATTAACGCAGCCAGAACCGCCACGCTCAGTGTGGTGATAAAAGCGTCAATGATGGCATCGTTGTGGAGCAAGTCCGCATACCAGTGCAAAGTGAAACCGGTCCAGACGGCGCGGTTTTTGGATTCGTTGAACGAAAAGATGATCAGCACCAAGATGGGGGCGTACAAAAACACATAAACCAGAATGTTATATAGTCTGGAAAGCTTTGGCGTTGTTGTTTTCATAGCAGCACCGCCTCATCTTCTCCTTCGCCAAAGCGATTCATGATGCCCATGCACAATAGCACTACAACCATCATGATCAGGGAAATGGCGCTGCCCAGGTGCGGATTGTAGGTACCGCCCAGGAACTGCATGTCAATCACATCGCCAAGAAGCCAGTGCAGTCCGCCGCCCAGTAAGCGGGAAATGGCAAAGGTACTGACCGATGGAATGAATACCATCATCACGCCCGAGAGCACCCCGGGCAAGGACAGTGGAAGGATCAACCGGGTAAAGGTCTGTATACGGTTGGCACCCAGGTCCTGGGCTGCTTCGACAAGCCGCCGGTCGATGCCGCTGATTACAGTATAAATAGGCATGATCATAAAAGGCAAGTAGTTGTAGATCATGCCCAAGACCACAGCAAAGCTGGTGTTGATCATAGGAATATAATCCGTGCTCAGCACACCGATGCCATTCAAGTAGTCGATCAGGCCGATAGCCCTGAAAAACTGGTTCAGAAAACCGTTGTTTTCCAGGATAGACATCCAGGCATAGGTCCGCAGCAGGAAATTTACCCACATGGGAAGCATAATTAGCAGCATAGCCACTTTTTGTACGGAAGGGCGCTCATGTGCGAGAATGTAGGCAAAAGGATAGCCGATCAGCAGGCATATGATGGTGGCGATGGCGGCCTGTAAAAACGAATTTTTGAAAACGGATGCATATACGCCGAGATCGGAAAAGTTTTCCAGTGTAAAAGAGCCGTCTGCATTGGTGAAAGCATAGCCTACAATAAAGAGAAGCGGGACAATGACAAAAATAGCCATCCATACTACATAGGGGATGGAGGCACAGCGGACAAAGGCTTTAGAATTCATCCTCGGCCGCCTCCTCGTTACCGTCTTCCCCGGCAAAGTTGGGATCGTTGATCTCTTCATATTCATCGCTGTAGGAACTGTAATCGCCCACCTGATCGGAATAGACGCTCTTTTTCATTACATGGATGTCGTCAGGTGGGATCACAATACCGATTTCTGCACCGAGCGGGTGGAAGTCAGTGGTTTGAATCAGCCATTTAAAACCGCGAATATCCACGATAATATCGTAATAAATACCCTTAAAAGTGATGGAAGTGATTACGCCATGCAACAGGCCGGCATCTGGAGCCACAATGTCAATGTCCTCGGGCCGGATAACCACGTCCACTTTTTCTTTCGGGGCGAATCCTTTGTCCACACAAGGAACCTTTGTACCGAGGAATTCTACCAAGAAATCTTGGTGCATACAGCCGTCGAGAATGTTGGATTCGCCGATAAAGTCGGCTACAAAAGCATTTTGTGGTTCATTATATATATCTTCCGGGGTTCCAATCTGCTGAATGTGGCCCTTGTTCATCACGACGATAGTATCAGACATGGCAAGGGCCTCTTCCTGATCGTGTGTCACATAGATAAACGTGATTCCCGTTTGCTGCTGGATGCGTTTGAGTTCATTCTGCATATCCTTGCGCAGCCGCAGATCCAATGCGCCCAGCGGTTCGTCGAGCAGCAGTACTTTCGGTTGATTGACCAGCGCGCGGGCGATGGCCACACGCTGCTGCTGGCCGCCGGACAGGGCGTCGGCTTTGCGATGTTCAAAGCCCCGTAAGCTGACAATATCCAGCATTTCCGTCACACGCCGGTCGATTTCGGCCTTCGGCGTTTTGGAAATACGGAGACCAAAGGCGATATTTTCATATACGTCCAGATGCGGGAAGAGGGCGTATTTTTGAAATACCGTATTGATCTGTCGCTTATGGGGCGGTACATGCGTAATTTCGGCACCGTCAAAGTATACTGTACCGGATGTGGGTGTGAGAAAACCGCCGATAATACGCAATGTGGTGGTTTTGCCGCATCCGCTGGAACCAAGCAGCGTCAGAAATTCGCTATTATCAATTGTAAGATTCAAGTGATCGAGAACAAGCTCGTCGTCAAACGCCATGCAGCAATCTACAAGGCGAATCAACTCTTTGGACATTTATCCTCCCCCGTTTCATAGTAATAGTCACTGAAAATGTTGCGCATGATAAAGGCATAAATTCGTATCCGTAACAGTTCCCCCTTATTGAAAACTTGCCAAGACAACACAGAAAGAATACCTATTATAAATATGTGTCGAAGGCAGCTGAAATGAATCGAAACACATAATAAAAGATACAGGACTAAAAGTCAATGATAATCCGGAAAATATTTCGCACAGAACGGGATATTTTTAATTTCCACTGTTTTTCCGTTCAAATAGTTCAACGCACCGGCATCTGTTCGAAATGCGAACGTCAACTTATAGGAGTAAAGAGCCTGCTTTTCTTCACCATAGCGGCGGTTGATTTCGCCGCGGCCGTATTTTCCATCTCCCAGCAACGGGTGGCCAGCGGCGGCAAATTGCGCTCGGATCTGGTGTGTGCGGCCTGTCATCAGTTCGCATTCCACCAAACTCAGCGCGCCGCGGCTCAACAGTGTTTTATAATGGGTTATGGCCGTTTTGGCGCCCGGAGAGGGGACGCGGCGCACAAAAACCTGCTTTTTAGATTCATCCTTAAACAAATACCCGCTCAGTGTCCCCTCTGCCGGCGTAGGGCGGCCTAGGGTGATACACAGGTAATACTTGAGAATTTCCCGACTGCGGATTTTATCGTTCATTACGCGCAGGGCCTCGGCGCTTTTGGCGGCGATAACCATGCCGCCGGTGTTGCGGTCAATGCGGTTGCACAGGGCAGGGGCAAAGGCGTTTTCCCAACGGGGATTCCATTCTCTTTTTTGATAAAGGTATGCTTTGATATGGTCAATCAGCGTATTAGCGCTGCCGCTTTCATCTGCGTGCACCACTTGGCCGGGGCGCTTGTTGACCAGCAAAATATGTTCATCTTCATAGACCACGTCCAAAAGCGGGGCAGCAATGGTCAGGAAAGCGTTTTCACTGTTGGGTTTTTCAAAGAATTCGTCGTTGACGTAAAGCTGCAGCAGATCGCCTTCACACAGCCGCGTGTCGCGCTTACTCCCTTTCCCGTTAACCTTAACCCGCTTCAGACGAATGTATTTTTGCAGCAGGGAGGGGGGCAGCAGCGGAACGGCTTTGGACAGAAACCGGTCCAACCTCTGCCCGGCATCATTTTTCCCAATCTGCAGTTCTTTCAATCCTGCCACGCTCCTTTTACTTTGGTCTGTTCAGTCAAAATTTAATTTATCATATCACAGATCCGCTGAAATAGCAAAGAAATCAGGGAAAGGAAGCAGAGCTTGGCGCAAAAGAAGGATTTTCTGAAAAAACTGCAAAAAACTATTTGACAATTTTGCTTCTTCCCATTATAATACTACCCGTACCATTGCGAGGTGTATTATGCTGTTATCCGTTCGTGAAATTATCAATACCCCCGGGAAAAAGATCAGTTTCCAGTTCTCGATGGATCTGTCTTGTGTGGAATTCGGCGGGTATTGCCCAGTTGCGGAGCCTGTTGTGGTAACAGGGACCGTTCGCAATATGGCAGGCGTTCTGGTAATGCAGGGCACCGCCGAAACAATGCTTCATGCGTTTTGCGACCGTTGCGGCAAACCGCTGGTCTGTAAAAAAAGCGTCCCGTTTGAGCATTTGCTGGCACAGGAGCTGGAAAATGCAGACAAAGGAGACGACGAGATCCTGTTGATTGAAAACGGTGAAGTGGATGCAGAGGATGCGGCCCGTACGGCATTCATTCTCGGAATGGACACAAAACTGCTTTGTTCAGAAGACTGCAAGGGTCTTTGCCCGATTTGCGGTGCGGATCTAAATATGGGTCCGTGCGGATGCAAAAAGGAAACCGATCCGCGCTTGGCTGTGCTGGCTAAGCTGCTGCAGCGGGATGAGGACAAAGACTGAATTTTGAAAAATACACTGCTTTAAGCAGTTACTTACCAAGGAGGTGTCACGAAAATGGCAGTACCTAAGGGAAAAGTATCCAAAGCAAGACGCGATAAAAGACGCAGCTCCGTTTGGAAGCTGTCCGCTCCGGCGCTGGTGAAGTGCTCGAAGTGCGGCGCGCTGCATATGCCCCACAGAATGTGCCCGGAATGCGGCTACTACAATGGCCGTCAGGTCAAGGCTGTTGCGGTTGAGGCCGAAAAGTAAGGTTGCTTGGTGAAATGGAGAGGGGAAGAAAATATCTTCCCCTCTTGCTTTTTATTTACTTTTCATTGCGATTGTGCGGAAATTTGCTTATAATAACGGTAGAGCAGAGTGCGGCTGGCCATAATTGGCATTTTCCGCATTGTTGCAGCAGGAGGAGGAGCAAAGGCTTTGTCTGGAAAAATTGCATCCATTGATCCCGGTTCGCCCGCTGCGCGCGCCCGAATCCATGTGGGTGAAACCTTGCTGAGCATCAACGGGAAAACGATCAAGGATGTGCTGGACTATCGTTTTTATGCCTATGATCCTGCGCTGACCTTGGTGCTGCGCGGGCCGGACGGTGCTGAACGTACAGTGCATATCCGCAAGGAGGAAGGCGAGGATATTGGCCTCAACTTTGAAACGTATCTCATGGATGAGGAGCGTTGCTGCTCCAACCACTGCCTGTTCTGTTTTGTGGATCAGATGCCGCCCAATATGCGTGATAGCCTGTATTTTAAGGATGACGATGCCCGTTTGTCTTTTTTGATGGGCAATTATACTACCCTGACAAATCTCAGCGAACGGGAAGCGCAGCGGATTATTGATCTGCGGATCAGTCCAATCAATATTTCCGTACATGCCACGGATCCAAAATTGCGGAGCATCCTCCTAGGCAACAAGGCCGCAGCCCGAGGACTGGAATATATGCAAGCCTTTGCGCAAAACGGCATTGTAATGAACTGCCAGATTGTGGTCTGCCCAGGGCTCAACGACGGTGAGCAGCTTTCTCGTACGATGCACGATCTGGCGGAGATGGGCGTGGCCAGTTGTGCCATTGTGCCTGTGGGCGTAACAAAGTACCGCAAGGGGCTTTATAAAATGCCGGTGGTAGACGAGCGAACGGCGAACGATATTCTGGATCGTGTGCTCCCGTTCAGTGAAGAATGCTTTGCGCGCTTCGGCACCCGGCTGTTTTTCTGCTCGGATGAGATTTTTATCAAAGCAAAGCGCCCGCTGCCGGAAGAAGAATATTATGAAGGTTATGTTCAACTGGAAAACGGCGTCGGTATGCTGCGCAGCATGGAAATGGAATTTATGAGCGCGCTGCGGCAGTTGGAACCGGACACACCCTGCCGGCCTTTTGCGATTGGCACCGGCTGTCTGGCGGCTCCTTTTATCCGGGAACTGGTGGACAAAGCAAAAGAGCGCTGTCCGGCTGTGCAGGGTACAGTTTATGCTGTTGTTAACCATTATTTTGGGGAAACTATAGATGTGGCGGGTTTGGTTACAGCCACAGATCTGATGACGCAGCTCAAAGGGCAGCCGCTGGGAGAGCGGCTGCTGCTGCCGGCCAATATGCTCCGCCACGGTGGCGACATCTTTCTGGATGATTATCGTGTGAGCGACGTGGAACGAGCGCTGGGTGTGCCGGTACGTATTGCGGAAACGGATGGTTTTTCTCTGGTGGACGCAATTTTTGAATTGGAATACTGAAAACGAAAACAAGAATTTGAGACTTATGGAGAGGGGAGTGTATCCCAATGGCAAAACCCATCGTTGCCATCGTAGGGCGTCCCAATGTGGGCAAGTCCCTGCTGTTCAATAAACTGATCGGTCAGCGGCTTTCGATTGTAGAGGACACGCCGGGAGTTACCCGGGACCGCATCTACGGTGAAACGGATTGGAATGGCCGGCGTTTTACGCTGGTGGACACGGGCGGCATTGAGCCGAACACCGACAGCCAGATTCTGAATTTTATGCGCGAACAGGCGCAGATCGCAATCGATAACGCAACGGTCATTATTTTTCTGTGTGATATTAAAACCGGTTTGACCGCTTCGGACCAGGAAGTGGCCAATATGTTGCTGCGCAGTGGGAAGCCTATTGTGCTGGGAGTTAATAAAATGGACTCCACGGGCGCGCTGAATCCGGATATTTATGAGTTTTACAACCTTGGTCTGGGAGATCCGATTCCGGTTTCTGCCGTCCATGGTCACGGCACCGGCGATCTTCTGGATGCCTGCGTGCGGTATTTCCCGGAGGAGGATTTTGCCGAGGAAGACGAAGATTACATCAAAGTTGCCCTGATTGGAAAGCCCAATGTGGGTAAATCTTCTCTCGTAAACCGTATTTTGGGTGAACAGCGCGTCATTGTCAGCGATGTGGCCGGAACGACCCGTGATGCCATCGATTCAAAGTTTGAAAACCAGCAGGGAAAATATATTTTTATCGACACTGCCGGGATGCGAAGAAAGTCCAAGGTAGAGGAAAATGTGGAGAAATACAGCGTGCTCCGCGCCACCATGGCCATCGAGCGCAGTGATGTATGTCTGATTATGATTGACGCGCAGGAGGGCGTAACCGAACAGGACACCAAGGTAGCAGGGCTTGCCCACAACGCCGGAAAGGCCTGCATTATCGTGGTCAATAAGTGGGATGCCGTGGAGAAGGATGGCAAAACCATGGATACCTACCGCGAACAGGTGCGCACGGATCTGGCCTACATGACTTATGCGCCGATTCTGTTCATTTCCGCCCTGACCGGGCAGCGGGTCCACCGCCTGTTTGAGCTGATCAATTATGTTAATGAGCAGTCCGCGGTACGCATCACCACGGGGATGTTGAACAATGTCCTCTCCGATGCGCAGACCCGCGTGCAGCCGCCCACGGACAAGGGGCGCCGGCTGAAGATCTATTATATGACGCAGGTGGGCGTCAAACCGCCTCATTTTGTATGTTTCTGCAACGATGCAAGGCTGTTTCATTATTCCTATAAGCGTTATCTTGAAAACCAGCTGCGCAGCGTTTTTGGCTTGGAAGGCACGCCGATTATCATTTCCATTCGCGAGAAGGGTGATGAGGGCTGATGGAAACGATGCTGGTTCTTTGCCTGCCGGGGCTGGCGGCGATGGCGGCAGCTTATGCGCTGGGATGTGTCAATGGCTCCATTTTGGTATCCAAGTATATTTTCGGGGATGATATTCGAAACCACGGCAGCGGAAATGCCGGGCTGACCAATTTTTACCGTACTTTCGGCACGAAGGGCGTTGTTGGCGTGTTGCTCAGCGATATTTTAAAAGCGGTGATTGCCGTGTTGCTGGGCGGGTTCGTGTTTGGATATTTTTTTGGCTTGCCTATGGTGGGTAAGCTGGCTGCCACCAGTTTTGTTTTATTGGGGCACATGTATCCGGTTACGTTTCATTTCCATGGGGGAAAGGGCGTGCTGTCAGGCGTATCGGCGCTGATGGTTATCGATTGGCGCGTCGCCCTGCTTGCATTGGCGGTGTTTCTGCTGGTCGTGGCGCTGACCCAGTATGTGTCTCTGGGATCCATCTGTGCGGCGCTGACCTTTGTCGTATGTCTGTGGCTGTTTTACCATAATGTATGCTTTGAAGTGCTGGGAGCGGTCCCTGCGGGACTTTTGATTTTCGCACATCGCTCCAACATAAAACGGCTTCTTCATGGAACAGAGAATAAATTCAGTTTACATAGAAAAGAGGATGCGGCAAAATGAAGGTTGCGGTTGTTGGCAGTGGCGGCTGGGGCACTGCGCTGGCCTTGGTGCTTCTGGAAAACGGGCATGAAGTTACGCTCTGGTCTTTTTCTGAAAAGGAAGCGGAGATTTTGCGTACGCAGCGGGAAAACCCGCTGCTCAAGGGTGTTGCCCTGCCTGCGGCGCTGAAAATCTGCACAGAGATTGCCTGTGTGGCGGAGAAAGAGCTGGTGGTGTTTGCAACACCTTCTTTTGCTGTGCGTGAAACGGCTCAAAAAGCCGCGCCTTATCTGGGGGACGGTACGCTGGTTGTTTCGGTATCCAAAGGTATTGAAAAAGGGACGTCTTTGCGGTTGAGCCAGATCATAGACGAAGAAACAAAGGGACGCTGCCGCATTGTTGCGCTGTCTGGTCCTTCCCATGCCGAGGAGGTAGGGCGGCATGTGCCGACGGGCTGTGTGGCCGCATCGCTGGATCGAGAAGCGGCAGAAATGGTGCAGGATGCTTTCATGAATGAACGCTTTCGTATTTATTCCAGCCCGGATATTGTGGGGGTGGAACTGGCGGCGGCGCTGAAAAATGTGATTGCTTTGTGTTACGGTGTGTGTGACGGTTTGGGGTATGGCGACAATACCCGCGCATTGCTAATGACGCGGGGGCTGACGGAAACGGCGCGCTTGGGCGTGGCCATGGGCGGCAAAAAGGAAACCTTTGCGGGCTTGGCCGGCGTGGGCGATTTGATCGTCACTTGCACGTCTATGCATTCACGTAACCATAGGGCGGGTATTCTCATCGGTCAGGGCAAAAGTGTGGAAGAGGCGCTCAAGGAAGTGGGCGCTGTGGTGGAGGGGTACTATGCCACCGACACGGTACGCACTCTGGCGGGGAAATACGGCATTGAAATGCCGATTTCAGAAGGTGCCTATCAGGTTTTGTACAACGGCCGTCACGCAAAGGATGTCTTGATGGAACTGATGTGCCGCGATAAAAAGCACGAGATTGAGGATGCAAGCTGGTAACAAACGAAACGGCCAAAGCCATATTTTTATGGCTTTGGCCGTTTTTATAGATGCAGAAAAAAGAAGGGGAGCTGTTTCTGGTGGGGGCTTCCGTTTTTGTTTTGCGTGTTAGTTTTTTGTGATATATCCTTCTGCGCACAGCAGTTCCGCCAGAAGTACGCCGCCGCCGGCCGCACCGCGCAAAGTGTTGTGGCTGAGTCCGACGAATTTGTAGTCATACTGCGTATCAGGGCGCAGACGACCCAGAGAAATGGCCATGCCGCCCTCCAGATTACGATCCAAGCGGGTTTGGGGGCGGTTCGGCTCTTCAAAATAGTGCAGGAACTGTTTGGGTGCCGAGGGGAGCGCCAATTCCTGCGCGCGGCCAGCATAGGCGGCCCAGTCTGCTTTAATCTGCTCCACGGAAGGCGTACAGCCCTCCTTAAACTTCAGGAATACAGCGGCCATATGACCATCCTGACAAGCAACGCGGAAGCATTGCGCGGTGATGGAAAGATCCTCTGCGGGCACAATTTTTCCGTCAGCCACACGGCCGAACACTTTCAGCGGTTCTTGCTCGCTCTTTTCCTCTTCGCCGCCGATATAGGGGATACAGTTATCCACCATTTCGGGCCAGCGCTCAAATGTTTTTCCGGCGCCGGAAATGGCCTGATAGGTGCATACCAGCACCTTCTCCACGCCGTACTTCAGCAGGGGAGCCAGAGCGGGAACATAGCTTTGAATCGAGCAGTTGGACTTCACTGCGATAAAGCCTTTTTTCGTTCCCAGCCGTTGTCTCTGCGCGGCGATAACGCTGATGTGGTTTGCGTTGATTTCCGGTACCACCATCGGCACATCCTCGGTCCAGCGGTGGGCGCTGTTATTGGACACCACGGGGACTTCCAGTTTGGCGTACCGTTCCTCCAGGGCACGGATCTCATCTTTTTCCATGTTCACGGCGCAGAAAACAAAATCCACCTGATCGGCCAGTGTTTCTGCGTCTTTTACAGCGTCCAGCACCACGAGGGCCTTGGCCTGTTCGGGAATTTCTGTTTCCATGGCCCAGCGGCCGGCTACGGCCTCTTCGTACGTTTTTCCGGCGCTTCCGGAACTGGCGGCTACGGCGGTCAGTTCGAACCAGGGGTGCTGGTCCAGAAGCGTAACGAAGCGCTGGCCTACCATGCCGGTGCCGCCGATAATTCCTACGCGATATTTTTCCATGTTGTATTCCTCCCATAAAAGTCGTCAGAGAACCGTCCTGCTGCAAGAAAAGAGTAGAAATTGGGTTGAAAAACGTCCCTGATTCTAATATAATAAAAAAAGTTATGCGGCTCCTGCGGGAAAATTCCGCAAATTTTCCTCATGGTAGCATATTTCAGGAATACTGTCAATTTTTAGTCCACATATGGAGGACAATATGAAGAAAACGATCTTTTCACTCTTTCTTTTTTTTCTGTGCCTGCCTATTTTTACGCAAATTGTCTGGGCAGAACAGCGGGATACCCTGCGGGTCGGCCTGTATTACAGCGGTTCCGGAAGCAACGGGGCTTTGTTGTCGGCAAATCTGGAAAATTATGAAAACACTGGAAAAGGCTACTATTTCGGATATTATGATGACGCACGAGATTTTGTTCCATTGGGCACTACGTCCGAGACACAGATTTCCATGTCTCAGGATATCAATCTGACCATCAACAGTGATGGGAATTATTCTGCCGGCGCCAGCAGCGACGGTGTCGGATGCTACCATCTGCAGCTGAATAAAACCTATGCCTCTTACGATCTGGCCTCTGCGGCAGCGGCCGGGCTGCTGGGGACGTATGGTACGGCGTTCCCGGCCTATGACAATGGCCGGTTTGTTGTCCGTATGGGGAACTATACTTCGCAGTCAGAAGCGGAAGATGGACTTTCCAGGACTGGTGCGGACGCTTCGGTTACCAGTGGGACAAGTTATACCGTAACGGTGACAAAAACCGGCACCAATCAGATTTTGTTTGAATATGACGACAGCGGCAACACTTATCTGGCGGTAGAGCCGCGGCCCGTGGGCAACGCAAAACCGCAGACCTGGTTCAAGGGATACCGATATTACGGGGGATTTGAATATGACCGATCTTCGGTCTTGTCCGGCGGAAAGATCAACGTAATCAATGTGGTGGATCTGGAAGATTACACCAAATGTGTGATTACCTTTGAAATGAGTCCGTCCTGGCCAGCGGAGGCATTGAAGGCCCAGTCCATCTGTGCCCGTACATACGCGCTGAATCAAACTAAGCACAAGAGCCGTAATTTTGACGTTTGTTCCACAACCAACTGCCAGGTATACCGCGGCGCATCGGCCTGCCAAAATGCTTCGGATGCGGCTGTGGATGCGACGGCTGGTCTGGCGATGTACTATGATGGCAAGATCATCGAGGCGGATTATTATTCTTCCAACGGCGGCGCTTCTGAGGATTCGGAAAATGTCTGGACGACAGCATTGCCGTATCTGCGCGGGAAAAAAGATCCTTATGAAAGTACTATCAGCATTCCCGGCTACAGCTACGAAAAGTCGTACAGCGCAGCCGAGTTGACCAAGCTGTTGCAGAGCAAAGGCCACAGCATCGGCACGGTGGCGTCCGTACAAGCCAGCTATACGAGAATGGGCAATATCTATTCGATCAAGTTTACAGATACATCCGGCAAGTGCGTCACGGTGCAGAAAGAGAGTTGCAGGCTGCTGTTTTCTGTGCCAAGCATGCGCTTTACAATCCATTCCGGCTCTGGAAGTGCGGTTTCAGCAGAGCCTGGCACTTCCGGCGGCGGAACCTATTACATCAACGGCGAAGGGAGCGCAGTTTCTTCCCTTGAAAGCCTATATACGATCTCCGGCAGTGGAACGGTATCCAAATGCAGCGGGGATCCAGTGTATGTGCGCACTGCGGATGGAATATCCGCGTTGGGGGGTGGAGAAAACGGGAACAGCGACATGACGGTATCGGGCAGTACGTTTGTTATCAAAGGCACTGGAAACGGCCATAATGTGGGCATGAGCCAGTATGGCGCTTATGCTATGGCGAAGCAGGGATTGACGTATCGTGATATCCTGACGTTCTACTATACAGGGATTACCATTGAATAAACAGAACAGGAAGAAATACACAGAATGAAAACCCATGATTTTTATTATGATTTGCCGGAGGAACTGATTGCGCAAACGCCGCTGGACCGGCGGGATGGATCGCGGCTTCTGGTATTGGATAAAGAGACCGGTGCCCGGAAGCACATGCATTTTTATGAGCTTCCACAGTTGCTTCGTCCGGGCGATTGTCTGGTAATGAACGATTCCAGGGTTTTGCCGGCACGCCTGTTGGGTCGCCGGGAGCCGGGTGGCGGCGCCTGCGAAGTGCTGCTGTTGGTGGATCGGGGCGAAAAGACTTGGGAGTGCCTTGTGCGGCCAGGCAAAAAAATGAAAACCGGCGCTAAACTTATCTTTGGCGATGGAACGCTGCGGGCAGAGGTTGTGGAAGAGCTGCCCGGCGGCAACCGGCTGGTGCGCTTTGACTATGAAGGGATTTTCCTGGAAGTGCTGGAGCGCTTGGGCAAAATGCCGCTTCCGCCTTATATCAAAGCGGAACTGCAGGACCCGGAACGATATCAGACCGTGTATTCCAAAGAGATCGGTTCCGCGGCTGCACCCACTGCGGGGCTTCATTTTACCAAAGAACTGCTTGATCAAATCGAATCGATGGGTGTGAGGCTCTGTTATGTTACGCTTCATGTGGGCCTTGGGACATTTCGGCCTGTAAAGGAAGATGACATTACAGAGCATGAAATGCATAGCGAATTTTGCATGATCTCACAGGAAACGGCAGATGTGATCAATGAGACCCGCAAGCGGGGAGGGCGGGTGGTCTGCGTTGGCACCACATCCTGCCGCACTGTTGAGAGCTGGGCGGAGGAAGACGGCACGCTGAAAGCCTCTGCAGGCTGGACAAATATTTATATTTATCCTGGTTACCGGTTTAAAGTGCTGGATTGCCTGATTACCAATTTTCACCTGCCGGAATCGACATTGATCATGTTGGTTTCTGCACTGGCCGGCAGGGAACATGTACTGGATGCTTATCGGGAGGCCGTGGCGCTTCAATATCGTTTTTTCAGCTTTGGGGACGCGATGTTTATTGGATGAAACATCCCCGTTTCCTTTTATTCGAAATACGGGAGAGTTGTTTGTGTTTGAAGTAATCAAGACGGAGGGAAAAGCTCGGCGCGGCGTATTTCAGTGCGCCCATGGAACGGTGCAGACCCCGGTGTTCATGAACGTCGGTACGCAGGCTGCCATCAAAGGCGGTGTTTCTGCACTGGATTTGAAAGAAATTGGCTGTCAGATCGAATTATCTAATACTTACCATTTGCATGTGCGGCCTGGCGACGATACTGTGCGCGCGCTGGGCGGACTTCATAAATTTATGCGGTGGGATGGCCCAATTTTGACGGACAGCGGCGGTTTCCAGGTATTTTCCCTGGCCAAGCTGCGGCAAATCCGGGAGGAAGGCGTGACATTTGCCTCGCATGTAGACGGCCGCAGGATTTTTATGGGGCCGGAGGAGAGCATGCGCATTCAGAGCAATCTTGGTTCGGATATTGCCATGGCATTTGACGAATGTGTGGAGAATCCAGCGCGCTATGAGTATGCTAAAGCTTCGGTGGAACGCACCACACGCTGGCTGGAGCGCTGTATTCAGGAGCACCAGCGGTTGAATGCCTTGCCGGATACTGTGAATCCGCATCAGCAGCTTTTTGGTATCAATCAAGGTTGTACCTATAAAGATCTGCGCATCCATCATATGCAGCAAATTGCGCGTCTGGACTGCGACGGCTATGCCATTGGCGGCTTGGCGGTGGGGGAGCCAACGGAGGTCATGTATGAGATCCTGGATGCGGTGGAACCTTATGCGCCTTGGGAAAAACCGCGGTATCTGATGGGGGTCGGCACGCCATCGAATATCATAGAAGGTGTGGCACGTGGTGTGGACTTTTTTGACTGCGTGATGCCTGCCCGCAATGCGCGGCACGGAAAACTATACACTTGGAAAGGCGCTATCAATCTGAAAAATGAAAAATACAGGTTGGACGAAAGCCCTATCGATCCAGAATGTGACTGCCCGGTGTGCCGTGTTTTTTCCAGAGCGTATCTGCGCCACTTAATGAAAGCGGAGGAAGTGTTGGCGCTGCGGCTGTGCGTCATTCACAATCTGTATTTTTATAACAAGCTGATGCAGCGCATCCGCGATGCGCTGGACGCAGGAGTTTTCGCACAGTTCCGGGCGGAGTACAGCGGCATGCTTGATAAGCGTATCTGACGGGAAAACTGGAAAAAGACTTGAAATCTGTAAAATTATTCTGTATACTATATACCAATGCGTTATGCAGAGAATAATGAATGTGACCACAAAGGAGTTTTAAAAATGAATGGAGATATGACTTATACCCTGATTATGATCATCATTCTGATCGCTGTGTTCTACTTGTTTATGATCCGCCCGGAGAGTAAGCGCAAGAAGCAGCAGGAGGAAATGCGCAGCAACTTGCGCAAGGGCGATCAGATCACCACCATCGGCGGCGTGGTAGGTCGTGTTGTGAAGATTGAAGACAATACCATCATCATTGAAACCAGTGAGGATCGCGTGCGCATGGAATTTGCCAAGTGGGCGGTTTCCACTGTGGGTGTACAGAAGAGCATCGAAGATACGAACAACAATAAAAAGAATCGCAAAAAGCAGACCCCTGAGGAGCGCGCAGAGTCTTTCAGTCTGGAGGATACCGCTTCCGAAGAGGCGAATAAGGAATAATTTCTGCCCCCTTCCGCATATGCTTTTCATGCAGACGGAAGGGGGATTTTTCATGGAAAAGAAGAAGAGTTCGGATCCTGCGGAATTGCTGTGTGCTGCGGCAAAAGGGCTTATTGTTATGGCTCTACTGTTTGCTGCGGGAGTACTGGCTTCTGCAGCCTTGATCTACCGCGGCGTGATCCCAATGGAATATGCGCGCATTCTGCTCTGGGCGTCCGTTGCTGCGGCTGCCTTCGGCAGTACGGTTTTCTGCGCGCTGCGGCAGAAACGGCCCGTTTTTTTGACAGGAGTTCTTGTGCAGGGGATATTCTTGGCGGTATTGGTGCTGTTGGGGATGCTGGCTTGGGAAAGTATGACGGACTGGCTGGCGCTGGCAGTTGCGTTTGTGGCGGCGCTGGGCGCAGTGTTTGCTGCTTCTGTGCTGTTTGGGAAAAAGAAAAAGAAGAAATTTCAGAAAAATGCGGCGATACGATTGAAAAGAAAATGATCTTATGATAAAATACTTATACTTATCGAAGCAAGGAGGGAAATTTGATGAAGCATATTAAGACTTTGAACGGTGCTACTCTGAAAAACAGCGCGGCAAAGGGTGGCTGCGGCGAATGCCAGACCTCCTGCCAGTCTGCTTGCAAGACCTCCTGCACCGTTGCCAACCAGAAGTGTGAAAATAAGCAGTAAAGCTCATTATTTTTGACACCGCAAGGACGGACTGTTGGACTGCCTGGTTCGGGCAGCCGAAAAGTCCGTCCTTTCTACTGCATTGCGATACCGACATACCGAACAAAAGGAGAAATGGACATGGTACATACCTTTTCGCTGCTGGGACAGCACATTGCTGTGGACGTCAATAGCGGCGCCGTACATATTCTTGATGAAATCACCTATCATGTGCTCCGGCAAATGGAGGAAGCTGCAACGCCTCTGGATAAGATTATTGCAGCGCTCGGACAATACAGCCCGGAGAGTATTTCCGAAAGTTATGGAGAGCTGCAGGAACTGGTTGCCAAAGGGGAGCTGTTTGCGCCAGCGGACTATGTCGACCCGGCGATGGCCATGATTAAAAATGCGCCGGTCAAAGCGCTGTGCCTGCACGTTTCCCATGACTGCAATTTGCGCTGCAAATATTGTTTTGCTGCCACCGGCGACTTCGGAACCGGCCGCCTGCTGATGGATGTGGAGACGGCAAAAGCTGCCATTGATTTTGTGATCGCCCGTTCCGGAGCAAGACGCAATATCGATGTAGACTTTTTCGGCGGCGAACCGCTGATGGCGATGGATGTGGTCAGGGAAACGGTAGCATATGCCCGTTCCCGGGAGGCGGAATGCGGTAAATGCTTCCGCTTTACCATCACGACCAATGGCGTGCTCCTGGACGATGAAACGATCGAGTACATTAACCGTGAAATGGACAACTGTGTGCTCTCGCTGGACGGGCGCAGAGAAGTGAATGACCGTTTCCGTGTTTCGCCCAATGGGAAAGGGAGCTATGATGTGATCGTGCCCAAGTTCAAAAAGCTGGTGGCAGGACGCGGCGATAAAGATTTTTATCTGCGCGGCACGTTCACACATGAAAATCTGGATTTCGCAGAAGATGTCCTGGCAATTGCGGATGAGGGGTTTCAGCAGATCTCGGTTGAGCCGGTCTCGGCGGAAGAAAACTGCGACTATGCGCTGCGGGAGGAAGATCTTCCGGCAATCTGTGCTGAATATGAAAAATTGGCCCAAATTATGAAAGAGCGTCATGATTTTAACTTTTTCCATTTTAATGTGGATTTGACGCAAGGCCCCTGTGTCATCAAACGCATTCGCGGCTGCGGTGCGGGCTGTGAATATGTAGCCATCACGCCGGAGGGGGATATTTATCCCTGCCACCAGTTTGTGGGAAGGGAAGAATACAAGCTGGGCAACGTCCATAAAGCAGGATTCAATATGGAAGTTTCAGATCAGTTTGCCGGGTTGAACATCTACACTCGAAAAGAGTGCGGGGATTGCTGGGCGAAGTTTTACTGCACCGGCGGATGCAGCGCGTCCAATTTGACGGTGAATGGAGATATCAAAACACCTAATCATATTGCTTGTGAAATGGAGCGGAAAAGACTTGAGTGTGCAATTGCACTAAAAGCAGCTGCTGCAGCTGAAGCTGACTGAGCGGAACGAAAGAGAAATTATACAAAATGTAAAGCGCACCCGGCGTGGTCAGACAACGCTGGGCGCGCTTTATTTGGGGTTATTTTAGGGGTTACGCGCTATATCTTGTGGTTTTGTGAAAAAGAAGATATTCGGCATAAAAAGGTGCTTCTGTGGTTTACATAAACTAATTTACATAATATTTGGGCATAATTTACAAAATTGTGCTTTCGCAATATTCCCCTCTTGCGCAATGCGTTTGCTTGCACTATTATAAGATATAATATCAATATCTTTTATGCAGCCTCGCGTAAAATCCAAGTGCAGATTGCTTCTAAATCGATTCGTCTGCACATAGTCTGGATATGTGAGGTGAAGTCACCAGTGAAACGCGGTACTTTTCATGGACGAGTTATTTTGGCGGACCGCTCTTTTTTGCTCACGCTTTTTTTGGCCAGTTGTTTTTTCTTTGGTGCATTGCTGGGCAATCGTGTTGCAGGGATGGAAGAGGTATACCGCAGCGCAGAGTTGCAGGAGTTTCTGTCTTCCTTTCTGATGTTAGTGCGTTCCGGCCAACTGGAGCCGGCGTCGTTTGGCGCAGCCCTGTTTTCTTATTTTAAATATCCGATCTTGGTGTTTGGGCTAAGTTTTTTGACGATCGGTATCTTTTTCATACCGATCGTTACTTTTTATCAGGGGTTCATGTTTTCCTTTGCGGTTTCTGCCTTTTTATATACTGCAGGGGAGCATGGCCTGGTATTGGCACTGTTGCTGTTTGGCCTTCGGTGTATTGTGGTGCTGCCGTGTTATTTTTGGCTTGCCAGCAGCGGTATGGCGCTGGCTGTTGGCCCTGGGTCTGGGAGTAAAGCGCGTCCAGTCGATGAAAGGGCCAGAAGCGACGCCGTTTGGCGGTTTATTTTTTGCAGTCTGATCCTGTTTGCAGGGGCGGCTTTTGAGCATCTGGTTTTGGCCGGAGTACTGAGTGCCGTTTGTTAAGAGAGAAAAGAAAGCAATCGAGGGAGGCTTTGTCTGTGGCCGATTATGTGGAGGGGTATCGTACCTATTTAAACGAAGAGCGCCATGCGTCTGCCAATACGCTGAGTTCTTATTTGCGTGATATTCGGCAGTTTGCGCAGTATTTGAGCATGACGGAGGCAGGAGATTTGTCTCAGGTTCAGCAGGGACAGATCCAGGCCTATGTCAACTGGATGACGGCGCGCGGAAAATCGGCCTCCACCGTAACCCGTTCACTGGCCGCGCTGAAGTCCTTTTATCATTACCTCACAGAGAAAGGCGTGGTGGCAAAAACACCTGTGCAGAATGTGTCAGCTGCGAAGGCGGAACGTCATCTTCCGCAGATTTTGACCAGTCAGGAAGTAGAGTTGTTTTTGGAGCAGCCCCAGTGCACTGATATGAAAGGTTACCGGGATCATGCCATGCTGGAACTGCTTTATGCTACCGGCATTCGGGTCAGCGAACTGATTGCCCTCAATAGTTCTGATTTGAACTTGAGTGCCGGATTTATCCGCTGTGCAGGCAAAAAGAAAGAACGCATGATCCCGCTTTATCCTGCAGCAGTGAACGCGTTGCGGGAATATGTGGAAGCGATTCGACCCAATATGATCGCATCGCCGGAGGAAGAAGCGTTGTTTGTCAATATGAACGGCGAACGCATGAGCCGGCAGGGTTTCTGGAAAATTATTAAGTATTACCAGGAGAAAGCCCACATTGAAAAAGATATTACGCCGCATACACTACGGCACTCCTTTGCAGCCCATCTGCTCGAGAACGGAGCAGATCTGCGGGCGATTCAGGAAATGTTGGGGCACACAGATATTTCATCCACACAGATTTATACCCATTTGATCAATCGGAAGCTGAAGGACGTTTACAATAAAGCGCATCCGCGCGCCATTTGAGCAGGCAATACCATTATAAAAATCCCGCCGAAGCGCATAGGGTTCGGCGGGATTTTTTCGTGTTGTCCGGTTTATGCTTTTGCAGCGATCAGCTCGATTTCCAGACGGGAGCCGGCAGGAAGGGCTGCCACCTGTACGCAAGAACGGGCGGGCGGATCGTTGGGGAAGCGCGTGGCATAGATGCGGTTGATTTCGGCGAAGTCCGCCAAATCTGTGATAAAAACAGTGGTTTTTACCACGTTCGCAAACGTCATGCCATTGGCAGACAAAACCATTTCCAGATTCCGGAGAACCTGCTCTGTCTGCTCTTGGATACCGCCGTCTACCAATTTCCCGGTTTCCGGAACAAGCGCAATCTGCCCAGAAGTAAAAAAGAGATCGCCTATAGCGACGCCATGGGAATACGGGCCGATCGCTGCGGGAGCACCTTGGGCAAAAACAGCTTTTTTCATATCAAACACTCCTTAGTATAGTCTTTGCCCCAGTATACTACGGATTGGAACCGCAGACAACAATCTATTGCGTTTCCCCTGAAATATGATACAATAGTACTATTCTGATTTGATGGATGAATCAAATAGGAGGGATTCATGCGTATTCTTGGTATTGATCCGGGTATTGCCACCGTCGGGTTCGGTTTTGTGGATCAGACATGCGGCTGCGCCCTGCGGCCGGTACAATACGGCGCAATCACCACAGAAGCGGGGCTTCCGCTGGCCACGCGCCTCGTGCAGATCAACCGCGATCTGGAAGAATTGATCGAAACGTTCCGTCCGGATGTGCTGTCGGTGGAGGAGTTGTTTTTTAATACCAATATCACCACGGGCATTGCTGTGGCGCATGGCCGCGGCATTATTTTATATACGGCGGAAAAACTGGGTGTGCCGATTTTTGAATATACACCCTCTCAAGTCAAACAGGCCGTAGTGGGCTACGGAAAAGCAGAGAAGCGGCAGGTTATGGATATGACGCGCAGGCTGTTGAAGCTGAACTGCATCCCCCGGCCGGACGATGCGGCGGATGCCCTGGCTCTGGCGATCTGCCACGCCCGCAGCGCCACGTCGCTGCTGCGCCAGAATCCGCTGGCTAAGCCCACAGTATAGGAGGAAACAAATTGTTTTATTATCTCGACGGCACAGTTGCCTATCTCGGGCCGAATCTTGCGGTGATCGACTGCGGTGGCGTGGGCTATGCCTGCGCTACCACGAGCCACACGCTCTCACGCCTGCAGCAGGGGGCGCGGGCGAAGCTGTTCACACATCTCAACGTGAAAGAGGATGGAGTGGACTTGTTCGGCTTTTACAGCCAGAATGAGCTATCTGCGTTCCGCCAGCTGATCGGCGTGTCCGGCGTCGGTCCCAAGGCGGCTTTGGCGATCCTATCTTCTAGCACGCCGGATCAATTGGCGCTGGCGATTGTTACCGGCGATGAAAAAGTGCTGGTAGCCGCGCCGGGGATTGGGAAAAAAATTGCCCAGCGTATCATCTTGGAACTCAAAGATAAAATGAGCAAGGAAGATCTGTCCGGAATCCGCATAAACAAAGTTGGCGCTTGCAGTGGACAGAAGACCTCGGAAGCACTGTCCGCTTTGATGGTGCTGGGCTATTCGCAGCAGGAAGTCGGCGCCGCGCTGAAAGGTGTCGATGTAGATACCCTGCCGCTGGAGGAGATTGTCCGTCAGGCTCTGAAAAAAATGGTTAAGTAAACGATATGTGCCTGCAAAGGAAGTGAGTTTTTGAGCATCGATTATGGCCACGATATTACAGAAGAACCGCTGGTAACCAAAACGCTGCTCGGTGAGGATTTGCGCAGTGAAGTGTCTCTGCGCCCCCATTCTCTGGAAGAATATGTGGGGCAGCAGAAAGCCAAAGAAAATCTGCGCATTTTTATTGAGGCAGCAAAGCGGAGAACAGAACCGCTGGATCATGTGTTGCTGCATGGCCCTCCGGGCCTCGGAAAAACGACGCTGGCCGGGATTATCGCTGCGGAAATGGGCGTTAATATTCGCATTACCTCCGGCCCGGCCATTGAAAAGGCCGGAGATTTGGCAGCCCTTTTAACCAATCTCAACGAAAATGATATCCTGTTCGTCGATGAGATCCATCGGCTGAACCGCAGTGTGGAGGAAATTCTGTATCCGGCAATGGAGGATTATGCCATTGATATTATCATTGGCAAGGGGCCTTCGGCCAACTCCATCCGTTTGGATTTGCCGAAATTTACGTTGATTGGCGCAACGACCAGAGCAGGGCAGCTTTCTGCGCCGCTGCGCGATCGTTTTGGCGTTACGTTGCGCCTGGAACTTTATACGCCCGAGGAACTTTCTGGCATCGTTACCCGCAGCGCAGGGATTCTGGAAGTCCCTATCGAGCCACAGGGAGCTATGGAAATTGCTTCACGTTCCCGCGGAACGCCGCGAATCGCAAACCGTATGCTCCGCCGTGTGCGTGATTTTGCGCAGGTGCGCGGAGACGGTGTGATTACAAAAGATATTGCAGATCTGGCTCTAACGGCGCTGGAAATTGATTATCTCGGCCTGGATGCCGTAGATCGCCGTATGATGCGCGCCGTCATAGAAAACTACGGCGGAGGTCCGGTAGGGCTGGAAACGCTGGCGGCTACCATTGGCGAGGAATCTGTCACCCTGGAGGATGTGTATGAACCGTATCTGATGCAGATGGGGTTTTTAACGCGTACGCCGCGGGGGCGCTGTGTGACCCGCAAGGCATATGAACATTTGCATCTGCCGTTGCCGGACGCTATCAATAACGGCGGGATGGAGCAGATTTCGCTGTAATGTGCAAAATCAGACATGAAAGGGAATAAGTTGAACTATGGGTAAATTATTCGGAACCGACGGCATCCGTGGGATCGTCGGAGAAACACTAACCGCCGATATGGCGTACCGTGTGGGGAAGGCCGTCGCTGTAGTGCTGGCTGAAGATAAAAAGGGCGCGCCGGAGATTACTATTGGGAAAGATACCCGCATTTCCTCGGATATGCTGGAGTCGGCGCTGATTGCCGGGATTTGTTCTGTAGGAGGAAACGTGATTCCGCTGGGTGTTATTCCAACGCCGGCGGTAGCATACCTCACGATACAGCGCAAGGCAGACGCAGGCATTATGGTTTCCGCATCCCACAACCCATATGAGCACAATGGCATCAAAGTGTTTAACAGCCGCGGCTATAAACTGTCGGACGAAACGGAAGCACGCGTGGAAGCATTGCTGTTGAGCGATGCTCCGATTATGGAAAAAACCGGAAGCGAAATTGGAAGAATGATCCGCGGTATGCGGGAAGCCCATGAAAACTATATTGATCATCTGTGCGCTACGGTCGAAGATGACCTGTCCGGGCTTCGCGTCTGTGTGGACTGTGCCAACGGCGCGGCTTCTTCCACAGCGCCGGATCTGTTCCGCCGCTTCAAAGCGCGTACCGATATCATGCACGCCGTCCCAAACGGAATTAATATCAACAACCGCTGTGGTTCTACGCATTTGGAATCCCTTCAGGAAACCGTGGTCAACGATGGGTACGATATCGGTGTGGCCTATGATGGTGACGCCGATCGGTGCCTGATGGTAGATGAAAAAGGAAACATCATCGACGGTGATAAAATCATGGCCGTATGCGCCATGGATATGCGCCGTGCCGGTAAGCTGAACGGTAATGCCATCGTGGCCACAGTGATGTCCAACTTGGGTCTACACGAATTTTGCCAGAGAGAAAAGATCCAGCTAGTTTGCACTGATGTAGGCGACCGCCATGTGCTGGAGGAAATGCTTGCGTGCGGATACTGTATCGGCGGCGAACAGTCTGGCCATATGATTTATACAGAGTATGCCACTACCGGCGACGGAGAGTTGACCAGCCTGCAGTTTCTGCAAATCCTGAAACGAAGCGGAAAAAGAGCGTCAGAACTGGTTTCCTGCTGTGCCCAGTATCCGCAGGTGCTGGTCAATGTGCCTGTGGCGTCACGTCGCGGTGCAAAAGAAGAGATTATGGCCTCGGAGGTGTTGGCGGCTGCCATCCGCAAACAGGAGGAAAAATTGGGGCAGGAGGGACGCATCCTGCTCCGGCCGTCCGGCACGGAAGCCCTGATTCGTGTGATGGTTGAGGCAAAAACAGAGGAAATGGCTCATTATTATGCCGAAGAATTGGTGAATGTGGTAAAATCACTAAAAATTTCTTAATTCAGGCAAAAATTTTCTCACTTTTTCTTGACGAAAAAATAATTTCCATGTATACTAAATCAAGTGAATAGAAGTTTGAGGTTTATCATGCAAGAGATGCAGGAAATGACAGATGGAACTCTGTGCCGGCTGGTCGCCGAAGGGGATCGCTCGGCAGAAGAGCTCTTGGTCAGCCGCTATAATCGCTTGGTTCGCATGTGTTCCCGTCCTTTTTTCCTAGTGGGCGGCGATAGTGAAGATCTGATCCAGGAAGGAATGCTGGGTCTGCTCAAGGCGATTCGCACTTATGATGCATCGAAAGAGGCGTCGTTCCGGACATATGCGGAGGTCTGTATCCGCAGCCGTTTATACAGCGTGCTGCGCAGCCAAAAGCTTGATAAACATGCAACCCTGAATCACTCTGTTCTTTTGGAAGCACCCTTCTTTGATAGTAATTCCTACACCATGGACACTTTTTCCGTTTCTCAGTCCAATCCGGAGGATCTTATGATTCTGCAGGAAAGCTTTGATGAAATGTGGAAGCGTGTTCAAGACCAGTTGTCCGAGTTCGAAGCGAAGATTTTGGGGTTCTATTTGGACGGCCTGTCCTACCAGGAAATAGCAATCAAAGTACGCAAGTCCCCAAAATCGGTGGACAATGCTGTGCAGCGCATCCGGCGCAAAGTGGCGCAGCACATTTATCCCGGCGAAATCAGCAAACGCTGAGCGCATATATTATCTAATCAAAGAGAGGGTAAAAATCATGTACGAAGACAAGACATTGGTATGCAAAGAGTGCGGGCAGGAGTTCGTGTTCACCGCTGGTGAGCAGGAGTTTTACGCTGAGCGCGGTTTCCAGAACGAGCCCCAGCGCTGCAAGGCCTGCCGTGATGCCCGTAAGAACGCCACCCGTGGTCCTCGCCAGTATTTTACGGCTGTTTGTGCAGCCTGCGGCGGAGAGGCCAAGGTGCCTTTCGAGCCTAAGTCCGATCGGCCTGTGTACTGCAGCGAGTGCTTTGCCAAAATGCGCGAAGAAAACGCATAAGGCAGATTCTGAGATCATATGACGCAAAGGACGAGCAGGAAAATCTGCTCGTCCTTTTTTGAATGCAGGATATCGTTATTTACCATCTGAAAGCAAAGCCGCCCGAATGGAGATCTTTTCTCATTCGGACGGCTCTTTTTGTTATTTTGTGGTCAAATCGTGGTATACGGTTCTGTAATACGGATCATATACGGCGCAGCCAGCGTGCGCTTGCCTGCCCAGCAGTGTGCCGCAACGGTTGCAGCAGGTGCACCAGTGGATATCCTGTTCTTTTCCCGCTGCATATTTGGCAGGGAGGGCCGGGTCAGCAAAGGACTGCCGCCCCAAGGCAATCATATCGAAATCGCCCTGCTCGATGGCAGAATTGCTCAAAGCAAACAGACTGCTTTTTTCGGCGGCCATGCCGGGAAGCGCACCGCCCTTTCCCAGAAGAGACAATCCGCCGCAGATCACGGTGGTTTCCGGCCGCAGGGCTTGTCGAAGAAGTTTGGCGGCGGTCATATGCTGGGAAACGATACCGGGACAGCTGTGGTCGGGGCACATCAGCTGCCATCCGAGGCCTGCGTTGCCGAGGGACTCAATAAAGAAACTGGCACCCCGGGCTTCCAGGCCTTTGCACAGACGAATCGACTCTTCAGGATCGATAATGAGGCTGTTCGGTCCTGCGTGTCCCTGTCCGCCCGGCATTTCATCATATACGCTGACTTTAGCGCCAATCAGAAACTTTTCATCCGGTATGGCACGGCGTACTTTTTCGCAGAGTTCGTACGCGAACCGGGCGCGGTTTTCAAACGAACCGCCATATTTCCAGCAGCGGTCGTTAAACGGACGCAGAAGCTGGGAGCCGAGATAGCCGTGGCAGAATTTGAGATCAACCCCATCGACGCCGATCTGTGCCAAAAAGTGGCTGGCCTCGACATAAGATGCGATGGTTTGTTCGATATAATCCGCGTCAATCAGCGTGCCGCCGAAGCCTGGCAGAGGTTTGACGCAGACGCGTCTGGAAAAAGATTCATCCGACAATTCTCCGCTATGGTTCAGCTGCACCACCAGAAGCGTGTCTGGAGCATGCATCCGTTTCTGAGAAACAAACCGCTCCCACTGATCACGGTTGTCCGGATCGTTCACATCCAGTAAAAGCTGTGTTTTTCGGGCACGGCTTTCCAATTGCAATGTAACGGATTCCATCACCACCATGCCTGCGCCGCCGTGCAGCAGTTTTTCGTATCGCCGCAGCGAGTCCTCAGAAAAACCGCCGCGCAGGTTTGCATCGCCGCATTCCATCGGCTGGATAACAAAGCGGTTTTTCGCCAATCGTTTTCCAATATGGATCGGGCGCTTCAACGGTGTGACTGCAATTCCCATGGCAATCAGATCTCCTTCTTGAAGGTCTCAGATAAATATGTTTTATTATACGCCCCTTTTCTGTATCCGTCTTTCACGGATCGAACCATTTTGTTGGATTTTTGATAGAAGTTCACCTCCTGATGCAGGGCGTATCTTCCTCTTTTTTCAGCGAAAAAGGAGAAATTTCTATTGATGTATTGAAAAGCCCCCTTTTTTAGGATATACTATAAAAGCAAATTTTTCAGAATAGGAGGCAGTTTCTCATGATTGAAATTACAAAAGATACGATCATTGGTGATATTCTCGATATCGCTCCCCACACGGCTCCCATTTTCCTGTCTATCGGCATGCATTGCCTGGGTTGCCCCTCTTCCCGCGGTGAAACCGTGGAAGAAGCCTGCATGGTCCACGGCGTGGATGTGGATAAGCTGCTGGCTCTGGTAAACGAGGAAGCAAACAAGGAAGCCAAGTAAACACAGTGTAAAAAATCATTGCACGGTTCTGTACAAGACCCGTGCTTTGATTTGTTTGTGTAAAGCAAAGGGGCAAGGCGCATGGACGGTGGAAAAGAGTTGATTTTGTCAGAGCGGCTGCTGGCCATTGCACAGTGGATCCCTCCGGGGAGCCGCGTGGCAGACATCGGTACGGATCACGGGTATCTCCCGATTTGGCTTTTGCAGCATGGATGCGCAGCGTTTATTGCCGCCTGTGACGTGCGAGAAGGGCCGCTGGAGCATGCCCGCCGTTCTGCTGCGCAGTACGGTTTGCAGGAGAAATTGTCGTTCCGTTTGGGCAGTGGTTTGTCCTGTGTTGCGCCGGATGAGATTGACACGATCGTGATTGCCGGTATGGGTGGGGAAACGATCCTGTCCATATTGGAAGCGGCCCCTTGGACAAATGACGCGCGTTATACGCTTTTACTGCAGCCTATGACCAAAGCGGAAGTGCTGCGCCCGTGGCTTTCCGAGCAAGGCTACGTTTTTTTAAAGGAACGGCTGGTACTGGAAAACCGCACATATTTCCCAATTATGGCTCTGCGCGGCGGCGGTACGGGACAGCCGCTTTCCATTGGACAGGCGTGGGGCGGCGTTGCCCTGCAGGACGACCCTTTGCAGGGCAACGCCTTGGATGCTTTGCTGCACCTTTGTACATATGCTTTGAACGGGCTGGAGCGTTCCACTGTGCCGAAAAACCTGGAACGTGCTGCGCAGCAGCGGGCGATCCTTGTTCAACTTCGTCGGATGAAGGAGGAATGGCTTCATGCCAACGGTAAAAGAACTTGAAGCGTTTCTGTTTTCTGCAGCGCCCAAAGACCTGGCAATGCATTGGGATAATGTAGGCCTTTTGGTGGGGCAACCGGAACAAGCTGTCCGGCATGTTCTGGTTGCGCTGGATATTACCGAAGAGGTGGTGCAGGAAGCGGCTGCAGAGGGAATGGAGCTGATCGTGGCGCACCACCCGGTAATGAACTGCAAGTGGCTTCCGGTGCAGACGGTGCGTACGGATACGCCGCAGGGACGTATTTTAATGGAGTTGATCCGCAGTGGTATCTCTGCCATTTGCATGCATACCAATCTTGACATTGCTGAAGGCGGCGTCAACGACTGCCTGGCTCAGGCAGTGGGATTAAACGTTGTGGAGCCGCTGGGCGCAGACGGATGCGGGCGTGTCGGCGCGTTGCCGGAAGAAATGGCGATAGATGCCTTTTTGCCCCATGTGGCCCGGGCGCTGCATTGCAGCGGGATGCGCTATGTGTCTGCAGGAAAACCGGTCCGCCGCGTAGCAGTGGGCGGGGGGGCCTGCTGGGATTACCACGCCGATGCACTGCGAAAGAAGTGCGATACCTTTGTGACCTCGGATCTGGGCTATCACGATTTTTTGGATGCCAGGGCCATGGGAATGAACGTGATCGATGCGGGCCATTTTCCGACAGAGGATGTAGTCTGTCCCAAACTCGTTTCCATGCTGCAGTCGGCGTACCCGCAGTTGAATATCAAAAAATCCACTTCTCACAGAGAAGTATTTCAATATTTTCTTTCATAAAATTTATTTGATAGGAGAGATTTACTCATGTCCGGACATTCTAAGTGGCATAATATTCAAAAAACAAAGGGCGCGGCTGATGCAAAGCGCAGCGCTGCGTTTACTAAAATCGCCCGCGAGATTATTGTGGCTGTGAAAGAGGGCGGCAGCGGTGATCCTGCCAATAATTCCCGCTTGGCTACCGTGATCGCCAAGGCAAAGGCTGTGAACATGCCCAATGACAACATTAAGCGCACCATCGACAAGGCATTGGGCGCGGGCAATACGGACAATTTTGAAAGCGTTGTTTATGAGGGCTACGGTCCCGCCGGCGTGGCTGTGATCGTGGAAGCGCTGACGGATAACCGTAACCGTACGGCCCCTGCTGTACGCCATGCCTTTGATAAGTTCGGCGGCAATCTGGGTGCCACAGGCTGCGTATCCTGGTCTTTTGACCGCAAAGGTGTCCTGATCATCGACAACGAAGAAGGCGAGCTGGAAGAGGATAAAGTAATGGAGGATGCGCTGGAGGCCGGGGCTTCCGACTTCTCCAACGAAGGCCCTGTCTTCCAGGTTTATACTGAGCCGGATGATTTCAGCGCCGTGTGCAGCGCACTGGAGGAAAAGGGGTACACTTTCCTGGAAGCTAATCTTTCGATGGTTCCTCAAAATTACATCGTTCTGGAAAAGGAAGAAGATGTAACCAATATGGAAAAGATGATCGATGCGCTGGAGGATAACGATGATATCCAGAATGTGTATCACAACTGGCAACAGGATTGATGTAATTTCCTCAGTTAAAACGCTATAATTTCCCGTTTATTTTAGACGGGGACGACAGGATGAGGGCGTGCTTTGAAGTATTTCAAAGCATGCCCTATTTTAGCCGATAAAGTTTTCAATTGTATCGTCTGGCTTTATCGCGGAAGCTGCAGAACGAATACCGAGATTTTGGTGGGAAAATATCGCATTTTAATATAGAGATCCATACAAAGCGAAGCGCCCCCTCTGCGATTTACGCAGAGGAGGCGTTATGCAGTTGAGCAGGTCTGTAAGCCGGGTTCTGTATTAAGCAGTCATCTATCTCGACGCGCTGTTACCAACGCGCTCAAGCCACCTCCTAAGGACGGCCGGGCCGGCCATATGTCCTGTCCGCGGTGTTGCTCCGAATAGAGTTTACAGCATCCCCATGTTACCATGGGGATGGGTGAGCTCTTACCTCGCCTTTCCACCCTTGCTGGCACGTACCGGTTTCAACCGGCCGCTCACCAGCGGTATATCTCTGTTGCACTTTTCCTGAAGTCGCCTTCGGCGGGCGTTACCCGTTATTCTTGCCCTGTGGAGCCCGGACTTTCCTCACAGACGGCCTTTCGGCATGCCTGCGCGACTGCCTGGCCTGCTCGGAAAATTATTTTATCGGATTGTGGATGGAAAGTCAAGATATGATTGAAAACAGGGGCGGTTTGCGGTATAATCACCTTTGACATTTTTGAAATAAGAAGGGACTGCGTTTATGCGGCTAAATGAATATCTGGACTCGTTAAAGGGGAAACGGGTGGCTGTCATTGGGATCGGCGTCAGCAATACACCGCTGATTGAACTGCTGCTGGGATATGGCGTTTCTGTGACTGCATGCGACCAAAAAAAACGAAGCGCATTTGGAGATTTGGCCGATCGGCTGGAGAAATGGGGCTGCACACTGAAACTGGGAAAGGACTATCTTCAGGGGTTGGATCAGGATATCATTTTCCGTTCGCCCGGAATTCGTCCGGATATTCCGGAGTTTTTATCCGCCGTGGAGCGGGGCAGCGAAGTTACTTCTGAGATGGAAGTTTTTTTTGACGTTTGCCCCTGCCATACCATTGCTGTAACCGGGAGCGATGGAAAAACCACGACAACCACTATCATCGCCGAGATGCTGCGCGCAGCCGGAAAGACTGTGTATATAGGCGGAAACATCGGCCATCCGCTGCTCGCGGAAGCAGGAAAGATGAAGGAAGAAGATTATGCGGTATTGGAACTGTCTTCATTCCAGCTGCTGACCATGCATAAAAGCCCGGAAATTGCCGTTGTCACCAATCTGGCGCCGAACCATTTGAATGTGCACAAGGGGATGGAGGAATATGTGGAAGCGAAAGCCAATATCCTCCGTTATCAAAGCGCAGCGCAGAAGGTTATTCTGAATTATGACAATGATCTGACTCGTGCGTTTTCCCAGCGCGCACCGGGGAAAACTGTATTTTTCAGCCGCCTTTCCCCGGACGCAGGCGATGTGTTTTTTGCCGACGGCAGGATTTCTGTCCGGAATGGGGACTGCGTACGGCCGGTGCTTTCTGCTGATGAGATTGCCATTCCGGGTGTGCATAACATTGAAAATTATATGGCTGCCGTGGCTGCGGTGGATGGCCTGGTATCTGATGAGGTGATCCGGGAGGTGGCTGCTTCATTCAGTGGGGTGGAGCATCGTATCGAACTGGTACGCGAGGTACACGGAGTGAAGTATTACAATGATTCCATTGCTTCCAGCCCGACGCGTACCATTGCGGGGCTGCGTTCGTTCCGGCAAAAAGTGATCTTGATTGCCGGCGGCAAAGACAAGAATATCGATTATGCGCCTTTGGGGCCGGAAATTGTACAGCATGTCCGGTTTCTGATCCTTACTGGGGGTGACGTGATTGGCTCTACCGTACCCAAAATTTGTGCTGCTGTGCTAAATGCGCCGGAGTATGACAGCGTGGCGCTGCCGATCCTGCTGATTGATGATTTTGAAGAAGCTGTGCGCGCCGCTGCGGCTCAGGCCAGTGAGGGAGATGTGGTTCTGCTGTCTCCTGCCAGCACATCCTTTGATAAATTTTCCAATTTTATGGAGCGCGGGAAGACTTTTAAAGCAGTTGTAAATCATTTGGAATAAGGATGAGAGATATATGAATTTATTTGGATTGAATGAAGAAATCCTGGCGCTGCGCGATCGTGCGCAGGCAGACATCGCACCGATATTCGCCCGGATCGACGAGGTTGCCGAGCATAATGCTCAGAAGGTACTCGCCGCATTTCAAAAGCATAAAGTGGCAGAATATATGTTTGCAGGAACCACCGGCTACGGCTACGGAGATAACGGAAGAGATACGCTCGAAAAGATCTATGCCGATATTTTTCACACGGAGGATGCTGTGGTGCGCCTCCAGTTTGTCAGCGGTACGCATGCCATTACCTGCGCCCTGTTCGGCAATCTCCGCCCCGGCGATACGCTGTGCTATGTAACTGGGGAACCGTATGACACCATTCAAAGCGTGATCGGTATCGTGGGCGACGAAGCGGGCAATATGAAACAGTACGGCATTGGGTACCGGCAGGTGGAGATGCTCCCGAACGGTTTGCCGGATGAAGCGGCTGTCGCAGCCGCAGTCTGCGATCCAAAGGTAAAAATTGCCATGATCCAGCGCTCCAAAGGTTATTCCACCCGGCAGTCACTGTCGGTGGAAACCATCGGCAGTTTGTGTCGCTGCATTCGTGCCGCGGCGCCGGAGTGTATCATTATGGTGGACAACTGCTATGGCGAATTTGTGGAAATGCTGGAACCCACTGATGTAGACGCCGATCTGGTGGTGGGATCTCTGATCAAAAATCCCGGCGGCGGACTAGCGCCGACCGGAGGCTACATCGCCGGTCGGCACGATCTGGTGGAAGCAGCGGCTGCGCGTTTGACGGTGCCGGGGATCGGAAAGGAATGCGGCAGCACTCTGGGGAATAACCGCCTGATGTATCAGGGCCTGTTCTTGGCACCGCACACGGTGGCACAGGCGCTGAAAACCGCTGTGTTCTGCGCGCGTATGATGGAGCTGCTGGGCTATGATACGGAACCCGCCTCTGACGCGGTACGCCACGATATCATTCAGATGCTATCCTTCGGAAGCCCAGGGCCTCTGCAGGCTTTTATCCGGGGCATTCAGTTCGGCTCCCCGGTGGATTCTTATGTGACGCCTGAGCCTTGGGATATGCCGGGATACGACTGTCCAGTGATTATGGCGGCAGGCGCATTTATTCAGGGGGCGTCCATCGAATTGTCCTGTGATGCGCCTATGCGCGAGCCTTATGCCGCTTATATGCAGGGTGGACTTACCTATGAATCGGGGAAAACCGGTGTGCTGCTGGCTGTGTCTGAAATATTGAAGCATCGGGAAAAAGAGATGCAAACAGGGAACGTTTGACCGAAGCAGGTATCCGAACAAGCGTTTGCGCCATACACTGCCCTATGAGGTGGTTTGATGGCAATGCATTTTTTCCCCTGGCGCAAGCGGCGCAGCCGGAGCCGTTTTTTAGCACTGGCGCTGGCAATATGCTTGCTTGCCGTGCTGCTGATAGTGGTCACAGCCATGGGACAGCTCCGTCCGATCATGAACAGCATGGCAACGGCGCGTGTTTCCAATGTGGTTCACAGGGCGATTGCCGAGGCCGTGGCAGAAACAATCGAAAACGGCACCTATGGATATAATGATCTGATTTCCCTGGAAAAGGATAACGAGGGGAAAATCACTGCTTTGACCAGTAATATGATCCAGTTTAACCGGCTGCAAATCGAAGTTGCAGAAAATGTAATGCAAAAGGTGGGCTCTGTTTCCAGCAGTGAGCTGGCAATCCCGGTGGGCAGTTTGACTGGAGTCGCCCTCTTAGCGGGCCGCGGGCCGGATCTGCATGTGCGGATTCTGTCGGTTGGATCGCCTGAAACTGCATTTGAAAATTATTTTACAGATGCAGGCATCAATCAGACAAAGCACCAGATCGTTTTGAATGTAGAGGTCACCGTGCGCATTTTAATGCCGGGATATACTTCATCCGTAGCGGTGGACAGTTCTCTGGCCGTGGCGGAGACCGTCATCGTCGGCTCGGTGCCGGATACCTATACATATTTCAACTCGGATTCCGTGGATGATGTGCGGGAATATGTGACGAACCAATGAGAAGGGAAATCATATGAATTATCGTGAAGAGATGAAACAGCTGCGTGATACGCTCAACGCGCACGGTTACCGCTATTATGTGCTGGATGCCCCGACCATTCCGGATTTTGAATACGATCGTATGCTGCGCCGTTTGGAAGATCTTGAGAAAGAACATCCGGAGGAAATTACGCCAGACTCTCCAACACAACGGGTGGGCGGACGGATTCTGGCTGCCTTTGAAAGCGTAGAACACGAAGTGCCCCTGGAAAGCCTGCAGGATGTGTTTTCGCCGGAAGAAGTAAACGAATTCGGCACACGGATGGCGGAAAGTCTCCATCAGGTGGCCTATAGTGTGGAACCGAAAGTCGATGGTCTTTCGGTTGCTTTGGAATACCGCGACGGCATCTTTGTCCGCGGGGCTACGCGGGGGGATGGTCGGATCGGTGAAGATGTGACAGAAAATCTGCGCACGATCAAGTCGATCCCCATGACGCTGCCGGAAAAACTGCCGCATCTGATTGTCCGGGGCGAGGTCTATATGTCCCACAGGGTATTTGATGAACTCAACGCCATGCGGGAGATTAACGGGGAGCCGTTGTTTGCCAATCCACGCAACGCAGCGGCTGGATCTCTGCGTCAACTGGATTCCAAGATCGCTGCCCAGCGTCGGCTGGATATTCAGATCTTCAATCTCCAGCTATGCCAGGGACGGACATTTGAAACCCACGAACAAACCCTGGACTATCTGCGCACACAGAATTTTAAAGTGATTGCGCATCGTGTGGTCAACAGTATTGCAGAATGTAATGAGGAAATTGTTGCGCTGAATGAAAGCCGTGAGAAATTTCCGTTCGATATGGATGGAGCGGTTGTAAAGGTAAATAGCCTTACAGATCGCAAGCTGCTGGGCAGTACCGCCAAATCTCCCCGGTGGGCCATTGCATATAAATATCCGCCGGAGCAGAAGCCCTCCAAAGTGGTGAATATCGTGGTACAGGTAGGCCGCACGGGCGTATTGACGCCAAAAGCCATTGTAGAACCGGTGCATCTGGCGGGAACGACGGTGACCAACGCCACGCTTCACAACCAGGACTATATTGCGGAAAAGGACATTCGTGTCGGTGATACCGTATTGGTACAGAAAGCGGGGGAGATCATTCCGGAAATCGTGTCGGTGGATCTGAGTAAGCGGCCCTTTGGGACGACGCCTTATGTGCTGCCGGAGCGATGCCCGGTCTGTGGGGCACCGGTGTCTCGGGATTTGGACGGCGCCGCCGTCCGCTGTACTGGTGCGGAATGTCCCGCGCAGCTGCTGCGCAATCTGGTTCATTTCGTAAGCCGGGATGCTATGGATATCGAAGGCGTAGGTCCCGCCGTTCTGCAGCAGATGATTGAAACCGAAATGGTGCGTTCACCGGCAGATTTGTATTATCTTCGGGAAGAGGACGTAGCAAACCTTGAGCGTATGGGGAAAAAATCGGCGCGTAACGCCATAGAGGCCATTGAAAAATCCAAAGAAAACGACTTGTCTCGTTTACTTTATGCGCTTGGAATTCGGCAAGTGGGAGCCAAAGCAGGCCATGTGCTGGCTGCACATTTCAAAAGTTTTGAGGCGCTTTCTGCTTCAGGGCTGGATGAGCTGACTGAAATCCCGGACATTGGCCCTATTACGGCCCAATTTATTCTGGACTGGCTGGGAAGCGCGCAGTCTCAGCATTTAATCGGCCGATTGAAAGCGGCCGGCGTGAATATGGAATATCTCGAAAAGCAGGTCAACAGTAATTTTGAAGGTATGACATTTGTTTTAACTGGGACGCTGCAAAAATTTACCCGTCAGGAAGCGGGTAAATTGGTGGAAGAGCGCGGTGGAAAGGCGGTGTCTTCGGTTTCCAAAAAGACCACTTATGTGGTAGCAGGTGAAAACGCCGGCGCCAAACTGACAAAAGCGCAGGAGCTGGGTATTCCAGTGTTAACAGAGAATGAGTTCCTGGAGATGCTTTAACGGATTTTACCAGAAAAATGGTTGACTTTCCTTTTGGGATATGGTATAGTCCATTTACCAAAAGGGAGTAGTTCACATCTCAGTCGGGATGTTTGTGTTTTCGTCATCTCGGGGCGTTGGGTTTCGCGTCCCCGGAGCACAAGTAAGAAGCGAGACTTTTGCTGCAGTATACACTGCGGCAAAAGGACTCGCTTTTTTCTTTTATCCTGATAGCCGCAAGGAAAACTGTAAAGAATAGATTAGGGGAGTTGATGTAAAGAATGAAACCTGCATATCAAAAAACGAAAGAAGAAATTTTTCAGGACTGCCGGTCGTCCCAGTCAGGTCTCTCTTCAGAAGAGGTCGAGAAACGGCATCAGGAATACGGGTATAATGAATTGATTGAAGGACAGAAAAAATCTGTCTTTGTTATCTTTTTGGAACAGTTCAAGGATTTCCTGGTACTGATCCTGATTGCTGCCGCTGCGGTGTCCATCGTTCTGAACGATATTGAAAGCGCCGCAGTCATTCTGGCCGTTATTATTATGAACGCCATCCTTGGCACAGTACAGCAAATCAAAGCGGAACATTCTCTGGCCAGCTTGAAGCAAATCTCCACGCCCACGGCAAAAGTTCTGCGGGACGGAAAAAGGGTGGTGATTTCGTCCCGGGAAGTTACGGTGGGCGATATCGTTTTCCTGGAAGCCGGTGACTCGGTGTGCGCCGACGGCCGTATCATTGAAAATGCCAGCTTGAAAATCAATGAAAGTGCGCTGACCGGAGAAAGTCTGAACGTGGAGAAAGAAGATCGCACCATTGAAGATGAGGTTCCGCTGGGCGACCGCAAGAACATGGTTTATTCCGGCAGCTTTGTGACGTACGGACGCGGCAGTTTCCTGGTAACCGGTATTGGTATGGAAACTGAAGTGGGCAAAATTGCAAGCCTCCTCAAGTCCACATCGGAAAAGCGAACGCCGCTGCAGGAAAACCTGGACGATTTCGGGAAAAAGCTGGCAGTGCTGATTCTGGTGATCTGCGCTGTAGTCTTTGGCTTAAACGTGCTGCGTGGCGGCCAGATCATGGATGCGTTCCTGTTCGCTGTGGCGCTGGCCGTGGCCGCTATTCCGGAGGCGCTCAGCTCGATTGTGACCATCGTGCTGGCGTTCAGTACGCAAAAAATGGTTCGGGAGCATGCTATTATTCGAAAGCTGCAGGCCGTAGAGGGCCTGGGCAGTGTTTCGATCATCTGTTCGGATAAAACCGGCACATTGACACAGAATAAAATGACCGTTCAGAAGTGCTTTGCTGACGGGGTCGTGCTGGAAGACAGCGCAGTCCAGTTTGACAATGCCGTCACACGCAAGCTCCTGGATGCGGCGGTTCTGTGCAGCGATGCTGAGATCTCGGACGGCAAGGAGATCGGCGATCCCACGGAAACAGCGTTGATCGCCATGGCAGAGCGTCATGGGCAGGATTGGCGCGTCATGCGTCAGGATATGCCCCGCGTGGCAGAGATTCCTTTTGACTCCGACCGCAAGCTGATGTCTACGGTCAATCGTTGCGCAGACGGTTTTGTATTTTTTACCAAAGGTGCTGTAGACGTCATTCTTGGGCGCACCGAATCCATTCTGACCGGGAGTGGTTCACGGCCCATAACAGAGCAGGACTGCCAAGCCATCCGTGATGCCAACCAGCGCTTTTCGGAGAACGGGCTGCGCGTTTTGGCTTTTGCTTACAAAGAAGGGCATGCGGAGATGAAAGGTGCGCTGGATACCAGCGAGGAAAACGGCCTGACCTTTATCGGTTTGATTGCCATGATGGATCCTCCTCGCCTGGAATCCAAAGACGCTGTGGCCAAATGTGTGCAGGCCGGAATCCGGCCTATTATGATCACCGGCGATCACAAAGTAACCGCTTCTGCCATTGCCAAGGAAATCGGCATTCTGCAGCTGGGTACACGGGCGGTGGAAGGCGCGGAGATCGACGCTTTGAGCGATGAAGCGTTGCGCGAACTGGTACCGGAGATCTCCGTTTATGCCCGCGTTTCGCCGGAACACAAGATCCGCATTGTGCGGGCGTGGCAGGATCGCGGCAATATTGTTTCCATGACCGGCGACGGCGTCAATGATGCCCCTGCACTGAAACAGGCCGATATCGGCGTGGCAATGGGTATCACTGGTACTGAGGTGGCTAAGGACGCCGCTTCCATGGTGCTGACGGATGATAATTTTGCCACCATTGTTAAGGCGGTGGAAAACGGCCGCAACGTGTATAGCAATATCAAAAAATCCATTAAGTTTTTGCTTTCCGGCAATACGGCAGGCATTCTTTCGGTTTTGTATGCTTCTATTATCGCTTTGCCTGTGCCTTTTGCCGCTGTGCATCTGCTGTTTATCAATTTGCTGACCGACAGCCTGCCCGCAATTTCTCTGGGACTGGATCCCCATAGCAGCGAAGTGATGCAGGAAAAACCCCGGCCGAAAAACGAGCCGATTCTAACCAAAGACTTTATGGTGGGGCTCTTAATTGAAGGCGCTGTCATTGCGCTCAACACTATGATTGCTTTCCATGTAGGGTTGCATTATGGTGCTGGCATGGCTGCAGGCGCGGCTACGGTCGGCAGTACCATGGCGTTTGCAACGCTGTGTCTGTCCCGCCTGATGCACGGGTTTAACAGCAAGGCAGATCATCCTGTCCTGTTTCGAAAAGAAATGTTTAACAATCGTTACCTAAATCTTTCCTTCCTGGTGGGCTTTGCGTTGCTCAGCACCGTCTTGTTGCTGCCGCCGCTGGAACCGCTGTTCAAGGTTGCGACACTGACGCCGATGCTCTATGGCGTGATCATTGGCTGCGCGGCCATGAATGTGGTGGAGATCCAGGTGATCAAAGCAATTCGTACCCATCTGAAGAAGAAACGCTAATGCGGTGCGCCGCAGGCAATTTCCATTGCCTGCGGCGCTTTTCTTTTGCATTTCTTTTTCGGCACCGTTCGCCCGTATGCTGCATAAGGTGAACTACGGGAATGCGTTTTGCAGGCCCGAGAGCAAAGGAGGAATCTACTTTGAATGTGAAACCTGAACAGAACGGCTGTGCGGTGACCGAAGGCAGATTGCCCGGCACGTGCGCGCCGATGGTTTTTCCCTTTATCGCCATGCAGACAGAAAATTCTGAGCGTTATGACAGCAGTGAGGCGCTGAAAAGCGGTACCTTGTTTCCTGGACTGAATCTTCCCTTCCATGTAGAGATGCAGAGCCGTTTTCCAACGGTTCCGGCCGCTCTGGCGGAGCTAATGGCTCTGGACTTTGCCATTGACGAACTGGGGCTTTATCTGGATACCCACCCCAATGACAGCGAAGCGCTGGAGCTTTTTAATTCCTATATCAAGCTGGCGCAGCAGGGGCGCACGAAATATGAGGCCATGTACGGCCCGTTGGCCAAACAGTATGTTTCCGAAGACGGAAAATACACCTGGATCAATGATCCATGGCCCTGGGAAATTATTGAGGGAGGGAAGAAGTAATGTTTGTTTATGAAAAGAAGCTGCAATATCCGATCAAGATCAAAAATACCAATCCGCGTCTGGCTGCGCTAATCATTTCACAATATGGCGGCCCGGACGGCGAATTGGGTGCGTCACTGCGTTACCTGAGCCAGCGTTTCTCCATGCCTTATCCCGAACTGAAAGCGCTTTTGACCGATATTGGCACCGAAGAACTTGGACATTTGGAAATGATCGGTACAATCGTTTATCAGCTGACCCGCAATCTGACGGAAGATCAGATCAAAACCGCCGGATTTGACACGTACTTTGTAGACCGCACCGCCGGCGTATATCCCACCGCGGCGTCCGGCTTCCCCTATAGCGCGGCGAGTATGGCCTGCAAAGGCGATTTGATTGCCGACCTGACAGAGGATCTGGCTGCCGAGCAGAAAGCCCGGGTTACCTACGACAATATCCTGCGGCTGAGTGATGATCCGGACGTCAATGACGTCATTAAATTCCTGCGCGAGCGTGAGATTGTACACTTCCAGCGCTTTGGGGAAGGGCTGCGCGTTGCAAAAGAGAAGATGAACCAGAAGAACCTATACTTTATCAATCCCTCTTTCGACAAATAACCCATCATCTGACCGCACGATTTGTGTTTGTGCAGGGCGCGGCATAGTTTTGCCGTGCCCTGCATATGGTTTTTTGAGGTGGTTTTATGTTCATCGTATTGCACGCAAAACGGATTCTCTGTATCATAGGCTTGACTATTCTATTTCTTGGCGGTATGATGATCATAAGCTATCGAACTTTAGTTCCGGTTTTTAGGCCGGCGCCAGCAGACATTGCTGTGTCAATGGTCTACATTATCGACGCTGGCCATGGCGGCGAAGATGGAGGAGCCGTTTCGGCTTCCGGTGTGACAGAAAGTACGCTGAACCTGGAAATTGCACAGCGCTTAAATGACGTGCTGTCTTTTCTCGGAAAGGATACCGTCATGACCCGTCCCGGGGAGAAAGCTGTATACAGTGCCGGTGCCTCTACGCTGCGGGAAAAAAAGCGCTCTGATCTCCAGAACCGAGTGGAGATGGTGAATGGATATGACGGCGCTGTGCTGCTCAGTATTCATCAGAACAGCCTGCCTTCGGTACCATCTGTCCATGGCGCGCAGACGTTTTACAATACAGTTTCCGGAGCAGACCAACTGGCGGAGCAGATCCAGCAGAGTTTGAATCAAACAGTGAACTCAGGCAACGAAAAAACGGAGAAACGCATTGATGATACGATCTATCTGATGCGTCAGGTTTTATGCCCGGCTGTTCTGGTGGAATGCGGCTTTCTCTCCAATGCTGAAGAAACCAAGCTGCTGCAGGAGCGGCAGTACCAAACGCAGCTGGCTCTGACGATTGCAGCTGGGGTGCTGCAGGAACCTCCGGAAGAGGCTCGTATGAATACACAGCAAAACACGGAAGAGAACAAGAAAGAGAATGGAGCAGTTATCTCATGAAAACAAAAACTTCCTTTTACTGTACAGAGTGCGGAAATGAGTTTCCGAAATGGGCTGGCCGGTGCATGGCCTGCGGCGCTTGGAACACCATCGCAGAACGTCCGACAGAGGCTGCTGTGCGCAGATCTTCCAGCGCCCGAAAGGACAATCGCACCGCGATTTCCCTGGGAGGAAACCGCAAAGCAAGACCCATCACCGAGCTGAGTACTGCTGAAGAGTTACGCTTTGCCACTGGTATGGGAGAGCTGGACCGCGTGTTGGGCGGCGGCGCGGTCAAAGGATCACTGGTATTGGTAGGCGGCGCGCCCGGTATCGGAAAATCCACGTTGATGCTGCAGATCTGTGCACAGCTCTGCAGCACTGGTGATGTGTTGTATGTCTCCGGCGAAGAGTCAGAGCATCAACTGAAAATGCGGGCAGAGCGTCTCCATGTATGCAACAGCAATCTTTATGTACTTTCGGAAACCAATTTATCCGATATACTGGAATCTGTCCACGAAAATAAGCCCAATGTGCTGATCATCGACTCTATCCAGACTATGTTCAGCGACGCATTGGATACGCCTCCTGGCAGTATTGGACAGGTAAAGGAGTGCACCATGACTCTGATGCAGTTGGCAAAAGGGGAGGGCGTCACTGTTTTTGTGATTGGCCATGTCAACAAGGAAGGCTCCATTGCCGGACCCAAAGTGTTGGAGCATATGGTGGATTGCGTGCTCTATTTTGAAGGGGATCAGCATATGAGCTACCGTATTTTGCGGGCGGCGAAAAACCGTTTTGGTGCCACCAACGAAATCGGCGTTTTTGAAATGGCGGATAAAGGGCTGGCCGAAGTGGCCAATCCATCGGAAACGCTGCTTTCTGGCCGCCCTCAGGATGCTCCGGGAACCTGCGTCACCTGTGCTATGGAGGGCGCACGGCCTGTTCTTGCAGAGATTCAGGCTTTGATTGCACCAACTGCTTATGCCAATCCCCGCCGTACCAGCAACGGATTGGATTATAACCGCAGCGCCATGCTGATGGCAGTTTTGGAGAAGCGGGGGGGGCTGAAAATTTCCAACTGCGATGCCTATCTCAACGTGATCGGCGGCCTTTCTTTGGACGAGCCTGCAGCGGACCTGGCGATCATGATTGCACTGGCGTCCAGTTATCTGGATGCACCGGTGGGCAGCGATCTAGCGGCTATCGGTGAAGTGGGCCTGACGGGTGAGCTGCGCAGTGTGCAGAGCATTGGGCAGCGCCTGTGTGAAGTGCAGCGCCTGGGCTTCCATAAATGTGTGGTACCCTGGCAGAAAACTGACAAGCTGACTGGCCTTGACAATCTTGAGCTGATCCGGGTCAAAACAATTGGCCAGGCACTGCAAGCAGTACTTGGAAAATAAAAGAAACCCGCAGCCAGGGGCATATACGCTCTCCGGCTGCGGATTTCTATCCCGTTTTTATTCCCCATCGTTTGTTGCCGACTCCTGCTTTTTATAACGGCCGATGGGATTGGCGCGGGCCGCTGTACGCAGGCCTTCGTTGTCGATATGGGTGTAGATTTGGGTGGTATTCAGGCTTTCGTGGCCCAGAACTTCCTGGAGCGTACGCACATCCACGCCATTCTGCAGCATCAAGGTGGCCGCTGTGTGGCGCAGTTTATGAGGCGAATAGCGCTCTGGATCCAAACCGGCGGCGGAGCAAGTGCGCTTGACCAGAATCTGGATACTGTCTACACTGATCCGCCGATGGTTGCGTGAAAGGAAGAGGGCATCCTGATCTTTGGGGTGAACATTTGTTCCATCTCGAACGGACAGATAATCTTGTATAGCTTGTTGACAGGCAGGATTCAAATATAAAATGCGCTCCTTGTTTCCTTTGCCTAAAACACGCACCGTTTCACCGTTGACATCTTTCAGATTCAGACCGGCCAGCTCCGACACACGCATTCCGCAGCTCAGCAGCAGAAGGAGCATACAGAAATCGCGCTCAGCATAGGGACCGCGCACTGCGTCCAGAAGTTTGACAGCGTCTGGCTCGTTTAAGTAGACCGGAAGCGTTTTGCGTAGCCTGGGAGCGTCAATATCGGCTGCAGGGTTGGATGAGATCAATTCGCGCTTGAGCAGCAGATAGTCGAAAAAGGAGCGTACAGCGACTAATTTGCGGGCGCGGGCAGAAACGCTTAATCCCATCTGCTTTTTTCCGTGGCGATCCCGTGCCAGCCAGGAGAGAAAATCGTAAATATCCGCTTTTTTTATGGCACGGATAAAATCCAGATTGACATCGCGGATTGCGATGTCAGCAAATGGCGTATCCTGCGGCACCAGTTCACGATTCCATTTCACAAAACGCAGAAACAGGCGCAGATCAATATAATACGCATCTACAGTACGTGTTGAATGATTTTTGATGGTTTCATGGTATTGCAGAAAATCCCGGATTAATTCCGGCGCTTCCAAACGGTAGTCAACAGCAGCCATGGCTTAAATCTCCTTCGTATAAGAATAGCCCGCTTTAATTCGGTTAAATATCAATTTAGCCGAATTAATTGTAGCAAATTAAGAAATAATTGTCAATATTCTTTTTTCATTCCAGGAACTTCCCTATCCGAGCGTTTTTACAAAAAACATCCCTTGGCATACCCAAAAAAAGATTCCGGTATACCAAGGGACTCCTGAGCCGCAGAAAATAGCCCCTTATGGAGCATAAAAACCGCGGATATGAATATAGCGAATACTTTTGTACTGGTATGTGCTAAGCGGACGGTTGTCAGCATCATCACTATGGGCTGCAATCAAAATAGTAGCCGGCGTGACAGGCCGACGCACAGATACGACTACAGGCGTATGTTTGTACTGAATGCCATCAAAGGACAGTTGCAGCACGTCGCCCGGTTCAATTTGACTAATGTCCGTATCCTGTCCGGCTGGTCCAACTGATGTCTGCGTGCGTGTTAAAAAATCGAATAAATATGGAACACCTGTCCAGGATGGAGACTTTTCGTTGGGGCTGATATAATACCAGCCAAATACTGGTGTAAAATTCATGATACCAGTACCGGCATAAATGCATTGTGAAGCAAAGTTCGTACAGTCGCCGCCAAGGTTTTCATAATCATAAAACCGCGGGTTCCGGCGAAAGGCCCACCGATGGGCGTACGCTACGGCGGCTTGTCGGTTGTATGGATATAAAGTCAAAAGGAATACACCTCCCTGCCCTTTTTATTGTATGCCTGCACTAGGGCAATGGTGAAGCGTGTCGAAGCGTTTATTTCAAAAGTGGTGACTTTCTTTCTGCAGCTGTAAAAAAGAAATTCCTGCTGATTCTATCAGCAGGAATTTCCTTAAAACATAACAGACAACAGAGAATCAGCCGTTGCTCAGTTCGTGTGCATGGCCGGCACAGCCCAGTACATCTACCAATTTATGCTTAACCAACTCGTGAATATTGGCGCGGGCTGGCTTTAGATATTCACGGGGATCAAATTTATCGGGGTGCTCGCGGAAGAATTTGCGAATTGTACCGGTCATTGCCAAGCGCAGATCCGAGTCAATGTTGATTTTGCAGACTGCGCTGCGGGCGGCCTCGCGCAGCTGATCTTCCGGTACGCCGATTGCGCCGGGCATGGCACCGCCGTTTTCGTTGACCATCTTCACATAGTCCTGCGGCACCGAAGAGGATCCGTGCAGTACGATGGGGAAATTCGGCAGGTTCTTCTCCACCTCATGCAAAATATCAAAGCGCAACGGAGGCGGAACGAGAATACCCTTTTCATTTGGCGTACACTGCTCAGGCTTAAATTTGTATGCGCCGTGGGAGGTACCGATGGCAATGGCCAAAGAATCGCAGCCCGTGCGGCTGACGAACTCTTCGACCTCTTCTGGACGAGTATAATGGGAATCTTCCGCCGAAACATTGACATCGTCTTCAATGCCGGCTAAAGCACCCAGTTCAGCCTCCACGACCACGCCGTGATCATGTGCATATTCCACAACGCGTCTGGTAAGCTCCACATTTTCCTCAAAAGGTTTGGACGAGGCATCGATCATGACTGAGGTAAATCCACCGTCGATGCAGCTTTTGCACAACTCAAAGGTGTCGCCATGATCCAGATGCAGGCAGATCGGTAAACCGGTTTCAATTACGGCTGCTTCCACCAGTTTGATGAGATAGGTATGGTTTGCATAAGCGCGGGCACCTTTGGAGACCTGGAGAATCAGGGGCGCGTCCACTTCTTTTGCCGCTTCGGTAATCCCCTGAACGATTTCCATGTTGTTCACATTAAAAGCGCCAATGGCGTAGCCGCCCTTGTATGCTTTTTCGAACATTTCTTTGGATGAAACAAGTGCCATGAAACTTCATCTCCTAATCAATTTGTACTTGAATTTTATCAATATTGGCGCATAAATGCAAGTGTATTTCTCAGATTCCTGTTGAAAAAGCCTATACTTTTTTTCCAAAGCATGGTAAAATAATATAAGAAGCGAGGTTTTGCAGAAAACGGTTGCCTGCTCCCCCCTTTTTATGCAGGCGGGCAGCTTTCGTGAGACAGTAAAATTTGGAGGTAATGAGAAAATGAGCAAATTGAAAGGCGCATGTATCATTGGTCAATCCGGTGGTCCCACATCTGTGATCAACGCCAGTGCGTTGGGCGTGATCGAGACAGCACTGAAAAACACTTCCATCACCCGGGTCTTGGGAGCTGAGCATGGTATCGTCGGCGTATTGAACGACCGTCTGTTCGATATGGGACAGGAGGACCCCGCTGAGCTTTCTCTTCTGAAATATACCCCCTCATCTGCCTTGGGTTCCTGCCGCTATAAAATGGCGGATCCCGATGTAGACGACACTGATTACAAACGGATTCTGGAGATTTTCCAAAAATACGACGTGCGCTATTTCTTCTATAACGGCGGAAACGACTCCATGGACACTTGCAACAAAATCAGCAAATATATGCAGAAAGTGGGCTATGAGTGCCGTGTGATGGGGGTTCCTAAGACCATCGACAACGATTTGTTCGGTACGGATCATTGCCCGGGTTATGCAAGCGCCGCAAAGTATATTGCTACGTCCTGCATGGAAGTCTACCACGATGCCCGCGTATATGATACAGGTATGGTCGTTATTATTGAGATTATGGGCCGCCACGCTGGTTGGCTGGCAGCCTCAGCTGCTTTAGCTTCGGCTTACGGTTGTGGGCCCGATTTGATTTATCTCCCGGAAACGGATTTTGATATGGATCAATTTCTGACGGATGTGGATCGCGTTTACAAAGAAAAAGGAAACTGCCTGGTGGCCGTGTCAGAAGGGATTCATTACCCTGACGGCAGCTTCGTTTCTGAGGCGAGCACTTCCGCTACAGATGGTTTCGGCCATGCTCAGCTGGGCGGCCTGGCTCCCACTCTAGCCGATTTGGCCAAGACCCGCACTGGTGCTAAAGTACGCGGCATTGAATTGAGTTTGCTGCAGCGCTGCGCCGCGCATCTGGCTTCCGAAACGGATATTGAGGAATCGTATCTTGCCGGCAAAACAGCTGTGGAAGCTGCTATTTCCGGCGTGACAGATAAGATGGTCGCTTTTGAGCGCGCGTATGAAGACGGTGCATACACCTGCAAGACGAAGCTGCTGGGGCTGACTGAAGTTGCCAATACCGAGAAAAAGGTGCCTTTAGAGTGGATTAATAAAGATGGCAACGGTATGACGCAGGCGTATATCGACTATGTCCTTCCTCTGATCCAAGGTGAGCCGAATCGTCCAATGGCAGATTCCCTTCCCCGTTTTGCCCGGCTGAAAAAAGTATTGGTCAAAGAATAAGAAACGGTCCTTTAAATCTCCTGATGCAGCAGCATCAGGAGATTTTTTCTTTTTTCGCATTTCGTTTAGAAAGTACCAAAAAGTCCCGGAGCAAAATTGCCCCGGGACTTTATAATTGAAATCAGGAAATTTACGCTTTGGCCGGCTTCTTTCCGCTGCCAATTTTTCTCAAATTCACCCACAGCGGTCCTGCAATGCATACCGAAGAATATGTGCCGCTAACGATACCGACAATCAATGCAATGGCGAAATTCTGAATAGAAGGTACGCCCAGAATCAGAATCAACACAATGGGGATCAGTGTCGTTACAGACGTATTAATACTTCTGGCCAGCGTTTGTTTAATGCTACGGTCAGTTACATCGCCGAATATCTTAATATCAGCAATTCCTTTGGTGTTTTCACGGACGCGATCAAACACAACGATGGTGGCATTGATCGAATAGCCGAGAATCGTCAACGCTGCTGCAATAAAGTTCATATTGACCGGCAGCTGGAAAATTGCAAAAAATGCCATCATAACGCAAATATCATGGCACAACGTCAGAACCGCAGCTAAGCCGGAACGGAATTCAAAGCGGATCGTGATATAAATCAGGATCAGTACAATTGCCAACAGGGATGCCTTGACAGCTGCAGCCTTCAAGTCGTCGCCAACCGAAGCAGAAATATAAGTGGTTTCGCCAGCCTGCGTATTGGGGTAGGCTTCCTTAACTGCATTGAACACTGCGTCGCGGGTTTCGCTGTCCATTTCCAGTGTTTTGACCAAGACGCCGGTGCCGCTGGAACCTGTCGCCTGAACCTGAACGGATGCAGCCTGGAATCCTGTAGTCTGGCTGGTGATCTGACGGATGTTGTCCGTCACGCCAGAATCCACGGTGACCCCCAGATCATACGTCGTGCTGACGCCACCGACGAACTCCGTATCAAAATTGAACGGACTTGCGCCGAAAACAGTAGCAAGGAAACAGGCCAAACCGATACCGGCCAGAATCAGGGAGATGATAGCGAAAATCTTGAATTTCTGCACAAAGCTGAACGTAGACTTCGTAAAATCTTTCATAATTAGTCGGCACCTCCCATCTTCACACCGTATGCCGCCAGGCTCTTAGGCTGATGGTTAGCAAAGGTTTTAAGAATCACACGGGTGATCACGATCATCGTAAACATGGACAGGAGCACGCCGATTAGCAATGTTTTTGCAAACCCGACGATGGTACCGGTACCCTGCCACCACAGGCAGCATGCTGCGATACAAGTTGTGACGTTGGAGTCCAGAATTGCGGAAAACGCATTTTTGAAGCCGGCGTCCATCGCCACGCGAAGCGTGCGGCCCGCGCGCAATTCTTCCTTGATACGCTCGAAAATCACGATATTAGCGTCCACCGCCATACCCAATGTCAGGATGATACCGGCGATTCCCGAAAGCGTCAGATTCAGATGGCTCCAGGAAATAATGTCCACGAAAACCACAGCGAAGAAAATCAGGGAAATGGCCGAAGCCACGCCCAGCACGCGATAATAGAAAACCATAAACAGAATGATCAGAATCAAGCCGATAATGGCGGCCTGAATACTGGTATTCAAAGACTGCAGGCCCAATGTGGCAGAAACGGATTCCATCTGGATATTTTGCAGGGAGAAGGGCAACTGACCAGAGGCGATCAGCCCCGCCAAGCGGGAAGCGCTTTCCTGCGTTGCATTGCTGCCCAAGGTAATGGACACGTGTTCGCTGTTAATTCCGGTAGAGGCATATTTAGCATCTACATAGGGGGCACTGATCACCTCGTCGTCCATCATAATGGAGATATAGTTGCTGCCATCAGTACGGCTGGCCACCTGCTTTGTAGCCTCCGTAAATTTTTTCTGGCCCTCGGTGCTCAGATCAACATTGACATAATAGACATTAAAGCCCGTATTGTCCACATCGCCGTAAGCCATGCTGGCGCCGGTCAAATCGTCGCCAGTCAGGATCACATTGCCGTCGGCATCGACAAAAGTCACTTTTGCCGTGGAACCCAGCATTTGGACTGCTTCTTCCGGATCGTCAATATTGGGAATCGCGACGACGACACGATCGTCGCCGGACAGATATACATCCGCCTCAGTGTATCCGAAGGTCGTCAAGCGTTCGCGCAGCATCGTCTGCGCAGCCTTCATTCCCTCACTCAATTCCTCGGCTGAAACATCGGCGCCCTCCAGATCGGCTTCGTATGTAATCTCAGCACCGCCGACCAGATCCAGACCGAGGACAACGCCGTCCTTTACGTTCGGGATCTTGGCAATGCCGAGATTCAAGCCGTTGAAGATCGTCCATGTGCTCAGCACAATGACCAGCAAGATCACGATCAAGCCAGCCGGACTGTACTTCTTTTTCATTTTCGAATCTCCCATCACTTATGTTTTCCTTGGGGTCTTGCCGCACTTGTACTATCGCACAAGTACATCCAATTATTATATAGGAAATATAACATAAAGTCAATATAAATCCCGCGAAGCTTGTCAGTTCCGCGGGATTTATCCCCTTTTGATTTTCAGACTTTCAACGCTGTGGCTTCTCTGTTCAAGTCCTGTGCAAAAGGCGCCAAGGCTGCGGCTACATCGTTGTTCAGGAATTCTTCTACCTGCTGCGGACAGCGGCCGATGTAGGCATCCGGCTGCATATGCGCCATTAATTCTTCCCGGCTCATACCGAATTTCGGATTGGCTGCAATCAGGTCGATCAGATTGTTGGCCAAGCCCAGCTCCTTTACATTCCGGCCGGCTTCCAGGGACATCCGGCGGATCTCCTCATGCAGTTCCTGCCGATCCCCGCCGCGGAGTACGGCATCCATCAGGATGTTTTCTGAGGCCATGAACGGCAGTTCTTCCATGATGTGCTTCTCGATCACCTTCGGATGAACAATCAAACCGGATGCCACGTTGAGATAAATGTTTAAAATGGCATCCACTGCCAAAAACGCCTCCGGCACAGAAATCCGTTTGTTGGCCGAATCGTCCAGTGTCCGTTCAAACCACTGTGTGGCGGCAGTGATGGCAGGGTTCGCTGCATCGGCAATGACATAACGCGCCAAAGAACAGATACGCTCGCAGCGCATAGGATTGCGCTTATAAGGCATAGCAGAAGAACCGATCTGATCTTTTTCAAAAGGCTCTTCCACTTCTTTCAAGTGGCACAGCAGCCGCACGTCCGTGGCAAACTTGGAAGCGCTCTCGGCAATACCAACCAACGTGTTCACCACGGCGCTGTCCATTTTGCGGGAATAGGTCTGGCCGGAGACAGGAACCACAGCGTCAAATCCCATTTCAGCGGCAATTTTCTGCTCCAAAAGTTTTACTTTGTCCGTATCGCCAGCAAACAGCTCCATAAAACTGGCCTGTGTACCGGTGGTTCCCTTGGAACCGAGGAGTTTGAGCGTGGAAATGCGGAAATTGACCTCTTCCAGGTCCATCAGCAGCTCATTCATCCAAAGCGTTGCACGCTTGCCCACAGTGACCATCTGCGCAGCCTGAAAATGGGTGAAGCCCAGCGTCGGCATGGCTTTGTATTCATCGGCAAATTTCCCAAGTGCCGCGAGAACCTGCACCAGTTTTCCGCGCACCAGCTGCAGTCCTTCGCGCATCAGAATCACATCGGTATTATCGCCCACATAACAGCTGGTGGCACCTAAATGAATAATGCCTTTTGCTTTGGGACACTGTGCGCCATAAGCATGCACATGGGCCATCACGTCATGACGCAGCTTTTTCTCTTCCGCTGCTGCCACGTCATAATTGATATCGTTGACGTGAGATTCCATCTCAGCGATCATCTCGTCGGTGATCTGGGTCAGTCCCAACTCCTTTTCCGCCCGCGCCAGCGCGATCCAGAGCCGGCGCCAGGTGGAGAATTTCTTATCCGGAGAAAAGAGATGCAGCATTTCGTCACTGGCATAGCGGGATGCCAGCGGATTTTCATAGATATTTTTCATGTGCTTTCAACCTCATTTTTTGTATTTTTAATAACAAACAAAATACATGACGATTTTAATATTTTATCATAGCCCCGCGCGCTCCGTCAACAATTGCCGAACGCAAACACAACGGGAAAGGGGCAGCATCCCCCCTTCCCGCTGCGAAAGAATTTTTATTTCAGATCTTTGATAAAGGTTTCTAAACGATCCATGCCTTTACGGATGGTATCCATATCGGTTGCATAGGACCAACGGACGTAGCGGTCTGCACCGAAAGCTGAGCCAGGAACAGTAGCAACCATTTCTTCCTGCACAAAGGCACTGGCGAAGTCTGCTGAACTGCCAATGGCATGGCCGCGGATCGTACGGCCCATAACGCCGTCGAGATTCATCATAACGTAAAATGCGCCCTGTGGTTTGAGACAGCTGATGGAATCGATCGCATTCATGCGTTCCACCATGTAATTGCGGCGGGCCTCGAAAGCCGCGTGCATCCGCTTGACGCTTTCCTGGCTTCCACGGAAAGCTTCCGCTGCCGCAGCCTGGGAGATCGTACTGGGCGCAGCGGTGGAATGGCTCAGATAATTGCTGATCAGTTTTGTGACCGGGGCAGGCGCGGCCGTGTAACCGATGCGCCAGCCAGTCATGGCATAAGCTTTGGAAACACCATTGACCAAGATCGTATGCGCTTTGACGTCGTCTCCCAGCGAAGCAATGCTGGTAAAGGGCTTGTTGTCATAAACCAGGCAATAGTAGATTTCATCGGCGATGATATAGATGTCGCGGGCGACACATACGTCTGCCAAAGCCTGAAGCTCTTCTTTGGTATACACCATACCAGTGGGATTGGACGGATTGTTCAGAATGATCGCCTTGGTTTTGTCTGTGATTGCAGCATCCAACTGTTCCGGTGTGATTTTGAAATCCTGCTCGTGGCCGGCTTCTACCATTACAGGAATGCCGCCGCTCATACGGATCATCTCAATGTAGCTGACCCAATAAGGCACAGGCAGGATCACTTCGTCGCCGGGATTGAGCAGACACTGCAGGGCAATATACAGGCTGTGCTTTGCACCGCTGGCTGCGGCAATTTCCGCGGGAGCATACTCCACGCCGCAGTCTTCCCTGAGCCGCAGGCAGATGCTTTCTTTCAATTCCTGCGTCCCGGAAGCCGCGGTATAGCGGGTTTGATTGTCAATAATGGCGCGGATTCCAGCCAGCTTAATGGTATCGGGCGTGTTGAAATCCGGCTCGCCTACGCCAAAACCCAGCGCGTCCTTTCCTTCCGCCTTCATTTGTTTATACAAATTGTTAATCGCCAGCGTACTTGAAGGCGCAATGGCCGACGCAATTCTGGATAATTCTTTCATCTTTTTGGCACTCCCTTTTCATTGGCATAGTACAATAGCCATGGAAATCTGCAGTCATTATACTATGTTCCATCTGACCATGCAAGACGTATCCCTGGTGTTTCCTAAGACTGTAGCCACTCTGTTGTCATCAGATCCTATATATGTTATACTTAATCATTAAATTTTGGAATTATGGTGATTCAGGCAAAATGAAAAAAATAAAACAGATTTTTGCTTCAGCATGCGGCTTTTTTATAACAATAGGAATTATTATTGGAATCGTTGCAGTTATAGCAATCATTGGCGGTTCCATTATGCACTTATTTGGATTTGAATACCGTTCCATCGGACAGCTGATTTTGTTTTTTGTGATCGTTGCTGTGGTAGGATTTCCTTTAGAACTTTTTGCAAAGGCATTTCCGGAAGCCATGTTATCTCTTGGCAGACTTTCATTGCAGGATGCACGAATCCTGTTTGTTTTGCTGGACCTACTTTCTACCATCTTTTCCATGGCCATTGTGGACTATTTTATGGATAGCGTTTCCACAACGTTTGTTTCGGTCCTGGTGGTCGGTTTGATTATGGCACTCACGTCGGTAAAGGATATCGGCGAATCAAAATCATAATCGCTGCGCCCCTCTTTTGTATTGGAATAACAATCGAATGGTATGCGCCGATAAAAAACCTCCCATGTACATTTAAGTACATGGGAGGTTTTTATTAGATTGTGTTTTTTCGATAGATCTGATACAGCCCATCCATAACCAGATTTTTATCATAAATAATGTGGTTGTTGCAATAGCGCACAATAACCGGAGCATTGGGGCCGGTGGCCACCAGAGACGCTTTCTTTTCGGTCAGCGCCTGAATCCGGTCGATCACCCCATCAAGCATACTGGCGGTGCCGTAGACGATACCGGACTGCATGCAGTCCCGCGTGTTTTTACCGATCAGCGATACCGGTTTCGCGAAAGAAACGTCTGGCAGCTGCGCCGTCCGGCCGGAAAGGGCTTCCAGCGAAATATTGATACCCGGAAACAATAATCCGCCTTCAAAGCTCTTTTTTTCGGTGATGTAACAAAAAGCCGTAGCTGTACCCATGACGATCATAATGATGGGAGGCGGAAATTTTTCGATGGCTGCCACAGAGCCGCTGACCAGATCCACCCCCAGCTGAGTATGGATTTCGGTACGGATATTGAGTCCAGTTTTAACACCAGGGCCAACCTGCAGCGGCGGACGCCCTACCAAACGGCTCAGCGCCTTTTGCAAGTGGAAATCCATACTGGGCACTACGCTGCAGAAAATGCTCCCTTCAACCTCGCTCAGGTCATAGTGGTAGAGTTGGGAGAGGTTCATCAAATCCACGGCAATTTGATCAGCGGTCTTTCGCTTGTCCGTATCCAGCGTGGAAAGGAAACAAAGCTCCCCCATCTCGTCAAACAGCCCCACCGATGTTGTCATATTGCCTACGTCCAAAGCCAGCAGCATGGCTTTCCTCCTATTCTTTCCGCCGTTGCGGCTCTGATCGCTCATGCTTTCAGCGCTTCCCGGATCAAGCGGCCCATTTCCTTGCAACCCACCAGTTTGTCTGCTTCTCCCATCGTGTCGGCAGTGTGCCACCCGGCAGACAGAACCGCATCCACCGCCTGCTCAATCGCCTTTGATTCTTCGCTCAGGTCAAAAGAATATTTGAACATCATCGCAACCGACAAAACGGTGGCAATGGGGTTTGCTTTGTCCTGGCCTGCAATATCGGGCGCGCTGCCATGAATCGGCTCATACAGCGCGGGCTTTCCGCTGCCGATGGAAGCCGATGGCAGCAGCCCCAGAGAGCCGGTGACCATGCTGGCTTCATCAGAGAGAATATCTCCAAACATATTTTCAGTCACGATTACGTCGAACTGAGAGGGATCACGCACCAGCTGCATGGCACAGTTGTCTACCAGCACATCCTCCAGTTCCACATCCGGGTAATCCGCCGCGATGCGGTGCATAGTGGCGCGCCACAGCCGGGAAGTTTCCAATACGTTGGCCTTGTCCACGGATGTGACCTTTTTTTTGCGCTTTTGCGCCAGTTCAAAGGCCCGGCGGCCGATGCGCTCGATCTCCATTTCACTGTAGGCCATCAGGTCGGTACATTCCACACCGCGGTCTTCTGTTTCGTAGCGGCCGCGCTTGCCAAAATAGATTCCGCCGATCAACTCGCGCACCATCATAATGTCGATGCCTTTCTCTGCCGTTTCCTTTTTCAGCGGCGAGGCGTCCACCAGTGCCGGACGCAGTGTGGCATGACGCAGATTGGCATACAGGCCGAGATCCTTTCGGATCGCCAGCAGAGCGGTTTCGGGCCGCTCAGCGGCAGGCCGGTCCGGTCCCCACTTGGGACCTCCGACGGCACCCAACAGCACAGCGTCGCAGGCGCGGCACTTCTCCGCAGTCCCTTCTGGATAAGAGACGCCGTATTTGTCTGTGGCGCAGCCGCCCAAGTCCACGTCTGTGTAAGAAAATGTGTGGCCGAACCGCTCGCCCACGGCATCAATGATCCCCACAGCTTCGTTCACAATTTCCGGGCCGATGCCGTCGCCGCGGATCAGCGCAATTTTATAATCCATAAAACGGCTTCCTTTCGTATTGTTTTCTGTTGCGGCCTTTATTTTGCCAGGCCGCGTTTCTTCAACGAGTTCATCAGGCCGCCCGCCTCGATGATGCCGTTGACAAAATCCGGGAACGGCACGCTCTGATAGGTCTTCCCTTTCGTCTCATTGGTGATGATACCGGTGCTGAAATCCACCTGAACTGTGTCGCCGGCATCGATGTCCTCTGCCGCCTCGGGGCACTCCATAATGGGGAATCCAATGTTGATTGCGTTGCGGTAAAAAATGCGGGCAAAACTTTTCGCAATAACACATTTAACGCCGCAGGCTTGGATGGCAATGGGAGCGTGCTCCCGAGAAGAACCGCAGCCAAAGTTCGCGCCGGCCACAATGAAGTCGCCGGGCTGCACTGTCTTGGCAAACTCCAGATCAATGTCCTCCATGCAGTGTTTAGCCAGTTCGCTTTTCTCAGGCGCGTTCAGATAACGAGCAGGGATGATTACATCCGTATCCACGTTGTCGCCGTATTTATAAACTTTCGCCATAGTGATATACCTTCCTCTCCTTATTCCACGTCTTCCGGCGAAGCCACACAGCCCTTGATAGCGGAAGCTGCCGCCACGGCAGGGCTTGCCAGGATAATCATTGAGGATGTGGGACCCATGCGGCCGACAAAATTGCGGTTGGTTGTGGAAATAGCCCACTCGCCGTCCGCCAGCACGCCCATGTGACCGCCCAGACAGGGACCACAGGTGGGTGTAGACACGGCGCAGCCGGCGTTGATGAAAACTTCCACCAGGCCTTCGCGCACTGCCTGCAAATAACCCTCCTGCGTGGCAGGGATTACAATACAGCGGATATTGGGCGCTACAGTTTTCCCTTTCATGATCTCGGCAGCCTCGCGCAGATCCTGGATGCGGCCATTGGTGCACGAACCGATTACGACCTGATCCAGATGCCTGCCGGCCACTTCGTCCACCGTTTTGGTGTTGGAAGGCAAGTGCGGCATGGATACTGTGGGCTTGAGGGTATTCAGGTCAATGGTGATGGTGCGGGCATATACCGCATCGGGATCGGCTTCAAATTTGGTATACTTTCGGTCCGTGCGGCCGGAAAGGTAAGCAATCGTTCTGTCATCCACCGGGAAGATGCCGTTTTTGGCTCCGCATTCAATGGCCATATTGGCAATGGTAAAGCGGTCGTCCATGGTCAGGTCTGCCACACCGTCCCCGGTAAACTCCAAACTTTGATACAGCGCACCGTCCACACCGATCATGCCGATCAGATGCAAAATTACGTCTTTACCGCTGACATACTTCTGCTTTTTGCCAGTCAAAATTACACGGATTGCCTGGGGCACTTTGAACCAGGCGGTACCGGTGGCCATACCAGCTGCCATATCAGTGGAGCCAATGCCGGTGGAAAAAGCGCCCAGCGCGCCATATGTACAAGTGTGGGAATCGGCGCCGATAATGCAGTCGCCGGGGATCGCCAATCCCTTTTCAGGGATCAGAGCGTGCTCTACGCCCACAGTGCCTACATCAAAGAAATTTTTGATTTCGTGCTTGCGGGCAAACGTGCGCGCGGTAGCGCAGAGCTGTGCCGCTTTGATATCCTTACAGGGAGTATAGTGATCCAGCACAATGGCAATTTTGTTTTTGTCAAACACTTCGGTGAGTCCTGCGTCCTCAAATACGCCGATGGCCACCGGCGCGGTAATATCGTTGCCCAGTACCAGATCCAGTTTGCACTCGATCAGCTGCCCGGCTTCCACATGATCCAGCCCAGCGTGATGGGCCAGGATCTTCTGGCTCATTGTCATTCCCATGAAATCGTCCCTTTCTTCCATTCGTTGCGGAAAGTATATCTGTATTATGCCACATTCCATTGCAATAGAATGTAAACTATGTTACAATCTTGAAAAATCACCAATACGGAGGGTATTTGATGGAATACCAATACGAATATTTCATGTCGGATGCACTGGCATTGCCAAAGGATGCATGGAAGCCTTTTCACAATGCCGGCCCTGTTCTCTCCTACCCCAAAAACAAACTCCTGTACAATCAGGGCGACACAGCTTTTTGCTTTTATTACATCGTTTCCGGCCGCATTAAAACCTTTATCAGTTCTGCAGAGGGAAATGAACGACTGCTGACAATTTACCGGCGGGGCGATATTTTGGGCGAAGCGGCATTTTTTGACGAACGGCCCCGAGTTTCTTCCGCCCAGATGATGGCGGACACGAAGGTAGTGTCTATCGACCGGCCCGCACTGGAGCGCTGTATGCAGCAGTTTCCTGCCCTGGCGTTTTCCCTGCTGCGCTATTTATCCGCCACGGTGCGTATGCTTTCGACTCATCTGGACGCCACTTCTTTTCTGCCTGCAGAGAAACGGATCGTCCGATTGCTGCTCAACATGGACAGCGGCGGCAACCATACTGTTACCTGCACCCATGAAGAGCTGGCCTATGCCCTGGGTCTGAGTCGCGTGACCGTCAGCCGTATTTTGAGTAGCCTTGCCAAACAGGGAATGATTGTTTTAGGATACCGAAACATCCAGCTTCTGAATCGAAAAAAATTAGAGAATCTGATCGCAGATCTTATGGAAAACAGCTGAAATACTCCCCTGCAGCGCAGGAAAACCACAGTGCAACCTGAAGTTGACAAAACGCATCTCAAAAGCAATGGCCACAGAAGAAAGGATTTGCTACAGTGAACCCATTCATACTACAGGAGGCGATTCCATATGAACTTTGGAGAAAAATTATTTTCGCTGCGAAAAGAAAAAGGACTGTCACAGGAAGCCTTGGCGGAACAACTGAACACGTCGCGCCAGGCCGTCAGTAAGTGGGAAAACAATCAGGGATATCCCGAAACCGAAAAACTGCTGATGCTGGCTAATTTGTTTGAGGTCAGTGTGGATTATCTGCTCAAGGAGAGCCCGTCCGACATTTCATCGGATGGACAAGGATTGTATGTCAGCCGGGAGCTGGCAGCAGGCTATCTTCTGTACAGCCGGCAAGTGGGCCGTTCGATCGGATTGGGGTTCTGTTTCTGGATTTTGGGCGGCATTCCCTATACGCTGCTCCCGGATCAAACCGGCTTGCGGCTTCTCGGCATGGCGTTGTGCTTGTGCATAGGCATCGGCGCATTTGTCCTGACCGTTTTTTCAGAAAATCAGGAATATGAGCGGCTGGAAAAGGAGCCGCTTCTGTTTGACCATGCATACTGGAAGGAACTGCATACACAGTATCAAACGATTCGGAAACAATGCCGTCTGCTGGCCATTCCCTGCGCCTGCATTTTGGCGGCCTGCATTCTGTCCATCTGGATCGCTTTGGAGCGGACGCAATCGCTTTCTTTTTACCATTCGCTGGCCTTTCTGGGAATCGCCGTCACCTTTTATGCGCTGGTGCAGTCTGTCAACCGGATGGAATCCTACGCCTTGCTGGCAGAAAATGAAGCGCACTGCCGCAGCTTTTGGTTTCGGCTTCGAAAAGCCTTTCGCCAAAAACTGGACAACATGTAAGAAAGCGCGGGCGGTTTCCAAGAACGGAACCGCCCGCGCTATAAAACACGGCAACGCCTGTATGCTTTTTACAGGATAATGCAGATCAGGCCGCCGCTGCCCTCGTTGATAATGCGCTGCAGCGTTTCCTGCAGCTTTTTGCGGGCATCCTCTGGCATGCGTTTGAGTTTGCCCTGCAGATCCTCACTGACCAGCTCATGGAAAGAGCGGCCGAAAATATTGCTCTGCCAGATTTTGCTGGTGTCACCTTCGAATTCCTCAAGAAGGTAACTCATCATTTCTTCGCTCTGCTTTTCATTTCCGATAACCGGAGAAACCGATGTCTCAATATCGGCACGAATCATGTGAATCGAAGGGGCGCTGGCTTTAAGCCGTACGCCGTAGCGTCCTCCCTGTTTGACGATTTCCGGCTCTTCCAGCTTCAGTTCGTCAATACTGGGCGAAACAATGCCATAACCGGTCTCGCGGACATCCTGCAGGGCCTCGCGTACTTTGTCATACTCTGTTTTGATGCCGGCAAGATCTGTCAGCAGCGTCATCAGGTCGCCGTCGTCCTCCACAGCGAAACCGGAACGTTCGCTCAGCGTTTGATAGAACAGTTCCTTCGGCAATTCGATGGACGCTTTGACGACTCCGGTCCCCAGAGAGATTCCTGTGATGGCCGCCGTACTGATATGCTCACTGCCTGCCAGAGCCAGCACCGCTTCTTCGGTATCCCGGATCTTGCGGATGTTCTGCGTGCCCTGCTTGATTGCGGTGAAAATATCATTTTTAATCGGATGGGTGTATTCCAGCGCATCGATCCAGGCGGGAAGAAACAGATCCAGCTCCCGCATGGGGAATTCATAGAGAACTGCCTTCAGAATATCTGCTACGTCGGTGTCAGAAAGGGTCTGACAGTTGACCGGCAGGCAGCGTACACCGTAGGTCTCCTGGATATCTTCTGCCATGGCTCTGGCAGTTTCCGAGTCAGGGCTGGCGGAGTTGAGCAGCACCAGAAACGGTTTACCGATCTCCTGCAGTTCCGAAATAACACGCTCTTCTGCCGGCACATAGCTGGAGCGCGGAATATCCGTGATACTGCCGTCTGTGGTCACTACAATGCCGATCGTTGAATGCTCAGCGATCACCTTGCGCGTTCCCACTTCAGCTGCCTCTGTCATGGGAATTTCGTGGTCAAACCAAGGCGTTGTGACCAAGCGCGGTTTATCCTCATCCGTCTGGCCTACTGCGCCGTCCACGAGATATCCCACACAATCGATCAGCCGCACCGAACATGCTGCGCCGCCTTCCAGTTTGATCTCCGCGGCCTCTTCCGGTACAAATTTCGGTTCGGTAGTCATAATCATACGGCCTGAGCCGCTTTGCGGCAGCTCATCTTTGGCGCGCTCCCTGCGGTATACATTGTCGATGTTCGGGAGTACCTGAGTTTCCATAAAGCGCTTGATAAACGTGGATTTTCCGGCCCGCACCGGACCCACGACACCTATGTATATGTCACCGTCGGTGCGCAGAGCGATGTCTTCGTAAATTTTTTCCGTATCCATTGTCTTTCCCCCTCTTTACCGTTTGCGCGGAATCAGCAGAAGCTGGCCGGCGCTGCAGGCGCAGTCCTCCTCCATATCGTTTGCGGCGCGGATGACCTCTGCCGTTGTGGAATAGCGCTTGGCGATATCCCACAGACTTTCATCCTCGTCGAACACTTTTAATACGATGGATGGGAGCTGGCTTGTATCTTTTGGATGCTCCGTGTCCACCGTCATATCTGTCAACCCCAGCAACTGTCGGCGGTCCGCAGCTTCCACAGAAAAGTCTGCCGAAAAACGGATTTCAATGCCATTGGAGGAAATGGCAACAGAAAGATCGCCGCCGTAACGCACGGAGGCCGTGCAGCTGCACTCCGGAGACACCTCTACCCGGCAGGTGCATTCCAGCTGCCGTTCCGCCACTAGAGGTACGCCGCCTTCGTCCAGAAACAGGAGCTTTACATGGGCCATCGTCTGAAGGACAGCAGTATTGTCCTCTCGGCTGACGTTGACCTCATCGAAGGAAATAGCGGTGGACAATACGGCTGAGGGCACCACGCCCACCTCAATGGTTTGCCGAACGCTCTGTCGACGGGTAAAGGCATTGATTTCCCCGGTACACTGCAGATTGGACATCGTTGGCGTCACTTCATAAACGGTGCTGTAAACATCACTGATACAACGGAACTGAACACTGCGGCGGATACAGGCCTGCGCACTGAGATATACAGCCAGCGTCACACGCCGGCGGTCGTCGGGGTTTTCATCGCTGCCGATATGGTAGTCCATACCAGACAGCTGTAACGTAATCGCCGCCGCAGCATCCTCCGGCGACTCCTCAATCTCCATGATCTGAGAAAAGGGCAGTTCTGCCGTTGCCGAGGCAATCCCCTGCTGCTCGCTCCGGTAAAGAAGTTCAGCAAGCAAAATCCCTTTCACAATCAGTTTCGCACCGAAAATTTTCGTTTCCTGTACGCTGGGGGTAATGGTACAGGACAGGATTTCCAGAACGGCTTCCTTTCCGGCCGGAATGGCAATTTCATCTGTAAAGGTAAAATCCTTTTCAGTGTATGCAGTAATTAAATTTAAAGTTTCCTGTCGGGCCATCTGGGCAATGCCTAGGGCACTTTGTGCGCTGATATCCGTGCAGAAATCCGCCTTTGTGCTTTTGAGGCCCTGCAGACGCACCGTCAGCAGGACACGAGTGAATATCTTGCGCGGATTCAGGCTTTTGGTCTCAATGCTCTGGATGTGTACCCGGGCAAAAAGACTTTGACAGTGCTCAAAATCCTTATTGGAAAGGGATGTATTGAATGGGAGCGAAAATTCAAGATTGCGAATCCCATTCTCACCCTCCGGTGTAAAAAGCACCGTAACCTTCACACTGCCTGTGACAATGGCTTTATCCCCCTGGATGTCCTTTCCGCGCAGAAATACCTTGCCATCCGAATCGATAATCCGGGCAATATCCGGGCAGTAATCCGGCACGATCGTTTCCGTCACTTCTTCATGAACGGCTGTTGCCGCAGTGCTGAACTCATAAAAGCACAGCGTTTCCTTTTTCAATTCTAATTCCATAGTTGTCCTCCCCTGCGATCCATGTCAGAATCCGTGCAGAAGGCCGCAGCCCTTTCCCGCGCGCAGCGGGCCAAGCCCGGCAAGGCGCAGCGCCTGCACGGAGCAGCGGCATCTGTTTCATTCAAACCTATGTCCCACAGGGGAGCTTTATTCACGCGATATGGAAAATTCTTTTCAGTACGCCGCACAAAAACTTCGGCGATTTTACAACGACGATCTTCATATCATGGCACATCTCCTTTCATCCCTACCGGCGCAGGCAGCCGATGCCGCACGCGATCAGCAAAAAAGCAATGAGAAACAGCAGCGCGCCAATGGGAAAGATCGCCGTGATCAAGATCCCCAACCCCAAGGCCAGGGCGCACAACCCAATAAACCAGAATTTATGATGATTGCACATTGCAATTCCCCTCCTGCACAACTGCTTTCTGTTTCATTATATACAGCGCAAACGGCTATGGTGCATCGGCTATGAGGCGGCGGAGGTTGGATGCAGTGATAAAACAAGATCGCCGGAGCGGCCTTCTACGGCCGCTCCGGCGATGCTGCTTACACAGTTTACGATTTTTCTTTTCCTTTGGCTTCCCACTCTTTCAGTCCTTTCAGCTCCTCATAGAGACGCATGTAGCTTTCATGGCGGGAACGCGCGATCTTTCCTTCCTCCAGAGCGCGCAGCACGGCGCACCCCTTTTCCTTGGTGTGACTGCAGCCAACGAACTGGCACGCATCCCGATACGGCGCAAAATCACGAAAAGTTTCCGGCAACGCTTTTTTCAGCTCCAAGTTCAGCTCCGCGGTATCGAAAGAAGAAAAACCGGGGGTATCCACCACCAGCGTACGCTCATTCAGGCGAAACAATTCCACATGGCGCGTCGTATGCCGGCCACGCCCTAATTTTTCACTAACGGCTCTGGTTTCAATTCCCAGCGACGGATGCAGCCGGTTCAAAATACTGGATTTCCCTACGCCAGAGTTCCCTGTAAAGGCAGATAGCTTTCCAGATATAAGCTCGTATAGTTTCTCCATTCCTTCGCCAGTTTCCGCGCTGACCTGCACCGTAGGATAGCCCACTCTGCAATATAGTTCTTCCAAACTTTCGCCGCTTTCCAGATCACATTTGTTGATGCAGATCACCACACCGCAGCCCTTCAGTTCGGCAATAGCACAGACGCGGTCGATCAGGTAGGGATCGCTGACCGGAACAGCTTGCGAAACGATCACTACAAGCTGATCGATATTGGCCACGGCCGGACGCAGGAATGCGCACTTACGCGGCTCGATTGCCTCCACAGAACCGCTTCCGTCGCTCAACTCCTGCACTTGCACCCAATCTCCCACCAGAGGTGAGATTTTCTCCTTGCGAAATCTACCGCGTGCCCGGCACGCGACCATACGCGTGCCGGTATTCACGTAGTAAAATCCGCTGAGTGCTTTTTCAATGATCCCGCGGCTCACGAGAAAGTAACCTCCTCGTTATAGCTCAAAGTGCCGTCAAAATATACAGACACGATCTGCGTACCGGAACCGGTCAACGGAATGCTGATTTCCATCAGAGCACGATCCACATCGCTGTCAAACTGAACATCGCTGCCGCCTACCACAACACGAACCTTAACGGTACCCTCGCCTTCCGGCAGGGCAATCGATTTTGTGATCGTTTTTTCCACGGGTTGGGCAGGACCTTTGGACACAGTGAGGGTGATTGTTGTTCCTTCCTCCACCTGAGAACCGCTAGCGATATCCTGATCGATTACCGTACCTGCTTCAGAGTCGCTTTCTACCTCTTTAATCTGAATGATCAGCCCACCGGATTGCTCCTGGGCTTTCGCCAGTGTCATGCCAACATAATTGATTACGGTAACCGGTTTCACTTCTTTACCTTTACTGAACACGATGGTTACTGTATCACCCTTTTTCAGTGTTGTGCCCTTCACCGGATCAGTGGAAATTACGGTGCCTGCAGGAATCTCATCGTCATAGGCTTCTTCTTGAATAATATTCAGATCGAGACTCATATTTTTCAGCGTGCTGATGGCGCTGGTCTGGTTGTAATCCGTCAGATCCGGCATTTCGTCTGTCTGTTCGCCAAGGCTGACCGTAACTTGAATGACATACTTTTCTCCCTTTGGACCTTTCTTTGTGCGGCCGTCCTCCGGAGATTGTTCGATGATCACATCTTTGTCATATTCGTCGCTGAACTCACTGCCTATGGTTTCAATGGTGTATTTTTCGCTGATCTCCTCATCTGCCATGGCCTCTTCTACCGTCATTCCAACTACTTTGGGAATGACGAATTCTGCCTGGCCGCCTCCGGCAAAGCTGGAGAGGATCATGCTGAAGAGAATGACGATCACCACCACTGCCGCAGCAATCGTTGCAATCATCGGCCCTTTGGAGCGCTTGTTCCGGCGGCGTCTGTGCTCCCGCTCGTCATATTCGTCGTACTCATCTTCGTAATTGCCGCGCGGATCGTATCTGTTGTCTCTGGGCTCTCTGCGCTGAGGCCTTGCATAGTGCGGATGTACCTCGTTCATCTCTGAGGCGTTCAGATGCTGCGTCGGTTCACTGGTTTCCTCCACAGCAAAGTCAGAGAGAACATAATCAAAATTGATACTGGGATTCTTGCGGAACTCATCCAGGTCACGCAGCATGGCCTCTGCGCTTGGATAGCGCTTTTCCATATCCGGTGCCATCGCCTTCATGGTGATCAGCTCCAGCGCTTCCGGAATATCGGGGTTGATTTCCCGGGGAGAAAGCGGCACGGAACTGATGTGCTGAATCGCAATGGAAACGGCGCTGTCACCTTCAAACGGAAGCCGATCCGTCAGCATTTCGTAGAGCACCACACCAGCGGAATAAATATCCGTGCGCGCATCTGTATGACCGCCTTTGGCCTGCTCGGGCGAAATATAATGCACCGAACCAAGGGCTTCCTGGGTCAGCGTATTTTCTGCCGAGGCTACCAGGCAGGCAATTCCAAAATCTGCTACTTTGACGCTGCCGTCCCGCAGGATCATGATATTATGGGGTTTAATATCCCGATGGATGATACCGCGGCTATGGGCATGGCCCAGCCCCTTCATAATCTGGGTGATAAAGTGCAGTGCTTCGCGCCAATTCAGCTGTCCCCGGCGTTCCATATACTGCTTGAGCGTGATGCCGTCAATCAGCTCCATCACAATGTACTCGGCGTCGCCGTCGTGAGATACATCGTAAACCGATACGATATTGGGGTGCGACAGCATGGCCACAGCCTGTGCTTCGTCATGGAACCGGCGACGGAAATCCGCATTCTGTGCCAAATCATTTTTGAGCACTTTAACAGCCACCTGCCGATTCAGCCGATGGTCCATAGCCTTATAAACGATAGCCATGCCGCCGGTGCCGATCACTTCCAGGATCTCATAGCGGCCATCCAGCATTTTCCCGATATAAGCATCCATATCAGCCATCCGCCTCCTCTTCGTATTGCATCAGAATCATTGTGACGTTATCCGGCGCGCCCCGGTCGATGGCGATCTCCATCAACCGATCCAGACAGGTGTTCCGCGGTTCTCCGTGAATCACTTCATACAGCATTTCCTGATCGCTCACCGTATTAACCAGACCGTCGGAGCACAGCAGCAAAGAATCGTCCTTGCTGAGCGACAGCTGAAACACATCACAAAGAACCTCCCGCTCTGTACCCAGCGCCCGGGTAATCAAATTGCGGTTGGGATGACGGCGCGCCTCTTCCTCTGTAATATCGCCGTTTTCCAGCATATCCTGCACGACAGAGTGATCCCGTGTAACTGCACAGATTCCGGATTCGTTGATCCGGTAAGCACGGCTGTCTCCCACATTGAATATCGTGGCCTGCGGCCCGGCACACACTGCCGCCACAAGAGTCGTTCCCATGCCGCGGCACTCCTTGTCCTCCCGTGAACGTTCATAGACAATATGGTTCGCTTTTGCTACGGCTGCTTCGCCGGCCTGCGCCACAGCGGTGATGTCCTGCCCCGGCCGCAGCGTGCCGCGGAGTGCTTCCAGAAAAGCTCCGGCAGCCAAAGAGGAGGCCAGCGCACCGGCCCGGGCACCGCCCATACCGTCGCACACCACAGCCAGAGTGTATTGATCCAGCTGTTCTGCAGCGCATATATCCTGATTCTCTTTACGGACTGCGCCCTGATCAGTTTTTTGCCAAATTTTCATTGTGTTTCACCTGTGTTTCTCTATCGTTTCCACCGAAAAGCGTGCTGCGGCGCAACTGTCCGCAGGCTGCCGCGATATCCAAACCCAACCTGCGCCGCACCGTAGCGGTGACGCCGCGCTCCTCCAGCTGCTGCTGAAACGCGGCCATGCGGCGGCTGGGTTTGAGCGGACTTTCCGCAATATCGTTGAGCGCAATCAAATTGACATGCCCAGGCATCCCGCGCAGGCGCCTGACCATAAGATCTGCCTGCCAGGGCGCATCGTTAACGCCGTCAATCAACGCGTACTCAAAAGAGATCCGTCGCCCTGTTTTTTCAAAATAAGCCCGGCAGGTCGACATCAATTTCTCCACACCGGCGGCACGATTGATAGGCAGCAGTTTGCTGCGGGTTTCATCGTCCGGCGCATGGAGCGAAACAGAGAGTGTCAGCTGCAGATCCTGCTGCGCGAGACGTTCGATTTGCTCCACCAGACCACAGGTCGAAAGCGAAATGTGGCGCATGCCGATGTTCAGTCCATCCGGATGATTCACCAGTTCCAAAAAGCGAAGCACGCTTTCATAGTTGTCCAGCGGTTCGCCGATGCCCATCAAAACGATGTTGGAAATCGGCTCCCCGGAATCGAGCTGCGTGAAAAGCACTTGGTCCAGAATTTCCGAAGGGGCCAGCCGGCGGACAAAGCCAGCTTGGGTGGACGCACAAAACACGCAGCCCATTTTGCACCCCACTTCCGTGGAAATACAGATCGAATTTCCATGCCTGTATTTCATCAGAACGGTTTCGATGCAATTTCCATCCTTCAGACGCCACAGGTATTTTATGGTGCCGTCCAATTTGGAGACCAGTTTGCGTTCCACGGTCGGCACTGTAATGAAATAGCGCGCGGAAAGCGTTTCGCGCAGCGGCTTGGACAGGTTGGTCATTTCATGGAAAGATGCCGCGCCCTTGTGCAGCCAGATAAAAACCTGTTTTGCCCGGAAGGACGGCTCACCCAGCGCTTTGAACTGCAGGGCAAGTTCCTGCATGTTCAGAGACTTGATATCGATTTTCACGACGCTCTCCTTTCAGTATGGCCGCTCTATGGATCATTTTCTGCGCAGTGTACAGATATAAAAACCGTCTGTTCCCTGGCGCTGGGGCCACAGTGTGATCTGTCCGTCCGCCGCTGCACCGATGGGAGCAGGCAAAACAAACGGTTTCCGGTCAAAAGCCGGTTCTGTGCGCAGGAAACGATCCACAACTCGCTCATTTTCCTCCGGCAGCACCGTACAGGTAGAATAGACCAGTGTGCCACCGGGCTTGACATAGCGGGCAGCGTTTGCAAGAATCGAAAACTGCACCTGCGGAAGCTGCTTCAGCTCTTCCTCCCGCTTAAGGCGGATATCCGGTTTTTTCCGAATGATCCCTAAGCCGCTGCAGGGCACATCGCACAAAACGACATCCGCCGTCTTTTCCAACTCCGGCTGAAATACTTTTCCGTCTGCGCTTTGAGCCTGGATACAGGTGATCCCCAAACGGGCAGCGCTCTCCTGAATGAGTCGGATTTTTGATTTATGTAAATCAAAAGAACGAATTGTTCCCCGGTTTTGCATTGCCATAGCCAGAGCAAACGATTTTCCGCCGGGAGCGGCGCACAAATCCAGTACGGTCATGCCGGGTCTTACGTCCGCAGCCAAAGCAGTCAGCCGGGCCGCGGCGTCCTGCACCAGAAAAAGACCGTTCCGGAACGCGTCCAACTGCGTCAAATCGCCGGTTTTGGAAATCTCATAACAGCCCGACAACCATGGATGGGAGCAAATCTGCACCCCGGCTTCCCGGAGCGCTTTCTGCAGCGCTTCTTCTGTGCCGCGCAATGGATTCCACTGGATGGCAGTTGCCACCGCCTCGTTGTTGCAGCGCAAAAAAGCCTCTGCTTCTTCTTCCCCCAACAGGGTGAGGCAACGCTGAACAAGCCACAGAGGATGGCTATAGCGAACCGACAGATATTCCGCCCGATTCCGGCCAGGAATCTCCGGCAGATGCTCTCGATTGGCGGAAATTTTGCGCAGCACCGCGTTGACCATGCCAGCCGCCCGTTCTTTGCCGCTGCGCTTGACCAGTTCCACAGACTCGCTCACTGCGGCGCTGTCCGGCACCCGATCCATAAACAGAATTTGATATGCACCCAACCGCAGGACATCCAGCACAACCGGTTCCAGATGGCCCGGCTGCTGGCTGCAATAACAGCCGATATAAAAATCCAGCAATCCTGCATTCTGCAAAACACCGTACCCAAGCCGGGTTGTCAGTGCGGCATCCCGGCTGTCAAGCCCGTTTTTACGGATTGCCGCCTTCAAATAACCATCCGACCAGGAGCGGTCCCTCCGGCAGGCCGCCAGTAGATCCAGCGCAATGATGCGGGCTGTTTTTCGTTCCATCATTCGTCTCTCCTGCCCATGCTCAAAAAGACCATCACATAACGCGCCAGATACAAGAGTGACGTAAGCAGGGCCGCCACATAGGTCAGCGCCGCTGCGCTCAGTACTTTGCGTGCGCCGTAATACTCATCCTCGTAAAGCAGGCCTTCCCCTTCGATAGTTGCCAGGGCCCGGCCAGAGGCATTGAATTCCACAGGGAGCGTGACGAGCTGAAACAGGGTCGTCAGGGAAAACAGCACCACACCGACACCGAACCACGCCTGACTGTACAGAAACAAACCAATCAGAATCAGGATATAGGAAAAAGTCGAACCAAACTGGCAGACCGGAATAATAGCGCTGCGCACACGAATAGGGAAATAGCCTTCGGCATATTGACAGGCATGGCCTGCCTCGTGGCATGCGACGCCCACGGCAGCGATCGTGGAGCTGTCGTAGACGCTTTGGGACAAATAAATGGTATTGTCTCGGGGATCATAATGGTCCGTCAGGTGTCCGCTGCAGCGGGCAATTCCCACACCGGAAACGCCATGGGCGCGCAATACAGCAGAAGCCGCTTCAGCGCCGGTCAGAAAACGCCGATTCTGCACTTGTGAATATTTATGGAACTGGTGGCTAACCTGATACTGTGCCCAAACGGAAAGGATCAGAATGGCAATCAGCAAAATCCAAAACAGCATAATGAAACCTCACATTTCTCCAGCGTGGATGGGATGTCCCAGCAAATACGCCGCCGCACTCATACGTTTGCCTCCTGCAGCCTGCAGTTCCGTAATACGCAGGATCTGTCCGTCACCACAGACGACGCTGATCCCTTTTTTGTCCGCTGCGGCAATGGTGCCAGGCGCACAGGAACTGCTCTGCTTGGTTTCCTCGGCGCAGTACAGTTTCACCGGCGCATCGGAAAACAGGGTTGTGGACGCTGCCGGCCAAGGCAACAAGCCCCGAATCTGACAATGGATACTATGGGCACTCTTCGTCCAGTCCACATTGGAAAGTTCCCTGCTCAGCATGGGGGCATATGTGGACTGGCTGTGCTCCTGGGGTGTGCGGGTCGCTGTTCCCGCCGCAATAGCGTCTACCGTTTCGCTTAGTGCCTGCGCACCCAGCTCTGCCAGCCGCTGCGTCAGCGCACCAGCGTCTTCGTTTTCATCGATCGCTGTTCGGGCCACTGTGATCACGTCGCCGGCATCCAATTCGGCGGCCATATGCATGATAGACACGCCCGTTTCCGTTTCCCCATTCAAAATCGCCCAGTTGATGGGCGCTGCGCCGCGATAGCGCGGCAAAATGGAGGAATGAACGTTGATGGAGCCGTATTTCGGCATTTCCAAAATATCGTCCGGCAGAATTTTCCCGTAAGCCGCCACCACGGTCAGCTCCGGCTGCAGTTCCCGCACAATGGAAAGGGCAGTGCCGTCCCGCATTTTTACAGGTTGATACACTGGAATATTCTCTGACAAGGCATATTCCTTCACAGGTGAAAATGTCATTTTATGGCCACGGTTTTTCGGTTTATCCGGCTGGGTAAACACGCCACAGATCTCGTGCCCATCTGCCACAAGGCGTTTCAGCGAAGGCACTGCAAATGCCGGCGTTCCCATAAACAGGATCTTCATGCTTCTTCGTCTCCATCCGTGTCCTGCTCAATTTCTTCCTGATGCTGAGCGTAATACTCCTCGAAATCTTCCTCCGTCATGAAATGATCGACATGCTCATCGAACAAATGGCCGTCCAGATGTTCGATCTCATGGCAAAAGCAACGCGCTGTCAGTTCAATGCCTTCTACTTCAAAAACATTGCCGTTGCGGTCATTGGCCCGCACACGCACATGATTGGGGCGTGTCACCAAGCCATATCTGCCCGGCAGGCTCAGGCATCCTTCCGGACCGGTCTGTTCCCCGTCGCTTTCAATAATCTCCGGGTTCACCAGCTCGATCATTTCGCCGTCGTTACCGATCACAATGCAGACGCGGCGCATCACGCCCACCTGCGGCGCCGCCAGACCGGCACCGTCGGCATCAGCCAGCGTTTCCTTCATGTCATCGATCAGTGTATGCAATCTTTCATTATACTCTGTCACGACCCGGCATTTTTTATTCAGAATCGGGTCTCCTTTTTTCACGATCGTTCTCAATGCCATTTGATTACACTTCCTCCTCAGTTCATTGCGTTGCAGTTGACGAAAATATGAACGCCCCGGTTTTCTCCGGACGCGCTGAATGCTTTGATATAGTATTCCACAAAAGCGCGGGTAGTTTTATGATTCTTTGCCACAAGATACACATGGTAGCGATAACAATTGTTTACCTTGGCCACGGGAGCAGGAGCCGGCCCTACCACCTGGATTGGTTCATTTTGATAAAGGCCGTTTTGCAGCGCACTTTTCATGGCGTCCCGCAACACCGCGCTGGCACGGAGTACGCGCCCTTCATCCGCACCGGATACCACCAGCGTAAACAGATCGGCGAAAGGCGGATTGTTATGCAGGCGGCGCATACGGATCTCGCTGCGGTAAAAACGGTCATAATCCTGCTGCGCAGCGCATTGAAGCACTTCGTTTTCCGGCGTATACGTCTGAATGACAGCCCGGCCGCCTTTTTCGCCGCGTCCCGCCCGCCCGATTACCTGCGTCAGCAAGCTGAACGTGCGCTCTGCGGCGCAGTAATGATCCATGTAGAGCGTCAGGTCGGCCGCCAGTACGCCCACCAGCGTCACATTCTCAAAGTCGAGCCCTTTGGCTACCATCTGTGTACCCAACAGGATCGGTACACGCCGCGTTTTAAATTCATGCAGTATCCTTTCATGACCGCCCCGGACCGCTACAGTATCCGCGTCCATACGGAGCACAGCAGCGTTTGGAAAAAGTGCTTTCAGTTCTTCTTCCGCTTTCTGCGTTCCAGTGCCGACATGCTTCATCTGCCCTCCGCACTCCGGACAGAATGTCTCGGTACGCTGAGAAAAACCACAGTAATGGCACATCAGCCTTCCGTTGGCGCTGTGATAGGTCATCGGCACGCTGCAGCGGGGACACTGCGGCACGCAGCCGCACTCGCCGCAAAGCAGCATCCGGCTGTTGCCGCGGCGATTCAGAAACAAAATACTCTGCTCGCCGCAGTCAAGGTTTTTTTTGAGTTCTGTGCGCAGCGATGCGCTGATAATCCCGCCGTTGCCACAGCGCAGCTCTTCCTTCATGTCGGCAAACATCACTTCCGGCAGGGCTTTTCGATTATAACGCTGCCGCAGTTTGATACAGCGATACAGGCCCTGCTCGGCGGCATAGGCAGTTTCTATGGAAGGCGTAGCCGAACCCAGCACCAGGGTTGCCTGATTTTGTGCGCACAGATATTGCGCCACCTCTCGCGCATGATAGCGCGGAGGATTTTCAGACTGATAAGAGCTTTCCTGCTCCTCGTCCAGAATAATCAATCCCAGATGCGGCAGCGGGGCAAAAATAGCGCTACGGGTTCCAAGTACCAGAGAGACCTCCCCACGCCGGATCCGCTTCCACTGATCGTAGCGCTCTGTCATACGAAGGGCGCTGTGGAGCATCACGGCACGCGAGCCGAAATATGCGCCGAACTTGTCCATCATCTGTGGCGTCAGGGCAATCTCCGGTACCAGAACAATGACGCTTTTTCCGAGTGACAGCGCTTTTTGCGCCAGACGAATGTACACCTGTGTCTTACCGCTGCCGGTAACTCCGTGCAGCAGTACTGCAGAAGCTTTGCCGCGATCCATTTGTTCGGAAATCGCCTCATAGGCAGAAGCCTGCTCTTCGTTCAGATGGATCTCCGGCGCGGCTCCGCCGGTATAAGCATGAGAAATGCGGAGTTTTTCTTCTTCATACACAGTGATCAACCCCGCTTTTTTCAGCGAAGCGATTGTGGAAGCAGACGCACCAGTAAAATAACAGACCTCCGCCTGTGTAGCGCTGCCCACAGCCGAGAGCAGTTTGACCACCTCGTACCGGAGTGGCGCAGAGCGCTGCTTCCCTTCCACCGCAGCCATAGCCTCCTCTGCCGGTAAAGTAAGAGCAAGCATTTTCTGCCTGCCATCCTGAATTTGGCGCAGTGACTCTGTTTCGCAACGCACCAGCCCCATGGCGCACAGGGCTTTCAGTGCTGATGCTGTGCGCGGACCGCAGGCTGCTTTCAAAACATCCTCCTCCGCCCTTCCCCCTCTGGCAAACAGCATATCCAGCAGCAATTCGGCGCCTGACACTGTCTTGCTTTCGCTGAGAGCCTGTTCACGCTGCACTCCATCACAGAGATAATACACGGTTTGAGTGCGAAACCACAATCCCGTCGGAAGAATGGTCCGCACTGCGTCATACATGGTGCAGAAATAGCGTTCCCGCATCCACAGCGCCATGCGGATCCCCGCTGCATCCAGAACCGGGGCATCATCCAATATGGAGGCAATTGCTTTCAGGCCCCGCCTCTTTGCACCGTTTTCTATGGAAAGTACCATCGCTTCTGAGGTGCGGTTGCCCCGGCCAAAGGGAACAAGCACCCGCATACCGCGCTCCAGGACTGGCTCCAGGGCATCTGGCACAGTATAGGTATAGGGCTTGTCAATCAGATAGGGCGCAGCAGCCACGGCCAGCCGCGCCAACTTGATCTGTTCCACCTATGCCCTCCTTCGTTCCATGTCTCACTGCTCCGTCCGAAAACCGCTGCAGGCAAGGATACGGTATCCTTGCCTGTCACGCCCGTTTTTTCTTATTCTTCCATCTCTTCTTCCGGAATATCCACCATCGTGGGCGCGGAGGGGACAACAATGCGTTCATCGGCGTTCAGCGCATTGTAAAGATCTTCCCGATCTACTTCGACTTCACCGGCGGCAACGCCGTTAATAGCCAGTGTGACCGGCTTTTCACTCAGATGCTCCCCGAGGCTTTCCGCATCATCCGCAATCTCACGGGCTTTGCGGGCCACCACATTCACCAGAAGATACCGGTTAGGGACTTGTTCATTCAGTTTGTCCACTGCAGGGTACAATAACATAATTGCATCATCCAATCTGCCTTTTCGGCAAAAATTTTATTTGATCCTAAACGACAGGCCGCAGCATATCTTTCGGTGCGCGCCCTCCGCAGGCCGGCGGTGCTCCCGGTCGGAACCACGCCCAAACAGCGCGTGAAGCGCTGCTTCTTCCTCTGTTTATCCATTTTGTTCCATCCACCGCATCTGCTCGGCTGGACGGCAATGCTCTGCCGTCATAATCGCATCAAGAGCGCCCACAGCATTTTCCACTGCGTCGTTTACCACAATATAATCATAGTCTCTGGCAAGAAGGAACTCTTCCCGGGCACGGGAAAGCCGGACATGGATGGTTTCCGGCGCGTCTGTACCGCGCTCCGTCAGGCGGCGCTCCAACTCGTTCCAAGAGGGAGGCGCAATGAAAATACGCACAGCATCCGGCCGTTTCTGTACCACCTTTCCAGCACCCTGAACTTCAATATCCAATATCACGTCGCGCCCATCCTCCATAGCTTCATTGACATACCGGGCGGGTGTGCCGTAATAGTTCCCCACATATTCTGCCCATTCCAGCAATTCTTCGTCTTCGATCAGCTGCTGGAACTCCTCTTCGGTACTGAAATGGTAATGGACATGATCCACTTCGCCGGGACGGGGCGGCCGTGTCGTGGCGGAAACGGAAAAATAGATATTTTTCCTTCGTGCCAGGAGTTCTTTCAAAATGGTGCTTTTACCGACACCGGAAGGACCGGACAGCACAAACAATCTGCCATACTTCATTCTCTTTCTCCCTCTTCTTCATAGCGCTCTACCGCGATCCCCATGCGCTCGGCCACAGTTTCCGGCGTGATCGCTGCCAGAATGACATGATCGCTGTCCATCAGGAGAACCGACTTGGTCTTTCTCCCATAAGTAGCATCTACCAGCATACCGCGCTCACGGGCATCCTGGATCATACGCTTGATCGGCGCCGAATCCGCACTGACGATTGCCAGCAGACGCTCGTCGGAAATCAGGCTCCCAAAACCAATATTAATGAGTTTCATAACGTCTTATTCCACATTCTGAATCTGCTCGCGGATCTTTTCAATCTCCGCTTTCAGAGCAATCACCGACTCACTGATTGCAATGTCGCAGCATTTGGAACCGATGGTATTGGCTTCCCGGTTCAACTCCTGAATCAGGAAATCTGCCTTCCGCCCGATGACGCCGCCGCTCTCCAGCATGGCACGCAACTGCGCCACATGGCTGTGCAGGCGTACGGTTTCCTCATCCACCGCCACTTTGTCGGAATAAATAGCGGCTTCCATCAGGATCCGGCTTTCCTCAATGGTAGTGCTCTGCAGCACTTCTTTCATTTTAGCGCTGAGGCGCTCGCGATATTCCGCCACGGTGTCCGGCGAGCGCTCTTCGATCGTTCCGGTCAACGCTTCAATCGTTGCCAAGCGCCCGACGATATCCTCACACAGCCGTGCACCTTCGGCTTCACGCATCGCGTTATAGCCGGCAATAGCCTGTTGCAGCACGGTACAGATATCGGCGCTCAAGCTTTCCATATCTTCTTCGGCTTTGCTCACTGTCAATACATCCGGGAACCGCGCTACCCCCATAACAGAGATATCATCCCGCAGGCCATATTCCTCTGCAAGACCATGCAGCGCACGGACATATCCCGCAGCCAGATCCCGGTTGACCGTAACCGTGGTGGCTTCCGCACCCACAGACTGAATTGTGATGAATACATCCACTTTGCCCCGTGTAATCGCCTTCTGTACCTGTGCGCGGACAACGTCCTCACAGAAAGTATAGACCCGCGGGATTTTGACCGTACAGTCGAGAAAACGATTGTTGACGGAACGCAGCTCTATTGTAATATCCCGATTGTGAATCGTCTCCTTTGCCCGGCCATAGCCGGTCATCGAACGTATCATATTCCGTTTCCTCCTTTTTCCTTTAACAACACAGACAGACGCGCCCGCCCGAACAGGCACTGCACGCAAGCCCGGCACAGATCATGTTCTGGCACCAGTTGCAGTCCATCATGCTGCCGGAGCCGTATTCCTCCGGCCGATAAGCGCTGCCTCCTGCGCGCATATACTGATAGGCTTGTCGGTACTCGGCGTTGTTCGGATCCATAGCGCAGGCCATTTCATATTCCTTCAGCGCCTCGTCCAGCCATCCTTTGCGATAATATACGGATCCCATCAGGAAATGCCACTCTGCTGTCCGCAGATCGGTTTGCTCAAGCAACTGTTCGGCGGAAACAATATCTCCGCTGTTAATCAGAATGCGAATACGCTGGAATAGTGGATGGGACGCCGCGCTCTGCCCATAGCTCTGATAGCCTCCGGCGGAGGATCCGGAACTGTACCCCTGCTGCGTACCGCCGCCCTTTCGCTGCTGCTGGATTACAGCATAAGCCTCGTTGATCTCTTTCATCTTTTCCTCAGCCATGTGCTCAAGATCCGTTCCATGATAATGATCGGGATGGTATTTCCGTGCCAGATCGCGATAGGCTTTTTTCACTTCCTCATCGCTGGCATTTGGTGCGATATTCAGTACTTTATAGGGGTCTGTGATCATGTATCCGAATCCATCCTTTCGCTCTCCACCGTATCGTGCCCTATAGAAAAGCAGCGCCATTTCCCGGCGGATGCATTCCAGCGGCCCTCCAGAACCAGTCGTCCTGTCAGCGGAAGCCCATAGTAGATGATATTTTCAAGAAGCGCTGTCCAGGCCGTAGGTTCTTTCAGCGCAAGCGCCGAGGCAATCAAACGCACAGAATGATCCAGCGTGGCAACCAGCCGCTCCTGATCTTCTCCACTGATCTGTCCATTCTGCAGCCCATAGCGATAAAGCAACGGATTGTACCGTCCCCGGGCTGCATCGTCCTGCAGATCATCCAGCGCGTCGATCAGATAAATCCATCGTCCCAACTGATAAAGCATTTGGTGATGAATACGCCGATCCGTTTCTGTGCCGACTTCCTCTGCTGCCGCGGCCAAAAGTCCGGCAAAAGCGTCCGCCGGGCGATCCAGCGACGCAGTCTTTTCTTCTTCCATCCGCCGCAGGGAAAATAGCGCATTCTCCACTGTCCGTGCAAAGGCAGGCCGCTTCCGAGCCGCTTTACGGTAGGCGCGCCTGGTGAGCAGGCTGAGCAAACGCCAACCTGCCGCTCGGACCAGATGGCTGTCCTCGATCTCATCACGCAGTTTCCACCAGGTCAGAATGACCGAAGCGTCCGCCGCCGCTTCCAGCGCCGGGGAGGTATCCACCCGCTCTTTTTTGCAAAAGCGTTTACAAGGGCAGCGATAGCTTGTGCAATGCGGCGCATCGCTCTCCAAGAGGATCACCAGAAATGTGAAATCATAATTCAACATGCAGCGCGCCAACACGCCGTACTGGCGGCCCAACTCATAACACAGCCCGCAATAGGCTGCTTGGAACCGCGCCTGATCTTCCTGCCCAAGCTTGTCCATCACCGGACGTACATATCCGAACATCCGTGTTTACACCGTGCAGTCCGCCATCAGAATAGACGCACAATTTCATATTGCAGCGCTCCGGTACGCCGGGCATACCGGTTATAGAGAACTGCGGGGATCAGCCCCAGTGCAAAGCACACTGCTCCTGTCGCACCACTCATTCCGTCTCCGAAATGGAGGAGTGCCGCTCCCAAGGCATACCCCAGAAAAAAGCAGACAAAGGGGAGCACATACACCACCGCCACAGCGCCCATCACGTTCTTGGTACTGCTCTCCACCACTACCTGATCGCCCGGACAGGCATGAATATGGTTTTTGGCCACAGCATACACCAGTTGGCCGCCGGAGACCCCACAGCCGCCGCAATTCTCGCAATCATGGCCGCAGGCCGTCTTCCGTGCCACAGAGATCTCGGCATATTCTCTGCCCAGTAATTTTTCCACTTTTGCTACTTGAGTCATAAAAGCCTCCTGCGCCCCCGGCGCCTGTGTCTATGATTTGCCTTTTATTTCAGGACCTCTGCAGACGATACCCCACCTGATACGAGCCAATGGCGCCTACAGACTCTGTCCCATCCACATAAACTTTTGCCTTTGCAGTATAGGTTCCCACAGCAGCGGACATTTCGCTCAGATCTACTACAATACGGACATTTTTCCCGTCAACTTTGGCAAGCTCTGCATCTGTTCCGCGCAGCGTTACGTCAAGGCTCTGGGTCACTGCTGAAGCCGTATATCCCTCCGTCACATTGGTAAAGGAAATACTGGAGCATTCTACCGTCTTGGTCTGGAGATTGCGAAAGCGAATGGAAACCTTCACCGTATCCGTGCCGCTTTCGTTGATACAACCGTTGGGCAAAGGAATATCATATTCCAAAGTATCATCCCCCATCACCTGGCTCAGATCAACCTGGGCAACCTGAATGGAATCCAACTGATTCAGCAGACTCTCATCCCCGGAAACCATGATGCTCTTGGGTGAGATCGTATAGGAGATATCCGATTTCTGCGAGCCGCCGCTTTCCACCCAGTCAATTTCCAGTGGCAGCTCTTTCAGCGTGACCACCGGGACTTCCAGGCGCACTTTGTCGTCACTGCAGCGCAGCTTCGGATTTACAACCGGGTTTCCTTTGATATCAATGAGGCTGTAGCTGAGATATTCGCTGTACGAACTGGTGGCGCCGTTCAATGTCACTTCCACCAAAGCATGATCAACCTCGGCGATGTCCTCTTTTGTTCCGCTGACGGTGATAGTCGAAGGCGTTACCACACACTCACGCAGCATATAGCCGTCCGGCACGCTGCCGTTGATATCTGCCACCACGTCGATTGTTTTGCTATGCAGCTCGCTGACCTCTACGGTGACCATATACAAACTGGCCGATACAACCGTCACCGAATTGGGCGAAATACTGTTGGGATAAAGGATACTGTAACTGAGCGTATGCGTTCCGGTACTCATGAGGTTGCTTACATCAACCTGGATCTTTACATTATTTTTATTGAGCTGTGCAACAACCTGACGTCGGCCCTGCAGCCGAAGGTCGATTTTAGTATCTTCTCCCGCTGTCAGCATCAGCCCACGCTCAGCCAGATCGTCCTCCGCGCCTACAAAGGTAACCGGTACGTTGTACAGCCGAACATCCCTCTGATTGGCGCCAGTGTTATCCACATACAGCCAAAAGACCACCGCCACCAAAATCGAGATCATAATATAAACTGCCCGTTGGGATTTACTGATTTTCATCGCCGACTCCATTTCTGCTCAATAGGGTCTTCAAGTTGAACAAACCGTCCTTCAGTCCGCCCTTCAAGCCGGACTGCTGTTCTTTGTCCGATGCGTTCGGCAGCAATTCATTATACAAAAATTTTTCCAGCGTCTCCGCCGACAGATGCCGGCGGAGACTGCCGTCCACTGCGACTGAAATTGCGCCGGTCTCTTCCGACACCAAAACCACAACTGCATCGGAATTTTCGCTGATGCCGATACCGGCACGATGGCGCATGCCAAGATCCCGGCTTAGATTGACGTTTTTGGAAAGCGGAAGCATGCAGCCTGCGCCGAGCAGGCGCCCGTCCCGCACAATCGCCGCGCCGTCGTGCATCGGCGCATGAATGAAAAATATGTTTTTCAGCAGCTCGCTGGACACGTCCGCATTGATTTTTGTGCCGCTGCGCAAAATATCGTCCAGTTGGTTCTCCCGTTCAAACACCAGCAGTACACCAGTGCGGCTCTGAGACATTTCGGTACAGGCTGTCACCGTTTCCTTAATGGCCTGCTCGATGGCAGGCAACGCTTCCTCCCGGATAAACATCTGCTTGAGCCCTGTGCTGCTGCCGATCTTTTCCAAAGCCCGCCGCAGCTCCGGCTGAAACAGGATGATCAGCGCCAGAACACCCCATTGGACCGCATGGCCCAGCAGGAAATTGATGCACCGCAGGTCAAAAATTGTGGAAAGCCACATAATGATCAAAAGCACCAGCACACCCTGAAGAATTCGCACAGACGTCGTCGAACGCATACGGATCAGGATATTATACACAACAAAAGCGATGATCGCCATGTCGATTACATCGGTCACTTTGATCATCATGAAATAATTTGCGACCATTTCATAGGTGGTGGTCAAAAACTCCATATCCTCATTCCTCAAACTTCAGACTGTTTTCCGGCTATTTTAGGATTAGAATGATATTATACCTTATTTTTTCGATAAATGCAACGCAAAACGGTTCGGAAATCCTGTTTTGCTGCTCAAAATCCCCGTTGAATTGCCCGCAGCGCGTCCAGCAAAAGCACGATATCCCGCTCTGTGTTGAATGCGGAAACGCTGACACGTACTGTCCCCATCGGGAGCGTGCCCGCGGAATCATGCGCCAATGGCGCGCAGTGAAGCCCAGCCCGAACAGCAATTCCCCGTTCTGAAAGGCGGTCGGCTAACTGCTCACAGTCCATGCTCCTGGACAAAAAGGACAATACACCGCTTTGGCAGCCTTCCTGCTGCGCTGAAAACACACGCAGTTCCGGAAGCGCGTGCAGTTCTTTTGCCAAAAGATGAATTAACTCGCTCTCCTGGTGCAGAATGACATCCGGTCCCATGCGGCGCACGAAACGTATCCCTTCCAGCAGGCCTGCGATTCCGGGAATATTCTGTGTTCCGGCTTCCAGCCGATCGGGAAGATCTGGCGGCATCTCCCGCAACATGGACATGCTGCCGGTTCCCCCCTCCATCAACGGCTTCACTTTTTCCGTACCGCAAAGCAGCAGCCCAGTCCCCTGCGGGCCGTAAAGCCCTTTGTGGCCCGGCATACCAATGAATGCCGCTCCGGTGCTCTGCAAATCCACCGGCAGCACGCCGGCCGACTGCGAGGCGTCGATCACCAGCGGTACGCCGCGGCTGCGGCAGAGCGCGGCGATCTCACGGATTGGCAGCACAAATCCGAACACATTGGAAACATGAGTGCAGAATACCGCGCGCACCTCCGGCGTAATGGCCCGCGCAAAATCCGCTATGACGGACTGCTGGTCAAACAATATGCCGGGAGCCGTTTTGATCTGCACATTGCCGATTCCATACAAAGGTCGCATAACCGCGTTGTGCTCATAACCAGATACAACGACACTGTCGCCGGGCCGCACCAGCGTCTTCACCGCAATATTCAGCGCATGGGTAGCGTTGAAAGTAAACACCACATTGTCCTCGCCGGGAACATGAAAGAGAGCCGCCGCTTCGCTGCGGCAGCGAAAGGCCGTTTCCGCCGCCAGCCGGGCTTCCTGATAAGCGCCGCGGCCCGGCGTGGTCATATAATGCATGGCCCGCTCCACAGCGGCAGCCACAGTGCGCGGTTTTTGGAACGTAGTGGCCGCCGCATCCAGATAGATCATAACGGAACCTCGGTATAAGAGATACCGTCGTCAAGAAACAGCGCCACAGGGCGCATATTGATTTGCCCAATAGCCCGCAGAGCCTGGCTGAGATCCCCTTCCCGGATGCGCACAGCATAGCCGCAGCCGCTGGGCACCAGTCCCTGGGGGATCCGCATGATATGGCATGCCAGTGCAGCGCGCTGTAAAGTGCGCATCATACGCTGGGCATAGGTCACAGATCGACAAACGATCAGATAATGATTCATAGAGATCTCCTCCCGTCCCATGATATGAACGGGAAGAAAAAATGTGCAGTTTGTCGAAAGCAGATCTCCGACAAACCGCACGCTTGTTAAGATTGTTTTTGTTCCATCAGGCAGACTGCATGAGCCGCCATACCGGAACCATCTCCCGTAAAGCCAAGCTTTTCCTCTGTTGTCCCTTTCACATTGACCTGATCCACCGCAATATCCAACGCCTGCGCAATGTTCCTGCGCATCTGTAGAAGATAGGGGGCAATCTTGGGGCGCTGCGCCACAACCGTGGCATCCACATTGACCACATTCCATCCCCGTTCGGCCAACATAGCGTGCACGCGCTCCAGTAGGGTCAGGCTGGAACAGCCGAGAAACGCAGCGTCGCTGTCTGGAAAATACGTTCCGATATCCCCCATAGCCGCGGCGCCCAGAAGCGCATCCATAACCGCATGGAGCAGCACATCCGCATCTGAATGCCCCAAAAGACCCTTTTCATAAGGAATCGTAACACCGCCTAAAATCAGCGTGCGCCCATCTACCAGGCGGTGTACATCATATCCGTGTCCCACACGCAGAGCTGTCAAAACATCTCCCCCCGCAACTCCAGAATTTTTTCCGCCAGCAGCAGATCCACCGGCGTTGTAATTTTTAGGTTTTCATAGGATCCCTGTACCAGATATACTTTTTTCCCCAAACGCTCCACCGCGCTGCAGTCGTCTGTGACCTCTACGCCCTGTTCTACAGCGGACTGCAGCGCCGCTTTTAACAATTCCGCATCAAAGACCTGCGGCGTCTGCACCGCCACCAGGCGATCGCGCTGCGGTGTACTTTCCACCGCGCCGTCGCAGACAAATTTGATCGTATCCTTAACCGGCGTTGCAGGCGCTGCTGCCGCGCATTGATACGCTTTTTGAATCGTTTCCTCGATCACGCGCTGCTCCACCAGCGGACGCGCGCCGTCATGCACCGCCAGGAATTCCGCGCTGGCGTCCGCGCTCAGCGCCGCCTGAAGCACGCTTTCCGCCCTGGTTTTTCCGCCTTCCACAATTTTCACAGGCTTGCGGATGTCATAGGTTCGGCAAAGCTCCCCGATGCGGAGAATGTTTTCCTGCCGCGTGGCGACGACGATTTCATCAATCCGGCTGCAGCGATCCAGGGCCAACAGCGTCCGGGCCAGTACTGGCTGTCCATACAAATCATAAAACAGTTTGTCCAGCCCGCCCATACGCGCAGACACCCCTGCCGCCGGCACCAGCGCCGCGCAGTACGGATGCTGGGACGTTTTATGACCAAACAGTTTCGAAAATATGCCCATGGGGCGTTTCATCCTTCCCTTTAGTCCTGCGGAGCAACGGCCTCGTCAATTTTCTGTTCCGCTACATGGAATGCACGACTTTTCCCAGACCACAAACATCCTGTCGCCTCATATGACGTCTCCATCTCCAGCGAAGGAGTCAGTACGGACTGTTCGTATTCTGATACATTCTCAGTGTATTATTATAAAGCATTGGAAAATTTTTGCAAGAAAAAATACGCGCGTTCCCTGTCGGAACACGCGTATTTCCTATTTGGGATTTATTCTTCCTCTTCAGAAGCAGATACCTCAGCCTCATCAGCGCCATCCTGCAGCAAAGCACGGATGCTCAGGGAGATCTTCTTGTTCTCCTCATCAATGGCAATGATCTTGGCTTCCACCGTCTGACCCTCGCTCAGTACATCGGCAGGTTTGTCGATCCGGCGGTCAGCAATTTGGGAAATGTGAATCAGGCCATCCACACCGGGAATCACTTCAGCAAACGCGCCGAAAGTCATCAGCTTAACAACCTTGACTTCAGCCACATCGCCCACATGATAAGTAGCGATGAATTTGTCCCAGGGATCCACACTGCGGTCTTTCAGGCCCAAGGAGATCTTATGCTTTTCCTTATCTGCGGAAATAACATAAACCTCGACCTGATCGCCCACGGAAACAACCTCGGAAGGATGCTTGATACGGCTCCAAGACAGCTCGGAGATATGTACCATACCATCCACACCGCCAATATCTACAAATGCGCCGTAGGAGGTCAGGGACTTGACTGTGCCGCTATATCTCTTACCCGGCTCGATCTCATTCCAAATCGCTTCAGCAGCGGCCTGACGGGCCTCATACTGGACAGCGCGGATGGAACCGACCACACGGCGGCGGGCACGGTTCACTTCGGTGATACGCAGCTGCACTTTTTGCTTGAGCAACTCGCTCATCTCCGCATTTCTGGGCAGGCCGCTCTGGGAAGCAGGGACAAATACACGAATGCCTTTCACAGACACGACAATGCCGCCCTTGTTCTCTTCGGTGACGATGCCTTCCAAGGTGGTCTTTTCCTCCTTGGCCGTTTCAATGGTTTCCCACATCTTCACCGTATCCAGACGCTTTTTGGACAGGGTTGCATACCCCTCCACGTCGTTGACACGGACGACATAGGTCTCAATCTCATCGCCGACCTTGACAATATCTTCGGGCTTAACGGAAGAATCATCACTCAGTTCACTCACAGGGATATAACCGGCCTGCTTGGTGCCCAGATCTACCTGAACCTCGGTAGGGGTAATCGCAGTAACGATACCAGTGACCTTATCTCCTGTATTCAAAGTTTTGAAGGACTCCTCGAGCATTTTGGCAAAATCCTCGGTGCCCCCAGCCATAATCGTTTCTTCACTCATTGTCGTATAGACCTCCTTTATGATGCGCGCCGGAGTAGAAGCGCCCGCGGTCAGCCCGACTGTCCCATATCGCTTCAGATCCTGCAGGGGCAGCTCGTCCGCCCTTTCGATCTGAAAAACTACCGGGCATATTCCTGAACATATCTCTTTAAGATGTCGGGTATTGGCACTTTGGCGGTCGCCAACTACAATTATAGCATCAACCCGGGCCGCAATCTGGGCCGCTTCTGACTGACGCTTATAGGTCGCATCACATATTGTATCAAAAATTTTCAGGTTTGTACACTCTTTTTTTAGAATTTCAGTACAAATTTCAAAGAGCTTTTGTGTGCAAGTTGTCTGAGAAACCACCGTCAGCGGCAGATGCGCATGGCCGATATCCTCCGCCAGCCAGTTTTTGATGGTTTCCGGCGATGGAAAGATCAGCGCCCGGCTGCACCAGCCTGCCACACCCAGCACTTCGGGATGGTCCGGATCGCCGATGATCAGCGGTACGCGCCCTTCTTCTTCGGCACGGTGCACTAACTGCTGGATTTTCAAAACCCGCGGGCAAGTGGAATTGACTACACGCCCCCCCCGCGCTTCCAGCGCTTCCAGCACAGCTTTGGCCTCTCCGTGAGAACGAATGATCACCGTTTCCCCTTCGCACACTTCATCGGGGCGGCTGATACGCCGCACCCCTTTGCGCCCAAGATCCTCTACCACATGGGCATTGTGAATGATGGATCCCAGCATAACGCAGGAAGAGCAGTCTGTCGCGGCTTCCTCAGCCATACGCACAGCGCGCCGTACTCCGTAACAAAAACCGGCGCTCTTGGCCAAAAGAATCTCCCTCATACCTTCCGCTCCTGTTTTAGCGTATAAATCCGGCGCAGCGCTTCGTCGGCGATTTGCTGGTACTCCTCCGCCGTGCCGCGGCGTCCCGCCACCTGCGGGTGATACGGCTCGCCAAACACGATACAGGTGCGGCGGAAAAATTTCTTGCCGCCATCCAAATACACCGGCACAATGGGCGAGTTGGTACGCACCGACAGCATGGACAGCCCGCCTTTGGCAGAGATCGCTTCGTCCTCTGACACCCGGGTGCCTTCCGGGAAGATCAGGATCGGGCGGTCGTTTTTCAAATATTTCATTGCAGTGCGGATGGCCCCGATATCCGCCTTTCCGCGCTCAACAAAAATCATGTCGGCAAGTTTCAGAATCTTCCCCGCCACCGGCCAGGAAGCAATCTCCGCTTTTGCCATGGCAAAAAGCTGGTGGCGGTAGCCCGCACAAATCATGATGACCAGCGGATCCCAGTTGCTGGTATGATTGCAGCAAAACACGGCATTCCCGTCCGGAATGCGTTCTTTTCCTGTCACAACGGGACGAAACAATACATGAATCACCGGCCAAAGAACCACATAGGCCAACGAATAAAAACGATTACGCTTCATGGCTGATGCTCTCCCTGATCAAACGCAGCAACGCTTGCGCGCTGTCTTCAAAATCCAGTTCCGATGTGTCCAACACAACAGCGTCCTCCGCCTGCCGCAAAGGCGCAGCGGCACGGGTACGGTCTTTCTCGTCCCGCCGCCGCATATCGCTCAGCACCTCTTCGTAGGCCACCGGCGTACCCCGTTGAGCCAATTCCCGGCAGCGGCGCGCGGCACGTGCCTCGTCGGATGCCGTTAAAAAAACTTTGCAGTCTGCTTCCGGCAAAACCACTGTGCCGATATCCCGGCCATCCATAATCACGTTATGGGTGCGTGCAAGGTTGCGCTGCATATCCAGCAGATAGGCCCGCACTGCCGGTATGGCCGCCACCTGAGAAGCTGCGGCAGATACTTCCGGGCTGCGGATCTCATCCGTCACATCCTGGCCGTTGACAACCATATGTTGCAAACCGTCCTCGCCATAACGCACTTCTACGTTCAAATCCGGCAGCAGCGCCGCCACCAGTTCCGCGTTGTCCAGAGCCGCTCCCCGCTGCAAGACATACCAGCCAATGGAGCGGTAAATAGCCCCGGTATCCACATAGAGAAAATGGAGTTCCCTGGCGACCCGGCGGGCCAGCGTGCTTTTTCCCGCCCCCGAAGGCCCATCAATTGCTACAGCATGAAAAAGTTGATCCATGTCCGTTCTTCCTCTTCTTCCTTAATTATATAGAACAGCATCCGAACCGCGCTGTGCTGCTGCACAGCCCGCAGCATATCCGGTGGCCCAAGCGATTTGCAGATTGAAGCCTCCGGTGTAAGCGTCCACATCAATGATTTCCCCAGCAAAGTACAGGCCGGGCACCCGCTTGGACTCCATGGTGGCCGGCTGAATTTCAGTGGTTTTGACACCGCCGGAAGTAATGATTGCCTGCTCGATCGGCCCTGGCCCCATAACCTCCACTTCAAAACATTTGAGCAGCTCCAGCAGGCGCCGGCGCTGCTGCCGCGTAACCGCATTGGCCTTTGTATGCGCAGGGATTTCTGTACGTGCAATCAACACCGGCACCATGCTCCGCGGCACAAGACCGGAGAGAACATTGCCGAAATCCCTATTGTGCTGCTGCTCCAGATCCCGCACGATCCGCCGATTCAGCGTTTCCTCATCCAGCGCCGGCTTCAAATCGATCTGCAGCCGATAACGATCCTTTTCGTAATTCCGCAGATGCGCGCTGGCCGAAAGGATCATCGGGCCGGAGACGCCCTTATCCGTAAAAAGCATTTCTCCGAAATCCTCATATATGGTCTTGTTTTTCTGGTTTTTGACACGCAGCGCCACATTGCGCAGGGAAAGGCCCTGCATCTGGGCGCAGCATTCGTCGCGGCAAACCAGAGAAATCAAAGACGGCTTCGGTGCGATAATGGTATGCCCAACAGCCTCAGCCATACGGTAACCGTCTCCGGTAGAACCTGTAGCAGGATAAGATACACCGCCGGTGGCCAGAATAACCACCGCGCTGCTGTAGCAGCCCCGCTCGGCGCGGACGCCGCACAACGCGCCCTCTTCCGAGAAAAGGAGTTCCTGCGCCCGATCATGCACAATGCGCACATGATGGCGGCGCAGCGCAGCACGCAGTGCATCCGTCACATCATAAGCGCAGTCCGATACCGGGAACACGCGATTTCCCCGCTCAGTTTTCAGTGCCAGGCCGAGATATTCAAAAAAGTTCATGGCGGCCTGAGGATCAAAACGGGAAAACGCGCTGAACAGGAAGCGGCTATTGCAGGGCACATGGGCCAAGGCCTCTTCCGCTGTACAGTTGTTGGTCAGATTACACCGTCCTTTCCCGGTGATATTGAGCTTGCGGCCCAGCTTTTCATTGCGCTCCAGCAGCGTTACAAAAGCGCCTTGCTGCGCGGCAGAAAGCGCCGCCATCATACCGGCGGCGCCGCCGCCGATCACAACAATCTCATTCGAGGTGACCGGCATTTTCATACACTCCATATTCAGCCCAGATTTTTTCCAGTTCACGGAAAGTATCCGAAATATTCGTATTCATCCGGCGACTCACCGCCACAATCAGTGCATTGACCAAGCTCAGCGGCGCCACCAGTGAATCAATAAAAGACATCATGTCGCTTTTGGCCAGCAGCGCAGTACGCGCTGTCCGGCACAACGGCGAGGCTTCGCTGTCAGTGATGGCCAGTACATCTGCCCCGCGGTCTGAGGCGAACTGCATCACCTTCACGGTCCGGCTGGAATAGCGCGGAAAACTGATACCAATCATCACATCGCCCGGCCCGATGCGGAGTACCTGCTCGAACATTTCGCTGACCGAAGTAGTGTGCACCAAGACTACATTCTCAAAGAGCAGATTGAGATAAAACCCCAAAAAACTGGCAATGGCCGTAGAGGACCGCAGCCCCAGGATATAAATACGCCGGGCATCCACGATCTGCTGCACTGCCCGGTCAAAGCTGTCCCGGTCCACTGCATCCAAAGACATGCGCAGTTTATCAATATCGCTCTGCATGACAGCGCTTAAAATATCGCTGCTGCCCAAGCGGTCGTTGGAAACCTCGATGCGCTGCACGGAAGTCAGTTTATTGCGGATCATCTCCTGCAGCGCCCGCTGCATTTCAGGATAGCCCTCATACCCCAGCTCCGCAGCAAAGCGCACCACCGTCGATTCGCTGACGCTGATCGCCTTTCCCAGACGGCTGGCCGTCATATAAGCCGCTTTATCATAATTGCTCAGAATATAATTGGCAATCACACGCTGTCGTTTAGAAAATCCATCCATATTGGTCCGAATCAAAGACAGTACATCACTGTTCACGGAAGATCCCCTCGCTTCTGCCGGAGCATGCTGCACAGTCCGGCGAGTTGATTTGCAAAATTGAATTTATTTTACCTGAAATTCCGAAAAATTGCAAGAACAAATCCATTATATTGCAAAAATGCAGGAAAGAAGCATCCGCTTCCCTCCTGCATTTTGATTGTCAGGACAGCTCCTGTTCTTCGCTCCGCAAAAGTGCGACCTCCTCATCCGTTAGCGGCCGCCATTTGCCCACAGGGAGATCGCCCAGGCTGACCGGCCCTTCCTGCACGCGCCGGAGGCGCAGCACCTCCAGGGCACACGCGGCGCACATCCGCCGCACCTGTCGGTTTTTCCCCTCATGGATCACCACGGAAAGTACCCCGCCCCATGCGTTTTCTTCCAACAAATGCACATTTGGCCGTCGAATCGGCTCCCCGTCCAGTATTTTCATACTTCGCAGCTGCCGGACCGCCGGACGGACCGAGCCGCGCACCCATACATGGTAAGTCTTATCCACTTCGTGCTTGGGATGCAGAAGATGGTTGGTCATGGCGCCGTCGTTGGTCAACAGCAGCAGTCCCTCGGAATCCATATCGAGCCGTCCCACCGGCCACAGCCGCTCCGGCACTTCAGCCACCAGATCCATCACTGTTCTGCGTCCTTTTTCGTCCCGTACTGTGGTGACATAACCACGGGGCTTATGGAGCATCAGATAACAAAACTGCACAGAACGGGATAAACGCTTTCCATCCACGCAGATTTCATCCGTTTCGGCATCCGCCTTCTGCCCAAGCTCCGCCTGCACCCCGTTGACACGGACCCGGCCGGCTTCAATCAGCGCCTCCGCCGCCCGGCGTGAACACACGCCGCAAGCGGATAGGATTTTACTGACACGCTCCTGCGTACCCATCACATCCTCTTTTCTCTGTCTATGTTGCTTTGTTTTTTACTGGTTCAAAAGCTGCAGAACCTTTCGGAAGATACCACCGACTCCGCCATTCTGCCGCAGCAGAGCAGGGACAGTTTCACCATAGCAGACTTTTACCCGTCCAACTTCCTGTTCATTCAGCAGGAAAACGGCCTCTCCCGCTTCCTGTCCGGCACTGACTGGTGCAAACACGCTCTCCGGCACATCCAAGCGCATAGTCAATGTTTCGCCCGAAGCCACCGGATAGGAAAAGTCGCCGCTGAACTGCAGCGCCACGGTCCCCGCTGTGCCGCCGATTACAGGAATCTGCGCCGCAGTTTCGCCCGCCGCAGCCGGCGCATTCAGTTGATAGGCCCCAAATCCGTAATCGTAGAGCGCGGCATGGTCTGCCCAGTCGTTGCCGTCTTTGAGCGTAACAACGATCAGTTTCATTCCATCCTGCACAGCACAGCTCACCAGCGTCCGGCCGGAAGATTTAGTATAACCTGTTTTCAAACCGATGCAGCCTTCGTACTGGCTCAGCAGCTTATTGTGATTCACCATAGTGCGGCCGCCGATGGTAATGCGCTTGGTAGACACAATGCGCGCAAACGTCTCATTTTGCATCGCATAGGCCGCCAACACCGCCATGTCTCGCGCTGTGGAATAATGACCTTCTGCATCCAGACCGTTGGGATTGGCAAAGGACGTATGCGCAAGCCCTAGCTCCCCTGCCTTTTCGTTCATGCGCGCCACGAATGCATCCACGCCCGGCCCGCAGTGGTCTGCCACTGCCAGGGCGGCGTCGTTGCCGGAACAGAGCATCAGGCCGTAGAGCAGCGTTTCCAGTGTCAGCTCCTCCCCGGGTTTGAGATACATGGACGAACCTTCCACCATATGAGACTGTTTGATTTCCACGACCTCATCGAGCGCGCAGGATTCAATGGCCACCAGCGCCGTCATGATTTTGGTGGTGCTGGCAATGCCCAGTTCCTGATCGCTGTTTTGGGCGTATAAAATTCGCCCGCTGTCCGCTTCCATCAAAATGGACGCAGCGGCAGAAGTTCCCACAGCCTGGGGATACTGCACAGAAAAGCAAAGAGAGAGCACGCACAACGCAGCGCTCAGCAGTTTTTTGCCTTGTTTTTGAAACATTCAGGATCACCTCACGGTGAGCCTTAGTATTCCCCTTTATTCCTGCGTTTTCTCCTCATTTCGATGAATAAATTTATCCACTTTATCCACAATATCCGGTGCCATGTCGATCACACGGTCCAATGTGCTGGCCGGCGGAACCGCCACGGGAAGCACCCGCACAAATCCGTCTTTCACCACCAAGAATGCAATCGGCGCAATATCTACGCCGGCGCCGCTGCCGCCAGCAAAGTTGGCACCAGTTCCGGTTCCGGCGGTATACTTCGTATTATAATCGCCGCCACCGCTGCCAAAGCCAAAGCTCATCCGGGACACCGGGATCAGCGTCACACCGTCCGGGGTTGTGATGGGCTGGCCCACAATGGCATTGGCGTCCACCATTTCCCGTATTTTCTCCATCGTGACTGCCATAAGGTCGTTGATCGGATGTTTCTCCATGTCAAATACATTCCTTTCTTACCACATTCAGGCCGCATCTGTTTTTGATACGGAAGCTGCTTTTTCCTGCTTCTGTTGTTGAGTCTTTTCCGGTTTTGTTTCTTTCCAAAACCGAAGCAGAGGCCTGAGGCATCTCAGCCCATCTGCCAAAACGACAGCCGCGCCGTGGAGCAACCGCATCGTGAGGAAAACTTCTCCCTCGCCCCGGCTTTGCCGCGCGCCAAAATCCAGCTCGATCTGCACCGTCCGGCGCTCCACAGAAACAGTATTTTCAAGTACAGCCAAAAGAGGCCATAGAACACTGTTCACCATACCATAACGCCGGGCAGCCTCTGCTGGATTGGGATCAGAGATTACCAGATGCAAGGACAGGCAGCGCACACGGATACCCCGCCGCACGCGCCCCAGCGCATCCAGAAACGGCGGAAGCAGTTCTTTCAGCAGCGAAAGAACCGCCTCGGCGGTGATCTTCCGTTTCGGCATTTTCTCCGCACCCTGATCCGGCACGTCTTTCTTTGCTCTTTTCCACTTTTGACCCACATCGGACTTTGTATTCTTTTCCGGATAAACCTGGAGCATCGCCGGGCCTAACTGCAACCAAACACGCAGCTGAGCAGCGTCGTATACCACGCGTACGCCGATTTTCATCGACAGCAGCAGGCATACTACCAGTGCAACTGTGCCAAAAACGATCCACAGCAGCATTCCAAACGCTCCTTTCCACGGCAGTCCGTATCCATCAGGATTCCTCCTGCAGCATTTCCGTCTTTGTCTGCATCGGGACGAACTGCCCGCCTTCCAAAGGCGAAGAAGGCTCTTTCGGCGCGAGCACCGTACCGTCGTCGCCCAGTCGCAGCTGGCCGTCAGTCTCAATACCAGGCATTTCCGGCAACTCTTCCAGCGAGGACAGATGAAAGGCCCGCAGGAATTCCTTGGTTGTCCGATACAGGCGCGGACGACCGGGCACCTGCAGTTTCCCGCATTCCTCGATCAGATGCCGCTCCAGCAGAAGGCCCACCGTATAGGCGCTGTCCACCCCGCGGATCTGATCGATATACGCCCTGGTTGTGGGTTGATAGTAAGCTACAATGGTCAGCACTTCCAGCGCACTTTGCGACAGCTTTGCCGGTTTCCGGATTTCAAAGGCCCGGCGGATCACTTCGCCGTATTCCGGCGCAGAAATCAGCTGATATGCATCGTCCATACGGATCAGCCGCATTCCGCGCCGCTCATAGGCGTAATAATCCGCCAGATGCTGCAGCAACTGCTCCGTGGTCTCTCGGTCCAGTTCCAGCGCAAAGGCAAGGCGTCCCACATCCACCGGCTCACCGGAGGCGAACAAGATGCCTTCCAAAACAGACGCCAATTCTTTTGTTTCCAGATTTTCCATAATTCTCCTTGCTCTCGCTTCAGAAAAGCTGAGCCGTGTCAGCGTTTTCATCGATGCATTTCACTGTGCAGTCCCGTTCGCTGCCGACCACATGCACCACATGAGCCTTACACAGCTCCAGTACCGCCAAGAAAGTAGCCACCAGCTCACTGCGGCTGCGGGCACCGAGAAACAGGAGCTGAAAGCGCGTGATGCCGCCTTTTACCAGCCGGCAGAGCAAATCCCGGGCCTTATCCTGTACAGGATAAGGCTCGCGCATCACAATCCCATCGAAAGAATGCAGCGAAGGCACCGTTGGCCGGCCAGTGTGATCCAGAAGATCCTGCATGCACAAGACCAGATCGGATTTTTCCTGATCGTATTCAAAAATTCTGCTCCGGTCCATGGTTTCCGGGCGTTTGGTAAAAATATCCCGCCCATATTCCCCGCGCACTTCCAGTTTTTCCGCCATGGCCTTAACACGCATATAGTCTTCATTGCGCTGACGCTCCTCCAAAGAGCGGATCAGCTGGTCCATCTCAGACTTGGCCTCTTCATCTTCAATAGACAGTAACATCCTGGTTTTAATGTAAACCAAGTGGGCTGCCATGGCGACAAATTCGCTCGCCACTTCCAGATCCATAGTCTGGCACTGCTCGATATAGGCAAGATATTGATCCAGAAGATCCGCAATTTTGATATCCTGAATCGCAATTTTATTTTTGCTCAAAAGATACAAAATCAAATCAAGCGGGCCAACAAAATTTTCAAGAGCGTCTTCTTCTTTGATTTTGACCACATGCTCCAGTTGAAAAATCGGCGTATTCATCTATTTGCCCCCGCTCTTACAGCCCCACCAGCGTCAGGAGCGCACGGAACACCGTATTCATCAGCGCCGACACAAAGCCGCCGCCCGCACCGATAAAAGCCAGCGCCAGCAGCAAAAGCATACCGTAGCGTTCGTAATACATCAGCTTAAAATAAGCCATATCCGGCAGGAAAGAAAAAAGAACCTTGGATCCGTCCAACGGTGGGATGGGAATCAGGTTAAAGGTGCCGAGACCCACGCTCAAAAAGGCAGTAGTATACAAAAAACTGTACAATGCCACCGTGAAAGCAGTGGCCGCCACATGATAGGCCATAAAGCGGCACACAAACAGCAGCACCAACGCCAGAACAAAGTTGGAAAGCGGCCCGGCCAAAGCGGTAAGCGCCATTCCGGATTTTGGATTCTTGAAATAGCGCATATCCACAGGAACCGGCTTTGCCCATCCAAACCCCACGAAAAACATCATCAAAAGCCCCAGCAGATCAATATGCCGCAGAGGATTCAAAGACAGACGGTGCTCACCTTTCGCCGTTGGATCCCCCAGCGCATACGCTGCCAGGCCGTGGCTGGCTTCGTGCACGGCCAGGCACAAAAACACGGCTGCCACCCGCAGCAAAAGGCTCAGCAGATTGGTGAAATCGATCTGAGAAAACAGATCGTTCAGATAATGCATCAAAAAGAGATCCCTCGTTTCCCCGCAGCAAAACGTGCAGCCGGCCAAAATAGATGGTTTATTTTAGCATATTTTTTCCATTCTGGCAAGCCGAAGCCAGGATTCTCCGTCTCCCTTTCCAGCCGCAGGGTATCCCTTCGTCCATCTTTTGTGCAGTGCAGAAGGAAAAACCGCACTGTCCAGATCGGGCAGTGCGGAACGCATTCGTATCACAGATCTTTTTTGATCTGTTTAATAGCGTTTTTTTCTAATCTTGACACCTGTGCCTGGGAAATTCCCACCTCGTCAGATACTTCCATCTGTGTTTTTCCCTCGCAAAAACGCATCGTCAGAATACGGCGTTCGCGATCCGTCAAGTGGCCGATGGCATCTTTCAGCGCAATCTGTTCGAGCCAGCTTTCGTCGGTATTTTTGGTGTCGCTCACCTGATCAATGACACAAATGGCGTCCCCGCTGTCGGAATAGATCGGTTCATAGAGCGATACTGGCGCCACAATAGCATCCAGCGCAAACACCACTTCTTCCCGAGGAATATCCAATTCTTTGGCAATCTCTTCCACCGTGGGCTCCTTCTGCGTACTTCCCATCAGCTTTTCCTTGGCCTGAAGCACACGGTAGGCCGTGTCACGCATGCTCCGGCTGACGCGGATGGCGCTATTGTCCCGCAGATACCGGCGAATTTCTCCCACGATCATGGGTACGCCGTAAGTGGAAAAGCGCACCGGCTGGTTAATATCAAAATTGTCAATCGCTTTGATCAGGCCAATGCACCCGATTTGAAACAGGTCGTCCGCATTTTCCCCGCGCCCGGTAAACTTTTGAATCACAGAAAGCACCAAGCGCAAATTCCCTTCGATCAGTTCTTGGCGCGCTTGCATGTTGCCCTCCTTTGTCTGTTTCAGCAAGGCAATCGTTTCTGCATTTTTGAGTACTTTCAATTTTGCGGTGTTCACACCGCAGATCTCCACTTTGCTCTGCATGCCGCCTGTTGCCTCCCACCGCGTTCGTTCTCGGTGTTATCAGTATTGCCAGCAGAGCAGTTCTTATTCTCCGGATACAGGCAAAAAGAATGTCGCTGCGGCGCGCTTTTGCGCGATTTTGCATAGGACAGGCGGAGCGGAGCATAAAATATCCAAAAGACGGCATATTGGGAAAGGAGGCTTTCCATGCAGTGCAGAATCACGGACCTGCGATGCAAGGAGATTATCAATATTTGTGACGGCAAGCGCATCGGTTACGCTGAGGATGTGGACTTGGTGCTGCCGGAGGGGCGGGTCTGCGCAATCATCGCCTATGGCAAGGGCCGCTTTTTCGGCCTGCTGCGGGGCGAAGAATATTACATCCCTTGGGACTGCATCAAGCAAATCGGAGACGATCTCATTCTGGTTGACAAATCCTTTCCGCGAAAAGCTACCCCTCCGGAGCGCAACCGCCGCTGGCATTTTTGAAAACAGCCTATCTGTGGCAGCACCCTGTGGAACCATCGAGCCGAATCTGCCCGAAAGCGCAGAAAAACGGCAAAAAATCCTTGCAAATCAATTTCTTTTGTGATATAGTATTACAGCATTCCGCACAGGAGCGGATCTTCGGTCGGTGCTGCCGCAGCGGCAGTTAGCCGGGGAGAGGAAGCTTCTGGAGGTAAAAAACTAAATTTGGAGGAATCAAAACATTATGGCAAATCAGAACGTTGTATCCATGAAGCAGCTGCTCGAAGCTGGCGTCCACTTCGGTCACCAGACCCGCCGCTGGAACCCCAAAATGGCTCCCTATATCTATACGGAGCGCAACGGCATCTACATTGTTGACCTGCAGAAAACCGTCAAGAAGCTGGAAGAGGCTTACAACTTCGTGCTGAACCTGGCGCAGAACGGCGGCTCTCTCCTGTTCGTCGGCACCAAGAAGCAGGCGCAGGAAGCCATCAAGGAAGAAGCTTCCCGCTGCGGCCAGTACTATGTCAATGCCCGTTGGCTGGGCGGTATGCTCACCAACTTCAAGACCATGCGCGGCCGTGTGGATCGTCTGACCCAGCTCAAGAAGATGCAGGAAGACGGTACCTTTGACATGCTGCCTAAGAAGGAAGTTATGAAGCACCTGGGCGAGATCGAAAAGCTGGAGAAGTACCTGGGCGGCGTAAAGGAAATGAAGAAGCTGCCCGGCGCCATTTTCATCATCGACACCCGCAAGGAGCGCAATGCCATTGCTGAGGCGCACAAGCTGGGCATTCCTGTGGTCGCTATCGCCGATACCAACTGCGATCCTGACGAGATCGATTATCCTATCCCCGGCAACGACGACGCTATCCGCGCCATCAAGCTGATCGCTTCCGTCATGGCCAACGCTGTGCTGGAAGGCAAGCAGGGCGAGCAGGTGGAAGAACCCGCCGCAGCTGCTGAAGAATAAGTAGAGGCAAATCTGTTTCCATTGAATGCATTTTCCGGGGCGGTCTTCCCGTCCGCCCCGGATTTTTTTACGAGTAAATACAATTTACGATTAAGAAAAGAATCAGGAGGAAGAATATCATGGCATTTACTGCAGCAGATGTGAAAAACCTGCGTGAAATGACCGGCGTTGGCATGATGGACTGCAAAAAGGCACTGACCGAAGCCGACGGCAACGTAGACAAGGCAATTGAGATCCTGCGCGAAAAGGGTCTGGCCGCTTCCCAGAAAAAGGCCGGCCGCATTGCCGCAGAAGGCATGGCTTATGCCGCTGTGTTTGACGGCATCGGCGTGGTAGTGGAAGTCAACGCCGAGACTGACTTCGTGGGCAAGAACGAAAAATTTGTCGATTTTGTCAAAGGCGTGGCCGCTACGGTTGCCAAATGCGCCCCGGCCGACATGGATGCACTGATGGCCTGCAAATATGCAGACACCGATCTGACGGTGGAGCAGCAGCAGCAGGAAATGGTTCTGGTGATCGGCGAAAACATCAAGGTACGCCGTTTTGCCCGGTTTGATAAGAACATCTGTGTTCCTTATATTCACGCCGGCGGCAAGATCGCCGTGCTGGTCAATCTGGAAACCAGCCTGCCCGCAGAAGCGGTCAACGAAGTGGGCAAAGATGTGGCTATGCAGATCGCCGCGCTCAATCCCCGTTTCTGGGACAAGACCCAGGTCACCCAGGATGTGCTGGATGAAGAAAAGAAAATTCTGATGGTTCAGATGGAGAATGATCCCAAGATGGCAGGCAAGCCTGAGCAGGTGCGCGAAAAAATCGTTATGGGCAAGCTGAACAAGTTCTATTCCGAGAACTGCTTGCTGCAGCAGGAGTTCGTCAAGGACAATACTATGACAGTGGAGAAGTATATTGCTGCTGCTGCCAAGAACCTGAGCGGTGAAATCAAATTTGCTGACGCCATCCGTTTCGAAAAGGGCGAAGGCATCGAAAAGAAGCAGGAAAACTTTGCTGCTGAAATCGCTTCCATGGTGAAGGGCTGATTTATTCTCTTTTCTGCAAGTGTACAACAAAAGACCCGAAGCAGGCTTGGTCCTGCTTCGGGTCTTTTTATTGAAACCGTTTTGCTGTTTGGCATAATCTCATTCCGCCGCTCCCCACTCCCTTTTGGCAGTGGGGAGCAAAGACTTGCATCCGTCAGGCTTTCTGCGGCGTATTTTGGGGTGTATCCGGCGGAAGATCGCGCCGCTTCCTGTGCTGTTTCGGGTGGCTCAGATCATCAATAACGGAATAAAACACCGGCGTGAATACCAGCGTAACCAATGTGGAAATCATCATGCCGCTGATCATGGTGATGCCCATATCGCTGAGCATTTCATTGGTATCCCCGATACCGAGGGCCATCGGCACCATGGCAATCACCGTGGTCAGAGCCGTCATCATCACCGGGCGTACACGCAGCGGGCAGGCATGAAGAATCGCTTCTTCCCTGCTCTCACCCATTCTCCTTCGGACCTTGATATATTCCACCAGTATGATCGATGCATTGACTACGGTACCGGCCAGCATGATCAGCGATACCAGAGAAATAATCGAAATATCCCTGCCCGTCAGCGGCAATGCCACCAGTGCCCCTGTAAATGCTACGGGAAGAATCAGCATCACAATGACCGGCATGGTGAACGACTCAAACTGCACGGCCAGAACGAAATATACCAGCCCCAGGGCCACCACCAGCGCCAGGAGCAGATTGCCAAAACTCTCCATCATCTCGCTGTAGCTGCCGGATACCTCCGCCCGGTACCCTTCCGGCATGGGGTAGGAGTCCAAAATGGCATTGATCTCTTTCGTCATTGCCGTGGTATTGCCGCTGACTGTATCGCCGGTGATCTCCACCTGCCGGGACTGATTGGTACGATTGATAGTCTGCGGTGCCTGTTCGATCGATACCTCCGACACCGAGGACAAGGGCACCGTACCTCCATAGCTGGAAGAAATCCCCATGGAGCGCAGCGCATCCAGGCTTTCAGATGCATTTCCGCTGCCGCGCACCATCACATCATATTCCTTGTTGCTGATGGTAACGGTGGTCGCTTCCGCGCCGGTCAGCTCCGCGCGCACTGCGGCGCCGATGGTGGCTGCGGTCAGTCCGTACTGTGCTGCCGCTTCGCGGTTTACCGTGACTTTTACCTCCGGCACCTGTTCGGAAAGCGATGTATCCACGTTTTTCGCATCCTCCAGCGCAGCGATCTGCGTTTCCAGATCGCCGGCAATCATGGCCAGGGTCGCGTAGTCGTCTCCGGTGATTTCCACATCGATATCGCTGCCGCCCAACATAGCCATACTGCTGCTGGCCGAGGCTATGATTTCTGCGCCGGCGATATCCATCAGTTCCTGCTGCAGCGCATCCGCAACCTCCTCGCTGCTGCGCTCGCGCTCCCCTTTACTTACCAGGTTCGCCATCATAGTGGCGGATTCATCCTGCGCGATATAAAACATATCCGTCATTTCCGGGATTTCCTGCATCTTATGAGCCACCCGGTCGGCAATCGCCGTGGTTTCCTCCAGCGACGAACCGATCGGCATTGTCACGTTGACACTGACCATGCTCTGATCCATGTCCGGTATGAGAACCATATTGGTGGTGAAAATGGAAATTCCGAAGACCGCCACCATAGCCGTCGCCGCCAGCATTCCGGCTTTCAGATGATGGACAAAATAGTCCAGCAACCGGAGGTAGCTGTCTTTGAGGTTCTGCATCCACGCACTGCAGCGCAGCAGAAAGCCACTTTTCTTCTTTTCCGCCTGCTTCAGCCTCTGTCGGCGCACTTTTTCTTCGTCCAGCATGAAATAGCACAGCAGCGGCACCAACGTCAGCGCGATCACCAACGATGCACCGACCAGCGATGCGATGGTCAGGCAGAAGTCACGGAACATCATGCCAGCCAGGCCGTTGACCAGTCCCAAAGGCAAAAATACCGCCAGTGTGGTCAGCGTAGACGCCACCACCGAAGAGGTGACCTCCTTCGTTCCATCAATACAAGCGCTCATGCGGTCGTGCCCATCGACGGAAAAACGGTAAATATTTTCCAGCACGACGATCGAGTTGTCCACGATCATGCCGACGCCCATGGCAATGCCGCCCAGGCTCATCATATTCATAGACAGGTCGAGGGCCTGCATCAGCAGGAATACCGATAAAATACAAATGGGCATCGATACGGCGATGGTCGTCGTAGCCCCGCCCCGGCGCAGGAACAAAAACACCACAACGGCTGCCAGAATCACGCCCTGCAGGATATTCTGCAGCGCTGATGTGACCGCCTGGCTGATATAATCCGAAGCAAGGTACGGCGCAGTGTAATGAATCGAGGCATTTTCTGCGCTTAGTTCGTCCATCCGGTCCACGATGGCATTGGAAATTGCCATTTCATTGCCGCCGGAACGCTTGCTCACCTGCAGGATCACACAGGCCGTATCCCCCACCTTGGCCACAGCTTCCGGCTCTTGAACCGCCAGTTCCACCTGGGCCACATCCCGCAGCCGTACGCTGCCGCCGGCGGGGAGCGGCACGATCATATTGGCAACGTCCTCTACTGACTGAAATTTGGCGTCAGTGCTGACCGTCAGCGTTTTGGAACCATTGTCGATCTCTCCGCCGGGATAGAGCAGATTCTGTGCCGCCAAGATCTGGGAAATATAGCTGTTGGAAAGCCCCAGCCCTGCAGCGCGGGTAGCGTCCAGCCGCACGTCGATTTGCTCGGTCACGCCGCCGCTGACTTCCACACTGGCCACACCGTCGATCCGTTCCAACGCAGGAACCACCGTATCTTCGGCAAGACGCTGCAAGGAAGCAAGATTGTCGCCGGACAACGCGATCATGGCCGTAGGCATCATATCGCTGATATTCATGTTAACAATGACCGGCTTAGTCGCGCCGTCAGGCAGCGTGAGCATATCAAACTGTTCGCGCAGCTTGGTGGCGGCAATGTCCAGATCGGTTCCCTCCACATAAGTCACCTGGATCTGAGACATGGAATCGGCGGAAGTGGAACTCACTTCATCCACACCGGACACGGACATGACAGCCTCCTCCAGCGGGCGGGTCACCAATTCCTCCATATCGCTGGGAGATGCGCCGTTGTAATAACACACCACAACCGCTGCGGGATAATTCATATCCGGCATCAGCGCCATCTGCAGCTGCGAAACAAATGTCAGGCCGAAGATGGACACCATAATGGCGGCCAGCAGCGTCATTACCTTATGCTGGATACAAAACTTGGAAATACTCATGAATCGTTATTCCTCCCCGGACACGATTCGCACGGGAGTGCCGTCGGTTAAATACGTCTGGCCGACTGTGACCAGCTGCTGTCCGGCGGACAGGCCGGAGGTCACCTCAGTAACCCCGTTTCCGGTGAGTCCGGTCGTTACTTCTGTATATTTTGCCGTATCCTCTTCCACCACAAACACATACTGAAGATCACCATTGGTCAGGATCGCATCCGAAGGCACCACGATTGCATTCTCAGAAGTTTCTGTATGAAATGTCACATCGGCAAACATACCCGAGAGCAGACCCGCGACGTCGGCAGGCACAGAGAGGGTGACCGTATACAGCTTAGTCTGCAGGTTGGCTGCCCGGTCAACGGAGCGGATTGTGCCAACAAAAGATTTCCCTGCTGCGCTGACAGCAATATCTGCACTGTCGCCAATGGTCAGCTTGGGCACCAGTGCCTCAGACACAGAAACCGTCACTTTCATCTGATCCACGCCGTCAATGACAGCCACCGGCATGGATGTGGAAATCATACTGTTTTCCACTGCGTTCATACTCACAAGCGTACCGGAAATGGGCGCAATAACATTTCCGCTGTCATCCACATTTTCCAGTGCAATGCTCAGCTGTTCCACATTGGATTTAGCACTTTGAATACCGGCTTCCAACTGCGAAAGCGTAGCATTTTTCTGCGCCACAGCAGATTGCAACTGCAATTCTGCCTGATCGATTTCCGTCTGCGAAGCGGCACCAATTTCATAAAGGGCCTTAGTATTGTCCAGGTTTTTCTGATACAGGGCAATTTGAGATTCAAACACCGCAGCCTGGTCCTGATAGCTCTGAGTGCTGGATTGATAGCTGATGTTCGCTGCATGGTAAGAAGCCAGTGTACTGCCAAGATCCAACGTACAGATCACCTCGCCCGCCTGAACGGAGTCCCCCGCCCGATGGTTTACGGCAGTGCACTTTGCACTGGTGGCAATATAAATAGACCGCTCATTGTCGGCGCCCACCTGGCCGGACACCGTATTTTCCGCTGAAATCGTCTCCGCCGAAACCGTTTCAATCTGTACGGCAGTCCCCGCCATTTGCTCAAGGTCGGAACCTTCCTGCGAATCAGAGCCGCAGCCGGTCAATGCCACAGTCAATGCCACAGTCAGCGCCAGAGCGGCAACGCGTTTGTGCTGTTTTTTCTTCATGTTCTGTGTCCTCCTGCTCAGCCCATCACGCCGCTGTTGATTGCCCATTCATAAGAGCGGTAAGCGGTATATAGGTTGTGTTTTGCCGTCGTAACCTCATCGCGCGCCGCAGCGAGATCGTCCTGGGCGGTCAAATAGGTGTTCTTTGAAATGGATCCCTGCTCATATTTGAGCTTCTGTGCTTCAAAATCCGCCTGCTCAATGGCCAGCGCTGTTTCCTTGGCTTTCAAAATCTGATGATAATCCTTTACAGAGGCGCACAGGGCACGAAACTGCGCCTCAAAGCTCTGCTCTGCGGCCTGATAGGTATATTGCGCAGCTTGCCATTGGTGCTCCGCCATTTTACGTTCATATGTATTTTTGCCGTGCTCTTTTTTGGCTTCTTTATAGTCCTCTTCCGCATCATTCAGCGTCACCCGAGCCGCATAGAGGTCATAGCTCCGCTCCTTGGCACTTTCTACTTCCTTTTCATAATCGATGGCTTCTACCAGCGCATCTGAAATCTCCGGAACCTCTGCTACGCGCATTCTTCCGGTCACGTCCGCGCCCACCATCATTTCCAATTGTACAACAGCGCCGTCCATGCTGCTTTCCAGCGTAGCGATGCCGCTTTCAATCTGTGTGCGTCCGCCTTTGGCCTGCTGCAGCTGAAGTGCGGAAATCTGCCCCAGCTGATAGCGCAGCTCCATCTCCTGGATGGTGCGGTCCATGGCCTCGAGGGAGCGTTCCAGAGCAGAACGTGTATTCTGCAGTTCCAATACTGTCATATACAGGTTTTCTGCACCCACGACCACCTGGTCCTCCAGGTTTTCCATTTGGCGGATTCCATCCTGTGCTGTTTTCTGCGTTTTACCGCTGCGAATATCGGCAATGGTGTCCTCCAGCGACTCAATGCTGGATTCGAGCGAAGCGACAGTAGCACTGGCCAGTGCTTTGGTCAACAAATTATTTACGGTCACCTGTCCATACAGCTTCAGATCGACATTGCTCTCTTCTCCAGACGTAAGCGGAGGTTCTACGGAAGACTGCAGCTGCCCGATCAGCGCTTCAATCCCGTCCTTTGCATCTTCCAGTTCATCCAGCTGGTCATCCAAATCCCGGAGAAGCTCTTTATAGTCCGTAGCTTCCACGGCGGCAATATTTTCTTCCAGCGCCAAAATCGTCAGATTGTTGTTGCGCACGCGCTCTTCCACCTGCGCAAAGGTCAAATCCGCCACAGGCGACAAATCCGGCACATTCGCATCCGCTTCGTTCTCTTGTGTTGTCTCCTGTACCGGTGCGGCGGCAGTGTCCGTTTCTCCCTGCACGCCCTCCGCAGTGCTTTTTGTGGCTGCATTGTCCGCCGTCGTTTCACTCCGCGCTTCCGCCTGAGCAGTCTGTGCGCTTTGTTCTGCAGTATCTTCCTCTGCCAGCGCTGTGGCAAACAAAACGCCGCTCATAGCCAACGCCAGCAGCAGCGCTGTAATTCTTCTTGACATCGGTCGTATTCCTCCTCTGTTTAGTCTCTCTCCTGCTGAATGCACACACCGCTTTCTTCCGAGGAATACTTCGGTTCAAACGGGTGTGTTCCGCAAAAGGCGGTAATCCGCCGGATCAGCCGGATATATTCCCTGGCATCCTTTTCGCCCAATTCATCCATCAATTCCTGAAGATACCGAAGTATCACATCTTTTCGTACTTTTGCCGCATTCTGGCCTGCCTCCGTGATCTGGATCAGCACTTTCCGCCGGTCATCCGGCACAGGCATGCGCCGGACGTAGCATTTCCGTTCCAGCTGATTAATCAGCGTGGTAATCCGCGCCGTGGACACATTGAAAAAACGGCTCAACTCAGTCGGTGATACAGGGCTTTCCTGTTCACTCAGATATTCCAGCGTCGCGCATTCTCCCATGGTCGCAACATGGATACTATTATAAGGTCCGCGCACCAGGCGCCAAAGTTCATCAAACATTTCGCCCGCCAGGGCCTTGCTTTTCTCTGTTCCCACGATTTTTCCCACAACCTTCTGCTTTTTTGTTCCATTGTTCTCCTGCACTCCGGGCGCAGCAGTGCTGCATAAATTGCAACTTAATCTCTAACCACATTAATATCTAACGCTATTAGTTTTCTGTGCAAAATTATACTGTGTATTGCCGAAATGTCAATAGACAAAACGGTTGTTTTGTATCATGTGGATTCGTTTTCCTCCTTGCCATGGAGGGCTGCCCCCCCCCGGCTATTGCTTTTCCCTGCCAGTTGTGTTATAGTGGGGGCGGATAGATGGCAGGATCTAACCGCCTCCGTTTGGGTCTTAGATAGTCGCTTGCTTGTTCAGGGCTGGGCGGCTATCTTTTTTTACTGCTTGGGGATTGCGTCCCGGATAATGCGGGCTGCGTCCTGCGGGTCTTTTGCTGTGGCCTCTACCAGCTTGGTCAGAGTTTCAAGGTAAGATGCAAGTTCTGTCTGGGTCATGCTATCAATTTCCATTCGTTTACCTCCTGCCTGAACGAAAAATATTCGGGGCCGCAGCACTGCTGCGGCCCCGAATATTCCTTTTCTAAGCTGACAGCCAGCGCTGTAAAAACATCTTTTTACGGTTCCACGACTTTAATATTGCCCACCGGACAAATGTCTGCCGCTTCCCGGATGGCGGCCATGTGCTGGGAGAAGTCCGCCCCGATATTAACCTTCACCTTATACACATCCGTGTCGAATTCAAACACTTCCGGACAGGCTCCTACACAAGCCCCACAGCCAATACAGTCTTTCCCAAAATCAATACGCATACAAAATCCTTCTTTCTGTATCATCAATACGTTTCATAATGCCCGTAACAGATACTGCCCGCCAATTGCTCTGCCGCCGCCGGATCTTCCAGCAAATACGCAGCGATCGTCAGAGCAAATGGAATCGCCGTTCCCATACTGCGGCTGGTGATCAGGTTGCCGTCCACCACCACCTCACCAGGGGCATGCTCCGCTCCGGCCAGCGTATCCTCCATGCCGGGATATACCGTCGCCCGTTTTCCCTGCAGCAGACCCAGTGCACCGAGAATACTGGGCGCAGCGCAGATCGCTGCCACCAGTTTTCCCGACTTGAAAAAGTTGCGGCAGGCGTCCGTTACCAAGGGACACGCCTTCAGATTCGGCGTGCCGGGAATACCGCCAGGCAGAACGACTGCATCGAACTGCGCCGGCTCCACCTGTTCCGCCAGCACATCGGCCGCAATCTTTATCTGGTGGGAAGAAACGACCTGCTCCCGTCCCATGATGGACGCCGTTGTCACCGATATTCCCGCCCGGCGCAGAATATCTACCACGATCAGCCCTTCACATTCTTCAAATCCATCGGCCAGAAACAGCAATACTTTTTTCATGCGCTTTCTCTCCTTTCCTTGCGATGTACGTGTTTATAGAGGGAGTTGCACCGCCAAACGGGCTCCCCCACTCAAATATTTCCGCCCAAACGGCCTGCTCATCACTTTTTAAAACTGTCTTTCAAACTGACAGAACGGTTAAAGACCAGATGCCCCGGGCAACTGTCCTGATTGTCCAGGCAGAAATATCCCTGACGCATAAACTGGAAATGCGCAGGCGCTGCCGCATCCGCAAGTCCTGCTTCCACTTTGCAGTTTTTCAAAACTTTCAAAGAAGCCGGATTGATACAGTCCAAAAAGTTTTTGTCCGCGCCGTCGGGATCGGCATCCAAAAACAGATTGTCATACAGGCGCACCTCCGCGTCCACCGCTGTGGCAGCATCCACCCAATGGATGGTGGCGCCTTTGACCTTGCGGCCGTCGGCCGGATCGCCACCACGGCTCTCCGGGTCATACTCGCACAAAATCTCCGTCACAGCGCCGGTTTCATCTTTGACACAGCCGGTACAGGTGATCAGATATGCCCCTTTCAGGCGGCATTCCGGACCGCCCGGGAACAAACGCTTGTATTTCGGCACCGGCGTCTCCAAAAAGTCTTCTGCCTCAATCCACAAATGGCGGGAAAACGTCACTTCACGGCTGCCGGAATCCGGATCCAACGGATTGTTTTCCACGCAAACGGTTTCGCTCTGCCCCTCGGGATAGTTGGTAATCGTCAGGCGGATGGGGCGCAGCACAGCCATGACACGCTGTGCCGTGACATTGAGATCCTCCCGCAGGCAGTGTTCCAGGAAACTGTATTCCACCGTGCTGCTGGCCTTAGACACACCAATGCGCTCACAGAAGTTACGAATGGAGGCCGGCGTATAGCCCCGGCGGCGCAGTCCGCACAGCGTGGGCATACGGGGATCGTCCCATCCAGAAACCTTTCCTTCCTCCACCAACTGACGCAGCTTGCGTTTGCTCATCACCGTGTGGTCGATGCCGAGCCGGGCAAATTCAATCTGACGAGGCTTAGCCGGAAGGTCACAGTGCTCCACCACCCAATTGTACAGCGGGCGATGCGCTTCAAATTCCAGAGAACACAAGCTGTGGGTAATGCGCTCCAGCGCATCTTCAATAGGATGGGCAAAATCGTACATCGGATAAATGCACCATTTATCCCCCTGGCGGTGATGGTGGGCATGGTTGATCCGGTAGATTACCGGATCGCGCAGGTTGAAATTGCCCGAAGCCGGATCGATCTTCGCCCGCAGCGTCATACTGCTGTCGGGAAACTCACCGTTTTTCATGCGTTCAAACAGCGCCAGATTCTCTTCAACAGGTCGATCCCGGTAGGGGCACTGCGCAGGGGCTGCAGTATCCCCGCGCATTTGACGCATTTGATCCGCCGTCAGCTCGCACACATAGGCCAGACCCTTTTTAATCAGTCCCACTGCACATTCGTACATTTGATCAAAATAGTCGGAAGCATAATAAAAGCGATCGTCCCAAGTAAAGCCGAGCCAGCGGATATCTTCTTTGATCGCATCTACATATTCCGTATCCTCTTTACTGGGATTGGTATCATCCATCCGTAAATTACACAGGCCCCCAAACTTTTCCGCCGTGCCGAAGTCAATGCACAGCGCCTTGCAGTGGCCGATATGAAGGTATCCATTCGGTTCCGGCGGAAACCGAGTATGCACTGTCATTCCTTCAAATTGTCCGCCGGGCGCAATATCTTCTTCAATAAAAGCATGGATAAAATTTCTCCCCTCGGAAGTTTCTTCCATAGAATCGTTCTTGTTCTCTTCCGCCATAGCCGTTCACTCCTCTGTTCATTGTGCGCCCTGGCTGTACGGACGCCGCAGCGAAACTGCACAAAGCCGCAGGCATGGCCCCTTCTGGGTTTTCCACGTCCCCGGCTTTTCTCCGGCACAGAGGGGATGCGCATTGTCTCGCTCCCCCGCACGCTGCTCTTGTTTTTATGTGTGATAGTGGTTCTTATTATAGGCGGTTTTCAATAGAAAAGCAATAAAAAGATACAAATCGTTCGAGTGGGCGCGCCATGTCCGGCCTGTCACAGGGCCAGCCAGTCCTCCACCACATCCCGGGCGCAGACGGGCGACACAGCAAAGCGGATCAGTTTTCCCAGAAGCGCATCAATCCTGCTGCGGCGCATCGTGATCCCCGGCACCACGGCTGTTCCGCCCTGTCCGCTTTTGACACACACGCCATACCCCTTTGCATCTTCCAGGCGATAGTAGGAAAACCGGTGCGGCGTTCCGGCTCCATCCGTAACTTCTTTCACTGCAATCAAAATTTCTTTCACGCTGTTCACAACCTTTCGCAGTCGATTATAGCAAAACAGCAGAATCGGAATCTCACGGTTTGCGGCGGTTTTGGAAAATTTATATGGAATTTTCCAAAATATACGGATAAAACCGGAATCTCCGGAAACCGGGCCAACGTGCGGCATATCGGCTCGGTTTCCGGAGATTCTGTTTCATGCCTTTTCCATTTTCACAGCGGAGGATCGCCAGCCTCCTGCCGACCAAAAAGCGCCTTGCAGTATGCTTCCAATTCCGCACGCTCCACCAGCAGATTCAACGCATCCAGCATGGCGTTGGCGCTCAAATGCTCCGGCAGATCCAGTCGGAGCAGCAGCTTTTTCCGGCGTTCGGCGCTGTTTGGTCTGCCGGAAAGCCCCAGCGCATACAAATCCTGCTTGGTGATCGTGCGGCACGGAACTGCCGCCGCGCCGTCCATGGTGGCACCGGCCTGGCGCAGCGCATCCAAAAGTACTTCCGCCGTCATCCCTTCCACACCAAGCTTCCCCTCTTTACCCGGCCGGCGTTTCCGGCGTTCCTTTCCATACACATCCGGCACATAGGCCTGCTTGAGCTGCTCTTTGGGAATCGCTCCTTTCAGAAAATTACGAATCAAAAAGCCCGCGCCGTCGCTGTCCGTCAGCACAATTAAACCGCGCTGCGCCGCCAGGCGGCGAAAAAACGCCAGCTTTTCTCTATCCTGAAACACAGAAAAGCCGTCCGTTGTCACAATGGCGGCATCCACAATCTGTGACAGTGTGTTCTTATCGTATTTTCCCTCCACCAGGATCACTTCTCGCACAAAAGGTTTCTTGTTTTTCACTCCTTCACCTCCTGCGCCAAACGCATCAGCAGAAGTTTCAGCTCCCCTTCGCTGTCAAAGCCAGTCTGGCTCTTCATTTGTACATCCAGCACTTTGCACATTTCAATGCCACTGCGGCACCACTCTTTGGAAAAATGCTTGGCCGACCCCAGCAGAAGTTTCGCCGGGTAATCCGAACGCATATTCCAGATATCCATCAACCAGTAGCGGTCCTTTCCACCGTCCAACGCAATACGGGCCGTGTAGAGTTTGCGCAGTTCTTTTCCGATCAGGGAAAGAATGACGATGGGTTCTTCCTGCATTTTCAGCAGCTTCCCCAGCGTGTCTGCCGCCGCATCATAATTGCGGCGGGAAATCTCATTGGTAATATCGTAGATCATAGCATCGATCACTGGATCGGCCACAGCATTGATATCCTCTATGGTTATTTTTGCTCCCCTGGTGTAAGCGGCAATTTTTTCGATTTCCGGAATCAAGCCAGTCATCAGGCTGCCGCAGGTAAAAATCAGGTGCTCCGCACTCTGTCGGTCAATCTCTTTCCCCAGCGCCTTGAAACGCCGGGTAACCCAGTTGATCAGATCGCTCTGCCCCTGGGTTTTGAATTCTACGATCTGCGCCGTACTGGTCAATGCAGTGTAAAGTCTTTTCATCTTTTTATCCGGCTTATACTCGAGAATATCGTAGACAAACACCAGGCAGCAGTAATCGGGGAAATCGCTCAAAAGGGCGATCAGCTGGCCGCGCTGCTCTTCATTCAGCTTGAAAAGATCAAAATCCGTCACCGTCACCAGCGTCTTTTCGCACATCATGGGCAGAGCTTCCACAATGTCGCTCAGAGCCTGTACGCTCAGCGCTTTCCCTTCCAGCTTGTGGTAGTTGAATTCCTCAAATCCGGCAGGAATCAGCTTTTTGCGCAGCTGATCCAGATAATACTCCCGCAAATAGGTCTCTTCCCCATGGAACACATACACCGTACAGAGCTGACCGGTTTTCAGATCCTGTTTCAACTGGGTATAGCCCTTATCTTCCACTTCCTTTTTCAAAGGCACTGCTTTTCACCTCAATAAACTGTAATAGATATCGTGCCGCCGCGATCCGTACGCCGCACCTCAGCACCTGCTTCTTCCAGACGCTGCAGTGTTTCCGGTGCAGGATGCCCATAGGAATTGTCTCCCACTGAGATCACTGTTACCTCCGGTGCGGTTGCTTCCAAAAAGGCGGCACTGCTGGAATGTTTGGAGCCGTGGTGGCCTGCAACCAATACCTCCAGATCCGGCAGGTTTGCCGTCTGAAGCAGAAGGGCCTCCGTTTCGCTGTCCATATCGCCTGTCACCAGCATATCAAAATCCTGACAGGAACACAAGAGGGACAGTCCTTCTTCGTTGATACCCCCTGCGCCCAGAGGCGGATAAAGCGTCAACACAGCCTCCCCAAGAGAAAGCTCTGTTTCTTCTGCCAAACGCAGCGTGGGTATGCTGTACGCTTTTGCCACAGCCAACACCTCCGCCTGAAGCGCCTGCTCCTCCGCGCCGTGTACTTCCGGGATCACCAGATATTTAACGGAAACGCGGGACAAAAGCGTTTCGATCCCATTGGCATGGTCGGCATGGTAATGCGTCAAAATCAAATAGGTCAGCTCCGTCTGCCCCACCGTATTGATCTGATTTGCCGCCACGGAACCGGCATTGATCCACGAATTGGAAGAACCGCAGTCCACCAGCGCCGACGATCCACCCGAAACAAAGAAAACCGATTCTCCCTGCCCCACATTTAGGACAGATGCAGTCATTCTGGCACTGCCGCTGGCCAGCACCGGCAGTGCAACGACAGCACCAAGCGTACTCACCGATAGCGCCGCGGCCAGAACCGCAGTGCGCAAACAGCGTTTTTTCTCCAAAAGCACCACGGCCAACATAAGATAAACGTAAACAATCCATCCGGGAAGATAGGCATTGCTGGTATAGACCGCATGATACGGTATTTGTGCAAAAAGCCGCACCACCGCCATAAAATAGTCCAGCGCAGCCGTTGCCGGAATCGCAAGAATAGCCGCGACCGGCAGATATACAAATCCAACCAGCAGCGAAAGAATCCCCACATAGAACGAAAAGGACACAGCCCAAAGACACAACAGATTTGTCAACGGAGAAATCAAACTGACACAATCAAAATAATATGCTACCAGAGGCAGCGTAAACAGGGACGCGGAAACAGTGGTGCTCAGCGCGCTCCATACAAGGCACCACACAGCGCTCTGCCGCTTTGCTGCACCAGCCCGGCACCTGCCGCTCAATACTCCGTAAATCCGATTGGAAAACAGCAGGATGCCGGCTACAGAAAGGAATGAAAGCTGCAGGCCGATGGAAGCCGCTGCATAGGGGTTTCCCAGCAAAATCAGCAGCAGGGCTGCACTCATGGTTGTAACGCTGTCGTTTTCCCGATGCAGCAGCGGGGCTGCAGACAATAAGGCAATCATAATACAGGCCCGCGTCACCGACGGAGCCGCGTCCACCATCAGCATAAAAAAGAACAGCAGCGGAATGCCAACGAGGGCCGCTTTGCGGCGGTTTTTCACCAGCAGCCGCACCATACCAAACAAAAAGGCGCAATGCATACCGGAAACCGCCGTCACATGCGTCACGCCGGTTTCCGAAAGCTGGCTGTAGAGCGTATCGTCAAATTCTGTGCGCGTACCGGTCAGCAGGGCCGTCATCAAAATACGTGCGTCACCCTCATAAAGCTGGGCAATTTTTTCCTGCAGCAGGCGGTTGAAGGAAAGCGGAAGATACGCAAGCGCCGGCCGGCCGACTGGTTCGATCGACATATCCCCTTTTGCATACAGGAGCAGATGCATTCCCTTTGCAGTAAAGGACGTGACCTTTTTCTCATGAATCATCTGCGCACTGCGCAGCGAAGCGTTTGTCGTAACCCGGTCACCGGGTGCACAGGAAAGCAGCGTTTCATCGCCATAGAGCTGTACCTTCACCGGTCGGGGAGCGCCCACATCCAGCAGCGCCGTAACCTTTGCCCCATAGGTATGTTCCTGAGCATAATCGCTCAGCGTTACGGTGACTACCTGCTCTATACCCACCAGCGGGCGTACTGGATCGACCCACAGAAAGTCATACAGCGTCTGATAGAAAACGCCGAACGCGACGCCGGAAGCCAGTACCAACGCGGCCATCCGCCTCCGCTTTTTCTGATACAGTGCGTACAAGAGACCCCCTGTGGAAACAGCGACAAGGGACAGCACCACCCAGGCTGGGCCATACTGCAAGGCAATAATCGCTGCAGATGCTGAAAAACAGAACAGCGCCAGCCACCGCATCTTATCCGCCCCCTTTTTCTCTTTTTTTTAGAATACTACAAACCGCCTACCCTTGGCAAGAAAAAGTCCCCAAAAGCGCCAAAAATCGTCTTTTGGCATCTTTTTTCTGTAATGTTCTTTCACTTTACATAGATTGGTAATCCATTTGTTTTTCTGTTTACACCCTGCGCAGGCACAAGGATCGAACCATCAGCGCACACGGCACCATAATTTCGCCTGCGGCGACACCCAAACCATTCAAACAGGCACTATACTATCGGCACACGCATGAATGCCGTCTGAGCATATCCTTCAATTCCTCCTCCCCCATTTTCGGTAGTTTTCAAAAATGTACGGCAACCATTTCGACTGAACATAGCAAAAAGCACCCGTAATGAAGAATCATTACGAGTGCTTTTCTCGATTTTGAGCTTTATCACAGCTTTGTTTCAGGTGTCATTTCGCTCGATTTTAGAATGTCGACTACATTAGCCCGGAGGCCAGGTCATATCGCGGCCACTGAGCACATGGAAATGCAGATGGCGCACACTTTGCCCCGCCTGTTCGCCGATGTTGGAAACCACGCGGTAGCTATCCAGATGCAGCTTCTGAGTCAACTCCGCAATCACCCGGAAAATGTGCCCCACTGCGGCGCAGTTCTCTTCTGTGACGGCGGAAACCGAGGAAATATGCGCTTTGGGAATCACCAGAAAATGCACCGGTGCCTGCGGATCAATGTCATAAAAAGCATAGCATACATCATCCTCATACACCTTATTGGATGGAATTTCTCCGGCGATGATTTTACAGAATAAACAATCGCTCATTGCGGATCCCCTCCTCTTTCAAAGATAAAAGTTTTTCAGCATTTTATATACTGTCACTTGAATTGATTCTGCTGCGGATCATACTGATAGTCCAGCTGGGCAAGGGTACGCTCGATGGCCGGGCGCTCCTCATTCAAGGCAGCGCACAGTTCATCCAAACTTCCGTATTCGTCCCGCAGCTTCGTGTTAACCACGCTGAGCAGCAACACAGGATCTTTCGGCAGCATCGCTTACAGGCCCAGCTTCATGGATACCACATTGTCCACCATGGCCAACGCGTTATCCACCATCAGAAGATCCTTACCTCCGCCCATGGCGCTGTCAGGCTTACCGCCGCCGCTGCCGCCGGCAATGGCGGAAACCTGTTTGATAATATCTCCAGCCTTGACACCCCGGGCCACAGCTTCTTTGCCACACACAGCCAGGAAGGTGATCTTTTCCCCGTTTACTGTGGCCAGCACCGCCACCGCATTGTCCGCTTTGCTGCGGATCATGTCGCCCATTTGGCGCAGCTTGTTGGCATCCGCTTCCGGTACCACAGAGGTCAAAACCTTCAGGCCGCCCACATCATGGGCACCGAAGAGGATGCGATCCGCCTCACCAACCGCTTCTTTTGCTTTATATTTCTCCACAGCGTGGCGCAGATCGCGCAACTCGCCCATCATCTGCTGCAGCTTTTCCTGCAGCTCCGCGGGCTGGGCTTTGATGGCGGCGGCTGCTTCAAACATCAGCGTCTTTGTCGCATTCATTTCTTCCAAGGAGACTTTTCCGGTGGTGGCCTCAATACGGCGCACACCGGAAGCCACAGAAAATTCCCGATCAATATGGAATACGCCCACTTTAGCCGTATTGTCCAGATGAGTGCCACCGCAAAATTCCACACTGTAGCCCTCGCCCATATCCACTACACGAACCGTATCACCGTATTTCTCACCGAACAGCGCAATGGCACCTCGCTTCTTGGCCTCTTCAATAGGCAGAACATCGGTTCGGACTGCATAGCCCTCCAGAATCGCCTCATTGACCAAATGCTCCACAAGCGCCAGCTCTTCTGCCGTCAAGGCAGAGAAATGCGTAAAGTCAAAACGCAGGCGGTCGGGTTCCACCAATGAACCGGCCTGGTGCACATGATCGCCCAGAACTGTGCGCAGCACTTTGTCCAGCAAATGCGTGGCGCTGTGGGCACGCATAACAGCCTTGCGGCGTTCGACATCAATTCGCGCCTGAACCGTGTCGCCCAGCTTCAGCGTACCCTCGGCCATTTTGCCATAGTGCATGTATTTACCGCCCTTGTTCTTCTGCACATCCGTGACATGGAAGCGACAGGGATGCGCACCGGAAAGGACGATATCGCCATGGTCCGCCACTTGGCCGCCCATTTCCGCATAAAACGGCGTTTTGTCCAGAACCACAATCGCATCCACACCAGGCATCAGCTCTTCAGCCTGCTCATTTTCCACGACCAAAGCAACAACCTTCGCTTCGGCAATCCCCATATTCTCATAGCCCACAAATTCAGTGGCCGGCACATCCTTACCAAATTCCACACCGGCCCAGCCCAGATCACCCAACGCTTCACGGGCCTTGCGGGCGCGTTCCTTCTGCTCCTGCATCAGCCTCCGGAAGCCTTCCTGATCGACGTCCATGCCTTCCTCTGCCACCATCTCCACCGTCAGATCGATGGGGAAACCATAAGTGTCATACAGTTTGAACGCATCTTCACCGGAAAAGACATTCGTTCCGATCTCTTTATGGGCCGCCAGCATTTCGTCGTAAATCTTCATGCCGCTGTCGATGGTTTTTGCAAAATTCTCTTCTTCTACGCGAATAACGCGGGTAATATAGTCCTGCCGCTCCCGCAGTTCGGGATAATGACCCTCATTTTCATGAATGACCATATCGCATACCTGATACAAAAACGGTTCGTTGACGCCCAAAAGCTTTCCGTGGCGGGCCGCCCGGCGCAGCAGACGGCGCAATACATAGCCGCGCCCTTCATTGGAGGGCAGCACACCATCGCAGATCATAAAAGTGGAAGAACGGATATGATCCGTGATCACGCGCAGGGACACGTCAGTCTTGACGCTTTGACCATAGTGCGCGCCGGTAATGTCGGACACCTTATTGGTAATATTCATTACCGTGTCCACATCGAACAGGGAGTCCACATCCTGGCAGACCACCGCCAGGCGCTCCAATCCCATACCGGTATCGATATTTTTTTGTTTCAGTTCAGTATAATGGCCTTCCCCATCGTTGTTGAACTGGGAAAATACGACATTCCAGACTTCCATATACCGATCGCATTCACAGCCCACTGTGCAGCCGGGCTTTCCGCAGCCGTATTTGGGGCCGCGGTCATAATAAATTTCGGAACAGGGACCGCAGGGACCTGAACCGTGCTCCCAGAAGTTATCCTCTTTGCCGAATTTGAAAATACGCTCGGCAGGAATTCCGATCTCCTCATTCCAGATACGGAACGCTTCCTCATCGGCCGGCGTCGTCTCATTCCCTTCAAACACAGAAGGATACAGCCGGTCCGGATCCAGGCCGACCCACTCTGGCGAGGTCAAAAACTCCCAGGCCCAGTGAATGGCGTCGTGCTTGAAATAATCGCCGAAAGAGAAGTTGCCCAGCATTTCAAAATATGTGCCGTGGCGGGCAGTATGGCCGATATTCTCGATGTCGCCCGTGCGGATGCACTTCTGGCAGGTGCACACACGGCGGCGGGGCGGCTCCTCTTCCCCTTTGAACCAAGGCTTCATGGGCGCCATGCCGGAATTGATCAGCAGCAGGGATTGATCGTTTTGCGGGATCAGGGAAAAACTCGGCAGGCGCAGATGTTCCTTGCTTTCAAAAAAACGCAGGAACAGCTCCCGCAGATCGTTTACGCCGGTTTTGTTCGTCATCATCGGTTCCTCCAACTATTGATTTTCTTTGGTTTTGAACAGCGGAACAGGGAAAAACATGACAAAAAAAGCGCCTGCCCCAGCTATAGGGGCGAAGCGCTGCTCCGCGGTACCACCCTAATTTGCTTTTTCTCTGAAAAAGCATCTCAGTCATCCGCTAACGGGGACGGGGCGCGCCGGTCATCCCGGCGAAGCTCGGAAGTGGCTGCCCGGCGGCGCCAAACGACAGGGTTTCCACTCTTCCCCGCTCACTGCACGCACGCTCTGCCGGACTCGTTTCGTCATCGCTCACAAAAATAAATTCTTGATTTATTGTAATCAAAAACACCTGTTTTGTCAATCGGGATTGACAAAAAAAGCTCTTTTTATTATGATAATGGCTAATGATGCCATGAAGGTATCCTTCCGCTTCAGGCGGAGTTATCACATCATGGCATTCGTGCGCCTTTTCGGCCCGAATCGCCGAAAGGGGTTTTTTCTTATGAACAAAAAACAGGAGCGCTTTTCTCCTGTGAAAAAGCTGGTACTCAGCGCCATGTTCCTGGCTCTGGGCCTTGTACTCCCATTCTTTACGGGGCAAATTCCGGAAATTGGCTCCATGCTTTTGCCAATGCACATTCCGGTACTGCTGTGTGGCATGATCGTAGGCGGCCCCTGGGGGCTGCTGATAGGTTTTTTATGTCCGCTGCTGCGCTCGGCGCTGTTTTCCATGCCGCCTCCTTACCCGACTGCGGTTTCCATGGCGTTTGAACTGGCGGCTTACGGCCTGATCAGCGGTCTGTTCTACCGTCGGCTGCGCAGCAAAGGAGTCGCCGGCATTTATCTCTCTCTGATTGCCGCCATGCTGTTGGGCCGCGTGGTCTGGGGCATCACACGCTGGATTATGATGGCTTTCGGTACGCAGTTCAGCATCGCGCTGTTTTTTGTCGGCGGCTTCACCAGCGCCGTTCCCGGCATTGTGCTCCAACTGATCCTAATCCCCATCATTCTGGCCGTGCTGCAGAAAGCGAAGTTGATCGAATGAACGAAACGCGTCCACTCCTTCTGGATCTTTACGCACGCTATCCCAAAGCGCGCCTGTCCGATTATGTCAAGCTGCTCTATCAAAGTGAATTCGGCTGCGGGCATTTTGCGCCGGATGACGCAGAGGGATACGCCCTGCTGCTGCAGGAACTGGAAACGGCCCGCCCCGGTCAGCACCTGATGGAAAAGGTGGGCGGCGGCTATTGGCGCGTTTACCTGAGAAACGCTGAGGAGCAGGGCGCCGCGCCGGAGACACTCTATGCCATGTTCCGGGAAACCGCCCGGAATGGCCACGGTTCCCGGGAGCGCTTCCGGGCCAAGCTTCGGGAACTGGAGGCGCTGTGCAAAGAAGGTCTCCTTCCCTTTTCGCCGGGAATTTTTCAGCTGTATTGGCTTAATTATGAAGCCGCCGGGTTGCCGGCCGTACACCACAGCCAGCAGTACCGGCATGCCTATCTCCCATCTTACCGCGTGATCGCAGAGAATTTTGCCCGTTTTTTTGAATTGTTCCTGCGCATCGACCGAATACTGCGCCGGACGGAAAGTCCTCTGCTCGTTGCCATTGACGGTCCCTGCGCCGCCGGAAAAACGACTCTTGCAGCTCAGTTGGCAGCCTGCTATGAGTGCAACGTATTCCATACAGACGATTTTTATCTGCGTCCAGAGCAGAAAACGCCACAGCGTTTCGCTCAAGCCGGCGGCAATATGGACCGAGAACGGCTGGCCACCGAAGTGCTCGACCCGCTGCGGCGGCGCGAAACCGTTCTTTATCGGCCCTACTCCTGTAAAACGCAGACGGTTTCCAACGGTTCTTCCGTATCATTCCGGCGGCTCAACATTATTGAAGGATCTTATTCCCTGCATCCGGATCTGCGCAAATATTATGATTTAAAAGTCGTCCTGGACATTGCTCCGGAGCACCAGTGGAACCGCCTGAAGCGGCGGGAGAGCCAAAAAAGTCTGGAACAGTTCCGCGACCGCTGGATCCCTTTGGAGCAGCAGTATGCCAAAGACACAAAACTGATGGATTGCGCGGATCTGTATTATCCTTTCTGATTTTTTCTGGAGCAGGCAAAACGCATCCAAACGCAGATACTGTGCGTTTGGATGCGTTTTTTATTTTTTTATTGAAAGCATCCTCAGAAGCGGTTCCAGTTCCCGCAGCGCTGCGATTTCATGATCCGGAACCGGCCCGTTTTCGCGCGGCGTTTTCCCGGGATGGAACCAAATTGTACCGATCCCTGCATTCTTTCCGCCCTGAATGTCGGAACTCAGGCTGTCGCCTACGATCACAGTTTTCTGCCGCTGCAAACCGGGGATCCGGGCAAAGCATGCTTCAAAATAAGCCGGATTGGGCTTGTCAAATCCGATTTCCTCAGAAATAAAAATATCCCGTACCCATTGCCGCAGGCCCGCGCTCCCGATGCGCCCCTGCTGCACCGAAGCAGTACCATTAGTCACAATGTACAGTCCATAGCACGGCGCCAACGTCTTCAGAACTTCTTCCGCGCCTTCCATATAATAATGGCCGATACCCAGCAGCGCCTCATACTCCCGCGCGGCTTTCTCCACTGACACACGAATGTCAAATTCGTCAAACAACAATGCAAACCGGCGCAGCTTAACCTCATGCCGGGTCAGCTTCCCCTGCTCCAGCAGTTTCCACTGTGCACGGTTGATCGCGTTGTACCGCCGCAGCATCTCCTCCGGCGCGTAGCCGCAAAGATGCAGCAGCGTTTGACGCAGCGCTTCATGTTCCGCCCGGTCAAAGTCCAGCAGTGTATTGTCCAAATCAAATAAGACCGTTTCGATCAAAACCCGTTCCTCCGTTGTGTTATTTGGCAGACAGATCCACCGCATGGCGGACGATGCTGCAGGGCGGCACAGGCCGCGGCAGCTGCATCCGGAACACCATCTGCGGATTGCGCGGCTCTTCTATTGGCAGCCCGTCCTCATCTTCCATCAAAGGGACGGTTATGGAGAAAGGCCGCAGATCCGGGCCGACGATCTCCACCTCATCCCCTTTGGCAAATTTATTGCGCAGCGAAAGCTTTGCCCAGCCTGTTTCATCACAGGAAAGCACAATGGCGCAAACTTGCCAGGTACGGATATAGCGTGCGCTTTCCGTATACTGCCCCGGCTGACCGAAAAAGAACCCCGTAGAATAGTGCCGGTGGCTTACATGCTCTACCTCGTCCCGCCACACCGGATCCGGCGCCTCACCGCGGACAGCAGCGTCGATGCAATGGCGGTAAGCACCGGTGACGATTGCTGCATAATAGGCAGACTTGGCCCGCCCTTCGATTTTGAAACTGTCCACCCCGGCGGCCATCAGTTCCGGAAGATGGTCGATCATGCACAGATCCCTGGAGTTCATGATATACGTTCCCTTTTCATCCTCATATACAGGGAAATATTCACCGGGGCGCTTTTCCTCCACAAGCGCGTATTCATACCGGCAGGGCTGAGCGCATGCGCCGCGGTTGGAATCCCGCCCGGTCATATAGTTGCTCAGCAGGCAACGGCCGGAATAGGACACGCACATCGCACCGTGAACAAAGGTCTCCAGCTGCAGAGAGGGCGGCGTCTTAGCCCGGATTTCTGCAATTTCTTCCAGCGTCAGTTCCCGCGCCAGGATTACGCGATCTGCCCCCAGATCGTGCCAGGCACGCGCCGCCTGGTAATTGACAACACTGGCCTGCGTGCTGATGTGCTTCGGTACATGAGGCGCATACTGCCTGGCCAATGCAAGCACCCCTACATCTGCCACGATCAGCGCATCAACTCCATACGCCTCCAACGTCGCCAGATAGTCCGGCAGCCGGGCCACCTCGTCGTTGCGAGGCATAGTATTCACCGTAACATGCACGCGCACGCCGTGGGCGTGCGCAAAGCGCACCGCTTCCTTCATTTCCGTTTCCGTAAAGTTCCCGGCAAAGGCACGCATGCCAAAGGTTGTGCCAGCCAGATACACAGCGTCGGCGCCGTAGAGCACAGCCAGGCGCAGCCGCTCCAGATCGCCCGCAGGCACGAGCAGCTCCGGCACGGAAACGGGAAGCGGCGCATGCGCCGCTTCCCCTGTTTTCAAAACCTGCCAATTTGTTTGTGTCATAGTTCGTCTCTCAATTCTTCAGGGATTCCAGGAAATTCAAATGCTCGCGGTACGTCTTGAAGAAGTGATGCACTCCATCCTCGCCCAGGGCATAGAAGTAATAACTGGTATTGTCTGGATACAGAGCCGAGCGGATCGAGGCCATGCCGGGGTTGCAGATCGGTGTGGGCGGCAATCCCTTGTTTTTATAAAGGTTATAGGGACTATCGATCTCCTTGTCGGCATCGGTCAGCACCTCTTTGTGCTCGCCCAGCGCGTAGAGCAGTGCCGCATCGATCTGCAGATAGCCCGCTGTTTCGCCGGAATTCTTCAACCGGTTGCGGATGACCGAAGAAATTTTTGTGCCGTCGCTGCCGTCGGTTTCCTTCTCGATCAGAGACGCAATGGTGATGATCTCGTCCATTGTGTAACCCGAATCCGAAATTGTCTGGCGCAGCTCATTCGTCATCTTATTGTCGAAATTGCGCAGCATCTTGTTGATGACCGTTTTCGCATCGCCGCCGCTATAAAACTGATAGGTATCTGGGAACAAATACCCCTCCAAACGGCTGGCATCGCCTTTTTCCTTGTTGGCAAGGAAATCGTAATCATAGTCTTCGTTGGCCGCAGCCTCTGTTAACGCTTCCACCGTATTGACGTTTTTCTCTTCAAGCAGCTCAAAAATCTGCTGCATGGAATATCCTTCGGGGATGGTTACATTCACCGTTTTGCGGGCGCCGCTGCGGGCGCTCATCGCGGTGAGCAAGGCGTGATAATCCATCGAAGTATTCAACTCATACGTCCCGGCCACCACTTCCGTGTCTGAAAGCGAACTGTACAGCAGAAACAAGCCTCTATAGTTGATCAGCCCTTCCTTTTTCAGGGATTTGGACACCGATCCGAGTTTCTCGCCATCCGTCACTACGATCTCCGCCAAGTGATCCTTTTTGTTCAGAGCCAAAAGATCATTACACATCAGCCAGCCTACGCCGGCCAAAATAGCGGAAATCACCAGGATCGTCACATAATAGCCTGCCCCGGTGCCTTTTCTCTTCGGCGGCTTGCGCGGGTGCTTCCTCTGCCGCGGCGGCGCTTCACGGCGGCGCACCTCTCCGCTGTCCCAGCGCATAGTGTTATCATCTGTAAATGTTTTGTTTCGTTCTTCCTGTGCCAAGTGTATCATCGCCTTTCCAATGTATCCTCACGGCCAGGCCGTCCTTTTACGTCTTTTATTTATTTTTGTGGTCAAGTTTCATCCTGCAGGAAACACGCATAGGATAGTTCAGATTCAAAAAAGTGAGGTGAACGTCTCTCATGTGCTTTGAAAACAACTCCTGCCTGTGGCTCATCATTATCATCGTTCTGATCTGCTGCTGCGGCTGCGGCTCCTCGTCCTCCAGCTGCTCGTGCGGCTGCAACAACAACTGTGGCTGCGGGAACGACACCTGCTGCTGCTGAGCGGCACGAAAAGATCCTCTCTTTTACATAAGATGGCTGCAACAGGCAAAACGGGGCGCTTCATGCGCCCTTTTTTGCTGCCCTTACGATCGCGCTGCGTCCGTTTTTCCCTTTTTGCCCACCACATGGACCAAAAACAGCGGCAGCTTCATCATACGGCCGATCCGGCTGGGCTGCTTGAGCAGACGGTAAAACCACTCCATACCAGTTTTCGAAAAAATTTCGGGCGCACGCTGTACCACACCGGCAAAAACATCCAGTGAACCGCCCAGTCCCAGCAGAAGATGCGCACCGGTGGCAGTACCGTTATGCGCCATCCACTTCTCCTGTTTCGGCGCGCCCAGGCACACAAAGACCACGTCCGCCATGCTGGCGCGGATGTCGGCCACCACAGTCTCGTCCTTTTGAAAGTAACCGTCGTGGGTTCCGGCAATCGTCAGCCCCGGGTATGTTTCCCGCAGTTTTTCCGCTGCCTGCTCGGCAATGCCCGGCTTTGCGCCCAACAGATAAAGCGTTTTTTTCTCCTGTGCCATCTTTTCCATCAGGCGCTCAGCAAATTCGATGCCGGGAAGCTTTTGTTTGAGGGGCGTTCCCAGAATTTTCGCGCCATAAATCACTCCGATTCCATCTGGAATGACCAGATCTGCGCTGTTAACGGCACCACGGGCGTCCGCATCTTCGCGGCAGATCTCTACAATCTCCGGATTCGGCGTGACCACATAGTGCGCCCCAGGCTCGTTCATCAGCCGAACCCCCTCGTCCACAGCCTCTTCCATCGTAAAATTATCAAATCCGACGCCAAGAACGTCGATCCGTTTTTCATTCATTGGTTTGTTCCTCTCCAAACTGTCCGCACTGCGCAATGGAATTCTTTTTCTATCTGCACAGCGCTGTCAGCGTTATCTTATCACAGAATTTCCATTCTGTCCAGAAATAGAGCGGATTCCCTGCGAAAAGGCTGTCCTCTGTTCTTGCATTTTTTGTTTCTTTTTCGTATAATAGCGAAGTTAGTCAAAAAAAAGAGGAAGGGTTTTCATTCATGGATACCAAACAAATCAGAAACACACTTCTTTTGGCCCTGACGGCACTGGTTTGGGGTTCTGCATTCGTCGCCCAGAGCGTCGGCGCCGAGCATGTCGGTCCGTTTACATTTCTGGCCAGCCGCAGTTATTTGGGCGGTATTGTGCTGCTGCCGGTCATCGCCGCGATGAATGCCCGCAGCAAACGCAGTTCCGGCGTTTCTCTGCTGCCCAAAAGCTCCGGCGATAAAAAGCGGCTGCTGCTGGGCGGCATCAGCTGCGGTTTTTTCCTGTTTCTGGCTTCCACCGCACAGCAAATCGGTGTGGGCGCTACCACTGCGGCAAAAGCCGGTTTCATCACCTCGATGTATGTACTGATCGTTCCCATTCTGACACTTTTTATGGGCCGCAAAGTAGATAAAAAGATCTGGCTGTGCGTCGTACTGGGCGTAATTGGACTGTACCTTTTGTGCATGGTCGGCGGGCTCTCCCTGAGCCGTGGCGATTCTATGGTACTGCTGTGCGCATTCCTGTTTTCCGGCCATATTCTGATGGTGGATCATTTTTCGCCAAAAATGGACGGCGTGCAGCTGAGCTGTATCCAGTTCTTTGTCACAGCACTGCTGTCCACCATCTGCATGCTTTTGTTTGAATCCCCCACCGTTGCCGATCTGCAGGCTGCGGCACTGCCCATTTTGTACGCGGGTATTCTCAGCTCCGGCGTAGGCTATACGCTGCAAATCGTGGCCCAGAAAGGACTCAATCCTACTATCGCCAGCCTGACCATGTCGCTGGAAAGTGTATTCAGCGCGCTGGCTGGCTGGGTTCTTTTGGGTCAGGGGCTGTCTCTTCGGGAGCTATCCGGCTGCGCGCTGATGTTTGCCGCCATCGTTTTGGCCCAGCTGCCCGACAGCCTGTTCCGCCGCAGAAAAGCGGACGATGCCGCGCCGGCCAGTCCCCCCAATTCCTGACCATACAGATGGGAGGTTGTCCTTATGCTGTTTTTTGATCTGGATGGCACTTTAGTAGATTCTTCCGGGATCTGGTTGCAGATCGACTTGGATTTCACTGCCCGTCGCGGCCTGGCCCACACCCAGGAATACCACGATTTTGTGATCCACTCCACCGCCCCCGTCGCTGCACAGTTCACAAAAGACTACTACCATCTTCCCGAAAGTGCAGATGAAATCATAGCCGAATGGTCCGCACAGGCGCTGGAGGAATATACATACCGCATCGAAGCCAAGCCCCATGTGCACGCGTACTTGGAACAGTGCCGCCGGCAGGGTGAGCCTATGGCCGTGCTCACATCCAGCGCACCAGAATTATGTCGGGCCACGCTGCAAAAAAATGGCCTTGCCTCGTATTTTTCAGATCTCTTTTTTGCACAGGAAATGGGGATGGAGAAACGGGAGGCGGCGCTGTTTCGCGCAGCGGCACAGCAGTGTTCGGCCGCGCCGGAGGAATGCACGCTGTTTGACGACTCGCCGGTGGCCTGCCGCGGCGCAAAAGAGGCCGGCCTCCGCGTCGTGGGTGTGTTCGATTCCATTTTTGCGCAAGACGAAGATGCGATGCGCGGTTTGTGCGATACCTACATTTACGACTTTTCAGAACTTCTATCCTCAAAGCAACCGCCTGTCCCCAGAACCGGAAAATAAACCAAAATTTGACCCGGCTGGCCATATTATTGGCCAGCCGGGTTTTCTGCTGATACCGTAAAACGATCAACGCTGATACTGCGCCCAGTCAGGATTTACATTCAGCGCTGTCCAGCGCTCATAAACTTCGCCTTTGCCTTCGTAGGCGTGGCTGTTCGTCGCTTCCTGTACCGCCAGGTAATACCAGGCTCCCGGAAGAGCATCCGGCCACTCCT
>JAJCJJ010000003.1 GCA_020555865.1 bacterium 210917-DFI.7.65 | reverse complement strand
GGCGAAAGCGGCGGTCATCAGGCTCAATGCCATGGCCAGCGCCAGCACCAGGGACAGAACCTTTTTCAGATTCTTCATGGTTCGGTAGTCCTCCTTTTTTGATCTTTTTGCTCCAAAAAGTGATCCAATTCAGCACAAATAACCCGTTTTTCCTCCAAAACACCGACTTATAAATACCGCATAGCTCCCCTTATGAAGCAAAACATTTTTTTCAAGATGCAGAGGCCCTCGGCGTTTCCAGAACACATACCGTGGCTAGCCGTTCCCGTATCTGTGCTGGGTCGGCTCTGTTCCTCGTCATCTTGTGATGCTACTTTATCACTGACCCTTTTTTTCGTCAATGGGTTTTCCCCACTTGTAACACAACCGTAACATACACCGTAATACACTTCTCCCTTCACCCCAGGTCCGGTTCTCACGCTCGGATTCTGTATCCTTTTTATTAATATATGTATCCGTCCGGCAGCTGTGTCCGCCCGCCGCTGTGTGCTGGATGCGTGTTGTTCCATTCATCCGCCGGCAGCAGCGGTCCATACCCGCGCCGGTCTGCCGCCCGAGGGCCTGGGCACGCACCCAGGCCTCCGGGCATGCCCCGCTTCCGGGGCGTCAAAAAAGGAGAGAACCTAAGGGGACATTTGTCCCGGCCCTGCTGTATACCGCAGCGGCAGGGCCTCACCCTCAGCGCGCGCAGTGCCGAAAGTTGTATGTTCGGGTGCAACAAAGCCGCTTTTTTTCAAAAAAAGCGGCAAAAAACGCCCGGCAGACGCCGGGCGGCTCATCTATGCAGTTCACTTGATCCGCGGCAGGGGGAATTTGATGACGTTCCCGCACGCCTCGGCCCATTCGAGCAAAACGTTCACGCCGTCCCGCGTTTCTTCCTGTGCTTCCCGCAGTTCGTCCATGTCGCTGCGCATCTGCGCCATGTCCCCTTCCAGCCGTTTCACCCGGACCTTCATATCCGCCATGTCCGTCTTGAGCATCGCCACGTCTGCTTTCAGCTCTGCCACTTCCGTTTTAAGGCCTGCTACGTCGCTTTTGATTTCCTGAATGTCGCCGCGCATTTCGCTCAGCATGGAAAGGATCTTCTCTTCGTTGCTCATTGCTTCGCACCTCCCTGCGGCGCGCCGGCCGCGGTCTCTCTTTGGTATGGACAAAATTATAGGGCCTCTTCGCCGCCCTGTCAATGCACATTCTGCACAGTTTCCGTCCCCAAACTTCTCCCGTCGGCGCAAAGGCAGGCGCGGCGCGGTTTTGCCGCGCCGCGCCTGCCCGATGTCACATCTGCGCCCGATGGTCCGGGGCGTTTTGCCCGGCGCGGGCGGCTTCGCCGCTCAATAAACGCTGTCGCCCCGGGAAGGATGGAACGCCCGCTGTGCCGCCTCGGCAATCAGCTCCACACAGCCGTCGATGCCGAAACGGGCAGTGTTAAGCATCAGGTCGTAATTCTCCGCCGCCCCCCAGGTGCGGTCGGTGTAGCGCTTGCAGTGGGCGCCGCGCTGGCGGTCCATCTTCTTGATTTCCTCGGCGGCCTTGTCCCTGGCCACGCCGTAATATGTGGTCACGCGGTGGATGCAGTCCTCTTCCGTGGAACGGATAAACACATGCAGGCATTCCTCAAAGTCGCGCAGGATGTAGTCTGCACAGCGTCCTACAATCACGCAGTCCTCCTTGGCCGCAATATCCTGGATCACTTTGCACTGAGCCACAAACAGCATGTCCGCCGGCGGCAGGGTGTCTTTGGAATAGGAAAAGCCCTGGCTGGCCAGATTGGCGAAAAAACCGAACGCGGAGCGCTGCTCATTGGCCTTGATAAAATCAGGGGAAAAACCGCACTCTTTGGCGGCCAGCTCAATCAGCTCCTTATCATAGAACGCATAGCCCAGCTTATTGGCCACCTCGCGGCCGATCAGGCGTCCCCCGCTGCCATAGGTACGGCCAATGGTAATGATCTTTTTACTCATATCTTACTCCCTCCATTGCATGGATATCTGCAAAATGATTATACCATAAACCGCGCAGGTATGTTATAATTTTTTGCAGAAAAGTGCGCGCACTTTTGGAATTGCTTGCGCCGGAGGCGCATTGGGAAGGATGCGGGAGCATGAAAAACCATCGAGTTTTGGTAGGCATGAGCGGCGGCGTGGACTCCAGCGTGTGCGCCCTGCTGCTGCAGCGGCAGGGCTGGGAAGTACAGGGACTGATGCTGGAGCTGTGCTCCGGCGGCGCCGGCAGCGCCGGCAGCGCCGCCGACGCCCGCGCTGTGGCGGAGCATCTCGGCATTCCCTTTTCTGTGCACGACGGCCGCGCTGCTTTTTCCGCGCAGGTTATGGCAGATTTTGCCGAAAGCTACCGCGCCGGGCGGACGCCCAACCCCTGCATCGTCTGCAACCGCCGCGTAAAATTTGCCCAAATGCTTTCCGCAGCGGATGCCCTGGGGTGCGCCCAGATCGCCACCGGACATTACGCCCGGGTGGAATTCGACGGCGCGCGGGGCCGGTATCTTTTGAAAAAAGGGAAAAATCTGCAAAAAGACCAGAGTTATGTGCTCTACCGCCTGACCCAGGCTCAGCTGGCACGCACGCAAATGCCCCTGGGCGAGATCGACAGCAAGGACGCAATCCGCGCCCTGGCCGCAGAAGCGGGCCTGCGCGTGGCGCAGAAAAAAGACAGCCAGGACATCTGCTTTATCCCGGACGGGGATTACGTCGCCTTCCTGCGCCGCCAGGGCGTTGCCCTGACGCCCGGCGACTTCGTGGACGAAGCGGGCCGCGTGCTGGGCCGCCACCGCGGCCTGCCCTGCTATACCACCGGCCAGCGCAAAGGGCTGGGCGTGGGCGGCAGCGCATATCCGCTCTATGTCCTGCGCAAGGACGCGAAAACCAACACCGTAGTTCTCGGCCCCGAGGAGCATCTTTATTCCGGCCGCACTGTGATCGAACAGTGCAACTGGATCGCCTTTGAGGATCTGGCAGAGCCGGTGCGCTGCACCGCAAAGACCCGCTATTCCCAAACAGAGGCCGCCGCCACGGTCTCGCCTCTGCCCGGCGGCCGGACGGAAGTGGTGTTCGACACGCCCCAGCGGGCGCTGACCGCGGGCCAGAGCGCGGTGTTCTACGACGGAGACACTGTGCTCGGCGGCGGATGGATCTGCGCACAGGAGGAATACTGATATGGCGGCGCAATGCTTTTGGGTGGCCCTGGGCGGCGCGCTGGGCGCCGTGAGCCGGTATCTGTGCGGCATGCTCCCGTTTTTGCAGCGGGGCATTTTTCCCTTGCCCACGCTGCTCATCAACCTGGCCGGCGCGTTTCTCATCGGCCTGATCGCCCAGGTCGCCGCCCAGCGGGGCGCACAGAGCAGCAGCGCAGTCTTGTTTTTGAAAGTGGGCCTGTGCGGCGGCTTCACCACGTTCTCCACCTTTTCTTTGGAAACAGTGACGCTGCTCAGCAACGGCAAAAGCGGCCTGGCCGCGGCCTACGTCGCCCTGAGTGTGGTCTTGTGTCTGTTGGGTGTGGTGCTGGGGCAGTGGCTGGGGCAAAAACTGGCATAACAGCAAAAGGAGCGTATCAATGATTACCATTGAAGATATCAAAAACAGCAGTCAGATCCGGACTTACATTCAAAAGGCCGACGAAACCATGTGCGCCCTGGGGTATACAGAGCATTCCTTCGCCCATGTGACCCGGGTCAGCGAAACCGCCCGGCAGATCCTGCTGACCCTGGGCTACAGCCCGCGGGAAGCGGAGCTGGCTCAGATCGCCGGCTATATTCACGACATCGGCAACGTGATCAACCGAGTGGATCATGCCCAGTCCGGCGCAGTGATGGCTTTCCGCATCCTCGACAACATGGGCGCCGACCCTGAGGACATCGCCACCATCATCACCGCCATCGGCAACCACGACGAGGGCACCGCCTTCCCCGTTAACGCCGTGGCGGCGGCCATCATCCTGGCGGATAAAACCGACGTGCGCCGCACCCGCGTGCGCAACCGGGATTTCTCCACCTTCGACATTCACGACCGCGTCAATTACGCCGTCCACACCTCCCGCGTCCAGATCACCGACGATAAAACGCGCATCGTGCTGGAACTGGATCTGGACACGGAAATTTCCTCTGTGATGGACTACTTTGAAATTTTCATGGAGCGCATGCTCCTGTGCCGCCGCGCCGCAGAAAAGCTGGAGCTGCACTTCTCTCTGGTCATCAACGGGCAAAAAGTACTATAAGGGTAACGAAAACAGCGAGGGTCCATGCCCTCGCTGTTTCTGTCCGTGAACCCTTTATCCGGGAAAAAACGGCATTTCATTACAGAAAACGCCCCCATATTCACTTGCCCGTTTTTTCTCCCGCCTCCGGCGCAAACTATTCACCACAGCAATCAATCCGAAACCAAACGCACCGATGTATGCCATCGGTCTGGCCGGAGGATTGGGCAGCACGCCCAACAGCGCAGAAACCGCTAAGGTCACAGCCCGATTCCGCACGCCACATCCAACTGCCAGCAAAGCAACCAACCGCCAATTCTACGCAGCCATGGTTTCATCACGATCAACTCCCAGCTTACAGCAACATGCGGATCATCGCCCCACGCAGCGGAGATCTGCAAGAAATCACTGCTGCGCCAAGTGGGGTCACCCCACAGCTCGTCGTTGTCGTAACCGGATGGCAGCCTGCAGCCTGCCAACGCCAGCGTCAGCAGACGCATCCGCAAAGCAGAACGGCTCATCCGCACAGCTCTTTTTTACAGTTCGTTTACCGAAAAGCCGGCCGCAATCACACGGAGCCCATTGCGCGTTTTCACGCTTTTCACCATCCGGTAATACCCCGGCGAGAGCGAAAATCCCATGCTTGCAGCAGGAATACACAGCTTCCCGGAACGACCTTCCGGTATCTCCAGCGCTTTCCATGCCGTCTCAGCCGCCGGAGCAGACGCTACACAATACCACTTCCACCGTATACTCCGTTCCAGCCGGTATGAAGTATCCGTTTCAATTGCGGCACCGGTATGATTTTCAAACACCACATAAAATGTTTCAATGCTGCCCGGATCATACCCGCTCCAGGTCTGCCTGCCAGCGGATGCGCCAGCAACTGTGCTGACAATACGCATGGTCAGATCCGATTCTTCGGACAAAACAGTTTGCGCCGGTGTAAAACTCTCACTCTGCTGCCCGTAGTAGTATAAATATCCCAAAATACCGCACACAGAGCATACCGGTAGCGCCATCGTCCGAAAAATGGATTCATAATCCCGCCGCATCATAAACCAGACGCCCAGCACAGCGCATCCCAACAGCACCGCCAACATGAGCGGACGCTCAAAAAATAACTTTTTAAGTCCTTTCCAAATAGGCTTCACATGTTCTCACCACTACTGTTTAAAAAGATGTAGAAAATGGTTTGGCTACTTGATTCGTTTTCCCGTTGGGCGGGCAAAAGCGTTTTACGGTTCCCCCGTCTTTTGCTTCCGTTTCCTGTTGCTTTTTCTTCATGCAGCGATAACTTTGCCACAAAAAAGCAGTAATGCAACAGCCCCAAAAAGAAAGGACGGAAACCATCAGAGAAAGCACGTCGCGGCATCCATATGCATACCAGACAACGTTATAAACGAGAACCGCCACGATAAAACTCAAAATGATTTCTTTCATCATGCGTATCGCATCCTTACCTGGATTTGAACTTTATGAAGAAACGCAGCAAATCTCTGGCCAGCGTGAAAAGCAGCATTCCAATTGCCGGAAATGCGGTTATAAGAAAAATATTGCCCCAATGCGTTATTCTGCTAATCCTCGAGATACTGCCGCCGTTCTCCGCTGCAAAGTCTTCCGCTTCCTGCCATGTGTCAAATGTGACTTCTACGCTTTCCAAGCCATCTCCAATAGCTGTCACAATATACCTGTCACCGCTCCACGGCTCAAGCTGCACGGCGCAAAACAGGATCAGCATACACGCCGCCAAACAAATCAGCGGAGAAATATAGCGGTATTTCGGTATCTTTCTGCAAACTGCATACTGCACAACAATGGCAAGCAGGATAAAAGACTCTATCATTCAAAACCCTCCTATTCTATCCTTTCACAGCCAGTCTTTGGCATAGAATATAGCCTCCTCTCCTCTCATCGGAAAGGAGTTTGGAGGCTGCTGTTTTTTGTGCTGTGTACATGGGAATCCTTCCTTTCTCTTTTGTTCAGGGTTATAATTACCCTTCTATATAGTAACAACGAATAAAATCCAAATTTTGGACAAATTTTTTTCAAACTTTTTCATTTCAGCATAATATATATTTTAACTTTTTTTGTGCAGAAAGCAATTGTGCGATGACTGATTCGCACGCTTGCTTCTTACTTAATATATATTTTCTGCAATATGATACAGCTCAGACAAAGACGCTTCCGAACCAATATAATAAATATAAATTTCAATGCCACCATTGACCCACAACATTACATAGCCCGTACCATTCTTGAATGTTCCAAGATACGCCGTCTCTCCGCTAAACGTAATCCTGTCATACAAAATATGTTCATTGTCCATCCAATAACCGGAACTATTATTTGCAATCGTAATTTGAATATCCACAGCAGAAGTACCATCCTCCGATACATAAGAATATGATATTTGATCGTTAACTTTCCAGGATACATCATCCTGATAAATCATTCCCTCCGGAATATAGTGCGGCCCATATCCTTCCGGCAAATTAGTCAAAGGCGTTCCTGTCATCTCAAATCGAATGCCAACAGACCTGTCCGTCCATTCAATAATGGTATTGACCACTGCAGCGCGGACGGAGGCATTGGCCATGAGAACACAGAACAGCAGCGACACCAGAATCGCCGCAGCCGTCAGGGTTTTCCGAACGACGCGCAGCAGATGCCGTTTGCTGCAGCGCCCGGCGCGCAGCAGGTGCGCCGCGGCTTCCAGAACCCTCCGGCGGAACGCCGCGGTATCCCCCAGCAGCGCCTCGATCTCCTGCAGCGGCGGCAGCGCGGCGATCCGCCGCTCCGTGTCCTCCTCCAGCCCCCATTGAATCAGGGTGCGCAGGGACACCGTCTGTTCTTCATAGTGCATCCTCGCGCACCATCCTTTCGCGTAAAACAGCATAGCCGCGCTGTGCCCGTTTGTAAAATGCCTCTCTGGAAATGCCCAGCATCTGCGCCGCTTCCTCAGCCGGCACGCCCGCCATGCGCAGCTTCAGCGCTGCGCGGCAGGGTGCGTCCAGCTCATCGATGCAGCGCAGCAGCCGCGTCATGGTATCCTGCCGGAGCACAATCTGCTCAGTGTCGTCCGTGGCGGCGCGCGCCACTTCTCCCTCGTCTGCTTTCTCCGGCGCGCCGTTCCGCCTGCGCAGCATATCAACCGCCCGGGATTCTGTACATTCCATCAAATAGCGCCGGATTTCAGCATCTTTTCTGCCGTGGAATTTTTCAAAATGATCTGCAGCATACAGGAAAATTTCCTGTGTCACATCCTCGGCGTTTTCCCGGTTTTTCAAGATCTTGCAGGCCTTATATAGAACCGGCTTATAATGCCGGTCAAAAAATGCAGTAAATGCTTCCTGCTCTTCCGGTTCCACCATGGCCAAACACAGCGCAAGCATACTCTTCCCCCCTACGGCATTTTCAGGGTATAGTATAGCATATCCTCCGCCGCATGTCCTTCTATATAGTAACAACGTAAAAATGAAAAAATTTGGACATCATACTTGAAACTTTTTTCAAAAAACCTCATTTCCGTATATTCTCACAATTCTGCTTTTCTTTTTTGTGCGCTTTGCCAAAAAGGTCCGCCTGCATCTTTGATGCAGGCGGACCTTTCCTATCGGTTTTCCGCGCTTACTTATCCCCGAACACTTTCACATAATCAGCCTTGAACTTTTCAATGCCCTGATCGGTCAGGGGGTGCTTGACCATCTGCTCGATCACCTTGAAGGGTACCGTGGCAATGTGGCCGCCGGAGAGCGCGCACTGGGTCACATGGGTAGTGTTGCGCACGCTGGCACAGATGATCTCCGTCTTGATATCGGGATAATTGTCAAAAATGGCCACGATATCGGCGATCAGATTTGCGCCGGATTCGTTGATATCATCCAGCCGGCCCAGGAAGGGGCTGACGTAAGTCGCGCCGGCGCGGGCCGCCAGCAGTGCCTGATTGGCCGAAAAAATCAGCGTACAGTTGGTGGGGATGCCCTCAGCGGAAAGCACCTTGATGGCCTTGAGCCCCTCAGCGGTCATGGGGATCTTCACCACCATGTGCTCCGGGTCCAGCGCGTAAATGGCGCGGCCTTCTTCGATCATGGTCTCTGCGTCCTCAGTGGTAGCCTTCACCTCACCGGAAATCGGCCCGTCCACAATCGACGCGATTTCCTTAAGCGTCTCAGCATAATCGCGGCCTTCCTTGGCAATCAGGGACGGATTGGTTGTGACGCCGCAGATGACGCCCATGTCGTTGGCCTTGCGGATTTCCTCCACATTGGCAGTATCAATAAAGAATCTCATTGGTAAAAACCCCTTTCTTGCGATCCGAATATACCTTTAGCATACACCTATCTTCATCGTTTGTGAACCATTTTTTACATTGCCCTGTATAATTTTCCCGCCGGCCGGGGAAACTCCCGGTATACAGTTTAATTGCAAAGGATGGAATCGCATGAAACATTTGAAAAAAACGCTTTTGCCTCTGGCCGCCGCGGCGCTGCTGCTCGTTTCCCTCGCGGCCTGCGGCAGCAACAACGCCGACCCTTCTACTAATGACGGCAGCGCCGACACCCCCTCCAGCAACCAGGAGGGCGCCACAGGCGATACAGTAGCCAAAGAGGACTGCAGCTCGGTCTATGCTGAGATCATCGCCGTTAACGGCAGCCATTTGAGCGTCAGCGCCGGGGATCAAGTTCTGGACCTGACCGTAAAAGACGACATCCTGACCAAATGGACCCAGGGCGATCAGGTGATCCTCTATTACACCGGGGATTTCGGCGAGGATATGCAGGTGCGCTATATCGACAAGTGGACCGAAAACAGCGACGTGCAGCGCCCGGAAAATCAGGAAAACGCCGACAAAGGCAATACCGACAGCAGTGTTTTGGACTGAATCTGTGCAAAAGGGGCGGCCTGTCCGATGGACAGGCCGCCTTTTCGGCGCGCCGCGGCGCATTATTTCAGCAGAGGGAACAGATTGGCGGCGCTCTCATCCGTCGGCATTGTGCCGCTTTGGGCGCCGTCCGGATTATCGATAGGAACGTGTTTGAAATCATCCTCTGCCGCAGGCGTTACGTTTGCCGGCGTCACCGTTACGCTGCAGTCATAGCGCTGTCCGTCCCAGGTTACGCTCACTTGCGCTGTGCCGGGGGCCGCCGCCGTCACCAGCCCTTTTTCATCCACCGTGGCCACCGCCGCATCATCGCTTTCCCACTGCAGCGCCGTGGTGATGCCGATCACATGGAGCTGCCGCTGCTGTCCGGCCTCCAGCGTCACTTCTTTCTCCTGCAAATAAGCGCTTCCGGTACCGCCAGGGTCGCCCTGACGCATCACGGTTTCGCCTTCCGTTTCGCCGGATGCGGCGCGGATGGCCGGGCCGCCGCTGGTCACGGCAGTGAAGATCTCCCCGCCATCGACGGTGGTGAACACCACGGAAAGCGCATCATCGCCGCCCGTGCTGCTGTGGGAAAAGGACACCGTCACAGCGCCGTTTTTCTCATCCTCAAACGAAATATCTGTGACATGTATCGCGCCGTAGCCGTTGTCTTCCGTAATGTCCCCCATGGGCAGCGCAACCCGCCGCCAGGTTTTCCCGCCGTCCGCCGTGCGGAACAGATCTGGAGCCGTCTCATAAAGTTCAAAACGGAAGGATACAAAGCCCACTCGCTCACTGACAAAACAGAATTCTTCCGCTACACGGGCATATTGCTCATCCAGATCGCCATAGATGGGCGTATAGATTGTGCCATAATCGTATACGGTCGGTTTCGGCCCCTCTTCGCCGTAAAAGAGATAATGCCGCTCGTAACCCATAGCCGGTGCGCTCGAAACCAGAACGAACTCCCCGCCGTCCGGCAGCGTGCTGTACAGCGTCCTCTCCCCGCCAATTTGGGACATGGCCCAGGCATACCCGGCGTCTGCCTCTGAAATCTCATACCACGCCTCCGCCTGTTCGCCCTCCTCTGCGCCGTTCCAGAGCACATGGGCGCAAAACCCTGCTTCGTTTTCGACAAATGTGATGGAATTGCCTGCATGGCTCTCACCCAAAAGCTGATACGCCACAATCTCGGAGCCGTCCGCCCTGCCCGGACATTCCTTCCATTGCACATTGTCCAGATACCGGGCCAGCGTTTTCCCCCCAATGGCCATATGGACGCCATCGCTGATTCCATACTGTACAAACTCCGTTTCGTCGGCCACCCGCGCCAGTTTCTGGTAAACTTCTTTGTCCGGCTTTGCCGCTTCCCCTCCACCGCTGCGCCCGGTACAGGCCACAAGGCAGGTCAGCAACACACACAGCGCCAGCATCGCAGCAGCGGTCCGTTTCACCGCGCCCCGTCGGGCGATCAGGGTCAAACGTCTACGCAGCGCTTTCCCCCCGCCGCCCATGGGCGAAGCCGTGCATAACACGCTGTAACGCCGCGCCGGGACACACAGAAACGAGAGCAGCATTTCGCCGTAGACCGCCCGCTCTTCCGTCGTGGCATCTTTCAGCACCCGCGCATCGCAGGCGCGTTCGCAGTCTTCACAGCTCGCCTTCGCTCCGATCCACACCAGAGGATTGAACCAGTGCACCGCGCAGCACACGAGCCGCAGCAGGGCGAAAAAACGGTCCTTGCGGCAATAATGCGCCAGCTCATGGCGCAGGGCCAGCGCAAAATAGGTTTCGTTTTCCAGCGCCCCGTCATTCACCAGAATCACCGGCCGCAGCAGGCCGCACAGGCAGGGAGAGGATAAATTTTCGCACAGATACACCTGCAGCGGACACGCTTCCACCTCCACGCGCACCGCCCCGGCCATAGCTCTGCGCCGGAACGCACGGTTTTTCCACAGCGCATACAGCAGCACTGCCGCCATACCCAGCAGCCACACCAGCATTAGAATGGCCGCCAGATTGAACACTACCAGCCCGGTCATCGGCGCACTGCTCCCGCTTCCCGCAACAGGTACAGTCAGCCCGGGCCCCACAGCCGTCATCGGAATATCCAACGGCGTCTGCACCACGGCCGTCTGCATGACTGCCGCGGCCATGGCCTGCGCCTCCATCTCTTTTGGAATGAAATTCAAAAATGAAAAGGCACTCCCAATGCTGCCGGGAATCAGCAGCCGCGCCGCCGGCAGCAGCCACAACGCGTACAACACCCCCGGCGCCATACGCCGGGCAAAGACAGCCCGCAGCGCCAAAACGGCTCCGATCAGCACCGCGCCCTGAAGGCTCATCACAAGCAGAGGCTGCAGCAGCTCCGCCCCCTCCAGCGCCCATGATAAAAACTTCACCTCTCCTCCCGCCCTTTCCTCAGCAGCGCAATCAATTCTTCCATATCGTTTTCATCCAGCGCCGCAGAGCGCACCAGCGACTGAGCCAGCAGCGCCACGTCTCCGCCGTACACCCGTCTAAAAATGTCCCTGGTTTCCTTCCGCACAGCGGTTTCCCGCCGCAGCAAGGAGCGGTACACTTTCACAGGGCCGCCCTCCGCGCTTGCAATGGCGCCCTTTTTCTCCATCCGCTTCAAAAAGGCCGCCACTGCGGGTTTGCTCCATTGATGCGCCGCCACGCCGTCGCAGATCTCCCGAAACGTGGCCTCTCCCCGCTTCCAGATTTCCTGCATAATGATCCACTCACTGTCCGATAAGGTCACACGGTCTTGCTCTCTCATGCCGTTTTTTCTCCTTCCTCTGCGCCGTTTTGTATCAGTGCCCGCGCTGCATTGCCTCCCGTCTGCGGCACAAAATGCAGGCCGCCGTCATTTGTGACCAAAAGGATCGTCTTTCTCTCTCTGCCGCTGGTATAGGACGCTTCCGCATAGCCGCACCGGGCGTCTTCAAACCAGATATTGTCAATGTGCCCGCTGTTTTTGCGCCATGCATCGATTTCTCCCTGTGTGCTCGTTCCATTGGATGTAATATCAGTTCCATCCAACACCGCGCTCGTCCAGGTCTTGCCGCCGTCGCCCGTGCGCAGCAGGCAGGAACCGTCCGCCCCCTCAGCAGACAGGAAGGCTGCCGCCCCCACATTTCGGTCAGCAAAAGCCAGGGCCGTGCAAAACCGCGGAGACCATCTGTCCAAATCACCCTCCACCAACGCATAGCTTTTTCCTCCGTCGACAGAGCGGAACAGAAAAGAAAAGTTCCCCCGGCCTGCTGTTGCGGAAGTTAGAGCCATTTCACCCCGCGCACTCCAGGCGGCATGCAGAGCGCCGGACCCCGCCGCGCCATCGCTCAGCTGGGCAAGCGCCCGTGCCGCAGCGGCGTCTTCTGCGGAAATTTTATAACTTGTGAGGCTGTCCGCCGTTCCAGCGGCGTTGGAGCGAAACACATCGGCGCGGTAGCTCCCAGTTGTCGTTTCCACAATGGTCAGCGTACCAAAATCCCTTCCGCCAGTAGCACTTACGCCAAAATAGGCCAGCAACGTTCCATCGCTTTTTCCCGCCTCCGGCAGGGCGGCCCAATGGCGCGTACGCAGATAGTTTGCCAGCGTTTTCCCATGGATTGAAGCAGAGCCTCCCGCCTGCGTCAAAACCGTTTCCTGCCCTGCCGCCAAGCGGCCAAAGCCCCGGTAGGCTTCGGCGCCGCTTCTGCCTGTGACAGCCACAAGGCAGGCCAGGATAACACATACTGCCAATGCCGCAGCGGTGGCGCATTTCATAGCAGGCCGCTTTGCCACCAGAGAAAAACGCGCCTTCAACGCTTTTGCCCCGCCGCCCATGGGCAGCGCCAGGCACAGCAGGCCGCCCTTGGCCGGCCGTACCGGCTGTGCGGCCCGGACCTCCACGCGTTGAACATGCGGCGCATAGACCACGCCGTTCTCCCTTTCGATCCGTTGTACTGCGCCTTTTTGTTCCAGCCGAGTCAAACAAACCGACGCCAAGCGTTCACCGACATCTGCCGCCGCAGCCAGATCCGCCGCTGTACCGCTTCCCCGAACCCACAGCGCTTCCAAAATACGCTGTTCCGCCGCCGAGCATTCAATCCGTCGTTCCATACCCCCACCCCCCATTAACTATTTGTCTAATAAAAGTATAGTCCATGCCCTGCCGCCTGTCAAGGACAAACCGAAACCAAACAGTTAATAAAAAGTGACAAAAACCCCGCTGCGGCTTTTCCGCAGCGGGGTCGTCTCCAGACTGGCTTCAAACGTTGGCCGCCTGATAAATGTTGTAAATGTCGTCTCCGTCCAGCACCTGGAACGTACCGATGGTACGCGCGCCATGGAAGGTGCAGCGGTCGGTCAGGTCGCGCAGCACCTCTTCGCTCTGCACGCCGATCTCGGCGGCTTCGCTGAAGCAGGTCGGCACGCCAATGGATTTGAAGTAATCCACTGTGGCCTGAATGCCCGCCAGGGCGATCTCCTCGTCGCTGCCTTCCGTGATGTTCCAAACGTTTTTGGCAAAACGGACAAACCGCTCAATCCGGTTCTGATACACATAGCGCGCCCACTGACCCCAAACGGCGGAAAGAGACGCGCCGTGGGCAATGTCAAACATGGCCGACAGCTCGTGGCCCAGCTGATGCGGCGCAAAATCTCCTTGGCCGCCCAGTCCTGTCAGCCCGTTGTGGGACACGCTGCCGCACCACATGACCTCGCTCATGGCATCGTAATCATGGGTGTCTTTCACGGCCTTGGCGCCGTTGGCAATCACCGTACGCAGAAGCGCCTCGGCAATGGCATCGGTCAGCTCATTGTCCAGGGGATTGAAATAGCGGTCCATGGTGTGCATCATAATATCCGTTACGCCGCAGGCCACCTGATACACCGGCAGCGTAAAGGTCAGTTCCGGATCCATAATGGCGAATTTGGGGAAATTGAAAGCAATATTGTCCAGACCCCGCTTGCTGCCGGTGGCCTTATTGGTCAGCACTGAGGAGGCGCTGGTTTCGCTGCCGGCGGCGGAAATGGTCAGGATAACGCCCACAGGCATGGATTTCTGCACTTTCTCCTCGCCAGACCAGAACTTCCAAATGTCCACATCCGGGTTGGCTGCGCCGTGGGCAATCCCTTTGGCCGTGTCAATGGCGCTGCCGCCGCCCACCGCCAGAATGAAATCCGCCTGGCTCTCGATGGCGCGTTTCACACCTTCGCGGGCATATTCCACAGTCGGATTGGGCTGCACGCCGCCGAATTCCGCATAGCCGATACCTGCAGCATCGAGCTGCTCTTTCACACGCTGGAGCAAGCCGCTGCGTTCCACGCTGCCGCCGCCGTATACCAGAAGGACCTTGCTGCCGCCGTACTTTTTCACATAAGCCGCCGTCTCATCCTCCCGGCCCTTGCCAAACACCACCTCTGTAGGAGACCAGTAGTCAAACTTGTGCATCATCGCAAAAACTCCTTTCCGATCTGCTTTTTCCCATATTGAAACGAAAGGGCTTGCAAACCCTTTCGTCTTTGGTTACACTGATTATACAATCTAAAGTTTACTTGAGGTCAAGGGAATTTTCAAACTTTTTTCAAATTATTTTTTAGCATCGTCTGTAAGGAGGACTGCTCATCATGGAAACCTATACCATCGGCCAAGCGGCCGCACGCACCGGACGCACCGTTTCTGCCCTGCGCTATTACGACAAGGAGGGGCTTCTTCCCTTTGTAGAGCGCAGCGCCGGAGGCCAGCGGCTGTTTAAAGAGGAAGATTTCGCTTATATTTCCATGATTGACTGTCTGAAAAACACCGGCGTCCCCATTCGGGACATCAAGCAATACATTGACTGGTGCATGGAAGGAGACGCAACTCTCCAGCAGCGCCATGACCTGTTTGTACGCCAGCAGGCGCGGGTACAGCAGCAGATCGAGGCGCTCCAGGCCGACCTGGAAAAAATCCAATATAAGATCTGGTACTATGAGCGCGCTCTGGAGCGGGGCACCGAAGCCGGCCCCCCCGGCAGCTGCGATCGGCTGAAGGCAGAATATGCCCGCCTGCACGCAGCCGGTCTTGCCTGAACAGGAAACGGGCAGCCCGCTGCCGCAGGCTGCCCGTTTGCATGTTTTGGTGCTTTGCGCTGTATGTCTTGTATCGTAAAGGCTGCGGAGCAGTGGCTCAACGCAGCCGCATGTCGGCTGAGAGGTCCCAAACAGGTACAAAAAAACCACACGGTCAAAACGTGTGGATACAAGCAAGGCACCGCGGTTTACCGCTGACTGATCTCTCTGTCGTCTTTGCCGAAAATCATATCGTCGACGTCGAGACCGATGAACTTGTGATCCATCATATTGTTATCCCTCCTTTTCTTTTGGGGTATGTATATAGTGTAGTCCTATTTCCTTTGCTTGTACAGAGGAAAAGTGACCGAAGATCCTGCCTTCTCCTCTTTTTATTTTGGCATTGTATACATATTATATGAACAAAATATGTACAAAATGCCGATTTTACTAAAGAAGTTCGCAGTCTCGCCGTATAATGCCTCCCCGACAGGAAATTTTTCAGGCGGGGTTTTGCAGTGCGCGCAAATATGTTATAATATAATATTATACAGACAAACCCAAAGAGGTGTGTGTTTTATGGTTAAAATCATCACAGACAGTATCTGCGATTTGGATCCTCATTATCTTGCCCCCTATGACGTGGACATGATGCCGCTGCGCGTCCGGTTGGGCGAAAAAGAATATCTTGACAAGGTGGATATCGACTATCTGGATGTATGCCGTGCCATGGAACAGGGCACGGTACCCAAATCTACCCAAGTGCCGGCGGATATCATGTCTGATACCTTTGAAAAATATGCCGCAGCCGGGCAGGATTTCATTTACGTGGCCTTCTCTTCCGTACTCTCCGGCTGCTGCAGTCTGGCGGAAATGATGACTGCCGAACTGCGGGAAACCTATCCGGATGTCCATATGGGCGTCATCAATTCCAAAGCCGGCGCCGGCGGTATGGGCCTGATCGTACTGCAGCTGGCGCATATGGCCAAAGCTGGCGCGTCCTTCGAAAACCTGATGGCTCACGGCGCTTACCTGTCCGAGCATGTTGTCCACATGATTGCCCTGCGGGATCTCAAGTGGCTGGTGTTGGGCGGCCGCATCAACAAGCTGCTGGGCGCCGCCGCCGGCGCGCTGGATGTGCGTCCCCTGGTACACATCGACAAGGAAGGTTATCTGAAAGCTTTCGGTACCGCCCGGGGCCAGAAGCGCATGGTGCAGACCATCTGCGACAAAGCTCTCGAAAAACTCAAAGCTTTCCCGGAACAGTTGGTGGCAGTCTGCTACACCTATGAACAGGAAACCTGTCAGCAGGCCATTGCCTATCTCAAGGAAAAACTGCCCCAGATCAAGATCGTCCTGCAGCCCGTAGGCAGCGTATTGACCACCTATTTGGGTCTATCCGGCGTGGGCATTCTGTTTTTTGACGAACGGCCCCGGGAATACTATTTCGACTGAGAAAGCGACCAGATGCCATGGCAAAACGATACCAGAGCAAAAAACGGGGCTGTGCGGCGCCTTTTCTGCTGTTTCTCTTTGCGCTGATTTTTGGCGGTTTATTTTTGTATTGGAGCAACAATACTATCCTGGTTCATGAAGAAACCATTTCTTCCCCGCAGCTCCCGGCGGCCTTTGACGGACTGCGTATCGCCCATCTGTCCGACCTGCACGGCAAGGAATTCGGCAGCGGCAATTCCTTACTGCTTCAGGTGGTAGAAAATGCCCAGCCCGATCTGATCGTCATCACCGGTGACCTGATCGACCAGGAAAGCCAATACGATGCCCTGCCGGCGCTGATGGACCGCCTCACCGCCATCGCCCCTACCTATTACGTCACCGGCAATCATGAATGGGCTGTGCGCAAAGTGAACGTGCTCAAAGATCTGCTGCGCGAGCACGGCGTACGTGTGCTCAGCGACGAGTATGAACTGTGGACCCGCGACGGCGCCACTTTGGCCGTGGCGGGCGTGGACGACCCCAACGGCCCTGCGGGACAAAAAACCGGCCCGGAACTGCGCGCCGAAATCGACGCGGATTACACAGTCTTGCTGTCCCACCGGGACACTGTGGAGGAATACGCCAGCTGGGGCTACGATCTGGTCCTCTGCGGCCACGGCCACGGCGGCATTATCCGCATCCCAATTCTCGACCGGGGCCTGATCAGCAACGATCATACGCTGCTTCCCAAATACGACGGCGGACTCTATACGATCGGCGGCTTCACCTGCTGCGTCTCCCGGGGGCTGGGCAGCAACACCGTGCCGATCCCTCTTTTCCGCTTGTTCAATCGCCCCGACCTGCCCATTATCGTTCTGCGCACCAGCGCCTGAAGGAGGGAGATTCCCTCCTTTCCCTTTTCTCCGCATTTCATATCGCCGTTACATACAGAGAGGAATGTTATATGCAAGAGTTTTTGGCCGGAACCTTTGATATTGCCGTTATCGGCGCGGGACACGCCGGCGTTGAGGCCGCTTTGGCGGCAGCTCGGATGGGCTGTCGTGTGGTCTGTTTTACCATTAATCTGGACGCGGTGGGCAATATGCCCTGCAACCCCGCCATCGGCGGCACCGGCAAAGGCCATCTGGTGCGCGAACTGGACGCCCTGGGCGGTGAAATGGCCCGCGCAGCCGACAAAGCCTGCATCCAATACCGGTTGCTGAACCGCGGCAAAGGCCCTGCTGTCCACTCCCTGCGTGCACAGGCGGACCGCCGCCGCTACCAGGAAGTGATGAAGCACACTTTGGAGCAGCAGGAAAGGCTGAGCCTGAAACAGGCCGAAGTCATTGATATCCGCACCGAAAATGGCGCCGTGTCCGCCGTAGTCACCCGCACCGGCGCTGTTTATGCTGTCCGTGCCGCCATCATCGCCTCCGGCACCTATCTCAACGGCCGCACCATCGTGGGCGAAACTGCTCTGGAAAGCGGCCCGGACGGCATGCACGCAGCCACGCTCCTGACGCCGCGCCTGCAGGAGCTGGGGCTGTCCCTGCGCCGGTTCAAAACCGGAACGCCGCCCCGGGTTAACCGCCGCAGCGTAGACTTTTCCAAAATGGAACTGCAAACCGGAGACGAAAACCCTCTTCCTTTTTCCTTTCAGACGCGGACTGTGCCGGAAAACCGGGCTGTCTGTTATCTCACCTACACCAACGCAGAAACTCATCGGATCATCCTTTCCAATCTGGACCGTTCTCCGCTGTACAACGGTGCCATTGAAAGCGCCGGTCCCCGCTACTGTCCCTCTATCGAAACAAAGGTCGTACGGTTTGCTGATAAAGCGCGCCATCAGCTTTTCGTGGAACCCATGGGACTGGATACAGAGGAGCTGTATATCCAGGGCTTTTCCTCCTCTCTCCCGGAAGATGTACAGATTGCCATGCTCCATACGGTGCCAGGGCTGGAGCATGCGGAAATGACCCGGCCAGCCTATGCTATTGAGTACGACTGCATCGATCCCCAGGAGCTTCTGCCCACATTGGAATGCAAGAAAGTGCCCAGACTGTACGGCGCGGGTCAGTTCAACGGCTCTTCCGGTTACGAAGAAGCCGCTGTCCAAGGTTTTGTAGCCGGTGTCAATGCCGCGCTTAAGCTGCATAATCAGCCGCCCCTGATTCTCTCCCGCGCCGAATCTTATATCGGCACCCTGATCGACGATCTGGTGACGAAGGGGACCAATGAGCCATACCGTATGATGACCTCCCGCAGCGAATACCGGCTGCTGCTGCGGCAAGATAATGCCGATGCGCGTTTGAGCGCCATCGGCCACCGCATCGGACTGGTATCGGATTTTCAATACGAAGCTGTGCAGGCCAAATACGAAGCTGTAAATGCCGAAATTCGGCGGCTGGAGCGTACCGGCGCCGCCCCGACAGATGCCGTCAATGATCTGCTGCGCCGCCGCGGCAGCGCGCCGCTCTCCGCTGGCATACCCCTGATTTCCCTGTTGCGCCGTCCAGAGCTGCATTATACTGATATCAAGGCTATCTCCCCGCCACAGCCTTCTCTTTCCCCCGCCGTAGAAGAAGAAGTGGAGATATCGGTGAAATACGCCGGTTATATCGAACGGCAGACGCGCCAAGTGGCGGAATTCACCCGCATGGAGCACCGGTTGCTGCCAGCAGAGATTGATTATGAACGCATCTTGGGTCTGCGTTTGGAGGCCCGTCAGAAACTCAGTGCAGTCCGTCCTCTGAACCTGGGACAGGCCGGCCGCATTTCCGGCGTATCGCCCGCCGACCTCGCTGCACTGATGGTATGGCTCGACAAAGAATAATTCAACTATTTTGTGCTGTGTGAGTCTGTTTTCTCACACAGCATTTTTTCTCGCTTTTCCCTCTGTTTCACCTAAGGGGTGCATAGCACCTCTTTGACCGCAAAGCAAAATCCCCGGAAAGCCGCGCCACAGCGGCCTTTCCGGGGATTGCAGAACGTATGGTTTTTCAATTTGGTAGACATTTCGACGGCGGGCACTGCCGTCACTCCCCCTCCATCTCTTGTCCCCCAGCTGTTTTCCTTTCCCATTTGGGTAGACATCCGGTAGACATGGTAGACAGCGGCTGGAAAAAAACGGAACCTCCATCTCCTCTGAACAAAATTTGAGTCCTCCCCACCCTGCGTTGTACACCTCGGTTCCGCTCCCTTCTCCACATACGAAAAAGCATCTATCCTCTCTCCAAAAAAACGACGGGAATCTCCTCAAAACGACGAAAAAGTTTTCGGTTTCTGATATTGACAGAGGATAAGTCTGTGTGGTTAACTTATTAAGATAAAGGTTTATTTACCGAGGTGTTGCCTCGTGATCCATCATCCATCATTTCGAATCTTGGAGGGAATCGTTTATGCCGCTGAATCCAAAACTGAGAAAAGTTATGGTCATTGGTTCCGGTCCGATCGTTATCGGGCAGGCCGCCGAGTTTGACTATGCAGGCACGCAGGCCTGCCGTGCGTTGAAGGAAGAGGGCCTGGAAGTTGTTCTGGTCAATTCCAACCCCGCCACCATTATGACCGACAACGCCATGGCCGACCATATTTACGTCGAGCCGCTGACACTGGAAACCGTTAAGCGCATCATCAAAAAAGAAAAGCCTGACAGCATTCTGTCCACACTGGGCGGGCAAACGGGCCTGACCCTTTCTATGCAGCTGGCCAAATCCGGTTTCCTGGAGGAACATAATGTAATGCTGTTGGGCGCAGACCCGGATACGATCGACAAAGCAGAAGATCGCCAGATGTTTAAAGATACCATGGAAGCCATCGGCCAGCCAGTGATTCCTTCCAAAGTCGTCAATACACTGGAGGACGCGCTGGCATTTGCCGAGGAAATCAGCTACCCTGTCATCGTGCGCCCCGCTTTTACTCTGGGCGGCAGCGGCGGCGGCATCTGCTACAACCGCGCCGATCTGGAACGTATCGGCGAAGCTGGCCTGCGGCTGAGTCCCATTACCCAGATTCTGGTGGAACGCTGCATCGCTGGTTGGAAAGAAGTGGAATTCGAGGTGATGCGCGACAGCCGCGGCAATGTGATCACGGTGTGCTCCATGGAAAACTTCGACCCTGTAGGCATCCATACCGGCGACTCCATCGTCATCGCCCCCACAGTAACTCTGGCGGATAAAGAGTATCAGATGCTCCGCTCTGCCGCTCTGAACATCATTACCGCCATGGGCATCGAGGGCGGCTGCAACTGCCAGTTCGCCCTGAACCCTGACAGCTTTGAATACGCGGTCATCGAAGTCAACCCCCGCGTATCCCGTTCCTCCGCCTTGGCTTCCAAAGCCACAGGCTACCCCATCGCCCGCGTGGCCGCCAAGATTGCAATCGGTTATACTCTGGACGAAATTCCCAACGCTGTTACCGGCAAAACGTTTGCCTGCTTTGAGCCGACGCTGGACTATGTGGTGGTCAAGCTGCCCAAGTGGCCCTTCGACAAATTCGTATACGCCAAGCGTACGCTGGGCACCCAGATGAAAGCCACCGGCGAAGTGATGGCCATTGGCCAGAGTTTTGAGCAGGGTATCATGAAAGCCGTGCGCGGCGCCGCTATTTCTCTGGATTGCCTGCGTCAGGAAAAGCAGGCCGAACGCAGCGACGAAGAGCTGCACCAGAAACTGTACGATCAGGATGACGAGCGTCTCTTCGTCATCTTTGAAGCCCTGCGCCGGGGCATTTCCTGCCAGGAAATTCATGAGATCACAAAAATCGACCTGTGGTTCCTGGAAAAGCTGCACCATTTGGTAGACCTGGAAACGCAGATGGAAACCCAGCCGCTGACAGAGGATCTTTACCGCACCGCAAAAAAATTTGGTTATCCCGACAAAGTGATCGAGCGTATCTCCGGCCAGCCCCTGCCCTGCCACATTCCCGCCGTGTTCAAAATGGTGGATACCTGCGGCGCAGAATTTAACGCCGAAACCCCCTATTTTTACAGCACCTACGACGAGGAAAACGAAGCCGCCGAATTCATTGCCGAGCGCAACGATCCCCGCAAGACTGTGATCGTGTTCGGTTCCGGTCCCATCCGCATCGGCCAGGGCATTGAATTTGACTATGCCTCGGTGCACTGTGTCTGGTCGCTGCGCGAGGCAGGGTTCCAGGTCGTCATTGTCAACAATAACCCCGAAACCGTCTCAACAGACTTCAACACAGCAGACCGGCTGTACTTCGAGCCGCTGACCGGCGAGGACGTGATGAACGTCATCGAAACAGAAAAGCCCTACGGCGTTGTGGTCGCTTTCGGCGGTCAGACCGCTATCAATCTGACCAAATTCCTGGAGAGCAACGGCGTACACATCATCGGCACCAGCGGCGATTCCATCGACATGGCCGAAGACCGCGAGCGTTTTGACGAATTGCTGGAAACGCTGCACATCAAGCGCGCTGCCGGCCATACTGTCATGACCTGCGAAGAAGCACTGAAAGCGGCCAACGAAATCGGCTACCCCGTTCTGATGCGCCCCAGCTATGTGCTGGGCGGCCAGAACATGATTATCGCCTTCACCGACGACGATATCCGAGAATATATGGACATCATCCTCAGCCACGAAATCGAGAATCCTGTGCTGATCGACAAGTACCTGATGGGTACTGAATTGGAAGTGGACGCTATCTGTGACGGCGAAGACATCCTGATCCCCGGCATTATGGAGCACATCGAGCGCGCCGGCGTCCATTCCGGCGACTCCATCGCCGTGTACCCCGCTTGGAACCTGGACGGCAAAACCACCGAAGATCTGATCGCCTACACCAAAAACCTGGCCCTGGGACTCAACACCCGCGGTCTGGTCAATATTCAGTATGTAGTGTATGAAAACATAATCTACGTTATCGAGGTCAATCCCCGCGCCTCCCGCACCATCCCTTACATCAGCAAAGTGACCGGCGTGCCCATGGTGGATCTGGCCACCCGCACCATGCTGGGCGAAAAACTCCGCGACCTGGGCTACGGCACAGGACTGTACCGCACGCCTCCGTATGTGGCCTGCAAAGTGCCTGTGTTCTCTTTTGAGAAACTGACCAACGTGGACGTGGCCCTGGGGCCGGAAATGAAATCCACCGGCGAAGTGCTGGGTATCGGCAAAAATCTGGAAGAAGCCCTCTACAAGGGGCTGGTCGCCGCCGGATACAATATGAACAAGAAAGGCGGCGTCCTGTTCACCGTCCGCGACAGCGACAAACATGAAATCGTGGACGTAGCCCGCAAATACGACGAACTGGGCTTTGACCTGTACGCCACGGAAGGTACGGCCCGGGCACTGGAAGCTGTGGGACTCACCGTGCATCACACTGCCAAGGTCAGCGACGGCGCGGAGGAAAATACGGTTTCTCTCATGGAAGAAGGCAAGATCAGCTACGTGATCTCCACCGACTCCAAGGGGCGCCTGCCTCAGCTGGACAGTGTAAAAATGCGCCGCAAGACCGTGGAACTGGGCATTCCCTGCCTGACCTCCCTGGACACCGCCAACGCTCTGGCTCGCTCACTCTTGAGCCGCTACAGCCAGGAAAGCACTGAGCTGGTAGACCTGAACCGCATGCGCAAAACGCCGCTGAAGCTTCACTTCACCAAAATGGAGGGCACCGGCAACGACTATATCTATTTTGACTGCATGCAGTATGAGATCCCCAGCCCCGAGTCCATCAGCGTGATCCTGTCCGACCGCCATTTCAGTATCGGTTCTGACGGCATCATCCTGATCCTGCCCTCCACCGTGGCCGACGCGAAAATGCGCATTTTCAATCGCGACGGAAGCGAGGGCAAGATGTGCGGCAACGGCATCCGGTGCGTAGCTAAATACCTCTACGAGCACAACATCGTGCGCAAGAGCCGCATGACTATCGAAACCCTCAGCGGCGTGCGCAGCCTGCATCTGTACATCCAGAATGAAACCGTGATTTCCGTCATGGTGAACATGGGCAAAGCCATCCTGAATCCGGCCAATATTCCGGTCTCCATGGACGGCGAAACGGTCATCAACCGCCCGCTGGAAGTGCTGGGCAAATCCTGGTCCGTGACCTGCCTTTCCATGGGCAATCCCCATTGCGTAACCTTTGTGGACAACGCGGACACTTTGGATATCGCCAAAGTCGGCCCCGCTTTCGAGCTGCACAGCTGCTTCCCCGACCATGTGAACACCGAGTTCGTTCAGGTCATCAACCGGGCCACGCTGAAAATGCGTGTGTGGGAGCGCGGCAGCGGGGAAACCTGGGCTTGCGGCACCGGTGCCTGTGCCGCCGCCGTGGCCGCCGTACTTAACGGCTACTGCGAGCGCGACTGCGACATTGCCGTGCACCTCAAAGGCGGTACCGTCATTATCCGCTATGACTCCGACGGCACCGTGTATATGACCGGCGACGCAAAAACCGTTTTTCAGGGCAGCGTGGAGCTGTAAAAAAACAAACACAAAAAGAGATCCGTGTCCGCAGTTGCGGACACGGATCTTTTTTACAGTATTCGGCAAAATGTGCAAAGTATATGTAGATTACACAATTTCCAGAACCGTCGCCATGGCGGGGCCGCCGCCGACACACAGAGAGGCCACGCCGTACTGCTCGCCGCTGGCAATCATTTCGCTGATGCAGGCGGTAATGATGCGGGCGCCGGTCATGCCCACAGGATGGCCCAGGCCAATGCCGGAACCGTTGCGGTTAACCTTGTCCATGGACAGCTTCAGCTCGCGGTTGCAGGCCAGGAACTGAGCGGCAAAGGCTTCGTTGATCTCATAGTAATCAATGGCATCCGCCGTCAGGCCAGCCTTTTCCAGGGCCTTGGGGATAACGTAAGCGGGGCCGATGCCCATCACTTCGGCAGGCACGCCTTTGCTCTCCACCGCCAGCACTCTGGCAATGGGCTTGAGGCCGTGCTCTTTGGCATATCTGGCCGTGGTAACCACCATGGCGCAGGCGCCGTCGTTAATGCCGGAGGCGTTGCCGGCTGTCACCGTGCCGCCGTCGGGCTTGAACGCAGGGCGCAGCTTGGCCATGCTTTCCAGGCTGACATCACGACGGGGATGCTCGTCGGTATCGAACACCGTTACGCCCTTGCGGGTCTTGATCTCAATGGGGACGATATCCTGCTTGCCACGGCCACTGTCGATGGCTGCAATGGCGCGCTGATGGCTCATCAGAGCCAGTTCGTCCTGCTCCTGGCGGGAAATATTGTATTTATCTGCCAGATTTTCCGCTGTAACGCCCATATGATACCCTGCGATCGCGCAGCTCAGGCCTTCCTTGGTCAGGGCATCCACCATCTTCACATCACCCATGCGGAAGCCGGTGCGGCCGTTCAGGCAAAGATACGGCGCGCGGGACATAACGTCGGCGCCCACCACCACGGCCAGCTCACAGCCGTCCGTCAGCAGGCTCCGCCGGACGATATCCAGCGCTTTCATACCGGAGGCGCATTGCTGATCCACCGTATAGGCCCATGCTTCGGCAGGGATGCCGCACTTGATTTCCACCTGACGGCCGGGGTTTCCTCCGTTGCCGTGCTTATAGATACAGCCCATACCCAGCTCATCGACATCCTCGGGCTTCACGCCGGCACGCTCCATAGCAGCCTTGGCTACCGTGGTGCTCAGATCTACCAGCGAAACATCCTTTAGGCCGCCCAGAAAGTCGCCGATTGCGGATCGCGCATACCCTACAATAACGATGTCCTTATCCTTCAGTTCCATATGATTGCCTCACTTTCTTCACTTAAAAATTTTATTTTTCAGATCGATGGTTAAAATTATAGCAAGATGCTTCCTTTTTGCAAGATTTTATCGATCTTTCTTTATCTTTTCTACGTTTTCCACAACTTTTTTCATTTTTATTTGTTAATAATTTAACGTTAATCTTTTAACACTGCCCGCAGTCTCTGCTGCCCCCTGCATCCTGCCTCGCCCCCTTTACCGCCCCATGTTTGTTCCACTGTACCATACCCCCCTTGCCCCGTCCAGCAAAACGTCCCCTCCCGCTGCAACTTCTCCTTTTTCCCTGTACCTGGGCGGATCCTTTTAGTACATATGCCTTCCTTTTCCACCTCACGCGCCCACTTAATCTAATTTTTAACGTCAAATTTTTCACGGAACAATGTCCTGCTGAATATTTATGAATAATCTGTAAAAATGTCCCGTTTGCCGCGAAAAACGCGTTTTTCCTTTTGCATATAGGGATATGCTGTGGTATACTTCAACTATTAACGTGTCTAAAAATTCATTCCCGAAAGGAAGAAGCGTATGGGACTTTTTGATAAAATTTTTGGTACCTACAGCGACCGTGAGCTGAAAGACATTAAGCCGATCGTGAACAAGATCTTGGAGCTGGAAGCGCCGTACAAGGCCCTGAGCGACGAAGAGCTGAAGGGCAAAACCGCCCAGTTCAAAGAGCGCTACAAAGGCGGCGAAAGCCTGGACGCCCTGCTGCCCGAAGCCTTTGCTACGGTGCGCGAGGCCTCCGACCGCGTGCTAGGCATGCGGCCCTACCCCGTGCAGCTCATCGGCGGCATCGTGCTCCATCAGGGGCGCATCGCCGAAATGAAGACCGGCGAAGGCAAAACCCTGGTGGCCACCCTGCCCGCCTACCTTAACGCCCTGACCGGCGAGGGTGTGCATATCGTCACCGTCAACGACTATCTGGCCAAGCGCGACAGCGAGTGGATGGGCAAGGTGCACCGCTTCCTGGGTCTCACGGTGGGGCTGATCATCCACGATATGGATAACCCCGCCCGCCGCGAAGCTTATGCCGCCGATATCACCTACGGCACCAACAACGAAATGGGCTTTGACTACCTGCGCGACAACATGGCCATTTATAAAAACGAACTGGTGCAGCGGGGCCACTCTTTCGCCATTGTGGACGAGGTGGACTCCATCCTGATCGACGAGGCCCGCACCCCCCTCATCATTTCCGGCATGAGCGAAAAATCCACTGCCATGTACAGCACCGCAGATCAATTCGTTTCCCGTCTGAAAAAAATGGTCGTCTCCTCTGTGGATACCAAGGAGGAAGAGGCTTCAGACATCGACGCCGACTATGTGGTGGATGAAAAGGCCAAAACAGCCACCCTCACCCTGCGCGGCATCCACAAGGCGGAGGAGTATTTCCATGTGGACAACCTGGCCGACCCGGAAAACGCCGAATTATCGCACCACATCAACCAGGCCATCAAGGCCCACGGCGTGATGAAGCGCGATATCGACTATGTGGTCAAGGACAACGAGGTCATTATTGTGGACGAATTCACCGGCCGCCTGATGTTCGGCCGCCGCTACAATGAAGGCCTGCACCAGGCCATTGAAGCCAAGGAGCGTGTGGAGATCGCTCACGAGTCCAAGACCCTGGCCACCATCACGTTCCAGAACTATTTCCGTCTGTATAATAAACTTTCCGGCATGACCGGCACGGCTACCACCGAAAAGGACGAGTTCGCCACGATCTACAAGCTGGACATCATCGAGATCCCCACCAACAAGCCTGTGGCCCGCATCGACAACCCCGACGTGGTGTATAAAACTGAAGCCGGCAAATACCGCGCTGTGGTGCGCCAGGCCAAAGAGTGCCACGAAAAGGGGCAGCCCGTGCTGATCGGCACCGTGTCCATCGAAAAGAACGAGCTGCTTTCGGGCATGCTCAAGCGCGAGGGCATCCCTCACAACGTGCTCAACGCCAAGAACCACGAAAAAGAAGCTGAGATCATCGCCCAGGCCGGCAAATTCGGCGCCGTCACCGTAGCCACCAACATGGCCGGCCGCGGTACCGATATCATGCTGGGCGGCAATGCCGAATACCTGGCCAAAAACGAACTGCGCAAGGCCGGCTACAGCGACGAGATCATCAACGAAGCCACCGGCTACGCCGATACGGACAACGAGGAGATCCTCGCCGCCCGCAAGCTCTTTGCGCAGGCCAACGACAAGTTCAAAGCCGAGATCGCCGAGGAGGCGGAAAAAGTGCGTGAAGCCGGCGGTCTGTATATTATCGGCACCGAGCGGCATGACTCCCGCCGGATCGACAACCAGCTGCGCGGCCGTGCCGGCCGCCAGGGCGACCCCGGTGAAACCCGCTTCTATATTTCCCTTGAGGACGATCTGATGCGCCTGTTCGGCTCCGAGCGGGTCATGGGCATGATGGAAACCCTGGGCGTGGACGAAGACACTCCCATCGAGCAGAAAGTGCTCTCCAACGCCATTGAATCGGCTCAGAAGAAGATTGAATCCCGCAACTTCCAGACCCGAAAAAATACTCTCGAATTCGACGACGTGATGAACACTCAGCGCACCCTGATCTATGAGCAGCGCAGGCAGGTGCTCGACGGCGACGATCTGCGCGAGAGCATGCAGAAACTGATCCACACCTCCATCGCCGATCATGTGGCTTCCGCCGCCGCCCACAACGAATATGTAACCCAGGCAGTCTTTGCCGACATGTGCGCCCCCTATCTGGGCCTGTTCCTGGACAAAGAGGACTTCTCCTTCACCGACCAGGAACTGGAGGGCATGAGCACCGACACCATCACTACCATGCTTTTTGACAAAGCCGCCGCGGTATACGGCCAGCGCGAAGAAACCTTCGGTTCCCCCATCATGCGGGAGCTGGAGCGCGTGGTCATGCTGCGCGTAGTGGACGAATATTGGATGGAACACATCAGCGCCATGGATGAGCTGCGCCGCGGCATCAATCTGCGCGCTTATGCCCAGGAGAAACCCACCGACGCCTACAAGCGCGAAGGCTACGAAATGTTCAGCGAAATGATCGCCGCCATTCAGAGCGAAACGCTGCGCCGGATGTATCTGGTGCGCGTGAAAAAGGACGAAGAGATCAAGCGCGAGCGCGTAGCCCGGGAATCCGGCGAGAACGCAGGCGGCGACGATTCCCTGAAAAAAAAGCCCCGCACCGTGAAAAAAGTGGGCCGCAACGATCCCTGCCCCTGCGGCAGCGGTTTGAAGTATAAAAAATGCTGCGGGCGCAACGAGAAGTGAACAGCGCTTTTACCACACATATCCAGGAGGACGACCTGCTGTACCTGACCGCCTCTTCCCTCAGCGTCCCAAGCCTGGCCCACGGGTTTTCCACCCGGCTGGGCGGCGTCAGCCGCGGCGTATTCGCCGCGCTGAACCTGGGACTGCACCGGGGCGACAGCACAGAAAACGTGCAGGAAAACTATCGCCGGTTCTGCGCCGTGCTCGGCGTAGCGCCGCAGCGCTGCGTGCTGGCCAGACAGGTACACCGGGATGATGTAAAAGTCGTCACCGCACAGGATGCCGGAGCGGGGCTCCTGCGTCCGCAGGATTACGAGGCCGACGCCCTGGTGACCAACGTACCCGGTTTGACGCTGACGATCTTTTCCGCCGACTGCATCCCCACGCTCTATTTTGACCCCGTGACACGCTGTATCGGCGCAGCCCACGCGGGTTGGCGCGGCACCGCCCTGGGCATCGCCGCCAAAACCATCGCCGCCATGGAGCGCCTGTACGGCGCCAAAGCAGAACACATCCGCGCCGCCATCGGTCCCGGCATCTCCCGGTGCTGCTTTGAAACGGATGCAGACGTACCCGCAGCCATGCGGGCGGCTCTGGGCGCGGAGGTGGAGCCATACCTGCAGCGCAGCGCCCAGGACGGGAAATGGCACGTTGATCTTAAAGCCATCAACCGGCACTGGATGCTGCGCGCAGGACTCGCGCCGGAACACATCGCCGTGAGCGGCGCGTGTACCGCCTGCTGCACGGATCTGTACTGGTCGCACCGCCGCATGGGCGACGTGCGCGGCAGCCAGGCCGCCATGATCTGTTTGAAGGAAACACCATGACAAAGGAGGCCGCGCCACTGTGAAGCGTTTCACCCGAAGGAGTCTTTTCCTGCTGCTCACCGCCGCACTGTGCCTGCTGCTTGCCGGCTGCTGGGGCAGCGACCCGCTGGCGGAGGAAAACGGCGATCTGAACGGCCTCCTGGGACTGGAAGGCTCAGATACAGCCGACGATGTGGTTCCCATCACTTCCTTTGCCCTTCCTATCCTGGCCGGGGAAACGCTGGACCCCATTGACTGCGGCGACGGCGTCCAGCAGCTTCTGCTCCCTCTGCTCTACGAAGGGCTGTTCGAACTGGACCCGTCTTTTGAGCCGCAGCCCGTTTTGTGCGAAAGCTATACTCATTCCGAGGATTTCACGGTTTGGACTTTCCAGGTACGCAGCGTCTCCTTTTCCGATGGCAGCGCTCTCTCCGCCGCAGATGTAGCCGCAGCGCTGCAGCGGGCAAAAACATCCGCACGCTACGGCGCACGGCTGTCTTCCGTATCCTCGATCCGTGTCCAAAACGGCGCTGTGGAAATTACGCTCAGCCAGGCCAACAACCGTTTCCCCGCCCTGCTGGATATTCCGATCCCCTCCAAATCCAGCGCCGGAAGCGCCGTGCCTATCGGCACCGGCCCGTATGTATACACTACGGGGGACAATGGCGCATCCTTGATGAAAAACACCGCCTGGTGGAAGGGGGAATCTCTACCGGTGGACACAATCCCTCTGCGCACCGTGGACAGCGAGAACACCCTGACCTATTTGTTTTCTTCCCACGCCATTCAGATGCTGCTTACTGACTACACTGGCAGCGACCCAGTCAGCTATAAAGGCAATTTATCCATAACTGACACACAGACCACCACGCTGCAGTACCTTGGCTTCAACTGCCGCAGCGGTCCCTTTTCCGACGCCAAACTGCGCCGGGCGATTTCCCTGGGAATTAACCGCGACAGCATCTGCAAGGCTTATCTGTCCGGCCACGCCGTCAGCACCCAGTTTCCCGTGGCTCCGGCCTCGTCCTGGTACCCTGCAGCTTTGGAAGAAAGCTACAATGCCGAATCCTTCGCCCAGGCCATGACCGAAGCCGGTTATAACGGCGGTGCCCACGCCGCCTCCGTCCGCATGCTGGTGTGCGAAGGCAATGCGTTTCGTCTAAGCGCAGCCAAAGCCATTGCCGCCGCGCTTTCCGTATACGATTTGAAGGTGGAAGTACACACACTGCCCTACGAGGAGTATCTCTCCGCCCTGCAAAGCGGAACTTTCGATCTCTATTACGGCGAAACGCGCATGACCCCGGATTTCAACTGCGCCGCCCTCATACAAACCGGCGGCAGCCTGAATTACGGCGGCTTTTCCGATCCGGCGCTGGACGCTCAGCTGACCACCGCCTTTTCCACCGCCGCATCGCCCAGCGGCGCCAATGAAACACTGTTTTCCACTTTCCAAACCAATGCGCCCATCGCGCCCATCTGTTTCAAAACCCAATCTGTGGTGCTGCAGGCCGGCGCAGCCGACAACATTACACCCACCGCTTCTAACGCTTTCTACCGCTTTCCGGACTGGACCATCCATTTGACCGGTGCCGACAGTTGACGGGAAAACTTCCCGCTCCGGGGGTAGGCATGGCACAGTAAATATGGTACAATCAAAACAGGCGTTGTACGCCTTATCATTTCACTTCACCGGACCGGCCCGCTTTGCGGGCCGCGCCTGTTTGAAAAAGAGAGACTATTCGCAAAATTTCATTAGGGGGAATCTTTATGGCACATGTATTTCGATGCTACACGGAAAAGCGGGACGGCTTTGACGTAGAGGCAAAAGCCCTGCTCAAGGATCTGACCGGCACCTTAGGCGTGACGAACCTGACCGGCGTGCGCCTGTTCAACCGCTACGACGCGGAGGGGATCGACGAAGCCACCTACAGGGCAGCCCGCAGCGGTGTGTTTTCCGAACCGCAGTGCGACCTCTGTTATGATGAAGAACTGCCCGCGCTGCCGGAAGGATCCACCGTTCTGGCTGTGGAATCTCTGCCCGGCCAATACGACCAGCGCGCCGACTCCTGCGCTCAGTGCATCCAGATGATTACCTGCGGCGAGCGGCCCCTGATCCGTACTGCCCGCATCTATGTTCTCTCCGGCTCCTTAACCGCCGAGGATCTTGTCGCCATCAAGGGCGACCTGATCAACCCTGTGGAATCCCGTGAAGCGTCTCTGGACAAGCCCGAAACACTGAACCAGGAGCATCCCGCCCCTCCGGATGTGGCTGTGCTCACCGGCTTTATCGGACTCAGCAGCGAGGCAGAACTGGAAACTATCCACGAAACTTACGGCCTCGCCATGGATATGGAGGATCTGAAGGTATTCCAGGCTCATTTCCAGGAACTCGGCCGGGACCCCACGGTCACCGAACTGAAGCTCATCGATACATACTGGTCCGATCACTGCCGCCATACTACTTTTTCCACTCACATTGACCAGGTGGAAATCCAGGACTATGAGATCCTCAAATCCTATGAGCGTTATCTCGCTGCGCGCGAAGAGGTCTACGGCCCGGAGAAAGCCGCTGCACGGCCCAAAACTTTAATGGACCTGGCCACGCTGGGCACCAAAGTGCTGAAAAAGCGCGGCCAGTTGCCCATGCTTGACGAGAGCGAGGAAATCAACGCCTGCTCCGTGCGCATCCGCCCCACCATTGACGGCGAGGAGCAGGACTGGTTGCTGATGTTTAAAAACGAAACCCACAACCACCCCACAGAGATCGAACCGTTCGGCGGCGCGGCCACCTGCATCGGCGGCGCCATCCGCGATCCCCTGTCGGGCCGTTCCTACGTCTACCAGGCCATGCGCGTCACCGGCGCGGGCGATCCCACGGTGCCGGTCAGCGAAACGCTGCCCGGCAAGCTTCCCCAGCGCCGCATCGTTACCCGCGCAGCCAACGGCTACTCCTCCTATGGCAACCAGATTGGCCTGGCCACCGGCGTGGTGCAGGAATTTTACCACCCCGGCTACATCGCCAAGCGCCTGGAAGTGGGCGCGGTGGTGGCCGCAGCTCCGGCAGAAAATGTGATCCGGGAAACCCCGGAACCGGGCAACGTAGTGCTGCTGCTGGGCGGCCGCACCGGCCGCGACGGCATCGGCGGCGCTACCGGCTCTTCCAAAAGCCACAATCTCAAATCCCTGCAAACCATGGCCTCCGAGGTACAGAAGGGCAACGCGCCCGAAGAGCGCAAGATCCAGCGTCTGATGCGCAACGGCGAGGTCACGCGCATGATCCGCCGCTGCAACGATTTCGGCGCAGGCGGCGTATCTGTAGCCATCGGCGAGCTGGCCGACGGCCTGGACATCGATCTGGATGCCGTACGCAAAAAGTATGAGGGCCTGGACGGTACGGAACTGGCCATCTCCGAGAGCCAGGAGCGCATGGCCGTTGTGGTGCGCGCCAAGGATAAGGACGCTTTCATCGCCGCCGCCAGTGCCGAAAACCTCGAGTGTTACCAAGTGGCCACTGTCACAAAAGAGCCGCGCATGGTCATGCGCTGGCGGGGCAAGACCATCGTGGACCTCGACCGCGCATTCCTCTCTTCCACCGGCGCCACCAAGCACACCGCAGTAAAGATCCCCATGCGCTTTACCCCCCAGGAAGAAACCCGAAAACTCTCCATCGGCGAACGTTTCTTTGAGCTGGCCAAGGATAAGAATTTCTGTTCTCAGCGCGGCCTGGTGGAGCGCTTCGACAGCACCATCGGCGCAGCCACCGTGCTGATGCCTTACGGCGGAAAGACCCAGCGCAGCCCCTCCCAGGTCATGGCGGCCCTGCTGCCCTGTCAGAGCCGCACCGAGGACTGCTCCGTCATGGCGTTCGGCTTTGACCCGGCGCTGTTCAGCGCTGATCCCTATGCCGGCGCCAAGGCCGCCGTCACCGAATCGCTGGCCAAGCTGGTGGCAGCCGGCGTCAGCCCGGAAACTTACTATCTCTCTTTGCAGGAATATTTTGAACGCCTGCGCCAGGAACCGGAGCGTTGGGGCAAACCTTTTGCCGCCCTGCTGGGCGCGCTGGACGCCCAAATCGGTCTGGGCGCCGCCGCTATCGGCGGCAAGGACTCCATGTCCGGCTCGTTCAACGATCTGGATGTCCCTCCCACGCTGATCTCCTTTGCCGTAGCGCCCGCCAAGGCGCCGGGCCTGATCAGCACGGATTTCAAAGCCGCCAACCACGGCGTGTACCTCTTTAAGCCCGCCGATGATTCCTTCGACGCCATCCGCGCCACCTGGCGGCAGTTCCACGCATACTGCAAAGCCGGCAAAATCGCCTCCGCCTGGGCCGTTTCCGGCGGCGGTGTGGCTGAGGGCCTGATGAAGATGAGCTTCGGCAACAAAGTCGGCTTCCTGGCTTCCGGCAATATTGACGCCGATTTGCTCTTCTCTAAGCAGTACGGCACAATCCTGGCAGAATGCACCGAAGTGCTACCCAGTGATGAGGCCAACGTCATTTCCGTGGGCAATACCGTGGACAAGCCCGCCTTTTATATCAACGGTCAGGAATTCTCCATCGAATCCATTCTGGACGCCTGGGAAGCCCCCCTGGAAAGCGTGTATCCCACCCGTGTCAGCAAAGCCGGCCGCATTGAGTCCATCACCTGCCACGAGCGTAGCCCCTTGGTGGCTGCGGAGAAATTCGCAAAGCCCCGGGCCGTTTTGGCCGCTTTCCCCGGCACCAACTGTGAGATCGATACCGCTATGGCTCTGCACCGGGCCGGTATCGAGCCGGAGGTCCACATGATCCGCAACCTGACGGCAGCAGATTTAGAACAATCCGTCCAGGAAATGGAACAGGCCATCCGCAACGCACAGATGATTATCCTGCCCGGCGGATTCTCCGGCGGCGACGAGCCAGATGGCTCCGGCAAGTTCATTTGCGCTTTCTACCGCAATCCCCGTATCACCGAAGCGGTGGACGATCTGCTCTACCGCCGCGACGGTCTGATGCTGGGTATTTGCAATGGCTTCCAGGCCCTTTTGAAACTGGGCCTGCTGACCACGGGCCACATCTGCCCCGTGGACGACACCTTCCCCACTCTGACCTATAACCTGATCGGCCGCCATCAGAGCCGTTATGTCTCCACCCGCGTGGCCTCGGTCCACTCCCCCTGGATGACGCTGTGCAAGCCCGACGAGCTGTATCATGTACCCGTGTCCCACGGCGAAGGCCGTTTCGTAGCCAATGACGAGCGCATTCTGGAATTGTTCCGCAACGGCCAGATCGCCACCCAGTACGTCGATCCTCAGGGCCGTCCGTCCATGGACGTGGAATATAATCCCAACGGCTCCGTGCAGGCCATTGAAGGTATTTTCAGCCCCGACGGCCGTATCTTCGGCAAAATGGGCCATATCGAGCGCAGCGGCAAAAACATTGCCCGCAATATCCCGGGTGAAAAATTCATGCCGGTGTTCGAGTCCGGCGCAGCTTATTACAAATAACTCCGGATCCGCAGCACTAAAACACCCCCGGCGAAGTTGCCTTTCGGCAACCCCGCCGGGGGCATTCTTTTAACAGTTCACAGCTCACTCAAAAACGAAGGACATACCGCACACATCCACCCGCTTTACCATATCGCTGCAAAACAGCGTACCGCGCTGCGGCAGAACCAATATCTGCGCACTGCAGTCCTCCCCCGCAGTGGAAATAGAGGCAGAGTTCGGGCCAAAGGAATGGACGACCGTACCGTCACGATAAACGACCTGGAGCGATGCCATTACCTCCCCGGCCGCATCCGGCGCTTCGTCCCGCGCAAGCTGCACGGACAATCCCAGGGGAGACAGCGCACAGATACCCTCCGGGGTCTGGGCGAGGCGCTCCTCTGCCCGGCGCTGCACAGTCCAGGACAGGGCTAGCGGCTCTTCCGGCAGCGCGGCATCCGCCGGAACACCCGAAAGAGTAAACGCGCCCAGGGTCAGCGTCAGCGTCTCGCCCAAAAGATCTGTGTCCGGAAAGCGAAATGTGGACACACACTGCACGCAGCCGCGCGCCGCGTCAAAACCGGTGACAGCGGTCGCCCGGTAGTCCGGCGCCATTCCTTCCGCCGCGCTGCATTGAGCCTCAAAGGCCAGGGCGCCAGCATCCTGGTGCAGCGCCGACCACGCCGCCGTCCAGTTCTCCGGCAGGGTCAGCTCGTAGTACAGGCAGATCAGATCCCCGCCCGCCGCCGTCTGGATCAGTTCCAGAGAAACCGCGCCGCTGGAGACGCACTCCTCCACAGTCTGCACCAGATCATTTCCGGCACGGTCCGCCTCCTCCTGCTCCAGCGACAGAGCCTCCAAAAACCGCGGATCCCATTGCGCCTCCGTTTTCCCTGCCGTTCCTGCGTTCCAATACAGAAGCGCACAAAACAGGATCAGGACAACAGCAAGGACTGTGATAAAAACCGCCGCCTTAGATTTCCCCATAGCACATTTCACCCCACTTTTCATATTTTAAGGAATGGAACAACATACAAAAAAGCGCATAAACTGCCTTTTCCTTTCACAGCCTACGCGCTCAATCAGATACTTTAATCCGATCCTTCCAGATACGGGAAAGAACCGCTGACTGGCTTTGCATCTGGCTGTACGGCCTGCTGACAAAACCTGGCACACCATCATCTCCCTCCACTTTCATATATTCAGTATATCGTACCGTTCAAATTCGGTCAATGACCTGTTTTTTTAGCGGGAAATACACAAAATCCCGTATGATATTACAGCAGCCCCCGGGATTGCTTTCCCGGAGGCTGTGCTGTTTCTGGAAAAAGACAGGTTGTCTTGATCAACCATACAGATTCATCAGAAGAATACCAATAATGATCAGCACCACGCCGATCAAGCCGGCTTTCGAAGTTTTCTGCCGGTAGGCGATGTAACCGATCAAAGGCGTGATTGCCGTACCCAGGGCGCCCCAGGTGCCGTATGCAATGCCCATGGGAATGTGAGTCAGGGACATGCCCAGAGAGTAGAAGCAGATCACATAGCAGATAATGCACACCAGGCTTGGCTTGAGCTTGGTAAAGCACATAGTGGCAGGCAGTGTCGAAGTCGCCACGATTTCGGTTCCTACGGCAATGGCCAGGAACACATAGGCCATCCACATCGTAATTTCCATTACCGTTTCTCCTCCTTCTCCTGCGCTGCCGGCACCACATTGTCTTTATCACGGTCCTCTTTTGGCGTGCCGTACAGATTCAGAATGAAAATACCAACACACATGATTACAATACCAAGCCAGCCCAGCGGAGAAATATGCTGGCCGAAGGCAAACAGGCCGATCAGAGCCGCGCTGACTGTGCCGGCCGCCGTCCAGGTGGCGTATGATACGCTGAGATTGATGTGCTGCAGCAGCTGGGCAAAGAACCAATAGGACGCCACATATGCCAGAATGAGGCAAATGGTCGGCACCAGTTTCGTAAAGGCGTCGCAGGCCTCCAGAAAGCCCGTACCGATCTGTTCGAAAATGATCGAGATAACCAGAATACCATAAGCCTGCTTTTTGTTCAGTTTCAGAATCAAAAAATCTCCCCCTCTGTTTCCTTTTGATCCAATTTTTTCGAATAGCCTATCGTCATTTATAAAGGTTTCCACTGTGTAAGAGTCAAGAAATTTACAGCACTTTGTCAGGGATTTTCCTCCGAAAATCTTGGACTATTTTGTTCTTTTTCCCGTTTTCCACTGGAAACTTTTTACCCATCCAGTCCATAAATCCGGAAAAAACAAGAAAGTCTGACATAATGTCAGACTTTCTTGTTTGCCGCTGATTCTTTCAGGACTCCCGCTTCCAACGTTCCAGCCGTTCAAAGCCCTCCGTATCCTCCTGCACCGGCAGCAGCAGTTCCGTGACAAAATTTTCCTCCCGCGCCGTGGAATACACATCCAGCACATGGCGCTCGTAACAGTCGCCCCGCAGGGTGAAACGGTGCTGCTGCGCCCACAGCAGCATGCGCTCGTAGCTGTCGCGCACATTCCGCGGCGCCCCCAGATGATAACCAGCCACCGCCAGGAAACCACCGAAATGCGCCGTGTTATTCTGGCTTTTGCTGTTTGGAAACATGGTCTGCAGCAGCGTCATGCTGCAGTAGCGATTCTCCATGCGCTCAGCTACGGAATCGTATTTAACATGGAACGCGCCGCCCATATCCACCATGGAATGGCCGTCCCGCTTGCTCATGGTAAAGTATTCAATTTCCAAACGGATTTCGGAATCCTGCTCTTCCGGCGCACGCTGGCGCGTATAGTAAAAATACCGCTCTTCCGGGATATATTTCATGGTAATGGCGCGGTTCTGGTGCCGTTGCGCCGCCCGCCCCTCCACCAGAAGGCCGTACCATGCCCACAGGCTGTCCAGCCGTTGATGGTAATATTCAATTTCGCTGCGGGTCTGATCAATCTTCTGCAGAAAAAGGGCCTCAAAACGGTCCATATCCTCGCCAGAGAGCGCCTCGCTGATCTCTTCCAGCCGGAAACCCTGATCAATCAGATAACGGATCACCTGCACCCGCTGCATGGTGCGCACGCTGTAGTAGCGATAATGGCTGGGTTTTGCGATGTGATCCGGAGTGATCAGCCCCACTTTTTCATAATAGCGCAGCATACGCTGGGACACATCGCAGATTTTGCTCACCTGGCCGATGGTATACAGCGCTTCCTGTTCCATACTCTTCCCCCTCCTGCCGCACAGCGCAGCAGTCTGCAAAAGCTGCGGGGAGGCGATGCCATCCACCGCCTCCCCGCGCTTGCTTTTTAATACTGGCGCACCACTGCGGTGACCCGGCCCAGGATTGCAGCTTCGCTGCCGTCGATGGGCTCATAATCCGGATTCTCCGGCAGCAGCCAGATCTCTCCGTTGCTGCGGTGCAGCCGCTTCACCGTGGCTTCCTCTCCGATGAGCGCCACCACAATTTCTCCGTTGCGGGCCGTAGGCTGCTGCTTCACAATGACCAGATCTCCGGGCAGAATACCCGCGTCCTTCATGGAGTAGCCCCGCACACGCAGGGCAAAATAGCCCGTCGTATCGCCGCCCACGTCAAAGGTGAGGTAATCCTCCACGCACTGCTCGGCCAAAATTGGCGCACCGGCCGCCACGGAGCCGACAATGGGCACTCGCATATCCTGCGCCTCCACCTCCGCCGCAGCCGAGACCGCAGCGGCGTTCCCCGCCTCGTCCAGATCAATCAACGGGCGCAGCGCGCGGCCTTTTCCGGCGCCCTTTTCAATGTATCCCTCGTCAGCCAGGTTCTTCAGGTGAAAATGAACGGTGGACGGCGATTTCAGCCCCACGGCGTCGCCGATCTCGCGCACGGAGGGCGGATAACCCTGTTCCTTCACGCACTGCACAATGAAGCGGTAAATCTGCCTCTGCATGGCCTTGTGTTTCATGGCGGCTCCTCCATTTGATGGTTTATACCCTCAGTATAGCACAGCCATGTTTCGAATGCAAACATTTGTTTTTCTTTTGTTCGATTCTTTCGCCTGTTTTACCATACAATCTGCAATTTTTTGCAGCAATATCCCCTATTGTATTTTCTTTTTCTCGTTTCCGCAGCACCGCGTCAGGGGCAATACGTCTTGTACAGCTCCACATGATCGTAAATGGCGCGCCAGGAACTGTAGGCGTTCGCTGTGACACAGAGATAGCCGTGTCCCCGGGCGTCTTCTCCGTAGCTGGCAGCGCAGTTGCCGGACTGCATTACATAGCCGGTTTTGGCCGCCACAGCCCGCACGGCGTTATCGGCATCATGATCTTCGATCTTACGCAAAAACCAGTTGGACAAAACCTGCCCCTCCGGGTGTTCTTCTGTGGGACGGGTCTCATAGACATGGGCCGAAAGCACCTGGCGGCACAATGCATTGTCCATAGCCGCCTTGAGGATCACCGCCATATCCGTCACCGTGCAGTGGTGGTCCTCGTCATACAGGCCCACACAGTTGGTAAAATGAGCCGTTTTGTCCAGCCCAAGCGCAGCCAGCTTTTCATTCATCTGCGCCACAAAGGCTTCGTGGCTTCCGGCCGTATAGCAGGCCAGCGCCAACGCCGCATCCGCTCCGGATGAAAGGATCGTCCCATACAGCAGTTCCCGGACAGGCACCACCTCGTCCACTTCCAGCCCCACCACGCTGCAGTCGTTCACATAACAATAATCGGTGATTTCACGGGTGATCGTCACCGTATCGTCCAAGGCCTCCTCGCCCTCCAACTGCTCCACAGCCACCAGCAGCGTCAGGATCTTCGTCATGGATGCGGGAGAAATCACCGCATCGGCGTCTTTTGCCGCCAAAATTTCTCCGCTTTCGGCGTCAATCAGCACCGCATGGCTGCTTGGAATCTCATCCCCCAGCAGCGCCGTGGCTGCCGTCGCCTCCGGGACAAAGCGCAGCTCCTGCGGCTCTTTTGGCTGCTGCACTACCGCATTGCCCACCGCCGGAACATCACCGGCGTCTTTGCTTGTCCCCTTCTCCCGGTGCCCCAATCCGGACAGAAGCACCACCGCAATCACTCCGGCGGCCAGAAAGGGCGCCAGCAGCAGCATCTGCCGCCGCCGGCGCGCCCGGAACCGCTCCCGCCGCGCTCTGTCCCGCCGCGCCCGGCGGGCGGCCCGTTCTTCTTCCGTCATTGCTGTCGTATCGTTTCGTTCCATGTGCGCTCCTGCCTTGCTGTCAATGCACCATCCGTGCATGCGTTTTTTCTATATGGGATGTATTATACCAAAAAGCGCGCAGAAATACAGCACCTGTGGAAAAGATTTCAAAAAAGCAGCCGCGGGCCGCGCCTGCCAAGGCGAAAAAAAGACCGCTCCCGACAGGAGCGGCCCTCTTCACAGATTTGTTGTTCAGGCAATCAGGTTCAGCAGCAGCGTCAGGATGATGAACACAGCGCCAATCCATTTGGTGGCTCTGGCCATCTTGGCGTCCGCCGTTTTTGCCTCGTGTTTGCTCATAAAGGAATCTGCCACGCCGGCAATGGAGCCGGACAGACCGGCGCTCTTACCGGACTGCATCATGATGATGCCGATCAGCAGCAAACCACAGATCACCTGGATCACCGTCAGAAAAATGGTCATAGTTTCGTCCTCCCGCTATCGTTACAGCAAAAGCCCACGCGCTTTTGCATTTTTTTTGCTTATTTGTAGATCTATATGTTAGCACAGTTTTTGCCGCATTGCAAGGCTATTTTGAATTTTCTTTGCAATTTCAGCGTTTTTTCTCATAACCGCTCTTCCCAGGCGTTGCGGTACAGCTTTCCGGCCTCAGCTTTCGTGCCGTTCAGGCGCAGCAGCTCCTCTACCGTAACGAATTCGTACCCCTCCTCCTGCAGCCGGTCCACAATGCGCAGCGCCGCCTCCACGCTGGTGGGGTAGAAATCGTGCAGCAGAATAATATCGCCGTCCTGCACATGGGAGCAGACGTGCTCGCTCACTTTATCCGCGTCCAGCACCTTCCAGTCCTCCGGATCCACAGACCAGTAGACCATGGGCGTTTTCACCAGTTTTTTGCCCGCTTCGTCAATCAGGCCATAGGGCGGGCGCAGCCAGTATTCCCTTCCTTCGCCCAGCACGCTGCTGAGCAGCACCTCGGTCTTGTTAATCTCCTGCAGAATCGTGTCTTTGCCGCTTCCCGCCAGCTTTTGGTGGCTGAAGGTGTGGCTGCCGATCTGATGCCCGTTTTCGGCCATCCAGCGCACCAGCCACTCGTTGCCCTCAATCTGCTCTCCAATCAGAAAAAAGGTCACTTTCACGCCCCGCTGCTGCAGCCCTTCCAGTAAAACGGAGGTGGTGTCCGCCCGCGGGCCGTCGTCAAAGGTCAGCGCCACATATTTGGGCAGCGGCTCGCTTCCGCTCTCCTCGCCCACCTCTGCCGCGCCGCCCGCAGGCACCGCGGTGCGGCCCTGCTGCGCAGCCAGCAGGCTCAGCGCGGCAGCCGCCAGCAGGCACACAAACGCCTGGTACCATCCTTTTGCCATTTCATTCGCCCCTTCGCAATCCTACTTCGCTCAGTATGCCCGAAGGTGCAAAAAACGATACTGACAGTTCCTGCCGCCGAATCGGTTAAAAATAATCGGAGATATACGGCACCTGCTGCTCGATGGAATCTTCCAGCAGATCAATCACGGACTCCGGCGCCTGGATACGCCCGATTTTGGCAAGATAATCCGGCCGTTTATAGCCCATCAGCATGGTGGTCATGGTCTGAATATTGATATGGTCGGCGCTGTGCGCATTGGTGCGCACAGCCTCGCCCCGGCCGTCCCGGGAAATTTTCAAAAGAAAGGTACCCTGATTGCACTTCATCATCGGATCTTCCAGCGTAAACAGCCACGTCCGGTCCACAGAATCCTTTTTGAACGGATATTGCGCAATAAAGGCAGGGAAATCTACAATGCGCGCCATATAATAGGGCGCAATTTCTTCCTTGATGCTGGCGTCTTCCAGCAAAAAGGCCAGTGGTTCATTGGTGTAGATATCACCTTTCACCAGATGGATCATGGAAAAGTGGGCGGAAACGAAATTCCACAGCCCCGTCCGGGCGTTTTCGTCCTGAAAAATCATGTCTTTAATATGGAAAACCTCATTGGCAATCCAGTAAATGACAGCGCCGTCCGGCTCGCCGTCGGGATTGTAGTACACCGCCGCCATCATATCGTCCGAATCCCACAGCCAATATTCGTTCCAGGCCAGCTCGTCGCGCAAAACAGCGCCATGCGTGCGCAGAGCATACCGCTCATAGGCATGCTTCAGCTCCGGCCCCTCGGTTTTAACCCGCCGCACGTCACCCGCCACCGGGCAGGGGCGGGGCAGCTGATGCTGCTTGATTTCATAGGTAATCTTATCCGAGACAATTTCCCAGCCTTTCCGGCGGTAATAAGGGATGGAATAGGGATAAAGATAACAGATATGCTGTCCCTTTTTCTGCATGTTCCGCAATGCCTGCTCCAGCAGCCGGTGCATCAGGCCCATGTTGGAATACTCCGGATAGGTGCCCACGCCGGTCAGCCCGCCCATGCGATAGGTCCGGCCAAAAATCCGCACCTGCATGGGGTATACCGCCACCTGGGAAACCAGGTTGTCCCCGTCGAACCATCCCAGCACATCCGCTTTTTCCATGGTGGGAAATTTGGCCCGGATGATCTCCTTTTCCTCCCAGCCAATGGAGGTTAATTCCTGCTCTGTCACCTGGAACACATAGCGCAGCAGCGCGTTGTACTGCTCCATATATTTCCCGGCAACCGGTCTCATGTTTAATTTTTTCAATCTATAAAAAGTCCTTTGTTTTCCTCTGCCGCCGGATGAGCCCGGCGGCGGTGTTTATTGCGTGTTTTGATGATACCAGCAAACGCCCTCCCGCCGCTCGATCACGACCCGGCCGCCGTCGGCCAGATAATCGATGAACGAGCGCATGTTGCGCTCGCACACCGCGCATTTAAACGCTTTTGTACTGTGCATTTCCAGGCGCCGGTACACCGCGCGCACCCATTCCTCCTCGGACATCTCCCCCTGCAGGCAATCGTACACCAGCTCTGCCCGATCCAGAATATAGGCGATATTTTTTTCAATCAAATCGCTGATTTCGCTGTAAACGCCCCGGTGCGCCAACACATAGGCGTCGCAGCGCAGCGCGCGCAGGCTCGCCTTGGCCTTCAGGTCGTCGGCGCGGCACACGGCCGAGGGCATCTTTGCCCCGCGCATCACCGTTTCGCTCATCAGTACGTCGGCCAGATACGCCACCTTGTCCGGGGTGATAATGCCGATCTGTCCCGGCGTATGGCCATACAGGGGCAAAACGCCGAAGGGCACGCCGCAGAAGATCTTCACCCGCTCGCCGGGCATCACGATCTGGTCGGCCCGGTAACACTGTCCAGCCATCATATCGTCGATCTCCTTGGGCGTCATAGCGGGGTAGGCCCCGCGGTAGGCCATTTCGCTGACCGCCGTGCCCGCTTCGGCCAGGCTGGCCAGAATCGGGCATTTATAGCGGTACTTGAGATGCTCCGCATTGCCCGCATGGTCGTAATGCGTATGGCTGACGATGATGCCGATGGGCCGCACGCCGGTTTCCTCAAAAAAACGGATCAGCGGTTCCCGGTCCTCTTTGGCATAGCCGGTGTCCACCAGGACGCCCTCGTGCTCCCCCGTTTTATAAAACAGCAGCGTGCCCGCCGTCACATCCACCGTGTACGTGCTCCCCTTCACCAGATTCCATTCCATTATGTTATGCCTCCCATGTGCCGGCGCGGTTAAAATGCTCCACGCCGTCCTCAAATCGATGCTCCAGCCGTCCCTCGCTGCACAGCAGCTGCACCAGGGATCGAATCATATTTCCCGTTTCCAGCGTCCGGTAATAATATGCGTCGGCGTGCAGGCCAAGCCTTTTCCACACCGCGCGGATGATCTGCTCCATAGACATGGGCTTTTCAATGCTCCGCCACACCGTTTCGGCGCGCCGGCGGATATAGCGGAGGTTCTCGTCGATCAGCTCTTCCAGATCCTGCTCGATGCTGCCATGGGCCAGAATATAGGCCGCGCAATGGTAGCGCCGCAGCTTCTCCTTGCTGTCCAAATCCACCTCGTGGCTCAGGGCATAGCTGAGCTTGGCCTGCCGCAGCAGCCGCCCCGACATCAGAGTATCTCCCACATAGAGCACGTCGTCCGGTGTGCGGAACGCCACATGGTCCACGGAGTGCCCCGGCGTGTGGATCACGTCGAACACTGCGCCGCACACCTCCAGCGGCCCGTCCTCCAGGCCGATCTCCTCGTCCACCGCATAAGGGAACTTCTGCCAGAAAGCTTCCACCGCCCGGTAGTTCCCGTTTTCGTGCCCCGCTTTGAACGCCAGCGGCGAAGCGTGGGCCGCCGCTTCCAGCCGGGGCAGATAGATCCGGCTTCCCTGCCGCTGCTGCAGCGCCGCGTTGGCCGCCACATGATCCCAGTGGTCATGGGTGTTGAGGATTGCGCGCACGCGCAGCCCCTGCCCCTCCAGCCATTCCTCCAACTCCCCGTGGAGCATGCAGCCGCTGTCCAGCAGGATAATCTCCCGCTCATTCAGTTGATAATACGGCACCATAGCCCGCGGCTGGACAATGCACCAGGTATTGCCCGCCACCTGCTGTGCGGTCAGTTTCATACGCAAATCTCCCGTGATTTCTGCACGCCGCGCCGGAGTCTTGTTGCGCGGCGTACGGCAGTTCATGGAAAATTATACTCCCATTCGCCAAAAGCCGCAAGAGTGCGCCGCACCTTTCCGCCTTCCTCTTTGACAAAAGCGGGGAAGCGCATTATAATAGTGCTATCTGTTTTGCGAACGTAAGCGCAAAAGCCAAATGAAACAACTGTCCCGCCCGGTTGCCCTGTCTGCGTACGGACAAGGCGCGCAGGCCGTGCCCGGCTCTTGTTTCGTTTGGCTTTTTTATAGGACACAATACAAACAGGAAATGTGAGGCGAAAGAATGTGTTTACATTTTGAAACAGTAACTGCGAAAAACCGCGGAGCCGTGGAACGTCTGGCGCTCTTGCCGGAGCAGGCCGGTTTTATCGAAAGCCCGGCGGAATGCCTGCGCGAGGCCGACGCATCTGATTTCTGGCGGCCGGTGGGCATTTACGACGGCACGGAGCTGGTGGGTTTTGCCATGTACGGTTACCTTCCCTTTTTGGGCGAGGGCCAGCTCTGGTTTGACCGCCTGCTGATTGACAAGGCCTTTCAGGGCCGGGGCTATGCCAAAGCGGCCATTGCCGCTCTGCTGGAACGGCTTCGGCAGGAGTACCCCTGCCGCCGGGTCTACCTGAGCGTATACGGCGACAACGCCGCGGCCATTCATTTGTACCGGCAGGCCGGGTTTTCTTTCAACGGCGACTACGATACCAAAGGCGAGCGCGTTATGGTTCTGGATTTCCCGGAAACCGGGCCGGCAGAAACGTAACGCTGCACAGCGTTGTAAATAAAAAGGCGCGCAGTGCTTTTCGCACTGCGCGCCTTGTACCGGAGCAACCTATTAGTTCAGGCCAATAAAACGAAGTAACCGCCCGTCGTCCAAAACCAGCGGTTACTTCTTGTAACATGTGGGGGGACAAACCGTTTTCCGACACGGTTCGGCATTCGCTTCTTGCATTTTGTCAAACCATGTGGTATGCTGAACGCGGTGCTGCCGATAAACGGCAAGCGGTTTGTTCCCCCGCATCAACGGGGGGCACTTCTTGTTCCCCGTTCTTTACGAAAGGGGGGCTGTCCTATGGTTACATATTCTGATCTGATTCAGACTGGAATTCTAGTCATTGGCATTATTGCCCTGTTTCTTCAGGCCAATAAAACGAAGTAACCGCCTGCCTTCCACAACTAGCGGTTACTTCTTGTAACATGTGGGGGACAAACCGTTTGTCCGGCAGCACCCTTTTTCTATATTTAGTATAGTGCAGAACCTCCCAAATGTCAACAGGTCAGAATCCAGAAAAGCGAAGCGTCTTTCAGACGCTTCGCTTTAATCTTTTGAATCTATATTGATGCTTCCATGTTCCCGTTCTACTTCTTCCAGATGCTGAAGCAATACAAATTCGATATAATTGGTAACCGACCGATGTTGCTGTGTTGCCAGCATGCCAATCTTCTCCAACACTTCATCTGGCAAACGTAGAGTAAATACTCGCTTGTTTGTGGCCACCTTGCAACGTCCTCCCTCACAATCATGCTACAATTATAGTAAAATTTTCACTAAATTGATACATTCACTTGACATGCGAGTGACATCACTTTATATTAAAAGTAGTAACAAAAAATTTTATTCACCCTCAAAATCAAAATCGTTTAATTCCGGGAAGTCCAAAAATTCAGAAAGTGTCATATTAAACGTAATCGCAATTTTGTGTATGGTTTGAAGTTTTGGATTTTGGGATCTTCCATGTAAAATACTATCCACTGTAGCCTGACTCAGGCCGCTCATATTAGCAAGCGCGTTGATCGACCATCCGCGCCGTTTGCAGAGCGCTTGGATTCTGTCTGCGATAATTTGACCATACGCTGCATCTTTATCCATCATTGTATAACCTTGCTATCCTTTATATTTTATCATTCATAGGATAGCAATAATTTTTACCATTATTACTGATGCATCATTAACTCTACAGCATATACAGCTCTTACATCAATCTACATAAAGGAACAAAAATTATGAATTGTCCGGAATCGTATATCAAAAACCTATATAAAACTTTATGGAGCACCAGCGATGCTCCCGTGGAAGGCGTCACGCCCTTTGCCCAGCAGCCGGAGCATACCATCTGGACGTTTCAGGCGGAACTGCGCGAAATCCAGGACGCCCTCTCTCCACGGGGGCCGGAGAGCCTCGCCGCCCTGGAGCACGCCCTTTCCATCGGCCGCGCCTGGTGGGAGCAGTGCGGCCTGACGCTTTTCCGACAGGGCGTCCGCGTTTCCAGGCTCCCCCTGTCTTATCTGCGCGAAACTGTGGGCGTGTCCAGCTATGAAGACTGCGGCCTGCTTTCCCTCTCTTTCCTGTCCAACGAACGCCAGCTGGACTATATCCCGCCCTTTGCCGATCTGCTCCATGAGGAAGCCCTGCCCTGCCGCCGGCTCCATGCCGATCTGCTGGAGGCGCAGGAAGATCTGTGCGAGCTGCCCGACGCCCACTGGGACGAAGATGACGTTTCCGAATTTTACTGCGCCCAGCTGGGCATGTGTCAGGCCTGCTCGGAGGAAATGTACGCCTACGGCCTGCAGTACGGCCGGAAAAAAGAACCATAAACGGATCCCCGGAAGGCAGAAGCCTTCCGGGGATTTCTAATCAGCGCAAAAAAAAGCCCCTTTTGTATGTTCCGGCCGGAATGCCATACAAAAGGGGCCTTTTATAGGGCGGGGGAACCCCCGCGCCCATAAAAGCCATACATTGGGTTGAATTGCCTGACCGCCCAGGCGGTCAATGGTACCGGCGGACCGGGCCGCTTTCCCACCATTCAAAGCAAATCGAAATTTACTTTACCAGTTCAATCAGAGCGGTTTCGCTGGCATCGCCGCGGCGCACGCCGGTGCGGGTGATGCGGGTGTAGCCGCCGTGACGTTCAGCATAGCTGGGAGCAATTTCCTTAAACAGCTTCTTGACGACGTCTTCTCTGGTAATGAAGCTCATGGCCTGACGATAGGCGGCCAGGTCGTTCTTCTTGCCGAGGGTAATCATCTTCTCTGCCAGCGGCGCAACTTCCTTGCAGCGCATCAGCGTGGTTTCCATCTTTCCCTTGTCCAGGAAATCGGTCACCTGCTGGCGCAGCATGGCCTTGCGCTGGGCAGTGGTCTTGCCGAGCTTACGGGTTCCGGGCATGTATCTTCTCCTCCTTGTGTAGGAATTGTGTTGGCCATCAACGGATGGCCGGCTTAGTTGTTGTCGTCATCCGCCAGGCTCAGGCCCATCATGGCCAGCTTGTTGATGACTTCCTCCAGGGACTTGCGGCCCAGGTTGCGGACCTTCATCATATCGTCCTCGGTCTTGGAAATCAGGTCGGCGACGGTGTTGATGTTGGCGCGCTTGAGGCAGTTGAAGCTGCGCACGCTCAGGTCCAGCTCTTCAATCGTCAGTTCCAGCACCTTGTCCCGCTGGGTCTCCGTCTTTTCCACCACGGTGGAGCTTCTGCCCACAGTTTCAGAAAGGTCGGTGAACAGGGCAAAATGATCGCACAGGATCTTTGCCGCCAGAGAGACCGCGTCCCGCGCAGTGATGGTGCCGTCCGTCCAAACTTCCAGTGTCAGCTTGTCGAAGTCGGTCATGTTGCCCACACGGGTGTTTTCCACCGTGTAGTTGACCTTGTGCACGGGGGTGTAGATCGAGTCGACGGGGATCACGCCGATCACCGCCTGGGGCGTCTTGTTGCGGTCGGCGGACACATAGCCGCGGCCGTGGTTCATGGTGATCTCCATGTTCAGCGTGGCGCCCTCGCCCAAAGTCGCAATATGCAGATCCGGGTTCAGCACTTCCACATCGCCGTCGCTCTTGATGTCGCCGGCAGTCACTTCACAGGGACCCACCGCTTCAATATAAACGGTTTTCATGCCCTCGCTGTGGATTTTGGCCACAATGCCTTTAACGTTCAGGACGATGTCCGTCACGTCCTCCTTCACACCGGGGATGGTGGAAAATTCATGCTGGATACCGGCAATTTTAATGCTGGTGGCAGCGGTGCCGGGCAAAGACGAGAGCAGGATGCGGCGCAGCGCATTGCCCAGGGTCGTGCCGTAGCCGCGCTCCAGCGGCTCCACGACATACTTGCCGTAAGCCACATCGCTGGGAGTTTCAATGCACTCGATCTGCGGCTTTTCGATTTCAATCATCAGTTACCCCTCCTCCTCATGCAGCGCATTTCGCGCTGCGGCGTTCGTGTGAATCGTACATACTGAGGGTAAAACCTCTATTACTTGGAGTACAACTCGACGATGAGGTGCTCCTCAATGGGCATATCGATATCGCCGCGCTCAGGCATCTTCACAACGGTGCCTTTCAGTGCGTTCTTTTCACGATCCAGCCACTGAGGAACGGTAACCTGGATGGCATCCTCGCCCACCAGTCTCTTGAACTTGGAAGAGGCGCGGCTGCTTTCCTTCACTTCGATCACATCACCGGGCTTGACGAGATAAGAAGGGATGTTGACCTTCTTGCCGTTGACGGTGAAATGTGCATGGCTCACCAGCTGACGGGCCTCACGGCGGGTCATGGCAAAGCCCAGACGGTACACCACGTTATCCAGACGGCGCTCAATGGTCACGAGCAGGTTCTCGCCGGTCTTGCCGGCCATCTTCTCGGCCTTCTCATAGTAGCCGCGGAACTGCTTCTCCATGATGCCGTAAACGAACTTGACCTTCTGCTTTTCGTTCAGCTGCTGTGCATACTCGCTCTGCTTCTTTCTCATCTGGCCGCCGGGATTGCGGTTGGTCTCCTTCTTGGAATAACCCATGACGGTAGGAGAAATGCCCAAAGCCTTGCAGCGCTTCGCGATCGGCTGCATATTCTTAGCCATATTTCAATATCCTCCTTATTTCCGATTAGACGCGGCGTCTCTTCGGGGGACGGCAGCCGTTGTGGGGGATGGGGGTGACATCCTTGATCATGGTGACCTCCAGACCCACTGCCTGCAGCGCGCGGATGGCTGCTTCGCGGCCGGCGCCGGGACCCTTGACGTATACTTCAACGGACTTCAGACCATACTCCATGGCGGCCTTTGCTGCGGTTTCGGCAGCGGTCTGGGCTGCGAACGGAGTGGACTTCTTGCTGCCGCGGAAACCGAGGCCGCCGGAGGAAGCCCAGGACAGGGCGTTGCCCTGCTGATCGGTAACGGTGACCATAGTGTTATTGAAGGAAGAACGGATGTGGACCGCACCGGCGGGTACGTTCTTCTTTTCGCGCTTGCGGCGCACAGTCTTCTTTACGTTAGCCATTCTGAATCTCCCTCCTTACTTCTTCTTGTTGGCAATGGTCTTCTTGGGACCCTTGCGGGTGCGGGCGTTGGTCTTGCTGCGCTGGCCGCGCACGGGCAGGCCCTTGCGGTGGCGGGTGCCGCGGTAGCAGCCAATCTCAATCAAACGCTTAATATCCAGGGCATTGTTGCGGCGCAGGTCGCCCTCCACCATATAGCCCTTATCGATCGCCTCGCGCAGCTTGGCCTCTTCCTCGTCGGTCAGGTCCTTCACGCGGGTGTCGGGGTTGATGCCTGTCTGCGCAAGAATGTCATTTGCGCTCTTTCTGCCAATACCATAGATGTAAGTGAGTCCGATCTCGACTCGCTTCTCCTTGGGCAGGTCAATGCCGGCAATACGTGCCATACTTTTTAAGCACCTCCAATAATTAGTTAGCCCTGTCTCTGCTTATGCTTGGGGTTTTCGCAGATCACCATCACGCGACCTTTGCGGCGAATAACCTTGCACTTTTCGCACATGGGCTTAACGGACGGTCTTACTTTCATGTCAATAAACCTCCTGTTACTTGCTTCGCCAGGTAATCCGACCACGAGTCAGGTCGTAGGGAGACATCTCCACCGTAACCTTATCACCGGGCAGAATCCTGATAAAATTCATCCGGAGCTTTCCGGATATGTGCGCCAAAATCGTGTGTCCGTTCCCGATATCCACCTGGAACGTCGTATTCGGCAACGATTCGAGAACCACGCCTTCTACTTCGATCATGTCGTCTTTTGCCAAGCGTATCCCTCCTGGTCAAGATAACCTTCCCCGCTGCGCGGGGCATGTTGCGGAACGTGTTGTGCCGTTCCTGTTTTTTCCTGCGCGCTCAGGTGCGCCTGAGCGCGCAGATCTGCTGATCCCATTACAGTTTCCATCCGTACTCTTCCCAGCTGGCGTCCAGCGCGGTCAGAATCTCCGGCTTTCCGTCGGTGATGCAGATTGTATTTTCATAATGCGCCGCCCATTTTCCGTCCTGAGTTTTCACCGTCCATCCGTCCGGCAGGACCTGAATGGCAGCGCCGCCTGCGTTGACCATCGGTTCGATGGCCAGCGTCATGCCGCGCAGCAGGCGCGGGCCGCGGCCGGGAAGGCCATAGTTGGGGATCTCCGGGGACTCGTGCATCTTGGTACCGATGCCGTGGCCCACATATTCTCGCACGATGGAGAAGCCGTTGTCCTCCACATACTGTTGGATGGCGGCGGAAATGTCGCCCAAGCGGTGCCCTTCGGTGGCCTTGGCAATGCCTTCAAAAAAGCTTTGCTGTGTTACATCGATCAGGCGCCGGGCCTCTTCGGAAATCTTCCCGCAGGGGAACGTGGCGCAGCAGTCGCCGTGATAGCCGCTGAGGAACGCGCCTACATCAATGCTGACGATATCGCCCTCCTGCAGCACCCGCTTTCCGGGAATGCCGTGAATCACTTCATCGTTCACCGATGCACAAACGCTGGCGGGAAACCCATTGTAGTTCAAAAACGACGGGACCGCGCCCTGTGCACAGATAAAATCGTGTACCGCCCGGTCGATCTCCTGTGTCGTCACACCGGGCCGGATCATGGCGCCCGCCAAGGCACGCGCAGCCGAGGTCAATCTGCCAGCGCGGCGCATGGCCTCGATCTCATGGGGCGATTTCAGTGTAATCATACGTTCTGCCCCAACGCTTCCAGAATCTTCTGGGTCGTGCCTTCCACCGTCGGCTGGTTGAAGATCTCTTTCAGGTTGCCCTTTTGGGCGTAATATTCCTTCAGCGGCTCCGTCTCGCGGTGATAAACCTCCAGACGGGACGCCACGGTCTTGGGCGCATCGTCAGCACGCTGAACCAGCGCGCCGCCGCAGACGTCGCATACACCTTCCACCTTGGGCGGGATCGCCACAACGTGGTAACTGGCGCCACACTTCTCGCAGACACGGCGGCCGCTCATCCGCTGCAGGATCTCCTCGTCGGAGATCTCCAGGTTGATCACAGCGTCAAAAACGATGCCGGCCTTGTCCAGCGCTTCGGCCTGGGCAATGGTCCGGGGCACACCGTCAAGGATATAGCCCTTTTTGCAGTCTTCCGCCTGCAGACGTTCGTTAATGATGCCAATGATGACCTCGTCCGGAACCAGGTGGCCGTGATCCATATATTCCTTGGCCTTTAATCCGATCGGCGTCCCGTCCTTAACGGCGGCACGCAGGATATTGCCTGTAGAAATCGTGGGGATACCCAGCTTCTGGTTCAGGATGGCCGCCTGGGTGCCTTTACCTGCACCGGGCGCACCTAACATGATCAGATTCATCATGTTCTTCACACCTTCTTATTCAAGGAAACCCTTGTACTGGCGGGCCAGCATCTGGTTTTCCAGCGCCTTGATCGTTTCCAGCGCAACGCCGACAACGATGATGACGGAGGTGCCGCCGATGGCGAGACCCGAAATGCTGATGAACTTACTGGCAACCAGCGGAGCGATTGCCACAATGCCCAGATAGATCGCACCAAACAGCGTAATACGGGAGAGCACCTTGGCGATGAAATCCGCCGTCGGCTTGCCCGGACGGAAGCCGGGGATAAAGCCGCCGTTGCGCTTGAGGTTGTTGGCGATCTCGGTGGGATTGAACTGAATGGTCGCATAGAAATAGCTGAAGCCAATGATCATCAGGAAGTAAGCCAGCATATACAGCACCGACTTGGTGTCGATGGCCTGGATGAAACCATACCAGAAGCTGCCTTCCTGCGGAGCAGGCAGGAACGCGGCAATGGTAGCCGGCAGCATGGCGATGGACTGCGCAAAAATGATGGGCAGCACACCGGACATGTTGACCTTCACGGGCAGCGTTGTACTCTGGCCACCGTACATCTTGCGGCCCACCTGACGCTTGGCATACTGCACGGGAATACGGCGCTCGGCGTTGTAAACGTGCGTGATCAGAACGATCAGCGCCAGCAGACCCACCAGAATGCCCACGATACCAGGCACGCCCAGCACCTCGCGGTTGCTGTACATCGTGCCGATACCGGCGGGGATGCGGGAAATGATGGAGGCAAACAGGATGATGGAGATACCATTGCCGATACCGAATTCCGTAATCTGCTCGCCCAGCCACATGATGAACGCAGAACCGGCCACGAAGGTGACGATGATCACGAACGCAGCGGCGATGCTGTCGTTGGTCAGGATATTATACTGGTTGCGCATCAGCATATAGTAGGCAAAGCCCTGAATCAGGCCGATACCCACCGTGGTATAACGGGTGATACTGGCGATTTTCTTGCGGCCTTCCTCACCTTCCTCCCGGGCCATGCGCTCCAGCGCAGGGATGGCCACAGTCAGCAGCTGAATGATGATGGATGCGTTGATATAGGGCTGGATGCTCAGCGCGAACACCGTGGCGTCGGCAAAGGCGCCGCCGGACATCACGTTGTACAGACCCAGCACCGTGGTTTTCATGGAGTTGAGGTACTCAGACAGAGCACCCACGTCCACATAAGGAACCGGGATCGCGTTACCAATACGGTAAATCAGCAGGATCAGGAGTGTAAAGACGATCTTTTTACGAAGCTCCGGAATGTTCCAGGCTTTGCGAATTGTCTGGATCACCCTTACATCACCTCGGCCTTTCCTCCCGCCGCTTCAATTGCCTGCTTGGCGGATGCGGAGAAGGCAGCAGCCTGGACGGTCACCTTCTTGGTCACGCTGCCATTGCCCAGCACTTTGAAACCATATTTGCACTGGTGCAGGATACCCTTTTTGATCAGAGCTTCGGCGTTAACCGTCTCGCCGTCCTCAAATGCGTTAAGCGCATTCAGATTGATGATTTCATAGGGCTTAGCGAAAATATTGTTGAAGCCGCGCTTGGGGATACGGCGTGCCAGAGGCATCTGGCCGCCCTCAAAGCCGGGGCGGACGCCGCCGCCGCTGCGGGCTTTCTGGCCCTTCTGGCCGCGGCCTGCGGTCTTGCCGTTGCCGCTGCCTTCGCCGCGGCCCTTACGGTATGCCTTGCTGACGGAACCCTCAGCAGGACTCAGTTCGTGAAGTTTCATTTCGCTTGCACCTCCTTACTTTTCCTCGGTAACCTGCAGCAGATAGCCGATCTGGGCGATCTTGCCGCGGGTCTGTGCATTGTCGGGCTGCACGGAAATGTCGCCGATCCGGCGCAGGCCCATGGAGTTGGCAGTTGCAATGTGCTTTTTCAGTCTGCCGTTGACGCTCTTGACGAGCTCAATTTTCAGATTTGCCATTGTTCGCCCCTCCTTAACCCAGAATTTCTTCCACGCTCTTGCCGCGGATCTTGGCAACCGCCTCGGGGCCTCTCAGAGACTTCAGGCCGGCGAAGGTCGCTGCAACCACATTTGCGGGGTTGTTGGAGCGCAGGCACTTTGCACGGATGTCCTTGATGCCGGCCGCTTCCATCACGGCACGAACGGGACCGCCGGCAATGATACCGGTACCGGGTGCGGCGGGCTTCATCATCACGCGGCCGGCGCTGAACTCGCCGATGACCTCATGAGGAATGGTCGTGCCGGAGGTATTGATGGTGACCATATTCTTCTTGGCGTCTTCGATGCCCTTGCGGATGGCTTCGGGCACTTCAGCAGCCTTGCCCAGGCCGTAGCCGACCTTACCCTTACCGTCGCCGACCACCATCAGCGCGGAAAACTTCATCACGCGGCCGCCTTTGACGGTCTTGGAAACACGGTTGAGGTAGACGACTTTTTCGATATATTCGCTTTGTTCTCTTTCAAATCTTGCCATTGTAGTGTTCCTCCTCCCGTTTAGAATTCCAGGCCGCCCTCGCGGGCGCCTTCAGCCAGGCTCTTCACACGGCCGTGATACAGGTAACCGCCGCGGTCGAACACCACGGTGTCGATTCCCTTGGCCTTGGCACGCTCAGCGACAGTCTTGCCGACCTTGTGAGCGGCCTCAATGTTGCCGCCGAAGCCTTCGAAATCCTTCTCCAGGGAAGAAGCGCTGACCAGGGTCACGCCGTTGACGTCGTCGATGATCTGCGCATAGATGTTCTGCTTGGAACGGAACACGTTCAGGCGAGGTCTCTCGGGCGTGCCGGAGATCTTCGCGCGCACTCTCTTATGGCGCTTCAAACGCTGTGCATTCGTATCGGGTCTTTTAACCATTTTGGCACACCTCCTTACTTCTTCGCACCGGTCTTACCAACCTTGCGGCGGATGACCTCGTCGGAATATTTGATACCCTTGCCCTTATACGGCTCCGGGGGACGCTTTTCGCGGACTTCTGCCGCAAACTGGCCCACCTTCTGCTTATCGGGGCCCGAGATAACGATCTGGTTCGGGTTGGGAACGTCGATCGTGATGCCCGGCACTTCAGGCATGACCACCTGATGCGAGAATCCCAGGTTCATGACCAGGTCGCTGCCTTTCTTTTCCACTCTGTAGCCGACGCCGTTGACTTCCAGCGTTTTGCTGAAGCCCTTCTCAACGCCCTCCACCATGTTGTGCAGCAGCGTACGGGTCAGGCCGTGCAGTGCACGGTTCTGCGGCTCGTCATCGGGGCGCTTGACCAGAATCTGAGCGTCTTCCTGCTCAAGGATCATGGCCGGATGCAGCGCAGCGGTCAACTCGCCCTTGGGGCCCTTGACCGTGACCACGTTGCCTTCGCCGATTTTCACTTCGACGCCTGCGGGAACGGTAATGGGCATTCTACCAATTCTTGACATATCCGATTACCTCCCTTACCAAACAAATGCCAGGACTTCGCCGCCGACATGAGCCGCGCGGGCTTTCTTGTCGGTCATAACGCCCTTGGACGTGGAGACGATGGCAATACCCAGGCCGCGCAGGACGGAGGGCAGCTCGTCGGCGCCCACATAGACGCGCAGGCCGGGCTTGGACACGCGGCGCAGGCCGGTGATAACCTTCTCCTTGCCGGGGTTGTACTTCAGGGTGATATGGATCACGCCCTGCGTACCATCGTCAACGATCTGATAGTTTTTGATGTAACCCTCGTCCAGCAGAATCTGTGCAATCGCCTTCTTCATGTTGGAAGCGGGAACATCCACGGTTTCGTGCTTCGCGTTGTTCGCGTTGCGGATGCGGGTCAGCATATCCGCAATAGGATCAGTGATGTGCATTGTGTTATCCTCCTAATTTAGAGTTACAGACCCGTTGGGCCTGTTCAGGCGGCGAGGTATCACCGCTAATTTGGCAATTACCGGAGACCTTTCGCCATCCTTTTTATTCTTCCGCAGTTGCTGTCTTGCACACGGCAGTCTGCGGAACCGATCAAGCCTGGGCGGACCAGGGCAAAAACCCTGCGCCGCCCGGCAGAATCAGTGCTTTTACCAGCTGGCCTTGCGCACGCCGGGGATTTCGCCCTTGTAAGCCATCTCGCGGAAGCAGATACGGCACAGACCATAATCGCGCAGATACGCGTGGGGGCGGCCGCAGACCTTGCAGCGGTTGTACTTACGGGTGGAATACTTGGCCGGAGCCTGCTGCTTCAGGATCATAGACTTTTTCGCCATCAGTGTTTCCTCCCTTATCTCTGGAACGGAGCGCCGATCAGGCTCAGCAGCTCGCGGGCTTCTTCGTCGGTCTTGGCAGTGGTGCAGATGATGATATCCATGCCGCGGATCTTGTCGATCTTATCATACTCGATCTCGGGGAAGATCAGCTGCTCCTTGATACCCAGCGCATAGTTGCCGCGGCCGTCGAAGGAGTTGGGGTTGATGCCGCGGAAGTCGCGGACGCGGGGCAGGGCCACATTGAACAGGCGGTCCAGGAACTCCCACATCTTCTCACCGCGCAGCGTCACCTTAGCGCCCACAGGCATGCCTTCACGGACCTTAAAGTTTGCAACGCTCTTCTTTGCCTTGGTGATCACGGCATGCTGACCGGTGATAGTGGACAGGTCGCTGACAACCGCATCGAGCACCTTTGCATTCTCGCGCGCTTCACCGCAGCCCACGTTCACGACAATCTTGTCGATGCGGGGCACCTGCATCACGCTCTTATAATCGAATTTCTTCATCAGAGCGGGGGCGACTTCCTGCTGATACTGTGTCTTTAATCTAGCCATGTGTCAAACCCTCCTTTACAGTGCTGCGCCGCAGTGCTTGCAGACGCGGCTCTTCTTGCCGTCCTCGATCTTGTAGGCAACGCGGGTAGCCTTGGAGCACTTGGGGCAGACAACCTGCACCTTGCTCGCATAGATCGCGGCTTCTCTCTTGACGATGCCGCCGGTTTCACCCTGACGGCGGGGCTTGGTATGGCAGGTCACGATATTGACGCCCTCAACAACGACCTTGCGGTCGGAAGGGATCACGACCTGGACCTTACCCTGCTTGCCCTTGTCCTTACCGGACAGGACGACTACGGTATCGCCCTTCTTGATTTTCATATTAGCCATCTCAGTGTCCCCCTTAAATTACTTCCGGCGCCAGGGACAGGATCTTCATGTAATCCTTGTCGCGCAGCTCGCGAGCCACAGGCCCAAAGATACGGGTTCCTCTGGGGTTTTTGTCGTCCTTGATCAGGACGGCGGCGTTCTCGTCGAAGCGGACATAGGTGCCGTCGCTGCGGCGGACGCCCTTAACGCTGCGGACGATGACGGCCTTGACGACCTCGCCCTTCTTCACGGTGCCACCGGGCGTGCTCTTGCGGACAGAAGCCACAATCACATCGCCGATGTTGCCGTATTTACGCTTGGATCCGCCCAGAACGCGGATGCATTTGATTTCCTTGGCGCCGGTGTTGTCGGCAACCTTCAGGTAGCTTTCCTGCTGAATCATATTCCGGCACCTCCTTACTTCGCTTTTTCAATGATCTCGACCAGACGCCATCTCTTGTCCTTGGACAGAGGTCTGGTTTCCATGACCTTAACTTTATCGCCGATATTGCATTCATTCAGCGCGTCGTGGGCCTTGAGCTTGTAGGTGCGGCCCATGATCTTCTTGTACAGCGGATGCTGCACGCGGTCCTCGATGGCGACCACGATGGTCTTATCCATCTTGTTGGACACAACCTTGCCCACGCGGGTCTTGCGGGAGGTAGTTCTCACTTCACTCATGTTCTTTTACCTCCTTCTTCACTGCTTGTCAGGAGCAGCTTTAAGCTCCTGCTCACGCAACACGGTTTTGACTCTGGCAATGTCACGCTTGGTGTCCGCGATCTTCTGCGGATTGTCCAGCTGGTTGGTTGCGTGCTGCATACGAAGATAAAACAGGTCCTTTTTCAGACCAGAGAGCTTTTCATTCAGCTCTGCGGTGCTCATTGCACGTACTTCACTTGCCTTCATCCTTATTCACCAACTTCCTGAGATTCCAGTTCCTCGCGCTTGACAATCTTGCTCTTGATGGGCAGCTTATAGCTGGCCAGGCGCAGGGCTTCACGGGCGGTTTCCTCGCTGACGCCGGCAATCTCGAACATCACGCGGCCGGGCTTCACCACGGCCACCCAGTATTCGGGGGAGCCTTTACCGGAACCCATACGGGTTTCAGCGGGCTTCTGGGTCACGGGCTTGTCGGGGAAGATCTTGATCCACACCTGACCGCCGCGCTTGGTGTAACGGGTCATGGCCACACGAGCGGCCTCGATCTGATTGCTGGTGATCCACGCCGGTTCCAGCGCCACCAGGCCATATTCACCGTAGGTGACCTTGTTGCCTCTGGTGGCCTTGCCGGTCATACGGCCGCGGTGAACTCTGCGGTATTTCACTCTCTTGGGCAGAAGCATTACTGTGCGCCTCCTTCGGTCGTTTTATTGGCTGCCGGACGGGGGCCTCTGTTGAAGTTGCCGCCGGTACGGCCGCCGTTGCCATTGCGGTTGAAGCCGCCCTGGCCGCGGTTGTCGCGGTTGAAGCCGCCTCTGTTGCCACCCCGGCGATCGCCGTCACGGCGGGGACGACGGTCACGACGCTCCTGATAGGGCTTCGTGGTATCCATCGTGCGGGGGGTGGTGCGCAGGGTCTGGCTCAGGACTTCTCCCTTGTAGATCCAAACCTTGACGCCGATGCGGCCGAAAGTGGTGGCCGCTTCTGCAAAACCATAATCGATATCGGCACGGATGGTCTGCAGCGGAATGGTGCCGTCGTGATAATGCTCCACACCGGCAATCTCGCGGCCGCCCAAACGGCCGGAGCAGCAGCACTTGATGCCCTTGGCGCCGGCGCGCATGGCGCGGCCCATGGCGTTCTTCATAGCGCGGCGGTGGGAGATGCGCTTCTCCAGCTGCTGGGCAATGTTCTCAGCCACCAGCTGCGCATCCATGTCCGGGTTGCGGACTTCCACAATGCTCAGCTTAACCTTCTTGCCAATCAGCTTCTCCAGGCTCAGACGGATCTTTTCCACTTCCGCGCCGCCCTTGCCGATGACAATGCCGGGACGGGCGCAGTGCAGATAAACGGTGACAACATCGTTGCTGCGCTCGATCTCGATCTTGGGGACACCGGCGGAATACAGGCTCTTTTTCAGATAGTCGCGGATCTTCTTGTCCTCGACCAGAAGATCACCGACTTTTTCATTGCTTGCATACCAGCGAGAATCCCAGTCTTTGATGACGCCCACGCGAAGACCGTGGGGATTGACTTTCTGTCCCATAAACTTCCTCCTCGCTTATTCCTTCTCGCTCACCACGAGGGTGATGTGAGAGGTTCTCTTGTTGATACGGTAGGCTCTGCCCTTGGACACCGGGCGCATTCTCTTGAGAATGGGTCCGGGCGCGGCGTAGACCTTGGAAACATACAGCTTCTCAGGATCCATGCTGAAGTTGTTCTCTGCGTTTGCGCAGGCGCTCTTCAGCAGCTTGGCCAAAGGCTCGGAGGCAGCCTTGGGGGTGGCCATCAAAATGGCCATAGCGGTCTGGGCATCCCGGCCGCGGATCAGGTCGCAGACGATCTGAACCTTGCGGGGAGAGATGCGGATAAATTTCGCTTCAGCTCTTGCGTCCATTTTCTGCATCCTCCTTACTTCGTGCCGGTGCTCTTCGCAACGTGGCCGCGGAAAGTGCGGGTCGGTGCGAATTCGCCCAGTTTGTGGCCGACCATGTCTTCGGTGACATAGACGGGAACGTGCTTTCTGCCGTCATGCACGGCAAAGGTGTGGCCGACGAAGGAGGGGAAGATGGTGGAGCTGCGGCTCCAGGTCTTCAGGACCTTCTTCTCGCCGGTCTTATTCATTTCTTCAACCCGCTTCAGCAGCTCAGGGGCAACGAAGGGGCCTTTTTTAATACTTCTGCTCATATTTCGTTAGCCTCCTTATCACTTAGCGTTGCGGCGCTTGACGATAAACTTGTTGGTGGGGTTCTTGCCCTTGCGGGTCTTGTAACCCAGCGCAGGCTTGCCCCAGGGCGTCACAGGGCCGCTGCGGCCGATGGGCGCCTTGCCCTCGCCGCCGCCGTGGGGGTGGTCGCAGGGGTTCATAACGGAACCACGGACAGTGGGTCTCCAACCCATGTGACGCTTACGGCCGGCCTTACCAATCTGGATGTTCTCGTGATCCAGGTTGCCGACCTGGCCGATGGTGGCTTTGCAGTTGGTGCGGACGATGCGCACTTCGCCGGAAGGCATGCGGACCTGAGCGTCCTTGCCTTCTTTCGCCATCAGCTGAGCCGCAGTACCGGCGCTGCGCACCAGCTGGGCGCCGTTGCCGGGATACAGCTCAATGTTGTGGATGATGGTACCCACAGGGATCTTCTCAATGGGCAGGCAGTTGCCGGGCTTGATATCAGCCTCGGCAGAAGAGATGACCTTGTCGCCGGCTTTCAGGCCATCGGGCGCCAGGATATATCTCTTCTCGCCATCCTCGTACTGAACGAGGGCGATGAACGCGCTGCGGTTGGGATCGTACTCCAGGCGCTCCACCGTGGCTTCCATGTCCAGCTTGTCGCGCTTGAAATCGATGATGCGGTACTTGACCTTGTTGCCGCCGCCGCGGTGGCGGACGGTGATTCTGCCGTAGCTGTTGCGGCCGGCGCTCTTCTTAAGCGTCTCGGTCAGGCTGCGCTCCGGCTTTGCCTTTTTATCGATGCCGTCGAATCCGGAGACCGTCATGTGTCTTCTGGAAGGCGTCGTCGGCTTATAAGTTTTGATCGACATGTGCGTTACACTCCTTCTTTAGATTCGGTCTCTTACACCATGCCTTCGAAGAATTCGATGGCCTTGGAGTCCTCGGTCAGCTGCACGATAGCTTTCTTCCAGGCCTTGGTCTGGCCGGGACGGGCGGCGCCCAGGCGCTTGGCCTTGGGATGCACATTGATCGTGTTGACAGAGGCGACTTTAACGCCGAAAATCTGCTCCACAGCCTTCTTGACCTCAGCCTTGTTGGCGCCGGGCAGAACTTCAAACGTGTACTTCTTGGCTTCCGTGGTAGCCATGGAGCGCTCGGTGATAACCGGGCGCACGATCACGTCATACAGGTTGGTCATTACGCGAACACCTCCTCGATGGTGGCCAGCGCAGCCTTGTCCAGGATCAGCGTCTTGGCGTTCAGGATGTCATAGACGCTCAGGATGGTTGCGGTGGTGGTGACAATGCCGGGGATATTGCGCGCGGACTTGACCACATTGGCCGCCACTTCCGGCATTACAATATAAGCCTTGTCCTCCGCTTTGACCGCGTTCAGGAACGCAGCAAACTCACGGGTCTTGGGCGCGTCCATGGCAATGGAATCCACCACGATGATCTTGCCCTCAGCCGCCTTGGCGGACAGAACGGATTTGAGCGCCAGGCGCTTAATCTTCTTGTTCACATTGTAGCTGTAGTCGCGGGGCTTGGGGGCAAACACAATGCCGCCGTGGGTCCACTGGGGCGCACGGGTGCTGCCCTGACGGGCGTGGCCGGTACCCTTCTGACGCCAGGGCTTTTTGCCGCCGCCGGAAACTTCGGCGCGGGTCAGGGCGCTCTGGGTGCCCTGTCTGCGGTTTGCCAGGTGGTTCTTCACCACTTCATGCACAACGGCCTGGTTCGGCTCGATGCCGAAGATGCCGTCGCTCAGTTCCACAGTGCCGACTTCTGCGCCGGACATGTTCAGTACTTTGATCGTAGACATTTATTTCAGCACCCCTCTCTTACTTGTTTCTTGCGGAGGCCTTCTGCGGGTTACGACCGGAAGCCTTCTGCGGGTTGTTGCTGATGGACACATCGGTGTTCTTGACGCGGATGGTCTTGACGGTGGAGTGGATATACACCAGGCCGCCCTTGGGACCGGGGATCGCGCCGCGGACAACGATCATGTTCAGATCGGGATCGACCTTAACCACGTCCAGGTTCTGCACGGTAACCTGCTCAACACCCAGGTGACCTGCGCCGATCTTGCCCTTGAAGATGCGGGAGGGAGTGGAGCAAGCGCCCATGGAACCGGCATGACGATGGACAGGGCCGCCGCCGTGGGACATGGGAGTGCGCTGTGCATTCCAGCGCTTGATAACGCCGGCGTAGCCCTTACCTTTGCTGATGCCGGTCACGTCCACGTGATCGCCTTCTGCGAAAGTGTCGGCCTTGATGATGTCGCCGATGTTCAGCTCGGCGTAGTTGTCGAGCTTGAATTCCTTCAGGTGCTTCTTCGGGGCAACGCCTGCCTTCTGAAGATGGCCCTGTTCGGGCTTGGACAGCTTCCGCTCGGGAACGTCCTCATAGCCCAGCTGGATTGCCTCGTAGCCGTCCTTCTCGGCGGTCTTCTTCTGGGAAACAACGCAGGGTCCGGCTTCGATCACGGTTACCGGGATCACCTGGCCGTTGGCGTCGAAGATCTGAGACATACCAACTTTTTTGCCGATGATTGCTTTCATGTATGTTCCTCCTTAAAGGTTATTGGTCGACGTAGTTGGCTGCGCATTGGGCACGCGCCATTGCTCCGCCGACATGACCCGCCCGTTTTGCACATATTGCATATGGTAAACAGGCTTGGGTACAAGCAATTTAAAATCAGAGCTTGATCTCGATGTCCACACCGGCGGGCAGTTCGAGAGCCATCAGGGCCTCAACGGTCTTGGGGGTGGACTTGGTGATATCGATCAGTCTCTTGTGGGTGCGGCGCTCAAACTGCTCGCGGCTGTCCTTATATTTGTGGACGGCGCGCAGGATGGTGACGACCTCTTTCTTGGTGGGCAGCGGGATGGGACCGGAAACGGTAGCGCCGGTGCGCTTTGCAGTTTCCACGATCTTCTCTGCGCTCTGGTCAATGACCTGGTGATCGTAAGCCTTCAGGCGAATACGGATCATGTTCTTTGCGGTATCTGCCATTTTTGTTTTTCCTCCTTGATAAAACATACGAAGTGATGCGTTTGTACCTCTTCGTACGGCGAGAAAAGTTCTGTACGCTTATCCGTGCGTATCATTCTGCGTCATAAGAAAAACCGGCGCAGTAATCCGGCCGGTTTCCTGACATGCGCAGCGATCTACGCCATACAGTTTTCTCAGCCGCCCGATTTTCGGACATACTCCGCAGAAGTTACCGGGCCAGGCCCGCAATCTCCTGCTTCATCGCATTTGCAGCGCAGCCGGGCGTATCATCCCCCCGTTGCGTGCCTTACTATAATACAAGACCTTCAAAAAAATGTCAAGCAATTTTTCGATTTATTTTACAATCTTTTCTCTTATTTTTCAGTGGAAACGCCGATTTTTTCCAGCCCACGCCTTTTGTGGTTATTTTACCCAAAACACTGCGTTTCATTTCCGTCCGTCTCCGTCATAACGCCGCGCCTATTCGGGATCAGCAAGCAGCCCTTCGCCCCTCCCCGCCCCGCAGCCGGCACGGACAGACCATCTTCTGCAAAAATCTGTCATTCTGATCGATCGGAAAAGCCCGGCGTTTCGAAAAAAGGAAAAAAATTTTTTGCACGATGCAATAAAACGCCCCCGCCCCGCGTTATATCAATGAACAGCAAACACCCCCTGAAAATTGCTGAAAAACAACTTGACGGAGGATAAAAACATGATGAAGAAAATCGTTGCAAAGCCCCTGGCCGCCTGCACGGCAGCCGTATTGATGACCAGCGCCCTGCTCGTACCCACGATGGCAGCAAACGCAGCCGCTTCCCAAAACCAGGCGCAGCGCTCCGCCGTCTCTTCCATCGGCGAGAGCAAAGCCAAAGAAATCGCCCTGCAGCACGCCGGCATAGGCGCCTCTCAGGTGTCCTGGATCATCGTCCAGCAGGATTATGAGCACGGCCGGATGGAATACGAAGTGGAGTTCTATGCCGGCAACCAGGAGTATGACTATGAAATCGACGCTTCCAGCGGCAAGATCCTTAGTTTTGACTACGATATCGACCGGTATGCCGCCGATACCGTTCAGCAGTCCAATACCGACATCGGCACGGAAAAAGCCAAGTCCATCGCGCTCAGCCATGCCGGTGTAAAAGCTGCGGATACCCTTTTCCTTTCTGCCGAGCAGGACTATGATGACGGCATGCGGGTGTATGACGTGGAGTTCTTTGCCGGAAACAAGGAATACGATTACAAGGTCGACGCAGCCAACGGCAAGGTTCTCAGTTTCGACTATGACACTGAACGCCGCACTCCCGCCACATCCAGCGACTACATTGGTGAAGCAAAGGCCAAACAGATCGTGGAGAAAGCTGCCGGCACCACCGGCGTCTACAGCGAGTTCAAACTGGAGCTGGATGACGGCCGGGCGCTGTACGAAGGCGAACTGCGCAGCGGCGCCATGGAGTACGAATTCGAGATTGACGCGGTGACCGGCGCGATTGTAGACTGGGAAGCCGACCGGGATTAAGCCCCCCTTCTTTTGCCAGTATACTGCCGCCCTTCGCCCCAGTTTGACCGCTCACAGAGCGCACTGCCGAAAAAAATTCCCCGACCAAAATGGTCGGGGAATTTTTTATTCCATTTTTAATAAGCCACGCCCCAATAGACCATCTTTACGGCCGGCTTACCGCAGACCGGGCAGACATCCCCCAAATGCTCCTGGGCAAAGGGGATGCAGCGGCTGGTCATGCCCGCTTTCTCCTTCATAGCCATTTCACAGGCCAGGTCGCCGCACCACATGGTCTTGACAAAGCCGCCCTTTTCTTCCTGAATGGCCTTGGCCTCCTCCAGTGTGGCCGCTGCATAGGTGTGATTTTCCAGGTTTTCCCGCGCTTTGGCATACAAGCCATCGTGCACCTGATCCAGCAGCGCGGGCACAGCGCTCTCCAAATCGCTGAGCGCCACAAAGGTCTTTTCGCCGTTGTCCCGGCGGGCGATAACGCACTGCGCTTTTTCGATATCCTTGGGTCCAATCTCCAGGCGCAGCGGCACACCCTTCATTTCATATTCAGCAAATTTCCAGCCGGGAGACTGCTCGGAAGCGTCCATCTTCACGCGGATACCCGCCGCCTTCAGACGCGCCGTCAGATCTGCGGCGGCATCCAGCACGCCCGGCTTATGCTGAGCCACAGGGATCACCACCACCTGAATGGGCGCAATCCGGGGCGGCAGCACCAGTCCGTTGTTGTCGCCGTGGGTCATGATGATGCCGCCGATCATCCGGGTGGAAACGCCCCAGCTGGTCTGGAAGGGATGGTGGAGCTGGTTGTCCTTTCCGGTGAATGTGATATCAAAGGCTTTGGCAAACCCGTCGCCGAAGAAATGGCTGGTGCCGGACTGCAGCGCCTTTTTGTCGTGCATCATGCACTCCACCGTGTACGTTTCCTCGGCGCCGTTGAATTTTTCCTTGTCCGTCTTCTGCCCTTTCACCACAGGCATGGCCAACACATTTTCCAGGAAATCGGCATAAACATTCAGCATCCGCTGGGTTTCCTCCCGGGCTTCCTCAGCAGTGGCGTGCATGGTATGACCTTCCTGCCACAAAAACTCGCGATGGCGCAGGAAAGGACGGCTGGTCTTCTCCCAGCGCAATACAGAGCACCACTGATTGTAAAGCTTGGGCAGGTCGCGCCAGGAGTGAATAATATTCTTATAGTGCTCACAGAACAGCGTTTCCGACGTGGGGCGCACGCACAGGCGATCTTCCAGCTTGTCGCTTCCGCCCATGGTCACCCAGGCGCATTCGGGGGCAAAGCCCTCCACGTGATCCTTCTCTTTTTGCAGCAGGCTCTCAGGGATCAGCACAGGCAGATACACATTCTCATGGCCGGTTTCCTTAAAGCGGCGGTCCAGCTCATGCTGGATATTTTCCCAGATGGCGTAGCCATAAGGGCGGTAGATAAACATACCCTTGACAGAAGTATAATCTATCAGCTCCGCCTTGGTACACACGTCGGTGTACCATTGCGTAAAGTCCTCGTCCATATTCGTGATGGACTCCACCTGTCTTTGATCTTTCGCCATAATTCTCATTCCTCACATATATATTAAATGGTATACCTGCTAATGGATGGTAGCCTGCTTATTGTATGACATCGGAAAAAACTTGTCAAGAGAGGGGCTTGCCGGATCAGGGAAAACGTCCTTTTACAGATTGAATCGCGAAAACTGCACCCCATATTCATACATCGTCCGGGCCGCATGGATATATAGCCGCAGATGCATGCGCAAAAGGGCGTCCAGCCATGGATCGCCCTCTCCGACCCGCAGCCGGCCAGCCAGATGTTCCATCGCCTCCTGCATCCGCGCCAGTTCCTGCAAACACTCCACCCGCGCCCCCTGCAGTTCACACAGGAACAGAAAGCGCTCTCTGCCGCCAGGCTGCGTCACCAGAGCGCTGTAAATGGCACCGGCGCATCGATACACATTGCGCTCCCCCGTCAGCGCCGGCAGCAGTTCCGGTGGAATACGAGCCAGCGTATAGCCCTGCAGAAACATCGCCCCGCCGGTGATCTGGCCAAAGCGCCCGGCGGCGGCACAAAACTCCCGCAGCTCTGCTTCCCCAGCCGCAGGATAGCGTTTCAGCAGCGCGCGGCGGGATTCTTCCGCACACTGGATCCATCTTTTGTCCATTGGTTTCACACCGCGCATGCCCCGCACCGCCCGGCCCAGCATAGCGTTATATACGCGCCAAGCAAATTCCTCCAGCATACACCCCCGCACCTCTCTGCACACCTCTACCGCTCCGATTCACGGGACGATTGTTGCATAATACCACTGTTACTGCCATATTATATCATTATAGTGCTATAAATAATAATACAACGATATAAGAATTTCAACCTAATCATGCTACCCTATGACAAGAGGTGTATTATGAAAACAGAATTTGAACAGGAATACATCAAATTCGGGTTGAAGGTTCAGTACTACCGAAAATTGAAGGGAATCACCCAGGAGGACTTTGCCGAAAAAATCGGACGATCCTGGTCTTTTATCGCCAAAGTGGAAGGCCCAACCAATCCATGCGGTGTGTCCATGGAAACGCTTTTCAAGATCGCCCGGGTGCTGGACGTTCCCGTTTCCAAATTATTTGAAGACTGACACACGAAAAAAAGCGAAGCAGCTTACAGCTGCTTCGCTTTTTTGATATAAAAATATATATAATCATAATTCCCGTTTTTCCAATGCGGCCAGGCCAAACCGTGCGGCCCGGTCGATCCGGAGGCGTTCCGCTTCATCCGCCGCCGCTTCCCTGCGGCGCAGAAGACCGCGTAAGAACAGCCCTGTCAGGGATTCTTCCCCGGCGCGCTGCCACAGGTCCCGCGTCAAGCGCGTCTCATCCCGCAGTTCCAGATGGTAAAAACGCTCTGCAGCCACCGCGCGGACAGCTTCCAGATCTACCCCCGCCGCAGTTTCCCCAGTGAACACCACGCGGTACAGATCTGCCGCCGTTCCGCCTGGAGGCAGCTGCGTCTCCAGCGCCTCCAACGCCTCCCGTCCCGTCACATCCACGGTTCGGATTTCATATTTGCGCCGGGCAAAGCTGACGAAATGGACGTCCGCCTCCCCTTTGTCTACCGTGCCCACCAGTATGCCGCGGCGGCCGCACTCGTCAAAACCCCGGCCTTCCGGGCAGCCTGGATACGCCCATGTGGTGCGCCAGAGCCGGTTGATTCCGCTGAAGGCATGCACATGGCCCAGAGCCAGATAATCAAGCCCGCTTTCGGCCACTTCTGCTTTGGAAAAGGAGTTGTAGCGATGGGCATTTCCATCCAGATCGCCGTGGAGCACCATAATATGGATGCGCCCATCTTCCTCAGCCCGGAAGCCGCCGAACAGATTGTCCGTGCACTCCGGCGCCGTGAACGCCGCACCATGCACTACGCAGTTCAGCTCCGGCAGCTCCACCGCCTCCAGGGCGTCGCTTTTAAAAATATGGACGTTCTCCGGCCAGTTCACCTGCGCGTAAGGCCCTTTTTCGTCCCAATAGTCGTGATTGCCGGGAGCGATAAACACCCGTCCTTCCACTGTACCCAGCGCCTTAGCCAGGGTTTCGGCCGTTTGGCGGTAGATCTCGCCGCTGTCGAACAAGTCGCCGGCCAGAAGTACCAGATCCACATGGCCCGCATTGGCATAATTGGCCAGGCGGGCGATATTCTCCCGCCCTTCCCGCCGGCGCGCACGAGCCTGTTCCGACGTAAGGCCGGCAAAGGGGCTGTCCAGATGAAAATCCGCCGCATGTAAAATCTTGACCATACTGCACCTCCCGTTCTTCTGCGCACAAAATACCCGCGCAAGGCTCCATTCAGCCGTTTCCACCCCGACCGCACAGAACCGATATCCGCCCTTTTATCCGGCGTCTGCCACACGGATCCGCTCCACCGCCGTGCACAGCCCCGTACCGCTCTCGAGTGTGAACAGCACACCGTGCAGCGCACACGCTCCGCCGGCCACAGTGTGGCGGCCTCGCAGGCCGCCAAGAAAACCTTCAATGGACTGCTCCGCCGGCATGCCGATCACAGAGTGCACCGGTCCGGTCATGCCCGCATCGGTGAGATACCCGGTACCCCGGGGCAGAATCTGCTCATCCGCCGTCTGAACATGCGTATGGGTGCCCCACAGGGCCGAAATGCGGCCGTCCAAATAATAGCCCATGGCCAGCTTCTCACTGGTGGCCTCGGCATGAAAATCGACCAGCGTAAACGTAGCCCGCTCCGCTTCTTTCAAAATACGGTCCGCCGCCGTAAAGGGATTGTCGCAGTTGTAATTCAGATTGACCCGGCCCTGCAGGCTGATGACGCGGACGCTGCAGCGGCCCATATCGTAATACCCCGTGCCGCGGCCCGGCGCACGGGCCGTATAGTTGGCCGGTCGCAGCAGATAGCGGTTTTCTTCCAGCATAGGGCGGATCTGATGTTTGTCAAACGTATGATTACCCAATGTGATCACATCGGCCCCCGCATCAAAGATTTCCTCTGCCTGAGCGGGAAACAGCCCCAGGCCCGCGGCATTTTCCCCGTTGACCACAGTGAAATCCACCTGTTTTTCCCGCTTCAGCGGCCGCAGCCGGCGCACGAGAAGATCCAGTCCATTCTCGCCCACCACATCTCCGATCGCCAGCACCCGAAATTCCATACCGTTCCTCCCAGTCGTTGATTTCCGCTTCCGGCCCGCAGCAGCCAAAGGAAAGCAGCACAGCCCCGCACGGGCAAAGGGGGGACTGACGTCCCCCCTTTTCACATCATTTTGCGTATTCGATCGCCTTGGTTTCCCGCAGCACGTTGACTTTAATCTGTCCGGGATATTCCATTTCCTCTTCGATCTTTTTCGCCAGATCACGAGCCAAAAGAACCATTTCATCCTCGGAAACTTCCTCAGGCTTGACCATCACGCGGATCTCGCGGCCAGCCTGGATGGCATAGGATTTCTCCACGCCCTTGAAGCTGCCGGCAATGGTCTCCAGCTGTTCCAGGCGCTTGATATAGTTCTCCAGATTTTCGCGCCGGGCGCCGGGACGGGCCGCGCTGATTGCGTCCGCCGCCTGCACCAGGCAGGCCACCAGCGTCCGCGGCTCCACATCGCCGTGGTGAGCCTGGATCGCGTGAATAATGTCCTCGCGCTCGCGGTACTTCCGCGCAAACTCCACGCCCAGAGCCACATGAGAGCCTTCCATTTCGTGATCCACACTCTTGCCCAGATCGTGCAGCAGGCCCGCGCGCTTGGCAGCCTGTACGTCAGCCCCCAGCTCCGCGGCCATCATGCCCGCCAGCTGAGACACCTCAATGGAGTGGCGCAGCACATTCTGGCCGTAGCTGGTACGGTAATGCAGGCGGCCCAGCATTTTCACCAGCTCCGGGTGCAGCCCGCGCACGCCGGTTTCAAAGGTGGCGCGCTCGCCTTCGGATTTGATAACGGCATCCACTTCACGTTTGGCTTTCTCCACCATTTCCTCAATGCGGGTGGGATGAATGCGGCCGTCGGCAATCAGCTTTTCCAGTGCCAGGCGGGCAATCTCGCGGCGCACCGGCTCGAAGCAGGACACCGTAATGGCTTCCGGCGTGTCGTCGATGATGAGATCGACGCCGGTCATGGTTTCAAGCGTACGGATGTTGCGGCCTTCGCGGCCGATGATGCGGCCCTTCATCTCGTCATTGGGCAGGGGTACCACACTGACGGTGATTTCAGAAACCTGATCAGCAGCACAGCGCTGGATGGCTGTGGCGATAATCTCTTTCGCCTTGGCGTCCGCCTCGTCTTTGGCTCGGGTCTCAATTTCTTTGATCTTCATGGCGGCCTCGTGGGTCACCTCAGCCTCCACCTGGGAGATGAGGTAAGCCTTGGCCTCGTCGGCAGTCAGGCCGGAAATGCGTTCGAGCAGTTCCGTCTGGCTGCGCTTGATGGACTGGATCTCTTCCTTTTCCTCGTCCAGCTGTGCATGCTTCTGGGTCAGCAGTTCTTCCTTCTTCTCGATCGCATCGGTTTTGCGGTCGAGATTTTCCTCTTTTTGCTGCAGCCGGCGCTCCTGCTTCTGCAGGTCCGCCCGGCGCTCTTTCACTTCCTTCTCATATTCGCTGCGCTGCTTGAGAATGTCCTCCTTGGCTTCCACCATCGCTTCGCGCTTCTTATTTTCAGCGCCTTTGATGGCTTCGTTGATAATGCGAGTCGCTTCTTCCTCCGCACTGGAGATTTCCTTTTCTGCAACAGACTTTCTGCGGTTCCAACCGAGAAGGGAGCCAATAATGAGCGCTACGACTGCAACCACGACCGCAACCACGATCGTCGTCATACCAATGTCGCCCATTTCTTCCTCCTAAATCCGATAAACATTCCTGCACAGACTGCCCCCCACGGACAAAACAATGCCCTGCATGGCGCAGCCGGTGTCAGTGTCAGAAAACAATCAGGGCCTGTAACCCCTTACAGGTCCGATAATAATCCTTTATGATTTTAATACGGCAGGCCGCATCTGTCAAGACGGAAAGCACCGTCTGTGTCCTCAGGCGCCGGGCAGCACACGGCCCGCCGCGCCGTTTTTCCCGGCAACCCCATAGGTCTGCCCCCCATTTCGGAGCCTGTTCACACCAAAATACCGGGTCATGTGCGGATAAATTCCGCCGCGGCATAACCCACGTATTCGCCGTAATGCACCACATACCAGCCCTGCCAGGCGCCGTAGATGCGCACAGCGGCACCGTTGGGCATGGAGGCAACGATGGCCGCTCCCCGTTCGGGCCGTTCGCGCAGGTTCAGCGTGCCGCTGCCCACGCGCACTACCCCATCCACAGGGTCCATCGGCCAGATGAAGGGCACGCCAAAATATTCCGTCAGTGACAGCACCAGATTCTGGGCAATGGCAGTCAGATTTTCTGAAATCCACTGGGCGTCGGCGGCATTGTCGTGATAGCCGATTTCCAACAGCACCGCCGGCGCGCGGGACTGCGCCACCTCTCCCAACGTCGTGGTGGCCTGGGTACGCACCAGATTGGGCAGCGGATAAATGGTTTTCAAATTATCGGCAAAAATACCTGCCGCCCGCCTGCCGCCGGTGCTGGTGGGATAGTAGAACGCAATAATACCCCGCGCGCCTCCGTAATTCCCTTCGGCAGCGGCGTTGGAGTGCAGCGCCAGATACAGGTCGTAATTGCCCCGGTTTGCCTGGCGGATGGATGAGCCCGCGGTCATGTCCGGCGTATTGCGCACATACTGGATACCGTTGGAAATCAGATACGGCACCATGGCATCCGCCAGCAGGTTCATATAATATTCTTCCGTCCCTCCGGTAACATAATAGTTATTTTCCTGGGTGGAAGGGCTTAAGTAAATGATCGGCATAGGAACCGTCCTTTCACAATGCATTTTTTCGATGGATTCACCCCATTGTATGGCGCGGCCGCAAAATGTGTGCTATACTGTCGTTACTTTTTGAAAAACTGCGGAGGATACGCCATGAAAGCACAGCGGCCCTACCCCACAATCACCATTACGCCCAAGGGCGAACGCGCTCTGCTGGGCGGCCACCCCTGGGTTTACGACGCAGAGATCACCGCCCAGAGCGGGCCTATCGCCGACGGCGCCATCGCAGATGTACTCAGCGCCAAAGGCCGCTGGCTGGGCAGCGCCTTTTACAACAGCCACAGCAAAATCCGCGGCCGCCTGATTTCCCGCAACGCCAACGACACTTTCAATGAAGCTTTCTGGCGCCGGCGGCTGCAATATGCCTGGGATTATCGCAAAAGCGTCCTGTCGCCGGAGGATCTCTCCTGCTGCCGCGTAATCTTCGGCGAGGCGGACGCTTTCCCCGGCCTGACCGTGGACCGCTTCAACGATATTCTGGTGGTTCAGATTTTGTCCCTCGGCATGGAGCAGCGCAAGGACATGCTGCTGCCCGCCCTGGTGGATCTTCTGCGCGCCGACGGGCAGACCATTCGCGGCGTGTACGAACGCAACGACGCGGGCCTGCGGGAAAAAGAAGGACTTCCCGAAGGAAAGGGCTGGTTCCCCCTGCCGGGTGAAACGCCGCCGGCGGAAACGGTCACCGAGATTGTGGAAAACGGCGTGCGCTACCGAGTGGATTTTGAAAACGGCCAGAAAACCGGCTTTTTCCTTGACCAGAAATACAACCGCCGGGCGGTGGCGCGTCTGGCACGGGGCAAAACCGTGCTGGACTGCTTCACCCACACCGGTTCGTTTGCCCTCAACGCAGCGCTGGGCGGCGCCAAACATGTCACAGCGGTGGATGTTTCCGAAGCCGCTGTGGCCCTGGCCCGGGAAAACGCAGTGCGCAACGGGCTGGAACATCGCATGGACTTTCAGGCCGCCAACGTGTTCGATCTGCTGCCCCGCTTGGCGGAAGGGCCGAAACAGTACGATTTTATCATTCTCGACCCTCCGGCCTTCACCAAATCCCGCAAAACCATCCGCAACGCCATGACCGGCTATAAAGAAATCAACTACCGCGCCATGAAGCTGCTGCCCCGGGGCGGGTATCTGGCCACCTGCTCATGTTCCCACTTTGCATACGAGGATTTGTTTTTGAATATGCTCCGCAGCGCTGCCGCGGATGCCGGCGTGCAGCTGCGGCAGATTGAAGCGCGCCAGCAGTGCGCCGATCATCCCATTTTATGGGGCGTTCCGGAAACGAATTATTTGAAATTCTATCTGTTCCAGGTGATTTGAGGAGGCATGCGCCATGCGTACCCTGGGGAAAGTTTCCTTTGTTCTCGCGCCCATGCTGCTGTTTGCCAGCTTTCTCTCCGGCGCAATGCTGCAAAATAATACAGCAACGGCTGTCTGCATCGTTCTGGCCACGGTGTTCCTCATTCTGGCCCTGCTGTGCAAAGTCCTGGAGGTTCACGAAGCTTCCAACACCAAAAAGGAGGACCAACCATGATCGATCTGCGTCAGGCCGGCGTTGACGACGCCGCAGAGCTGTCCCGCATCCAGGTGGACAGCTGGCAGGCCTATGAGTCCATTTTTTCCCCCGCCTATATGGCCCAGCACAACACCTTCGAACGCCGTTTCCTGTATTGGATGAATGTGCTGCTGCGCGGCGACGGCCGCACCTATCTGATCGAAGACGACGGCCAAAGCATCGGCTATGTCACCATCAGCTACCCCCGGGACGAAGATCTTCCCTCCGGCACGCTGGAGCTGACCAGCCTCTACATCCGCACCGCGGAAACCGGGAAGGGGTACGGCAGTTATGTCCTGCGGCGGCTGTTCACATCGGTCAAGACCGCCGGTTACGACCGCATAACCCTTTGGGTACTCAAAGACAACCGTCGTGCCATCGCTTTCTATCGCCACTTCGGCTTCACCCCCGACGGCTTTGAAATGTCCCTGCCCATCCAGGGCCCCATTCTGGAAACCCGCATGTCACGGGAGCTGTGAACCACAAAACCGCGCAGATATCCGGCTTCCCGCATTACAAAAGGAGCGCCCTGCATTCTGCAGAGCGCTCCTTTTTGTTTTTTCGATTGGCTGCGAGGGACCGCAGCCCCTGTTTCAAAGACTCAAAGCGTCAGCGACGGCGCAGTATAGACCCGCGCAGCCAGCTCGCTGTTGAGCGAATACAGACCCTTGGGATCGGAACCGTACAGGTCGTACTTCTTGAGCATGTCGTCGGCGTTCTTCTCTTCCTCGCCCTGCTCCTTAACGAACCAGTCCAGGAACTGCATGGTGCGGAAATCCTTGACCGCATAAGCAGCCTCATAGATGGTGTTGATGAGGCTGGTGACATACTGCTCGTGCTCATAGCCCACTTCCAGCGCACAGCGGTGGCAGCTGAACTCCTTGTCGGGCTTGGCAATGGCTTCCAGGGTCACCTTCTCGCCGTTGTTCTGCAGATACTGCAAAAACAGCATGGCATGGTCGCGCTCCTCCTGCGCCTGGATGGTGTACCAGTTCGCAAAGCCATCCAGTCCCTGATCGGCATAATAATTGGCAATATCAAGATAGAGATAGGCCGAATAAAATTCTTTGTTGATCTGCTCATTGCACAGTGCGGCAACTTTTTCGTTCAGCATAGTAAAACACTCCTTTTTTCTTTGTGACGGTCTGCATCTGTTCCTGCAGAATCCGTATGTTGATGTATATTATACCATATCAAAAGGAAAAAGGGTATCCAATTTGCCAAAGGTTCAAAAATTTTTCACAATTTTCCCCACTGCCAGAGCCCCCAAAGACCGGCGCGGCGCACAAACCGGCGCAGCGCCGCGCCGCGCGCTGTGGTGCGCAATGGGCTTCCATTCCACTTTGCGCCGCAGCGCTGCCACAGCCAGAGGGATGTACGTCATCATGAACAGCGGGAAGGTAAACACATACCCCAGTTTCTGCGCCCGCGTGGCCCGGATGCGGTTCCATTCGCACAGCACGGTGATCAGGCCCAGCGCAGAGAAGCCGCAGTAGCCAGTCGCCAGATTCGTCGCCAGGAACAGCAGTTCCGCCCGCAGCACTGCGCCGGCCAGCTCGCCGGGCTGGGTGAGACAGACCACCGCCGCAAGCAGATTCACCAGCAGCAGAGAAACGGTCAGCAGCGCGCCCGGCGCCACGATCATCAATACATCGTAGCAGGAAAGGCCTTTCCTGCCCCCGCGGCCAACGCCGCGGATCAGGTTGGGCGCATAACGCCAGGCCACCTGGTAAAAGCCCTTGGTCCAGCGCAGGCGCTGATCCCAGCTCTGGCGGAACGTGGTGGGCTGTTCATCATAAAGCACCGCCTTGTCGCAATAGCCGATGCGCTTCCCGTCTGCGGCGCAGTCGGCGGAGAACTGCAGATCCTCGGTAAGCAGATGGAACGGCCAGCCGCCGTTTTCACGGATAACATCAGCCGAGATGAGAAATCCGGTGCCAGACACCGTGCAGCTGGTACCCAGAAGCATCCGTGGGAAATTCAGGAACCGCGCCTCCCGCAGAAACCACAGGGAATAGCCGGCGCTGATCCAGTTGGCGCCGTAGTTTTTGGAGTTGCGGTAGCAGGTGACGGCGGCGAAATCGCCGCTGCAGGCAGTATCGTTCATACGCCGCACAAAAGCGCGGTCCACCAGATTGTCCGCGTCAAAGACGAAGTAGCCTGCGTAATCCTGCTCCAGCCCCGCCTCCCGCAGGCGGCAGAACAGGAAATCCAGGGCGTAGCCCTTACCCACGCGGGCCGTGTCAAACCGCTCAAACACCTGCGCACCCGCCTGGCGGGCCACAGCGGCAGTGGCGTCGGTGCAGTTGTCCGCCACCACAAAAATATCCAGTTTGTCCGCCGGATAATCCTGCGCGCGCAGGCTCTCGATCAGTTCTGCAATCACCGCTTCTTCGTTGCGCGCAGCAATCAGGGCAGCATAGCGCCGCAGCTCCCGCGCCGGCGGTGCGTCGTATTGTTCCGCCCGGCGGCGGTTGAGAAAGCCCACCAGCATAAAGGCTCCCTGATAGGCAAACGCCGCCGTAACGGCAACGCTCAGCAGCAGATTAAACGCATGGATCAGGTCCAGCATCGCGCTCACATCCTTTCGGTAAGCACATCATAGGCGCGCCGGAGCGTCTTTGCAATGCTTCCAAGGGATTCTTGCGCAAGTCTTAAGGAGAACTTAAAGTTTGTCGCCGCTTTGTTTCTTTTTTGTCGCTAAAATGATGCAGCTTGTGCGGCGCGGTCATTGACATTTGCCTGCAGTTTGCTATCATATTAAACATTAGACACATCACCGGCCCAGCCGGAATTTCTGCGATATGAAGAGGGTCCTAACCATGCTTACACTCGACCAGTTCAAGGAGGCCCGCGGCGTGCTGCGGGGCGTGATCTCCGATACCGAACTTGTTCACAGTCCCTATTTTTCCGACCTGTGCGGCAACGAAGTCTATCTGAAGCCCGAAAACCTGCAGGTCACCGGCGCGTACAAAATCCGCGGCGCGTACTATAAAACCAGCCTGCTGAGCGAGGAGCAGAAAGCGCGGGGACTCATCACCGCCTCCGCCGGCAACCACGCCCAGGGCGTGGCCTATGCCGCCAAGGTGGCCGGCGTGAAAGCCACCGTGGTAATGCCCACCACCACGCCGCTGATGAAGGTGAACCGCACCAAGCAGTACGGCGCGGAGGTGATCCTCCACGGCGGCGTGTTCGACGACGCCGCGGACTATGCCATGCAGCTGGCGCAGGAGCAGGGACTCACTTATATCCCGCCCTTCAACGATCTGGACGTGGCCTGCGGCCAGGGCACCATCGCCTACGAAATTTTCCAATCCCTGCCGGATGTGGATGTGATCCTGGTCCCCATCGGCGGCGGCGGACTGGCCGCCGGCGTCTCCACCCTGGCCAAGCTCCTCAACCCCAATGTGAAGGTGATCGGCGTGGAGCCTACCGGCGCGGCATCCATGAAAGCTTCCGTGGAAGCAGGCCATGTGGTCACGCTGCCCTCGGCCGTCACCATTGCCGACGGCGTGGCCGTGCGCACGCCGGGCGATCTGGTGTTCCCCTACGTCCAGAGTAACGTGGACGAATTTCTGGCCATTGAGGACGACGAGCTGGTGGACGCCTTCCTGGATATCATGGAGAACCACAAAATGGTGGTGGAAAACGCGGGGCTGCTGACCGTGGCCGCCCTGAAGCATCTGGACTGCAAGGGCAAAAACGTAGTCTCCATCCTCTCCGGCGGCAACATGGACGTGATCACCATGGCCAGCCTGGTGCAGTACGGCCTGATCAACCGGGGCCGTGTGTTCACCTTCTCCGTCATGCTGCCCGACCGCCCCGGCGAGCTGCTGCATGTGGCGGATATTGTGGCCCACCAGAAAGGCAACATCATCAAACTTGAGCACAACCAGTTCGTCAGCATCAACCGCCTGAGCAAAGTGGAACTGCGGGTGACGCTGGAGGCCTTCGGCCACGAGCACAAGGCCGCCATCCTCAAGGCCCTGCAGAGCGAGGGATACGACGCTCAGCTGGTGGATTCCACAGCAATTTACGGGTGAGCCGCCGTTTCCCCCTCCTCCCCGCATCACAAACAAAAAAGGAGCGCAGAAAAGTATGAGCATTAAAATCGCACCGTCGATTCTCTCGGCGGATTTTGCCAACCTGCAGCGCGACATCGAGCGCATCGCCACAGCAGATTACGTCCATGTGGACGTGATGGACGGCCTGTTCGTGCCGAACATCTCCATCGGCATCCCGGTGGTGAAATCCATCCGCCCCGTCACCGGCCTGCCTTTGGACGTGCACCTGATGATCGACCGTCCCGTGCGCTATGTGGAGCAGTTCTGCGACGCGGGCGCCGATATCGTCACCTGCCACGTGGAAGCGGACAGCCGCGAAAACATCCTGGAAGCCCTTTCCCGCATCCATGTCAAGGGGAAGCGCGCCGGCGTGGTGCTCAAGCCCGGCACCTCCGCCACCGCGGTGCTGCCCTTTATCAACCAGGTGGAAATGATCCTCGTTATGACGGTGGAGCCGGGCTTCGGCGGCCAGAAATTCATGGCCGACCAGATGAAAAAACTGGGCGCTGTTCGGGGCCTGATCGACACCATGAATCCGCAATGCGAACTGGAAGTGGACGGCGGCATCGACCCGGATACCGCCCCGGCGGCCATCGAAGCCGGCGCCAACGTGCTGGTGGCCGGCAGCGCGGTCTACGGAGCCGAAAATATCGCCGCGCGCATCGAAGCGCTGCGCGGCGCCTGAACAAGGGCAAAGGCCAAAGGAGAGACGACATCCCATGGAATATTTTCCCGCACCTTTAGAAAAACTGGTGGAGCAGTTCGCCAAGCTTCCCGGCATCGGCGGCAAAAGCGCCCAGCGCCTGGCCTTTTATGTGCTGGGCCTGAGCCAGAGCGAAGCCCAGGAATTCGCCCAGGCGATCCTGGACGCCAAGCAGAACGTCACCTGCTGCCCCATCTGTCAGAACCTGACCGCCGGCGGCGTGTGCTCCATCTGCGCCTCCCAGAAACGGGACGCCAGTATCGTGTGCGTAGTGGCCGATCCCCGGGACGTGATCGCCATTGAGCGCGCGCGGGAATTCAACGGCCGCTATCATGTGCTTCACGGCGTTATTTCCCCCATGAACCACATCGGACCGGACGATCTGCAGATTAAATCCCTGCTCGACCGGGTGGGACAGGGGGAAATCAAAGAAGTGATCATGGCCACAAACCCCGACACCGAAGGCGAAGCCACAGCCATGTACATTGCCCGGCTGCTGCGGCCCTTCGGCGTGAAGGTCACCCGCCTGGCCTACGGCATCCCCGTGGGCGGGCACCTGGAGTTTGCCGACGACGCTACGCTGATGCGCGCCCTGGAGGGGCGCCGGGAGATCTGAGGGGTTTTGCTCCTCTTGGAAGAGGGGGGAACGTTTGCGCCCCACATTTCTTTTTCTCTTGCGAGAGAAAAAGAAACGTGCCGATCTCCGCGCCAAGTGCCTCGCTTCGCTCGGTTGCGCTCCGAAACGCGCCTGCGGGCGCAGGCCCGGCACAAAGAAAAAGAGCGCTGGGAGCGGCTTTTGTGACGAAAGCTGCTCCTTTTTCGTTTGTGCTCTACGTCCTGAAAACGGGTGCCTTGGTGCTATGCGGACTGGTTTTACCACTTGCGCCGCTGACGCTAACGAGTGCGGGAAGGGTTCGTTTTCTGCTGTTCGGAACTGGAAGCATTTGTTTCCAAATACTGCAGCAGCACGAACTCAATATAATTTGTAACAGACCGGTGTTCCTTCGTTGCCAGTTTCCCGATTTTATCCAGCACGTCCTCCGATAGACGCAATGTGAACACCCGCTTGCTTGTAGCCATCCGGCATCACCTTTTCATTGCTCATTTGACGATCAAAGGATCGCGTTCCGCCTCCTCCGCATGCTCGGCATAATACCGCAGGTATATGCGGAGGACTTGGCGGATATAGGCGGATTTACTTCGCTGCGTATACTCGGCCAGTTTCTCAATCTCTTCATACAACTCGATAGGCAACAATACCGATACCACTTTTTGGGATGGCTTTTTCATAAATAACTCCCCTTTTTGACACCACCTTTAAGATATTGTGCGACTTATTTCATTTGGCGTTAATATGGTGTCTTTACTGTTCTTCTTCAAAATAATGATAAACTCCTAATTTGCTTTTGTGTTCCCTGTGTATAAAGTCGGTTTCAGGATCATTCTCATCCATTTCCCGATTCTGTCGCTCTGTCCAGTCCCAAAAAATGTGAAAAATCAAATCGTTTTTTGCCTGCACGGAAAGTATATTATGCAAGTCCGCAGGCGTTCCGCCCGTCATAATATGTTCCATGTCCCCCCAAAGTGATATCACTGAAACCATTCCGATGATATCATATGATTTCAGTGATGTCAATATGAAATCTTGATTTTCCTTTTCAATCAACGCATAATGAAATCACTCTGAAATCAGGAGGAATTTTATTATGGCGACTGAAAAGCGTCCCACAATGTTGCGTTTACCAGAAGATATTTATGAAAAGATCCGGTATTTGGCGTTCGTTGAGCGTCGGTCAGTGAATATGCAGATAGAGCATGCTCTATCCAAATACATTGCCGACTATGAAAATCAGCATGGGCCTATTCAACCTCCGGAGAGTTCTGGAAAAGAATAACCACCAATGCATTAAAGCTTATTTCCCACCTGTCCGCTTCCCGCTGGATCTGCTCTTTCAGTCCGGCGGACAGGCGAATTATAGTCTGCTCACACTCCATGCGCTCACCTTTTCCAGCAGCCATGTAGAATGATTCATTGCATCTAACCAGAAACGTGAAGTCGAATTGGAATTCATAAGAGGGGCTGTCCAATGAAAAAGAACGACCCATTTACCAGAGAGGATCAAACGCGTTTCACAATGCGTATCGATACAGAACTACTGGAACAAATCAAAGCAGAAGCTGAAAAGAACAAGCGATCTGCGGCAAAAGAGATCGAATACATTTTAGAGCAATATATCAAGCGGCTTTCGGAATGAAAGCCGCTTTTTCAACGTAAAAAAGCAATTCTCCCACCCCGTCAGCGGCAGCGGCGCAAGCGGTAAAACCAGTCCGCATAGCACTAAGGTACTGCTATCAAGACATAGACACGAACGAAAAAGGAGCAGCTTTCCTCACGAAAGCCGCTCCCAGCGCTCTTTTTCTTTGTGCCGGGCCTGCGCCCGTAGGCGCGTTTCGGAGCGCAACCGAGCGAAGCGAGGCACTTGGCGCGGAGATCGGCACGTTTCTTTTTCTCTCGCAAGAGAAAAAGAAATGTGGGGCGCAAACGTTCTCCCCTCTTCCAAGAGCGGAAAAAATACAAAACCGTAACAAAAGAAAAACAAATCATATCCCCCATTTTTGCAGAAAAAACGCCATAAATATTCGGAAATAGTACAAAAAAATTTTTTGTTTTGAAAATTTACAGAACAAAAACTTGACGAATCGGCAAAAAGCGTGTAAACTTGCCTTTGTAACTGATTTGTAACTATTTCGTGTCTGCCGCGCTAAAGCGCGGCTGTATCCTTGTCCGGCCTGCCGGACGGGACAGGATTGGAGTTGAATTTCATCTATGGCAGAACAGGTGGAAACCGCCGCGCTTTCCAGCGGCGCAGTACCCGAGTCTGACAATCTGATTGTAAAATCCGCGCTGTTTGCGCGCAGCGCCATCACCTCGGCCCCCAGCTTTATCCCCGGCCTGTGGCGCTATTACGGCAAAGAGCGCGCCGCCGCCCTGGGCCGCTTTCTCAAGGAATACCGTCCCCACCCCGCCCTGTATCTGGCGGTGGCGCTGGCTGTGTTCGGCGGCGTCAGTTTCGCCCAGAACCATCAGCTCGCCACCGGCGTAAGCGTCAACGGCACTTATGTGGGGGCTGTGGCCAATCCGGACGTATTCCAGCAAGCCAGCGCTTTCGTCCGCACCAGCGCCAGCGAAGCCCTGGGCTACGATTACAATTTTGAAAACGAAGCGCTTTCCACACACCCCGTGATCGTCGCCAACGACGCGCTGATCAGCGAAGAGGCTCTGGTGGACAAAATTTGTGACGCCAACAATATCGTCAATTACACTTATGTGCTGGAAGTCAACGGCCAGGCCGTGGCCAGCGGCAGCGAAAGCGCGCTGGAAAACGCGCTGAAGGCCAAACTCAGCGAATACCGCACGGAAAACACCATTTCCGTGGAATTCACTTCCCCCATTTCCATCAGCCGCGAAATCATCAGCGCCGATGAGCAGCGCAGTTTTGCTCCGGTGGAGGACGCGCTGGACGCCACATCCCAGGAGGAAGTGATCTACACCGTGCAGGCCGGCGACACCTGGTCCGAGATCGCAGCCCGTTACGATATGTCCTCCAGCGAACTGCTGGCGCTGAATCCCGGCTTTGACATCGACAAGATCTGGCTCGATCAGGAACTGACCGTCAGCGCCGCCGTGCCGCTTTTGAGTGTGAAAAGTGTGGAGCGCGTGGAATATCAGTCCGCCGTGCCCTATGAAACCGAATGGGTGGACGACAGTTCCATGTATCAGGGCGAAAGCCGTGTGCTCACCGCAGGCGTGGACGGCGTGGCCAATGTCACCGCCAATGTCACCCGCCTAGACGGCACGGAAACCGGCCGCGATGTGCTCTCCTCCGTCACCGTTACCGAGCCGGTGACCCGGGTGGTGGCCGTGGGCACCAAAGAGCGGCCCAAGACCATGGCTTCCGGTTCTTTCTCCTGGCCCACCAGCGGACGGCTGACTTCCACCTTCGGCGGGCGCCGGTCCCCCGGCGGCATCGGCTCCACCAACCACAAGGGCATCGACATCGCCGGTTCCCGCGGGCAGGCCATCAAAGCCGCCGACGGCGGCACCGTGACCTATGCCGGCTGGATGGGCGGCTACGGCTATCTCGTCATCATCGACCACGGAAACGGCTATCAGACTTACTACGGCCACAACAGCAAACTCCTGGTCAGCGTGGGCACCAAGGTTTATAAAGGGCAGCAGATCGCCAAGATGGGTTCCACCGGAAATTCCACCGGCAACCACTGCCACTTCGAGATCCGTAAATACGGCACTTCTGTGAATCCGCTGAATTACCTGTAAAAAAAGAAGAAAGCAGCCCCTTCCCGGAGTAAACCGGGAAGGGGCTGCTTTTTTTCTTTGCCGAGCCTGCAAAGCGCCATTCGGCCGCCGCTTGCTCCGGGGCTGCGTCGCAGCTTCGGCATAAAAAAAGGTGGAGGACTTCTGTCCCCCACCTTCGCGCAAAAAAGATCGGAGACCCGCACGATTGCGCAGATCCCCGAATACTGGTGGAGAATACAGGACTCGAACCTGTGACCCCCTGCACGTCAAGCAAATGCTCTAGCCAACTGAGCTAATTCTCCAAACAGCTCTATTATAGTACAATACCGGCGCAGAAATGTCAACACTTTTTTCAAATTTTTTTACTTTTCCGCCGCGTCTTTCCTGCATCCTGCCCGGACGGACAAAGCATCCGGGCAGGACAGCCCCTTACAGGGCAAAATTGCCGTTTTCAAACACGGTCATGGTCTCGCCGGCCGCAGTGGTGCCGGTGATGCGCAGGTCTCTGGTTCCCACCATAAAATCCACATGGGTAATGGACGTGTTCATTCCCCGCGCTTCCAGCTCCGCACGGCTCATTTGTTCCGCGCCCCGGATGCAGGGATAAGCCTCGCCGAACGCGAAATGGCAAGACGCATTTTCATCGAAAAGCGTATTGTAGAACAACACGCCGGACTGGGAGATCGGCGAGTCCCAGGGCACCAGGGCCACCTCACCCAGATAGGATGCGCCCTCGTCCACGGCGATGGCATTGCGCAGCACTTCTTCCCCTTTTTCGGCAAAGGCGCGGACGATTTTCCCCTCCTTCAGCTCGAAGCCGAATCCTTCGATCAGATTCCCCTGCAGCGACAGGGGCCGGGACGCGTACACCACACCGTTGACGCCGGTTTTGACCGGCAGGGTGAACACTTCCTCCGTGGGAATATTGGCAGAAAACCGCACGCCGCTGGTGACGCATGTTTCCGCGCCGCCGGCCCAGAAATGGCCTTCGGGCAGTTCCACCGTCAAATCAGTGCCGAGGCCGGTTTCATAGTGCAGCGTGCTGAACGCGCAGGCGTTGAGCCGCTCCGTGCGGCGCGCCAGCTCCGCGCTGTGAGCGCGCCAGTTGGCAATGGCGTCGCCGCCGTCCACATAAGCCGCCTGCAGAATCGCCTCCCACAGCTTCTCCATAGCCGCCTCCGTTTCCAGCTCCGGGAACACCTTCCGCGCCCACCGCTCCGTGGGCACGGAGCAGACGCACCAGGGGAATTCATTATTGGTTTCCCGCCGCCGGAAGCCCTCCAGGGCTTTGCCCGAAGCGATCTGCGCGCGCTGGATGCGGTCTGGATCACAGCCTTTGAGATTCTCCGGGTCCGCCGCGTGAATGGCCAGCCAGGCGCCGCCTTCGGCGGACACCTTCTCAAAAAAATCCGCCGTCCAGGAATGCACGGAATCGAATACCTCATCCGCCGCGCGCAGATACTTTTCCCGCGTCAGCGCATCGTCGTTCCAGTTCATGACCACCTCGCGGCAGCCCATATCGTACGCCGCCGCCGCGCACAGCCGGGCGAACCATGCCTGATCCACCGGGCAGTCGATGGCCAGCAGCTGCCCTTTCTGCACGTTCAGCCCTTCCTGCAGCAGCAGCCGGGCATACGCCTGCTGCCGCTGCGCAAGTGTTGTATTCATAGAAAAAACCTCCTTTTTCGCAAAACCCTTCTGATCAGGATCAGTTTGCGCCGCACGGACGCAAATCATACGCGCCGTTACAAATGCAGGCGGATGGCCAGGCGCAGGATTTTCCCGCCCATGGGCAGCTCCTGCAGCTCGCGTTTGGAGAAACAATGGGATTTGAGCAGCGCCAGGGCATACACCGCCACCGCACAGACAAAGGCCAGCACGAACGCAGCGATCATTACGCCGGTCACTTTCAGCACCAGCGCATACACGCCCCAGCACACCGCGCCCATGATCAGCGCACACAGCAGCGGAATTACAAAAATGGCCGCTACATTCCAGCGGTAGCGCAGCAGCCTGGATACTGCGCGGCAGTTCAGCAGGCACACAATCAACGGAAAAATGACGTTTCCGATAAGCCGCGCCCAGATGCCCAGGCCCGCATACAGCAGCGCCACCACCACCACTATATGGACGCACAGCGCCACGGCCGAATGGAACACCGGAACGGCCATATGGTTGGTGCCCTGCAGGATGGATGTCGTAATGGTGGACAGCGCATAAAACACCGCCGCCGATGATCCGGCCGCCAAAAGATTCGACGCCAGCGCATGATAATCCCCCAGCATGGGAAACAGGATGGACATCATGGGCCGGGCCAGCACCGCCAGTCCTACCGCACAGGGAAACGCAATGGCCATATTAAACTTCACGGTGCTGGTAATTTTGTTGCGCACCTCCCGTCTTTCGCGTTTGACATAGGAGGCCACAATACTGGGCATCAGTGTCATAGCCATGGCGGTGGCAATGGAAACGGGCAGGTTCACCATCTGATTGTACTGCGTATTAAATACACCCTGAATGGAAGTAATGGCATTTTCCGCCGTGCCCGCGGCATTCATAAAACGGCTGAAAAGCAGATCGTCCAGCGTATAACTGATCTGGTAGATGGTCTGGCTGAACACAATGGGCAGGATTGTCAGGATCAGCGCCCGGGCAATCAGCCCCCAGGATTCTTCCTGTCCCGTTCGATCCCGGCGGGCGCGCAGGCGGATCTCCGGCAGGCGCCGCAGGAGGATCACCGTCATAAGCAAAAAGGATGCTACCGCGCCGGCCAGCGTTCCCAACGTGCCGCCCATGGCGCCCCAGGAGGCAGCCTGGGCCGTCTCTCCGTACATCTGCAGCAGCGCCCAGGCCGCCACAATACTCATTATGGCGTGGCAGCACTGATCCACTATCTGGGAAACGGCCGTGGGCACCATATCGCCGCTGCCCTGGGTATAGCCCCGCATCACGCCCAGAAACGCGAACAGAAAGGACGTAGGGGCCAGCACCTGCAGCGGGCGGTGGAGTCCCGCAGTGCTGTACAGTTCTTCGAGCATATCCGCACCGAAATAGAGCAAACTAAAAGAAAACGTGCCCATGACCAGCGCAAACAACAGCGCCATGGCCAACACCCTTGACGCGTTTCGCCCTTCTTCCCGCGCCAGCCGGGCAGACACCACCTTGGACACCGCCGTGGGCAGGCTCATGGAAGAGAGCGTCAGCGTAATCGTATAAATTCCGTAGGCCACGGAATAAACGCCGTTGCCCTGATTGCCCAGCAGGTTGGCCATGGGGATACGGTACAAAAAACCGATCAATTTGGTAAAGATACCCGCCGCAGCCAAAATGCTGCCCTGCAGCAAAAGTGTATTCTTTGTTTCTCTCGACATGCCTGTTCTCCGCCCCGCGCCAGGCGCAGAGCGCCGACGCAAAGGGTTTTCCTTGGATTTCAATAATATGGATGTTTTATTGTAGCATAATTCGGAGAAAATGCCAACTGTTGCATTTCCCATTGCGCCGCCGGCGCGGTCTTTTTATTCTGGAAGAAATCATTTACATTTCCCGAATATTGTATTAATAATTACATTATATGATGTTTCTCTTTACTTTTTCCAAAAAACGGTATATACTAAGCACAAAATAAGCCGCAGCCGGTCTTTCCGGCAACGCTGCGGCGGCGCGGGAACCTGGCTCCCCCGCCTGTAACAATGGATTTTTGAAAGGAGCGCTGAGCATGACAACACCCGCCGGCGTTATTTTTGATATGGACGGCACACTGCTTGACTCCATGTTTTATTGGAATCAGGTTCCCGCAGACTGCCTGCGCCAGATCTATGGCAAAGAGCCAAAACCCGATCTGATGGATCACCTAAAGGTGATGACCCTGCACCAGGGCTGCGACTGGGTGCGCCGGGAATACGGGCTTTCCGCCGGCGCCGACGAAATCCGCGACGGCATCAACGCTCTGATGAAGCAGTTTTACACTCAGCGCGTGCGCGTCAAAGACGGTGCGCGGAGCTGGCTGGAACAGCTGCATAAACAGGACGTGCCCATGGTGATCGCCACCTCCACCGACCGGCCGCTGGTGGAAGCGGCGCTGGAATACACCGGCCTGGCCTCCTTTTTCTCCGCCGTCTTCACCTGCACAGAGGTCGGCGCAGGCAAAGCCAAGCCCGATGTGTATGAAGCAGCCCGCGCTTTCCTCGGCACGCCCAAAGCCCAGACCTGGGTGTTTGAGGACGCGCTCTTTGCCATGCGCACCGCCAAGGCCTCCGGTTTTTTACTCGCGGCAGTGTATGACGCCTCCCAAGCCGCACAGCAGCAGGAAATTCAGGCCCTTTGTGATCTTTACATTCCCGCCTTTTCCGCGCTTGCATACCCTTTCTGAACACAGCGTTTTTGGACAAAAAGCAGCTGATGTACAAATTGCACAGCATGCCTTTCGTCGGAATGGCAAAAAGAGAACGAAATCCCACCGCTTTGCCGCAAAAAAACAACAAAATTCCGATTTTCTTCCTGTTTGTGCGTAAAAAGATTGCACAAAAGGTTGATTTATGATACAATAAATGGCCAATGGCGTAAAAAAACTTTTACCGGAACGGCTGCGCAGCCCCGAATGCTGTATTTGGGGGAAGCGACGCGCGCTCCCCGTTGACCGATAGAACACACAACATTTCAGAAATGAGGGAGTTTGAATTATGGCAACCACAATGGACACTCTTTCGCACAAGGCCCAGCGCGCCGCGTTCGGCGTGGCGCTGGACATGGCGCTTAAGCACATTGAAAAGGACACCAGCAAGGGTCTTCTGGATGTGCTGGATATTTCCCAGAAGTTCATGGGCGATACGTTCAAAAAAGAAACCTTTGAAGCGATCCGCGCCTATATCAGCAACCCGGAAAACAAATGGATGCAGTTTGTGGACCGCCACCTGCACCGCCTGCACCCCAACGTGATCAAAACCACCGCGCTGAACCTGGGCTTCGAAGCTGCTTTCCGCGGCACCAAAACCATCCGCAAAATGCGCCAGGAACACCACTGCAACATCCCCTGGCTGATCCTGATGGATCCCACCGCCGCCTGCAACATGCGCTGCACCGGCTGCTGGGCCGCTGAATACGGCCATAACCACAACCTGACCTTTGAGCAGATGGACGATATCATCACTCAGGGCAAAGAGCTGGGCATTTACTTCTATATGTTCACCGGCGGCGAGCCGCTGGTGCGCAAAAAGGATATCCTGCGCCTGTGCGAAAAGCACTACGACGTGGAGTTCCACTCTTTCACCAACTCCACCCTGATCGACGAGGAGTTCTGCAAGGAATGCGTCCGGGTGGGCAATCTGTCTTTCTCCCTGAGCCTCGAGGGCTTTGAAGAAGCCAACGACGGCCGCCGCGGCGCCGGTCATTTTAACAATGTCATGCGCGCTATGGATCTGATGAACCGCTACGGCCTGATCTATGGCACCTCCGTGTGCTATACCCGTGCCAACGCCGAGGTGGTCACATCCGACGAGTTCCTGGATCTGGAAATCGAAAAGGGCTGCATGTTCTCCTGGTATTTCCACTTCATGCCCACCGGCAACGGCGCTTCCCCCGAGCTGATGCCCACGCCGGAACAGCGCAAGTATATGATCAAGCGCATTCGCGAGATCCGCGCCAACGAGGGCGGCAAGCAGATCTACACCATGGACTTCCAGAACGACGGCGAGTTCGTGGGCGGCTGCATTGCCGGCGGACGGAACTATTTCCACATCAACTCCAACGGCGACGCCGAACCCTGCGTATTCATCCACTACTCCAACGTGAACATCAAGGATCACACGCTGCTGGAAGTGCTCAAAAGCCCCCTGTTCATGGCTTATCACCGGGAACAGCCCTTTAACCGCGACCATCTGCGCCCCTGCCCCATGCTGGAAAATCCGCAGATGCTGCGCAAAATGGTGGAAGAAAGCGGCGCCCACTCCACCGACATGGAGTCCCCCGAAAGCGTGGATCATCTGTGCGCCAAGTGCGACGATTACGCCGCCGCATGGGCGCCTGTGGCCAAGGAAATCTGGGCCGAGCAGAAACACAAAAAGCCCAGCTACACCAACTATGATCCCGCCCAGGAACGCGGTGTGTTCCAGGAAAAAATCGATACCTGATTGCTTATGGACAGGAGGAAAGGCCAGTGGCCTTTCCTCCTGTTTTTTCGTATGCAAAAAACGCCGCCCTGAGGGCGGCGTTTTGCCGTTATGCCATCTCTGCCACTTTGGGATCGGGGCCATAGGCGTTTTCGCCATAGTCCCCAAGGCGGCAGAACCATATCAGCAGAATAACCGGTCCCACCAGCGGAACCAGAATCAGCAGATACCACAGGCCGGATTTTCCGATGTCGTGCAGCCGGCGCACCCCCAGCGCAATGGTCGGGATCAGACCCGCCACATCATAGAGGTAGTAAAGGTAATAAAATGTGGGAATGCTGTTCATCAACACGACCAGCACGGCCAGAATGATGAAATTCATCAGCATGGCATACCAGAACGCCGCCCGGCGGGCGCGCCCATGGAAACAGAGGTACTTCTTCCAGAAGTCCATATAATAGTGCAGCATAAAAGATCCTCCTTTGTTCTTTTGCCCCCGCGCCTATGCCGGCGGCAGAAAGGACGCTGCCGGCAGAACAGCGTCCTTTCCCCTTCGCGCAGCGTTCAGCGCAGATAGTCGGTTTTGATTTTATCCGTAGTAAGCGCCCGCATATGCCCTGTTTCGGCGCAATACCCCACAGCCAGAGCCGAGGCGGGGAAAAAGGCCTCGGGGATCTTCAGCTCCCGCTGCAGCGCCGCATCCTGCTGCAGCGCCCGGATGCATCCCAGCAGATACACGCTGCCCAAGCCCAAATCCGTGGCAGCCAAATGCATGTTTTCCACGATACAGGCCGCATTGCAGTATGCTGCATCCTGCTTGCTGTCCCGGGACACCGACACCAGGATCACCGTGGGCGCGCCATATGTAGGACGCAAAGACGGATCGCCCAGAAAGGCCGCGCCGCACCGGTCCAGTTTTTCCAGCAGCGCCGCGCTCTGGATCACACTCAGGCGCACGTTCTGGTATTCACCCATGCCCACTGGGGCAGCGTTGGCGGCTTTGAGGATTTCGTCACGCTTTTCATTCAAAATCTGCTGTGGAAGATACGCCCGGCAGGATCGCCGGCGGCTCATTGCATCCATGACTTCCATAGAAACAGCCTCCTGTTTGCACTTTCTCTGGCAGCGGTTATACGCTGCATATTTTCGCATCCGTATTATAGCACAGATTTCCTTGCTCCACACAAAAAGAATTGAATTTTTTGCCTTCGGCTGGACACAGTTGGACAGATATGCCTTCCCTTTTCAAGATAAGTAGTGATTTCAATGAAATTTGAAAATTCCCGTCAATTTGACGGAAATCCCGACAACTTATTAAATTTTCTCTCTGCCTGTAGGCATGAAAAAAGGGCAGTCGATTTGCTCCACTACCCTTGTAAATAAATGTTTCGTGTTCCCATAAATCTCTTGGTATACATAAACGAATTTATTCATCGGAGGCATAAAAGAGGCAGGAACCGTTATGGCTCCTGCCCCTTTTCGATTTGACAATTTAATCAGCAGTCCACCTTGATTCAAAGTCCTGCTTTTCCAGTTTACAACAGTTTTGAATTTTGGCACCAAGATTTGTCTCATCATCTTCCATAGCATCAAGTCGCACACGGAGAGCTTCTGTTAAGGTTACAAGAGATGTTTTCGATTTTATCCAGTTTTGAGGACTAAACACCCGATTCTCCGCAATAGCTTTACTGTTTGCATTTTTAAATGCACGGTTCAGCGTTTTACCAGCAATGTTTACAACCGTATCCATCATATCATACTTTTTCAGTTGTGCTAGTACCTTACTCGGGCGGGGAACCATTTCGCTCATATTGCTAATTTCTGCAAATATCACAGATATTGCATACAAGTGGTGAAATGGTGCGTAAGATTTCATTGCAAGTAAACTCTCATTGAGGCCCATGGGATTGTCAGGATTCCATTTGTTCGTAACTGTACTATGCAACTCGTGGAGTGCTTGCACATCTTCTGCAGGATAGTCTTTTTTGAACAACTGGGTAAAGTAGATATCAAATATCTTTGTTTCGCTATAAGACAGAGTCGGTCGCTGAGAATGCCATGCAATCAGTTCTTTTCCCAAGTCTGTGAGTTGTATAATATGCCCGGCATCGTACTTTGTTGTGTCAACATTTTCTCCACGTTTCGTGACCATGTAACCATTTGGGTAAGTCTGCTCGTAGTTTTTCTTAATGTTTAGCACAATCTTATCATTACTCCTCAAATCTCTAGCTTTTACAGCGCTTTGAGAGTTTGTGGAGTTTGTGATTTTGTCAGCTTTTTCACTGTTTGCCATCTCATAGAACTTAAACAGAATATATCCATAGGACTTCTTAGCCGCCTCACCACAGTTAAAAATAGTGCTAAGGCTTTGGCAACCATTTACAATGTTCAAGTCTTTTACAGTTAATTGCCCGTTTTGAATATCAAAATTAGAGCAAATCGCTGTTATACCATTGTGATAGAAGAAAAAGTCGCCGGGTTCCTTCTTGATGGTCTTAGCAATGCCTTTGTTGACCTTATTACTATTTCCCAGAGATTGGCGGACGTTCTTTCTGAACAGCCGTCCATCTTTAATGCCGGGTATACTTATGCAATCCTTGAGCGGAACAGCTGCCAGAACTGCACGAATGCCGTTTAACTCCAATTCGAGGTATTTTCCTTCTTCAAGTTGAAAAGTAAAATTGATGTAGTTGTTGGTTTTGTTAAGAGCCTCATCATACTTGAACTTTAACATTTCACTGTCAACCACAATGAAGTTTGCATTCATTTCCTCATTGTCAGCTAACTTTTTGCTAAAAGTATCGGCATCTGACTGCGCTTGATTAGTTAACTTCGCAGTTGTTATCAACTCAAAGCAAATCTCATAATCATCATCTAATGCCGCAGAAATTTCATTGATTTTGACTTTCAATTTTGCGTTTGCAGCATCCTGTAGCTGATTCAAGTCCTGAACCAAAACCCACGAAGATAATACTTCTCTAACTGGCTCAGCATCTATGTATTCACCAGACATAAATTTACCTTGAATAATGTAGATGGTAGAATCCTGGTTATTGATATAGACGGCATCTATTTGCTTGTCATTAACTCCATCTGTAATGCAGTCTTTTGCCTCTACAGTATTTAGACCGTGAATATTTCTCAAATACCATGCTACAAAGCGTTGGCCGTCATTTGGGTAGTTGTCTTGATAATAGGCTTGTTGTATATCGTGTAAAATCTTGACATACATATTCTATACCTCCGAATATGTTTGATCCTGTTTAAATTATAATGTATTTCCCTATTTATTTCAATAGAGCTTGACGAAGGATGTTTAACTGTACTCTTTGGCGAGTGACCCAATCATAATCACATATTTTTGAGGAAACTTAATCCCTTGGTGTCTATAATCGGTTATCACCTTTCAATATATTATACCCTTCACTCTATTACATGCCATAAGAATAGCGGATAACCATAAAATTAAAGAGCATCTCCCAAGGCATGACATACTATTTAACTAAGCCTTTGAAAGTGGGGCTGCTATTTGGTGAAACCGACGGAGTTCAGACCATCACTACTTATCTTGAAAAGGGACGATATGCCTTTTTCCTTGACAAATCACTCTTTTTTGTGGATACTATATAAGTTAAAGTATCTATTTTCTCGGGGGCCGCCGAACCCCTCGGACAACGATAGGAGGAAACACCCATGGCGATGGATTACAACAAGACCATCAACCTGCCGCAGACCGATTTCCCCATGCGTGCGGGCCTGCCCAAGCGCGAGCCGGAAATGCTTGCACAGTGGAAAAAGATTGACGTTTACAAGGCCCTTCTGAAAAAGAACGAAGGCAAGCCGCGTTTTTCCCTGCATGACGGCCCCCCCTTCTCCAACGGCGCGCTGCATATGGGCCACGCGCTGAACAAAGCCATCAAGGATTTTATCACCCGCAGCTATGCCATGCGGGGCTATTACACACCCTATATCCCCGGCTGGGACAACCACGGCATGCCCATTGAGAGCGCCATCATTAAAAAGAACAAGCTCAACCGCAAGGAAATGAGCGTGCCCGATTTCCGGGAGGCCTGCCAGGAATTTGCCCAGCACTATATCGACGTGCAGATGGAAGGCTTCCAGCGCATGGGCGTTATCGGCGACTGGGAACATCCTTATAAAACCATGAACCCCTCTTTTGAAGCCGAAGAAGTGAAGATTTTCGGCGAGATGTACAAAAAGGGCTATATTTACAAGGGCAAAAAGCCCGTTTACTGGTGCTATACCGACGAGACCGCCCTGGCCGAGGCTGAGATTGAATACCAGGACGATCCCTGTACCACCATCTTTGTCAAATTCCCCATCAAAGACGATCTGGGCAAGCTGGGCCAGTACTGCGACCTCTCCAAACTTTTCTTCGTAATCTGGACCACCACCCCCTGGACCCTGCCCGGCAACCGGGCCATCTGCCTGAACGCAGCCTATAATTATGTTTTGATGCAGGTGCCCTCCGGCGAGGTGTATATTGTGGCCGAGGGACTCTCCGAAGCGGTGTGCAAGGCCGCAGGCATCGAGAGCCACACCGTGCTCGCCACCCTCAAGGGCAGCGCATTCGAACGGATGACCGCCCAGCACCCCCTGCTGGAGAACGTGGAGTCCGTGGTGCTCAACGGCGACCATGTGACGCTGGACGCCGGCTCCGGCTGCGTCCACACCGCCCCGGGCTTCGGCGCAGACGACTATTTCATCTGCCAGAGCTATGACCGCGCCGGCAAGACCCACATCGGCGTGCCTGTACCCGTCAACGAGCGGGGCGTGATGACCGACGAAGTGTTCAACGGCGTGCATATCTCCAAGTCCAACGAAATCATCCTGCCCAAACTGCGCGAGGTCGGCGCACTGCTGGCCAGCGAAGAGATCACCCACTCCTATCCCCACTGCTGGCGTTGCAAGCACCCCATCATTTTCCGCGCCACGCCCCAGTGGTTCTGCTCGGTGGAAGCCTTCAAGGATGCGGCCGTGGCCGCCTGCGACGAGATCCGCTGGGTGCCCGAATGGGGCAAGGACCGCATGATCTCCATGATCCGCGAGCGCGCGGACTGGTGTATCTCCCGCCAGCGCAAGTGGGGCCTGCCCATTCCGGTGTTTTACTGCTCCGATTGCGGAAAGCCCGTGTGCACCGACGAGACCATCGCCGCCGTGAGCGCCCTGTTCGGCGCCGAAGGCTCCAACGCCTGGTTTAAGAAAGACGCCATGGAGATCCTGCCCGAAGGCTTCGCCTGCCCCCACTGCGGCGGCAAGACCTTTACAAAAGAAGAAGATACCCTGGACGGCTGGTTTGACTCCGGCTCCTCCCACTTCGCCTCCATGCAGCGGGATCAGGGCTTCTGGCCTGCGGACATGTATCTGGAAGGGCTCGACCAGTACCGCGGCTGGTTCCAGTCCAGCCTGCTCACCGCTGTGGGCGCTCTGGGCAAGGGCGCACCCTTTAAGGAGTGCCTGACCCACGGCTGGACCGTGGACGGCGAAGGCCGCGCCATGCACAAATCCCTGGGCAACGGTGTGGATCCCAACGAGATCATAAACAAATACGGCGCGGACATTCTGCGCCTGTGGGCCGGCAGCGCCGATTACCATGTGGACGTGCGCTGCAGCGACGCCATCTTCAAGCAGCTTTCCCAGAACTATCTGAAATTCCGCAACACGGCCCGCTATTGCCTGGGAAATCTGGACGGCTTCGATCCCAACCATCTGGTTGCCCCTGCTGACATGCTGGAGCTGGACCGCTGGGCCATCACCAAGCTCAATGAACTGACGAAAAAATGCTTTGCAGCTTATGACAATTATGAATTCCATGTGGTTTCCCACGCCATCAACGATTTCTGCGTGGTGGAGCTGAGTTCCTTCTATCTGGACATCATCAAGGACCGGCTGTACTGCGAAGGCCGCGACAGCCTGGAGCGCCGCAGCGCCCAGACGGCCCTGTGGCTGATTTTGGACACCATGACCAAACTCTTTGCCCCCATCCTGGCCTTTACCTGCGACGAGATCTGGCGCGCCATGCCCCACCGCACGGAAGACGACGGGCGCAACGTGCTCTTTAACGAGATGAATCAGCCCTTTGCAGACTATGACTTGGGAGCTGCAGTTTCCTGGATCAGCCTGATCCAGCTGCGCGACGGCGTGAACGCCGCTCTGGAGGCCGCCCGCAACGAAAAGAAGATCGGCAAGAGCCTGGAGGCTCACGTGACGCTGGTGAAAGACGCCGCATCCCACGACAATCTGGCTCCTCTGCAGGAGAAATTCGCTGATCAGTGGGCCGATCTGTTCATCGTCTCCGATGTAGAGGTTTCCGACGATGCAGCTCTGTATGCCCAAGGGGCGGAAACCCCCATCGCCGGCGTGCGGGTGCTGGTGAGCGAAGCCAAGGGCGAAAAGTGCCCCCGCTGCTGGAAGCACAGCACCCAGCCCGACAGCGAAACGGGCCTGTGCCCCCGCTGCGCCGCTGTGGTGGCCAAACTCACCGTCGAAGCATAAACAAGAACGACCGCCGCGGGGCGCAGGAAGATTTCCTGCGCCCCGCGCAGTCCAAAACGCAAAAGGATACTGCAGGATGAAACACAGCCGCAGAAAAACCGGACAGGCACTCCGCTGGAGCGCGGCGGGATTCCTGCTTTGCGCCGCGCGACGGAAATCGATCCGGAGAAACTTGAAGAAATGAGGAAGCGTCTGCAATGATTCGTTGTATTCTTGCCATCTGCGGCCTGATCGCCGCAGACCAGGCTGTGAAATGGTATACCGTATCCCACCTGACATTGGGCGAAACCGCACCCCTGCTGCCGGGCCTGGTGGAACTGCTGCGCGTGCATAACTACGGCGCGGCCTGGTCCAGCTTTTCCGGCATGCGCTGGCTGCTCATCGTGGTCACCGCCGCGGTGATGGCCGTGCTGGCCGTGCTGCTCCTGCGCCGCATGGTCCGCCATCCCCTGGGCGTGACGGCTCTGGTGCTGATTCTGGGCGGCGGCGTGGGCAATTTGATCGACCGGATCCGCCTGGGCTATGTGGTGGACATGTTCCATTTCCAGTTCTGGCCCTCCTACCCTGTGTTCAATGTGGCGGACATCTTTGTGGTTGCTGGTGTAATCCTGTTTCTGCTGTACTATTTGTTCCTATATGAAAAGACAGACGGCAAAAAAAACCGGAGCAAACCGGACGACAGGAAAGGTGCGCAGGATTGATGGAACCGATTCTCCTCACCCCCGCACCGGAGGATGCGGGCACGCGCATCGACTGCTTCCTCGCATCTCATCTGGACGGCGTGACCCGCTCCGCCGCACAGAAACTGCTGGAGGGCGGCGCCGTGCAGGTCAACGGCAAAGCCGTAGCCAAAAACTATAAATTGACGGGCCGGGAACCCCTGTCCATCACGCTGCCGGAAGCGGAGGAGGCCGATCTTATCCCTCAGGACATTCCCCTGGACGTGGTGTATGAGGACGCGGATGTGATCGTCGTCAACAAACCGTCGGGCCTGGTGGTACACCCCGCCCCCGGCCACAGCGACGGGACGCTGGTCAACGCCCTGCTCTACCACTGCGGGAACAGCCTGTCCGGCGTCGGCGGGGAAAAACGGCCCGGTATTGTTCACCGGATTGACCGGGATACCTCAGGGCTCATCATTGCCGCCAAAAACGACGCGGCCCACCTGTTCCTCTCCGCCCAGCTGGCCGACCACACTCTCGCGCGCACCTATGAAGCCATCTGCACCGGAAATTTCCGCGACGATGCGGGCACAGTGGACGCCCCCATCGGCCGCCACCCCACAGATCGAAAAAAAATGACGGTGACCGACCGCCGCAGCCGCCACGCTGTGACCCACTGGGAGGTACTGGAACGCTTCGGCAGCCACACCCATGTGCGCTGCCGCCTGGAAACAGGCCGCACCCATCAAATCCGCGTACACATGGCCCATATTGGCCATCCGATTCTGGGGGATACGGTGTATGGCGCCAAAAAACCTGTCCCGGGACTGACCGGCCAGTGCCTCCACGCCGTGGGGCTGCAGTTCATCCACCCCCGCACAAAAGCCCTGGTATCCCTCTCCTGCCCTCTTCCGCCGGAATTTGAAGCCATGCTGCAGACACTGCGCCGGCGCACTTTCATCCAGAAGCGATAACAGAATGCCCCATTGCCGCCCAGTAAGAGCGGCAATGGGGCAAAAAATATGATTCCGGTCCAGCCTGCCGGTTTCCTCCGCTCAGGCAATGGGCGCTGTCTTGTTCTTGGGGATGCAAATGGTCAGCGTAATCGTGTCCTCCGTTTCTTCCCGGCCGCATTTGGCATCCACCCCGGCGCGGCGCATCACATCCATGCTGTGGTTGATGGAGTTGAGGAACAGCCGCACATCCTTGATGATAAAGCTGGGCCGCCGGGGTTTGGCCTTGGGCTGAGCCGCCTGCAGAAACGACTCGATGTACTCTTCTGTTTGAGCAACGTTCATGCTTCGCTGAAGAATCACCTCCAGCGCCGCTGCACGCGCCTCCTCTCCTTCCAGGCGCAGCAGCGCCCGGGCATGGCGTTCGGTGAGTCCGTGCTCCAAAAGCGTCTGCGCACACTCCGGCGAAAGCTTGAGCAGCCGCAGCTTGTTGGCTACCGCCGACTGGGAGCGCCCCAGCTTTTCTGCCACCTGCTCCTGCGACAGCCCATAAGCCGCGATCAGTTTCTGCAGCGCCGCCGCTTCTTCCATGTAATTCAGATCCCGGCGCTGGATATTTTCAATCAGAGCCAGCAGCGCCGCGTCCTCCTCGCCTACGGCGCTCACCAGGCAAGGCACTTCCTTGAGCCCCGCCATGCGGGCCGCCCGCAGGCGGCGCTCGCCGGCCACCAGCTCAAACCCCCCGCCGCTGCTGCGGCGCACGGTCAGGGGCTGCAACACGCCATAGCGCCGGATGCTGCCGGCCAGTTCCGCCAGGGCCGCCTCGTCAAAGTGGACGCGGGGCTGGGCGCGGTTGGGAACGATCTGGGTCACCGGCAGGTAAAACACCCGGTCGGACTCGTAATTTTTTTTGCCCCTGAGCAGCTGCATGGGCAAAACCTCCTTTTCCCGTTCTTTTCCCTCATCATAGGACAAGCGCGGCGCAAAGGGCGGCGAATACCGCCGAAGCGGAAAATTTTTCCGCAGGCAAAGACGGAAAAAGGAGCGCTTCCATTTACAAACGCACAAAAATTGGATACAATAAAACCAACGCTCCTCCGGAGCGGAGGACAAAGGAATTTGATTGGAGAATCCACTATGCTTGACACCATCCTGTTCGATCTGGACGGTACCCTCCTCCCCATGGAGCAGGATGCCTTTATCCATGCTTATGTAAAGCAGCTCTGCGCGCGCTATGTGCCCTGCGGCTTTGAGAAAGATGACATCGTGCGCGCCCTATGGGCCGGCACCGCCGCCATGGTGCGCAACGACGGTACCTGCACCAACGAAGAGCGCTTCTGGACCGTATTCGACCAGCTGCCCGGCGGCAGCGGCGTCATCCGCGACAGCGTGGAGGAATTCTACACCGGCCCTTTCGACACGGTGCGTGAAATCGTCTCTCCCACGCCCCTGTCCCGCCAGATCGTGGATACCCTGCGCCAAAAGGGCTACACCCTGGTTTTGGCCACCAACCCGCTTTTCCCGCCCCAGGGCGTGCGCACCCGCTTGGCCTGGGTGGATCTGCTGCCGGAAGACTTTTCTCTGGTGACCACTTATGACAACTCCACCTTCTGCAAACCCTGCCCCGGTTACTATCGGGAAATCCTGAAAAAGCTGGGCAAACAGGCGGAGCAGTGCCGTATGGTGGGAAACAATCCGCTGGACGATATGTCCGCCCAAGCGCTGGGGCTGGACGTGTACTTTGTCACCGACCACATCGAAAACGAAAAAAATCTGCCCACCGACCGGTATCCCCAGGGCACTTTGGCGGACGTGCTGGCCTGGAGCCAGGCTCTGCCGGCGCTGTAACCGCCCTCTGTTTCATGCCAAAAAAGAACGGTTCCCACATAGGGAGCCGTTCTTTTTCTCTTAAATCCCGCTGTACCTGCGGCATATGAAATACACCAGCGCCGCCAGGGGCAGCGTAATCAGCAGCACCGGATAAAACAGAGCGATGGGCACATGGCCGTAGAGCATGCCGCCGATGGCAGGCCCCAGCGTCATACCTAGGTCCAGACCGATGTAATAGGTGCTGTTGGCCAGGCCGCGCTGCTCCTTGTCCGCCAGCAGCATCGCCGTGGACTGGCTCACCGAGCACATGATGCCGTAGCCGCCCGCCATGAAAGCCGCGGCGAAAAACATCTGCACATTGCTGTGCATCCACCCCAAGCATAACATGCCCGCCAGGGCGCTGGCCAGGCCGCCGGCCAGGAATACCCGGAAAGGCAGGCGGTCAAACCAGCTTTTCAGAAAAAGCCGCAGAAGAAGCAGCACGGCAGCGTACATGGGAAAATACAAACTGACGCTCACACTGATCGCCCGCGCCTGCACATAGCTGATCAAAAAGGATTGCGTGGCGCAGTACGGGATGGCAAAGAGCATAACGATGAGGGCAATGGGCAGCACCCGGCCGTCTACAATGTGCACGCGCGCTTTCTCTTGCTGCGGCTCCGCCGCGGTGCGCGCCGGTTCCGGAAGGCCTTTGTCCTTCACAAACTGAATCAGCAGCGCCGCCCCCAGGGCAAACGCCAACGCAGCGCCAAAGGCCGCGTGGTAGCCCAGCACATGATAGACACTGATACCGATGGCAGGGGCCACCGCCATGGCCAAGGCGTTCATCATGCCGTAAAAACCCATGCCTGAACCGATTTTCTCTTTGGGCAGCAAATTGGACAGCCAGGTAGAGACGCACACCGAAGAGCAGGCATAGCCCACACCGTTCACCACGCGCGCTGCAATCACAAGCCCCGGGTGGAACGCCGCAATATACCCCACGCAGGCCAGCGCCGCCAGCCCCGCGCCCAAAAAGCACATCCGGTATTTGCTGACGCGATCGGCCAGATTCCCCACCAGCGGGCGGCAAAGCAGCGAGCACAGGTTCGTCAGCCCGCCAATGATCCCCATCAGCGCTGCCGAAGCGCCGATGCTGCCGGAAAAGCCGGTGATCAGCGGTGTCACCAGCATGGGACTGGCCATAAAGCAGAAACTGGCCGCCAGGATGAAAAAAATGTCTTTGGACTCAATCGTTGCTTTCATGTGCCATTCGCCTGTTTCCATGTGGTTTCATTTTGCTTTTGCCGTCCGTCAAAGCGCAGCAGCACGGCGTTTTTCAGATTCGCCTCTGCCGGATCTTCCGGATATCGTCCCCCACAAAAACGAGGGTGTAATATTCTCCGCCCAGGCGCGAGGCAATCTGCGGCGAATAGCGCTGACGGATTCCTTTTTCATCCAGATTGGAATTGATAATTGTGCGCTTTTCCGCCACGATGCGGCCGTTGATCAGCTGATAGAGCGCATCCTGCACAAAGGGCGTCACCAGCTCTGTGCCCAGATCGTCCACGATCAGCAGATCGCACTCCAGATACCGCCGCACGTCGGCAGCCGCCTCCTCCTGCTCCTCTTCACCGAAGCGGCGGAACTTGTTGGTTTCAAACTGGGAAAACACGTGGGTCGCCGTGTCATAGACCACGGAGAAGCCGCTCTTGGATACCTCCCGGGCGATACAGGCGGACAAAAAAGTTTTGCCCAGCCCCGGATCGCCGGTCAAAAACAGGTTGCGCACCGCGCCGGGGCGGCCAAAGCCCGCCGCGTACTGCCGGCAGATGCGCGCCACCTTTTCCATATGCTCATAGGGCACCTTGTGGCAATCTTCCCGGTACTCCCGGGGATAATAGTCCAGCGAAAAGGTTTCAAAGCTCTGGGCGCCGATGTTCAGCAATTTGGACAGCTCCCGGTTCTGTTCTTCCACATAATATGCACGCAGACATGTACACATGGCGCCGTCCGGCCCATACCCCGTGTCGCCGCACGCCGGACACGCCGGCTGCTCCGTCAGCGCATCCGGAGGATACCCCGCCTGCTCCAGCTGCGCCGCGCGCTCTTTCTGCAGCGCCAGGTTTTCTTCCTTCAGCGCCGCCACCCGGGCGGCCGGATCCTGCCCGCTGCGCAGAGCCGCCGCGATGGTGCGGCTTACGGTGCCGCGCAGCTGCGCGTCGATCTGTACCAGGCGGGGCACGCGGGCATAAATCTCAGCGCGCTGCCGGCGGAAGTCTGCACGGCGGCGTTCCTTTTCCGTTTCATAGCGGTCTCTGGCCCGCGCCAGGACCTTTCCGTCGTATGCCATGCCCTTTCCTCCTTACTGCCCGTCCATTTCCTTGAGATAGGCGTCCATCCAGGCGTCGTTTTCCTCCACGGCGGCGGCCCGGCCGGAACCGGTTCTGCGCCGTCCCGCCGCCTCGCTCCGCCCGGTCTGGGGCGGCTTGTCTTTGGCGCTGATTTCTTCCAGCGAATGTAATCCCTTTTTGTGCAGATCTCTTAAAATACCATCCAGATAACGCCACTCCAGCTTACCACATTTGAATATAGTGATTTCATAGGCGTATTCCACCACATCAGGCGGAAACCCCCATTCGATCCACCGTTCCAAAAAAGTGGACTCGCGGTTCACCGGATCCCGGCTGCCCAGACGCAGCGCCTCCATCATCTGCGGCATAATCTGCTGCCGGCGGGCATAGTCCTTCAAATATTCCTCCACCAGCTCCGCGCTTACCAGCCCCAGCCGCTTCCAGCGGTAGCCTTCTTTTTCCACCTGGCGCATGGTGGGCCGGCGGCCAGGGCCGTAACGCCGCTCGGTGCGCTCCACGCAGTGACCCACCAGCGAAAAAATCACGTCGGCCCCCAGTCCCAGATCGCTGTACAGTCCCAGCAGCATATCGTCGTCCTTCTCTGTCATCAGCCGGCAGAGCTTTTCGCCCACCGCCTGACGCAGGGCGGCAAAGGAAGCGTCCTGCTCCAACGCCGCGGCGATGTCGCTGCGGCTGTACGGCGTGCGCGCCCGCTCCGGCGGCGCGCTGAGCGGCTCTTCCACCTTCCGCGTCTCCCCCAGCAGGCCCAGCGCGCGCAGGCGTTCCACCGCGGCGGACAAATCCGCCGACGACCAGTGCAGCGCCGCGCAGATCTCCGTCTCCTTCTTTTCCCCGCCGGCTTCGGCCAGAAACAGATACAGCAGGGCCGCGCTGCCGTCGCCGCTGCGCAGCAGGGCGCGCACCTGAGCGCGCGGCAGCGTCAGCACGTCGCTCTCTTTCAGCTGCAATGCATATTCCACCGTTTCTGCGCCTCCTTTCGCGCCTCATTGTCTCGATCGCTCTTTATTGTACACGATTCGCGCTGGATTCTCAACAGGAAATGTAGCCGCCGCCCCGGCTCTGCTGTGCAGAAATTGTTCCTCCGGTTGCACAGCGGCATACAACATTTGCCCTGCCCTGCACTACTTGTGCAGGGCCTTTTTGCACAACGGCCTGTAATTTCAGCTACGAAATGGAGAAATGAATTTGAATTATACAAAACATTATCAATTAAACCAGTGGGACGCCGTCGACCGTGTGCTGCGGGAGGATTTTAATGCGGACAATCAGAAAGTGGACGCAGCGCTGGCGGAGATCAAGGCCCAGCCGTGCTTTACCAAGCTGGCGGAAACGGTTACCACAGAATCCGTTCACACCCTGTTGTACGACCTGCCCAGCATCGACTGGGCGAACTGGCAGATCGTGCGGATTGACCTGCGCCTGATCAATGGAAACGGCGGCAACGGAGAGGTATCCCTCAACGGCGGCGGGCGGTACACCAGCATAATGGGCGGCTCCTCCAGCACACCTTTTTTCATAACCACCCTGCAAACGGAAGCCGCCCCGGAAACCAGAGCACCCGGCCGCATCTTTCTGCTGCCCATGGGTGAGCCGGACACCGATGTGCGGGCCGTGTCCATCGGCGCTTACGGCTTCTGCTACAGCATACTGAATGTACCCTATCAGGAGCTGGCCCAGTTATCGGTGGCCACAAAAGGCAGTGCCTTCCGTCCTGGCTGCCGCATTGCGGTGTGGGGGATGCATTGACCTGCCAGCTCTCGACCAAAAAAGACCTCCGGGCGCTGCCCGGAGGTCTTTTTGGAAATTACCTTGTAATAGAAACCCAAAGTTTCAATTACACAGTTGCATCGAACACATACAGATCGGTGATGTAGTTATCGTCGTCCAGAACAACAATGACGTAGTCGCCGGCAGCCAGGGCATAGCCCTCGGAACCGCTTGCACCAAAGGTGCTGTCGCTGTCCAGAGCCAGATCTTCCACTTCTGCAGAGCTGCCCTTGACGATGTAGGAGTTGAACTCGTCCGCCGTCACATAGGTCTTTTCAGCAGTTGCATCAATCGTCACAATGCCATTCTTCAGCGTTACATCGCTCAGGCCTTCAGCAGCCTGATCGGTCACAATCACAGTAGCCGTGTCAGTTGCAGCAGCATCAAACTTGTCGCCCATAGCGGAGATGTACTCATCCGTGTAGGAGTTATTCACATACAGGCCCACAGCAGGGCTGCCATTGAAGGTCGTATCGCTGATGCCGATGGTGGTATCCTCACCATTCACCAGTGCATTGTAATACTTGATTACAGTGCTGCCGTCCTTCTCGGTACCCTGAGAAGCGGTATCATAGATGAACACCTGATCCTCGTTGCTGGTGGAAGCGCTCTTGTTGACCACAACGATCTTGGCCACGGAGCCATCCAGCAGAGCAAAGCCTTCGCCGGATTCCACATCCATGCTGGGAACGTTCTTGATGCCGGTGTAAACGGTGTAAGCGCCGTCTTTCTTCACCAGGAAGATGGTCTTGCTGGAAGCCGTCTTGTTGGCGAAAATGGTGGAATCGCCCTTGGTGATGGTACCGTTAACCGCAGTAGCAGTCTCAGTGGTAACATCGTACTCGCCGTCCTTCTCGGAGAAGGAAACAAACTGATCCTTCAAAGCGGACAGATCGCTCTCATCCACATCACCATCCGCCACGACATCGTCGTTGACTTCGGAGACGTCGACCCATTTGGTGGTGCCGTCGGTGAACAGCAGCTTCAGGGCGTAATCATACTCGCCGCGGTTCTTGTCTGCGCTGTAGTCCAGAACAAAGGCGTACACGTCGTCCGCCACGTCCTCATCGTCCACATTCAGGATGTAGCCATACTGATCCAGCGTCAGGGTGTAGGTGTTGCCAATATCGCCGTCGCTCAAACCGGTAGCACCCTTCGCCTTCTGATAGACTTCGCCGCCGATGGTGTACTCGGTAGTATCGCCGGAACCCTTGTTCTTGGTGTACTTGCCGGTGACATACTCAGGCTCATAAGCCTCGACTACATCGTTGTTGTCATCAAGCACCACAACAACTTCGTCATCCTTTTCCAGATCGGAGAAGAAGGCAAACAGGTCGTGATCGTCTTCAATTTTATTGGCGCCGCCGGTCAGCGTAACCTCGTCTTTCGCGACCTTCTTGACCTCGACCAGCTTGGAATCAATGGCCACAATGTCAGTGATGACATTGTCGGTCACATAGATCTCCACGCTGCGGCCGTTTTCAGTCAGAGCGGCAACCTCGTCGGAGCTGTCGATGTTGGAAACAGCACTTACGTTACCAGTAGAAGACAGACCGGCGTCGTTGGTGTTGCCATAATAATAATTCTTCAGATCGTTTTTGACGGTCTTTTTGCCGCTGTCGGTATTCATGTCAGCGGTGTAGACCACAGCGGCCTTCTGCGCATAGGTGCCGATGGACTTGTTCTCGAACACCCACTCGTTGGAGGGGCGGTCCAGATCGTCGCTGCTGCCCTTGTTCAGCTTCAGCTTGGAAGCATACTGCTCGCAGAACTGCGTGTACTCGTCGTTGGCCACATCCATGCGATAACCGGTGGTCGTGGTATGACCCACATAGTAACGATCCGCATCCACCACAATGGTGGTGCCATCCGGCGTGGTGATGTTAGTGCCGCCGGTGTAGTCCACCATTCTTGCGGTCATGGCGTTGAACGCCATCTGAGCAGCCTGCTCACGGGTCAGGGCACTGTTCAGGGAGATATCCAGGTCATCCGCCAGGCCGGCAGTGATGGCCAGCTTGGAAATGTTGATGGCCCAACTGTTGCCCACCAGCTGCTCGATCTGGGGATCATAGCCCAGGGCCACCAGCAGCATCTTGGCAAACTGTACGCCCAGCACCTTGTCAGTGGGGTTAAACTTGCCGTTGCCGTCGCCGGCAATGATGCCCTCGTTGGTGCAGTAGGCAATCGCGCCTGCGCTCCAGCGGTTGGCTGCCACGTCGGCATAGGGCGCCACAGTGGCCGTCAGCTTGTCAGCTTCCTTCTGGCCCAGCAGCATGTAGGTAATGATCTTCGCAGCCTGCTCACGGTTCAGCGTGTCCGTGGGGTTGAAGTTTCCGCTGTCGCTGCCGTTGAACACGCCGGCGGCAGTCATAACATCAACTGCTTCTTTGTAGGTGACTTCATTGTAATCCTTGTAGTCACTCGCGTCCGCGGCGAAGGCGGCGGTCATCAGGCTCAATGCCATGGCCAGCGCCAACACCAGGGACAGAACCTTTTTCAGATTCTTCATGGTTCGGTAGTCCTCCTTTTTTGATCGTTTTGCTCCAAAAAGTGATCCAACTTGGCACAAATAACCCGTTTTTCCTCTAAAATGCCGGTTCATAAATACCGCATAGCACCTCTTTGACCGTAAAGTAAAATCCCCGGAAAGCCGCACCACAGCGGCCTTTCCGGGGATTGCAAAACGTATGGTCTTTCAATTTGGTAGACATTTCGCCGGCAGGCGCTGCCTCCGCTTTCCCTCCATCTCTTATCCCCCAGTTGTTTTCCTTTCCCATTTGGGTAGACATCCGGTAGACAGGGTAGACAGCGGCTGGAAAAATCTGGTTCGTTTTTTGAGACTCGCACTGATTGCATCTTAGCGCTCAAAAGGCCGCCCTATAAGCGGCCTCTAAACAGTTCTACCTAAATGCAGATCATGTTTACATGCTCCCAATGAAAACAAGCACGGAACGCAACAAACACAGCGCGAACGACCGGAAGGAACTATTTATGATAGTTTTCCAGATCCCCGATCCTATGGTTTATGACCTTGATCTGTTCTTCCACCACCGGCATACGTTGTGCAAAATGGTTATGCTCCCGCACCTCGCGCGTCAATTCCTCCAATTTTGTATTGGTAATAGCCTGCGCCTTTTCCACTTCGCTGTGCATTCGGCAAACTGCGGTATGGCTGCTCCACAATACTCCCGCCAATGCCAGCCCGCCCGTAATCAGTGCCACAACAATTTCCGTCAAAGACTCCGCCCCCTTCTTTTCGAACCTTCTTCATAAAACGCTATTCTTTTACCAAATGTTGTATAGATCTGTACAACCAACAGAAAAAAACAGCCAGCCCCATCCAAATGACGGGGGCGGCTGTTTGCAAATAATCCTCTTCCTTCCAACCTATTCGCTTTTATTGATACTCTGTCCAATCAGGATTTACATTCAGCGCTGTCCAGCGCTCATAAACTTCGCCTTTGCCTTCGTAGGCGTGGCTGTTCGTCGCTTCCTGTACCGCCAGGTAATACCAGGCTCCCGGAAGAGCATCCGGCCACTCCTTCATCCCTGCCAGAAGGTCTTCTTTCTCCTCCGGCAAACGGTTCAAAACACGGTTGATGATCGTCATCGCCTCCGCCCGTGTGATCGGCGCATTCGGGCGGAAACGTCCGTCCGGGTCGCCCTGTATCCACCCCAGCTGCGCTGCACGCCGGATTTCGCTTTCAGCCCAGTGCCCGGAAATGTCCGTAAAGCTGCTCTCGCCGTCGCTCGTTCCGGTATCGAACCGGGCGCAGATTGCCGCAAACTCCGCGCGGGTAATGGCTTCGTGGGGCGCAAACGTATCCTCAGTATACCCTTTTACCACCCCCAGCGCCGCCATCGTGGATACTGCCTTGTTGTACCATGCTCCCTGCTCCACATCGGCAAAGCCGCTCCGGTCGGTTAAATACTCTTCCCGCACATCCTCTTTCAGCAACCGGAAGAAAATCGCCGCCGTTTCCGCACGGGTGACGTTGGCCAGCGGACGGACATAGCCTTCGTCGTCACCGATAATATAGGCAAAATGATCCGCACCGTTGAGCCAGTCCGGCACGCCAGTGGCTTCCCAGCCGGCATAGACCGTCTTGTTCGAGGTCATTTTGATCGTGCTGATTTTCTCTGTCAGGTCCTTGTCTGCATACCAGCCGGTGAAGGTATAGCCTTCCCGCACCGGCACCTTCTCCAGACGCACCTCCGTGTTGCGCGTATAGCGCTCGCTGTCGTATTCCGTGCCGCCGTTGGATTCATAGTGCAGCGTATAGCGCGTCGTGGTCCCGCCGCCACCGCCGCCGGAGGACTTTTCCACCCATGTCAGCGCCAGCGCGCCGATGGAGTAGTTATCCTCATTGGCAAAATCAGTGGGCACGGTAAACTTGATACCAGCGGTTTCATTTGTGACTGCAATCTCCTGAATAGCGGTCTTTTTGATGTTTTCCATCGCACTGTCGCCGCTGTCCGCCTCGGTGTAAGTGCGGTTCAGGCTGTCAAAACGGTACAGCGCAAATTCCGTGTTCTGGTCGGTTCCCGCAGGATACGGGAGATAAATGCTGTACTCGCTCTGCGCACAAACCAGCAGGTTGCTGTCGTTGGCATCGATCAGATCGAGATACTTCATAGCGTATTGCCGGTTGGGGTCGGCTTCCACCTTAATGTCACTTTCAGCAGCCCCCTCCAGTGTGCCTTCCAGACGCTGCTGCAATGCTTTCATAAAGGTGTCTTCGCCATTGCCTGCACTAAGCAGCTCGTCGTGGAGCAGACGGATGTCAGCGCCCGGGTTTAGCTGCTGCCCTGCAATGTTATTGACCAGATAGCCCGTACTCTCCGGTATGACCGCAGTACTTTCCGTTACCTTCTGCGAGGGAGCCTTGGCCACCACTTTGCTGGCCAAATGATCGATATCCTCCATACTGGCTGCATCAGAGATCCCGCGGATGTGCAGCAGACTGTCCTCTGTCTTGAGCTTGGAGCCATTGATCGTAATATTGTCAAGTTTGATTCCATCGCTCGGCTCCACTTTGGCAACATAGGTACCCGGCTTGTGGTCATCCGCCAGCAAGGTGCCGTCTTCCTCGTAATAGTTGATTACAAATGGATATTGACCATTGTGTTCAGCCTTGTTCCAAAGTTGGCCGCCCACTCTGATCTCTGCATCATCACTCAACCCCTCAAAGCGTGGGTCAGGGAAACAGTTGGAAGGCTCTGTGGGATCATCGTGGTTGTGGTCTTCATCGGCAATGTACTTGGTCAGCTCGACGGGCTTGAGGATAAAGGGCTTAGCGCCTAAATACCATCTGTGCTCATACCCTTGAAAACTGGGGAGCACCGCAGCTGCGTCCACAGCAGATAGAACGGGCTGTACCGACTCTCCCTGCGGAAAATCAAACTTTGCAGCACCTGCTTCATGTTGAGTCTTGGAATGAATAAAGTCACGGTTCTCGCGCGGCGCATCTGTTTCAAAAACACTGTTTTCGCCTGTCGTTACCGTGCCGCCGACAATCATGTAACCGGTTTTCTTTTTTGTATCGTCCCGAATGTACAGCGTGCCCAACGCTTCAAAATTCCCGTCAATTTGGTTGCAGGTAACATAGGTTGTAAACCCCTCTTGACGCGAAGTGCCCTCATAGAGTTCAAGGCGCGCGTCGGACGCAAGAGAAACGTTGTTCGTTAATCCGCTTCCCCACCTGCCAAACAGCATCGTCTCCTCTCGGTGCTGTTTCAGGGTGCTGCCGCTGGTAATATTCACCTGCGTCATGCTGCCAATGCTGGTAAGCGGAACTTCGCCGTAAATATTCAGGGTCGCATTGGGATGGCGACCCACAGTGGTGTTATCCTGATAGCTGTTGTAAATCCGCTCATCGATTGTATCCGTAGACCCACCGCCGTATACGTCGATGACAACTTTGCCTTTGACACCGGCCCCATCGCCAGTAGCGTGGATATTGGGCGCATGAACATTCTTCAGTGTAAGCGTTGCGTCGCCCAGAACCATATTCGGCCCAGATGAGGTGCGGTCCCATCCGCTGACAAAGATACCACGCCGCAGATAAACTCCGTTCGCATTACCTCCTGTACAATTTGTCAGGGTCATGTCAACATTGCCGGTGACAAGAGACAGCGCACTACCGCTCTCACTATTACCGCCGCCATAAACGAACTGTACAAGAGAATTATTTGCCGCAATTGTGACATCGCCATTTACTTGGATCATTCTGTTTTCCGATCCATAAGAAATATAACCGCCGCCAAAAATACGATGCCATACATTTTGAAACTGGCAGTCATCAATATCGATCTTGATCGGCCCTGTAGTACCTGTGATTATCGTTGCGCGAGACCGGCCCGCGTCGTAGCAACCTCCAACAATGCAGTCCACCTGCTCGCCGGTAATATCATTTAAGACAATATTTACAGCGCCGGCAACATTAGCTGTCGCGGTTTGAATATCAGAATTTGTACCAATCACGCTTGGATCATTGCTCAAAATATGGCCGCCGCCAGCGACAGCGACTGTATCAGGATCCGTGGAAGATACTTTGGTATCACCGGCCCAAGCCCCGCCGCTGATGGTGATGTTCGTGTTTCCGCCCACATTTGCGGTCCTCTCGTTCTGATCCACCAGACCGCCGCCGACAATGGAACGAACATGAACGTTTTCACCCATCAGTTTGACGTTTGTATTTCCAGAAACATCGCTGCATCGGCCGCCGCCATAAGCGTATATAAAGGATTCCTCGTTTTTGAGCTTCATCTCCAAAACAAGATGCGTATCGCCGGTAACATCGTTCTCCCGGTCGCCGCCGCCGAAAATGTATACCGAGGACTTCACCATACGGGAACTGCTGCTCTTAGGACTTTCTTTCCATTCCGGTGTGTCGATCACAGCGGTTTCTGTCAGGTGAAGCGTGTGGCCGTTTGCAAAAATAAAAGCAGGAAGCGACGGCCCGCCATTCTCTGGTACGGTGTATTGCTGCTTAGAGAACTCCAGTGTCAAGTCTTTCACCGTGAGATCGCCCTGTAGAGAGAGCCAAACCTCCGTTGTAGAACCATACCCAGCGAATTTTAATACAGCGTTCTCATCCGTACCCTGGATCGTAATATTCGCTTCCGGCGTCGTCCAGTTCTCCATTTCTACCGTGCCAACAACGGCGAACACGTCGCCATCCTTGGCATTGGCCATGGCCATATCAAAGTTCAACGCACTTCCGGCAGATGTGCCATCGCCGTCTGTGTCGCCCTCCTGCGACACATAGATCGCGTCTGCGGGAATGGCCGGATCCGTTTTCTCCTCCGCAAACGCCACGGCCGGCGCCATTGTCAACGCCATGCACAGCGCCAACAGCACAGACAAACATCGTTTTTTCATCTCATTTACAATCTCCTTTCATAAAAGTGTACTTTTGTGAGCTGTGCTTTTTCAAAAAAGTGTACTTTTACAGAAGGGAGTTTTCATTGCGAAATAGAAAAATTTCTATTGTAATTTTGCCTGTTTTTGTGTATTATAAATAATAACTTGGGTGTACTTTATTTTTTTGAAAAAGTACACTTTTTCAAATTCTACTATTTTCCATTTGGTAAACATAACGCAGTAAGAAAAGGCTGAACAGACAGTTTTCGTACCAGAAGCCAAAAGTTCCCGGCTAGGCAGACTACTCTACCACAGCAACTATGGATACGCGCATTGATATGAAACACTGGTGAAATCTGTTGAATAAACCACCGTTACCCATGCCTTTACGAACAAATCATTTTGCAAAAAAATAAGAAACCCGGAAACCATTGCGGTTTCCGGGTTTTTCCTGGTGGAGACTACAGGACTCGAACCTGTGACCTCTTGCGTGTGAAGCAAGCGCTCTAACCAGCTGAGCTAAGCCTCCGTATAACCCCGCAGCATATGCTGTGAGGTTTTTTGTGGTGACCCGTACGGGACTCGAACCCATGTTACAGCCGTGAAAGGGCCGTGTCTTAACCACTTGACCAACGGGCCATAAGCTCCCATATGAAAGTGCTCACATGGGAAGTTGGTAGCGGCACCTGGATTTGAACCGGGGACACTGCGGGTATGAACCGCATGCTCTAGCCAACTGAGCTATGCCGCCAAATTGCTTCTGCCGTCCGACAGAGCAGTTATTATTATATGCAAACGCCCCCATTTTGTCAATACCAAAATGTAAATTTTCGCTGTAATTTGAAAATTTCTGCATCAGCAGCCGCGGGAAACACTTTCCCCCGCTCTGGCAGCCCCGTCAAAAGCGGCTCTTTTCCTGCGCATTGTCCTCTTCTGAAGAAAAACGCGGCAGATCCTCTTCCGTATCAAACGAACAGCCGTGCAGAAACTGGTCCACCTTTCCCATCGCCCAATCGCCTAATACAATTATAAATACAATACCGATCAGCAATACCAATGTGGCCATAAACTCACTTCCTTGGTTTGAGTATACCTCTTTCTCCATTGATGTGAGATTTATGTTCCGCGCACAGTATAAAAACGAAATTAATACCGTCTCGCCCACCGGCCGCCGTTAATATATTTTTAATGCTGCCGTATCCCCTCAAATGGCATCTTTATTTTCCTTATGCTACGATAGGTGCGCAAAAAAGGAGGAAACGTTATGCAAATTGTTCTTGTTGGTATTGGTTTTTTCGTGATCGCCGTTCTAGCCTATTTGGGCTGGGCGCTGATAAAGGGGGAATGATGCCATGAGTTCCATGGTCCAGTATATTTTTTACCTTGCTTTTCTGGTGGCGCTGGCCATTCCGGTGGGCAGCTATATCTCCAAAGCAATGGAGGGCAAGCCAGTGTTCCTATCCAGGATCCTGCGTCCTTGTGAAAATGGAATCTATAAATTGCTCCACATCAATGAAAATGAAAACATGGGGTGGAAGAAATATCTGTTCTGCGCTCTTGCATTCAACCTGGCGGGATTGATTTTCCTGTTCGCCATCCTGATGCTGCAGGGTGTTCTTCCCTGGAATCCCCAAGGCATGGAGGGTCTGAGCTGGCATCTGGCTTTCAACACCGCCTCCAGCTTTGTCACCAACACAAACTGGCAGACATACTCCGGCGAATTCGCTCTGTCCAACCTGTCCCAGTCCCTGGGCCTGACGGTACAGAACTTTGTTTCCGCCGCCTGCGGCATTGCAGTGCTGTTTGCCCTGATCCGCGGCTTGATGAAAGTTCGCGAAAAAGGCATCGGCAACTTCTGGGCCGATCTGGTCCGTGCCACGCTGTACGTAATGATGCCCCTCTGCATTGTCGTCACCATCGCACTGATTGCCCTAGGTGTCCCCCAGTCCCTGGGCGGCGGCAAAACCGTGGACATTCTCGAGCCCATTGCTGTGGTGCAGACCGCAGACGGCTATGAGGTGCTTTCCGATGCAGAGATCGACCCGGAAACCGATGCTGTCATGGTAGACGGCGAAGTCGTACCAGAGGCCAAGATTGTTACTCAGCAGTATTTGCCCCTGTATCCCCAGGCCAGCCAGGTCGCTCCCAAGCAGGCCGGCACCAATGGCGGCGGTATCGTGGGCACCAACTCGGCACATCCCTTTGAAAACCCCAACGCACTGACCAACCTGTTTGAGATGACGCTGCTTCTGCTGATCCCTGTGGCACTGTGCTTCTCTTTCGGCAAGTGCGTCAAGGATAAGCGCCAGGGCATCGCGATTTTCCTGGCCATGTTTATCATGCTGGTGGTTGCACTCGGTGTCGTCGCTTCCTGTGAGCAGGCCGGTACGCCTCAGCTGGCACAGGACGGCGCTGTGCAGATGATCGGCAATATGGAAGGCAAGGAAACGCGCTTCGGCATCGCCACCTCTTCCACATGGGCTGCGTTTACCACAGCCGCTTCCAACGGTTCTGTCAACTCCATGCACGACAGCTATACCCCCATCGGCGGCATGATCCCCATGCTGTTGATGATGCTGGGCGAAATCGTTTTCGGCGGTGTGGGCTGCGGCCTGTACGGTATGATCGGCTTTGTGCTTCTGGCCGTATTTATCGCCGGTCTGATGGTGGGCCGCACACCGGAATATCTGGGCAAAAAGATCGAATCCCGCGAAATGCGCATGGCCATTCTGCTGTGTCTGGCCACTCCCATTGCCCTTCTGGTCGGCTCCGGTATTGCAACACTGCTGCCTTCGACCGCAGATGCTCTGAACAACAGCGGCGCCCACGGCCTGTCGGAGGTGCTGTATAACTATGCTTCCGCAGCCGGCAACAACGGCTCCGCTTTCGCCGGCATGGGCTGCGACACGCCTTTCCTCAACACCTCCATCGGCTTGGTGATGCTGTTTGTCCGCTTTGTACCTATGACGGCGGCTATTGTAATTGCCGGCTCCATGGCGGCCAAGAAAAAGGTGGCGGCCAGCGCTGGTACTCTGTCCACCAGCAATGCCATGTTCGTATTCTTACTGATCCTCGTCGTGCTCATCATCGGCGCGCTGAGTTATCTCCCCGCTCTGGCCCTTGGCCCCATCGCGGAATTTACCCAAATGATTGGAATTGGTTAAGGCAGGTGTAATAGAAATGTCAAATAAAAAGCAATCCTTCGTGGATCAGGCTATGGTGGGGCGCGCCATCCGCGATTCCTTCGTAAAGCTCGCGCCCCGTCAGCAGATCCAGAACCCCGTTATGTTTCTGGTCTATCTTTCCGCGATTCTGACTTCCATTCTTTTCGTGCTGTCGCTGTGCGGCATTTCCGACGGCTTGACCGGCAGCGGTTTCATTCTGGCGATCGCTGTGATCCTGTGGCTGACAAGTTTGTTCTCCAATTTTGCCGAGGCCATTGCAGAAGGCCGTGGCAAAGCTCAGGCCGACGCACTGCGCGCTTCCAAACGGGATGTGATCGCTCACAAGCTGTCCGATCCGTCCGACCACAGCAGTGTACAGGATATTTCCGGCGCTTCTTTGAACAAAGGCGATATTTTTATTGTCTCCGCTGGTGAGCAGATCCCGGCCGACGGCGAAGTCATCGAAGGCGCCGCCAGTGTGGACGAAAGTGCCATTACCGGCGAATCTGCCCCGGTGATCCGGGAAGCGGGCGGCGATCGTTCCGCTGTCACCGGAGGCACCACGGTTCTCTCCGACTTCCTGGTCATCCGCGTGACCCAGGAAGCAGGCCACAGCTTCCTCGATCAGATGATCGCCATGGTGGAGGGCGCCAACCGCAAGAAAACCCCCAATGAAATCGCGCTTCAAATTCTTCTGGTGGCGCTGTCGATCATCTTTGTGCTGGTCACCGCATCACTGTACGCCTATTCTCTCTTCTCGGCCAACCAGCTGGGCATGGCCAATCCCACTTCCATCGTATCTCTGGTGGCGCTGCTGATCTGTTTGGCTCCTACCACCATCGGCGCACTGCTTTCGGCCATCGGCATTGCCGGCATGAGCCGTTTGAATCAGGCCAATGTGCTGGCTATGAGCGGGCGCGCCATTGAGGCCGCCGGCGACGTGGACGTCCTGCTGCTGGACAAAACCGGTACCATCACTCTGGGCAATCGCCAGGCTGTGGCGTTTCTGCCGGTGGACGGATGCACGGAACAGGAACTGGCCGATGCGGCGCAGCTCAGTTCCCTGCCCGACGAAACGCCGGAAGGCCGTTCCATTGTGGTGCTGGCCAAAGAGCGCTTCGGAATCCGGGAGCGGAACCTGGCCGACAGCCACGCGGTCTTTATCCCCTTTACCGCTCAAACCCGTATGAGCGGCGTGGACTGTGATGCCGGCGAGATCCGCAAAGGCGCTGCAGACGCAGTGAAAACCTACATTGAAGCCGCCGGCGGCACCTACGGCTCCAACTGCGCCGCACTGGTGAACCGGGTCGCACGCGAAGGCGGCACGCCGCTGGTGGTGGCAAAGGATCACCGCGTCCTGGGCGTGATCTATTTGAAAGATATTATCAAGGACGGCGTGAAGGAAAAGTTTGCCGACCTGCGCGCCATGGGTATCCGCACCATCATGATCACCGGCGACAACCCGGTAACCGCCGCCGCTATCGCTGCGGAGGCCGGTGTGGATGATTTCCTCTCCGAAGCCACTCCGGAAGCCAAGCTGAGCATGATCCGCAAATTCCAGGCCGAAGGCCATCTGGTGGCCATGACCGGCGACGGTACCAACGACGCTCCCGCTCTGGCCCAGGCCGATGTGGCCGTGGCCATGAACTCCGGCACGCAGGCCGCCAAAGAAGCCGGCAACATGGTGGACTTGGATTCCAGCCCCACTAAACTGATCGAGATCGTCCGCATCGGCAAACAGCTGCTGATGACCCGCGGCAGTCTGACCACGTTTTCCATCGCCAACGACATCGCCAAATATTTCGCCATTATTCCGGCGCTGTTCATGGGGCTGTATCCCGGACTGGGCGTTCTGAATATCATGCATCTGACCAGCCCCTCCAGCGCCATTCTGTCCGCGCTGATCTACAATGCCCTGATCATTGTAGCGTTGATTCCCCTGGCGCTCAGAGGCGTCAAGTACCGTGAGGTACCGGCAGGCAAACTGCTGCGCCACAATTTGCTGGTCTATGGTCTGGGCGGCATCATCGTGCCGTTTGTGGCAATTAAGATCATCGACCTCATCGTCACGCCTCTGCTGGGCCTGATATGATCGCACAACCGGTCCGGAGGCGGCGTTCCCGTACGGCGCGGCTCCCATCGCGCCGGCGGGATCCCCGCCCCGGTTCGGTTCCCGCGAAGCGGAAAAATCAGACGATATGTTTGCCGGGCCCTCCCCGGCTGTTTCCGAAGGAGATGCAAAAAATGAAAGAAGTAATATTAAAGGCCGGCGGAATGCTGCTGCTGATGGCAGTTCTGTGCGGCATCGTGTATACGGCAGTGCTGACCGGCGTCGGCCAGGTGCTGTTCCCCTACCAAGCCAACGGCAGTGTGATTGAGGTGGATGGCAAGACTTACGGTTCCGAACTGCTGGGCCAGCAGTTCACCAGTCCCGGCCATATGTGGGGCCGCGTGATGAATCTGGATGTGAATTCCTTCACCGACGAAAATGGCGAGCCTGTGATGTACGCCACAGCTTCCAATCTCAGCCCCGCCAGCCCGGAATATGAAGCGCTGGTCGCAGAGCGCGTGGAGGCACTGCACGCAGCAGATCCGGACATGGCCGATGTGCCGATTCCCGCCGACCTGGTAACCTGTTCGGGCAGCGGCCTTGACCCGGCTATCTCTCCCGAAGCGGCAGAATATCAGGTGCACCGCATTGCACAGGCCCGCGGTATTTCTGAGGACGATGTGCGCCAGGTAATCCAGGCATGCACAAAAGGCCGCGTTCTTGGATTCCTGGGCGAGCCTACGGTCAATGTGCTGAAAGTAAATCTGATGCTGGACGGTATTTTGGAGACGCCGTGATGTGCTCTTTGACACGCACCATCTCAGAAAAGTGTTTGGGCGCGGTTCCCGCAACGGGGCCGCGCCCGGCTCCATTGGCATATCTCTCCGCTGTTCGGGCTTTTAACTGTTTTTTTGAAACGACTCCGGTCCTGCTGGAGAGCAATGCGGCGGCAACGACGCTTCTGTATCGGAACGTTTCCTATCTTTGGCAGGATGTGGTGGAACAAGCCGGCGTTTTTGCCGCCCAAACGCCCCTGCGTCTGTTTGGCACCACAGAGCACCGGGAAACAGCCGAAATGGACTTTTTCCAGCAAGATACGGTACTGATGGCCCGCCGCCGTTCAGCCTCCGGCCGTGAATTTGATCACCTGCAGGGGTTGGCGCTGCAAGCTCAATGGCCAGACGCAGCGCTGGCGCAGAACATGACCGCCCTGGCCCTCAGCCTTTCCAGCTGCCCGGTATGCTGCGCCGTATCCGGGCCAGCAGAGGAAATCCTGCGAACCGGAGGACTGCTCCTCCCCACTCCAGGCAGTCTGTTCGGCTATCTTACCTGGCAACGCGTTTCTTCCCTGGATCTTTTGCTCTGCTTGGGCGCGGCACACCAGACACAACTCTGGACACAGTTTTTGACGGAAGGCCGTCAAAGTCTGGAATTCGACTGGCTCTGGTCCTCCTATTACCGCGATGGCCCTTTGTATCTGCTGGAATGGGAGTTGACGCTGCGCACTGCGCTGGCACAGCTGGGATTTCACATGGAGCAAAGACAAAATGCATTCCGCCTGCTGGATCGGGACGGCCACGAGCAACGCTTTGATTTTGCCAGAGGCGGCCCGGCAGAAAAACTGGCCCTGAAGCTGCTCTTCCCCCTGGATGACAAATAACCGGCCGGCTCCGCAAAAAGACCGGCGGCGCCAAAAGGCGCCGCCGGTGCGTTTATGACAGCCTTAAAAATTTTTTCATATCCCGGTTGTCTCCCAGTATAAACATCGTTTCGTGGGCCTGAAAGCAGTGGCCCGGCCCGGGAAGCGGCTCCAATTTACCGCCGCGCTGGATAGCCAGAATATTGATGCGGTATTTCTGCCGAACCTCCAGGTCCACCACCGTTTTCCCCACCCAGCTTTCAGGCACGGCCGTTTCAAAAATAGAATATTCCGGCGTCAGCTCCACATAATCAAAAATATGGCCGCTGCTGTAGCGCACCGCCGCCCAGGAAGCCATCTGCCGCTCCGGATAAATGACGTCGTCCGCGCCATTGCGCAGCAGGAACTTCGCGTGAACATCGCGGGCTGCCCGGGACACCACAAAGGGCGCCCCGTTTTCTTTCAGCAACGCTGTGGCTTCCAGAGAGCTTTGAAAATCATCCCCGATGGCCACCACACATAAATCAAAATTGCGCACGCCCAGCGACGCAATAAAGGCTTCGTTGGTGGCGTCGCCAATCTGGGCGTTGGTCACATACGGCAACGCGTCATTGACCCGCTGTTCCTCTTTGTCAACAGCAAGCACCTCATGATGCAGTTCCTGCAGTTTTTGGGCCATATGCCGGCCGAAACGGCCCAGCCCGATCAGTAAAACAGATTTCATGAAAATTTTCCTTTCTTTATCCGACAGTCACTTGTTCAACAGGATACTGTGCTGTATTCTTTCCATTGGTCGAGACGGCATAGATCAGCGTCAGGCCGCCCACCCGGCCAAAGTACATGAGGCACATGAGAATCAGCCGGCTGGGCACGGAGAGTTCCGCCGTACCAGCCAGTGACAGTCCTACGGTTCCAATGGCCGAAGCCGTTTCAAACAGCGCAGCCATCATGGGGATGCCGTCAATGGCGCAGATCAGAATGCCGCCAGCCAGAAACAGCAGCAGATACAGCACAAAAAGTGCGCTTGCCCGGTGCAGCACATCTTCTGAAAAACGGCGCCCCAGACACTGCGTACTGCCCCCGCGGTAAAATACCGCCCGGATCCCCAGAAGCAGAATGGCCAGCGTAGTAACCTTAAAGCCGCCCGCTGTGGAGCCGGGCGCGCCGCCGGCCAGCATCAGAAGGATCATGATCATCTGCCCAGGCGGACTGAGCTGTGTCAAATCCACCGTATTGAAACCCGCCGTACGCGGACTGACCGACTGAAATACCGCGCTCAGCACACGCTCTCCCGCGCTCAGTCCCTGCCACTGCGCCTGCCGGAACTCATACAGCACAAAAAACAAAAAGCCGGCGAGCAGCAGAGCCGCCGTGGTGCAGAGAACCAGTTTGCTCTGCAGGCGGTAACGACTCCAATGGATGCCATGCATCCGGAAGTCATGCCAGGTAAGAAATCCGATCCCGCCCAGCACAATCAGGCCCGCAATCGTAAGGCTCACCAGCGGATCCCCCGCATAGCCCGTCAAAGACGGATAGGACACCTCTTCCGTGGCCATCAAGTCAAACCCTGCATTGCAAAAGGCGGAGACAGCATGGAACAGCGCATACCACAATCCCTTCCCCAGACCGAACTGCGGGCAGAAACGCAGCGCCAGAAGCAGCGTGCCGATTCCCTCCAGAAGCAGGGCCGCTTTCAGGATAAAACCCGTCATGCGGACGATCCCGCCTACTTGGGGCGCAGAAATGGACTCCTGCATAACCCAGCGTTGTTTCAGGCTAATTTTTCGACCAGAAAACATAAAAATCGCTACCGCCATAGTGACCACTCCCATGCCGCCGATCTGAATCAGCAGCAAAAGGACCACCTGCCCAAAGGGCGCCCAATACAGGGCCGTGTCATGGATCACCAGCCCGGTGACGCAGGTGGCAGACGTGGCGGTGAACAGCGCGTCCAGAAACGGTGCGCCGCCGGGGCCACTGGTGGCGCAGGGAAGCATCAGCAGCAGCGTCCCGCCCAGGATTAAAAAGAAAAAGCCCAAAAGAATAGTTTGCGCCGGCGTAATCCGGACGCGTTTGAAAAAGGACATGACAAGCCTCCCGCTTGTGCGCGGCCGCATGTTCACCCGGCCGCAAAAGGGAATTTCAGAGAATTTCAAAATCAAAATTATTGTACCACGTCTGAGATGAGGATCCCATTAAGAAACCATCTGTCGTATTAAGGCAGCATTAAGCCTTGTCTTAATGATATCTTAACGTCAAAAAGAAAACAGCAATGTCATACTGATATGAACTGTGCTATACTGAGAAAAAACAAGAAAGAATTGTGAGGTGCCGCTATGCCGGAACTGCCGCGGCCAAATTCGGACGCTCTGCTGAAAACCATACAGAAAAAGGAATCCTCGCCCAGAGGAAGGCTGAAAATTTTCTTTGGCTATGCCGCCGGCGTCGGCAAAACCTACGCCATGCTGGAAGCCGCACATCGGGCTAAAGAAGCCGGTCTTGACGTAGTGGCCGGCTATATCGAGCCTCATACCCGCCCAGAAACCATGGCTTTGCTGGATGGGCTGGAGCAGCTCCCCACGAAAGGCGTTCCATACAAAGGCATTGAACTGCATGAGTTCGATTTGGACGGCGCGCTCGCGCGCAAGCCCCAGCTGATTCTGGTGGATGAACTGGCCCACACCAATGCGCCTGGCTGCCGCCATGCCAAGCGGTATCAGGACGTGCAGGAGTTGCTGCGTGCAGGGATCAGCGTTTATACGACCGTTAACGTCCAGCATCTCGAAAGCCTGAACGACGTGGTAGCCTCCATCACAGGTATCACTGTAGCTGAGCGCATCCCGGACTCTGTATTCGATTCTGCCGACCAGGTTGAAGTCACCGACTTGGAGCCTGCTGATCTGTTGGAGCGGCTGCGTGCAGGAAAAATTTACCGGGAGCCTCAGGCCGCTCAGGCCATAGGACATTTTTTTACCGACAAAAATCTGGCTGCCCTGCGTGAAATTGCGCTGCGCCGCACCGCGGATCGTTTGGAGCGCAACACCGAGGATGAAGATGGTTCCAGACCCAAAATTGGCGAGCACATTCTCATCTGCCTTTCCGGCGCGCCCTCCAACGCCAAAGTAATCCGCACCGCCGCCCGCATGGCGGAAGCTTTCCACGGCGCTTTCACTGCATTGTTTGTGGAAACGCCGCAGTTTGCCACGCAAAGCGAAGCCGACCGGGCGCGCCTGCGGGCCAATCTGCATCTGGCCGAACAGCTCGGCGCGCGTATCACTACCGTTTATGGAGATGACCCCGCCATTCAGATTGCAGAGTACGCCCATGTCAGCGGGATTTCCAAAATTGTCCTGGGCCGCAGCCCAGGGCGTCGCGGCCTGTTCCCTTCCCGCAAAAACCTGATCGATCGCCTCAACGATCTGGCACCCGATCTGGATATCTACATTATTCCGGACCAGTCCGCTCCGGTTTCCCGGCGCCGAAAGCGGCTGCACGTCGCACAGGAGCGATTTTCCTGGCAGGACAGCCTGAAAATGCTGGGCATTCTTGCTCTGTGTACCGTGGCAGGTTATTTCTTCTGGTGGCTTGGATTCAATGTAAATAATATCATTATGATTTACATTCTGGGTGTTCTGGCCGTTTCCATGGCAACAACGGGCCGCAGTTACAGTCTGGTTTCTTCCCTGCTTTCTGTCCTGATCTTCAACTTTTTCTTCACGCATCCGTATTTCACACTGATGAGTGATCCGGGATATCTGGTCACTTTCGGCATCATGTTTATCGTGGCTCTGCTGGTCAGCTCCCTGACTACCCGCATCAAAGGGCAGGCCATTCTGAGCGCCAATAAGGCCTATCGCACGGAAATATTGCTGGAAACCAGCCGAAAGCTCCAGACTGCCGAAGGCCCCGACGCCATTCTTTCGGTGACAGCCGCGCAGCTGAGCAAACTGCTGGAACGAAACCTGCTTCTGTACCCCCTGCAGGAAAATGGTACGCTGGGCAGCGCAATGTGCTTCCCATCCTCTTCTGCCGCCGATATGTCCCCTTACCTGACCCATGAGGAACAGGCAGTAGCCGAATGGGTGCGTAAAAACAACAAACATGCCGGCGCCACCACCAATACCCTGCCCAGCTCCAAATGTTTGTATATGGCAGTGCGCGGTTCCAAGCAGGTATTGGCCGTGGCGGGCGTGGCCATTGATCCCAGCCATGCGCCTGACGCTTTTGAAAAAAATCTGATGGTGGCTATTTTGGATGAATGCGGCTTGGCGCTGGAAAAAGAACAAATGGTCCGTGCCAAACAGCAGGTGGAAGAAACAGCCCATCAGGAAGCCCTGCGGGCCAACCTTCTGCGCGCCATTTCTCACGACCTGCGCACGCCCCTGACCAGTATTTCCGGCAACGCAGGCATCCTGATGGAAAACGGCGCCGTACTCTCCGCCAGCAAAAAGAAGGCCCTGTACGCTTCGATTTACGATGATTCCATGTGGCTGATCAATCTGGTGGAAAACCTGCTCTCCATCACACGCATGGAAAACGGTTCCATCAAACTGAACATCCATCCTGAACTGCTGGACGAGGTGTTCGCCGAAGCGCTGGCCCATTTGGATCGCAACGCCGGGCAGCATCAGATCTCCGTGGAGCTGAAAGACGATCTGATTATGGCAGATATGGATGCCCGCCTGATCGTGCAAGTGGTGATCAACATCGTGAATAACGCTATTAAATACACACCGGAAGGCTCCCGCATCCTCGTGTCAGCCGAACGCCAGGGTGCGTGGGTACAGGTGCGGATCGCCGACGACGGCCCCGGCATCCCCGCCGAGGCTCGGGAAAAGCTGTTCGATATGTTCTACACCGCCAACAATGCCCGTGGGGATGGCCGCCGCGGTCTGGGGCTGGGGCTGAGCCTGTGCCGTTCCATTGTAACAGCCCATGGCGGGACCATCGCCGCGCTGGACAATCCGCCCCACGGCACCGCTTTTGTATTTACGCTGCATGCTTCGGAGGTAACGCCTTATGAATAAACCGCAAATTTTAGTCGTGGAAGATGACACCGCCATCAGCAATCTGATCGCTACCACACTGGAAACCCAACACTATCAATATCACCGGGCCAAGACCGGCGCCGGCGCCGTGATGGACGCCCTCAGCTACCGTCCGGACGTAATGCTGCTGGATCTGGGCCTGCCCGACATGGACGGCGTGGAGATCATCAAAAAAATCCGTGGATGGAGCAATTTACCCATCATTGTTGTGTCTGCCCGCAGTGAGGACAGCGACAAGGTGGCTGCGCTGGATGCCGGCGCAGATGACTACCTCACCAAACCTTTTTCCGTGGAGGAGCTGTTGGCGCGGGTACGGGTCGCTCTGCGCCGCGTGCGCTATGACAATGAACGCACCAGCGAGGCAGCCAGCGTTTACGAAAACGGCGGATTGAAAATCGACTACGCTGCCGGCTGCACCTACCGCGACGGCGTAGAGATCCACCTGACGCCTATTGAATACAAGCTCCTGTGTCTGCTGGCCAAGCACACCGGCAAAGTGCTGACTCACAATTATATTCTCAATGAGATCTGGGGTAGTCCCACCGCTTCGGATACTCCTTCCCTGCGGGTGTTTATGGCTACGCTGCGCAAAAAGGTAGAAGCTGATCCGCGCCACCCTCAATATATCCAGACCCACATCGGCGTTGGATACCGCATGATTCAGCAAAAACAGGATGAGGATCTGTCCTGACGCATAAACCGGACGTGCACCAAATTTTGCCGCTTCCCCCTGCGGCCGTTCGGTGCACGTCCGGTTTCGCTTCTTCGTTTGTCTCTGCCGATAATGGGCGCCATCAAAACGGACGCTCCAAAACAAGCAAATACGGTGTATGCCGCGCCCCTCGATTACCGGGCAGCAAAAAGCCGCCGTTCCAATTGGAACGGCGGCTTCATTTTTACCTGTCAAGCGCTGATTGGGATATAAACTTGGTATGGATCGACCGCATTCCATCCTAAATTCCAGCGGTTCCAGAAGGCTGCTGCGCCGATCAATACATACCGCCCATGCCGCCCATGTCCGGAGCTGCGGGAGCCGGAGCAGGAGGCTCGGGCTTATCAGCCACAACGGCTTCGGTGGTCAGCACCATAGACGCCACGGAAGCAGCGTTCTGCAGGGCGCTGCGGGTGACCTTAACGGGATCGACGATACCGGCCTCGATCATGTCGCAATACACTTCTTTGTAAGCGTCAAAGCCGTAGGTGCTCTGTTCTTTGACATGCGACTTAATGTTTTCCAGGATCACAGAACCATCCAGGCCCGCGTTGGCTGCAATCTGCTTAATGGGAGCTTCCAGCGCCTTGGCAACGATCTTCATGCCGGTCTTTTCATCGCCTTCCACACCGTTCATCAGCGTTTCCACAGCAGGAATGGCATCGGCAAAGATGGTGCCGCCGCCGGGGACAATACCTTCTTCCACTGCCGCACGGGTAGCGTTCAGAGCATCCTCAATGCGCAGTTTCTTTTCCTTCATTTCCGTTTCGGTGGCTGCGCCGACCTTGATAACGGCCACACCGCCAGCCAGCTTGGCCAGGCGCTCCTGCAGCTTTTCCTTGTCATAATCGGACGTGGTGGTCTCGATCTGAGCACGGATCTGCTTGACGCGGCCATCAATGGCAGCCTTATCGCCGGCGCCGCCGACAATGATGGTGTTCTCTTTGTCCACTTTTACCTGGCGGGCATGACCCAGCAGTTCCATGGAAGCGTCTTTCAGCTCATAACCCACATCGGGAGAGATCACGGTGCCGCCGGTCAGGATGGCGATATCCTGCAGCATTTCCTTGCGGCGGTCGCCGAAGCCGGGCGCCTTGACCGCCACCACGTTCAGCGTGCCGCGCAGGCGGTTGACGATCAGGGTGGACAGAGCCTCGCCCTCGATATCCTCTGCGATGATAACCAGCTTGCGGCCGCTCTTCATGATACCTTCCAGCAGGGGCACCAGATCCTGGATTACGCTGATCTTCTGATCGGTGATCATGATATAGGCGTCATCCATAACGGCTTCCATCTTGTCCGTGTCAGTGACCATGTAGGGCGTCACATAACCGCGATCAAACATCATGCCTTCCACGATTTCGCTGTAGGTCTCAGCGGTCTTGGACTCTTCCACGGTGATCACGCCGTCATGGCTGACCTTTTCCATGGCCTCGGCGATCAGCTTGCCGATGGTTTCATCGCCGGAAGAGACGGTGCCCACGCGGGCGATATCGTCGGTGCCGGATACCTTCTTGGCCGTGGCCTTCATAGCCTCCACCGCAGCGTCAACGGCCTTGGCCATGCCCTTGCGCATCACAATGGGGTTGGCGCCGGCGGCCAGATTGCGCTGACCCTCGTGGATCATGGCCTGCGCCAGCAGGGTGGCGGTGGTGGTGCCGTCGCCGGCCACATCGTTGGTCTTGGTGGAAACTTCGCGCACCAGAGCAGCGCCCATGTTTTCAAAGGGATCCTCCAGCTCAATCTCCTTGGCGATGGTCACGCCGTCATTGGTGATGAGGGGGGAACCGTATTTGCGCTCGAGCACCACATTGCGGCCCTTGGGGCCGAGGGTGACCTTGACAGTATCGGCCAGCTTGTCAACGCCGGCTTCCAGAGCCTTGCGGGCTTCGTCATTGCTTTTGAGAATCTTTGCCATAATAATCTACCTCCTACAGGATCATTAATCAGAACTGTTGTTATTCCACAATAGCCAGGATGTCGCCCTGACGTACAATCGTGTATTCCACGCCGTCCATCTTCACTTCGGTGCCGGAGTACTTGCTGGTGATGACCTTGTCGCCGGGCTTGACGGTCATCTTGACCTCATTGCCGTCTACCATGCCGCCGGGGCCAACGGATACCACTTCTGCCACAGAGGGCTTTTCCTTTGCATTGCCGGTGAGGATCAGGCCGCCCTTGGTGGTTTCCTCCACCTCGACCATCTTCAGCACAACACGGTCAGCCAACGGATTGAGTTTCATTTTGAGTTCCTCCTTATATAATGAGCATGTATTAACACAATGTTTCTCGCCCATAAGAGGCGATACCAGCATTAGCACTCAACACGCCAGAGTGCTAATGCTGGTATTATCATAAATCAAATCCTTCATTTATGCAAGAGAAATATGGAGAAAAATATCCCAGATTTTAAAAAACTTCTTTGTGTATTTTGACATACTTTGACTAAAGCCTTCGACACACCGCCGCCCGTGTCAGGCTATTTGTCGAGCCGGCGCCGCGCCGTACGATTGCAGGAGGCCCCCACCGGCGCAAAAAAGTGCAGCTTTTTTGCACTCAGGGTCATCTGCACGTCCGTCTTATACTGAATCTCCCCGTCCAGGCTCAGCGCCAACGGCTCCCTGCTCTGGATACGCACGGAGTTGGTCTGCACCCGCCGCACTGCATCCGGGAAGCGCCACGCCTCACCCCGGGCATAGGCCGGAGCCAGGCGCAGGAATTTCGCCCGGCTTACGCGCCGCACGATCAGCGTGTCCAACCGCCCGTCGTCCATGCGTGCATCGGCAATGGGCATAAAACCGCCGCCGTAGTACCGGCCGTTGCAGACACACACCATCGCATATTCCCCGATGGTAGCTTGCGCACCGCAGGTGATCATCATCCGCTGGCCTGTGCTCTTGCAAAAATTTGCCCCCGCTGAAACCAGATAGGCCATTTTCCCGCTGACGGGCAAAACTTTGCTGAAGCGGTGCACATCGTCCGCCACCCGGGCGTCCAGCCCAACGCAGGCAATGGTAGCAGCCAGCCGTCCGCCGCATTCAATCAGATCCAGATCGTGGCCCGGACCGTTCCATAGCTGCTCCAGATCCTCAAAACGCACAGCGTCTTCGCCGTAATTTTTCAAAAAGTCATTGCCGGTGCCCGTAGGCACCACCGTGATCTCCGCCCGGTCCGCCCCGGCCGCACCGTTGAGGACTTCATTCAGCGTCCCGTCTCCGCCGCAGGCATACAGCCGGACGGCTTCCCCGCTCTCCGCAGCCCGGCGGGCCACTTCCTCAGCATGGCCCTGCCGTCCGGTCAGTACGGTCTCACAGGTCAGGTTATGGACGCGCCGCAGCGCTTCAATCTGATCCATCAGATGCGCGGCGCCGTTTTTACGCCCCGCCCGGGGGTTGATGATAAAGATGTGCTTCACGGTTGTCTTCCTCTTTCCGCCCGCCGGGTCAGCGGTAATACATAAACAGATCGCACTTGATCATACCGTTGTACAGCTTACGCTTTTTGGCCGCCAGGCTGCCGTAGCACGCCTCAAACTCCGGATGGGAGGACAGGATATATACCCGCCATTTTTCCGGCAGCGCTGCTGCGGCCTGCCCAAAAGCGCGGTAAAGCCGCCCGGCTTCCTCCTGCTCCAGCAACCGTTCGCCGTAGGGCGGATTCGTTACCAGCTGGCCATAATCGCTGCTGCGGGAAAAGGCTGTGGCATCCGCCACCTCAAAACGCACCAGATCTTCCACACCCGCCTTCTCGGCGTTGCTGCGGGCTATGGCAATGGCTTTGGGGTCGCTGTCACCGCCCCAGATATCGTAGTTACCATCGTATTCCTGGTCCATGGCCTCTTCTGCCGCATCCATCCAGCTTTCACCGGGTACGGTTTTCCATTTCTGCGCGTCAAAGCTGCGATCCAGTCCCGGCGCACGGTTTTTGGCGATCAGCGCCGCTTCAATGGCGATGGTTCCGCTGCCGCAGAAGGGGTCGCAGAAAGGGTCTTTGCCCCGGAAACGCGCAAGCGTCACCATGGCCGCCGCCAGTGTTTCCCGCAGCGGCGCGCGCACGCCCACAGCCCGGTAACCCCGCTTGTGCAGCCCTGCGCCGGAAGTATCCAGAAACAGCGCTGTGCGGTCGTTCATCATGCCGAACTGGATCTGGTATTTTGCGCCCGTCTCTGGAAGCTGCCCGGTACCGTACTTTGCACCCAGCCGGGTGGCCACAGCTTTTTTGATAATCTTCTGGCAGTCAGGCACCGAGTGCAGCGTGCTGTCCAGGCTGTATCCCTTGACCGGGAACGCGCCGTCCCTGGGAATCCAGTTCTCCCAGGGCAGGGCTTTTGTCTGCTCAAAAAGCGCGTCAAAGGAAGATGCCGTGAACGCGCCCAGCACCACCAGTACCCGTTCGCCGCAGCGTAAGTTCAAATTGAGCCGCGCCACGTCCGCCACTGTGCCGCAGCACAGCACATGACCGTTTTCCACGCGAATATCCTTCAAATGCAGGCGGCGCAGTTCGTCGCCCACCAGCGCCTCCAAACCGAAGAGGCAGGGAATATAAAATGTGATCGGCGTCATAATCGTTCGGCCTCCTTGCATATTTCATCGCAGTCCGCTAAAACTGCAGTTTTCAGTATAGCGGATAGGATACCACTTTGCAATCCGGATTTTACATTTTCTTCCCATCAAAGCCAGCCAATCTCAGCATTGCTTTTCCCCGGCGTACAGGCTGCTCTGCGGTCGCTTTCCGCCCCATTAATTTGTCCTTTTGTTGCCTTGAACCGTACAACATTCGCCCTGCCCTACACAATAAGTGTAGGGCCTTTTTTCGGAAAAGCCCCAAAATTCGACTACACAAAGGAGAAATCAACTTGAACTATACACAAAATTATCACTTAAACCAATGGGATGCCGCCGACCGCGTCCTGCGGGAGGACTTCAACCGGGACAACGAAACAATTGATGCAGCGCTGGCAGCGGTGCCATATGCAAAAATTAAGGAAGTGCTGGTTCATACACCAACCGCCGCCGTCGATCTGGACGTCAGCGATGTGGATTTTTCCCGGTACCTGAAAATTGAACTCTTTCTGCAGTGCCCGGAATACCGGGACAGTATCAGCGTTCAAGTCAATCACTTGACCAGCGGTTATTGCTACGGCGGTACCAGCGGCGGAAGCAGCGGAAGCACCAACACTACCGGTGCGCTGGCTTCCTTCCGTCAGTACGGCTACGGCGTACTGCTGTTTTATACCCCCACCTGCAGGGAAAGGTTGGTTGTGTTACCATCACGTCCAACGGCGCCAATTCTTTTTCCGGTGAGCAGCGCATCGCACCCATCACCTGGGAGGAATTGCACTCATTCAATTTTTCAGTTTATCAAACGACGTTTCCCGTCGGAACGCATATTGCCCTGTTCGGCGTAAAAAAGTAACGTGCAAAACAGAAACCAGCCCCCGCTCCTGTATGGAGCGGGGGCTGGTTCGTTATAAAAAGCAGGACGCTTTTGTAGGGTTACGCCACAGATACGTTATAAGTGGTCGTAGTGCCGTTCTCGGCCGTTACCTGCAGAGTAGCAGTGCTCCAGCTGGCGTTGTAGGTCAGCGTCACATTGGAAGCAGTTGCACCTGCGGGCAGGGTGGGAGATACAGTAATCGTGTCACCGGCAACAGGCGTACCAGTAGAAACCGAAACGGTAATCGTCTTGGGATCAACACCATTATTCACTACCGGAGTGCCAAGTGTCAGGCTTGCATTGGAAGAGGTGGCGGTTGCCGCAGTAATCTGGCTGGTGCCACTCACCACCTGCTTGATCACGATGGTAGTCACATCGCCATCGGTGGTCTTGAACCAGACCTGGTCGGAAGTATCCTTGGAGATGCCGCCGATGCTGGAGGTGGAGATGTTGTCATCCTCGTCGATGTAGAACACCTGGCAATCCTTGGCGTAGCTATAATAGCTGTTGCCCAGGCCGATGGCGCCGTTGGCCTCGCGGTCGGTGCCATACACAGCAGGGCTGTTGCCTGTCACACCGTCGTTGCCGCTCAGGGTCACAACGCCATTCTTATCTTCAGCGATAGTGGTATACATACCAAACGTAGTAATCTGGTTAGCGGACTCAATAGTAGTGATCTCGCCGTTCACAATGGCGTCGTACTTCCAGTAGGTACCCTTGACAGAATCATAAGAGGAACCCACAGTGCTGTCGCCCAGAACGAAGATCACATTCTTGGTAGAAGATTCAATGGTGCTGTTGGCTGTAGCATCAATGTAAACCACAGTCGCAGCACTGCCGCTCTTCAAATACGCGCTGACACCCTTCGTCACGACAGCGCTCGTCTTGATGGTCGGCACATTAGCAATACCAGTGTAAGCCGTATAATCCGTATCGTCGCCGTTCTTAGTCGCCACCAGGAAGATGGTCTTGCCGTTGGCAACCGTCTGGCCTGCAACATTGATCGTGGAGCTGCCCTTAGTAGTCAACTGGCCATTGATGCTGTCAGTGGGATTCTCCAGAACCGTCAGCTTATACTGTTCTTTGTTGTTGATGGTATAGGACACGATTGCACCCTTTTCAACATCAGTACCAACAACACCCTTCTTGTCCACATCACCTGTCAGGGTAACAGTCTCCACGGTGCCATCGGTGAACAGCAGTTCCGCCTTGGCATCCTCAAAGCCGCTCCTGTCAGCATTCTTATACTTCAGCACCACAGCATAGTTGGTGGAAGCAGCCTCGGTATCCACATCGACCACATAGCCGTAGGTATCCAGGGTCAGGGTCACTTCGTTCTTCACAGCGCCCTGCAGGGTATCGTTGCTGATGGAAGCAGCGGCATTGAACTCATAGGTCTTGCCGTCCACGGTGACGGACTCGCCGCCGGTGTAGCCGGTCAGAGTTCCGGTGACCTGCTCAGCCGTCACAACGCTCTGCACGCCGACATCGCCGCTCTTGCTGGAGTAGGTGTACAGTACCACATCATCCACAGCAAATTCGTCGGTCTCATAATTGCCGCCGCGGCCCGCGTTCTGGGGCGTCACAGTGATATTGGCATCCTTAGTGGAGGTTGCCGCACGGACAGAAGAAACTTCACCGCCGTACACATGCACGATGGTGATCTTCACAGCAATCTGCGCAGCCGTAACATCAGCATCCTTGTCGTAATAAACCTCGACCAGAACGCCGTTACCGCCGATCTTGTTGGAATCGCCCTTAGACAGGCCCAACGTGTTCAGCGCGGTAGCAGCACCATTCACAGTGCCAGCCTCGGCAGTGGCGCCGTCCACAACAAATTCCACATTCTCTTTAGCAATGGTTTTGCTCAGGCCCAGATCCTTGTAGATGTCGCCCAGCTTAACTTCCTTGGTATAGGTCAGGTCCGCCTCATCAGCATAGGAGCCAACCTTCACCTTGTCATAGGTCCACTCGTTGGTGGGGCGCTCAAAGGCGTCCGTGGGGTGAGACAGGCTCAGCTTCTCGCAGTACTTTTCAGCAAACTGAGCCAAATTGGCACTGTCATTCAAATTGTTTTCAACTTTGCTGTCATTTGCATAAGTAGCAGCCGGGGTAGCGCCGATCACAACAGTGCTGCCATCGCTCAAAGTGATATTGGTTCCTTTGTTGGCGTACTTCACCAGATCAGCCTTGAATGCGTTGAACGCCATCTGAGCGGCCTGCTCGCGGGTCAGAGCGGCGGACAGAGCGATTTCTTCCATGCCGTTGTCCAGATCCGCGTCGCCCAGGGCCAGGGAAGCCGTGTTGATGGCCCAGCTGTTGCCCACCAGGTTCTCGATCTTGGCGTCATAGCCCAGAGCCACCAGCAGCATCTTGGCAAACTGCAGACCCGTCACACCCGCTGTGGGGTTGAAACGGCCGTTGCCGTCGCCGGCAATGATGCCCTCGTTGGTGCAGTAGGCAATGGAGCCTGCGCTCCAGCGGGTAGCTGCCACGTCAGCGTAAGGCGCCACAGTGGTGGTCAGCTTGTCGGCCTTCTCCTGGCCCACCAGCATATAGGTGATGATCTTCGCAGCCTGTTCACGATTCAGGGTTGCGTCGGGGTTGAAGTTATTGCCGTCGCCGCCATTGAAAATGCCGGCGGCAGTCATAACATCGACCGCCTCTTTGTAAGTGACTTTAGAATAATCCTTGTAGTCACTCGCGTCCGCGGCGAAGGCGGCGGTCATCAGGCTCAATGCCATGGCCAGCGCCAGCACCAGGGACAGAACCTTTTTCAGATTCTTCATGGTTCGGTAGTCCTCCTTTTTTGATCGTTCTGCTCCAAAAAGTGATCCAATTCGGCACAAATAACCCGTTTTTCCTCCAAAACACCGACTTATAAATACCGCATAGCACCTCTTTGACCGCAAAGCAAAATCCCCGGAAAGCCGCGCCACAGCGGCCTTTCCGGGGATTGCAAAACGTATGGATGTTCAATTTGGTAGACATTTCGCCAGCAGATGCTGTCGTTGCCTTTCTTCTATCTCTTGTCCCCCAGCTGTTTTCCTTTCCCATTTGGGTAGACATCCGGTAGACATGGTAGACAGGGGCTGGAAAAAAGCGGAAAAACAACGGAACAGCAGCCTGTCCATTTTTCCGGACTTGCGGACGGCCTGAGATAAAAAGTTCACAATTTTTGCTTTCCCACACCCTCTGTTTGTGTTATACTGTAGTTTGTATTGGAATAGACAGGGATACCCGCGCGGTTTGCGCGGGAGAGATTCCCCAAGAGATAGGAGCTGTTCGTATGGATCACCGTGTTACCGTAACGATCTGCGGAAATGAATACACCTTCGTGGCCGAGGAGGACGGCGCATATGTGGAAAAAGTGGCCGCGTATGTGGACCAGAAGATGACCGAAATTCTCTCTTCCACCAAGGCCGGGCATACTGACGCCGCAGTACTCACCGCCGCCAATATTGCCGACGAGCTGTTCAAAAGCCAAGAGATCGCTGAAAATCTGCGTGCCCAGCTGAAAGAGTATCTGGACGAAGCATCCAAAAGCAAAAATGAGATCTCCGAACTGAAGCGCGAGATCTTCAAACTGCAGAATCAGCGTTGATGCGTCCAGAACTGCTCGCCCCCGCCGGGGGACCGGAGGCGCTGCGCGCCGCTGTGCAGTGCGGAGCCGACGCCGTTTATCTGGGCTTTGGCGCGTTCAATGCCCGCCGCAACGCCAAAAATTTTACCGAAGCGGAATTCCGCGCCGCCGTGCGCTACTGCCATGGGCGGGGCGTGAAAGTCTACCTGACGCTAAACACCCTGTTGTTTGACCGGGAGCTGTCCGCTGCAGCCCAAACGGCCGTGTTGGCCAGCGCAATCGGTGTGGACGCCATACTGGTACAGGATCTGGGCGTGCTGCAGGCTGTGCGCGCCGCTGCGCCGGATCTGCCGCTCCACGCCAGCACCCAGATGACTGTGCACAACACAGACGGCGCGCTGCAGGCCCGGGAAATGGGCCTGCAGCGCGTGGTGCTGGCCCGTGAAATGGCCAAAGAACAGATCGCCGCCGTATGCGCCCTGGAAGGCATTGAAACCGAAGTATTTGTCCATGGCGCCCACTGCATGTGCTACAGTGGCCAGTGCGCCATGAGCGCCCTGATCGGCGGGCGCAGCGGCAACCGGGGCACCTGCGCCCAGCCCTGCCGCCTGCCCTACACGCTGGAAGGACAGGATAACCGTTATCCCCTGAGCCTGAAGGACATGAGCCTGGCCGATCATATTCCGGAGCTGACCGCTATGGGCATCTCCTGCCTGAAGCTGGAAGGGCGCATGAAACGGCCGGAATATGTGGCCGTGGTCACGACCATCTATGCCGCGCTGCTGCGCGAAAACCGCCGTCCCACAGCCGCGGAGCGCCGGGACTTGGAGGCAGCCTTTTCCCGCAGCGGCTTTACCGATGGCTACTTCAAAGGCAAACCCGACGCTTCCATGTTCGGTGTACGCGGAGAAAAAACGCCGGAGCCAAAAGAGCTGTTCGCGCACGTCCGCACAGAATACGAGCGCTGCGAACACCGGAGCATCCCGGTATCCATGGCGCTTTGTGTGCGCCGGGGCGTTCCGTGCCGTTTGACCGTCCGGGATGGGGCAGGCCGCTCGGCAGAATCCACCGGTCCGGTCCCCGAAGAAGCCCGCAGCAAACCTCTGACCCCAGAGGATCTGCGCGCACGTTTGGGAAAAACGGGCGGTACTGCGTTTGAAGCTGCAGAAATTGCGGTAGAATTGGACGGAGGCCTTTCCTTGCCTGCTTCCGCGGTCAACGCCCTGCGTCGGGATGCGCTGGCCGCTCTGGAAGAAGTCCGGTGCGCCCCGCCGCCGCGGCGCACCGGGGCCTATGCCCTTCCCCGCAAAGAACACGCCGGGGAAGCATCGCCCCGGCTGAGCGTATCCGTCGCCCGGGCCGGGCAGGTCAGTGCGGAACTGCTGGCTCTTTCCCCCGCCCTGCTGTATGTGCCGGCGGAGGAAATCCCGGCTTTGCCGCCTCTGGCCATCCCCGCGGGCACACTCTGGGCCGTATTGCCCCGCATTTACACAGACGCAGACCGGCCCCGGCTGCTGCGCCTGCTGCAAGCCGCCGCAGAACGGGGCGCCGCCGGGGCGGCAGTGTCCAATCTGGGGCACCTGCCCTTATGCCGGGAGGCTGGACTTCCCATGCGGGGCGATTGGGGTCTCAATGTGACCAATTCCGAAACCCTGCGGTTTTTGCAGCGGGCAGGTCTTCGCTCCGCCGCCGTTTCCTTTGAGCTGCGCGCCGAGCAGATTCGGGATCTGGACAAGGCTCTGCCCACGGAAGCCGTGGTGTACGGCCGCCTGCCGCTGATGCTGACCGAGCACTGCCTGAATAAGCCCCGGCGCGGCGCCTGCCGCTGCGCCGAAGCACCAGCGCTTCTGACCGACCGCACCGGCGCCGCCTTCCCCGTGCTGCCCGCCTTCGGCTGCCGCAGCGAAATCGAAAACTGCAAAACCCTGTTTCTGGCCGACAAAAACGACTGGAAACGCCTGGGACTGGCTTTCGCCCGGCTGCGTTTTACCACGGAGCCGGCGGAGGAATGCCTGCGCGTGCTGCGCCGTTACAGCGGCGCAGAAGAAGGCTGGAAGCCGAAAGAATTTACGCGGGGTCTGTTTTACCGGAGCGTGGAGTGAGCCTGTGCGGACCGATTGCCATACTCCGGCGCAGCCTGTCCTCTTCCCTCTGCCAAGAGGGATCTCCATAAAACGCAGCAAAACACAATCCGCCCCGTCAGGGGCATCAAAGGAGCTTTCCCCCATGAACAAACTGATTTTAGCCTCCAAATCCCCTCGTCGGCGGGAGCTGCTGGACCGGCTCGGTCTAGCACACACCGTCATCAGCATCGACACCGACGAGTGGTATCCCGACGATTTGTCTCCTGTGGGAATCGTAAACCATATTTCCAGGGAAAAAGCAGCCGCGGCGGCCACTATGGTGGCTCCGGAGGACGTCGTCATCACCGCCGACACCATGGTGTTTCTGGACAATCGGAAGCTGGGCAAGCCCCAAAGTGAGGAAGAGGCTTTTGAAATGCTCTCCTCCCTCTCCGGCCGGGAGCACACTGTGTGCACCGGCGTGACCGTGATGCAGGGCAACCGCATGCTGACCGAAGCCGAAAGCACCCGGGTACGTTTTGCCCCGCTGGATGAGGACACGATCCGTGCATACATCCGCACCGGCGAACCCATGGACAAGGCCGGTGCATACGGCGCCCAAGGCTACGGCGCACTGCTGATCGAGGGCATCGAGGGCGACTTTTTCAATGTGATGGGCCTCCCCATCCGCCACCTGTCTTGTATGCTCCGGAAATTCCACGTTCCCGTCCTGTAAGGCGCAGGTCTCTCCGACCGCGCCCCATCTCCCGCTTCATTTCCCACTCCAAACGAGAGGTACGCTCTATGAAAGAATTTTTCGCAAAGCACGGTATCTGGATTCTGCTGGTAGCCGTTATCGTCACAGTGACCATGGCGGCGCTGTCCGCATTCGGCACCGGCGTGGCAACGCCGATTCAAAACGCCCTGGGCGTGGTCACTGCCCCGTTTCGCTCCGGCATCAGCGCCGTGACCAACTGGGTGGACGACCGCATCCGTTTTTCTGAGGACTACGACGCACTGAAAGAAGAAGTAGCGCGCCTGAAGGAGGAAAACGCCAGGCTTGCCGAGGAAAACCGCCAGGCCCAGGCCGACAGCGCCGAAAACGAACGGCTGCGTTCCCTGCTGAACCTGCGGCCCCAGCAGCGGGAATTCCAGTATGAATCCGCTATGGTGGTGGACCATACCAGCAGCAACTGGACCCGCACTCTGACGCTGAATAAGGGATCTTCCATGGGGATTTCTCCCAAGGATTGCGTGATTGACGCCCAGGGCTATCTGGTGGGCGTCGTCGATCAGGTGGGCACCAACTGGGCCACTGTACTCACCACCATCGACACCGACTTTGAAATGGGCGCCATTGTGTTCCGCTCCGGCGAAGCAGCCATCGCATCGGGCAGCTTCAATTTGATGGCGGACAGCCTGCTGCAGCTGAACTACATTTCCTCAGAAGAAGCGCTGCTCAACGGCGATCTGGTCGTCACCTCAGGTCTGGGCGGCTACTATCCCTCCAACCTGGTCATCGGTGAAGTGGAGGAAGTGATCACCGACGACTCCGGCGCCATGGACTATGCCCTGCTGCGCCCGGCGGTGGACTTCGACGAGCTGACCGAGGTGTTCGTCATCACCGACTTCACCATTGTGGACTGAGGAGCGGAGGGAACGCCATGCTGACCAAAAAAAAACTGCTGACTAAGTGGGGGATCTATGCCCTGGTTATGGTGCTGCTCTTTGCTGCCCAGCAGCTCTTTCTGGATCCCATTGTCCTTTCCCCCATGGGGGCTTCGCCCTTTTTAGCGCCTATGCTGGTGGCCGTGGTGGCTGCCCTGGAAGGGCCGACCGAGGGCACCCTGTTTGGCACCGCCGCTGGCATTTTGTGCGACCTCTCCGGCCACGGCGTTTTTTCCGGAGTATACACTTTCTCCTTTTTCTGCATCGCTCTGCTTGTCGCCATTATTGCCAAATACTGGGTCATGCGCAATGTGTTCGGCAGCATTGTTTACGCCCTGATTGCCTTTGCGGTGATCGACCTGATTCAGATCCTGTATCTGACAGCCCTGCACGGTGCGGCGCTCTCCGCCGCCCTTCCTCTGGCCGGGCGGGAGATCGCCGTTTCCATTGTATTCGTCATTCCGATTTTTTTCCTCTACAACGCCCTGCACAAGCGCTTCCGCTTCGAATGAAAGGAGAACCATGGATCGTCCCGAATCGCAAAAACTGCCCAAACACCGTATTGTGGTATTGGTACTGCTCATCTTCGCCGTGCTCGCCTGCTATTTTACCGTAATGTTCAATCTCCAGATTGTCCACGGTGCAGAATACCGCAGCCAGTCTGTGTCCCAGATCGTGCGCACCACTACCGTGGAGGCCGCCCGCGGCAACATTACCGACCGCAACGGCAATCTGATCGTAGGCAATCAGCAGACGTATACGCTGACTTTTGACGCCTCCCTCCTGCCCGACGACGCCGACACCAATGAGGCGATTCTGCGCCTGGTGAATCTGTGCATTGAAAACAACGTAGCTTACACCGATAACGTCCCCCTGAGCGCCGACGCACCTTTCACCTACACGCCCTACCGCAGCAGCACCGCGGAATCCAACTTCAAGCGGTATCTCGAAAAGACCCTGCAGCCCTGGCTGGAAAAGGAAATCGAAAAACACCGCAATGAACTGGCCGCAGCCGCGGACAATCCCAAAAAGACGGTGGAAGCCGACCCATTTCTGGAGGATCCTGCTCTGGACCCTGCCAACCTGACCGCTCCGCAGCTGCTGGAGGCCATGCGTCGCAGCTTTGACATCGATGAAACGGTTTCCGACGCCGACGCTCGCAAGATCGCCGCGGTGCGCTGGGAACTGGCACTGCGCAGGGAATACGCCACTTCAGCCTATATCCTGGCTGAAAACGTGGACATTAATCTGATTACCCTGATCAAAAACGGGGATTATCTGGGCGCTGATATCGGCCTGTCCTCCGCCCGCCAATATGAAACCACCGCAGCGGCCCATCTGCTGGGCTATGTCAGCGCCATCAGCAAAGAGCAATATGACGAACTGAAGGACAAGGGCTATTCCCTCAACGCCACCGTGGGCGCCGCCGGCGTGGAAGCTGCTTTTGAGGAATATCTCCACGGCACCAACGGCGTGCGCATTTCCAACACCAATGATTCCGGCAAAGTCACCAGCGAACTGTACACCGTGGAGCCGGAACCCGGCGATACGGTGGAGCTGACCATCGACCTGGAATTTCAGGAACAGGTGGAGGCCCTGCTGGCCGAACGTGTAGATCGCATGACCGCGGAAGATGGCATTGCCCGCGGCGCCGCCGCCGTGGTCGAGCAGATCGGTACCGGCGAAATTTTAGCCATGGCTTCCTACCCCACCTATGACCTGTCTACCTTCCGCCAGGACTATACGGAGCTGAGCCAGGATCCCTCCTCTCCGCTGCTGAACCGGGCCACCATGGGACTCTATCCTCCCGGCTCCACGCTCAAGCCCCTGACCGCTATTGCTGCGCTGGAAGAGGGCGTTACCACCACCACCGAGAAAATCCGGGATACCGGTAAATGGACGTATCCCGGCGACAGCAAAAGCTATTTTTACTGCTGGAAACGCACAGGACACGGTTTACAGAACATCACACAGGCCATCACCAATTCCTGTAACTACTTCATCGGCGAAATGGGCTACCGCCTGGGCATGGAGAAGCTGCGGGAATACCTGACCGCTTTTGGCCTGGGCGAAAAAACCGGCATCGAAATCGGCGATTATGCCGGCACGCTGCCGGAAAACCCGGAGGGGCAGAACCAGGCCCCCTGGGCAGCGTTCGGGCAGTCCAACCAGCTTTATACACCGCTGCAGCTGGCCAACTATGTCGCTACCCTGGCCGGCGGCGGAGAACGTTACACCCCCCACCTGCTCAAATCCGTCCGCAGCTACGACAATTCCGAGCTGGTCTATTCTTCTTCTGAAATGGAACCTGTGGAAACCATTGACATCGATTCCAAAAATCTGGAAGCCGTACTCAAAGGCATGCTGGGTTATACCCAGCCCGGCGGGCAAGTCTATTCTTATTTCAAAGACTGCGTCGTCACTGCCGGCGCCAAAACCGGTACAGCCCAGCTGGGCGGAAAAAAAGAAAATAACGGTGTGTTTGTCGCCTTTGCTCCTTATGACGATCCGGAGATTGCCGTTGCCCTGGTGATCGAAAAGGGCGGCAGCGGCGCAGCTCTGGCTGAAACCGCTGTGGGGATCCTGAACGCCTATTTCAGCAAGGACGAAATTGCTACCACCATCATCGGCGAAAACGAGCTGCTGCGCTGACGTTCATACCGCCCCCAAGGCTTCCCTGCCGCCAGGCTGAAAAGGACAAATACCCCGGCAGGGCGGCTCATTACGCTCCATTTTTATGCAAAAGGAGGTTTTCATGCTCGACGCCTTGATCTATCATCCCCGTCGGAAGCACTGCAAGAACCCATTCGGCGCAGTGCCTCTGGGCACACAGGTGCGTTTTTCCGCAGGGCTGCCGGCGGCGGCCGTAGGCTGTACGCTTTGCGCAGCGGCGGAATTTTCCGGCGCCGAAACAGAAACAGATTTGCCGTTCGACGCCCAGGGCCGCTGCAGCGGCATTTACACCGTTCCGGCAGAGCCGGATTTGGTGTGGTATTTCCTGCGCTTTCGCTTTGCTGATGGGAGCACCCAAGATTACGGCGCGGAGGGATTTGTCCCGGCTGGCAGCGCCGTGCCCCCCTTTCAGCTGACTGTATACGATGCCGCCGCGCCTACACCGGACTGGTTTGGACGCGGCGTAACTTATCAGATCTTTCCGGACCGTTTCTGCCGCCTGGAGCCACCGGAGCCGAAGGGTATGATTGGAAACCGCTGGGTGCATGAAAACTGGAACGAACCGATGGCGTACCAGCCGGAAGACGGCGTGATCACCAACCGGGATTTTTTCGGCGGCAGTTTAAAGGGCATCTTGTCCCGGCTGGACTATCTGGAAAGTCTTTCGGTATCCACAGTGTATCTCAACCCCATTTTTGAAGCCGCCTCCAACCACCGTTACGACACCTGTGATTATTGCAAAATCGACCCGATGCTGGGCACGGAACAGGACTTCCGCCTGCTGTGCAGCGAAGCGGCCAAGCGGGGCATACGGGTAATTTTGGACGGCGTGTTTAACCACACGGGAAATGGGAGCCGCTATTTTAACGCCTGCGGCTGGTATGACTCCCTGGGCGCAGCCCAAAGCAAGGATTCCCCCTGGTATGAATGGTACGATTTCACCCATTGGCCGGATCAATATTCCTCCTGGTGGGGCATCGACACGCTGCCCCAGGTGCGGGAGAGCGCCCCCTCTTATATGGATTTCATCATCCAAAGCGCAGACTCCGTCGTGCGCCGCTGGCTGCGTGCCGGAGCCTCCGGCTGGCGGCTGGACGTGGCCGACGAACTGCCTGACGCATTTATCGAGGCACTGCGCAATGCCGCCGTGGAAGAAAAGAGCGATGCGATAGTGATCGGCGAAGTGTGGGAGGACGGCTCCAACAAAATCGCCTATGGCCAGCGCCGCAGATACCTGCTGGGTCACGAGACTCACGGGCTGATGAACTATCCTTTCCGGGTGTCCGCCATAGCCTGGCTGCAAGGCGGCGACGCCGCCGCCTTTATGGAAACCATGGAGACAATCCGGGAGCACTATCCCCCCGCCGCTTTCTATTCTTCCCTGAACAGTCTCGGCACCCACGACAATCCCCGTATCCTGACCCTGCTGGGCCAGAGCGAAGACCTGAGCCGCCACGACCGGGACTGGCGCGCCCATTACCGGCTGAGTCATGCCGAGCGGCAGCGGGCCGTGCGCCGGCTGAAACTGGCTTCCACCCTGCTGTATGCCTTTCCCGGCTCCCCCACCGTGTTTTACGGTGACGAGGCCGGCCTGGAAGGCTGCGAGGATCCCTTTAACCGCGGCACGTTTCCCTGGGGCCGTGAAGACGCAGTGCTCCTGCATCACTATCGCACCCTGGGAAGACTCCGCAGCACGCGGCTGTCCCTGCAGAAGGGCGCCATCGAATACCTGCGCGCCGAAGGCGGGCTGCTGGTATTCCTTCGTCGCTGGGAGAACGAGGTGACCCTAGCTGCCCTGAACAACGGCCCTGCTGCACAGGCACTGGAACTGCCCTGGAGCGGCGCCATGGCCATAGACGCTCTGAGCCGGCAGCAGTTTGCAGTCCATGACGGCGTCTTGAAAATTACCCTCCCCCCGGAGGACGGAGTACTGCTGATTGAATGCTGAACGGCAGGAGATGTTTCACGTGAAACATCTCCTGCTGTTTCCGTTTTATAAAGCAAAGCGGCGCCTGCCCCAGAGCGACATTCGCTCCCTGTCCCTCTTATTGCATTCTTTCTCTGTGCTGTCGTATCTTTGTCAAAATCTTTATTCCAGGGGGCGCTCCGTATCAAAACGAAGCTTTGCTGCATGCGCTGTGCAGCCACATTTTCTAAAAAACGATACCTATCCAAAATTCATCCGCAGGTAAAACTGGCCTGCGGAAGGATCTGACGGCAGTATGCTCCCCGTTTTGGAGGGTGTGCCCGGCGCAAGCTGTATCCATAGATATTCCGCCGCCGCCCTGCCGCCCCTCCGGTAATCTCACGGTTTTTTCCAGCGGCGGCATCCCTCCTACCGGGGATTCGATGACACCGGACAGCTCCCCTTCTGGATGACGGGCTTTCGTATTCTCGATATCGGATTCCTATCCACCTTTTTTCCAGGCGCCGGCTGCGCCTGGAAGTTTTCTTCTCCTGCCGCCTTCCTTGTCCTCTGCACAAAATTTCCCGGTTGTTTCACGTGAAACAATGAAACAATTTTCTCTTTTTTCTTGTTATGCCCCGTTAATGATGATATAATGGCATTCAATGGGCTATGCTACTATTGAAACAGAAAGGGCCGGTGCGGAATGGCAAAAATTGTGGCAGTGGTGAATCAAAAGGGCGGCGTGGGCAAAACCACCACCTGCGTGTCCCTGACGGCGGCATTGCAGGAAAAAGGAAAATCCGTCCTGCTGTGTGATTTCGACCCCCAGGCCAACTCCACTTCCGGCATGGGGGTGGACAAGACGCTGTCCGGCGGCGTATACGACGTGCTGATCAACGGCGCTGACGTGGAAAAAACCGTCGTTCATACCAAATGGGGCGACGTACTGCCCTCCTCCAAAAATTTGGCGGGTGCCGGCATTGAAATGATCGGCCTGGAGCGCCGGGAGTTTTTGCTGAAAGACGCTTTGGACGAGCTGTCGCCCCGGTACGATTTCATTCTCATCGACTGCCCTCCCTCCCTGGAGCTGCTGACGCTGAACGGCCTTTGCGCCGCGGACACCATCCTGGTGCCTGTGCAGGGCGAATACTACGCCCTGGAAGGGCTGAGCGATCTGCTGAACACAGTGCGCATTGTCAAGCGCTCTCTTAATCCCCGCATTGAGCTGGAGGGCGTGCTGCTGACCATGTTCGACGGACGCACCAATCTGGCCAACCAGGTGGCGGAAGAGGTCAAGCGCTATTTTCCCGGCAAGGTGTACGCCACGGTGATTCCCCGCACGGTGCGCCTGTCCGAGGCGCCCAGCTTCGGAAAGCCCATCACCGCTTACGATCATAGCTGCCGCGGCAGCGAGGCTTACCTTGCGCTGGCCGATGAATTTCTGCAAATAAACGGCGCGCAAGCCCGATCCTGAGCCTTCTCTGTTCATTTGACCGCATGGAAAGGAGCGTTTCTATGGCAAGGACCATGCAAAAAGGCCTGGGCAAAGGCCTGGGCGCCCTCCTGGGCGACACTTCCCCCCTCTCCTCCGCCTCCGCCGCCGAAGGCAGCGGCGTTACTATGCTGCCCATCGCCAAGGTGGAGGCCTACCGCAAACAGCCTCGCAAACAATTTGACGAAGCATCCCTGCAGGATCTGGCGGATTCCATCCGCCGGCACGGCATTCTGCAGCCTCTGACAGTGCGCAAACTGTCCTCGGGTTATTATCAGATCATCGCCGGCGAACGCCGCTGGAGAGCCGCCCGGATGGCCGGCCTCAGCGAGGTGCCGGTGCTCATCATCGAAGCCGACGACCGCAAGGCCATGGAGCTGGCCATGATTGAAAACCTGCAGCGCGAGGATCTCAATCCCATTGAAGAAGCAGAAGGATACAAAGCCCTGATGGAGGACTACGGCCTGACTCAGGAGGAAGCGGCCGAGCGGGTGGGCAAAAGCCGCTCCAACGTGGCCAACGTCCTGCGGCTGCTGAACCTGTCCGCCCCGGTGCGCGCACTGCTGGCCAAAGGCGTCCTGTCCGCCGGACACGCCCGGGCGCTGCTTCCCCTGAAAGCTGCGGCCCAGGAAAAAGCCGCCAAAGCGGTAGCAGAGGGCGGCCTCAGCGTGCGCCAGACCGAAGCGCTGGCAAAAAAACTGCTCAGTGAGACGGATAAAAGTCCATCGCCCAAAGCGGCCAAGGCCGGCGTGGACTATACCGCCGAAGCCGAAAAAGAGCTTTCCTCCCGTCTCTCCCGGGGCTGCCGCATCGTTACCGGCCGAAAAAAAGGCAAAATCGAGCTGGAATATTACGATCTGGACGACCTGAATGATTTGATCGACGCGCTACGGGTTCTGGAAATCCACAAGCACAGAACCTGAGCTGAAAGGACGGAACAACAAAACCATGAAACTTGAAAAACGCGCGCAGTCCGCTTCGGAGGAAACCGCCGCGCAAATCCCCGCCGCACCGGCGGCGGAAAACGGCAGGCATAAACCCGTACTGCTGTATCTGGTGATCCTGTTCGCCATCGCCTTCGTGCTGATTCTCTTTTCTTTCATCATGCATCAGCGCAGCAACGCTGAGGTGCTCAAAGAACTGCAGTCCCAGGTGGAGACCTTGCAGGAGCTGCAGCAGGTGGAAGAGCAGTACAAAGCCGTCAGCGAGGAAAACAAAGCCCTGCGCGAGCAGGTAGACGCTCTTACCAAACAGGCCGAGGCAGACGCACGGACCCACAGCGCCCTGCTGCTGGTATGGAAACTGGAACGGTTATATGCCGCCGGCGACAACGAGGGCTGTCTCGCCGCCATCGAAGCGCTGCAGCAGGACGATCTTTACCTTGCGCTGCCCAATGAAACGGATGAGGGTGAAATGTACGAAACGCCCCGCGCCGCATACGACCGTATTCTGGAAGCCCTGAGCAATACGGCCGGCTGAGAAAAACCAAAAAACATTTTTCGAGGTGTAACAATATGCTGGATATGAAATTTGTCCGCGAAAATCCGGACGTGGTCAAAGAAAACATCAAAAAGAAATTTCAGGAATTCAAACTTCCTCTGGTAGACGAAGTAATTGCTCTGGACGCAGAAAACCGCGCCGCCATTACCGAAGCCAGCGAGCTGCGCGCCCAGCGCAACCAGCTGTCCAAGCAGGTGGGTATGCTGATGGGACAGGCGAAAAAGGACCCCTCCAAACTGGAAGAGGCCGAAGCTGCCAAAGCCCAGGTAAAGGCCAACGCCGACCGTCTGGCCGAGCTGGAGCAGAAAGAGGCGGAATTGGAGCAGAAGATCCACAAAATCATGCTGCAGATTCCCCAGATCATCGACCCCAGCGTTCCCATCGGCCCGGATGACAGCGCCAATGTGGAAGTGCAGCGTTTTGGCGAAGCCGCTGTACCCGCGTTTGAAATTCCCTATCACACTCAAATCATGGAATCTTTCCATGGTATTGATTTGGATGCCGCAGGCCGCGTATCGGGCAACGGTTTCTATTATCTGTTGGGCGACATTGCCCGGCTGCATGAGGCCGTGCTGGCCTATGGCCGCGACTTTATGATCGACAAAGGCTTCACCTACTGCATCCCTCCCTTCATGATCCACGGCAACGTGGTGGAGGGCGTCATGAGCCAGACCGATATGGACGCCATGATGTACAAAATCGAGGGAGAAGATCTGTATCTGATCGGTACGTCCGAGCACTCCATGATCGGCCGTTTCATTGACCAGATTCTGCCTGAGTCCTCCCTGCCCCAGACTCTGACCTCCTACAGCCCCTGCTTCCGCAAGGAAAAGGGCGCCCACGGCATCGAAGAACGAGGCGTGTACCGCATTCACCAGTTCGAAAAGCAGGAAATGATTGTGGTCTGCAAACCTGAGGACTCCATGGACTGGTATGAAAAACTGTGGCGCTACAGCGTGGAGTTGTTCCGCTCTCTGGACATCCCCGTGCGCCAGCTGGAATGCTGCTCCGGCGATCTGGCCGATCTGAAGGTAAAGAGCTGCGACATCGAGGCCTGGTCTCCCCGCCAGCAAAAGTACTTCGAGGTGTGCTCCTGCTCCAACTTGGGCGATGCCCAGGCCCGCCGCCTGAAAATCCGCATCAAGGGCGAAGACGGCAAAAGCTATCTGGCTCACACCCTGAACAACACCTGCGTGGCACCGCCCCGCATGCTGATCGCCTTCCTGGAAAACAACCTGCAGCCTGACGGCAGCGTAAAGATTCCCACTGTGCTGCAGCCTTACATGGGCGGCAAGACTGTGCTGCTTCCGGATGCGTAAACGCGCCACTTTTCTTTCCTCTTGGGTGTGCGTCCCGTTTCCCCGGCAAAGTGATTGCAAAAAGTAATTTTTCCTCATTTTTTATTAATTTGTAATTTTCCATTTGGAGCAAATGAAAACGCACATTTCGACCTGCGCATCATTTTCCGCCACTGGATCGGCTCCATTTGGATTTTCCGCGGAATCCCTTGCAGCGCAAGGCATTTTCTCCACTACTTCCGTTTGATCCCGTTTTGACACAAAGGAGGCCCTCTATGGCAGGCAACAATAAAGCACGCGGTTTCTTCGGCGAGTTCCAAGCTTTCATCGCCCGGGGCAACGTACTGGATCTGGCCGTTGGTGTGATCATCGGCGGCGCATTCAGCGCCATTACCACTTCGCTGGTCAACGATATCATCAATCCCATTCTCGGCATCTTTACCGGCGGCGGCAAAGCTTTGTCCGCCCTGGCCATCGGCCTGCCCGGCGGCGGCGCCTTGATGCTGGGCAATTTTATCAATGCCGTTTTGAATTTTCTCATTATGGCTTTTGTCGTGTTCTGCATCGTCAAAGGCTTCAATGCCCTGCGCGACCGGGCCGAAGCGCTGAAGCGGGCCGAAGCGTCTTCTGCCGCGCCGGTGCCGGAGGCCACGCCCGCCCCTTCCAATGAGGAAGTGCTCCTGGGCGAAATCCGCGATCTGCTCAAGACCCGCACGGAGCACGAGTGAGATGCGGGAAATTATTCGCCAAGGCCTGATCGATCTGGGCCTCGAAGGCTGTGTCCGGGTGGGAGCATCGGAGCATCTCACCCGCTACGGCCAGATGCTCCTGGAAAAAAACACCGTGATGAATCTGACCGCCATCACCGAAGCCGACGACGTAGCCCGACTGCACATGCTGGACTGCGCGGCGCTTCTGAACTGCGCAGACTTCGCAGGCCGACGCCTGCTGGACGTAGGTACCGGCGCAGGCTTTCCCGGCGTGGTGCTGAAAATCCTTGTCCCCTCTCTGGATGTGACCCTGCTGGACAGCTTGAACAAGCGCCTGGAATGGCTGGAGGAAGTGTCCACCGTGCTGGCTCTGCGGGACATCCGCACCGTTCATGCCCGGGCCGAGGAACAGGCCGCCCAAACCGACTTCCGGGAGAGCTTTGACTTCGTCACTTCCCGGGCAGTCGCCGACCTGCGCATGCTGTGCGAGCTGTGCCTGCCCTTTGTCAAAGTGGGCGGGCAAATGCTGGCCATGAAGAGCGCACAAAGCGCGGAAGAAACCAACGACGCGGCACGGGCCGTATCGATCCTGGGCGGACGGCTGCTGCCGGCTTACGACTATACCATTCCCGGCACGTCCATCACCCACCGGGTGGTACGGGTGGAAAAAACCGCTCCCACGCCCTCCCGGTATCCCCGGCGCTTTGCCCAAATCAAAAAGAAGCCGCTGTAAAGGCGAAAAGGAGCTGACACTTTTGGGAACTGCATATGTGGTGGCCTCCGGCAAAGGGGGCACCGGAAAAACCTCCCTGGTGGCGGGCGTCGGCGCGGCCCTGGCCGCCGCCGGACATCGAACGCTGTGCATCGACGCCGATATCGGTCTGCGCAACCTTGATATTGTATTGGGCATGACCGACCGGGTACTGATGAACTTTGCCGATGTGATCGAGGGACGCTGCACGCTGGAAAAGGCGGCAGCGCAGCACCCTCAGCTCCAGCAGCTCTATCTGCTCACTGCGCCCATGTCCCTCTCCCCGGGCCAAATCCAGGCCGAGCAGATGCGCACCCTGCTCCAAAAAGCGCGGGAGCAGTTTGCCTTCTGCCTTCTGGACGCACCGGCGGGCATCGGTTCCGGCTTCCGTCTTTCCGCCAGCAGCGCAGACCGGGCCATTATCGTCACCACCACCGATTCCTCCTCCCTGCGCGACGCACAGCGGGCCGTGATGGAGCTTTCGGAATATCCGCAGCTGCGTTCAAAGCATCTGGTGGTGAACCGGGTGGAAAAGCGGCTGCTGCGCAAGCTGCACCGCAACATTGACGACGCCATCGACACCGCGGGCCTCCCCCTGATCGGCGTGGTGCCCGAAGATGAAAAGGTGCGCCTGGCCACCAACCGGGAAGTGCCTGTAATTTTGACCGAGAGCGGCGGCGCCGCCCGAGCCTATACCAACATCGCCGCACGGCTGTGCGGCCGCCGCGTGCCGCTGATGCGGCTGTGATTTCCGCTCTGCGCGGAAAAAATTAAAAAAAGAAAGGGGACGATTCCCAATGAACATCGCCCTGATGGCAGAGGACAGCAAAAAAGAACTGATGGTTCAGTTCTGCATCGCCTACTGCGGCATCCTTGCCCACCATACCATTTGTGCCACGGACTCTACCGGCCGCCTGGTGGCCGAAGCCACAGGACTGCCTGTGCACCGCTATCTCTCCCACGCCCACGGCGGTATCCAGCAGATCGGCGCCCGACTGGATCTGAATGAGATCGATATGGTCCTGTTTTTCAAGGACCCCGGCAGCGACAGCCTGCTCGACGATGTCAACTACATTTCCTGCCTGTGCGACGCCAACAATATCCCCTTCGCCAGCAACATTGCCACCGCTGAAGTGCTCATTCAAGGCCTCAAATACGGCGACCTGGACTGGCGCGACATCGTAAATCCCAAAACCAAGAAAATCTGAGCGTCTGCCGTGCCGGAGCGAACCGGCGCACCGCGCTTTTTGAAAGGAATCGCAGCGATATGGAAAAAGTGAGACCCCACACTCTGTCGGGCTTCATGGAGTTGCTCCCCGCCCCCCAGGCGCAAATGGAGCGCATCATGGAGATCCTGCGCAAAACCTATTCTCTCTACGGCTTCACACCTTTGGACACCCCTGCGCTGGAAGCGGCCGACGTGCTGCTGGCCAAAGGCGGCGGCGAAACCGAAAAGCAGATCTACCGCTTTCAGAAGGGCGACAGCGATCTGGCGCTGCGCTTTGACCTGACGGTGCCTCTGGCCAAATATGTGGCCCTGCACTATGGCGAGCTGTCTTTCCCCTTCAAGCGCTATCAGATCGGCAAGGTCTACCGCGGTGAGCGCGCTCAGAGAGGGCGTTTCCGCGAATTCTATCAGGCCGATATTGATGTGATCGGCGACGGACAGCTCTCTATCCTCAACGAGGCAGAGATCCCCTCCATTATCTACCGTACCTTCACCGCCCTGGGCCTGCAGCGCTTCCAGATCCGCGTGAACAACCGCAAAATTCTCAACGGCTTCTACGCCATGCAGGGCCTTTCCGAGCAGTCCTCCGACGTGATGCGCACCGTGGACAAGCTGGACAAGATTGGTGCAGACAAAGTGCGCGCCATCCTGGTGGACGATTTTGGCGTCAGTTCCAAAGCGGCGGACGCCGTGCTCTCTTTCATTGCTATTGGGGGAAGCAGCGCCGAAGTGCTTGCCGCCCTGGAAGGCTACCGCGGGAAAAACGAACTCTTTGACCAGGGCCTGGAGGAGCTTGGAACCGTGGTAAAGGCCGTGGCGGACTTCGGCGTGCCGGAGGATCATTTCACCGTGGATCTGACCATCGCCCGGGGCCTCGACTATTACACCGGCACCGTGTATGAAACCACCATGCTGGACCATCCTGAGATCGGTAGCATCTGTTCCGGCGGCCGCTATGATAACCTGGCGGAATATTATACCGAAAAACAACTCCCCGGCGTGGGAATTTCCATTGGTTTAACCCGCCTGTTCTACGTTCTGGGTGAACAGGGATATCTGGACCCGGCACTGAACACCGCCCCCGCCGACGTGCTGATCCTGCCCATGAGCAACGATCTGAGCGCGGCCATCGCTCTGGCCACCAAACTGCGCGGCGCAGGCATCCGTACCCAGTTGTATGCCGAGCAGAAAAAGATGAAGGCTAAAATGAACTATGCCGCCAAACTGGGAATCCCCTTCACCGTTTTCCTGGGCGAAGACGAAATTGCCGCGGGCACAGCCACCGTCAAAAACATGAACATGGCCAACGATTTCAGCGAAGAAGAGCTGCAGCGCCTGGCCGCGGAAGGGTGCCACAAGCAAATCACTTTGCCCGCAGACGAGGCCGTGACCTATATCAAAAAGCATTTGGACACAGCCGCACAGCCCACGCCAATCTGCGACCGCGCCGCCATCGCAGCACGGTACGGCTTGGAAAGTCCCGGAAAATAAAATACAAAACCGAATTCTTTTTGGTTTTTTCACAAATTGTATTCACAGAAGCAATACAATTCCAAATTTTTTAACAAGATATTACAAATAGGAGTTGATCTTTCTATGGAGCAAAGCACCTCTTACCGCAGCCACACTTGCGGAGAGCTGCGCATGGAACACGCCGGCCAGCGCGTGAAGCTGGCCGGGTTTCTCGATAACGTGCGCGAGGTCAGCGCCAGTCTGGCCTTTGCCGTGCTGCGCGATTTTTACGGCGTCACCCAGCTGGTGGTGGAGGACGAAGCCCTGCTGACCCAGCTCAAGGAGCTGAATAAGGAGTCCACTCTGTGCGTCACCGGCACGGTGCGCGAGCGGGCCAGCAAGAATCCCAAGCTGCCCACCGGAGACATCGAGGTGGTGCCCGAGACCATCGAGGTGCTGGGCCGCTGCCGTCACAACGAGCTGCCTTTCCCCATCGCCCGCAGCCGCGAAGCTGATGAAAGCGCCCGCCTGAAATACCGCTATCTCGACCTGCGCAACGAAGCGGTAAAACACAATATCGTTCTGCGCTGCCAGGTGGTGGCCGCCCTGCGCGCGGCTATGATCGAAAAAGGCTTCCTGGAGATCACCACTCCCATCCTGACCGCCTCCTCCCCCGAAGGCGCACGGGATTACCTGGTGCCCAGCCGCAAGCACCCCGGCAAATTCTACGCCCTGCCCCAGGCTCCCCAACAGTTCAAGCAGCTGCTGATGGCTTCGGGCTTCGACAAGTATTTCCAGATTGCCCCGTGCTTCCGCGACGAGGATGCCCGCGGCGACCGCAGCCCCGGCGAGTTTTATCAGCTGGATATGGAAATGGCCTTCGCCGGCCAGGAAGATGTGTTCCCCGTGCTGGAGGACGTGCTGCCCCCCATCTTCGCCCAATACGGCAAGTATGGCACCGCCTCCTCCGCCCCCTTCCGCCGCATTCCTTATTTGGAGGCCATGGAGACCTACGGCTCGGACAAACCCGACCTGCGCATCGACCTGACCATTTCCGACGCTACAGAACTGCTCTCCGGCTGCGGCTTCGGTCCTTTCGAGGGCCAGAGTGTAAAAGCCGTACCCGTCACGGATTGTTCCGCCACCCGCAAGCAGATCGACAAGCTCTGCGCCGACGTGGAGGTACAGTCCGGTGAAAAGGTATACTGGTTCCGCATGGACGAAAAAGGCGAGATCGTGGGCGGTATCGCCAAATTCATCCAGCCTATCCGCGAGCAGGTGATTTCCGCCCTGCACCTGACGCCCAACACTTTCGTGGGCCTGACAGCGGGCAAATTGCTCACCGCCCAGAAAACCGCCGGCGTGCTCATCAAGCTGCTGCCCGCCCTGGCGCCCCAGCACATGGACCGGGAGCGCTATGAGTTCTGCTGGATCGTGGATTTCCCCATGTATGAAATCGGCGAGGAGAGCGGCAAGCTGGAATTCTGCCATAACCCCTTCTCCATGCCCTCCGGCGGGCTGGAAGCCCTTTTGAAAGCCGAACAGGGCGAGTTGGATCCCCTCACCCTCACCGCCGACCAGTACGACCTGGTATGCAACGGCGTGGAGCTGTCCTCCGGCGCAGTGCGCAACCACGATCCGGAAATCATGGTGAAGGCCTTTGAACTGGTGGGGCTGGGCGAGGAAGATGTGAAGTCCAAATTCCCCGCCATGTACAACGCCTTCACCTACGGCGCGCCGCCCCACGCGGGTATCGCTCCGGGCGTGGACCGCATGGTCATGCTGCTTTCCGGCGAAGAGTCCATCCGCGAGGTCATCCCCTTCCCCATGAACAAAAACGCCCAGGATCTGATGATGGGCGCCCCCGGCGAAGTGACCCCGGCCCAGCTGGAGGAGCTGAACATCGCCGTGACCCGGCGCGAAGAGGACTAAAGCATGGACTTCCACCGCGTGACGGCAACCGCCGACCCCCTCTACGCCCCGGCCATGGCATTGTACCGTGCCAGTTTTCCATCCCATGAGCAGCGTCAAACAGCCTCTCAGGAGGCGATCCTTTCCCATCCGGATTATCATTTCCTGGTGCTGACCGAGCACGGCGCTCCCGTCGGTATTCTGCTCAACTGGGATACGCCGCACTTTCGCTATATCGAACACTTTGCAATCTCCCCTGCCCTGCGGGGCCGCTCGTTCGGCAGCCGCGCCCTGCAAGCTTGGGCCGACCGCGCGGACACGCCGGTGATCCTTGAGATCGACCCTTTGACAACCGACATTGCCGTGCGCCGCAAACGCTTTTATGAACGCTTGGGCTTCATGCTCAACCCCTTCCCCCATGTGCATCCGCCCTATCACGACGGCCTGACCGGACATGCGCTGCTGGTGCTGTCCCGGCCGGAGGCGCTGGAGGAAGACGTTTATCAGGCCTTCGCGCAGTATCTGCACACCGTAGTCATGGCCTGACCCCATGCATCGCCATTCTTCCCGGCGAATACTCAAAAATGAAAAAACTGCCGCAGGAAATGGATTCCGCGGCAGTTTTTTGTCGTCTGAACGGAAAACAGCAGTCCTCCTGCACGGCACGCAATGCGTTTCCGGCCGGCTGAGCTTTCCCAACACCCTGGCTCAGAAATGGATCACAGTGACCGGGCGGAGGCACTGGGGCGGAAACCGTGCCTCCGCCCCTGCAGGCCGTCCTGACCGTTCCGTTTGCAGCAAAACAGCCCTTCCGTCCCCCCTGTTTGTTCCACGGCACGGACGGCTTTCGTACCCAAAGCGAGAAAAGCGCCCGGTTCCGGGCGCTTTTCTCATGCAATTGGGCCGATCAGGCGCAGCTTCTGCGTCCGCGTCAGACGCTTGATGGCCGCCTCCCGCCGCAGCGCGGCGCCTTTGTCCACCGCTTCTTCCACATACACCAGCGCGCAGGGCCGCCGGGCGCGGGTGTATTTCGCCCCTCGGCCGGCGTTATGGGCCGCAAGCCGTTTTTCCACATCATTGGTGGAACCGGTGTACAGCGTTCCGTCTGCGCAGCGCAGAATATAGACCTGCCACATTACGCCTCCTGCAGCAGTCCCAGGCTCTGCTTCCATTCCAGCACCCGGCGCACGGAAGCGTCAATCTGAGCTTCATCGATCTCCCCGGTCGCCACAGCCTCCAGCACCGCGGCGATCTGGGTGGGATAATCGGTTGTCAGCACCATATCGTTGCCCGCCTGCAGGGCCAGCACCGCCGCCGCGCCGCCGGCAGTGTATTTCTTCAGCGCGTCCATGGCCAGATCATCGGTCAAAATCACGCCTTCAAATCCCAGCTCAGCGCGCAGGATTTCATGCACCGGCGCAGAAAGCGAAGCCGGATATGCTTCGTCCATGCATGCGACAATATTGTGCGACACCAGCACCGCCGGCGCACCGGCCCGGATCCCTGCTTTGAAAGGCAGAAAATCCGACTTCATAAAGCTCTCATAGGGCCGCTCATCCAGGGAAATGCCGGTGTGGGTGTTCAAATTATTCCCATAGCCCGGAAAATGCTTCAGCACGCCGCCAATGCCGGCACGGTTCATTTCTTCCACCACAGCGGACACATATTCCGCCGTCTCCTCCGCCGGCGCGCCCAGCGTGCGGGGATAGATATAATCCCCGGGGTCGGTGGAAACGTCGCACACCGGGGCAAAGTTGACGTTGACGCCCAGCCCCAGCAGGAAGGACGACTTTTCCGCCGCATCGCCGCGCAGAGCGGACAGACCCCCGGCAGCGTACAGCGCCTGGGGCGCGGGAAACTTGTCGGCGCGCAGATGGGGGTTCGCGCTGGCCCGCACCACAGTGCCGCCCTCCTCATCCGCACCAATCAGCAGCGGAATGTCCGCAGACTGCTGCAATTCCTCCGTCAGGGCACGCACCTGGGCATAAGTTTTACCCTTAAAATCCCGGCCAAAAAGGATCATACCGCCCAAATGATACTGCGCCACATCCTCTGCCGCGTTCTCTTCGGGGCAGCGCACAAAAAACAGTTGCCCCACCTTTTCTTCCACTGTCATGGCAGCGATCTGCGCTGCAATGGGATCCTGCTCCTCCGCCGGGGGCGCCTCCTCTCGGGTGGAATCCATCGCCTGCGCGCCGGACGGCGGCGCTTCATCATCCGACAGCGGCGCGCCGCAGCCGCACAGCAGCGACAGCAGCAGAACCACAATCGAAAAAGTGAAAAAATACCGCTTCAAAAAAAGACCTCCTCCACGTTTTTTCACTTGTATCATGGCATAAACTAAGCCGGAAAACAAGCCCGCAGCAATATTATATTTTTATAAAAACACTGCCAAAACGGTTGCCGCACTCCCGGCGGTATGTTAAAATAAAATTAAGATAGTAACTATTACATTAATAAAATATAAAGCCCAGAAAGAAGGATGCAACGAAACGTCGCCGGGAAAAGGCGGATCACTTATGTATTGATCGAAACGATTACTGCAGGATAAGAGGTTCGTCCATGCTCGTTGCCGCAGCATGGCTTTTTTTGCATCTTTTCTCATAATTTACAGCAAAGGAGGAATGCATTTGCGTGCATTGATCGAAAAAACAAATGAATCCCTGTCATCCGTCATTCCCATCACCGCCATCGTGCTGCTGCTGAGCATCTCCATCGCTCCCCTGACGCCGGGCGCGCTGATTTTGTTCCTGTTCGGCGCGGTGCTTCTGGTGGCGGGCATGGGCCTGTTCACCCTGGGCGTTGACATGTCCATGCTGCCCATGGGCGAGGGCGTCGGCGTGGAACTGGCCAAGCGCAAGCGCATGGGCATCCCGCTGCTGGTGTGCTTCATCCTCGGCGTGGTGATCACCATTGCCGAGCCGGACCTGCAGGTGCTGGCCCACCAGATCCCCAGCATTCCCAACATGACGCTGATCCTGGCCGTGGCACTGGGCGTGGGCGTGTTCCTGTCCCTGGCCCTGATCCGCATCCGGCGGAAAATCCCCCTGTCCCGGGTGCTGCTGGTGTGCTACATCATTGTTTTCATTCTGGCCTTCTGCACGCCGGATACCTTTTTGTCCGTGGCTTTCGACTCCGGCGGCGTCACCACCGGGCCGATCACCGTGCCTTTCATCATGGCGCTGGGCATCGGCATGGCCTCCATGCGAAACGATAAAAACTCCGGTTCCGACAGCTTCGGCTTTGTCTCTCTCGGCTCCGTGGGACCCATTATCGCCGTTATGCTGCTGGGTATTTTTTACAAGCCCCAGGGCGGAAACTTTTCCATGGCTGAACTGGGCGACATCCAGACCACCCGGGATGCGGCCCGCGTGTTCCTCGAAGCCCTTCCCGCCTATGCCGAAGAGGTGCTGATCGCCATTGTGCCCATCGTGGTCGTGTTCCTGATCTTTCAGCTGATCACCCGGCGCTTTCAAAAGCACCAGCTGGGCAAAATGGCCATCGGCATCGTCTATGCCTATGTGGGGCTGGTCATGTTTCTGACCGGCGTGAACGTGGGCTTCATGCCCTCCGGTCAGATGATCGGCAGCGGCCTGGCCGGCAGCGCTGTCCCCTGGATTCTGGTACTGGTGGGCATGGTGGTGGGTTACTTCATCGTCCGCGCCGAACCGGCCGTGCAGATCCTCACCCGGCAGGTGGAGGATGTGTCCAACGGTTCTGTGACCCAGAAAGCCATGATGAACGCCCTGAGCATCGGCGTGGCCATTTCCGTGGGCCTTGCCATGCTGCGCATCCTGACGGGCCTGCCCATCATGGCCCTGATGATCCCCGGCTACATCGTGGCCCTGGGCCTCACCTTCCTGGTGCCCCAGCTGTACACCAGCATCGCCTTTGACTCCGGCGGCGTGGCCTCCGGCCCCATGACCACCACGTTCCTGCTGCCCCTGGCCACGGGCGCCTGCAGCGCCGTGGGCGGCAATATCATGACCGACGCTTTCGGCATCGTGGCCATGGTGGCCATGACGCCCCTGATCACCATTCAGATGATGGGCTACCTCGGCACGCGCAAGGAGCGCAGGCTCTCGGCCGCCCGCAGCGAAAGCACCCTGTCCGGCATCATGTACTTTGACAGCGACTATGAAGAGGAGGCCGCCGTATGAGCAGAAAACAGACACCGCTGTGCCTTTTGTGCACCATTGTGGAGCGCGGCGGCGGCCAGCGGGCATTCCGTACTTACGAAAAGCACGGCATCGCCCTGCACTACCGCATCAGCGGCGAGGGCACCGCATCTTCGGACCTGCTGGACCTGCTGGGCTTCGGCACTTCCGAACGCGACATCCTCATCAGCCCCGCCCGGCGCAGCGCCGTGGACGCGCTGGTGGAAGAAATCCACCGGGACGGCTCCCACATGCGGGCCAAGGGCATTTTGTTCGTGCTGCCGCTGACCGCGGCCAGCGCCAAGATTGCCGGCGCCCTGCTGGGCGCCCACATTTCCAATGCAGAGGAGGGAACTGCCATGGAGCAGAACGCCAAAAAACAGAGCATGATTCTGGTGGCCGTAAACCAGGGCTACACCGAAGCCGTGATGGCCACCGCCAAAGCCGCCGGCGCCCGGGGCGGCACCGTAATCCGCAGCCACATCCTGCGCAGCGAAGAACACGACTCCTTCGGCGGCCCCACGTTCGCCGGCGAACGCGAACTGCTGGTCATCGTGGCCTCCAGCCAGGGCGAGCGCAACGCCATCATGGAAAGCATCGACAAAGCCCACGGCGGCGAGTCGGCAGCCCATGCCATTCTCTACTCCATGCCCATCGAGCAGATGGTGCACATTTCCTGAAACAAAACGGCCAGGGGGGAACCAAAACGGTTCCCCCCTTTCCTGTTTTCCCTCCTTCCGCCGCCGCTTCGCGACGTAAAATCCCCTTCTCTTGTGAACTCTTGCCAAAAGGACTCCATCCGATTTGTTGAAAACAGAGTGGGTAAAAACGCACAAAACCAGTTGACAGAACGCCGGATTTATAGTATATTATAGACACAAAGAAGAAAGGGGTGAGTCCAAAGGACAGGTAAGAAAAGTCTTCTTCTGAATGAAGAAGCACACAGAGGCGCGAGACCCAGGCGAAGTTTTCAGCAAACCCTTAGACGTTCCAAACCGGCTTACGAGAAGCAACACGTGCAAGCGTAGAACCTGAAGCGATTTCTGTTCACCAGCACACATTGGTTTGTAGAGAAACAACAAGGAAGCGGGAAATGTTCCCAAGGATACGCGATTCTGACGAAAAGATTTGGGTTATAGATTTCTAAGAAAGAGTAGGTATCGTCCATTGGAGAATGTAGAACAGCAGTAGTCCCCCGGTCACGCTGGATGGCCGGGGGATTGTATTTTTACAAAGAGGCGGGGGCCTCTTCTTTTTTTTGCCCTTAACAAAAAATCAGAGTGGTTTTTGCCCTTCTTGGAAGAAGGGAGAACCTTTGCGCCCCGCAGCGGGGCGGGGGTTTGCTCCTCTTGGAAGAGGGGGGAACGGCTGCGCCCCACAACGGGGCGGGGTTTTTTCTCCTCTTGAAAGAGGGGGAGAACGGTTGCGCCCCACATTTCTTTTTCTCTTGCGAGAGAAAAAGAAACGTGCCGCGCCCGGTACAAAGAAAAAGAGCGCTGGGAGCGGCTTTCGTGGCGAAAGCTGCTCCTTTTTCGTTCGTACTCTACGTCCTGAAAACAGGTTCCCTGGTGCTATGCGGACTGGTTTTACCACTTGCGCCGCTGACGCTGAGCCATACTCATGTCATTATTCGGAAAAATATGTATTATCTCGATTATTTGACAATCCAACAATGTAGTCTATGCTGGTTTTGTAAATTAAAGCAAGTTGTTTCAATACAGAAATTGGTACATCACGAGTACCTAACTCATAGTTGCTGTAAGCTTGTTGCGAACAGTTTAACAATTTTGCGACTTCTTTTTGAGAAAAATCAGAATCTTCGCGCAATTCCCGAATTCGTGGATACATTTTATCACCTCTAAGGCAGTATATACTACAACGAAATGTGGTATTTACTTTTACAACAAATTGTTGTATTATAAAAATGAGGTGATAACTATGATTGGCCACGGCCCAAAAAAAGCAGTGTCCATACTGCTTCCCATGAAATTATACGAACAAATCAAAACATTATCAGAGGAATCACAGCGTACCACATCAGCCTATATCCGCCAAGTCCTCCGCGTTTATCTGCGGTATTACGCCGAGCATGCGGAGGAGGCGGAAAGCGATCCTTTGATCGTCAAATGAGCAGTGAAAAGGTGATGCCGGATGGCTACAAGCAAGCGGGTGTTCACATTGCGTTTGTCAGAGGATGTGCTGGATAAAATCGGAAAACTGGCGACAAAAGAGCACCGATCTATTACAAATTATATTGAGTTTGTGCTGCTGCGGCATTTAGAAGAAGATGCTCTCGATTCCGAACAACAGAAAACGAACCCTTCTCGCACCCGTTAGCGGCAGCGGCGCAAGTGGTGAAACCAGTCCGCATAGCACCAGGGAACCCACTACCAGGACATAGACACAAAGGAAAAAGGAGCAGCTTTCGTCACGAAAGCCGCTCCCAGCGCTCTTTTTCTTTGTACCGGGCGCGGCACGTTTCTTTTTCTCTCGCAAGAGAAAAAGAAATGTGGGGCGCAAACGTTCTCCCCCTCTTCCAAGAGGAGCAAAACCCCTCCCCGCTGCGGGGGACGCAACCATCCCCCCTTCTTGGAAAGAAGGGCAAAAACCACCCGCCTGCTACCGGCAGAGAAAGCTCCCAAAGCCCCTTTGCCCCCGCCGGGGAAAAGCAACCTGAGGGCGCAGCCCTTTTTCAAAAAAATTGAATCACAGGAGGGACATTATGAATACGACATATGGCTGGCTGTACCAGCATTACGCACATCCGCTGCTGGAGAAACAGCGGCAAAAAGCGCGGGAGGAACTCGAAGCGCTGTGCCGGGAATATGACCTGGATCCGGAGCAGCAGATCAGTTTGATTGACCAGATGGAAGGCAGCTGTTCCCTGTCCGGCGCCGCAGCGTTTTCCATCGGCGTTTATTTTGGGATGCAGTTCGCTTCAAACCCCCTGTTTTCCGAGCTGAACAAAATGATGGAGCCTTATCAGATCGAGTGAACCACAGTTCCGCACGTCCCCGGCTCAGTCCCGCAGCATCCGCGTAGCGTTGAGCACTGCCAGCACCATCACGCCCACGTCGGCGAACACGGCCCACCACATGGTGGCAATGCCCACGGTGGTCAGCGCCAGCACAGCGGCCTTGACCGCCAGGGAAAAGACGATGTTTTGACGCACGATGCGCACCGTCTTTTTCGCCAGGCGGATGGCTTCGGGCAGTTTTGAGGGTGCGTCGTCCATCAGCACCACGTCGGCGGCTTCGATGGCCGCGTCGGAGCCGAGGGCGCCCATGGCCACGCCCACATCAGAGCGGGAGAGCACCGGCGCATCGTTGACGCCGTCACCCACAAAAAGGAGTTTTTCCTTGCCCTGCTTGTGTCTCAGCAGTTCTTCCACCTGGGCTACTTTGTCTTCGGGCAGCAGTTCGGTGTGCACTTCGTCCAGGCCCAAGGTCTGCGCCACCCTCTCCCCCACGGCCCGGCGGTCGCCGGTGAGCATCACCGTTTTGCGCACGCCCATCGCATGCAGTCCGGCAATCGCCCGGGCCGCGTCGGGTTTTACTTCATCGGAGATAACCACATGGCCGGCGTACACGCCGTCTGCCGCCACATGGATCACGGTGCCGACACAATCACACGGCGGACAGGCCACGCCGTGTTTTGCCAGCAGCTTTTCATTGCCTGCCAGCACAGTTTTGCCATCCACCACGGCCTGCACGCCATGGCCCGGTACTTCCTCCACCGGCCCCAGACGGCTCAGATCAATCTCCCGGCCGTAGGCCGCTTTCAGGGAGCGGGAAATGGGGTGGTCGGAATAGCCCTCTGCCAGGGCAGCCAGTTCCAGCAGTTCTTCCCGGCTCAACTGTTCCGGGAATACCTGGCTCACCACAAAGTTGCCCTTTGTCAGCGTGCCGGTTTTGTCGAACACCACGATGCCGGCGTCCGCCATGGCTTCGAGATAGTTGCCGCCCTTAACGAGAATACCTTTTTTCGAGGCTCCGCCGATGCCGCCGAAGAAGGTCAGCGGCACGGAGATCACCAGCGCGCAGGGGCAGGACACCACCAGGAACGTCAGCGCCCGCTGCACCCATACGCCCCACTGCCCTGTGATGAGGGAAGGAACGACCGCCAGCGCCAGGGCGGCAAATACAACGGCAGGGGTATAGTAACGGGCAAAGCGGGTGATAAAGTGTTCCGCTTTCGCCTTTTTGCTGCTGGAGTTTTCCACCAGATCCAGAATCTTCGCCACAGTGGAATCACCGAATTCCTTCTGCACCTGCACATGCAGCAGTCCGTTCAGGTTCACGCAGCCGCTGATGACTTCGCTGCCCGGGCCAACGTCCCGGGGCAGGGATTCGCCGGTGAGCGCCGCCGTATCCACGGAACTGCTGCCCTCGGTCACTATGCCGTCCAGCGGGATCTTCTCGCCGGCTTTCACCACAATGGTGTCACCGATCTTCACGTCTTCCGGATCCACCTGCACCAGCGCGCCGCCGCGCTCCACATTGGCGTAGTCGGGGCGGATGTCCATCAGCGCGGCGATGGACTGGCGGCTGCGGCCCACAGCCACGCCTTGGAACAGCTCGCCCACCTGATAGAACAGCATCACTGCCACAGCTTCGGGGTACTCGCCCGCGCCGAAGGCGCCCAGCGTGGCCACCCCCATGAGGAAGTTTTCATCAAACACCTGTCCGGCGCGAATATTGCGCAGGGCTTTCCACAGCACATCCCAGCCCACAATAGCATAGGGGACGAGATACAGCGCCGCCCGCAGCCACAGCCCGCCGGGCAGGGCGTCCTCTGCCGGCAGGAAAAACAGCAGTGCATAGAGCACTGCGGCGGCCAAAATGCGCCGCAGTGTTTTACTCTGTCGTCTTGTCATCTTATTTCTCCTCCTCCGTATTCGGATTCTGCGTGCAAAACATGCCCGCAGAAATCCCCCGCGGGCACGTTCTGCATCAAACGCTCAGCGAACAATCTCGCAGTCCGGCTCCACTTTGCGGCACACCTTGACCACTTCGTCCATAATGCTCTCAAAGCGGTCATCGTCGGCCTCTACGGTCATTTTCTGGGCCATAAAGCTGACGGTGGCGTCGGCCACGCCGTCGATTTTCCGGATGTTGTTTTCCATTTTTGCTGCGCAGTTGGCGCAGTCCAGATCGATCAGCTTGAATGTCTTTTTCATAAAACTGTTCTCCTTTTTTCAAAGTATGGAATAAAATCTACACGGGAAAGAAACTCATTCGGAAATATGATCCATGCCCTGGTTGATGATGGAGCGCACATGATCGTCGGCCAGGGAATAGAACACGGTTTTGCCTTCGCGCCGGTACTTCACCAGTTTTCCGCCTTTCAAAATGCGCAGCTGGTGGGACACGGCGCTCTGGGTCAGATCCAGCACCCTGGCAATATCGCACACGCACAGCTCGGATTCAAACAGCGCATAGAGGATTTTCACCCGGGTGGAATCGGCGAACATTTTGAACAGCTCCGCCAGATCGTACAGTACCTCGTCGGCGGGCAGGTCTTCCTTTACTGCCGCCACGCGGTCTTCGTGATACTCCTCCTGCTCGCAGCAAGGGGCGGTTTCCTTTTTCTCTTCCTGCTCCATGGTGTCTCTCCTTTCAATATATGAACATCTGCTCATATGTTATTCCAGTTAATTTCATTTGTCAAGGCCAAAGCAAAAAAATATTTTTTTTTTTGCAAAACCGGATTCAGGCGCAAAAAGGCGCGCCCCGTCGCTGGACGGGGCGCGCTTTTCTTTTTCTATTTCGTTGGGACGGCGCTCTTATGCCATGCCTGCGGTGATGATCGCCATCTTGAAAACTTCGTCGGCGTTGCAGCCGCGGGAGAGGTCGTTGATGGGAGCGTTCAGGCCCTGCAGGATGGGGCCGTAAGCATCGTAGCAGCCCAGGCGCTGAGCGATCTTATAGCCGATGTTGCCGGCCTCGATCAGGGGGAAGATAAACGTGTTGGCATAGCCTGCCACGGGGGAGCCGGGGAACTTCAGCTGGCCCACAGTGGGAGACACAGCAGCGTCAAACTGCATTTCACCGTCGATCGCCATGCCGGGGTTGAGCTGCTTGGCAATCTGGGTGGCCTCGTTGCTCAGCTTGACCGTGCCGCCCTTGCCGGAACCCTTGGTGGAGAAGCTCAGGAAGGCAACCTTGGGATCAATGCCGAAGAAAGCAGCGGTCTTTGCGCACTCCACAGCCACCTCAGCCAGCTTCTGGGCAGCAGTAAAGGTCACATTGCCGTTCTTGTCCTTATCGTCCTGATAATCAATGTTAATGGCGCAGTCGCCCATGCAGATGGTGCGCAGGTTCTCCTCGCCCACAGGACGGTTGAGGATGAAGCAGGAAGACACCAGGTGTGCGCCGGGCTTGGTCTTGACCAGCTGCAGTGCCGGACGAACGGTGTCGGCGGTGGAATAGGTAGCGCCGCCCAGCAGAGCGTCGGCCTTGCCCATCTTCACCAGCATGGTGCCGAAGTAGTTGCCCTTCATCAGGGCTGCGCGGCACTCTTCGGGGCTCATCTTGCCCTTGCGCAGATCCACCATGGTGGACACCATGGCGTCCATCTCGGGATAAGTGGCAGGGTCGAGGATGGTGACACCGGAGATATCGAAGCCGTGGTTGGCCGCTGCGGTGCGAACCTCGCTTTCATTGCCCACCAGGATCACGTCCATCAGGTTTTCATTCTTCAGACGGAACGTGGCCTCCAGGATGCGCGGATCGGGACCTTCGGTAAACACGATGGTGCGGCGCTTTGTTTTCAGGTTTTCTCTCAGCTTTGCAAACATATCCATAGTTTCTTCCTCCACTCAATTTCAGATTGTTCTAATATGATCTGTTTGTCAGGTTCCATTTATCAAGCACAGTATACACTGCTTTTCCCATTTCCGCAAGAGGTGTCTTGCACGCCGCTGCTCTGCGCCAAAAGGCGCTGTGTCCCTTCGGCAGGCGCCTGGTTTCGGCACACAGCAGCAAAATGCGGCAAAAATCGAGAAATTTTGCAGATTCTTCTTTACATAAGGTATTTTGCACTTTATACTATACCCATCGTATTATGAGAGACCACAAGGGGGAGTATTATGGCAACGGATTTTTCCCGCACATTGTCCATGCTGCGCAAGGAACAGGGCATCAGCCAGCGAAAGGTGGCCGCCGCGCTGGGGATTTCCCAGGCGCTGCTGAGCCACTATGAAAACGGCATCCGCGAACCGGGTCTGGGCTTTGTCATCAAAGTGTGCGATTACTATCATGTGTCCGCCGACTATCTTCTGGGCCGCACGCTGGATCGGGAGGGCACCACCATCGCCGCTGAGGATCTGTACGATTCCTCCGCCGAAAAAGGAAATGTGCTGCGCGGACCCATCATCGCCATGCTGCAGAAAAAGCTGGTGGTCAATACCACCAGCATGCTGTTTGACCTGCTGGGCAAAGTGGGCAACAAGGAAGCCATTCAGGAGGCCGCAGCCTATCTGGGCGGGGCGCTGTTCAAGCTGTACCGCCAGCTGTACCGCGCCGGGGGCAACGAGGAAAAATACATGGCGGTGGACAGCTGCGCCTTTAACTCCGGCGCGGTGGACGCTGACCTTCACCTGTCCGAAGCCAAGTATGCCGCGGCGCTGGAAGAAGCCGCCAAAGACGGCGCATCTTTCCCCGATCTGGGCCACGACGCCATGAACGCCGCCTACCCCGGCGTACATCAGAGCGCGCTGCAGGTGTTTCACGCAGCCAGCGAGCGGGTGAATACTTCTTTGGGGAAGAAGTAAACGCGATCGTCCGCCCTGCCCAGCGGGGGCGCCCTTTTGGCAAGAGGGGGAGCGTTTACGCCCCACATTTCTTTTTCTCCCGCGGGAGAAAAAGAAACGTGCCGCGTCCGGTACAAAGAAAAAGAGCGCCTGGAGCGGCCTTACGGGCCGAAAGCTGCTTCTTTTTCCTTTGTGCTCTACATAAAACGGGTTCCCTGGTGCTGGGCGGACTGGTTTTACCGCTTGCGCCGCTGCCGCTGACGGGTACGGGCGGACAAGCTGCTGCGCTGGAACCATTGGGGCCTTGGTACTATTTGGAAAGATATTTTCCGACGGCTACGCCCTGTTCAAAGAAAATTTCGCTGACCTCGCTTTGGGCCGCAACGCAGTGGTCACAGCAGCGGTTCCGCTGCCGCCACTGCTCCGGAGTGCACACCCTGCGCAGTTTGTTCTCTTCCATCTCGCAGCCCAACATCGCTTCCCGGTATGCGGCCCGCTTGTGCGACTCGCCGTAGATAACGTCGGATGCAATATGATCGTAAATCAAACGCAAATATTCGTCCATAGAACACATTTCCTATCCTTTCAAACGTCATATTGTTAACTTTAAGTTCATACACCAAGGTGATTTCTATGTTCACTAAAAAAATTTTTGCAGAACGTTTACTCCAAATCCGTAAAGCGACACATACAACACAGGCAAACATCGCCGCAGCGCTTGGTGTTTCTACTGCATTCATCAGCGATATGGAACATGGCCGCAAGACAACATCCATAGAAAAATTGGCGCAAATCTGTGCATTTTACAATATTTCCGCAGATTATCTGTTAGGCTTAATAGATGAAATGCGGCCGCCGGTGCATAACCAGAAAGAGGACGCGTCATGAGTCCCTTTTCAGAACGTTTAATTTTATTAAGGGAACAGCACCACTTGCCGCAACGAACGGTGGCAGAGGCAATCCAAATAACCATGCGCGCATATCAGCGTTACGAATACGGTGAACGGGAGCCACAGCTTTCCACTGTAATCGCGCTGGCAAAATTTTATCATATTTCATTGGACGAACTGGTCTTTGGCCCAAAGAAATCGCAGGTTCCCCCGAATGGCAAAGACTCCCTATGAGTTCCACAGCAAAAGGATCATTTTTCTACAAGAATACACAAAACGGGAGACCGTTGTGTTTTGGGAAAGATTCTGTTCTTTGTGTGAACAGGGCAACCTCAAAATGCGGCGGCTGTATGAATGAATATCGCCTGTAAATAACCATAGGTTATTATAACAGAAGAAAAATTTTTGCCAATAACTTTAAGCTATTTTTCAAGAAAGGATTGTCATGGAAGATTATCGTCTCCACATCCGCGCCAAACGAAAAGCGCTGGGCTTCAGTCAAAAACAGCTTGCCTGTGCCGTGAATGTATCCCAGCCCTTTATTCACGATATTGAGAGTCAAAAAAAGCATCCATCCATGGATGTGCTGGCGCGTATCTGCAAAGTGTTAAACATTGAAATTATCTTTCAAGATATCGAGGAAACGCCCGTCAGTCATAAAAAAGCCGAATAACATCCCCCGCCCATGGGAATGGGCGCCCACCAAGCCAACACCCACAGGAGGTTTTATTTTATGTCAAAACAGGACCATATCCGAAACTTTTCCATCATCGCCCACATCGACCACGGCAAAAGCACCCTGGCCGACCGGCTGATGGAAAAATGCGACGCCGTGAGCCAGCGGGAAATGGAGAGCCAGCTGCTGGACAACATGGACCTTGAGCGCGAGCGCGGCATCACCATCAAAGCCCGGGCGGTCAAACTGTCCTACAAGGCTCAGGACGGGGACGTGTACGAGCTGAACCTGATCGACACCCCGGGCCATGTGGACTTCAACTACGAGGTGTCCCGCTCCCTAGCCGCCTGCGAGGGAGCCATCCTGGTGGTGGACTCCTCCCAGGGCGTGGAGGCCCAGACCCTGGCCAACACCTATCTGGCACTGGAAGCCGATTTGGAAATCCTGCCCGTATTCAACAAAATCGACCTGCCCGCCGCCGACCCCAAGCGGGCCAAGCAGGAGGTGGAGGACATCATCGGCCTGGTGGCCGAGGATGCGCCGGAGATCTCCGCCAAGCAGGGCGTCAACATTGAATCGGTGCTGGAGAACATTGTAGCCAACGTGCCCGCTCCGAAAGGCGACCCGGCCGCGCCGCTGCGGGCGCTGATCTTCGACAGCCAGTATGACCCCTATGTGGGCGTCATCGTTTATTTCCGCGTGATGGAGGGCACCCTCCGCACCGGCCAAAACGTGCGCCTGATGGCCTCCGGCGCGGAATATGAAGTGCTGGAGTGCGGCTACCTCAAACCCCTGGGCATGGAAAAGACCGACGCCCTGATGGCCGGCGAGGTGGGGTATTTCACCGCCAGCATCAAAAACGTGGCCGACACCCGGGTGGGCGACACCATTACCGAGGCCGAGCGCCCCGCCGCCGAGCCGCTGCCCGGCTACAAGGCCGCCCAGCCTATGGTGTACTGCGGCATTTACACCGAGGACGGCAGCAAATACCCCAACCTGCGCGACGCCCTTGAAAAACTGCAGCTCAACGACGCTTCGCTGTCCTTCGAGCCGGAAAGCTCCGCGGCGCTGGGCTTCGGCTTCCGCTGCGGCTTCCTCGGCATGCTCCATATGGAGATCATCCAGGAGCGGCTGGAGCGGGAATTTGACCTGGATCTGGTGACCACCCTGCCCTCGGTGATCTACGAGGTGGTGAAAACCGACGGGACCACTGTATCTGTGGACAACCCCCACAACTATCCCGACCCGGCGGAGATTGCGGAAGCCTACGAACCCTATGCCAAAGTGTCTATCATCACACCGCCGGAATACATCGGCAACATTATGCCCATGTGCCAGGAGCGCCGGGGCGTCTACAAAGACACCCAGTATCTGGACACCAATCTGGTGGAACTGCACTATGACATGCCGCTGGGCGAGATCATCTACGACTTTTTCGACGCCCTGAAAGCCAAAACCCGGGGCTACGCCTCGCTGGACTACGAGCTGTCGGGCTATCAGCCCAGCGACCTGGTGAAAGTAGACCTGCTGCTCAACGGCGACCAGGTGGACGCTTTGAGTTTCATCGCCCACCGGGAAAAGGCCTATCCCCGCGCCCGGCGCATCTGCGAAAAGCTCAAGGAGAATATTCCCCGCCAGCTCTTCGAGATCCCCGTGCAGGCCGCCATCGGCGGCAAGGTGATTGCCCGCGAAACCGTGAAAGCCATGCGCAAAGACGTGCTGGCCAAATGCTACGGCGGCGACATCACCCGCAAAAAGAAGCTGCTGGAAAAGCAGAAAGAGGGCAAAAAGAAAATGCGTTCTCTGGGCAGCGTACAGCTTCCCACCGAAGCATTCATGGCCGTCCTCAAACTGGATGAAGAATAAACGCGCATTTTTGTTTGCCCATCGGCGCAAGTGCGCCGTGCAAGCGTTTTGCCGCAGGCAAAACCTTTGGCGCAGGGGCAATTCATTTGCCCCGGAGCTTTTGAAATCAGGGTTCCCGCAAAAGCGCAGCTTTTGTGGGATAAACAAAAAGAAAATGCGCTCTCTGGGCAGCGTACAGCTTCCCACCGAAGCATTTATGGCCGTCCTCAAACTGGACAAAGAATAACGAAACACAAAACAGCAAAGCGGGCCGCCTGTCAGGCGGCCCGCTTTTTCCGGTTTTCCACAAAATCCTCTATTCCGTCCCCGGCACCGGTCCAGGGCTGTCCGGGTCCCTGCCCTGCAGGCGTTTCAAAACGCGCTTTTCATGGCGCGCAGAAGCCACACCGAGCCGGCGCTGATAAAGCAGCACAATTTCATCAAGGCAGTGCGCATCATCCAGATCCGGATCATCGAGCACCATCAAAATGTCCTCAAGCAAATCCACAGCCTCGTCATGTACCTGGCTGTGCAGATCGGCCAGGTCAAATTCCCTCAGGCAGCGGTAAAAGCTGCGCCCCAAAGCACGGTATTGGATATTGTTTTCCACGGTATCCGGCTCATCCGGCACAAACAGACGCATGACGGCACGCTCCCCTTCCCGGTGTTTGACAGCCCAAAACAGCAAAATATTGAATACTTATATTATACTTGGTTCATACTTAATTTCAACTAATATCAACCGAATAAGTATAAAATCTACTTATTAAAAGTATGTTGGAGTTCTGATATGAGCAAAAATAAGCATTTAGGACTGCTGATCGATCCGGAAACGCACTATAAGCTGCATTATATGGCCAAATATGAGGGCCGCTCCGGCAACGGCGAAGTGCTGTATCTGATCCGTCAGGCCATCCGGGAATTTGAACAATGCCACGGCGAAATTGCGCTGCCGGCACAGCAGGACGCCCCTCGCGGTTGAAAACGCGGAGGGCGTTTTTTAGTGCCCCGCTGGGGGGCTTTTTTTCTCCTCTTGGAAGAGGGGGGAACGTTTGCGCCCCACAACGGGGCGGCGGGTTTTGCTCCTCTTGGAAGAGGGGGAGAACGGTTGCGCCCCACATTTCTTTTTCTCTTGCGAGAGAAAAAGAAACGTGCCGCGCCCGGTACAAAGAAAAAGAGCGCTGGGAGCGGCTTTCGTGACGAAAGCTGCTCCTTTTTCGTTTGTGCTCTGCGTCCTGATAGTGGGTTTCCTGGTGCTATGCGGACTGGTTTCACCTTTTGCGCCGCTGACGCTGACAGGTGCGGGTACGCTGATGGATCATATTTCGATTTGATAGCGTTCCATGCTCTCTTTCAGTTCCGAAAATATCGGATTTGATAATAACTGCATCCCAAAATAAACGCCGATAGAAAACGCTGCGGCACCGGACAGGGAACAGCTGCCTTCCATCTGGTCAGTCAAACTGATCTGCTGATCTGAATTAAGGCCATACTCTTGACACAATGCTTCAATGTCTGCCCGCGCTTTCTCCCGCTGCTCTTCCAGCAACGGACAAACATAATGCTGGTACAACCAGCCGTATGTGGTATTTATGATCTCCCTCCCCTTTCTTCTTTTTTTCTTTTCCTCTTCTCATCTATAGAAAAAAGAAAATCGTTTTTTACCCCGCAACGGGGTGTTTTTTGCTCCTCTTGGAAGAGGGGGAAACGTTTGCGCCCCACATTTCTTTTTCTCTCGCGAGAGAAAAAGAAACGTGCCGCGCCCGGTACAAAGAAAAAGAGCGCTGGGAGCGGCTTTCGTGACGAAAGCTGCTCCTTTTTCCTTTGTGCTCTACGTCCTGAAAACGGGTGCCTTGGTGCTATGCGGACTGGTTTCACCTTTTGCGCCGCTGCCGCTAACGGGTGCGGAAAGGGTTCGTTTTCTGTTGTTCGAAATTGAGAGCGTTTTCTTCTAAATGCTGCAGCAGCACAAACTCAATATAATTTGTAATAGATCGGTGCTCTTTCGTTGCCAGTTTTCCGATTTTATCCAGCACATCCTCTGACAAACGCAAGGTGAACACCCGCTTGTTTGTAGCCATCTGGCATCACCTTTTCGTTGTTCACTTGACAATCAGAGGATCGTTTTTCCCCTCTTGCGCATGCTCGGTATAATACTGTAGATAAATACGGATAATTTGACGAATATAAGACGGTATACTTCGCTCAGTATTTTTTGCCAGTTTCTGCACTTGTTCATATGTATCAAAGGGCAGCAATAATGAAACTACTTTTTTAGGATCATCAACAATCATAGATCTCACCTCTTCTGCTTTATTGTAGCAAAAACATCACCGTTCTACATTTCCCTTTTTGCAGGGTATCCTGATAGAGGGGAAAACTATGTTTATTCATTTTGTTCAGATGCACAATAAAAGGAAAAGCGTACCTGTCAGCGGCAGCGGCACAAAAGGTGAAACCAGTCCGCATAGCACCAAGATACTGCCATCAGGACATAGAGCACAAACGAAAAAGGAGCAGCTTTCGCCACGAAAGCCGCTCCAAGCGCTCTTTTTCTTTGTACCGGGCGCGGCACGTTTCTTTTTCTCTCGCAAGAGAAAAAGAAATGTGGGGCGCAAACGTCCCCCCTCTTCCAAGAGGAGCAAAAAACACCCCGTTGCGGGGCGCAACCATCCCCCCTTTTTCCAAGAAGGAAAGCAAAAGGCCGTGGGCTTGTCCTCCACAGAAATGTATGGTATTCTGATTGCGGCGCTGCCAAAAAACGGTAGGCGGTTGGCCCTGAATTCATTCTCCGGAATGATGGAGGGGTATGTTCTTTGCCCCTCGGAAAGGGGGGCTGCTTATGGTTACATATTCGGATCTGATTCAGATCGGTATCTTAATCGTTGGCATTATCGGCCTGTTTTTTCAGGCCAATAAAAAGAAATGACCGCCGGAACCCTGACAAGTACGGCGATCATTTCGCAAGCTTAACAGGCTAACCGCTTATCGGCAGCGCCCTTTTCTATTTATATTATAGGCTGCTGCCTTAACTCTGTCAACCCTGCCATACAGTATCCCGATCCCCATACGACGCCGCAGTTTTCCAATGAAAAGCAAGATTTTTCAACATAAAAGCCAGCCCACCCGCACCTGTCAGCGGCAGCGGCGCAAAAGGTGAAACCAGTCCGCATAGCACCAAGACACCCGCTACCAGGACGTAGAGCACGAACGAAAAAGGAGCAGCTTTCGCCACGAAAGCCGCTCCCAGCGCTCTTTTTCTTTGTACCGGGCGCGGCACGTTTCTTTTTCTCTCGCGAGAGAAAAAGAAATGTGGGGCGCAAACGTTCCCCCCTCTTCCAAGAGGAGAAAAAAGCCCCCCAGCGGGGCAAAAAAATCCCCCGGCTGCCCGCCGGGGGATTCTTATTTCACTGCCGCTCGTGGTTGGAATATCCACTGCTGCTCCGTCCGCCGGAGCGTTCATAGTGAACAACCACACGGCGGTTCGGTTCTGTGCCGATGGAGCCGGTGGACACACCGGGATAATCCTGCAGGGCGCTATGGATCACATGGCGCTCATAGGCGTTCATGGGTTCCAGCGTCACATTGCGGCGCAGGCGCACTACTTTTGCCGCCACCTTGCGGGCCAGCGCTTCCAGCGTCTGCTCGCGCTTGGCGCGGTAATTTTCCGCATCCACATGGATACGCACGCGATGGTCTGCGCCGTGGTTCACAGCATAGTTGGTCAGCTGCTGGATCGCGTCCAGGGTCTCGCCCCGGCGGCCGATCAGCTGGCCCAGATGCTCGCCCACCAACGTGACTTTATAATGGCCTTCTTCATCCACAGTAATCTCCGGCACCGCATTGCTGTCCAAATGGGCCAGCAGGCCGGTCAGGAAAGCCTGGATCTTTTCCGCCTTTTCATCGTCCGCAGCGGTGGACACAGCGTTTTTCGGGGCGGGCATAGTTTCTTCGGAAGATTCCGCTGCCGCGGCGCAGGGCGCTGCAGCAACTGGTTCGGAGGGCGCCGGCGCGCTTTCTTCCGCTTCCTCCGGCGCCTCATAGCTGACACGCACCCGGGCCGGATTGCCGCCCAGGCCCAAAAAGCCGCTTTTGGCGCGCTCAATCAATTCAACGGACACATCGTCCCGTTCCAGCCCCAGCTGCGCCAGAGCCTTTTCGATGGCCTCTTCCTCCGTCTTGCCCGTCGTTTCAATATACTTTGTCATACGGCAAGCTCCTTACTGATCCGTAGTTTCGTCCGAGGACGGTTCTTCATCCAGCTCATCGTAATGATTGCCGAACGAACGGCCTCTGGCGTAGGGCCGGTCGCCCACGCGGCCGGCTTCGGTGGTGCTGTTTTTCTTCTTCTTTTGGGGCGCTGCGCCGGACTGATTCTGACGCTTGCGCTTTTCCTTGCTGGTGTTGCGGTCCTGCACCTGGGGACGGTTCTTGGCCGCCTCCATGCGGCGGATGCGGTCCTGCCGGGCCGCTTCTTCGCGCGCGGCCTCTTCCTTATCCAGCTTGGCGCCGTAATATTTCTGCAGGATCAGTTCCTGCACAATGGAGAACACGCTCATGGCAATCCAGTAGATACCCAGAGAAGCGGGCAGGATGAAGCCGATGTAAACGCTCATCAGGGGCATCATAACCATCATCATGGTCTGCTGGCTCTTCATGGCCGGGTCAGTATTGATGCTGGTGCGCATGGAAACCACGCTCAGCGCCAGGTTCAGCAAACCGGAAACAATGGGGATCAGGATCAGGGCAAACGTTGCCAGGGATACATTGCCCTGCTGGAGCTGGCCGAAGGCGCTCCAGGGAATGGCCGTCAGGTCGATGAAGCCCAGGAAGTTAAAATCAATGGGGAATACCTGGGGCACAATGGCCTGCATGGCGTCGGGGTGTTCAAAAATGCCTTTGGCGATCTGGATTTCTTCATAAGCCTGCTGGCTTTGAGGAAATTCGTAACCGATGTTGATCAGGGCCTGCTTCAGCGCCTCCACCTTTTCCAGCGCTTCGGGACGCGCCATATTGATCAGCATGAAGTTCAGCACAGGGCGGCGAATGATACCGTACAGTGCGATCAGAATGGGCAGAGGCAGAAAACTCCATAAACATCCGCCCAAAGGATTCACATGTTCGGACTGGTACAGCTTCTGGATTTCCATGGCGTACCGTTCCTGGTCGTTTCCGCAGCGCTTTTTGATCTCCTGCATCTTCGGATTCATCCGGGCCATGTGCATGGTATTGCGCTTGGACTTTGCGCTGGGATAAAGCATGATCAGCTTGATGGCCACCGCAAAGAGCACAATAGACCAGCCGTAAGAACCGGTGATCAGATACATCAGATACAACAGCAGAGAAAACGGCCACATAATGAGTCTCATCAGAATTAACATTGTGTGGTTCCTTTCCGAGTGAAGAAGGGACAGATCCCTTCTTCTGATTTTCCCCTTCAGTCTGCGGACTGCCGCCTGCGGCGGAGCGGGGTCATTTTCCAAGGTACATCCCCTCGAAAGAGGGGGATTGCCTCCGCAGGGCAATTTTGAGGGGCAGGGTTCCCCTCCTCCGTTCCATCAGGGAACGGGATCGTATCCGCCCTTGTGGAGCGGGTTGCACCGCAGGATGCGCCGCAGCGCCAGCCAGCCGCCCTTGAGCGCGCCGTATTTTTCCAGAGCCTGCAGCGCGTACTGCGAGCAGGTGGGAATATAACGGCAGCAGGGACGGTGCATGGGAGAGATCCATTTGCGGTAGAATTTCACAAGGAAAATCAGCACGTGCTTCACGGCTTGTCCTCCTGCACCAGGCCCAGCTGGGCCAGAGCGCGGTCGTAATCCCGCTGCAGCATACTGTGCGGGCAGCGGGCCGTGCGGCCACGGGCCACCAAAAGCACGTCCCATCCCTGAGCCATATGGTTCTGGCTCAGACGGAACAGTTCCCGCAACCTGCGCCGGGCACGGTTGCGCACCACGGCATGGCCCAGTTTTGTGCTGACGGTAACGCCAAGACGGTTGTGCGCGCGGCCGTTTTTCCGGCAATAGACCACCACGGACGGGAGAACCGCAGATGCGCCCTTGGCATACAGCCGCCGGAACTCATAATTCTCCTTGATGGTGACCGAACGCTTCACAACCTGTCCTCTTCCTTTCCTTCCACTTGCGCACTTCAAGGGACGATTTCTTTTGCTTTGAAAAAACAAATAAAACCGTCCCTGTCAGATCCTATCATTTTGCGGTGCGGCGAAAGCCATGGCGCCTCTTACTTGCTCAGGCTCAGACGGCCCTTTGCACGGCGGCGGGCGAGAACCTTGCGGCCGTTGGCAGTAGACATTCTCTTGCGGAAACCATGGACCTTGGAAGCATGCAGCTTCTTGGGCTGGTAAGTACGCTTCGTCATTTTGAACTACACCTCCTGAAAGATTTTTCCGGCGGAAAAACTGATTTTCCCGCGCTTACTCGACGGCGGGCGAGGGCAGCATGCCACTCACCCCGCAGTTGACTGTTTCAATCGCATAAAAGCGCAGATGATATTATATCGAAAGAATGTCCATCTGTCAATGAAAATATCCGTTTTTGTTCTCTTTTTTTCCGTTTTTGATTACTTTTCTGCAGCAGAACGCCGCGGCCCCATATCTTGCCCGCCCTTTTGAAAAAAACACCAGATATAGACTTCTTTCGCACAAAAAAATCAGTATAATAGATTGAATATGTATAGACAGCTTCCCTCCTTTTTGCTATAATTTTAGATGTATTATTTTGCGCTTTTTTGCGCCTTTCCCCCAAAAAAGCGCTCATTTTGCAGATTCTGTGGCACGCGGACGTGCAACTTTTCCACTGGCGCGCCCTTTCTGTGCAGGGGCCGTCTCCGTCCCTGCGCAGAAAATCTGTAAAGAAAAAAGGAGCGAAACGGATCATATGAATTCCATTGCCGACATCTGGAGCAACATTCTCGAGCGCATGAAGGGCGAGCTGTCGGAGACAACCATTAACACATGGTTCGATGACGTGAGCGCCGTGGGGCTGGAAAAGGATGTATTCATCCTCCACTGCCCGTCGGACTTCAAGCGCAGCAACATTGAGCAGCGCTTTCTCGGAAACATTCAGGCCGCGCTGCGCGATATTTTTTCCGCCACCTTTGAAGTGCGGCTTCTGGGCGACGAAGACTACAATTCCTACTGCAAGGGTATCGTGGCAAAACCCACATCCCTGATCGAATCGGGCGAATTTACGTTCGAAAACTTCGTGGTGGGCAAATCCAACCAGCTGGCGCATGCTGCGGCCCGGGCTGTGGCCGACGCGCCGGCGGAGTCCTATAACCCCCTGCTGATTTACGGCGACTCAGGCCTGGGCAAAACCCACCTGATCTATGCCATCGCCCATTCCATCCGCCAGCACAATTCCGGGGCCAAAATCGTCTATATCAAAGGCGACGATTTCACCAACGCCCTGATTCAGGCGATTCGCGAAGGTAAACAGCTGGAATTTCACAACAAATACCGTGATGCGGACATCCTGCTGGTGGACGACGTGCAGTTCATCGCCGGCAAAAAAGAGACGCAGGAAGAATTTTTCCACACCTTCAACACCCTCTATGAGGCCCGGCGGCAGATCGTACTGACTTCCGACCGGCCGCCCAAGGAAATGACGGCGCTGGAGGATCGCCTCAAGACCCGCTTTGAGTGGGGCCTGCTGGCAGATATTCAGCCGCCGGACTATGAAACCCGCATGGCCATCATCAAGAACAAAGCCATGCAGCTGGGTACGCCCCTGCCGGACTCCATCTGCACGTATATTGCGGAAAACGTCACCGCCAACGTGCGGCAGATTGAAGGCACAGTGAAGAAAATCCTCGCTTACCGCGAGTTGCTGGGCAATGACATCGACGAAGAGAGCACTGCCCGCGCCGTGCGCGATATGCTGAAAAAGGACAACGAGTTTGTTCCCTCCGCCTCTCTGGTGATTTCCGAAATCAGCAAGTATTACAATCTGGAGGAGCGGGTGCTGCGGGGGCAGCAGCGCTTCAAAGAAGCCGCCACCGCACGCCAGGTGGCTATGTATCTCATCCGCCGCCTGACCAATCTCTCTTTGAGTGAGATCGGAAAGGAATTCGACGGCCGCGACCACACCACCGTAATGCATTCTATTGAAAAGGTGGAAAAACAAATGAACAAAAGCCCCGCTTTTGCCGAGACTGTGAAGGCTATCACAGCCAATATCAACGCCAAAAACTGATTTCTTTTCTGCATGCTTTTTTCCACATTTCCCGTGGAAAATTCTGCACCGGCTGGGGAAAACTTTTTTCTTTCAGCGCGCCGTGGAAAACCGGCAAAAATTTTCCACATCCCTGTGGATGCGCTTTCCTTTGCCCTCTCTCGCCATTTCCCACTTTTCCACATTTCCCGGCCCCCTACTGCTGATACTGCATTTTATTCTATTCTTTTTTTCAAAAAAACAGTTTTTTAACAAAGCGAACTTTGGAAGGACGGTACGCCTTATGAAATTTTCCTGCGAAAAAGCGCTGCTGCAAAGCGCAATCAACACAGCCTCCCGGGCCGTGGCTTCAAAAAGCTCCATTCCGGCGCTGGAGGGCCTGCTGCTGGAAGCACGCAACGGATATCTCACAGTCAGCGGCTACAATATGCAGCTTGGCATCCGCTCCCGCTTCCAGGCCAACATCACCGAAGACGGCGAACTGGTGCTGAACGCCCGCCTGTTCGGCGACATTATCCGCAAAATGCCCGACGATATGATCGTTTTCTCCAGCGACGACAAGCTGATGGTTTCCGTGGCCTGCGGCGACGCGGATTTTCATATCCTCGGCCTGAATGCCGCGGACTTTCCGGATCTTCCTGATGTGGAAGACGATTATACCTGCACAGTCCGGCAGGACATTCTCAAAGCCATGATTGGCGGTACATCCTTTGCCGTGTCCACGAACGAAAGCCGCATTGTGCACACCGGTTCTCTTTTTGAAATTGGCGACGGCATGCTGACCATTGTTTCGGTGGACGGTTTCCGGCTGGCTCTGCGCCGGGAAAAATATGAGAAGCTTGAAGGGGGCGCGTTTACTTTTGTAGCGCCCGGCAGTGCCCTCAACGAAGTGGAAAAGATCTGCTCCGACAGCGAGGACGGCGCAATGGTGATCCTTGGCTCCCGCCATGTGCAGTTCGAGGTGGGTGAAACGCAGCTGATCTGCCGCCGGCTGGAGGGCGATTTTCTCGACTATAAAAACGCCATTCCCCGCCAGAATCCCATTGTGCTGACAGCGGACAAACGCGCTCTGATGAGCAGTATCGACCGCGTCAGCGTGGTGATTTCCGATAAAATGAAAAGCCCGATCCGCTGTATTTTTGGCGACGGCAGCGTAAAGCTCTCGGCCCGCACCGGCAACGGCGACGCCAAAGACAGCTGCCCCATTGCCGGCAACGGAAATGATCTGGAAATCGGCTTTAACAACCGCTATCTAATGGATGCGCTGCGCTATGCGTCGGCGGACGAAGTAAAAATTGAACTGAACAGCGGCATCACGCCTGCGATCATCGTACCCACTGAGGGGGAGGAAAACTTTCTCTATATGGTGCTGCCGGTGCGTCTGAAAGCGGAATAACAGAAGAAGAAAGGAACCTGGAATGGAAACCGTAACAATCCATACCGATTTTATTAAACTGCAGGATCTTCTCAAGCTGACGCATCAGGTGTCCTCCGGCGGCGAGGGAAAGATTGTCATTCAGGAGGGGCAAGTCTGCGTCAACGGAGAAACGTGTACCATGCGCGGTAAAAAACTGTATCCCGGCGATGTGGTGTCCTATCAGGGCCACGAGACGGCTGTGGCCCGGCAGGTATGAGGGTCGATACCCTTTCCCTGCAGCAGTTCCGCAACTATCCGGCGCAGGACTTTTCCTTTAACGGACGCTGCAATGTGATCTATGGGGAAAATGCCCAGGGAAAGACCAATCTGCTGGAAGCGATCGCCTGTCTCTCCACCGGCCGCTCGCCCCGGGCGCGCAGCGACCGCGAGATGATCCGTTTTGAGGCGGACAGCGCTTTGCTGCGGGCTTCGGTTTCTGCCCGGGAACGGAACTTTGTGCTGGAAACCCGGCTGCAGCGGGGGCGGCCGAAAAAAATGACGGTCAACGGTATCAGCGTCCGCCGGGGCGCCCAGAGCAGCGGCGTGCTTTTTACCGTCTATTTCTGCCCTGAGGATCTGTTTTTGATTCGCGATGGAGCCGCTGCCCGCCGAAAATTGATGGACACGGCCCTGTGCCAGCTCCGGCCCAAATACGCCCAGGCGCTGATGCGGTACAACAAGGCTTATGAAAGTAAAACCCGCATTTTGCGCGACAGCGAAGAGCGGCCGGATCTGCTGGCGGCTTTGCCGGAATTCAACCATCAGATGGCCTTGGCCGGGGCGACGGTGATTCATTACCGCGCACAATTTGCCGCGCGGCTGGCCGAGTATGCCGAAGCCAGCCACCGGGAATGCAGCGGTGGGCGGGAAACGCTGACGCTGCGCTATGAAACGGTCAAAACAGTGACGGATCCTTTTGCCGACCTGTCTACGCTGTTTATGCAGCTGTCGGAGCATCAGAGGGAGCACGAGTGTGCAGAGCGCGCGGCCCGGCTGTGCCTGTCCGGGCCGCACAAAGACGATCTTGCGGTGCTCATCGGTGGCGTCAGCGCAAAATCCTATTCTTCCCAGGGGCAGACCCGGACGGCTGCGCTGTCCATCAAGCTGGCTGAGCGGGAGATTTACAAAAACACTGTGGGCGAATATCCGGTGCTGCTGCTGGATGATGTGCTCAGCGAGCTGGACGCCCGGCGGCAGGAATTCGTGCTCAACCGCATTCAGGGCGGACAGGTGTTCATCACCTGCTGCGAAGACGACCGGCTGGGAGCGCTGCTCAAAGGAAAGGTGTTTCACATTGCAGACGGCCAGGTTGTGTGACGGGAAAGGAGTGGCAGCGAAGTGTATGTTTCCATTGGGCCGGGCGCGGTGGTGCGCCGCGGTGATCTCGTGGGCGTATTTGATCTGGACAACGCCACCTGGTCCCACCGCACACGCAAAAGCCTGGCTGTATGCGAGCGGGAAGGACGTGTCATCGCCGTGGGCGACGATTTGCCCAGGGCTCTTTTATTGTGCTCCGAGCGGAGCAGATCCGGCCGCCGGAGAAAACGGGAGCACGACTCCTGCGCTGTTGTCTATCTGACGCAGCTTTCTGTGCAGACGCTGGAGAAACGGGTTCAGAGCGAACGAATCTGAGCGTGCTCCGGAGGGCCGGGACACTGCAGGGGGAGCGGTTCTTCTCCTGCCCTCCCCTATGGGGGAAAAGAAAAAACGGAAGAAGAAAAAAATTCTTTTCCAAAACGTACCGCACGCGGAGTTTGGAAGAGGTTGTCTTTTAGGAGGTTCCAGTATGGACGAAGAAAAGCAGAAGAGGATCGAAGAGCACGAGGTGAAAGAGACGTACGGCGTGGACAAAAGCAACGAATACGATGCCTCCGAGATTCAGGTGCTCGAAGGATTGGAGGCTGTACGTAAGCGTCCGGGTATGTATATCGGCTCCACGTCGAAAAGCGGTTTGCATCATCTGGTCTATGAAATCGTGGACAACGCCATTGACGAAGCCCTGGCGGGCTATTGCACCGATATTACCGTGCAGATCAACGAGGGCGATACCATCACCGTGACAGACAACGGCCGCGGCATTCCCGTAGATATCCAGGCGCAGACCGGGCGGCCCGCCCTTGAGGTGGTGTATACCGTGCTCCATGCCGGCGGAAAATTCGGCGGCGGCGGCTATAAAGTGTCCGGCGGCCTCCACGGCGTGGGCGCCAGCGTGGTCAACGCCCTGAGCGAATGGCTGACGGTGCAGGTGCACCGCGACGGCAAAATCCACCAGATGAAATTTTCCAGGGGCCACATCGTTGAGGAAATGAAGATCATTGGGAGCACGGATCACACCGGTACCACTGTGACTTTCAAGCCCGACCCGGAGATGTTTGAGGAAACGGTATACGACTATGACGTGCTCCACACCCGTATGCGGGAGCAGGCGTTTCTGAATGCCGGACTGCGCATTCGCACCATCGACCTGCGCGCAGGCAGGGAACAGAGCGACGAGATGTGCTTTGAAGGCGGTATCCGGGAGTTTGTTACCTATCTCAACACCAATAAGGATGTGCTGCACGATCAGGTGATCTACATGGCCGGCACCCGGGACGGTTCCATGGCCGAGGTGGCTCTGCAGTACAACGACGGCTACAATGAGAACATCCTCTCTTTCGCCAATAACATCCATACGCCCGAAGGCGGCATGCACGAGGAGGGCTTCAAGCGCGCCCTGACCAATGTGCTCAATGCGTACGGCCACAAAATGAAAATTCTCAAGGATGAGGAAAAAATCTCCGGCGAAGACTGCCGTGAGGGGCTGACCTGCATTATTTCCGTGAAGCTGACCGACGCCCAGTTCGAAGGCCAGACCAAGGCAAAGCTGGGCAACAGCGAAATCCGCACGCTGGTGAACAGTATCGTGTCGGAAAAACTGGAAATTTTCCTGGAGGAAAACCCGTCCGTAGGACGTCAGGTGCTGGACAAGGCTCTGATGGCGAACCGCGCCCGGGAGGCAGCAAAAAAAGCGCGCGAATCCGTTCGCCGCAAAACCGGACTGGAGTCCGGCCAGATGCCCGACAAACTGCAGGACTGCAACGAACGCGATCCCGGTCTGTGCGAGATCTACATCGTCGAGGGCGACTCAGCCGCCGGCTCGGCCATTCAGGGTCGGGACTCCCGATTCCAGGCGATTCTGGCCATGTGGGGTAAGATGCTCAATGTGGAAAAGGCACGGGCTGACAAAATTTACGGCAACGATAAGCTCTATCCCCTGATCGTGGCGCTGGGCGCGGGGATCGGCGGTGAATTCAACATCGACAAACTGCGTTATCATAAAATCATTATCATGGCCGATGCTGATGTGGACGGAGCCCATATCCGCACGCTGCTGCTGACCTTTTTCTTCCGCTATATGCGCCCGCTGATTGAAAATGGGTATGTCTATTCTGCTGTGCCGCCGCTGTATAAACTGACCCGCGGCAAAAAGCAGCGCGTAGCGTACTCCGATGAAGAGCGCGACCGTATTTCTGCCGAGATGCGCGGCGATAACCCCAATGTAAAAGTGGATATTTCCCGCTTCAAAGGCCTGGGTGAAATGGATCCCCACGAACTGTGGGAAACCACCATGGATCCTGAGCGCCGCACGCTGCGCCGCATCACGCTGGACGACGCGGTGAAAGCCGACGAGATTTTCACCATTCTGATGGGAGAAAAAGTGGAACCGCGCAAGGAATGGATCGAAAGCAACGCCAAATACGCAGTCAATCTGGATATATAAGGAGACGAGGCCAACATGGGACACAACAGAGATTATAAACCGGAGGATATCGCTTTTCCCAATCAGGCGATTACTGAGTCCGGCCTTGTCGCCGAAATGGAAACAAGCTACCGGGAATACGCCATGAGTGTGATTGTGGGCCGTGCGCTGCCCGATGTGCGCGACGGTCTCAAACCCGTACACCGCCGCATCCTCTACGCCATGTATGAGGATGGGCTGACGGCGGACAAACCTTTCAAAAAGTCGGCCACCTGCGTGGGCGACGTATTGGGCCGCTACCATCCCCACGGTGACAGCAGCGTATACGACGCCCTGGTGCGTCTGGCGCAGGATTTCTCCATGCGCTATATGCTGGTGGACGGCCACGGAAACTTTGGCTCCGTAGACGGCGATCCCCCGGCTGCTTACCGTTATACGGAAGCCCGCATGAGCAAGATTTCCGAGGAAATGCTCCGCGATATCGACAAGGACACCGTCAACTGGGATCCCAACTTTGACGAAACCCGCAAAGAGCCGCGCGTGCTTCCCTCCCGTTTCCCGAATTTGCTGGTGAACGGTTCTTCGGGGATTGCCGTGGGCATGGCCACCAACATCCCGCCCCACAACCTGCGGGAAGTCATCGGCGCGTGCATTTGTGTGCTCGACGATCCGGAGGCTACCCTGGCCGATCTGATGGAGCATGTGAAGGGACCGGATTTTCCCACCAGCGGTATTATTATGGGCCGCAGCGGCATCCGTGCCGCTTATGCCACCGGCCGCGGCCGGGTGGTGATCCGCGCCCGCCACGAATTTGAGGAATTCGGCAAGGACCGTACCCGCATCATCATTACGGAACTGCCCTATCAGGTGAACAAGCGCCAGCTGATCCGCAACATTGCCGAGCAGGTGAAGGAAAAACGCCTGGAAGGCATTTCCGACCTGCGCGATGAGACGGACCGCAACGGCATGCGCGTGGTGATCGAGCTCAAGCGCGATGCAAATCCCCAGGTGGTGCTCAACCACCTGTTTACCCAGACCCAGCTGCAGACCAGTTTTGCCATCAATATGCTGGCTTTGGTGGACAATCAGAAACAGCCGAAAATTTTGTCCCTGCGCCATATCATTGATGAATATCTTACGTTCCAGGAAGAAATCATCGTCCGCCGCACCCGCTACGATCTGAAAAAGGCTCAGGAGCGCGCTCATCTGCTTGAAGGACTGCTGGTGGCCCAGGACAACATCGATGAAGTCATTCAGATCATCCGCACCAGCTATGACGACGCAAAAGAGCGTTTGTGCGAGCGCTTCGGCCTGGACGATATCCAGGCCCAGGCTATCCTTGACATGCGCCTGAAAGCTCTGCAGGGCCTTGACCGGGAGAAGCTGGAGAGCGAATATAAGGAACTGGAGGAGAAAATTACCTGGTTCCAGAAGATTTTGTCCGACGACAGCCTGGTGCGCCAGATCCTGAAGGAAGAACTGATGGCCATTGCCGAAAAATTCGGTGACGAACGCAAGACGGAGATCCAGGACGTCGAGGACGAGATCGACATTGAAGACCTGATCGAAGAAGAGCAGTGCGTTTTTACCCTGACGGCAGCCGGCTATATCAAGCGTACGCCGGTGAGTGAATATGCGGCCCAGAGCAAGGGCGGTATGGGCAAGAAAGGCATTACCACCCGGGAAGAGGACTATGTTACCGACGTCTTCACCGCCTCTACCCACGACCATATTCTCTTCTTTACCGATACCGGCAAAGTATACCGGAAAAAGGGCTATCAGATTCCAGAGAGCGGCAAAACCGCCAAGGGTACCAATATTGTGAACATTCTGCAGGTGGAACAGGGCGAGCGCATCCAGACCATGATCCATACCCGGGACATCGAACACGGCGAAAACCGGTTCCTGTTTATGGTCACCCGCGCCGGCACCGTAAAACGCCTGCCGGTGATCACGCTGAAAAATCTGCGCAGCAACGGGATCCGCGCCCTGCGCATGGAAGAGGGCGATGCTCTGATCGCCGTCCATGAGACAGACGGAATGGAAAACATCGTTATTGCCACCCATGACGGACAGGCTGTGTGTTTCCGGGAAACGGATGTGCGCGCCATGGGCCGTGATGCCATGGGCGTGCGGGGCATCCGCCTGCGCGAAGGCGATTTCGTGGTGGGCGCCGGCGTGGCCGCGGAAGGAAAAGAAATTCTCTCCATTACGGAAAAGGGATATGGCAAGCGGACGGCGGTGGAGGAATACCGCCTTACCAACCGGGGCGGTTTGGGCATTCGGAACTATGCTGTCACGGACAAGACCGGCCCTGTGGTGGGCATCAAGATTGTGGACGGCAGCGAAGATTTGCTGTTGGTGACCCAGAGCGGTATCCTGATCCGTACTGCGGTGAAAAACATCCGCGCCGCCGGCCGTGCAACCCAGGGCGTCATCGTTATGCGCTTCAAGGAAGAGGGCGATCAGGTCATTGCCCTGGCCCTGGCCGAACGGGAAGAGGAAAAAGAGGGCGCAGAGGAAAGCGCACAGGAGATGCAGTCCCCCGCCGCCGAAGAGAGCGGGCAGGAGGATAAGCAGGAATGAGCGGAGCACGAGATTGGCTGAAAAAACACCAGACAGCTACCGTCCAGGACCTGAGCAATGATATGTGGGTGCGCATTGAGCGCACAAACCGCATGCTGGAGCAGTACGGCCGCGGGGACTTTGTGGAAAACATGCCGGTGCTGTTTGCGCTGTATTACTGCACCGCCATTACAGTGATGCAGATCCCCGAAGAACCCACGGGCATGGAGCTGCAGAAGCTTTATCTGGAAAACGTCCGCAATTTGGAAAATGAGTGCCTGATCGACGAAAAGGAGTCCGCCCATATGGTGGATGCATTTCATGAAGCCTGCCGCAGCATTGCGCAGGAGCGCGTGGGAATGGCGGAGCAGTCGGAGGAAAAACCCAATCCGTTCACACCCATCATCCGGGCAGGCGCCCGGTGTTTGGGCCTCCCATACCGGGATATACACTTGGAGCTGATTCAATTCCTGACTGATTTTGCAATATCTTACCGCATCCAGGGGACGGGCGCCACCCCTCCGTTCCGGAGCTGAACAAACTGCGGAAAAACCGCCAAAGGGGTAGCAGCATTGCGTCCCTTTGGCGGTTTTTGTTTTGCAGGCAGAGAAAGAAAACGCTCGGCGGTGTTCGGGTATTCTCCCTTCATAAAATAGGGAGAATACCAAAAAATTGGAAAAAATGTGAAAAATCGATTGCAAAATGAAACTATAAGTGATATGATAGCGAAATCTGCCAGAAAGAAAGGAGATGATACGGGATGGATCGCTGTGATGAAGTGTTTCAGCGGGTCTACGAAACCATGTTTGAACAAACGGATGATCCGCTCCCGGATGTGGTGCCTGTGACGCGGGAACTGCGTTGTCAGATGCTGCAGCAGCATCTCCGGCACAGCAGTCAGCGGCTGATGCAGCGCTGCGGCATCGATCGAAGCGACGCCGATCTGCAGCGTATCGGCTCGTGTTTCCAGCAGCTGCGGCGCATGGAATGCGCAATTCTGTTCCGCTGTGCCTGGCAGATTCGGCGCAAGGCGCCGGAGGCGCTGGCCACTATGGCCGCGGAAGATGAAAGATGCGGTAATGCAGCCAATTATGCCTATGACACGATGATCGGGTTGTTTTCCACCTGCGTGTTTCGTCCCCCCTTTCTGGATTCCCACGAGGAATGCGAGGTGCTGTATAATGAAATTTACAGCGCCCGGGGATCTTTTACCCGCCGGATGCGTCTGCCGGACGGCGACCGGGGACTGACAGAGCTGCTGGATCTGGGCTATGATCTGCTGCGCCTGTATGCAAAAAAAGCCTTTGACTATGGAGCACGGCTCGCCTGAAATGGCGGGCCGTTTTCTTGTTTTATGGCATGCTCCGCAAAAATATGGCGTATGCGGCGAAAGAGCGCGCAAAGAATAGCAGAGCGGCTGTTTGGTTTTGGATAGAAAAACCGTCGGCACGACCGGCGGTTAAGATAACCCGGAGTTTTTTTGCCTTTATAAAAAGAAAAAAGAACACCCATTGGGTGTTCTTTTCAAAAGCGGTTGGATCAGCCGATCTGATTGAGCTTCAGCGTCAGCGCGCTCTTCTTGTGCGCTGCGTTGTTCTTGTGGATCAGACCCTTGCTGGCGGCCATATCGACCTTCTTGACGGCGACCTTGTATGCGCCTTCCGCCTCGGTGCGATTGCCTTCTGCGGCAGCAGCCTCGAACTTCTTAATGGCGGTCTTCATAGCGGACTTCTGAACCCGGTTCTGAGCATTGCGAGCCTCAGCGAGCAGAACACGCTTCTTAGCAGACTTAATATTCGGCAAACCAAACACCTCCTCCGGCAGGAAATTTGCATGGAGCACATCTCCATACTCCGTGCAGGATGATATTTTATCACGCCGAACACAAAAAAGCAAGGAGTTTTTCAAAATTTTTAAATCTTTTTTTGTATAAGAAGCGCCTTTTTTCAAAAACTAAGGGAAAACTACCACATTTAGTGGGATACGAAAAAAGGGGACACAAAACATGCTGACCAAACGTACCGATCTGGCGCTGGAGGCCAGAGAGCTTTTTGAAGAAAGTGTGGGAGAAACCACTGCGCTGCAGGGAGTGCAGGCCCAGGAATACGGCCGGCGGGGCTGCACGGTTACTGCTGTGGATATTCTGAACGGTCAGGGCAGCCATGCCCTGGGCAAACCTGTGGGGCGCTATCTCACCGTAACGCTGGAACAGGAAAATCTGTCCGGCAAAGGCTTTGAGGACGCTGCGCGCTGCATTGCTGAAGAGCTGCGCCGGCTCCTGCCGCCTCTGGACGGAGAAAAGCCGGTTTTGGTGGCGGGACTGGGCAATCGGGATGTGACGCCCGACGCGCTCGGCCCGCTGGCAGTGGACGCCCTGCTGATCACGCGGCATCTGAAAGAATCTCTGCCCGGAGAGTTTGCCGCTTTTTCCCCGGTGTGCGCCATGGCGCCCGGCGTTCTGGGACAGACAGGTGTGGAAAGCGCCGAGGTGATCCGGGGTGTGGCCGAGCGCGTAAAGCCCTGTTGTGTGATTGTGATTGACGCCCTCATGTCCCGCCGTCTTTCTAGGCTGTGTGCCACTGTGCAGCTGTCCGATACTGGGCTGATCCCCGGCTCCGGGGTGGGAAACCACCGCTGCGCCCTCAATGAGGACACGCTTCATGTGCCGGTATTATCCATCGGTATTCCCACCGTGATCGACGGGGCGACCCTGGCCGCCGACCTGCTGGAAGAAGCCGGCGCGGAAGAAACCGCTGCATCGCTGCGGGGAGGGATCATCGTTACCGAGCGCGGCATTGACGAACACATCCGCCGGTTGGCCAAGCTGACGGCGCTGGGCGTCAATCTGGCGCTGCAAAGTGCTCTGGACGTGGAGGACGTAGCCGCGTTTTTCACTTGAGCCTCCTGCCTGCTCCAGTGTAAAAATGCACAATCGCGGAAGGAGAAACGCAGGTTTTTTCACAAATTGTCCTCTTCCCTCTTTACAAACGGAAAAAAAGGGCTATAATGAACCTCACAAATGAATCAGGCATTCTTCAGGGCAGGGTGCAATTCCCTACCGGCGGTAAAGCCCGCGAGCCGAAAGGCTGATCCGGTGAGATTCCGGGGCCGACAGTATAGTCTGGATGAAAGAAGAAGCGAGTCGGCGCAGCTGCGCGGTTTTTGACGTTTGCTCTGAAATGAATTTCATTTCAGAGCTTTTTTGTTGGAAAAAACACAGCTGCGGCTGTGCCGTCCGGGATGGCGGTTGCAATCTAGTGCGGGCCCTGAGCATACATGCTCAGGACTTTTTTATTTTATTGGCGAGGAGGAGATGCATGGTGGAAAAGCAGAATTATATGCGCCGGGCCATCCGTCTGGCAAAGCAAGGCATACCCTGGGCCAGTCCCAATCCTCTGGTGGGAGCGGTGATTGTGAAAAAAGGCCGTGTCATCGGAGAAGGCTGCCATGCCCGCTGCGGCGGGATGCACGCCGAGCGCGCCGCCCTGGAAGCCTGTACGGAAGACCCTGCCGGGGCTACCGTTTATGTTACGCTGGAGCCATGCTGCCACCAGGGCCGACAGCCTCCCTGCACGCAGGCGCTGATCGAAAGCGGCGTTGCCCGGGTGGTGGTTGGTTCCCGGGACCCCAACCCAAAGGTGGCGGGCAGGGGTATCGCGCAGCTGCGCGCTGCCGGCGTGGCAGTGGAAAAAGATTTTTTGCGCCGGGAATGCGATGCCCTGAACCCCGTCTTTTTCCACTATATCACCGCCAGGACCCCCTATGTCGCTTTGAAATACGCTATGACGGCGGATGGCAAGCTCGCCGCCCGCACAGGCCGTTCTCAGTGGATCACCGGCGAGACAGCCCGCGCCCATGTCCACAGCCTGCGCAGCCGGTATCGGGCCATTTTGGTGGGCGTCGGCACCATATTGGCGGATGACCCTCTGCTCAACTGCCGCATGGAAGGCGGGCGCGACCCGCTGCGCGTGGTGCTGGACAGCCGTTTGCGCACGCCTTTGTCCGCCCGGGTATGCCGGACAGCCCAGACGCAGAAAACCATTTTTGTATGCGCTGTGGAAAACGCGCAAAAGCGCGCGCAGCTTCAGGCACTGGGCGCGGAGGTACTGTGTCTGGGTGGTGCGGACGGCCGGGTGGACTGGGTCGCCCTGATGAGGGAATTGGGCGCGCGGGAGATCGACAGCGTGCTGATCGAGGGCGGTGCGGAGATTCAGTACAGCGCGCTGTGCGCCGGTGTGGTGCAGCGGCTGTACGTCTATGTGGGAGCCATGCTCCTGGGCGGCGCCGGGGCAAAATCCCCCGTGGGGGGATTGGGCGCGCCCGACCCGGCGGAGGCATTTGCGCTGAGTGCGCCGGAGATCGAACTTTTTGGCCGCGATGTGCTGCTGTCCTATGATGTGCTGGCACGGGAAAAGGAGGCGTTTTAACGGTGTTCACCGGAATTGTGGAAGAAATCGGCGCGGTGCGTACGGTGGTGTCGGGCAGCGAATGGGGCAGCCTTTCCATCGGCGCCCGGCAGGTGCTGGAAGATACCCGCCGGGGCGACAGCATTGCCGTCAACGGCGTGTGTCTGACAGTGACGGCCCTCAGCCGCGACGGCTTTACTGCCGATGTCATGGCTGAAACCCTGCGCCGCAGTAATCTGGGTGCGCTGAAAGTGGGAGAAGCGGTGAACCTGGAGCGGGCTCTGGCCGCAAATGGCCGCTTCGGCGGCCATATTGTCAGCGGGCATGTGGATAACCTTGGGGAAATTGTGAACACCAAACAGGAAGGCAGCGCCCTTTGGCTCACCCTCTCTGCCCCGCCGGATGTGCTGGAGCTGGTGGTGAAAAAAGGCTCCGTCACTCTGGATGGAGTCAGCCTGACCGTGGCGGAGCGCACGGAGCGCACCTTTTCTGTGTCCCTGATTCCCACCACTCAGACGGATACCACATTGCTGCGCAAACGGCCCGGCGACAAAATCAACCTGGAAACCGACATCATTGGAAAATATGTGCGCGCGCTGCTGCACAAAAGCGCACCGGCGGCTTTGCCGGAGGGGCAGTCCCAGGAGAGCCGCCTGACAGAGGATTTCCTGCGCCGCAATGGGTTTTGAGCGCTTTCACGGAACAGGCAGCAAAGAAAACCAACTGGAGGGTTCGGCGCCTTCCGGACAGAGAAACCATAAACTGCGAACCGCAAAGGAGGAACGAAACATGGAACAAAACACTGTGGAAGAAGTGATCGAAGATCTGCGCGCCGGAAAACTGATTGTATGTATTGACGATCCCGACCGGGAAAACGAGGGCGATCTGATCTGCGCTGCTCAGTTTGCCACTACGGAAAACGTCAACTTCATGGCAAAATACGCCAGGGGACTGATCTGCACCCCCATGAGCGAGGCGGTTGCCGCCCGCCTGGGGCTGGAGCAGATGGTGAAGGTGAACACCGACAACCACGGCACCGCCTTCACCGTGTCCATTGACCACGTCAGCACCACCACCGGCATCAGCGCCGAAGAACGGGGCCTTACCTGCCGCAGGTGCGCCGACCCCTCCGCCCGGCCGGAGGACTTCCGCCGCCCGGGGCATGTGTTTCCCCTGGTGGCCCGGCGGGGCGGCGTGCTGGCGCGCAGCGGCCACACAGAGGCCACGGTGGATCTGTGCCGGCTGGCGGGCCTCACTGAGTGCGGGCTGTGCTGCGAGATCATGCGCGAGGACGGCACCATGATGCGCACGGCAGAGCTGCTGGAGCACGCCGGGCGCTGGGGCGTCAAGGTCGTTACCATCAAGGCCCTGCAGGATTACTGCCGCCTGCACGACAAACATGTGATCCGCGAGGCAGAGGCCAAACTCCCAACAGCCTACGGCGATTTTCGTATCTTCGGTTATACCGACGACCTGACCGGTGAAAGCCATGTGGCGCTGGTCAAGGGAGAGATTGGCGACGGGAAAGACGTTTTGTGCCGGGTTCATTCCGAGTGCCTCACCGGGGATGTGTTCGCTTCGGCGCGCTGCGACTGCGGCGACCAGCTCCATGCCGCCATGAAACGGATCGAACAGGAAGGCCGGGGCGTGCTGCTGTATATGCGTCAGGAGGGCCGGGGCATCGGACTGATGAACAAGCTGAAAACCTATGTGCTTCAGGAGCAGGGTTACGACACTGTGGAAGCCAACCTCAAGCTGGGCTTTGCCGCTGATCTGCGGGAATACTGGGTTGGCGCCCAGATCCTGCGAGATTTGGGCGTGAAGGAACTGCGCCTTTTAACCAACAACCCCAGTAAAATTTACGGGCTCAGCGGTTTCGGCCTTCAAATCACCCGGCGGGAGCCGATCGAGATCCGGCCGCAAAAGTATGACCGGTTCTATTTGAAAACCAAGCAGGAAAAAATGGGGCACCTGTTTGAACGGGTGGAATTGTAAGAAACAAAAACACAAATGTAATACAAGACGGTTTCAGGAGGGAACGACAGTGAATTTGATACAGGGCAATGTGATCGGGACCGGTATGAAGGTGGCCATTGTGGCTTCGCGGTTCAATGAGTTCATCGTAAACAAGCTGCTGGCCGGAGCCGAGGACGGCCTGGTGCGTCACGGCGTGGCCGGGGAAGACATCGACGCTTACTGGGTGCCCGGCGCCTTTGAGCTGCCGCTGCTGGGACAGAAGCTGGCTCAAAGCGGAAGATACGACGCGGTGATCTGCGTGGGCGCGGTGATCCGTGGGGCTACCAGCCATTACGATCTGGTGTGCAGCGAAACGGCCAAGGGCATCGCTCAGGCAGCCATGCATACGGGGGTGCCGGTGCTCTTCGGCGTGATCACCACGGAAAACATCGAGCAGGCCATCGAACGCGCCGGTTCCAAGGCCGGCAACAAAGGCTACGACTGCGCCCTCAGCGCCATCGAAATGGTGGATCTGCTGCGCAGGGTATAAGGCGCCGCAGCACACAAAAAAACGCCGGGAGAAGCGGAAAAGGCTTCTTCCGGCGTTGTTTTTGTCAAGGGTTCAGCGGTAAAATGCAAGTTCATTTTTGCGCGAAAGCAGAAAGCGCTTGTGGTATTTGATGCGGGCATAGGTCTGGATGCGGTGGAGATAGATCACGTCGTAAGCCCCGCCCACCGCGCCGGCCAGAGGGATGCCCTGCAGAAATTTCATATACAGCAGTTCGCCGGAGAGCGAACGGGCCGTCGCATCGATCTGGCGGCGCAGTATGGTGGCGTCGTCCCAGCGGCCCAAACCGATGTAGCGGTCCAGCGCCCGGTTCTGGGCAGCCAATGCCTCCCCGTGGGACAGGGCGGTGCGGATCAGCTGCAGCAGAAACCGCCGCTCCTCCTGGGTGCGGTGAGAATAGCCGTACCCCGCGGCGATTTCATAAAGACTTTTGAGAATCATGGCGGTGAACAGGGGAATGTCGGGCAGCCCGATGCCCAGCAGACCCAATCCAATGCCTTCCACGCCCGAAAGAGCCAGATTTCTCCCGGCGGCCAGGCCGGTCTGCTTTCGGGGCGCCTGCAGGGTGCGCCGGTCCCCCTGCTTCCGCACTGCGGCGCAGTGGGTCTGAAACAGGGCGGCCTTGCGTTTTTTGTTGTAAGTCTGCTCGATCACGCCGGTTCCTTTTTCAAAGATCAGCGCGAAAGCCTTGGAAAAGGCGTCGTCCAGCGTGTCCTGCAGGGTGTCCGGGATGCGCTCTTCCAGCGTTCGGTTGAGGGCAGAATCCTTTTTGTGCAGGTTTTTTTGCAGATATGCTTTCTCCTGACGCAGCGTATCAGCCCATTCCTGTTCCCAGCTGTGCTGTTTGACAAACTTCATGGCCCCTCCCCTTCCGGCGCTCCGCCGCCTGCGCCGTTTCCGGACAGGGCGGCGAATATCATTTCAGCTTCTGCCACTCGGCTACGGCCATGGCGTCACAGCGGTTATTGTATGCATTGTCCGCATGGCCCTTGCGCCCAGTTTGCCATGGGCAAACCGGGGACCCTGGGATAATAAATGCTCGGGCAAATGAATTGCCCTGCGCCCAAGGTTTTGCTGCGCAAAACGCTTGACGCGCCCAAAGGCGCGGGGGGTCAAGGGCCGTTTTACTTCAGCTTCTGCCACTCGGCCACGGCCATGGCGTCGCAGCGGTTGTTGTACACATTATCCGCATGGCCCTTGACCCAGTGGTAATGCACTTCGTGGGTCTGAACCAGTGCCAGCAGAACGTCCCACAAATCAGGATTCAGGGCGGGTTTTTTGTCGCTTTTCACCCAGCCTTTTTTCTTCCAGCCCCAGGCCCAGCCTTTGGACAGGGCGTCGATGACGTATTTACTGTCGGAATACAATTCCACGATGCACGGCTCTTTCAGCTTTTTCAGCCCTTCGATCACGGCGGTCAGCTCCATGCGGTTGTTGGTGGTGTGCGCTTCGCCGCCGGAGAGGGACAGCTCGTGCTCCCCATAGCAGAGAATGGCGCCCCAGCCGCCGGGGCCGGGGTTGCCGCTGCACGCACCGTCGGTATACAGGGTAACAGTTTTCATAAAGGCTCCTTATTTTATACTTTTGCCACGTCGGTGCCCGCGTCCTGGAGCAGCTCCACCTCGTCGAGCCAAAGTTTGGCCACAGCGTCGCTGGGCATGCGCCAGTCGCCCCGGGGCGAGAAAGATACCGAACCGACCTTTGGCCCGTCGGGCATGCAGTTGCGCTTGAACTGCTGGGCAAAAAAGCGGCGGTAGAACGTCTTCAGCCACTTCAGAATCACCGCGTCGCTGTAGCGCCCGGCGAAAGCGCAGCGCGCCAGCCGGTAAACCTTGCGGGGCGGGAACGCCCAGCGGACAATAGAATAGAGGAAAAAGTCGTGCAGCTCATAAGGGCCCACCAGATCCTCCGTTTTCTGGGAAATGGCGCCGTTCACTGCCGGCAGCAGTTCCGGGGAAACCGGCGTGTCAAGAATATCCTCCAGCACGTTGGTCAGTTCCTCATCCTTTTCCAGATTGTCTTTGGCCACATACTCTACCAGATGGCGCACCAGCGTCTTGGGGATGGAGGCGTTGACGGCGTACATGCTCATATGATCGCCGTTGTAGGTGGCCCAGCCCAAAGCCAGTTCGCTCAAATCGCCGGTGCCGATGACGATGCCGCCGGTCTTGTTGGCGATGTCCATCAGCACCTGAGTGCGCTCCCGGGCCTGGGCGTTTTCAAAGGTCACGTCGTGTTCGCTCATGCTCTGGCCAATGTCCCGGAAGTGGACGCGCACAGCCTCGGAAATATCCACGGTGCGCAGCGTTGCGCCCATGCGCCCGGCCAGCTCCACGGCGTTGTTTTTCGTGCGGTCCGTGGTGCCGAAACACGGCATGGTCACGGCGATCACATCGGAGGGGCTGCGGCCCAGCATCTGCATGGCGATCATGGTGATCAGCAGCGCCAGCGTGGAGTCCAGCCCGCCGGACAGACCCACCACGGCAGTCTTGGCCCCGGTGTGTTCCAGCCGCTTTTTCAAGCCCAGAGAAGCGATGAGCAGAATTTCCTCGCACCGGGCGGCCCGGTCGTCCTTGTCCGCGGGCACAAAGGGCAGCGGCGCAATCGGGCGGGTCAGTCTGGTGTCGGTCACCGTCAGGGAAAAGGCGAGCGTGGTGATTTCGGCTGCCGTGCCCATGCTCTGAGTACGGCGGCGCTCGTATACCAGCCTGCTCACGTCCACCTCCGTGCGCAGCAGGCCGTTTTCAAAGCGCTTTTCCGCCAGCAGCGTTCCATTTTCGGCGATGATCTGATGCGCGCCGAACACCAGATCGGCGGTGGACTCCCCTTCCCCGGCGCTGGCATACAGATAGCCGCACTGCAGCCGGGCGCTCTGGACGGAAACCATGCGGCGGCGGTACACTCCCTTGCCGACCACATCGTTGCTGGCCGACAGATTGCCGATGAGCGTAGCGCCGGCGCGGGCCAGCTCCACCGAGGGCGGCGTGCTGGCCCAGAGATCTTCGCAGATCTCAAAACCCACCGTCAGCGCGGGGATTTCATTGCACTGGAACAACTGCCGCGCACCGAACAGTACCGTCTGGCCGCAGAAATGATCCACATAGAAAGGGTCGCCCTCCGGGGCGGGGGAAAACTGGCGCTTTTCGTAAAATTCCCCATAATTGGGCAGGAACGTCTTGGGCACCACGCCGAGGATCTCGCCCTTCTGGATGACCACGGCGCAGTTGTACAGCTTCTGCTCCACCTGCACAGGCATGCCCACCGCGGTGAGCACTTCCAGATTCCGGGTGGCGTCCAACACCGTCTGCAGCGCCGCGCAGGCGCCGTCGAGCAGGGTATCCTGATAAAACAGGTCGCCGCAGGTATAGCCCGTCAGACACAGCTCCGGCAGCACCAGCACCTTCACGCCCTCGCGCTCAGCCGCGCGCATCATGGTGAAAATCTGCTCGGCATTGTAATGGCAGTCGGCCACCCGGATTTTCGGGCTGCCCACGGCCACGGGGATAAAACCGTCTTTCATACAAATAACCCTCTTTTCTTTGGTGGGAAAACCGTTTGGTTTGTTGTTTTTCCCTATTATTATAACGCGGGAGGGGCGGTTTTTCAATCGGTTTTGGGCAGGGGTGGGGGGTTCCCCCCTGGGAGAGGGGGGCGGGTTTTGCTCCTCTTGGAAGAGGGGGAGAACGTTTGCGCCCCACATTTCTTTTTCTCTTGCGAGAGAAAAAGAAACGTGCCGCGCCCGGTACAAAGAAAAAGAGCGCTGGGAGCGGCTTTCGTGGCGAAAGCTGCTCCTTTTTCGTTTGTGCTCTATGTCCTGAAAACGGGTTCCCTGGTGCTATGCGGACTGGTTTCACCTTTTGCGCCGCTGCCGCTGACGGGTGCGGATGGGCAGGCTTACGCGCTGGAACCAGTGTCTTTCGTTGCGAAAGCCGCTTCTTTTTCCTTTGTGTCTATGTCCTGATGGTGGGTTTCCTGATGTTATGCGGATTGGTTTTTCCGCTTGCGCTGCTGCCGCTGAGGGGTGCACTGATGGATTATAGGTCGATTTGGTAGCGTTCCATGGTTTCTTTCAGTTTCGAAAAGAATGGATTGGATACAAACTGTATGCCAAAATAGATCCCGATGGAAAACGCTGCCGCTCCGGCACGGAAACTGCTGTATTCCATCTGATCTGTGAACGTCAGCTGCTGCTCCGGGTCAAGGCCGCATTCCCGGCACAGCGCTTTCATTTCCTCCCGCGCTTTCTCCCGCTGCTTTTCCAGCAGCGGATAAGCATACTTCTGATAAAGCCATCCATAAGTACTATTCATCGTTTCCCTCCTGTTTTCCCCCGTGCTGCTCTGCATGGGATGCATTTGCTTCCAAATACTGCAGCAGCACGAACTCAATATAATTTGTAACAGACCGGTGTTCCTTCGTTGCCAGTTTCCCGATTTTATCCAGCACGTCCTCCGATAGACGCAATGTGAACACCCGCTTGCTTGTAGCCATCCGGCATCACCTTTTCACTGCTCATTTGACGATCAAAGGATCGCGTTCCGCCTCCTCCGCATGCTCGGCGTAATACCGCAGATAAACGCGGAGGACTTGGCGGATATAGGCTGATGTGGTACGCTGTGATTCCTCTGATAATGTTTTGATTTGTTCGTATAGTTCCATGGGAAGCGATATGGATACCTTTTTTGTTAATGAATTGTTACGGCTCATCATTTCACCTCATATGTAATTTTGTTTTTTATTGGCATAAATATCATAAAAGTAAATGATTTTTTTGATAAGAGGATATATCCCCTTGTTTCCAATAAGCAAGATAATTGAAACACATTCACATTTTCTGCACCTGTCAGCGTCAGCGGTGCAAGCGGTAAAGCCAATCCGCATAGTACCAGAACACTCACGGTCAGGACATAAAACACAAACGAAAAAGGAGTACCTTTCGCCACGAAAGCCGCTCCGAGTTCTCTTTTTCTTTGTACCGGGCGCGGCACGTTTCTTTTTCTCTTTCAAGAGAAAAAGAAATGTGGGGCGCAATATTCTTCCATTTACCAGAGAGGATCAAACGCGTTTTACAATGCGTATCAATAGAGAACTGCTGGAACAAATCAAAGCAGAGGCAGAAAAGAACAAGCGCTCTGCAGCAACAGAAATTGAATAAATACATCAAGCGGCTTTCGGAATGAAAGCCGCTTTTTTCAGGTAAAAAAGCAATTTTCCCACCCCGTCAGCGGCAGCGGCGCAAGCGGTAAAACCAGTCCGCATAGCACCAAGGTACTACCATCAGGACATAGAGCACGAACGAAAAAGGAGCAGCCTTCGTCACGAAAGCCGCTCCAAGCGCTCTTTTTCTTTGTACCGGGCGCGGCACGTTTCTTTTTCTCTCGCGAGAGAAAAAGAAACGTGGGGCGCAAACGTTCCCCCCTCTTCCAAGAGAGGACCCCCCCCGCCCCACTGCGGGGCGCAACCGCCCCCCTCTTCCAAGAGGAGACCCCCCCCACCCCGCCGGGGGGCAAAAAAGGGAAGGGGCAAAGCCCCTTCCCTTCCTCACACCCCGCTCAGGGCGCGCAGCAGCTCCTCCGGCGTGTGGGAAATCGAAACCGCCCCGTGAGCCTCCAGCACTTCCCGTGTCCGGGTGCCCCAGTCCACGGAAAAGCAGGGCAGGTGCGCGTTGCGCGCCGTGGCGATATCCACTTCGCTGTCGCCCACATAGGCGGCGGTCTGCGCGGGCATCCCCAGTTCCTGCAGGGCGGTCAGGGCGCTGTCCGGCGCGGGTTTGCGGGACACGCCGGGCCGCTCGCCGATGGCTACGGCGATGCGTTCGCCGAAGAACTGCCGGCACAGGGCTTTCACCGCCCCGTCGCGCTTATTGGACACCACCGCCAGGCGGCAGCCTCTGCTGCCCAGTGCCTCCAATAACTCCAGAATGCCGGGATAGGGCGCCGAGCCGGTGAACATATCGCTTTGATACGCTTCCTGAAAGGCGTCGAAGCAGGCGGCAAAGCGGGGATCCTCCGCCCCGCCGGGCAGTGAGCGGGCAATGAGATCGGCCATGCCGTTGCCCATAGCGGCAGTGATCTGTGCCAGGCTGCGCGGTGGGCAGCCGCAGCGGGCCAGGGCTGTGTTGGTGCTCGTCATCAGGCCCGGGGCGGAGTCGAGCAGCGTGCCGTCCAGGTCGAATAAAATGGTTTGCAGTGTCATAACCGCACCTCCCATATAAGATGTCGTGGAGCCTTATCATACCCCTTTCCCCGTTCCCTGTCAATTTTTGGTGGCGGGAAACCGCCGGGGCGCATAGGCTGAACTGAGGGTCCGCGCACAGCGGGCCGCAGATTCAAAATACGAAAACGTGGGAGAAAGGATCGCTATGCAATCAGTATGTTTCGGCCTGCTGGTGCCGTTTTTGGGAACGAGCCTCGGTGCGGCCTGTGTGTTTTTTCTCAGAACTTTGAATGAAACGGTGGAAAAGATTCTGCTGGGGTTTGCTGCCGGGGTGATGGTGGCTGCGTCGGTGTGGTCGCTGCTGCTGCCGGCCATCGACGGCGCAGCGGCGCTGGGCCGTCTGGCATTTTTGCCGGCGGCGGGCGGCTTTGCCGTGGGCTTTGCGCTTTTGCTGCTGCTGGACCGTTATTTGCCCGAACCGGCGATCACCGGAGGCGGCGGCGCGAAAACAGGCATGATGGCCCTGGCTATCACACTACATAATATCCCTGAGGGAATGGCCGTGGGCGCGGCCTTTGCGGGAGTGCTCTCAGGGAACGTGGGCGGCGCGGCGGCCGCGGCGCTGGCGGCGGGCATCGCCATTCAGAATATTCCGGAGGGCGCCATCATTTCCCTGCCCCTGGCGGGCTGCGGGATGAAAAAGCGCCGGGCCTTTGCCGTGGGCGTTGGCTCCGGCGCGGTGGAGCCGGTGGGCGCGGCGGTGATGCTGGCCCTGACCGGGCTGCTGCAGCCGCTGCTGCCCTGGTGCCTGGCCTTTGCCGCGGGGGCGATGCTTTTTGTGGTGGCCGACCAGCTGCTGCCTGAAATCGGCGGGCGCAAGAGCGCTCTGGGCGTGGCGGCCTTTGCCGCAGGCTTTCTTGTGATGATGGTGCTGGATGTGGCGTTGGGATAAGGCCGGGCGGATTCCGGCAGGGCTTTCCCCCAGCGCAATGATTACAAAAAGAGGAGCACGGAAAAGCATGCTTTTCCGTGCTCCTCACACATATCATCCAAAGGGAACAACAGGGAGACGTTTCTGCGCGCCGCGCAGCAGGCGTCAGCCCTCTTCAATCGCGGCCTGCGCCGCGGCCAGCCGTGCGATGGGCACACGGAAGGGCGAGCAGGACACGTAGGTCAGGCCCACCTTGTGGCAGAAGCGCACGGAAGAGGGATCGCCGCCGTGTTCGCCGCAGATGCCCAACTTGATGTCCGGACGGGTCTGACGGCCCAGGTCGGCAGCCATCTTCACCAGCTTGCCCACGCCGGTCTGATCCAGGCGGGCGAAGGGATCGCTCTCGTAGATCTTCTTGGCGTAGTAGTCGCTCAGGAACTTGCCTGCGTCGTCGCGGCTGAAGCCGAAGGTCATCTGCGTCAGATCGTTGGTGCCGAAGGAGAAGAACTCGGCCTCGGTGGCCACCTGGTCGGCGGTCAGGGCGGCGCGGGGGATCTCGATCATGGTGCCCACTTTATAGTGCATCTGGCTGCCGGCGGCCTGGATCAGGGCGTCGGCGGTTTTGCACACCACGTCCTTGACGTATTTCAGCTCCTTAACTTCGCCCACCAGAGGGATCATGATTTCCGGGGCGACGGTCCAGTCGGGGTGTCTGGCCTGCACGTTCAATGCGGCCTGAATAACGGCCTTGGTCTGCATCACGGCGATCTCCGGGAAGGTGACGGCCAGACGGCAGCCGCGGTGCCCCATCATGGGGTTGAACTCATGCAGGGAAGCGATGATGGCCTTGATGTCCGCCACGGTCTTGCCCATGTCGGCGGCCAGCTTGGCGATGTCTTCCTCATCGGTGGGCACGAACTCATGCAGCGGAGGATCCAGGAAACGGATGGTGACCGGGTCGCCCTCCATAGCCTCGTACAGGGCTTCAAAGTCGTTCTGCTGATAGGGCAGGATCTTGGCCAGGGCGGCTTCGCGCTGCTCCACGGTATCCGAGCAGATCATTTCCCGGAAAGCGGCGATGCGCTCAGGATCAAAGAACATGTGCTCCGTGCGGCACAGGCCGATGCCCTGCGCGCCCAGCTCGCGGGCCTTTTTGGCGTCGCGGGGGGTGTCGGCGTTGGTGCGCACCTGCAGCTTGCGGTATTTGTCGGCCAGAGCCATGATGCGGCCGAATTCACCCGCGATGGCGGCATCCACGGTGGGGATGATCCCGTCGTAAATATTGCCGGTGGAACCGTCGATGGAGATATAGTCGCCCTCATGGAAGGTCTTGCCGCCCAGGGTGAACTGCTTGTTTTCCTCATCCATGTGGATCTCGCCGCAGCCGGACACGCAGCAGGTGCCCATGCCGCGGGCCACCACGGCGGCGTGGGACGTCATGCCGCCGCGCACGGTGAGGATGCCCTGGGAGGCTTTCATGCCGGTGATGTCTTCGGGCGAGGTTTCCAGGCGCACAAGAACCACCTTTTCGCCCCGGTCGTGCCAGCTTTCGGCGTCGTCGGCGGTAAAGACGATTTTGCCGCAGGCGGCGCCGGGCGAAGCGCCCAGACCGCGGCCGATGGGCGTGGCGGCTTTCAGCGCGTCGTTGTCAAACTGGGGATGGAGCAGGGTGTCGAGGTTTCTCGGATCGATCATGCACACGGCTTTCTTTTCGTCGATCATGCCCTCGTCGATCAGGTCGCAGGCGATTTTCAGTGCGGCCTTGGCGGTGCGCTTGCCGCTGCGGCACTGGAGCATATAGAGCTTGCCGTTCTCCACGGTAAACTCCATATCCTGCATGTCGCGGTAATGGTTTTCCAGGGTGGAGCAGACGTTGATGAAGTCGCTGTATGCCTGGGGGAACTTTTCAGCCATTTCGGAAATGGGCATGGGCGTGCGCACGCCGGCCACCACGTCTTCGCCCTGGGCGTTCACCAGGAATTCGCCCATAAGCTTCTTCTCGCCGGTGGCGGGGTCGCGGGTGAAGGCCACGCCGGTGCCGGAATTGTCGTTCAGGTTGCCGAACACCATGGGCATTACGTTGACGGCGGTGCCCCAGGAATAGGGAATGTCGTTGTCGCGGCGGTAAACGTTGGCGCGGGGGTTGTCCCAGGAGCGGAACACAGCGCGCACAGCTTCATAAAGCTGCGTCTTGGGATCGGAGGGGAAATCCTCGCCGATCTGCTTTTTATACTCGGCCTTGAACTGCTCGGCAAGCTCCTTGAGGTCGGCGGCGGTCAGCTCCACGTCGAAATGGACGCCCTTCTTTGCCTTCATCTCGTCGATGAGCTGCTCGAAATATTTCTTGCCCACTTCCATGACCACGTCCGAGAACATCTGGATAAAACGGCGGTAGGAATCGTAGACGAAGCGCTCAAAATTGGGATCGGGGTTGCCGGCGATCATGGCGGCCACCACCTCGTCGTTGAGGCCCAGGTTCAGGATGGTGTCCATCATGCCGGGCATGGAAGCACGGGCGCCGGAGCGCACGGAAACCAGCAGCGGGTTTTTCAAGTCGCCGAATTTTTTGCCGTTCAGCTCCTCCATCTTGCCCACATATTCCATGATCTGGGCCATAATTTCGTCGTTGATTTTGCGGCCGTCCTCATAGTACTGGGTGCAGGCCTCGGTGGTGATGGTGAAGCCCTGGGGAACGGGAAGTCCGATGTTGGTCATCTCGGCCAGGTTTGCGCCTTTGCCGCCCAGCAGTTCACGCATGGAAGCGTTGCCCTCGCTGAACAAATAGACATACTTTTGAGACATCTGTGGTTGCTCCTTCCTGATACTTGAAAAATTCTGATCCAAAGAAATTGGTAATGGTCAAGCACACTTAATTATAATATAAATCTTTTCCGCAGGCAATCGTTTTACACGAGTTTCTTCAAGGATTTTCCAACAAAGTTCGTCTTTTTGCACAAAAATTTGTGCGTTTTGTGGGCATTCCGGCAAAAGCGAACCGGCCCGCCTTTTCCATTGCATCGGTTAGGGAAGCTATGGTACAATAAAGTGCTTAAATTGCACTGAGAGGAGGAACGGCTATGGATGCACCGCTGTACAATGCCCTGTGCGTGCTGCGCGGGCAAAAAGGGCTGCGTATGCACATGCCAGGGCATAAGGGAAAGAGTCCGGCCGCGGAATTTTCCACCGCTGCCGCTCTGGATTACACGGAGATCGATCCCACCGGGAACCTGTATACCGGCGAAGGGCCCATTGCCGCCGCCGAGGCGCTGGCCGCCCGGGACTGGGGAGCGGCGCAGGCCTTTTTCCTCACCGGCGGCTCCACGCAGGGAGTGCTGGCGGGGTTGTCGCTGTGCGCTGAACCTGGAAGCACGGTTTTGCTGGACCGCAACGCGCACCGCGCCTTTTACAGCGCCATGGCGCTGCTGGACCTGACGCCGGTGTATCTGGACAAGCCCACGGCGGAACAGGTTTCCGCAGCGCTTTCGGAGCACGAATCCATCCGGACGGTGTGCATCACCTCCCCCACCTATTACGGCGTGATCGCGGATGTGGAAAAAATCGCCGCCGCATGTCGCGCCCACGGAGCACGTCTCCTGGTGGACGAGGCCCACGGCGCCCACTTCCCTTTTGTGGGCCGCGGACCCTGTGCTGCGGGCCGGGGAGCCAGCGTATCCATTTCCTCTGCCCACAAAACGCTGCCCGCCTTGGGGAGTACGGCACTGCTGTTCACCGACGGCTCCTTCTCCCCTGCCGCCGTGCGGGAAAAAACCGCTCTGTTCGGCACGTCCAGTCCGTCTTATCTCCTCATGGCCTCGATCGACTGGGCTCGGGCCTATCTGACCGAGGGCGCGGGCGGTGCGGCATACCGCGCTGTGGCGGCGGAGACGGCGCGGCTGCGTGCGCAGATCAATAAAAGAGGAGTGTTCCGCGCCCTGTGCGAAGCGGACGGCGTTTCCCTCGACCCCACCCGGCTGACGGTGGACACGGGCCGCGCTGGTTTGTCCGGCGACCAGGCCGGGAAACACCTGGAACAGGACTACAACATCTGGCCCGAGATGACCGACCGGGACCGGGTGGTGTGCATTCTCACCTGCGCCGACACGGCGGAAGAACTGGAGCGGCTGGGAGCGGCCTTTGCGGCGCTGGAGCAGTTTGCAGCGGCAGCGCCCTTCCGCCCCTGTCCGCCGCCGCCGGCGCCCCGGATGCGCCGGCGTATTCGGGAGGCCGTGTTTGCGCCCCGGCGCATGCTTGCGCTGAATCTGGCTGCGGGCTGCGTCAGCGCATCGTCGATCGCGCCCTACCCGCCCGGCGTCAGCGTAGTGGCTCCGGGGGAAGAAATTACCCGGGAAATTATAGAATATCTGGCGGCGGTCGGATACGATGTGTCCGCTCCGGTTCCTGTGCTGAAGGAACCCGGTTTTGTTGGAAAGGAAACGCTATGAGTATGGAATGGAACCGCAATCTGTATGAACGCATCCGCGCCGCCGCTGACCGCGGGGCGGTGCACCACGCCCTGCTGCTCACCGGGCCGAAGGGCAGCGGCAAGGGGGAGCTGGCCCGTTTTATCGCCGCGGCTATGGAGTGTCAGGCCCCGCAGGGGCGGCCCTGCGGCGTGTGCCCGGCCTGCCGGAAGGTATTCGACGGCATCCATCCGGATGTGATCGCCGTGCGGGATGAAGAGCGGAAACTGCTCAGTGTGGACACGGTGCGCCAGGTGTGTGCCGACGCCTATATCCGCCCCAACGAAGGCGCGCGGAAAGTGTATGTATTTGAGGACAGCGGCCAGCTGGACGGCCGCTGTCAGGATATTCTGCTGAAAACCGTGGAGGAAGGCCCCCGCTACGCGGCCTTTTTGTTCCTGTCGGAAAACGCGGCGGCCATTCTGCCCACGATCCGTTCCCGCTGCGTGGAGCTGAAACTGCGCGGCGGCGAGGAAACGGAAGAAAACGGCGCGATGGTGGATCGGGCTGTGGAGCTGGGGGACTATCTGTGCCAGAAACGGGAAGATGTGCTGGCGGCGTATCTGTGCTCTCTGGAAGGGGCCAAGCTCAAGCGCACGGATCTGACGGCGTTTCTCTCCGCGGCGGCGGAGTTGTGTACTCAGGCTCTTTTGTGCCAATATGGCCGCCATCCGGCCAAAATCTATGAAGAAATGGCGGAAAAACTGGCAAAAAGTTTGACAAAGGAGCAGCTTGCGGGCATAATAGAGATACTGCGGAGCGATCTGGATGAGAGCGCGTTCAACGTGGGCGTGGGCCATATGCTGGGCGCGCTGGCGGCGCGGCTGTCTGCCTTTCTCTCCGCATCGGGCCGCGGCTGAAAAACGGCGCGGCAAACCGTTATTAAAACATTGAGGGAGGTATCCCATTGATTGAAGTAATCAGCGTCCGCTTCCGCGGCGGCTGCAAATCCTATTTTTTTGATCCTCAGGGCCTGTCGGTGCCGGAGGGCGAGCAGGTGGTGGTGGAAACGGCTCAGGGCGCCGAAATCGGCACCTGTGTGCGCACCAACCACGCGGTGGAGGATCACGCAGTGATCCAGCCCCTGCGCCCGGTGCGCCGCATTGCCGGCGAAGAGGACAAGCGCACGGCGGAGAAAAACCGCCAGCGGGAAAAAGAAGCCATGATTGTGTGCGAGAAGAAGATCGCGGCCCACAAGCTGGAAATGAAGCTGGTGGACGTGGAGTGCAGTTTTGAGGGCAACAAGATCATCTTTTTCTTCACTGCCGACGGACGGGTGGATTTTCGCGAACTGGTCAAAGATCTGGCCGGCGTGTTCCACGCCCGCATCGAGCTGCGCCAGATTGGCGTGCGCGACGAGGCGAAAATGCTGGGCGGCCTGGGTATCTGCGGCCAGCCCTTCTGCTGCAAGCGGTTTCTGGAGGATTTCCAACCCGTGTCCATCAAAATGGCCAAAACGCAGAATCTCAGTTTGAACCCCGCCAAAATCTCCGGTTCCTGCGGCCGCCTTATGTGCTGCCTCAAATACGAGCAGCATGCCTATGAGGACGCCCAGACCCGGATGCCCAAAAACGATTCCTTTGTCCAGACGCCCGACGGCCCGGGCAACATCAGCGCTGTGAATCTGGTCAGAGAGACTGTGACCGTCCGGCTGGATGATGCGCCCGAAGCGCCCAAAACCTATCAGGTGGACGAGATTATTGTGCTGCGCAGCGGCAAGGGCGGCCGCGAAGGCATTGATATTCCGCCCCGCCCTGCGCGCATCGAAAAAGAAGCTGCGCTGGACGAATTCGGCATGGAGATTGTGGAACGGGAGCCCTTTGTGCGTCAGTTCCGCAACAGTCCCTCTGTCCGGCGGGAAACTGCCGAACGCAGCGAATCCAAAGAAGGAAAAGGCAGTAAGGAAAACCGGCGCGAGCCTAAGGCTCCGTCCGGAGATGCCGGAGAAAAGGAGCGCAGCCGCGAAAAAGCATCTTCCCGCCGGTCCCATCGGGGCGGCCGCGGCCGCCGCGGGGGCGAGGAGCGCGGTGAAAAGAAGCAGAACCAGGAGGCTAAGCCGGTGTTTGCGCCCCAGTCCGGCGCGCCCCGCCCGGTGCGCTTCGGTTCCAGTATGCCCATTGCGGGCAACGCCGCCGTGTCCGCCGGCGAAGAGCGGGCCAAAGAGGGGAACCGTTCCCGCCGCCGCAGCCGCCGGGGTGGCCGCCGCGGACGCGGCAGCGGCGGCGACACGCCGGCCAAAGAAAACTGACATCTGCGTTCCGCCGGGACATGTCTTGTGCCCCGGCGGGATTTTTTATTTGATTGTAAATAAAAAGGGGAAAAACAGTTACCACCCATTCTTTTGCGGAGACTGCGTGCAATGGAACTGAAACATTTCAGGTGAAATCACGGCACAAAACTGAAAGACATCCGCTTAAGCGGCGTATTATCCAAAAGCTTGTAAAATGATGGGAGAAGAATATGGAAAAATATTCCGACGAATGCGGGCTGAAACGGCTGGAAAACAGCACATTTCTGTGTGGATGCAGGCTGTGGAAAATACGGGAAAACTTTTTCGGAATGCTTGCAAAGCGGCGCGGCGTTTTATATAATAGTATGGTTAAATGAGCGCCTTTTGGAAAATACTTCGTTTGGAGGTTTCAGGAATATGAAAAACAGCGAAAAGACCCTGGATATGATCGTCAACCTGTGCAAAAACCGCGGCTTTGTTTACGCGGGCAGCGAGATCTACGGGGGTCTTGCCAACAGCTGGGACTACGGCCCTCTGGGGGTGGAGTTCAAGAACAATGTGAAAAAAGCGTGGCTGAAGAAATTCGTTCAGGAAAGCCCGTACAATGTGGGCCTGGACGCGGCGATTCTCATGAACCCCCAGACCTGGGTCACCACGGGCCATGTGGCGGGCTTTTCCGATCCGCTGCTGGACTGCAAAGCCTGTAAGGCCCGCCACCGGGCGGACAAGCTGATCGGTGCGGAGCATCCGGAAGTCAATGTGGACGCGCTGACCTTCGATGAGATGGACGCTTTTATTGCCGCTCATGAAGACGTGGTGTGCCCCGTGTGCGGCAAGCACGACTTCACCCCGATCCGCAAATTCAATCTGATGTTCAAAACCGCCATCGGCGTTACCGAGGATTCCTCCTCCACCTGCTACCTGCGTCCGGAAACGGCCCAGGGCATCTTTGTCAACTTTTCCAACATCCAGCGTACCACCCGGAAAAAGCTCCCCTTCGGCGTGTGCCAGGTGGGCAAAGCCTTCCGCAACGAGATCACCCCCGGCAACTTCACCTTCCGCACCCGGGAATTTGAGCAAATGGAATGCGAGTTCTTCTGCAAGCCCGGCACCGATTTGGAGTGGTTTGCCTATTGGAAGGACTTCTGTTTCCAGTGGTTGCTGTCCCTGGGCATCAAGGAGGAAAACCTGCGCCTGCGTGACCACGAGCCGGCGGAGCTGGCGTTCTACTCCCGCGCCACCACCGACATCGAATACGCCTTCCCCTTCACCGAATGGGGCGAGCTGTGGGGCATTGCCGACCGCACGGACTACGACCTGGGCCGCCATCAGGAGGCCAGCGGCAAGGATCTGACCTATTTCGATCAGGAGACGGACGAGCATTACATCCCCTATGTCATCGAGCCGTCCCTGGGCTGTGACCGTGTGGCGCTGGCCTTTTTGTGCGAGGCCTACGACGAGGAGGTTGTGGGCCAGGACAAAAACGGAAAGGACGATGTGCGCACGGTGCTGCGGCTGCACCCGGCGCTGGCGCCCTTCAAGTGCGCTGTGCTGCCGCTGAGCAAAAAGGAAGTCCTGGCCGGCCCGGCCCGGGAGCTTCGCCAGCAGCTGGCGAAGGAGTTCATGGTGGACTACGACGACACCGGCTCCATCGGCAAGCGTTACCGCCGTCAGGACGAAATCGGCACGCCGTTCTGCATTACGCTGGACTTCCAGACTGTGGGTGACGAGACCACGCCGGCGGACCACTGTGTCACCATCCGCGCGCGCGACAGTATGGAGCAGGTGCGCATCCCCATGGACCAGGTGGCGGATTATATCCGCGCGCGCGTGGCCTTTTAAGGAGCCGCGGACGCAGCCGTTGCCATGAGAAAAAAACAAAGAGAACCGGAGGCGGCTTCCCGCCTGCCTCTGCCGCGCCGGCGCCGGGGACTGGCGGTCCTCGGCGCGGCGTGGATGCTGCTGTCTTACTGCTGTGTGGAGTGGTATGCCGCCCTGTGGCTGGAACCGGAATCCGCCGCCGCTGCTCACATGTTCGGTTTTTTGTGGGCTGTGGCGCTCACCGGCGTGTCCCTGGCTCTGCCCCGCTGGATCGGCAAGGTGGTCTATGGACTCAGCTTTTATTTCTTCGCCATTTTTGCCGCTGTGCAGAGCGGGTATTACGCGGTGTTCGGCCGCATGATGTGGCTGGGCGACCTGCGCTACGCCGGAGAGGGCGGCGCGTTTATGCACGACGTGCTGCGGGGCTTTTCCACGGAGTGGTGGATTGCCACGGTGGCCCTGATGGTGCTGGGCTGCGCCGGCTGCTTTCTGGTGCCCCGCGGCGCGCGGCCGGACCGTCTGCGCGCGGCGTGCCTGATGGCGGCGCTGGCTGCGGCAGTGGGGCTGTTTGCCTATCCCCAGGCGATGTTCCGCGCCGACGCCAATGGCTGGGGCTATCAGAGCGAATACCGCCGCGCCATGTCCCGCGAGGGAGCGTATACCACCCTGTACGACGCCCATAAACTCTATGAGGTCTGCGGCATCTATCAGACCACGGTCAAGGACCTCTGGGAGCACAACCTCTACCCCAAAACGCCCATGTACCGCCGGCAGGTAATGCACCGTGCGGCGGAACTGGAAGAGTGGTTCCAAAGCCGTCCGGCGCACGAAGACAACGAGATGACCGGCCTGTTTGAAGGCAAAAATGTGGTGCTGGTGCTGATGGAGAGCATGGATGACTGGCTCGTCAACGAAACGGACACGCCTGCCATTTACCGCCTGATGAACGAAGGTATCAACTTTACCAACTTCTACACCGCCGATTTCGGCAGCGTGCGCACTTTCAACTCCGAATTCTGCGCCAACACCGGCATGTATCTGCCCACCAACGGGCAATATGCCTTTGATTACTGCACCAACGACTTTTCCGAAAGTCTGCCCAGCCGTTTCCGCGCCCTGGGCTACAGTACTCAGGCTTTCCACTACAACGACGTGACATTTTATAACCGCGGCGTGATGGAGCCGGCCATGGGCTATGAGGCGTACAACTGCTACAAGAACTTCGGCATGGTGGGCGACGCCCTGCTCTCGGACACAGGGCTGTTTGAAAATGAGGCGCTGATGCAGAAGTTCTACGGCGGCGAAAGCGGAAAAGCGGAAGATTACACCGGCTTTTTCAACTTCATTATCTCCCGCAGCGCCCACATGACCTATACCTACGACGAAGAGCTGAGCCGGTTTGCCCTGGGGCAGTATCCCTGGTATCAGGGGTCTTCGGGCCATGAAGAAGTGGACTGCCTGCGGGCCAAAGCCCGCTGCTGCGACGATTTGTTCGCCTATCTCCTGCGCTCCCTTGCCGAGAGCGGACACCTGGAGGACACTGTGATCGTCGGCGTTGCCGACCATTATGCCTACGGCATGCAGGATCAGCAGCGCCTGATGGAGGAGAGCGGTGTGAGCGAACCGCTGCTGCGGGAAAAGACGCCCTGCTTTATCTGGTCTTACGGCGGGCCGGATGTGACGGTGGACAAGACGCTCAACACCTCGGACCTCCTGCCCACGCTGATCAACCTGTTCGGTTTGGACAGCGATTACCATTACCTGGGACGGGACGCCTTTGACGAAAGCTACCCCGGCTATGCCATTTTCCAGGAGCGTTCCTGGATCACCGCTTCCGGCGCCTATGAAGACGGCCGGGTCATTGCCGCTTTTACCGACGAAGGACCCGCTGATGAGGAGATCGAGGCCATGAACGACCTCACCGATACCTATCTGCGCATGAACAATCTCCTGCTGGAATCGGATTATTACGGCCGCAGAAATGCCGGCGCGTAACCGCGCCGGCGGGTTTGGAGTGCTGTATCATCCCATATCGTATCCGCCGATCGAAGCGGCGTGCCATCACTGAAAAGGAAAGGAAGATATCATGGATCGCAAAGAAGTAAAAACGTTGGCCATCACTGCGGCGAAAGCGCGGCTGCTGGCTGTGGAGGCGGTGCACCGCTGCGCCTCCGGACACCCGGGCGGCTCCCTGTCCGTGCTGGACGTGCTCACGGTGCTCTATTTCCACACCATGCGCGTCGATCCCCAGAACCCTGCCGATCCCGACCGGGATCGCTTCGTGCTCTCCAAAGGGCACTGCACCCCGGCGCTCTACGCCACGCTGGCTCTGCGCGGCTATTATGCCGTGGAAGAGCTGGAACTGTTCCGCTCCATCAAGGGCCACATGTCCGGCCATCCCGACATGGTGAACGTCAAGGGCGTGGATATGTCCACCGGCTCCCTGGGCCAGGGCATTTCCGCCGCCGTGGGTATGGCCATTGCCGGCAAGCTGGATGGGAAGGACTACCGTGTGTACGCCGCTCTGGGCGACGGCGAGATCGAAGAGGGCCAGGTGTGGGAGGCTGCCATGGCTGCGGCCAAGTACAAGCTGGACAACCTGTGCGCTGTAGTGGACGTAAACGGGCTGCAGATCGACGGCAAGACCGCCGACGTGATGCCTTCGGAGCCTCTGGACGCCAAGTTCGCGGCCTTTAACTGGAATGTGATCCATGTGGACGGGCACGACTATGAGGCGCTGGCGGCGGCTTTTGATGTGGCCAAAACCGTGAAGGGAAAGCCCACGGTGATTCTGGCCAAGACCACCAAGGGCAAGGGCGTTTCCTTCATGGAAAACGACGCCGGCTGGCACGGCAAAGCGCCCAATGACGAGCAGATGGAACAGGCCCGCGCGGAGCTGACCGCGCGCATGAAAGAACTGGAGGCGATGTGACCATGGCAGAAAAGATTGCAACCCGCGAAGCCTTCGGTAAGGCGATTGCGGCACTGAGCGCAGAGCATCCCGAACTGATCGTGCTGGACGCCGATCTGGCCGGGGCGACAAAATCCGGCGAATTCAAAAAGGCCTGCCCCGAACATTTTCTCGATATGGGCATTGCCGAAGCGGATATGGTGGGCGTGGCCGCGGGCCTTGCCGCCTGCGGCAAAAAGCCTTTCTGCTGTTCCTTTGCCATGTTCACCGCCGGGCGCGCCTATGAGCAGGTGCGGAACTCCGTAGCCTATCCCCGTCTGAATGTGAAGGTGGTCGGCTCTCACGGCGGACTCAGCGTGGGCGAGGACGGCGCGACCCACCAGTGCGTGGAGGATCTGGCTCTGATGCGGGTCATCCCCGGCATGACGGTGGTCAATCCCTGCGACGGCGCGGAAATGCGCGCGGCGGTGCAGGCTCTGATCGATTATGACGGCCCCGCCTATCTGCGCCTGGGCCGCAGCGCGGTGGAAACCGTAACGGAATATGAAAGCGGAAAGCATACCTTCCAGCTGGGCAAGGGTGTGACTCTGCGCGAGGGCAAGGATGTGACCATCGTGGCCACGGGCATGATGGTGCAGCTGGCGCTGCAGGCGGCGGAACTTCTCGCCGCCGAAGGCATCGACGCCCGGGTGCTGGACATCCACACCGTCAAACCGCTGGACACGGAGCTGATTTTGAAAGCGGCCAAAGAGACCGGCGCTATCGTCACCAGCGAAGAACACAGCGTCATCGGCGGCCTGGGCGGCGCGGTGGCGGAGTTTTTGTCGGGCCACTGCCCTGTTCCCGTTATCCGCCACGGCGTGAAAGATGTATTCGGCCGCAGCGGCAAAGCCGCCGAGGTGCTGGAGGCCTACGGACTCACCGCCGAAGTGCTGGCCAAGTGCGCCCGCCATGCGGTGGAAAAGAAAAACGGACCGAAGGATTAAGCGGTATCCGGCAAAGAAACCAGTGAAACGCTTCCTCTGCGCCTCGGTGCAGGGGGAGCGCTTTTTTGCGGCTGCTGCTGCTGCGCGCAGACGGACGCCGGACAGCCCTTTCAGCAGGCTCTGTTGCTATTTTGATTTTATTTTAAAATGACAGCGCGGAATGGATTGGACTATCGTGACATCCGAATGTTCTTCGTGAAAATTTTGACTAAAATGTTGCAATAAAAACAGCGCATTATGTGATATGATGCAAATGTAAAAATGTATCCATTTGCGCCAGGAGCCGCTCATCCTGCGCAAAGAAGAGAAGCAATGCAGCTGATAATTTTGTTATGGGAAAGGATGTGGCACGAAAATGTATTGTGTCCGAAAAGTTACTGATGATCTGACCTGGATCGGCGCCAACGACCGGCGCCTGGCTCTGTTCGAGGGCGTCTACAAGATCCCCATGGGCGTGTCTTACAACTCCTATGTCCTGCTGGATGAGAAAACCGTGGTGTTCGACACTGTGGACGCTTCCGCTTCCAAGCAGTATCTGGAGAATCTGGATCACGTGCTCGGTGGCCGTAAGCTGGACTATGTCATCGTCCAGCACATGGAGATGGACCACGCCGCTACCCTGGGCGAACTGGTGGTGCACCACCCCGAAGTGACCATCGTATGCAACGAGCTGGTAGCCCAGATGATGGAGCAGTTCTTCGACTTCAGTGTCCGCAGCCGCCTGCATCTGGTGGCCGAGGGCGACACCTTCTGCACCGGCAAGCATACCTTCACGTTTGTGGCCGCGCCCATGGTGCACTGGCCCGAAGTCATGGTCACTTACGATATCGGCGAGAAGATCCTCTTCTCTGCCGACGCTTTCGGCACGTTCGGCGCCCTCAACGGCGCGCTGTTTGCCGACGAAGTGGACTTCTTCCACGACTATATTGATGAGGCCCGCCGTTATTACACCAACATCGTGGGTAAATACGGCCCTCAGGTACAGGCGGTGCTGAAGAAGGCCGCGGGCATCGAGATCAAAATGGTTTGCCCCCTGCACGGTTTTGTCTGGCGCAAGAAGTTCAACCAGTTCCTGGAGAAGTATATCCAGTGGGCCACTTACACCCCGGAGGAGACCGGCGTGGTGATTGCCTACGCTTCCGTATACGGCAACACCGCCAACACCGCCGACATCCTTGCCGCCAAACTGCGCGAGCTGGGGATCAAGACCGAGGTGTATGACGCTTCCTATACAGCCGCCGACGAAATTCTGGCCGCAGCGTTCCGCTACAGCCACCTGGTCTTTGCTTCCACCACCTATAACGCGGGCATCTACATTGCCATGGAGAATCTGCTCCACGACATTGTGAACCACAACCTGCAGAACCGCACCGTGGCCCTGATCGAAAACGGATCCTGGGCGCCGGCTGCTGGCGGGCTGATGCACGACCTGCTTGCCCAACTGCCCGGCACCAAGTTCATCGATCAGACGGTCACCGTCCGCTCCTCCCTGAAAGAGCGCCAGATGTGCGAAATCGACGCCATGGTTCAGGCGATCGCCGCCACCATGCCCGGCGTCTGCGCGGCACAGGCCAAGAAGCCTGACGCACGTGCCATCCTGCGCACCAGCCCTGCGGAAATGGCCGCGGCGGGCGGCGTGGAAGCTGTCGATCCCAACGCCATGTTCAAATTCTCCTATGGCCTGTTTGTACTGACGGCCAAGGATGGCGCCAAAGACAACGGCTGCATCATCAACACTGCTTCTCAGCTGACCGATACGCCCAAGCGCATTACCGTTGCAGTCAACAAGGCCAACTATACTCACGACATGATTCTTAAGACGGGTGTGTTCAACGTGTCTGTCCTCAGTGAGGACGTGGGCATGGATACCTTTAAGCGCTTTGGTTTCCAGAGCGGCCGCAGCGCTGACAAGTTCGACGGCTGCGAGGGTCTGCAGCGCAGCGCCAACGGTTTGTATTACCTCACCGGCTGCACCAATGCGGTGCTCTCCGGCAAAGTGATCCAGTCCATCGACTGCGGCACACACACCCTGTTTATTGCCGACGTGACCGAGGCCAAGGTCCTGTCCCAGGAGCCCTCCGTTACCTATGCCTACTATTTCGCCCACATCAAGCCCAAGCCCCTGCCCGCCGCCATGAGCGAGGTCAAGAAGGGCTGGATCTGCAAGATCTGCGGCTATGTTTATGAAGGTGAAGAGCTTCCGCCCGATTACATCTGCCCCATCTGCAAGCACGGGGTTTCCGACTTCGAAAAACTGGGCTGAGACTGCCGCCGCGTGCGGCAAGCGCGGCGCAATCCCGGCAGCCGGCCTGTTTTCCGCATGGCAATTGTCCTGCCCCGGCGGCAGTGACAGAAAGGGGGAACGTGAAAAGCATAGCTTTGACTCAGCGCGCAACAATTTCGTTTTGTACTTTGGTGCCAAGATATCTGCAGGCGCCCAAGTGTGCCTGCACAGGAAAGAGGAGATTTACTATGATCGATGTAATGAAGCTTTGTACCTGCGACAATCCGGAATGCGAAAACAATCCCAGACGCTGTGCTGACGCCTGCGATACGCAGGCGGGAGGACACGAATTGAGCTGTACATCCTGTGTTGCCACGAATCTGGAGTGCAACTCTCTCCCCCGTTGCTTTTTCCACAAGCTTGGATTCAAATCCGAAGAGATCAACACCTGGACGTTCGAAGAATTTGCCATGAAGGTTATGGAGTCCACCCTGCGGGAGAAAGGGCTGGCTTGAGGGCCGGGATCTTCCGGCTGCTGCAGCCATTCTCCATCCCAACGTAAAAAAACTGCCGGGAAGCCTATGCTTCCCGGCAGTTTTTTACCGCAATTTCCCACAGAAGCAAGTGGAATGCCGCCCCTTCTTTTGGTTCCTGACTCCTGCCAATGGATCAGGGACGCTGTGTTTTCCCGGCAGGAAAAAATCCGTACAGTTTCCATGGCGGGGGCAGGGACAGAGTTTACTCTGCATCTTCCCCGGTGCGCCAGTGTTTGAGCCGGGGCAGCTGTTCGCACATCATGGCGCGCACAGCCTCTTCGCTCCAGCCCTCGCTCTCCGCCGCCATCCTAGGGGCGCAGAAATCGATCAGGGTGTCCATGGAATCGTAGACGAACCGCCCGTCGTGATAGCACCATTTGCAGTAGTCCCGGTTCGGCGTGCCGTCCGGCTCGCTGCTGAGCATTTCCGCTTCCTGCAGGGGCATCCCGCAGCACTGGCACTGTAGCGGAACGTCCGCCCCCAGCAGCGTGTCGACGGATACGGAAAACACCTGGGAGATCAACTGCAGGGTGTCCACGCTGGGCAGTGTTTCGCCGGTTTCCCAGCGGCTGACGGCTTGGCGCGAAAGGTGGAGCCGCTGCGCCATAGCCTCCTGGGTCAGGTCGTGCTCTTCGCGCAGGCGGCGCAAAATTTCTTTCGTTTCCATCGCTCTTTCCTCCTGTTGTCGTTTTGGTTGTTTCCATCATAGCACAGGGCGCGGGCAAAGGAAAGCAACGCGCGGTTGCGTCAGTCTTTCAGCACCAGAGCCACCGGGCAGTGGTCGCTGCCGTAGACGTCGTTCAGAATCTGCGCGTCCGCTACCTGATCCATCAGGCGCGCGGAGACAAGGAAATAGTCAATGCGCCAGCCGGCGTTCTTTTCCCGGGCGCGGAAGCGGTAGCTCCACCAGGAGTATTTCACCGTGTCGGGATAAAGGGTGCGGAAAGTATCGCAGAAACCGCTCTGCAGCAGGGTGGTCATTTTGGCGCGCTCCTGGTCGGAAAAGCCGGCGCGGCCGCGATTGGGACCGGGATTTTTCAGGTCGATTTCTTCATGCGCCACGTTCAGGTCGCCGCAGTAGATCACAGGTTTTTCCCGGTCGAGCGTCAAAAGATACTCCCGCAGGTCGTCCTCCCACTGCATCCGGTAGTCGATGCGTTTGAGTTCGTCCTGAGCGTTGGGGGTGTAGCAGCACACGAGAAAAAAGGCCGGGTATTCGGCGGTAATCAGCCGGCCCTCGTGGCGGTGCAGATCCTCGCCGAAATCATAGCGCACCTGCAGCGGTTCTCGCCTGGTGAAAATGGCGGTGCCGGAATAGCCTTTTTTATCGGCGCTGTTCCAGAAGCGGTGGTAGCCGGGCAGATCAAAGTCCGCCTGCTCCGGCTGCATTTTCGTTTCCTGCAGGCAGATCACATCGGCGTCCGCCGACGCGGCAAAATCGAGAAAGCCCTTGCCCAGACAGGCGCGCAGGCCGTTTACGTTCCAGGAGATCAGTTTCATAGACAATGTATCCTTTCTGTAAAAAAATAGAGGGCGATTTTTTGAAATTCGTGTCAATAGAGAGAATCATAAAATTTGAAACGGAAAGTTTGGTGAGTTTTTCACTTTTTGCACACAGTTTTCCACAGCAGGGGAAAACGGAGGAAAACGTGGGGCGTGAGAGCAGTGTATCATATTTTACCGCGCAGAACAATCGCTTGTGTGCAAGTATGCCTTGACAGGACGATTTTACCAGATACAATAAAAGTGCGTAACGGTAATGGAAAGTAAAAGGAGAAGAGAGGGGGAGCGTATGTGGAAGCGAACACCAAAATGCGGGATATGACGCAGGGCAGTCCGGCCAAACATATTTTCCTGTTTTCGCTGCCGCTGCTGTTGGGCAATGTGCTCCAGCAGCTCTACAATATGGTGGACAGTTGGACCGTGGGCAATTTCACCGGCGACACGGCGCTGGCTGCGGTGGGCATCGCCTTTCCGGTGGTGTTTTTGTTTGTGTCGCTGTTCATTGGCCTGGGCATCGGCTCCACAGTGGTCATTGCTCAGTTTTACGGCGCCGGAGAGACGGAACGGGTCCGCGCCGCCATCGACACGGCCTATGCTGCGTTTCTGATTGTAGCCATTCCGATTTCCCTGGCTGCTTTTTTCCTGACGGATCCGATTCTTTATCTGCTGCAGGTAGAGGAAGCGGCGCTCCCCGAAGCCAGGCTGTATCTGCAGATTGTCAGCCTGGGTCTGGTGGGCAGCATCGGCTACAATACCAACGCGGGTATCCTGCAGGGGCTGGGCAACAGCAAAACGCCCCTGATGTTTTTGAGCATTGCCATGGGGATCAACATTGTTCTGGACCTTCTTTTTGTGGCGGTATTTCGCTGGGGCGTGGCGGGCGTGGCTTTCGCCACCATCATTGCCCAGTGGTTTTCCTGGATATTCGGTATTTTCTACATTAACCGCATGTATTCGGAATTTCATCTGCATCTGCGAGGGCTGCACATCGACCGGAGCCTGCTGCGGCAGATCGTGCGCATTGGACTGCCTGCGGGCATTCAGAACGGGCTGATCGCTGCGGCCATCATGGCTTTGATGGCCCGGGTGAATTTATACGGCACCGATTTTACCGCCGGGTTTAATGTGGGCAATAAGGTGGATTGTTTTGCTTTTCTGCCGGTGCAGAGCCTGGCCAACGCCGCCACCACCTATGTGGGGCAGAACGTGGGCGCCGGGCGGATGGACCGGGTGCGCCAGGGCACGCGGGCGACTTTGGCGATGGGGGTGGTCTGGTGCTTTGCCATTGCGGCGGTGCTGATGCCGCTGAGCCGGCCCATTATGCTGCTCTTTTCCAAGACGCCTGCCGTGGTGGACGCGGGTGTGCTGTATCTGTGGTGGGTGCTGCCGTTTTATGCGCTGTTTGCCATACAGTTTGTGCTCAATAATGTGATGCGCGGCGCGGGGGATGCGGTGTTTCCCATGATCAGCAGCCTGATTTCCGTGGTAGTGGTCCGCGTGGTGCTCTGCTATGTGATTTCAGACGCATTCGGCCAGCAATATATGTTTGCCTGCTACGCCGGGGCCTGGCTGGTGGGTGTGATCCTCAGCGGCGGTTATTTTCTGCTGGGCCGCTGGAAACGCTTCGGTTCCATGGCTGCGGCAGAGAACCGGATGCGGGAAAAAGAACCATGAGGGAGGAAACCGCCTGCCGGCCGCAGGCGGTTTTTTCTGTCAGGAAAAAAAGTGATCCGTTTCTGTAACGAAAGGGATCCGGATGGGATATAACAAGTAGAAAGGGGGCGATGGAACGTGAAAGAGGCCATGGAAATGGAGGATATTTACCGCCGCCATGCCCAAACCGTGTATAAATTCCTGCTGGCCCAGTGCCGGGATGCGGATCTGGCCGAAGAGCTGACGGCGGAGACCTTTTATCAGGCAGTGCGCTCCATCGGCCGCTACGACGGCTCTTGCCGTCTGTCTGTCTGGCTTTGCCAGATCGCCAAGCATCTGTGGTACCAGCATCTGCGCAAAACCAGGCGGCAGAGCGAAACGCTGACAGAGGACATTACGCTTCCCGTTCCCTCGGCGGAGGATGACGTGCTCCTGCGTGCGGAATATCTCGACCTGCTGCGCGCCGTTCACACGCTGCCGGAGCCGGCCCGGGAGGTGCTGTATCTGCGCCTGTTCGGCGGATTGTCCTTCCGGGAAATCAGCGATGTGCTGGGCAAAACAGAAAACTGGTCCCGTGTGACGTTTTACCGGGCCAAGGAGCGGCTGAAAGGAGCGATGGAACAGGATGGAGAAGTATGAATTGCCCTGCGGCATTGTGGAGGATCTGCTGCCCTCCTATGTGGACGGGCTGACCGGCCAAGAGAGCAGTGCAGCGGTGCGGAGGCATCTGGAAGGGTGTCCAGCGTGCCGGGAAAAGTATGAGACCATGGGCGCGGCGGAACGGGAAGTTGCCCAGAAAGACGCGCCGGTAATAGACGCATTCGCAGCCTGGAATCGCAAAGCTGTGCGCCGGGTGGTGCTGGCCGTGGCGGGTACAGTGGTGCTGATTGTATTGGCACTGGTTCTGCGCACTTATGTATTCGGTACGCCGTTTCGGGATTATGAGCTGGAATGGACGGTGCAGGATTATGGCAGCTATGTGGATATCCGCGTTGCGCCCCTTGATCCAAACCTGCGCATCCTTGGCGGAACCTGGGAGGAAACCGTGGAGGACGGGCAGAGTACGTATCGCTTCACGGGGAAAAAAGTGCGTGCTTCCTTTTTGAATTTTTCCTCCGACAGCTACGGCTATGGTGCGCCGTCAGAGCTGCTGCATGAAATCTATGTGGGCGACACCCTGATCTGGGCCGACGGCTTGGAAATCAGCGAGGAGAGCCGCGCTTTGTACCATGCATGTACCCCCTATGTGGGGAATCCCTCGGCGCTGATGATTGTTGCTGCTGCAGTGGGCATTAACGATGAGGTGGGCGTGTTCGACAATGAATTGCAAACGGCGGAAGAACCTTACGGCTGGACGCTGCGGTTTGAAAACAATACACCCGGCGGCGCACATCTGGATGAACAGGGTATCGCTTGGATCAACTGGAACATGAGACGTAAGGCTGCGCAGATCCTGGCAGTGGTGGAAAACCTGGGTTATGTGTCCTGGAGCTACACGGATGAGAACGATACGCTCCACACCGAAACCGTGACACTGGAAGCGGTCAACGCCCTGCTGCCAGAGCTGGTCGTGCGTTACAATGCGCGCTTTCACACAAGCTGGACAGCCAAAGACAGCGTGAAGGATTATGCCGTCTCCCCTGCTGCGCTGGAACAGCTCAGCCGTCTGCTGGATCTGGCGGAATGAATCGTAAAACAGGCGTAAACCGACAGGATATTTTTCTGCCGGTTTACGCCTGTTTGTATTGTTGTTAAGATTTTATACAATTTGGAATGAAACCTGTGTAAAAAAGATACGACATACGGATGTCTTTTGTGAACCAAAAGAGCGGGCAGCGCTTTTTTTAGGCACAGTATCTCATTAAAATTGCCGCCAGCTGCGCCCGGTTGGTGGAGCCGCCGGGGGTGAGGTTTTTCTGGTTGCTGCCGGTGATCAGGCCTTCGGCCACGGCCCAGGACATGGCGTCTTTCGCCCAGGAGGACACCTTTGCGCCGTCTTTGTAAGCGCCCAGATCCGCCCGCCGGCTCACATCCCGGCCCTCATACTGCGCATAGCGGTACAGCACCACGGCGAGTTGTTCCCGCGTCAGTTTTCCGGTGGGGTTGAAGTTGCCGCTGCCGGAGCCGGTGACAATACCCTCCCCGGCTGCCCAGGACACGGCGGCGGAATAGTATTTCCCGCCGGGCACGTCGGCAAAGGACACGCCGCCATCGGCGGCGGGTTTGCCCGCTGTGCGGTGGAGGATCGTGACCAGCATGGCGCGGTCGGCGGCGCTGTTGGGGGAAAATTTGGTGGAGGAAACGCCGCTCATGAGCTGATTGTGGTAAGCATAGACCACGCCGCCGTAATACCAGGCGGTGCGGGAGAGATCCGTGAAGGGCGGCTTTTTCAGAATCAGCACGGTGGACCGGGTGCCGGGCAGCATGGTGGACACGGTGCTCTCGCCGCGCACGGTATCCTCGGCGGCTTCGTAGAGGCCCTGTTCGTCCACCAGCAGGAGATCGGCGTCGGAGGCTTTGCCGTTGATGGGGATCTCCACCGCTGCGCCTGCGGTGGGGGCGCTGAGCACGATGCGGTCGGCCTCCTGCCCCGGGGCAGCCGGCGTAATGGCGGGGATGGTGAGCAGTACAGGGATTTCCCCGGCGGCCTCCTCTGCCGTCAGCGTGACGGAATAAGTGGAGGCCAGGGCCGTTCCGCTCAGCGACAGAACCAGCGAAACAGCGCACAGAGCGCTGAAAAGACGTTTTTTCATAACGGTCAAACTTCCTTTCCGGCGCCGCGGCAGAAAAGGCCGCAGGCAGTAGAATGGTTACAATAGTAACAAAAGTATAACAAAATAATTTCAATTTGTCCACCGGAAAGGCATTCCAAAGGACGGCTGCCCCGTATTTTTGGCAGATGGGACAGGAAATGTGACATTTCTCTGTTAAAATAAACCAAAGCATGGTATACTGTTTTTAGCGCTATCTTTGCGGCACAAAGGAAATTCCGCCCTCTTTCATTCGGAGCGGCGAGAAGGAGAGAAAACAATTATGGAAAAAGAGAAGTTTTATATCACCACGCCGATTTATTATCCCAGCGACAAGCTGCACATCGGCCATACCTACTGCACCGTGGCCACTGACGCCATCGCCCGCTACAAGCGCCTGAAGGGCTTTGACGTGATGTTCCTCACCGGAACGGACGAGCATGGCCAGAAAATTGAAGACAAAGCCCGCGAGGCCGGCGTCAGCCCGCAGGAATTTGTGGACCACATTGTGGAAGGTCAGCGGGGCGTGAAAGATCTTTGGAAGCTGATGAACGTTTCCAACGACCGTTTCATCCGCACCACGGACGACTATCATGTGGAGAGCATTCAGAAAATCTTCCGCAAAATGTACGACAAGGGCGATATTTATAAGGGTACCTACAAGGGCAAATACTGCAAGCCCTGCGAATCTTTCTGGACAGAAAGCCAGTTGGTGGACGGCAAATGTCCCGACTGCGGCCGCGATGTGATTGACGCTGAGGAGGAGGCTTATTTCTTCCGCCTGAGCAAATACGCCGGCCGGGTGCGCGATCTTCTGGTCAACACCGATTTTCTGGAGCCTCGCAGCCGCGTAAACGAGATGGTGAACAACTTTATTGATCCGGGCCTGGAGGATCTGTGTGTGTCCCGCACCAGCTTCACCTGGGGCATCCCGGTGGATTTCGACCCCGGTCACGTGGTCTATGTGTGGGTGGACGCCCTGTTCAACTATATGACGGCCCTGGGCTACCTCAATGAGCGCTACGACGACTGCGAAAAATACTGGCCCGCGGACGTGCACATTGTGGGCAAGGAAATTGTGCGCTTCCATTCCATCATCTGGCCCGCCATGCTGATGAGCATGGAGCTGCCCCTGCCCAAAAAGGTATTCGGCCACGGCTGGCTGCTGCTGGACGGCGGCAAAATGAGCAAGAGCAAGGGAAACGTGGTGGATCCCTATCTGCTCAGCGAAAAGTTCGGTGTGGATGCGCTGCGCTTTTTCCTGCTGCGCACCTTCCCCTTCGGCTCCGACGGCAATTTTTCCAACGAACTGCTGATCCAGACCATCAACACCGACCTGGCCAACGATCTGGGCAACCTGCTCTCCCGTACCACCGCCATGGTGAACAAATACTTTGGCGGCGCACTGCCGGAAGGCAGCGGCGCCACGGAGGATGAGCAGTATCTCAACGGCTTGTACGCCGATGCCCGCAGGAGCCGGAGCGAGGTCAACCTGGCGTTCAACTTCCCCGAGGGCGATCCCGTCAAGTTTGATGTGGAGCTGATCTCCGCCGCCCTGATGCTGCGCGAGAAATACGAAGACGCCATGGAGCACTTTGCGCCCCACACTGCTCTGGCGGAAGTGTTCAGGGTCATCGATCGGGCCAACAAGTATATCGATGAAAATGCGCCCTGGGCTCTGGCCAAAAATATGGAGCAGAACGGAGCGCGGCTGGCCCACGTGCTGTATAATCTGCTGGAAGTCACCCGCATCTGCGGCGTGCTGCTGATGCCGTTTATCCCCGGCAGCTGCGAAAAGCTCTTTGCCCAGATCGGCGCCGCCGAAGATGGGCGTACCTGGGCCAGCGCGGCCCGCTGGGGTACGCTGGCGGAGAGCAGCGCTGTGAACAAGGGGGAGAACCTGTTCCCCCGCATCGACATGGAGAAGGCCCTGACCGAGCTGGAGGAGGCCGAGGCAGAGGCCCGCAAGGCTGCCCTGCCCCCCATTGAGCTGGAACCGCAGCTGACCGAGCCGGTGGATTTCGACACCTTCTGCAAAAACGACTTCCGGGCCGTGAAAGTGAAGGCCTGTGAAGCGGTGAAAAAGAGCGCGAAACTGCTCCGGTTCACCCTGGATGACGGCACCGGTACGGATCGCCAGATCCTTTCGGGAATTCATGCGTATTATGAGCCGGAAGAGCTGGTGGGCAAAACCCTGGTGGCCATCGTCAACCTGCCGCCCCGGAAAATGATGGGGCTGGAAAGCCAGGGCATGCTGCTCTCCGCTGTGCATACGGAGAAAGGCGAGGAAAAACTGAACCTGATCATGGTGGGCGACGCCATTCCGGCGGGCGCGAAGCTCTGCTGAAACAAAAAGGTGGCTGAGATCGGATCATATTGAAAAAGAGCGCGAAAGCAGATGCTTTCGTGCTCTTTTTTGGCCGCAAAAGAGTGGCATAGTTGCATTGTGCGCTTCGTACAGTAGAGAGAAAGGGGCGGACGTGCTGTGGAAATTCTCTTATCGCCGCCGGTGCTGCTGACGCTGGCGGTCATTTTTGTCAACGGCTGGACCGATGCGCCCAACGCCATTGCCACGGCAGTGGGTACCGGTGCGCTGCGCATGGGCCGGGCCATTGCTCTGGCGGCAGTGTGCAATCTGCTGGGGGCCGTTCTTTCCGCGGCGCTGTGTCCGGCGGTGGCGGCCACGGTGCTGGAGATCGGCGACTTTAGCGGGCGGGCGCAGGCTCAGACGGCTCTGTGCGCGGCGCTGTTAAGCATTGTGCTCTGGGCCGTGGCGGCCTGGGCGTTTGGGATTCCCACCAGCGAGAGCCACGCGCTGCTGGCGGCGCTGTCCGGCGCGGCGGTGGCGCTGCAGGGGACGCTGAGCGGCGTCAATGCGGCGGCCTGGGGAAAGGTATGGTGGGGGCTGCTCCTTTCGGTACTCCTGGGACTGGTACTGGGAGGCGGCCTATGTGTTCTGATGCGTTTGTTTTTGGGACGCGGCTGCCTGGATCGGGCCGCGCAGCGGTTCCGGCGCTGGCAGGTCGCCGGCGCGGCAGCCATGGCCTTTTGCCACGGCGCCCAGGATGGACAGAAATTCCTCGGCGTTCTGCTGTTGGCGGAGGCTCTGCGGGCGGGACGGCCGCCGCAGCTGGAAAGCGCGCCGTTGTGGGAAGCGCTGCTGTGCGCGCTGGTCATGGGCGCGGGCACCGCCGTGGGCGGGCGGCGTATTATCCGCGCCGTGGGCCAGGATATGACGCCCCTTATGCCCTATCAGGGCTTTGCCGCGGATACGGCGGCGGTGGCGTGCCTGCTGCTGGCCACGGCAGGAGGCCTGCCGGTATCCACGACCCACACCAAAACCTGCGCGGTGATGGGTGCGGGCGCGGCAGGCGGCGGAAAAGTGGACCGCCGCATTGCGGGCCGGATGGTTCTGGCCTGGCTGCTTACCTTCCCCGCCTGCGCTCTGCTGGGGTATGTGCTGTCCAAATGGATGTTCCATCTGGCGTAAAAAAAGATCGTGCTCCCATTTTTCTCGAAAATGGGAGCACGATGCGTTTTGCTGTCGTATGGAAAGAGCGTCACTGGACCTTCAGCCCCGCGTCGGCAAAAATCCTGCGGGCTTCGTCCATTTCTTCGCCGGTAGGAGTGCGCTTGTCCTGCAGGGCGTAGTGCAGGCTTTCCGCAGCCCATTTGTAGCTGCCCATCTGATGAAAGGGCAGCAGTTCCACCCGCTCAATGCAGGAAAATCCTTTCAGATAATCCGCCAGGTCAGCCAGTTTGCTGTAGTTGAGCGTATAGTCCGGCACCACCACATGGCGCAGCCAGACGGTTTTTTGAGTATCTTCGCAATGCTGGAGCAGAGCTTTGGCATGTTCGCCGCCGCTGCCGGAGATCATGCGGCAGAGCTTTGGCTCCAGAGCTTTGATGTCCAGCAGAAGCATGTCCGCTTCGTCCACGGCCTCCCGGCAGGTTTCCAGGGGAATGGAGCCGGCGGTGTCGATGGCGGTGTGAAACCCTTCTGCGTGCAGGGCGCGGATCAGCTCAAAAACAAACGCGCTCTGCAGCAGCGGCTCGCCGCCGGTCAGCGTCACGCCGCCGGTGCGCAGGAAAGGACGGTAAGGCAGCAGGCCTTCCACCAGCTCCTGCACCGTGACTTCCCGGCCGCCTTTAAGCGGCCAGGTGTCCGGATTGTGACAGTAGATGCAGCGCAGCGGGCAGCCCTGAAAAAAGATTACATAGCGTACGCCTGGCCCGTCCACGGCGCCGAAGCTTTCCAGTGAGTGGATGCGTCCTGTCAGAGCCATGGCTCAGAACTTTTCGTGGAACGTGCGGCTGATCACGTCCAGCTGCTGCTCACGGGTCAGTTTGATAAAGTTGACAGCGTAGCCGGACACGCGGATGGTCAGCTGGGGATATTTTTCAGGGTGATCCATGGCGTCAAGCAGCGTTTCGCGGTTGAGGACGTTCACGTTGATATGGTGGCCGCCCTTTTCGGCGTAGCCATCCAGCAGGGCGTACAGGTTGGCCTCCTGGTCTTCCCTGGTCTTGCCCAGAGCCTGAGGGACAATGGTGAACGTGTAGGAAATACCGTCCTGGGCGTCCTCGAAGGGGATTTTGGCCACGGAAGACAGCGAAGCAATGGCGCCGTTGCAGTCGCGGCCGTGCATGGGGTTGGCGCCGGGAGCCAGCGGCTCGCCGCGCTTGCGCCCGTCGGGTGTGGAGCCGGTGTTCTTGCCGTAGACCACGTTGGAAGTGATGGTCAGCACCGACTGCGTGGCGATGGAGCGGCGGTAGGTCTGCTGCTGGCGCAGCGCATCCATGAAATAGCTCACCGCCCACTGGGCCAGTTCATCCACCCGGTCGTCGTTGTTGCCGTATTTGGGGAAGTCGCCTTCGATTTCAAAATCCACGGCCATGCCGTTCTCGTCGCGGATGGGCTTGACCCTGGCATACTTGATGGCGGACAGGCTGTCGGCCACCACGCTCAGGCCCGCGATGCCGCAGGCGGTGGTGCGTTTCATTTCCTCGTCCATCAGGGCCATTTCGATGCGCTCGTAGTCATATTTGTCGTGCATATAGTGGATGCAGTACAGGGCGTTCATATACACGCGGGCCAGGTGGCGCATGGTGACCTGGAATTTTTCCATCACCTCATCGAAATCGAGGTACTCGCTGGTGATGGGTTCGTAACGGTCGGTGACCTGTTCGCCCGTCAGTTCATCGCGGCCGCCGTTGATGGCGTACATCAGCGCCTTGGCCAGATTGGCGCGGGCGCCGAAGAACTGCATCTGCTTGCCGATGCGCATGGGGGAAACGCAGCAGGCAATGCCGTAGTCGTCGCCCAGATCGGGGCGCATCAGGTCGTCGTTCTCATACTGGATGGCGGAGGTGGCAATGGAAATGTGGGCTGCGTAGTGCTTGAAGGGCTCCGGCAGGCGGCTGCTCCACAGCACGGTCAGGTTCGGTTCCGGCGCCGGCCCCAGGTTTTCCAGGGTATGCAGATACCGGTAGGTCATCTTAGTGACCATGTGGCGGCCGTCCATGCCCATGCCGGCCAGAGACTCGGTGACCCAGGTGGGGTCGCCGGAGAAAAGAGAATCGTAGACTTTGGTGCGCAGGAAGCGGACCATGCGCAGTTTCATGATAAAATGATCTACAAATTCCTGAATCTGTTCTTCGGTGTATTTGCCGCTCTTGAGGTCGCGCTCGGCATAGATATCCAGGAAGGTGGAAGTGCGGCCCAGGCTCATGGCTGCGCCGTTCTGTTCCTTGACGGCGGCCAGATAGCCGAAATAGAGCCACTGAATGGCTTCCTTCGTGTCCTGGGCGGGTTTGGAGATGTCGCAGCCGTAGCTGGCGGCCATTTCCTTCAGCTCCTTCAGGGCGCGGATCTGCTCGGCCAGTTCCTCGCGCTTGCGCATCAGGTCGTCGCTCATATCGGCGTGGACGTAGCGCTGCACGGCCTCTTTCTTCTGCTCAATCAAAAAGTCCACGCCATACAGGGCCACGCGGCGGTAGTCGCCGATGATGCGGCCGCGGCCGTAGGCGTCGGGCAGGCCGGTGAGGAGCTTGTTGCTGCGGGCGATCTTGATTTCGTCGGTGTATACGTCAAACACGCCGTCGTTGTGAGTCTTGCGGTATTTGAAGATGCGCTCCACTTCCGGGTCAAGCTTGCCGCCGTGTTCTTCCACACTGGTGCGCACCACGCGGATGCCGCCGAAAGGCATGATGGCGCGCTTGAGGGGCTTATCGGTCTGCAGGCCCACGATCTGCTCCAGCTCTTTGTCGATATAGCCGGCTGCGTGGGAGGTGATATCGGAAATGATCTTGGTGTCGAAGTCCAGCACGCCGCCGGCGGAGCGCTCCTGCTTCATCAGCTCCAGCACTTCGTTCCACAGCTTGGTGGTGCGCTCAGTGGGGCCGGCGAGGAAGCCGGCATCGCCATCGTAGGGCGTGTAGTTTTCCTGGATGAATTTGCGGACATTGATTGCGTTCATAGTAGAGAACCTCCTATTCCTTCCTGGTGGTCATGATCGTATCGGGCCGCAGCCCGAAGCTTCCGTGCGGAAGCGGTTTGATAAGGATGAACGGGACCCGGCGGGGCAAAAAGATTAAGGCGCACCCCTCAGGGTGCGCCGTGTGCGTCGTTTGTTTGCGGATTTAAGATTCCACATTCGTTGCCGCAGGTGCACCGCTTGCGGGAAAGCGATGGATCGCCGGGATGGGAACGCTTCGCCTTTTTCGGGAAAGAGCCGTTACAGATAGAGCCTACCACAATATCTTGTGCATGTCAAGCGAAGAGGACAACATGTAGTGTTTCGCTGAATGCCGCACAGCAGGCTGCGTATCGATCGGGATAAGGCACATGTTTGCTGTGTGGCAATTGTCTACAGAGAGAATGCCCTGAAAGGAACTTTATTATGCTTGATTGGCTGGTCACTGTCAATGATTTTTCCCCTGATTTTACAAAAAAGCCGGGTGGTTTTGAAAGTTTATGAAAAAAGGCGAGAAAGCAAACAAGAATTTGCTGTTTTCTGTGCAAAAATCATTGCAAAATAAATTGTTTTTCGTTAAAATCATGCTATGATGGAGAGTGTTTCCTTGTTCTTTCGAAGGGAGCGCTCTTTCTTCTGTTTCCGCGGTGAACCGGGAACCATACAGCGCGGACGTGGTGCGCAAGACAAGGAGGAGATACCCAATGTTTTTTGATACGCACGCTCATTACGACGATGAGCGCTTTGACAACGATCGGGATGCGGTGCTGAAGTCCCTGCCGGAGGCGGGCATAGGAGCCGTGGTTAATCCAGGCTGCACCGCAGACTCTTCCCGCGCGGCCATTGCCCTGGCGGAGCGGTATGATATTGTGTATGCTGCTGTGGGACTGCACCCGGAGAACTGTGCCGGCGCGGACGAGGCGGACTTTGCGGCCCTCGAAGCCCTGGCAGCCCACCCGAAGGCAGTGGCCATTGGTGAAATCGGCCTGGACTACTATTGGGAGGAAAACCCTCCCCGGGCGTTCCAAAAGGAAGTAATGGCCCGGCAGATGGCTCTGGCGGAGCAATTGGATCTGCCCGTGGTGATCCATGACCGGGACGCCCACGGCGATTGCATGGACATGGTGCGCGCTTTTCCAGGGGTGCGCGGCGAGTTCCACTGCTATTCCGGTTCGGTGGAGGATGCAAGAATACTGCTGGACCGGGGCTGGTATCTGGGGTTCGGCGGGGCGCTGACCTTTAAGAATGCCCGGAAAGCGCCGGAAGTGGCGGCTTACGCCCCCCTCGACCGGCTGCTGCTGGAAACGGACAGCCCTTATCTTGCACCGGTTCCCTTCCGGGGTAAGCGCAACGATTCGCGCTATCTGCCCTATGTGGCGGAGCGGATTGCGGCAATCAAGGGGATTTGTGCAGAAGAAGCGGAGCGTATTACCTGGGAAAACGCCCTGCGCTTTTTTGCCTTGGAAGGGACACGGTAAAAGGTTTACAGCGTCCGCATGGAAAAATGGAAAACAGAAGGAGCCGCTTTGATGGAAACAATAAAGTGCACACAAAGCCCGGCAGTGAAAGAATCGGCGGCTGCAGAGGAGCCGACGGTGCAGAAGCGGGGACGTTCCCCGCAGAAAAAAGGATATTTGTGCTGTTTGCTGGCGGGCGCGGCCTGGGGGGTGGCCGGCGTGTGTGGCCAGTTTTTATTCGATCAGCGCGGCTGGAGCGTGGACTTTATCATCCCGCTGCGCATCCTTTTGGCGGGGGTGCTGATGCTGCTGCTGGTCGCCGGCCTGGAGGGGCGGCAGAACCTGCTGCGCGTGTTTGTTTCCGGGCGGAACCGGGCCGACGTACTGGTGTTCGGCGTTCTGGGCATCGGACTGTGCCAGTATTCCTACTATACGACCATTCGGGCGGCTAACGCCACCACGGCCACCATCCTGTGCTACCTCGGCCCGGTGCTGATTGTGCTGTGGGTGGCTCTGCGCGCCCGGCGGCTGCCGGAAACCAACGAAACGATAGCCGTGGTTCTGGCGGCGCTGGGCACGTTTCTGCTGACGACCCACGGCGATCCCTCCACGCTGGTGCTGTCAAAGGAGGCGCTGTTCTGGGGGCTGGTTTCGGCGTTTGCCACAGCGCTCTATTCTGTGCAGCCCCGGTGCCTGACGGCCGAATGCGGCACGCTGACCTCCACTGGCTGGGGGATGGTGATTGCAGGGGTGTTTTTATGTCTGCTGCGCCGTCCCTGGAGCCATATGGAAGGCGTTTTTGACCCGCCGGCCTGGGCGGCGTTTGCCGTGATCGTACTGGTGGGCAGCGTGCTGTGTTTCGGGCTGTATTTTACCGGCGTGGCGCTGGTGGGGGGCCGGCCAAAGCGGGAATTCTCAGCGCCACAGAGCCGCTGGTATCCACGCTGCTCTCGGTGTTTTGGCTCCATGTCCCCTTCCTTCCCATGGATTACGCCGGCTTTGCGCTGGTGGTTTCCACGATCTTTCTCCTGGCCCTGCCGGGAAAGCGGACGATGAAGATAGATTCCTGAAAAGAACATTAAAAAGGTCTCCCGGCGGCTGCCGGGAGACCTTTTTTTACGGTTTTTCTTTTTCAGAGGAATTGCTGTCTGCGTCCTCCAGAATGCGAGGGATAAAGCGACGGGCAAACTTGCCCTGTCCGCGGCGTTTGATATAGCAATAGCCCACCAGGGAAAACACGGTGGCGCCGATGAAATTGACGAACAAATCTTCCATGGTATCCAGAAGGCCGATATCAAGATAGCCGCCCACGCCGAGCGCCTGCTGCGTGCCGTCGCCGTAGACGATGATCACGTCCCGGATACCGTTGATCAGCTGGGGGTGGTTGCCGCCGGCAGGATCCAGCAGCACGGAGCTGATCGCGGGGATGACGGTGTCTTTTTGCATGTCGAGGAAAAAGAATTGATCCATGGCGCATTCAAAAAACTCCCACAGTACGCCTACGGTCATGGAAAAACAGAAGGACACCACCGCCACGTAGAGCGGAGAGAGGGAAAACGTAAATTTTTTGCTTCGGTTTAAAAGGTCGATCAGCGAAAAGCCGATCGCCGCGCACAAAAAGCCGTTCAAGGTGTGCAGAACGGTGTCCCAGAACGGGAAAATGACATAAAATGCCCGAATCTCGCCGAGAATTTCTGCGGAATAGATAAACAGCAGAATAACGATTTCCAGCGTGTCGGGCAGGTCGATCTTCAGCCGGCGCTCGATAAGGGAGGGCAGCGTGAACAGAATCAGCGTCAGCACGCAGAGCATCACGTTTTCAAAGTTTCCGTTGAGCACCTGGGCAATGAGCACCATCACCACAGAAATGCGCAGCAGGATATACAGCGCCGAGATCAGGCGCTTGTTTTCCACGGTGCGGAACTGTGCGCCGGGTTTTTCTTTCTTTTTCATGAGCACCTCCAGAGTGGGGCGGCCGAAGTGCAGCGCAGGCCGGTCAAAGGCGGATGGGAATAGTGTGATACTATCACATTCCCCTGGAAATTGCAAGGCGGTATACTTCGGTGAATCTGTGCATAGGATGGTGCATCACGATCAGGATAAAGGAAGTGCTTACACCGATGAAGCGACAAAAAAAGGGACAGGCCGCCCCACGGCGGGCGGCGGCGCTGGCCATGGCGCTGTTTGCGTTTGTGCTGGCTGCCGGCGCTGCCGGCGGCTGGGGGGAGATTACGGCCGGCAGCATCGGTGCGGCGGTGCTGCGCGCGGAACTGGCTGCCTGGAACAGCGACCGTACGGAGGAACGCTCGCCCCTGGGCGTGCTGACCGCGCTGGCCATGCAGGACAGCGCCATGCTGCAAAGCAACCGCGCGGCGGCGGAGGCCGCTGCCCAGGAGGACAGCGCAGCGGAAGGAGACAGCGCCGCCAGCCCCGATGAAACCCATGAGGGCACAGTGATCGATCCGGAGGACAATGAAGCCGCAGAGGTGAATCATGACAACGACAACGGCGTGCCTGCGAAAACCATTCATCCCACCAACAGCGCGGGGTATCTGGTGTGGAAGGATGTGTATATCTCCAATACCACCGATTACAACGTAGATCTGGACGCGCTGATGAAAACGCGCCCCGCAGCGGTATTCACGGACGAGATGCCGCAAATCCTGATTCTCCACACCCACGCTACGGAATCTTATACCATGCCGGAGGGACAGGAATACAACGACGACGGCGCCACCCGCACCGAGGACACAGATTACAATGTGGTCCGGGTGGGCGATGAAATTGCCGAGGTGTTTGAAGAGGCGGGTATTTCAGTGCTCCATGACCGCACGCTCTACGATGCGGCAGGCTACAATGACGCGTATGACCGGGCGGAAACGTCCATCCAGGCCTACCTTGAAAAATATCCCTCCATTCACTTTGTGCTGGACATCCACCGGGACGCCATTGAAGACAGCGACGGCAACACCTATAAGGTGATTTCCGATGTGAATGGGAAGAACGCGGCGCAGCTCTCCATTGTGGTGGGCAGCGACGGCAGCGGCCTGCCCCACGGCCACTGGCAGGAGAACCTCAAACTGGCTGTGCTCCTGCAGCAGAACCTGCTGGAGGACTACCCCACCCTGATGCGCCCGATGTATCTGCGCAATTCCCGCTACAACGAACACGCCACCACCGGATCGCTGCTGGTGGAGGTGGGGGCTGCCGGAAATTCGCTGGACGAGGCGCTCTATGCCGCGCGCCTGTTTGCCGAAAACATGGTGGAAGTGCTGCAGACATTGCGCTGACGCCGCCGTTCGAGCGCTTTTTCTTGCCAAATACCGGAATATCCTGTACAATCGGTTCTGGTATTGCTGATACGAAAGAGAAGGAGAAAAGAGCCATGAAGATGCGCAAACTGACGGCGCTGGTCCTGTCCGCGGCGTTGGCCCTGGGGCTGTGCGCCGTGGCGCCGGCGGCCGAGCATATGAGCAACTTTCAAAAGACTGCCTCCTACACGGGCCAATTCAAGGACGTGTGGAGCGGCGCGTGGTATGCCGACAGCGCAAAGATCTGCTATGAGTACGGCCTGATGCAGGGGACGTACGGGAAGTTCAATCCCCGGGGCACGGTCAGTGTGGCCGAAGCCCTGACGCTGTCCTGCCGGATCCACGAGGTGTACAACAATGGAAAAAGCGCCGTGAAAAGCGGTTCCGGCGCAAACTGGTACCGGCCTTATGTGGAGTATGCCGTGAAAGAAGGGCTGATCCAGGCGGGGGATTTTGACGATTATACCCGCGCCGCCACCCGGGCAGAGGTGGCTTACCTCTTTGCCGACGCCCTCCCGCCGGCGGAGCTGCACGCCGTCAACCGCATCGATCATCTGACCGATGTGCCGCAGGGGAAATACTATCATTCCATTTTGCTGCTCTACAATGCCGGGGTGCTGACCGGCAGCGGGCCGGAGTGCGCGTTCCGTTCGGAGGCAACGATCACCCGCGCCGAACTGTCCGCCCTGGCTGCGCGGATGATCCTGCCCAAAGAGCGCAAACGCTTTGTGGTGCTGGACCGGAAGGATTTGTCCGACCTGATCGGTGGCCTGACAGTGTATCTGCCCGGCAGCCGGGACGCACAGAGCGCGGAGGGCCGCGCGGGGCTGACCAGCGCCTCCGGGGCGTACCGCTGCGAAGCGGCGGTGCGGACAGTGGAAGGATTGAATCCGGCCAAACCCGTGGTGCAGTATACCAAGGGCGAGGTAAAGGAGCTGTTGGCGCAGGATCTGCAGACGCTGGGCTATGTGGTCAACATTGCCAGCGTTTCGGCGAAGGACGTGGCCTTCGGCAGTGTGCCGGCTTACCGCTATGAATTCCGCGCTGCCGACAGCAGCGGGAACAACCGGCTGTGCTTTGCCTACGCTTTTGTGCGCGGCGGAAAGCTGTGCACCGTCTCTTACCTCACCGTGCGCGATTCCACGGAATTTCGCGCCGCCATCGATGCCCTGACTCTGGACGGGGCGGCCCATACCTGAGGTGCGGGCCATGGAGATCATCGATCTTTGCACTGCGCCGCGCGGCGCGGTGGAGCAGGACATGGTGCGCATCGACCCTATGACGGCCATTCCGCGCTGGGAAGAGCGCACAGTCCTGCAGGAAAACCATATGAAGCTTTTCCTCAACGGTGTGCCGGAAGAAACGCTGGTGTGCACGCCCACAGAGCTTTCCGCTCTGGTGCTGGGGCATCTGTATACCGAAGGACGCATTGCCGGGGTAGAGGATGTGTGCTCTATTGCGGTCAGCGCCGAAGGCACACAGGCGGAGGCGGTTACGCGAGGTCCGGCGAACCTGTCCGCTCCGCTGGCGGCGGACGGTGCGGAAAAGGCGCTTCGGCGGCGGGGCGACTTCCGCTGGGAGCCTCGCTGGATCTATGCGCTGGGCCGGGCCTTTCACGCCGGCGCCCCGCTGTACCGCGCCACCCACGGGATTCACAGCTGCTTTTTGATGCAGGACGGGGAGATTCTGTACTGCTGCGAGGATATCGGCCGCCACAACGCACTGGACAAGGCTGTGGGCCGCGCCCTGATGGACGGCGTGGATCTGCGCCGGTGCGTGCTCTTTTCCTCCGGCCGGATCCCGGCGGATATGATGGAAAAGGCCATCCGCGCAGGCGTGCCGCTGCTGGCCAGCAATGCGGTTCCCACCGACCGCGCCGTGGCGCTGGCGCGGGCTTATCGTGTGGTTCTGATCTGCACGGCCCGGAGCGACAGCATGAATATTTTCGCGGACAAGTATCTCTGGGGAACGTAACGCGGGAACAAAGGAAAAAAAGAAGGAGCACGGGACTTGCAGGCCCCGTGCTCCTGTTTTGTTTTTATGGGTCCTCCGGCAGCAGCGTATCGTAAAAAGTTATGGTGACGGCGCAGCCAGCGCTGCAGGGATACGAGCGGAAGGATTCGGTGGAAAACGCAACGGTATCTGCTCCGTCGGGGGCGCGCAGGCGGACATACAGGCAGATTTCCTGGCCGGGTACGATCTCCTGCTCATTCTGATTGACAGAGGAGCCGGAGGGCGCGCTCTCCTCAAAAACGGGCAGAGATCCTTCATAGCAGTACGCCGTATGCCCATCCTCCTGGATGTCATAGCCGGTATAGGATCCGTTTCGGTCCAGATAGAAGCCGAACTGGCCCTGCTGCGCGCTCAGGTTTCCGGCAGACTGGGCCTTGCTGACCCACGCGCCGTTTTCGTAGGACCAAAGCGTGGTGCGGCAGCTCCGAATGGTCTCATCCACGTCGTAGTCGTAAAGACAGAAAGCCTCGTTTGCTTCCGTCAATAGATCGATTATGGTTTCTGTTTCCGCCGAAAAGACGTGGGGCTTCAGGGTGCTGGCCGGTTCTTCGGCCTGCCGGCCGCAGGCTGCCAAAGCGAGCAGCAGTCCGGCTGCGCAGAACAGGGTGAACAGTCGTTTCATGATGGGCCTCCCTTTTCCGGTGTGCGTGATTCTTTTTTACAGCGTTGCTTCCGCGTGCCGCAGCACATGGCAGCTCAGATTCAGCCCGCAGGGCAGGCCGGCGATGTGGGTGGGGGCGGTTTCGATATGGACCGCCAGAGCCGTGGTTATGCCGCCCAGACCCTGAGGACCGATGCCCAGGCGGTTGATCTTCTCCAGCAGCCGCCGCTCCATATCGGCATAAAACGCGTCGGTGTGGGGCTGACCCACCGGGCGCAGCAGAGCGCGCTTGGCCAGCTCCATCACCTGTTCCGACGTGCCGCCCAGGCCGACGCCCAGCACGATGGGCGGACAGGGATTGGAACCGGCCTGGTCCACGGCGGAGACGATAAAGTCTTCGATCTCCTCCACGGTGGCGGCAGGCTTGAACATTTTCAGCACGCTCATGTTTTCGCTGCCGAATCCCTTGGGCGCCACGGTGATTTTCAGCTGGTCGCCCTTCACCAGGCGCAGGTGGATCACGGCGGGTGTGTTATCGTTTGTGTTGCCCCGGCGGATGGGGTCGGCTACCACGCTCAGACGTAGCAGCCCGTCCACGTAACCCCGGCGCACGCCTTCATTCAGAGCGTCCTCCAGCAGGCCGCCGGTGATGTGTACCTCCTGTCCCAGCTCCACAAAGAGCACGGCCATACCGGTGTCCTGGCAGATGGGCAGGTGCTCGGCGTCGGCCAGGCGGTAGTTCTCCGCCAGATCGCCCAAAATAGCGCGGCCCACCTCGGATTGTTCGCTCTCCCGGGCCGCGTCAAGGGCGCGGCGCACGTCGGCGGGCAGGAAACAGTTGGCGTTGATGCACAGGTTTTTTACTGCCAGTATGATTTGTTCACAGTCGATTTCGCGCATGACGCACTCACACTCCTGTCTGTTTTCCGTCGATAAAGACGGCCTGAATGGTGCAGTCCATGGAAAAAGGATGAGCCGAGCAGAGCACGACGTCTGCGTCCTTGCCCGCTTCCAGGGAACCTACGCGATCTGCCACGCCGGCCAGCTGCGCTGCGTCAATGGTAATGGCGCGCAATGCTGCCGTCTTGTCCAGTCCTGCGCGCACCGCCATGGCGGCGGACAGGGGCAGATACTGGATCGGAAGCTCCGGATGGTCGGTGCAGATGGCCAGCGGAATGCCTGCGCGGGCCAGGCGGGCCGGGTTTTCAATGGTCTGATGCGACAATTCCGGTTTGCTGCGGTCGGTGAGCAGCGGCCCGCAGATCACACGGGCGCCCTCGGCGGCGAGGATATCGGCAATGAGGTGCCCTTCCGTGCCGTGCACCAGAACATAGTCCAGATCGAATTCCCGGGCGATGCGGATGGCGGTGAGCATGTCATCGGCCCGGTGGGCATGGAAATGGGCGGGCACCTCCCGCCGCAGCACGGGGACCAGGGCCTCCAGCTTGGCGTCGTAGTCCGGCGCGTCGGCGTCGGGATCGGTTTCTGCCCGGGCGCGCTTGTCCATATACTCCCGGGCTTTGTACAGCTCTTCCCGGATCAGGGCGGCGGTGGCCATGCGGGTCATGGGTGTTTCGCGTTTCTCGCCGTAGGTCATTTTGGGATTTTCTCCCAGGGCGAATTTCATGCAGCCCGGAAAGCGCACGCAGAGATCGTCGATGCGGCGGCCCGCCGTTTTCATGGCGATGAACTGCCCGCCGATGGCATTGGCGCTGCCCGGGCCGGTGAGCACGCAGGTGACGCCTGCGGCGGCGGCTTCAGCAAAGCAGCGGTCCATGGGGTTTACGCCGTCGATGGCCCGCAGCTGGGGGGTGACCGGATCGCTCATTTCGTTACACTCGTCGGACTCTATGCCCAGGCCGTCGCCGCATACGCCCAGGTGGCAATGGGCGTCGATAAAGCCGGGCAGGGCCAGCGCGCCGGCAGCATCGTACCGTTCCCTGTCTGCCGGAGCCTGCGCCATCGGCCCGAGGGAGACAATTTTTCCATTTTCGATCTGCAGGAATCCCTGCGCAATTTCCTCCCCCACCACGGGAAGGATCTGCGCGTTTACGATCAACAACTCGTTCACACCCTTTCGCAGGATTCAAAATATCTGTGTTTTTTTGTTCGCCGCTGTGCGGCGGGAATCTGGAACGCGGGGTTCCCGGGGATCTGCATGCCGGGAAATTTGCCCTGCGGCGCAGCGCGGAGTGCGGATGCAGTGCGTTTCTGCTGCGGCGTGCCGTTCTGCCTGTGCGGAAAACCTAGGACGCATCTGTTGCCTCCGGAGGAAAGTATGCTGCATCGAAAAAATGCACAGCGCAGGCGCTGTGCATTTTTGCTTATCTGCGCCGTCCGCGCTTGTCCATGGAGTGGTTCAAATCGGAAATCTTCCCCTCCGATTCCGTCATGAAGGCTTTCAGCTTTGCCTCGAACGATTCCTCCGCCGTCATGGGAACGGCGGGCGCTGCAGCCCGGGCGCCGCCCCTGGTGAAACCCGGGCGCTGGGCGCTGCCTGCGCTGCGGTGCGCAGCACCACGCCCGCCCTGAACGCCGCGGACACCCCCCTGCCCTTGGCCCGGATTGGGCAAGGCACGCTTGATGGATAGGTTGATGCGGCCGTTTTCGTCAATGGCCAGCACTTTGACCTTCACGGCCTGCCCTTCCTGCAGGTGCTCATGAATATCGTTGACATATGTGTTTGCGATCTCTGAAATGTGCACCAGGCCGGACTTGTTTTCCCCCAGGGACACAAATGCCCCAAATTTTGTGATGCCGGTGACTTTGCCTTCCAAAATGCTCCCTACGCCAAGCTCCATATTGTTTGTTGTTACTCCCTTCGCCAGGTGACCCTGTCTTTCTCTTTTTGATGGTTTCTGCTCTCTTAAGAACCGGTTTCGTAAAATACTTTTTCGCCGCTCTCTACCATGCCCAGTTCGCTGCGGGCCACGTCCTCCAGTTTGTCCGGATCGCCGGAGGCGGCAATGTCCGAGCGGAGGGCGTTATTTTTGTCCTGCAGCTCCTGCACCTGGGCGGCGAGCTGTGTTTCCTGCTCCCGGGCGGTCTGCAGCTGGTTCTGCAGGTGCAGCAGCGTGGCGCCTGCGTACGCCAGTACGGCCACCAGCACGACCTTTGTCAGAATGCCGGCGGCGCCGGACTTTGACTTGCGGGGATGTTCCTGTGCTTCTTTCATGGCTCCGGCTCCTTTCCCGATTGCGGCGGACAAGAATGAACGCCCACTTATAATTCAATATTTTAACCCATTTATACCAAAAATGAAAGAGTTTTTTCAGGCGCCGGGCGACTTTTTGCAAAAAAATTTTGCCCAGCTGCAGCGGGAGCGCACAAAGATGCAGAAAGGACGCTGCCACATCGATCCAGAAGTCCCACAGTGGACGCAGCAGCGCGCTGAAAGCCAGGAAATACAGCCCCGCTCCCAGCACCATGCCCACGGCGAGGTAGAGCCGCAGCTCTCCCCCGGCGGCGCGCAGTGTGTAGCCGATGGAACCGGCCGCTACGGCCAGACAGAACAGCACGTCGCATACGGCCAGCAGACGCTGCCAGCGCCGCCGCACGGAGCGCAGCAGGTCGTAAGCCAGTCCCAGAACGGCGCCCAAAAGGGCGGCGCCGGAGAAAAGCGCGAGCTGCTGGGAAATATAAATCTCCATTTCCCCTCACCCGAACAGGCGGGAGAAGAACCCGCCGCCCTGGCGCCGGTCGTCCTCATAAGCGAGCGAGTCGATCTGTCCGTCCACATGCAGCTCGCCGCCCTCCAGGCTCAGCTTGCCGATGTGCAGGTTGCTGCCGGTGATGATCAGCACGCCGGCGCTGGTGGTCATCACAATGCCGGTTTCATCGAAACGGTCCACGTCCTCTACCCCGGCCACGGTGAGCTGTTCGCGGCCCTCCATGTGCAGATAATGATGCGCGCGGGAGAGCGCGCCCTCGTCATAGGCCATAAAAAGATCCCTCCATAAACTTGAGCTTATCCTCAGTTTATGAAGGGATCGGTTCGGATATGAATCATTCGCCCGCCACTTCGCGGTACAAAGTGGGCGCGTCGGCCTTGCCGGCAGTCTCGCTGATGGAGAGCACCTCCACCGTGACGGTTTTTTCACCGAAGCGGATGGAGATCCGGTCGCCCACCTTCACGTCGTAAGACGCCCGCTGAGGACGGCCGTTGACGCTGACACGCTCGGCATCGCAGGCTTCGTTGGCCACGGTGCGGCGCTTGATCAGGCGGGAAACTTTCAGGTATTTATCCAGCCGCATGACACAGGCTCCTTACTTGGCCAGAATGTCCTTGAGCGCCTTGCTGGGCTTGAAGACAGGGGCTTTGGAAGCGGGAATCTCGATGGCCTCCTTGGTTTTGGGGTTGCGGCCGATGCGGGCGGCGCGCTCTTTCACTTCAAAGGAGCCAAAGCCCACCAGCTGGACCTTTTCGTTGTCCTCCAGAGCGGAGATGATGGTCTCCAGCACGGCGGTGACGGTGGCTTCGGTGTCTTTCTTGGAAAAGCCGGTCTTTTCAGCGGCTGCGCTGATCAGTTCCTGTTTATTCATTGTTTTTGTCCTCCTGTGTATCATGTTGTAGTTTCTGTTTTGCGTGGTTCCAGGCCTGGATCATTTCATCCAGGCGCATGCCGGCAATGGAACGGCCCTGTTCGGCTGCGCTGCGTTCCATGCAGGCGAAGCGGGAGATATACTTGTCGGTAGCCTCCTGCAGGGCCTGCTCAGGGTCGATCCCGGCATAGCGGGCCACAGCGGCGGCGGCAAAGAGCACATCCCCCAGTTCTTCGCGGATGTTCGTGTGCTCTGCCACGGCCACGCGCAGTTCTTCCTGTTCCTCGGCCAGCTTGTCCATGGCACCGGAGATATCCGGCCAGGCAAAGCCGGCTTTGGCGGCCTTTTTCAGAACCTTCTCCGCGCGCCACAGGGCGGGCAGCGTCCGCGCTACAGCGCGCAGCGCGTCCGCATCGTTTTCGATGCCCTTTTCCTCACGTTTGAGGGTATCCCAGTTGGAAAGCACCTCTTCCGTGGTGTCCGCCGACGCGGAGCCGAATACGTGGGGGTGGCGGAAGATCATCTTTTTACAGATGCCGTCCGCCACAGCGTCCAGATCAAACCGGCCCGTATCCTCGGCCAGAGAAGCGTGGAATACCACCTGAAGCAGCACGTCGCCCAGCTCTTCGCACAAAAGGGCGTCGTCCCTGCGGTCGATGGCCTCCAGCACTTCGCAGCATTCCTCCATCAGACAGCGGCGCAGACTTTCATGGGTCTGCTCGGCGTCCCAGGGGCAGCCGCCGGGGTGGCGCAGGATGGCGACGATCCGACGCAGATCGTCTATGGTATAGTGTTCCCGGAATTCAAAATCTACCATAATTTTTCTCTCTTTGCAATCATTTTTTCCAATTTTGAACGGCTTATACCGTCTTTTGACGCCCCCGGGTGGATAAAAACCGACGCAAATGCCGGCGGGAGGGGCGTTTTTCAGCGAATGTGCAGGATTTTTGCAATTTTTTCTCCTTTTGGAATCAACGCGAGATCTTCCCGTGTGACCATGCGCAGAAGGAGGGCCAGAAAAGCATAAAAACTGGCGGCGAGCACAATTGCGGCCAGAACAGCCCACTGCGGGGAAAGACCTGCCGCCGTGTGCAGAAAACGAAAGACGAAGTGAGCGCACCCGCCCATCAGTGCCGCAGCCAGCGCGGGTTTGCACAGCAAAGGCAGATAGCGGGGGCGGCTCTTTCCCAGCACGGCGGCCAAAACGCACAGGTTCAATACGGCGATTACGGCATAGCATGCCGTGGTGCTGATGGGCGCGCCCTTGATACCGAAAACAGGATTGCCGCACAGGGTATAGGTGGTGGAGATTTTCACCGCACCGCCGATCAGAGCGGTGACAATGGGGATATACACCCGCCCGCAGGCCTGCAGGATGGCGTTGGTCAGAATCATCAGGCAGACGAATACCGCTGCCGCACCGAGGATCTGCAGATGATAGGCTGCGGCTGCGGCTGTGTCCGGCACCGCTGGATACAACAGCTGCAGGATCGGTTGAGCCAGCACCGACAGCCCAACGCCCGCCGGCAGCGAGAACAATGCGATGAGTCGAAAGGAAGAGGAGATGATGCGGTTGGCCTGAAGCGTGTTTTGGCGTGTCAGCGCTGCACTGACGGCGGGAATCAGGCTGACGGTGACCGGATAGACAAAGGTGGCCGGCAGGTTGAACAGAGTCATGCCGAAGGTATACTGCCCGTACAGCGCGGCGGCCGCCTGTTCGGCTAGGCCGAGCCCGTTCTGCAGCCGGGCCATGACCACCGTCTGATCCACCAGTGTAATGATGCTCATCACACTGGAGCCAAGGGTGATGGGCACGCCGATGAGCAGCAGCTTTTTGAGAATCGGACCGGCGTGCTGGGCCTGCTCGCCGCTTCTGCTGCTCAGGCGATGGCGCAGCAGCCAGGTGATCAGAAAGAGCGCCGCCGCCGCCGAGCCGACGGTCACGCCGAAGATGGCGGCTGCCGCACCGATCTCCACGCTGACGGAAAGCGTGTTCAGCACATACCAGGCCAGCCCCAGGCCGATGAAAAGCTTGAAGGTGGCCTCCAGCACCTGGGAAGCCGCTGTGGGTACCATGTTGCCCCGGCCTTGGGTATAGCCCCGGAAACACCCGATCAGGCACACGAAAAACACCGCCGGGGAAAGAACCTTAATGGGATAATAAGCCAGGGAGTCGTTCATCAGCTCCGCCAGAGGGCCGGCGCAAAAGAACATGACGGCGGAAGCCGCCGCACCCAGCACAAAAAACAGGACTGCCGCCACACGGAACTGGCGCCGCACCTGGTTGAAGTGCCCCAGGGCCATGGCCTCGCTGGTCATTTTGCTCAGCGCCAGGGGAAAGCCTGCGGTAGACAACTGCAGGAGAAAATTGTACACATTATAGGCGATATTGAAATGCCCCATACCCTCGTCGTCCAGCAGATTGCCCAGAGGGATTTTATACACGGCGGAAATCAGCTTCACCACCACCACCGCCATGGTCAGCACGGCCACGCCACCGAGAAAGTTCTGTTTGTGCGAAAAATGCCCCATCAGCTCCGACGTCCTCCCGGTCTGTCCAGGACGGCCCCGCGCAGCGCTGGGGCGGGCCTGTCAGGAAAATAGTTTGGGAACGGCATAGCGTTCCACTTCCCGCAGGATCTCATCGAGATCCAGCGTCAGGAAGTTCCCATTTTCATATATGATCGTTCCCCGCGCCATATTCATGCATACATTGGAAGCGTTGGCGGCATAGATCAGATTCGACTTTACGTCGTGGCAGGGCTGCAGGTTCGGCGCGCGCAGATCCACGAGGATCAAATCCGCCTGATAGCCTGCGGCCACCACGCCGGCGTGGCGGCCCTGGGCGCGGGCGCCGTTCACAGTGGCCATTTTCAGCACAGTATCGTCGCGCAGAGCCAGGGGGTCGAGGCTCGTCACCCGGGCCAGCAGCGCGGCCAGCTTCATTTCTTCAAACATACTGTGGTTGTCGTTGGAACTCATGCCGTCGGTACCCAGTGCCACATTGACGCCGGCGGTGAGCAGCTGTGCCACCGGCGCGGCGCCGGAGGCCAGTTTCATGTTGGACGCCGGGTTATGCACGGCGGTGACACCATGGCGGCGGAGGATTTCCCAGTCTTCCGGAGTGGTCCACACGCAGTGGGCGGCGATGGCTGGGGTGTCCCATAGACCGTAGCGCTCAAATACGGCGGCGGGGGTCATGCCGTGGCGCTGCAGGCAGCCCTCCTGCTCGGCTTTGGTTTCAGACAGGTGGACGTGCATCTGCAGGCCGTGGCTGCGGGCAAAGTCAGCCATCCAGGTCCACAGCTTGGGATTGGAGGTGTATTCGCCGTGGATGCAGGCGTCGATTTTGATCTGCCCGTCGTTGTAGTTGTGCCACTTTTCCGTGAGCTGGCGGGTTTCGGCACAGGCGGGGTAGGCTTCGGGAAAGAAATCTTCGGTGAACACCGTGGCGCCCCGGGCGATGTTGGCGCTGATGCCGCTTTTTACGACTTCGGCGATAATATCGTCGCAGAAGTAATACATATCGGACACGGAGGTGACGCCGCCGGCGATGGCTTCGGCCAGGGAAAGAGCGGTGCCGGCGCGCACGGCACGGCTGTCCAGTTTGGCTTCCACGGGGAAGATGTAGTCGTTGAGCCAGGTCTGCAGGTCGTGGCCGCCGCCATAGCCCCGCATCAGGGACATGGTGAGGTGGGTGTGAGCGTCCACAAATCCGGGCATGAGTACTTTTCCGGTGGCGTTCACCTCGCGGTCGGCGCGCTCCTGAGGCCGAATGAGACCGACGTAGGCGATCTCCCGGCCGCGGACAAGGACATAGCCGTCCTGCAGCACGGTGCCTGCCTCGTCCATGCACAAAACCGTTGCGTGGGAGAAGAGAGTGGTCATGTTATTTGCCTTCCTTTCGTTTCAAATCGGTGCGCTCCGGGCGCCCCGCATCGTGTCACAGTTTTTCCAGTGTCGTGCGGATCAGGTTGGAGAAGGGTTTCTTGGCGGCCTCGGCGGCATCAAAAACCTCCTGTTCGGTCAGGGGGCGGTCGAGGATGCCGGCGGCCATATTGGTGCACAAGCTCAGGCCCAGCACCTGCATGCCGCAATGGGCGGCGGCGATGACCTCGGGCACCGTGCTCATGCCAACGGCGTCTGCGCCCAGAATGCGGGCGGCGCGGATTTCCGCCGGCGTTTCATACTGAGGTCCGGGGAAGAACATGTAAACGCCTTCGCGCAGCGTGAGTCCCAGTTCTGCGGCGCTCCGGCGGGCGGCCTCCTGCAGCGCCGGAGTGTAGGCGTGCGTCATGTCCGGGAAGCGGGGGCCGAGGTCCTCCGGATTCGGTCCGGTCAGAGGGCTGCCACCGAAGAGCTTGATGTGGTCGCGGATCAGCATAATGTCGCCGGCATGGAAGGCTGTGTTCACTGCGCCGGCGGCGTTGGTGACGATCAGCGTCTGTGCGCCGAGCAGGCGCAGGACGCGCACGCCCTGGGCGGCATCAGCCATGGACCAGCCTTCATAAGTGTGCATCCGGCCCTGCATCACGGCCACGCGTTTGCCGCGAAGGGTGCCGAATACGAAGCGGCCCCGGTGGCCCGGCGCGGTGGAATGTTTGAAATAGGGGATGGCGCTGTACTCCGCAAAAGCGGGGTGTTCCACCTCATCGCCCAGAAAACCCAGGCCGGAGCCGAGAATCAGGAGAACTTCGGGACGAAAGTTTCCCAACTTTTTTTGCAGGTATTCTGCGCCGGCGCGGCAGCGCTCGTAAAGATCGGCGTCCCGGGCGGCGGCAGACAGGGCGTCCAGCGCCTCGCCAGCGGACTGCCCGGCCCTCTGCGCGGCCTCGCGGGCGGCGTCCAGTGTTTTCCAAAAGGCTTCGTGTTCCATGTTAAGAATCGCTCCCTTCCGTGTTTTCCTCCGGAAGCAGGCCGTAATCGCGGAGCAGCGCGCGCTCAAAGGCGAAGAACTGCGCGCGGTTCTGGGTCCATTTTTCCGGTTTTTCCAGGTATTCTTTGGCATATTTGCAGTTGAAGTGCCGCACGATGTGCCCGGTGCGCGGGTCCACCAGTTTGGTGGAGCCGCCCGCGCCCACAGAGAGGATCGAGTGCAGCTCTTCCATAATATAGATATTATACAGCCCTTCGGCGCCGGGCTTGCTCCAGCCCACGTTCTCGAAATTGCCGGACATGTATTTCTGCCGGTACAGATAGTAAGGCGTATAACCCGCCTGGCTCAGGTGCGCGGCGGAGTAGTCCAGCATCTGTCCCACCTCGGCTGCGCCGGGAACGGGCAAACCGTCCAGCAGGATGCGCGAGCCTTTTTTCAGGGCCAGGGTGTGCACGGTCAGGTTGTCCGGCGCCAGGGCCAGGCATTTGTCCAGCGTGCGGGAAAAACCTTCGGGCGTATCGGTGGGCAGGCCCGCGATCAGGTCCATATTGATGTGGGGAATGCCGGAGGCTTTGGCCAGCTCCATGGCCTGGTACACGTCTGTGGCGCTGTGACGGCGGCCGATGGCCTCCAGCACGGCCTCTTCCATGGTCTGGGGATTGATGCTGACGCGGGTGACGCCGTTTTCCGCCAGCACGGCCAGTTTTTCCGCCGTCACGGTGTCGGGCCGGCCTGCTTCTACCGTGTATTCACACAGGCGGGACAGGTCGAAGTGCTGCGCCAGAGCGCGCAGCAGGGTTTGCAGCTGTGCGGGGGACAGCGTGGTGGGCGTGCCGCCGCCGATGTAGAGGGATTTGACCTTCAGCCCCAGTTCCGCCGCTGCGCTGCCCATCAAGGCGATTTCGCGGCACAGAGCGTCGAGATACGGCCCGATCATGGCAAACGTTTTTTCCACCGATGCGCTGACAAAGGAGCAGTAGGCGCAGCGGGTGGGACAAAATGGGATGCCCACGTACAGGGAAAATTCATCCTCCCGCAGCGCCGCCTGGGCTTTGCGGCTGGCCCGGGCGGTGGACAGGCACAGTTTTGCCCGATCGGGGGAGACAAAGTATTCCGCGCACAGGGCCGCCAGAGCCTCTTTTTCGCCCATGCCCTGATCCATCATGCGGGTGAGCATGCGGGCCGGGCGAATCCCCGTCAGCGCGCCCCAGGGGGGGATTTCCCCGGTGAGGGTGACAGCGGCTTTAAAGAAGCTCAGCTTCAGGATACGCTGACATACCCGGTCCCGGGCCAGTTCATCGGTTTCCAGGGCAGAGCGCAGGGCGCGGCTGACGCCTATGGCGCGCGTTCCGTTCCGGTTGAGCCGGGTGGTGGCTGTGACCCATACCAGACCTTCAGACAGCTCCACCGCGGCGCAGTTTTCCTCTCTGCGGTCCCACTGGCCGTAGTCTGGTTTTTCGCCGGGGAACAGCACGGTCATGATCTGTTCCACGGCGTATTTGTAGCTGTGGCCGGTCAGAGTTAGTTTCATATGTTCCCCAGCTGCCGGGCCGAGCGGATATAGGGGTTGCCGGCCCGTTCCCGGGAGAGGGTGGTGCTCCACTCATGGCCGGGATAGACGGTATAATCGCCTTCCAGCGCATCCAGACGGCGCAGGGAGGCGCACATCTGGCCCCAGTCGCTGCCGGGAAAATCCACGCGGCCGCAGCTGCCGGCAAACAGGGTGTCGCCGGTGAACAGCGCGCCGGCGGTTTTGAATACCGCGCCGCCGGGGGTGTGGCCCGGCGTTTCGATCACGGTGAAGATCAGGTTGCCCACGGCAATGGTGTCCCCGTCTTTGACATAGCGCATGCCGCTTACATGGGCGCACTGCCAGAATTCCGGCCGGCCGCCCTCGCACACGTCTTCGCGGCGGATATAGACCGGGGTGGCGGGGAAAGCCGCGGCCACAGCGGCCAGGGCGGTGGTGTGGTCAAAGTGGCCGTGGGTTACCAGAATGGCGGAAAGCTCGTAGCCGAAAGCGCCCCACAGGCGGATCAGGTTTTCTGCCTCGTCGCCGGGATCGATCATGCAGCCTTTCTTTGAAGCTTCGTCGCCCACGAAATAACAATTGGTGCCGATTTGGCCCACCTGATAAGTTTTTACTTCCATTGTTTCGTCCTCCTTTTTTGTAGGGTCATTTCTGCAGTGTCCTAAAAGGGCTGCGCTGTATCAAACAAAATGGTTACCGGGCCGTCGTTGACCGATTCGACCTGCATATCCGCGCCGAATTCGCCGTGTTCCACGGGGAAACCCTGCGCCCGGCAGGCTTCCATAAAGCGCTCATACAGCGCTGCGGCCAGATCCGGCTTGGCCGCGCCGGTGAAACCCGGCCGGCGGGACTTGGTGTCGGCGTACAGCGTGAACTGAGACACCACCAGAAGTGCTCCGCCCACGGCGGCCAGATCCCGGTTCATTTTCCCGTTTTCATCGGAAAAAACCCGCAAACGGCAGATTTTTTCCGCCAGTTTGACGGCGGTTTCCTCGGTGTCGTTGGGACCGACGCCCAGCAGCACGAGAAAGCCCTGTTCGATTTGTCCCCTCACCTGTCCGCCGATGGCGACGGAGGCGGAGGATACTCTTGTGACGACTGCGCGCATGGTTGGATTCTCCTTTCGTGAGGAAAGCTGCTCCTTTTTCCTTTGTGTCGATGGTCTGATGGCAGCACCTTGGTGCTGTGCGGACTGGTTTACCCGCCTGCGCCGCTGCCGCTGACGGGTGCGGGCGGGGAAGCGATGCGGCGGTTTACCGGTTGACGGCGCGGTTTTCCGTGCGGCCGAGAAGATAGTCTGTGGTAACATCAAAAAAATCAGCCAATTTGATCAGCGTCAATGTCGGGAGATTGATTTTGCCGTATTCAATTTTTTGATAATGGCCTTCGGTGCATTCCAAAAAAGCGGCCATTTCCACCTGTTTTAGCCCCTTTTCCTGACGGAGCGCTTTCAAACGGACGGATAAACCAGGTAAAAGTATTTCCATAATACACCCCTTGACATATCTTTTTATGATGTGTATATTAAATAAAAACATCATAATATGATGTTATGCTTTTGAAGAGGAGGTATTTGCCATGAACCCATCTTACGAATGGCTGTTTTATCATTATGCCGCGCCGTTTCTGGAACAGCAGGCGGCTTTTGACGATGGCTGGCTCACGGAGGCGCTTCGCTCCCTGCCGGTGCCGAAAAAGATGCGCCTGGATGTTTGACGCGGTGCTGCTGTTTCGGGATCAATGCTGCTGCGAGGCATTTGCCCACGGGGTCTATCTGGGTATGGAGCTGGCGCGGCCGGAGGATTTCCGGCAGATCGCAGCCGATTTCCGCCCGACCGCAGACGCCGAACCTCCGGTCCGCCCGGCGGATCTTCTGCAGTAAGAATATCTGCGCAGGACGGCCCTCAGCCTGTGGGCCGCTTGACGTCCATAACGCCCTGGATGCCTTTGAGCTTTTTCATCAGCAGTTCCAGCTGTTCCGAGCCGGTGACCTCCAGCACGATGGAGGTGATGGCAAAGCCATCCGGCATGCCGCGGGAGGAGAACGTCAGCACCCGCACCTTGGCCGTGGAAAGCATGGCGGAAATATCCAGCACCAGCCCGTCGCGGTCTTTGGACACCAGTTCAAGGCTGGTCTGATAGCTCTCCCGGGTGTCGCTGCCCCAGGCGACTTTGACCCAGCGGGCGGCTTCTTCGGGATCCTTGCTGTTGTGGCGGGCATTGGGGCAGTCCGCCCGGTGGACGGACACGCCGTAGCCCCGGGTGACAAAACCCACGATGGGGTCGCCGGGCACCGGGGCGCAGCACTTGGCGAATTTGACCAGGCAGTTGCCCAGGCCCTCCACAATGACGCCGTTTTCGCTGTGGCGCTTGACGGGCGGCGCCGGAGTCGGCGCTGCGGCGCTGCGGGACAGCTCTTCCATCTCGGCGGCTTTCTGGGCCGCCTGGGCGGTGCGGCGCTCGCGCCACAGCTCATCCCGGATGCGGTTGACGGCTTTCAGGGACGAAAGTCCGCCGTAGCCGATGGCGGCGTACAGATCGTCGATGGAGCCATAAGACATTTTTTTGAGCACCGCCGGGAGGTTTTCCCAAGTGGTGATTTCCGACAGGGTCAGCCCGGCGTGCTTGAGCTCGGAATCAAAGCTCAGCTTGCCCCGGGCCACGTTTTCTTCCCGCTTTTCCTTCTTGAACCACTGGCGGATCTTGTTGCGGGCCTCGCTGCTCTTGGCGATGTTCATCCAGTCGCGGCTGGGGCCGTGGGCGGCCTTGGAGGTGACCACTTCCACAATGTCGCCGTTCTGCAGCGGGTAGTCAAAAGTGACGATGCGGTTGTTCACTTTGCAGGACACCATGGAGTTGCCCACGGCGGAGTGGATGGAGTAGGCAAAGTCGATGGGGGTGGCGCCGGCGGGCAGGTTCACCACGTCGCCGCTGGGGGTGAACACGAACACCTCGTCGGCAAACATATCCACTTTCAAATTGTGGATAAATTCCTCGGCGTCGGAGCTTTCCTGATTTTCCAGAAGCTTGCGCACCCATTCATAGGTGTGTTCGCTGCCGGCGCCCTGGCCGTTCTGCTTGTATTTCCAGTGGGCGGCGATACCGTATTCGGCGATCTGGTGCATTTCCTCGGTGCGGATCTGCACCTCGAAGGGGATGCCCTCGTCGCCGATGACCGTGGTGTGCAGAGACTGGTACATGTTGGGCTTTGGGGTGCCGATATAGTCTTTGAAACGGCCCAGCACGGGTTTATAGAGGTCGTGCATCACGCCGAGGACGTTGTAGCAGTCGGGAATGGTTTTTACGATAACGCGGAAGGCGAACAGGTCGTAAATCTGCTCAAGGGTTTTTCCCTGGGAATACATTTTGCGGTAAATGCTGTATGTGTGCTTAATGCGGCCGTAGACTTTGGTGTAATCCACCTGAATCTCTTTGAGGCGTTCTTCAATCTGGCTCTGGATGTGAGCCATGAAAGCTTCGTGCTCGGCGCGGTGGACTTCCAGCCTGTCGTTGATGTCCCGGTAGCCCACGGGGTCGAGGTAGCGCAGCGACCGGTCTTCCAGCTCCCATTTCACCTTCTGCATACCGAGGCGGTGGGCCAGGGGCGCGTAAATCTCCATGGTTTCGAGGGATTTCTGCTTCTGCTTTTCCGCGGTCTGGTAGTCCATGGTGCGCATATTGTGCAGCCGGTCGGCAATTTTCACCAGAATGACACGGATGTCCTTGCTCATGGCCATCAGCATTTTGCGCAGGTTTTCCATCTGCTCTTCTTCTTTGCTGACATACTGCACCCGCGTCAGTTTGGTCACGCCTTCCACCAGTTCCGCCACCGCCGGGGAAAACAGCTTGGCGATTTCCTCATGGGTGGCGTCGGTGTCCTCGATGCAGTCGTGCAGCAGGGCGGCCATGATGGACTCGCTGTCCAGATGCATGTCGGACACCACCTGGGCCACGGCCAGGGGATGGGTGATATAGGGCGAGCCGTCCTTGCGGCGCTGGTGGATGTGTTTGTCCCGGGCGTACGCAAAGGCGCGGCGGATTTTGTCAAAATCCGCGTTGGGGTTATAGGTGCGGATAGACGCCTCCAGGGCTTCGTAGCGTTCGTTGACGCTGCTGAGTTCTTCTGCCGTCATGGTCTCTCACCTCCTGCCGAGTATGGCGCGCAATGTCTGTAGATAGGGTGAGGCTTCCAGATCTGCCTTGCCCGAAATGGGTACGCGCGCGAAACTGCGCTCGTCCCCTGTCCCTTCCATCTGCAGAAGCCCGCGCTCGCAGAACACCTGCAGGCACACGGCGGCGCGTGCGAAGGGATCCACGCCGCCCAGACCCTTTTCCAGCTTGCGCAGCAGCGGAAGATAGGCCGCCTGCAGCGCCCCCTCCGGGGGCAGGAAACGATCCAGCGCGCGCCAGCAGGCGGCGAACTGAACCCGTTCGGGCAGCAGGTGTACGGCCTCCTGGGGGGTCAGTCCCTGGCCGCCGAAAAAGCGGCCCAGCCGTTCCAGATCTTCCCGCTCCCGCACGCTGGGTTCCCGGGACAGGCGCAGGTCCGCCAGCTGCAGCTGCACGGTACACCGGGAGCGGAACTCGTTCACGTTCAGATAGAACGCCGCGTCCACCCGGTCCCCCTGCCCTGCCCCGCAGGTCTCGGCGGTGGCGGAAAAGAAGATGCCGTCCAGCTGCACATTGCCCTTGGAAAAGCGCAGCTTCAGGTGTCTGTTCTGGCCCACGTTCTGCAGGCTGTCCACCGTCAGCCCCTGAATGCAGAACAGGGGGCGCGGATTGTCTGCGCCGTAGGGTTCCAGGGCGGAAAGAGCCTCCACCTCGCCCAGGCTCAGAAGGGACGGGCGGGTGATTACAGCATCCACCTCCAGGCAGGAGACGGGGCGCGCTGCGCCGAAGCTGCGGCGCACACATTCATTCATTTTTTCCCGGAATGCCGGAATGTTTTCTTTTTCGATGGTAAAGCCGGCGGCCAGCTCGTGGCCGCCGAAGCCCAGCAGCAGTTCCTGGCACTGTTCCAGGGCGGCGAACAGGTTGAAGCCGCCGAAGCTGCGGCAGGAACCTTTGCCCACCTCCCCGCTCAAATGGATCATAAAACTGGGGCAGGAATATTTCTCGCTCAGGCGGGAGGCCACGATGCCCACCACGCCCTGGTGCCAGGTGTCGCTTTCCAGCACCAGCGCGCTGCGCTCGCACTCCGGCAGGGCGGCGATGCGCGCCTCGGCCTCGGCGAAAATCTGCTGCTCCACCAGCTGGCGCTCCCGGTTGAGTTCGCACAGTTCCCTGGCCAGTTCCTCCGCCCGGCCGCTGTCGCCGGTGAGAAACAGTTCCGCCGCCGTGTCCGCCTGGCCCATGCGCCCGGCGGCGTTGATGCGGGGCGAGAGCACGAAGCCGATGGAGGTGGAAGTGACGGCTTTGCCCTCCAGTCCCGCCTGACGCAGCAGGGCGTGCAGCCCGATGCAGGGGGATTGGGGCAGAGCCTGCAGGCCGCAGTGGACGATGGTGCGGTTTTCCCCGGTCATGCTCATCACGTCGGCCACCGTGCCAATGGCGGCCAGGGTGCAGTAGCGCCGGAAGGCATCCTCCGCCCCCTCCGGCCCCGCCAGAGCCATGGCCAGCTTCAGCGCCACGCCCACGCCGGCCAGGTTTTTGAAGGGATAGGGGCAGTCCGGCCGGTGGGGATCCACCACGGCGGCGGCCTGAGGCAGCGCCTCGCGGCACTCATGGTGGTCGGTGATTACCAAATCCAGGCCGATGTCCCGGGCGAAATCGGCTTCGGCCACGCCGGTGATGCCGCAGTCTACTGTGACGATCAGCGCGGCTCCTTCGGCGCGCAGCTTTTCCAGCGCCGGGGTGTTGAGGCCGTAGCCGTCATCCAGACGGTGGGGGATATAATAGGTCACGTCCGCCCCGGCGCGGCGCAGGGCGTCGGTCATCAGGCAGGTGGCGGTGATACCGTCCACGTCGTAGTCGCCGAACACGGCGATTTTTTCGCCCCTGGCCACGGCGGCGCGGATGCGCGCGACGGCCTTGTCCATGTCGCGCATCAAAAGCGGGTCCAGCGTCAGGCGTTCGCCGCAGTGCAGCAAAGACTCCGCTTCCTCCGGCGCGTTTACGCCCCTGGGTGCAAGCACAGTGGAAATGAGATAGGGATAGCCGGCTTCCATCAGGGCGCGCACGGCGCCCTCGTCCGAGGCGTGGATATGCCACTGCTGAAATTTCACTGCCGAGCGCTCCTTTCCGGTTTGTATTTTTTGCGCTGCCGCCCTTCGGGCAGCGATACCAAATCAATTTATTATACTACCCTTTTGCCCCGCTGTCACGAACAAATTCGCCCGAACAGCATGAAAAAACCGCCTGCACCGAAGGGTGCGGGCGGCAACCAGTTGCCGAAACGGCGGCGCAGGCCGGGGGAAATATGGGGCTGTGGCTGCTCCTGTTCCGCGTTGGGCGGCCAGGCTGCGTTTTAGAGCATATCCTGCAGGATATCACGCAAATGAACCGGCGCGGGCTGCAGTCTGGTAAACAGCTGCGCCAGGTGCATGACAAAGGAGCGGTCGGCGGAGATGTCGGGCAGGAGCAGCAGCTCTTCCACGCGGCCCTTCTGCACTCGAACGACGCGAAGGCCGAAGCAGCGGCAAAGGCCGGTATCGGGTAAAACAAATTCACTTTCTGTAAGCAGGTAAAGGTACATGAAGAATAAATCCTTTCTTGTATTTTTCAATATCCAGTCCAAAGAGATAGACCAATTTCAAAAAAGTATCCGTGCGCGGTGTGCATCTGCCGCTTTCAATATTCTGGTATTGGCGCAGCGTAATGGAAATGGAATCGGCCACATACGGCTGTGTCCAGTTTCGCGCTTGGCGGGCACAAAGCACATCGTGGGAAAATTGAACCCGGAATGACATCAGAAATCCCCCCTTTCGAAAGGAAGAATATCCCAATTTACTCCGGCAAACGACGCAATGAATTTCACATTGTGGAATGTGTCGAAAAGTGTCGAATTATTTTGGTGGAAATGCATTATTCTGCCGGTGCTTTCGGCAGCGATTTATGAAACCGCACCGGACGGCCGCTGCAGGTGCAGGCGGCGCACAGCCCCGCGCCGCATAAGGGACGCGGGGGCTGCCGCTCAATCCGTCCGGCGAAGCTGCCGCAGAGAGCCAGCCGGAGCGTGTCGTTTGCGGAGGCGCCAGCGTGGCGCCCACAGGACGCCCCGACGGGCTGGGACTCCATCCGCCCGCCGGCGGCGGGCGCTCGGTTCTCCTTTCCGGAACCGATTTTGCGGGGATGGGAGACGCTGCCCCCATCCCCGGCTTGTCCGGCTCCGCTTATCTGCGCGGAGCCATGGCGGGGGGAATCGGTTGGTGACTGCTTGTGTAAAGCAGCAATTTAGCGGTAATAATTCAGCATTACCTTTGATTCATCAGGTTTTTGCGGTGATTGTGCCTTCCGCATCATGCCATGCACCGTCGTAATACACCTGTGCACTGATTTCGATTATGTAAGTTTTGCCGGATGCAATTGTAGCGCTTTTGCTACTAAAACATTTGTAACTGTTTGTACTGGCTGACATAGTGCTGATTTCTTTGCGTCCAATGAGCTGCTTTTGGTATAGAGTTGCGTCGAATTTTGTTTTGGTGATATCGGTGGGACCTAATACTGAAACAGTATAAAGTTGGTTAGAAACGTCTACACTACCACTCATTACTATTTCGGTATCATAATAAGGCTGAATTTCGCTTGCAAAGGCACTGACCGTCATAGTCAGCAGCATGGCGGCCGCCAATACAACGGCGAACAATTTGGATGCGGTGAATTTTCTTGTGTACATAAGTAATCGATCCTTTCTTGATCTTAAAGTATTGGAGTGTCGCGACACATTCCGGATATCTATACGCAGCCAGTGAAAATTACTGGACAAGTTTTTGGGAAAAATTTTCGTATTTTCAAGAATTTGTAATTTATGACAATTTGATGGGGCTGTATTTGTGCAAAAAGCAGACGCATGGCAGAGATATGCCATGCGTCTGCTGGAACAGATTTGCTGCTATATACTTTGTTTCTACTCAATTTCTACTTATATATATAATGTATTAGTAGATGTTTTCAGCAATGCGGTACACTTCAGACAGTGGGATGGTGGAGCTTTCCAGATAAATTTGGTGTTCGATGTTGTCTTTTGTCCATAACAATACGTAACCATCGTGCTGACGGAATGTACCGAGATAAGCAGTTACATCATTGAACGGTACTGGCACATAGTCAATATGCTCGTTATCCATTACATAACCAGAAAGAGTTTGCGCAATACCTACTTCGATATTTAACATAGAAGTTCTATCTGTTGATTCATAAGCGTAAGAGAATCTGGTGCTGTATGAATAAGATAGTTCTTCCTGATACACAAACCCATCCGGAATATAGTGGGGCCCATAACCCTCGGGAAGAACGGCAGGCCCTTTGCCCTCGACTTCGTACTGAATCCGGACAAAATTCTCCGTCCATTCGATCAGGGTGTTGACCACGGCGGCACGCATCTCGGCATTGGTCATCAGCGTGGCAAACAGCATGGACAGCACGATGACAGCCGCCACCAGCGTTTTGCGGACCACATGCAGCGATCTGCGGCGCGCGCGCAGCAGCGCCTTGCGTTCGACCCCCAGCGCCGCGTCGGCGAACACGCTGTCGGTATCTTCATCCGGAGGTTCACCCGCGGGATGGCCGGCCTGTTTTGCATCCCGGCGAAGATAGTCCAACGCTCTGCGCCGGGCACAAAGTGCGGCAAGATGCGTAACTTTCTTGCTGCTCCCGCTGCGAAAGGTGGAAAAGTGTTTGGCAATGTACACGAACGTATTCTGCATCACATCCTCTGCGGCCGAAGGACCCACGATCTTTTCGGCTTCGTAGAGAACCAGGCGGTGATAGCGTTCGTAATACCGGAGAAAAGCCTCCTCATCTTTCTCGTTTTCCAGAAATGCCAGACATGCTGTTAATGAAAACATACTGCGATCCCCCCTTGAAATTCCGAAGATTTGTTTTATAAAATACCTGAAAGCGATATGGATGTCTATGGATGTCTACGGTTGCCGGAGGGGTCTTCTATGAACAGGACGCAGCAAACGAAAAAGACTGGACAGGATTTTTACAATTTCCTAATAAAAATTGGCGGACATTTGTCCGCCAAAGAGAAAAACTGCGCATTGAAAAGCGTGCTGCGGCGTGGTATAATACAACCAGCACAAGTCCCCCTGCTACCGCAGACGAAAGGAGTAAATTGTATGAAGTTCACATTTACCTGCAAAAAAGTTGACCTGAACGATTCGGTTAAGGAATACGCGGAGAAAAAAATCTCCAAGCTGGATCGCTATTTCAAAAATGAAGCGGAGGCCAACGTCACCTTCTCTGTGGAGAAAAACAACCGCTGCGTGGTCGAAGTGACCATCCGGGGCGGAAATACGCTCTTCCGTGCCCAGGAGGAAAACAAGGAAGGAAATATGCGCGCCGCCATCGACACGGCGCAGGAATATATCGACCGCCAGATCCGCAAGAATAAAACGCGCCTGGAGAAGCGCCTGCGTCAGGGCGCTTTCGATCCCTCCGTCCTGGCCGCCGAGCCGGAGGTCAGCGAGGAGCGCGAGTTCCAGATCGTGCGCGAGAAGCATTTCTCCATCAAGCCCATGAGCGCGGAGGAGGCCATCCTGCAAATGAATTTGCTCGACCACAGCTTTTTCCTGTTCCGCCGGGAAAATGACAATGCCCTGTGCATTGTCTATGCCCGCAAAAACGGCGGCTACGGGCTGATTGAGGCGGACGAAGCCATCGAAGAGTGAGCCGGGGACTGCGGTGCCCTGGATTAAAAAAACGGGAGTACGGATGATTCCGTACTCCCGTTTTCTGTATGTGCCCTGTGTATCAGTCCCCGGTGCCGAACACGGTCCGGTCCCGAATGTTGTCGTAGTGGCTGCCGCCGGAGGCGGTGAAGCCGGTGTAGCCGCAGCTTTCCCAGATGGCGCGGGCGTCGCTGTCCTTTTCCAGCGCGTCCATGGCTCCCAGCAGGGCGGACTGGAAGTCGGTGTCGCCAAAGGGTTCTTCGCCGGCGCGCAGCACCATCACGTCGCCCCAGATGGGCGCGGTAACGCCCAGAACCTGGATTTCATTGAAGATGCTGTCCTCGTGGCCAAAGCCCATTTTTCCGGTGGAATCGATGTCATCGGCAGCGAGCTGCCAGGCTTCGGCATAGTCGATGCGCAGGTCCGCGGGAATCACAATCACGTCCGCCTCTTCGGCAGAGGCTTCGGAAAAGAGCGCGCCGTAGCCGTCCATGGCCTGCAGGTTCGGCAGATCTTCGAGGGTTTTCCCGAATTGTTCGCTCAGCCACAGATCGGGGTAGAAAAAGTCCGAAGAGGAGGAAGCTTTGGCATACATCCATTTGGCCGCAGACAGCTCTTCCCAGGTCAGCGTGCCGTTTTTGGCGGACTGGGCCAGGGCGCGGCCGGTTTCGGAATTGGTGGCGCAGATCAGGGTGCGGCTGTAGGGGCAGTCCTCATCGGTATAGGTGGGGTGCTCGGCGCTGCCGTTCCAGTCGGCGGCGTTGAGGGAGTTGACGCTGACGCCGGGCTTTGTGGCGGTCATCAGCAGATCCACGTCGTCGCTGTAGGTGAAGTACTGGCTGGCTGGCAGAATGGCCAGATCCGCGGTGCTGTCGTCCAGGGCCTTGCCGCTGGCGGCGGCGGTGGGAGCCACGCTGAGGGTGATGTCCTCCACGGCCCAGCCCCGGTCGGCCAGCTCGTGGCGCAGGGAAGCAATGAAGCCATCCCTGTGCTGCTCCACCACAGCGGAGCTGGCGGCGTACGGCAGCAGGATATTCAAATGGGCCGCCGTGCCGGTGATGGGAGGCGTTTCGCCGGCGGAGGAAGGCTCGCCCTGCGGCGTGCCGCAGCCGGTCAGCGCCAGGGCGGCCAGAGCGGCGCTCAGCAGGAGGGAAAGAAATTTTTTCATGGAAATGGGATCCTTTCTGGAGCATGTTGTTGGGGCTATTATAGCGTATTTCCCGGGAAATGTGTCAATAAACTGTGAACAGCGCGGGAAAAACTACCGCTTTTGTCACACCGGCGCGGCGTCCACCGTGTTGCCGCACAGCGTGGCGGCGCGGCCGCCGTCGGTCAGGGCGTCGCTCAGCAGGGCGTTCACGGTCAGGCCGTTCAGGGACTGTTCCGCGCTGTACACCCCCTCGGCCACCACGGCGCCGGGGGCGACATTGCTGCGCACGTCGGCATAGAAGCGCACATGGGCCAGGTCGTTCCATACGTCGATCACCGCCCCGTCGGTGATGCCGCGGGCCGCGGCGTCGGCTGCGTTCAGGATCAGGCGCATGGGGCCGCGGGCTTGCACCAACTCGTCACGTTCAGAAAAGGAGGAGTTCAGCGTGGCCTGATGGGGAGCCACCACCAGGCGCAGCGGATAGCTGCCGCTGGGGTCCGGAAGGTAACAGGGCAGCGGATGGGGCAGCTCCGGGCGCAGGAATTCCAGCTTGCCGCTCTTGGTCGCAAAAGCGCAGGGATCGTCCTGGGGCAGCAGCACGGCGCGGCCCTGGGCAAACTGCTCCTTTGCCCCGGCGCTCAGGCGCTCCCGCCAAGGGGTAGGGGCGGCCAGGACGGCATCTTTCAGTTCTTCATTGGTCTGATGGAAATAGTCCTCCGTAAAGCCCATGGCCCGGCCCAGCAGGGCAAACGTTTCAAAGTTGGATTTGCTCTCGCCCAGAGGCGCGATCACCGGGTCGGTTTTCTGGATGCAGAGGTTGCCGTAGGAAGCGGCCAGGTCGCCGTGCTCCATGGCGGTGTCCGCCGGCAGGACGATATCAGCATATTTGGCGGTGTCGGTGAGGAAACGCTCATGCACCACGGTGAACAGGTCCTCCCGCCGCAGGCCCCGGAGTACGGCGCTCTGGTTGGGGGCGATGGAGGCGGGGTTGGAACTGTAGACATACAGGCTCAGGATGGGCGGGTCGTTCAACTCCGTCAGGGCCGAACCGATCTGTCCCATATTGATGCTGCGCACGCGGCGCTGCTGAAAATCGGGCCGGGTAACGAGGTCGTCCCGGTACGCCGCGCTGCTGGAGGCGTTGCCGATGATGCCGCCGAAGGGCTTGGCGAAAGCCCCCGTCACCGCCGCCAGGGTGGTGACGCAGCGGATGGTCATGGCGCCGTTGCCGTGGCGGGACATGCCTGCGCCGAACAGGATTACCGGGGAGCGCGCCGCGGCAAAGCCCCGGGCCACGGAGGCGATTGTCTCTTTTGGCACGGCGGTGGTCTGCGCGGCTGCTTCCAATGTATACGGGGCCAGCGTGGCAAGAAATTCGGCTGCGCCCAGGGTGTGTCGGTCCAAAAAAGCGCGATCCAGCCGCCCCTCCTGCTGCAGCAGCCGATCCATGGCCAGGGCCAGAAAAGCGTCCGTCCCCGGACGCACCAGCAGCACTTCGTCGGCCAGGGCTGCGGCGGGCGTGGCATATACGTCGATCAGCACCACATGGGCGCCGTTCTTTTTGGCCGCAAGGATCTCCGAGTGGGCGTGGATCCAGGTGGCTGTCACGTTGCTGCCCCAAATAATAATGTAGTCGCAGTGGGACAGATCCCGGGGATTCTGCCCCGGCGTGGCGCCGATGATCTGTTCAAAACCTGCGTCCTTGGCTTTGGCACAGATGGTGCGCTCCAGCCGGCTGGCTCCCAGACGGCCGAAAAAGGCCTCGCCGCAGCCGTATTGAATCTGATGCTCGGTGCCGGCATAGGAATAAGGCAGGATCACTTCGGCGCCGTAAGCGGCGATCAGGGCTTTCCAGCGGGTGGTGATTTCATCCACGGCTTCCTCCCAGGAGATGGGAACGAATTCGCCTTTCCCCTTCTCCCCCACCCGGCGCAGCGGCGTGGGAATGCGCCGGGGACTGTGGACGGTGCGCTCGTAATGCTGCATTTTGCGGCACACGAAGCCGCGCGTCACGGGATGGTCAGGATCGCCTTTGACACGGTAGACGCATTTTCCGTCGGTTTCCACCAGCAGGCCGCAGCCGTCGGGGCAGTCATAAGGGCAGGCCGAGCGTTTCCAGGTTGTTTGTGCCATAAGAAAGGCCTCCTTCTGTGATGTTGGGGATTTTTTCACAGTATAGCATGAGCGCTGCCAAAAGAAAAGGGGCGCGCTGCCGCCTGAAAATACATATTCCCGCCCGGCCCTGCATAGATTGGAGCAGAAACAGGCGGGGAGTGTTGTTGCTTGAAGGGAAACATCGAGGAGCGTGCCGTCACGCTCGCTCAATACATCATAGAGAACCGGACCACCGTCCGCGCCGCCGCTCAGAAATTCGGCATCAGCAAATCCACGGTTCATAAAGATCTGAGCGAACGTCTGCCGAAATTCAACCGCGCGCTGTACGATCAGGTAAAAGCGGTACTGGACGTGAACAAGGCCCAGCGCCACATCCGCGGCGGCATGGCCACCCGGAAAAAATACAAAGGCATCTGAAAGCCAAAAGCGGAGGCGCCCCAGTCCGGGGCGCCTCCGCCTTTGGCCGGTGTACTTTTTCGCACATCGGGGCTTGCATTTTGGCGGGAAAACGGTACAATAAAGAATACGCCTTGTGCGCAGAATCTTTTTCCGGGAAGTGTGAGAACCTTGAACCGCCATGTTTGGGCCGCGGCCTTCCGCGTCACGGTGCCGGTGCTGATCGGGTATCTGGCCATCGGCATTGCCTTCGGCCTGATGCTGGAAGCCATCGGCTATAATTTCATCTGGTCCTTTTTTATGAGCCTGACCATCTATGCCGGTTCGGGTCAGTATCTGGGCGTTTCGCTGCTGCAGCTGGGGGCGGCGCTGTCCGAGGTGGCGCTGATGACGCTGCTGCTGAATTTCCGTCATATCGTATATGGCCTGTCCATGCTGGAAAAATTTCAGACGATTCATGGCCTGCGCAAATTTTATCTCATTTTTGCACTGACCGACGAAACCTATGCGCTGCTTTCTTCTGTGCGGGTGCCTTCGGGCATGAAGCCGGCGGATTTCTACTTTGCCATCGCGCTGCTGGATCACAGCTATTGGATCATCGGCAGCGTCATCGGTTCTGTGGCCGGCGCTCTGCTGAAGTTTGATACCACCGGCGTGGACTTTGCCATGACGGCGCTGTTTGTGGTCATTGCCGTGGGCCAGTGGAAAGAAAACAAGCGGCATCTTCCCGCTCTCTTGGGCGGCGTGTGCACGTTTGTATCGCTTTCGCTCATCGGGCCGGACAATTTCCTGCTGCCGGCGCTGGGCGCCATTGTGGTGCTGCTGCTGAGCCTGCGCGGCACGCTGGATGAAGAAAAAAGGAATGCTGCCTGCGCAGCGGAAGCATTGCCTCAGGAGGTGGAGAAAGAATGGCGCTAACGCCTGCTCAGGCGGCCCTCAGCATTGCGGTGATGGCCGGCGTGACGTTTCTGACCCGCTTCCTCCCTTTCCTGCTCTTTGATCGCGGCGGAAAACCGCCCAGGATTGTGCTGTATCTGGGCCGTGTGCTGCCGCCGGCAATCATCATGATGCTGATTATCTATTGCCTGCGCAATGTCTCCTTTACCAGCGCGAGCCATGGTATTCCGGAGCTTGTGTGCGTAACGGTGGCCGCGGCGCTGCACTGGTGGAAAGGGAACAACCTGTTGTCGATCTTTACGGCCACGGCGTTGTATATGTTTTTGCTGCAAGTGGTATTTTAAGCAAAAGAAGGGGCTTGGCCCCTTCTTTTTTGTCCCGCTCCAGATCTCTGTTCTTTCTGAATGGAAAAAAGAAATAGCGGGCGCAAGCCGCTCTGCGCGCGCATACACTGGATTGATCGAGAGAAAAGGAGGTCGTCCGTTATGGAACAAAGCAGAAACGGCAGGCCGGTTCCTGCCTCCGCGCGCGGCGGACCCTGTACGCCGGAGCCGCGGCGCTATTCCCACCCTATCGAGCGCCGGCGGGAGGGGCAGTGTGAGCCGGTACAATCCATCCTGTGTGCCCTGGCGGGGCAGAATCAGGTCCTGTGCGCCATGAAGGCAGAGCTGGATGAGATTCTGGCGCTGCTGGAGCAGCAGGCTGAAACGGCCGGCGGCGATTGCTGCCAATGAACGCCGGGCGGCCCTTTCGGGATCTTTTCCTGAAGGGGCTGCTTTTTTCAGTCCGCCGTCGCCGGCTTGGAGTGTGCCCCAGTGCCTGCTGTCAGCTTGCGGTGTCGGAAGAGGCCCGCTGCCAAAAAACTTTTTAAAATGCAAAACATAAAAAACACGCCGATCCGCCTTATGAGGCAGATCGGCGTGTTTGGTCTGGGATGGATCAGGCTTCTTTCATAGTCATCAGAAGTTCGCCGTGCTTAACGGTATCGCCGGCGCTGACGCGGATCTCGTCGATTACGCCGTCGGTCAGGGCCAGGACGGAAGTTTCCATCTTCATGGCCTCGATTACAGCCAGCACTTCGCCGGCGGTGACCTTGTCGCCCTTTTTGACAAAGATTTTGCTGACGGCGCCGGGGATCTGGGCGCCGATCTGCATCTTGTCTTCGGGGTCGGCCATGGGGGCTTTTTTCACCTGGTCAGCGGCGGACTGATCCACCACGGTGACCTCGCGGCGCACGCCGTTGAGTTCGAAGAGCACGGCGCGCTCCCCATCGCTGTTCAGTTCGCCCAGGCCGATGTATTTGATTACCAGGGTCTTGCCGTCCTCGATTTCCACAAGGCTGGTTTCACCGGGGGCCATGCCGTGGAAGAAGATATGGCTGCCCAAGCGGCTGATGTAGCCGTATTCGCGGCGCTTCTGCAGGAATTCCTCGTACACTTTGGGATACAGGCACCAGGAGATGACTGCGCGGTCGGTGGGGTTGGCGATATTGTTTTCCCGGATGGCTTCGCCCAGCTTTTCCTGATCCTTGCGGCTGAGTTTGATTATGTCGCCTGTCATGTCTTTCAAATGGGCGCGGGCGGCGTCGAAGTCCGCCGGCGGCAGCAGCTCGCCGGGGCGGCAGGTGATGGGCGTTTCGCCCTTGAGCACGATCTTCTGCAGCGCTTCGGGGAAGCCCCAGGCGGGCTGGCCCATCATGCCTTTGAAATAACTGACGACGGAGTCAGGGTAACTCAGATCGGCGCCTTTTTCGAGAATATTTTCCGGTGTCAGGTCATGCTGCACCATGAAAATAGCCATATCGCCCACCATTTTGGACGAAGGCGTCACTTTTACCAGGTCGCCCAGCATGTCGTTGACCTTTTTGTACATCTCCTTGACGTCCACAAAGCGGTCGCCCAAGCCCAGACTTTCCACCTGAGGCTTCAAATTGGTGTACTGGCCGCCAGGGATTTCATAGCGGTAGATGTCGGTGACGGGCGTTTTGAGGTCGGATTCAAATTCGGCATAACGCTGGCGGACATCAGACCAGTAATCCGTCAGCTTTTGCAGGCTCATCAGGTCGATGCCGGTGTCACGCTCCTGTCCTTCCAGAGCGGCCACAACGGCGTTGAGGGAGGGCTGGCTCGTCAGCGACGACATGGAGGCAATGGCCAGATCCACGATATCCACGCCCTCTTCGGCGGCCATGAGGATGGTGCTGTTCTGGTTGCCGGAGGTATCGTGAGTATGCAGCTGAATCGGGATCTCCAAGGCGTCCTTGAGCGCCTTGACCAGCTCACGGGCGGCATAGGGCTTCAGCAGACCTGCCATGTCCTTAATGGCGATGGCGTGACAGCCGCGCTTCTGCAGCTCTTTGGCCATATCCACGTAGTATTTCAGGGTGTACTTTTCCCGCGTGGTGTCGGATACGTCGCCGGTGTAGCAGATGGTGCCCTCGGCGAACTTGCCCTGCCGGATGACCTCGTCCAGGGCTACCTCCATGCCGGGCAGCCAGTTCAGCGAGTCGAACACGCGGAACACATCGATGCCGCCCTCGGCCGCCAGGCGGACGAATTCCCGGATCACATTGTCGGGGTAATTGGTGTAGCCCACGGCGTTGGCGCCGCGCAGCAGCATTTGGAAAGGAATGTTGGGGATGGCCTTGCGCAGTGCATCCAGCCGTTCCCAGGGAGATTCGTGCAGGAAGCGGTAGGCCACGTCGAAGGTGGCGCCGCCCCACATTTCCAGGGAGAAGCAGTCTTTCAGGATTTTGGCGGTGCCGTCGGCGGCACGGATCATATCGCGGCTGCGCACCCGGGTGGCCAGCAGGGACTGGTGGGCGTCGCGCATGGTGGTGTCGCACACCAGAAGTTTCTTTTCGCCCAGTACCAGCTTGGACAGGGCTTCAGGGCCGTGCTGATCCAGATACTGCTTGTAGCCTGCGGGAATCTCGCCCGCCACCTCAGGCACGCGGGAGGGTTCATACATTTTGGCGCCGGCCTGAGGATCGTTGACCACGATATTGCCGATGTATTCCAGCAGCTTGTTGCCGCGGTTGCGGGACTCGGAGATATCGAACAGCTCCGGCGTTTCGTCAATGAATTTGGTATAGCACTGCCCTTTACGGAAGGTCTCGTTGGTCAGAATATTGGTGATAAAGGAGATATTGGTTTTTACACCGCGCACGCGGGTTTCGCTCAGGGCGCGCAGGGCTTTGTGGCAGGCGCCGGCGAAGGTATTGTCGCAGCAGGTAACTTTCACCAGAAGGGAGTCGTAATAAGGAGAGATTTCCGCGCCGGAATAGCCGTTTCCGCCGTCCAGACGGATGCCGAAGCCGCCGGAGGAACGGTAGGCGGTGATTTTTCCGGTGTCAGGGGCGAAATTGTTGGCCGGGTCCTCGGTGGTCACGCGGCACTGGATGGCGTAGCCCCGGGGCTGGATGTCTTCCTGGCAGGTGATGCCGATTTCGGGGTCACTCAAAGGCTTGCCCGCGGCGATCAGCAGCTGGGCGCGCACCAGATCCACGCCCGTAACCATTTCGGTGACGGTGTGTTCCACCTGAATGCGGGGGTTCATTTCGATGAAGTAATGGTGCCCCTGGCGGTCCACCAGGAATTCCACTGTGCCGGCGTTGACAAAGCCCACCGCCTTGGCGATCTTCACTGCGTCGGCGCACAGGGCGTCGCGCACCTTCTGATCCACAGAAAAGGCGGGGGTGAACTCCACTACCTTCTGAAAACGGCGCTGCAGGGAGCAGTCGCGCTCGTGAAGATGGACGACGTTGCCGTATCGGTCGGCCAGAATTTGCACCTCGATGTGTTTGGGCTGCTCAAGAAATTTTTCGATGAAGATACTGTCGTCCCCGAAGGCTTTGGCGGCCTCGCCTTTCACCAGGTTGAAGGCGGGGATCACTTCCTCCTCGCTGTCGCAGCGGCGCATGCCGCGGCCGCCGCCGCCGGCTGCCGCCTTGAGCATAATGGGGAAGCCGTATTCCCTGGCCTTTTCCAAGGCTTCCTCGCCGCTTTTGAGCGGCTCGGTGCCGCCGGGGATGATGGGTACCCCGCAGCGGATGGCCGTTTCTTTGGCGGCAAGCTTGTCGCCCATCTGGGAAAGCACATGGGACGGCGGGCCGACAAACACGATGCCGTTTTCTTCGCAGGCCTTGGCAAAAGCGGCGTTTTCGGACAGAAATCCGTAACCGGGATGGATAGCGTCCACATTACGGCGTTTGGCCAGGTCGATAATGGCGGGAATGTTCAGATAGGAACCAAGCGGCCCGAGGGTGTCGGGCATCTGATAGGATTCGTCCGCCTTAGTGCGGAAGAGGCTGTAGGTATCCTCTTTGGAATACATGGCCACCGTGCGGATATCGAGGTCCGCGCAGGCGCGGAACACGCGGATGGCAATTTCGCCGCGGTTGGCCACCAGAACCTTCTTGATCGGGTGTTCGGTCATATCATCTTCTCCTTTATCATAAAATCACCGCCGCGCCCGTTTCCGCGGCGCGGCCGGAGGAGCGGCCCGCGCGCGGAAACGGGCGCGGCGGCTCCGTGCAAAGTATCGTGGTACCCAGTATAGCACAAACTGGCTTGTTTTGCAATACAAAGTGTGAAAAGTTGCAAATCTATCCGGACGCAGTGGAGTAAGAGCGCTTTATTTGACAGATTTAACGGATTTTTAATAGAATGACTGCAGGAGAAGTATAGAGACAATGCAAAATGTTTTTCTACTGCGAACGTTTGTGGATTGTGTGCGGCCTGCTATTTGGTGCCCGGCTCCCATTCAAGGGCCTGCTGCGGGCAGGCCTCCACGCAGACCGGCAGCAGCCCTTGCCGCACGCGGTCGATGCAGCCGTCGCATTTTTGAATGATGTGGTCAGTGTTGAAAAAGATGGCGCCGAAAAGGCAGGCTGTGGCGCATTTGCCGCAGCCGATGCAGGGGGCGTTGTCATGAATGACGATGCCCGTTTCCGTGTCGCGCAGAATGCTGCCAGTGGGGCAAACTGTGGCGCAGCGGGTGGTGACGCAGTGAAAGCAGCTCTGGGAATTAAAAGTGAGCTGCAGCTCGCCGCCTTCCATGCGCTCTTTGCGCACGATCTTGCGCAGCAGCGGCGGCTGAATATCTTTTTCGTCCATGCATGCCACTGCGCACACACCGCAGCCGGTGCATTTGCGCACTTCGCAGTGAATACCCAAATCAAGCCCTCCTCTTTTCCGCCGCGGCGGAATGATTGCGTACGATGTCAACAGCACCTGCAGGTGCAGAGAAATAATAAACGGTTCAGAGCGGATCCTTTCCCGGCGGCAGAAAACCGGAGATCGGCTGTCCGCTTTGTAGTATGAAGCGCAGGTTACGCCTGGGCCGGATGCAGGCTGCAGCTCATCATCCGGAACGCTGGAACGCCTGAGCAGGGATCCACGCAGTCGTCGGGCAGAATGGAGCAGATGTCGGCTTCTTCGTAGTCGGGCAGAACGCTTACCATTCCGCGCTGGATACTGCGCGTCAATTGTGCCAGCATGGTTACGCTGCCCAGCGCTGTGCGGATCTCCACCCGGTCGCCGTCGGTGATCCCCAGCAGCAGCGCATCTTCCGGGTGTATCTCCACAGCGGGAGCGGGCTGCATGGCTCGGATCCAGCCGATGCGGTGAGTGCGGGAATGAAACCCGAACGTTTGCCGGTTTCCTACTGAGAGGACAAAAGGAAATTCCCGAATTTCCGCGTCACTGCGGGGCGGTTCATATTCCGGCAGCGCGGAATAGCCCATTTGAAGCATGAGGCCCGAACGCAGTTCATAGCGCCCGCTGGGGGTGCGGTAGCCGGCAGAGGTATAGCTGCCGGGACGGTATGGCTCCTGGGCCAGCTGGATTGGCTCGTCCGCATGGCGCAGGATATCCAGAGACAGGTCCATCTGGGAAAGCCAATAATCGTACAGCGCTGCGGCGCCGCTGCACAGCAGCGTATCCTCCGGCGCCAGGCGGCGGGCCAGAGCGCAGATGATGTCCAGATCGGCGTGGGACTGGCCCAGGGGGGCGATAACGGGAGGCGTGTAGTAAATGCGTTGTTCCGGCGTAGTATGCAGCATTTCCCGCTCAAAGGAAGAACAGGCCGGCAGTACAATGTCGGCGTATTTTGCTGTGGGAGTCAGAAACAGGTCTGTATCCACAAAAAAGTCCAGGGACTCCAGCGCAGTCGTCCAGCTTTTGTTGTTGGGATAGCCGTTGATGTTCAGCCCGAAAGAACACAGTGCGCGGATAGGATACGGCGAACCCTGCCGGATCTGGCGGTTCAGGTCCGAGAGCTGGCATTGGCGGGAGAAATGGGCAAACAACGGATAGCGTCGGCTCCCCGCGCTTTCATGAGGGACATTGCACTGGACGGCGGCGACGAACTCATGCAGTACGCGCTCCTCCACGCTCGGCTGCGCGTGGGGCAGCATGCCGCCGCGGACATCGTAGTTGCCCGTAATGGCGCACAGTGCCTCAATGGCCCGCAGCGTCTGGACGCCGCTGCGCATCTGAGAAAACGCCTCTTCGCTGATGAGCATGGACATGGGACCGCTGCGCATAATCATATGGGCGGCGGCCTCCAGCTCCCGGGCGCTGACACCAGTCAGCATTTCCACCCGCTCGGGCGTGAAATCGCTGACGTAGGCGCGGTAGTCGAAAAAGCCCTGCACGTGCTGCTCGACGTAGCGCCGGTCAATCCAGCCTTTTTCGATGAAAATGCGGCCCAGACCGTGGGCCAGGGCTGCATCGGTCCCCGGGCGGGGGCGCAGATGCAGATCTGCCAGGCGGTAGGTGCTCACCGTGGTGCGGGGGTCCACGGCGATGACCTTGGCGCCGCGCTTCTGCGTCAGCGCGTCATCCACCACGGTGTTGCCCTTGTTGTATTGGTTGCAGCCCCATATGACCACCACGCCGGCGTGGTGGATGTCCGGACGGCTCATGCAGCCTGCGGCCGCGCCGCCGGCAATGGCGGCGCCGCTGCGCTCCAGACTCCAGGAGCTGCCATAGTTCACGCTGCCGAAGGAATAGGCCAGGCGCTGCAGCGCGGCACGGTTCCAGGGGCTGAATCCGCCGGTGAAGGCTACGGCGCTGGCATTATATTTGCGGCGGCAGTCCCCCAGCCGTTTTCCGATTTCGTCCAGCGCTTCGTCCCAGGATACCGGTTCAAAGGCACCCTCGCCCCGGTTCCCGATGCGGCGCAGGGGCGTTTGGATACGGTCCTTATGATATATGTACGGACGGTTGGCATGGCCGCGGGCGCAGAGATACCCGTTGCCGTAGGCGCTGTTGCGGCAGCCTGTGACCTTGATGACAGTCCCGTTTTCCACATAGGCGTCGATGTTACAGCCTGCGGCGCAAATGTCGCACACTGTGCGGCGCACGCGGATTTCGCTGTCTGCTGCCGGAACCTTTGCCCGGCGGTAGGGCTTTCGCTCGTCCATAAAATGCCTCCTTCTGCGTTCCTTCGCTCTGTTTGCCGTCCGTCAGGTCAGGAGGCGGACGCCTTTCCAGGTACACTCCGGCAGAAAGGCAATGTCCACCAAAGCGCGGGAACGGATCTGCTCCACGGGAATGTAGGGATTGAGCCAGGCCCGGCTGTCGTAGGAACCTGTGCGATTGTCCCCCATGACGAAAATGCAGCCCTCCGGCACCTCGAACACTTCGGTTGCGCCGGTGGGATAGGTGATATGCTGCTCGGGAAGATACGTTTCCTCCAGTGCTTCGCCGTTGACGTATACGTCGCCGTCGGCAAAAGTGATGGTGTCGCCGCCCAGGCCGATCACGCGCTTGACCAGCAGCTCACCCAGCTCCTCGCTGCGGAACATGACGATGTCGCCCCGTGCCGGGGTGGGGTCGCCGAAGAAATAGGGCAGCCGCCAGCCCAGAAAATAGGATTTGGTGGGCAGCGTCGGTTCCATGGAGCCGGTGGGCACCCAGGCCAGAGAGAAAATTACGCCCAGCAGGAGAAATACTGATACCAGCGGCACCAGAAGGTAGCCGGTGGAGTCCCACAATCTGCGCAGGACCGATTTCTGGGGGGATTCCTCTGCAGCTTCGGGCTGTGCCGTTTCCGGCGCGGCATCCGAGCCGGGGGCTGTGGTGTGTGCAGGATCGTTCAGCTGATGTTCATCCATTGTTTTCAGAGTCCTTTCCGGAAAAACTACCCATTGGGGAAAACGGCCGGGCCGTTTCAGGTTTCTGCCCGGGGCAGGGTACTCCCGCCATAGGGCATGGCGATAACAGTGGCGGAGCTGCCGCACCGCTGCACTGCCGCATCAAAGGCGGCCTGGGCATTGGGGAAGGGGGTCATGAACAGGCCCCGTACGGCCTCGTCCGGCCAGTCGGACACCAGATAAATGTCCGCGCGTTCTTCCACAAGAGCGATGGCGGCCGCTTTGTGTCCGCCCAGGACAAAATCTTCCCGCAGCCGCTCGATGATGGCGCGGGGGCTTTGCGCCTGGCGGAACCACTGCTCGAAGGTGGATTCTCCAAAGCCCTCCTTGGCGCAGCCCACCAGCACGATCACACCGCCGTCTTTCACGGCGTGCTTGGCATTGTCCAGGGCTTTTTGCAGCTGGTACAGGTTGGCGTCCTTGGGCGCGCCGCCCTGGCTCACCAGGACGATGTCGGCCCGGGCCGGGATGGGCCTGCGGTAGAATTGTTCCAGATAAGCGCAGCCGGCCCGGTGGGCAGCGGTGACGTCTCCGGCCACGGCGTGGACAATATGTTTGTGCGCATCCAGCACCACGTTGACGATGTAGTCCACACCGACCAGGGCAGCGGCTTCTTCGATGTCCTCCCGGACAGGATTGCCAGCCAGGGCCGCGGCATGGGATCCCGGCTCCACCATGTGGCTGTGGTTGGCGCGGATGGCGGCCCGGGTGGAAACGCCGGGCATGATGGCCTTGGCTCCGCCGCTGTAGCCGGCAAAGTAGTGAAATTCAATGTTGCCCAGGCAGATGCGCCGGTCTGCTTCGGCCACAGTGCGCATGATCTCCACCGGGGTGCCGCGCCGTGTCGTACCCAGGCAGAGACAGTCCTCCGGGTCGCTGTCGATGCAGGTGATTTCGGAAAAGGCTTGCTCTCCGGCCAGATGGCGGCGCTCCGCGTCGGTGTGGGCGCGGTGGACGCCCCGGGCGAAAACCAGGGTGATATCTTCCGGCTGCACACCGGCGGCATAGAGTTCCTCCAGCACGGCGGGCATTACTTTCCAGGTGGGCATGGGGCGGGAGATGTCCGAGGTGACGAGAACGATTTTCTCTCCCGCATGGACCACTTCCCGCAGCGGCGGCGCGCCGATGGGGGCTGCCAGCGCTGCACGGACAAGATCCTCCTCGCTTCCGGCGGCCGGCGGAAAGGCGCCCGGCTCCAAAACGGCCAGAAGACGCTCTTCCGGTACAGTGACAGTTTGTGTGCTTGTATCGTATCCAAACTCGATGTTCATAGCTTCTCCCCACAGCTTCGCCGGCGCGCGGCTGTGCGCTGCGCCGCCGTACTACAAAGGCATTAAATATATAATATTCAGTATAGCACAAATAAATTTCCTCTGTCTATAAATTTTGCCGATTCTGAACTGGATTTCCCGGCGGAAGCGGGGCTTTACTCTTTTTCGGCGCCGTGCTATAATCGGGGGTACTTTCGGAGAAACAACGAGGTGTTTTCAATGACCATCACCTATTCTTATGGAAAAAATCTCTATGTCAATACCACCAACCGCTGCGATATGCACTGCGATTTCTGCCTGCGCCAGAGCGGAGACGGTGTGGGAGAAGCGGACAGCCTGTGGCTTGAGCGGGAGCCGACGCGCGAGGAGATCTGGGAGGATCTCCAAAAACGCGACCTGAACGCTTTTTCCGAGCTGGTGTTCTGCGGTTATGGCGAGCCGACCTACCGCCTGCACGACATTTTGTGGGTGTGCGACCGGGTGCGGGAGATTTCCTCCATCCCCATCCGCATGGATACCAACGGCCACGGCAATCTTATCTGGGGCGAGGATGTGGCGCCGCTGTTCCGGGGGCGTTTCGATACGGTGTCCATCTCCCTCAACGCCCAGGATCGGGAGACCTATGACCGCCGCTGTGAGCCGGACTATGAAAATGGCTACGAGGCCATGCTTTCTTTTGCAAAGGAAATTCAAACCTATGTGCCCCATGTGGTTCTCTCTGTGGTGGACTGTATTCCGGCGGAAGAGATCGAGGCCTGCCGAAAGGTCTGTGAAGACATTGGGGCAGAGTACCGTGTGCGTGTGTTCGGCAGTTGAATGAAACAGGACAGCCGCGCAGCCGTTTTCAAAACGGCTGCGCGGCTGTTTTAGGATTTGGGATCGGAGGGGTCGCTCTTTTTGCAGGAGTTCTGTCCGCTGCATCCGCCGGATGTTTTTGCGCTGCAGGAACAGCCGCCTTTTCCGCGGAAGGAGCGGACAATGCGGGCAATGATATAGCAGAACGACCACAGGATCAGCCCGGCCAGAACGAGGTACAGCAATGTCAGCAGCATGACGGAAATCCCCTTTCAAAACAGCAGTGAACCGATCTGGTAGACCAGCATGGACGCCAGGTACGCCATGCCCAGCTGCCAGCCGAGGCAGGCCAGCGTCCACTTGATGTCGCCCATCTCTCGCCGGATGGTGGCGATGGCAGCCACGCATGGGGTGTAGAGTGCGCAGAACACCAGAAAAGCGTAAGCGGCCACGGGAGTAAACGTGCCGCCCAGGGCCAAAGCTACGGTAGCGCCGGAGGCGGTGAGGGAAAAGCCGTAAAACAGGCTCATGGAAGATACCACGGCTTCTTTGGCGATCAGGCCGGTCAGCAGGGCCACGGCGGCCTGCCACACGCCGAAGCCGCAGGGCAGAAACAGAGGCGCGATGGCGCTGCCCAGGGCAGCCAGCAGGGACTGGGACACATCGGTGGTGTACTGTCCGTGGAGCGTGAAGCTCTGCAGCAGCCAGAGCACAACGCTCATGGCCAGGATCAGTGTAGCCGCCCGGCTTAAAAAGTCCTTCACTTTTTCCCACACGTGAGTGCCCACGTTGCGTACGGTGGGTATGCGGTAGGGCGGAAGTTCCAGCAGAAACGGGGCGGCCTCGCCCCGGAAAATGGAGCGTTTGAGAATCAGCCCCGACAAAATGGCAAGGCAGATGCCGATCAGATAGAGGGAGATGACGATCAGTGCCCGGTTTCCGGGGAAAAAGGCGCTCACCAGCAATCCATAGATTGGCAGGCGGGCCGAGCAGGACATAAAGGGCACCAGCATGATGGTCATACGGCGGTCTTTTTCATTTTCCATGGTGCGCGCGCCCATGACGGCGGGCACCGTACATCCGAATCCCATCAGGAGGGGGATGAACGCTTTGCCGGACAGGCCGAAGTGACGCAGGGTGCGGTCCATCACAAAAGCGGCCCGGGCCATGTAGCCCGAATCCTCCAGAATGCTCAAAAAGAGGAAGAGGATGGCAATCATGGGCAGGAACGTGAGAACGCCGCCTACGCCGGCGATGACGCCGTCGCACACCAGGGACACGGCCCAGGGTGCTGCGCCGATGCCTCCCAGGGCGCTGCGCACGGCAGGCTCCACGCCATTTTCGATGACGGCGGCCAGCAGATCGCTCAGCCCGCTGCCGATGGGGCCGAAGGTGAACCAGAACATAACGGCCAGCATGGCCAAAAACACTGGGAAAGCCCAGAATTTATGGGTGACCACGGCGTCGATGCGGTCGGTCCAGGTTTTTTCCCCTTTCTGGCGAACTTTTTTCACTGAGGTCTGCACCACCGCTTCAATGAAACGGTAGCGGCTGTCAGCAATCAGGGTTTCCCGGTCGCCCAGGGGGGAGGAGGCCTCATATTCCTCGGCGATCTGCTCAATTTTAGCCGCTTCCCGGCCGGAAAGATGCAGGTGTTCTGTCACGTCTGCATCCCCTTCAATCAGCTTGATGGCGGCCCAGTGCGCGGGAATGCCGGCTTCATAAGCTTTGTCGTGGATCACTTCGCCCACACGATGGTGGATTTCATGGGTGTAGTCGTCGTACAAATCGTCCGGCTCCACGGTGAGCCCCGTATGCATCTGGCGGTGGGCCACTTCCAGCAGGGTGTCCAGTCCCGTGCCGTCCCGGGCAGAAATGGGAATCACCGGCACACCCAGATGCTGGGACAAACGCTCCACATCAATATGATCGCCGGCTTTTTCCACTTCGTCCATAAAATTTAACGCCAGCACCATAGGCCGCTCCAGTTCCAGCAGCTGCATGGTGAGGTAGAGGTTGCGCTCCAGATTGGTAGCGTCCACGATATTCAAAATGGCATCCGGATGCTCGCCAATAATGAATTGCCGGGCCACGATCTCTTCCATAGAATACGGCGAAAGGGAGTAAATACCCGGCAGATCCACTATGGTCATTTCCTGCGTGCCCAGATGTGCCGTGCCCTCTTTCTTTTCTACGGTCACGCCGGGCCAGTTGCCCACATACTGGTTGGAGCCGGTCAGCGCGTTGAACAGGGTGGTTTTGCCGCAGTTGGGATTGCCCGCCAGGGCAATTTTCCACTGACGGGTGTCGTGGGCGGCGGCATCATAGGTTCTGGGGTGGGCAGCGGCTTCGTGGCTGTGGGCGCGGCGCATACGCTCACGCTGGGCGCGGTCCACATGGGGCAGGGGGCGCTCCCGGAGGGTTTCCCCTTCGCGCAGCAGGCGCACGGTGATCTGGGCAGCGTCAGCCTTGCGCAGGGACATTTCATAGCCCCGCAGCGAAAGCTCCATAGGGTCGCCGAAAGGGGCGATTTTCACCAGGGTGACGCAGGTGCCGGGGGTCAGTCCCATGTCGATCAGGCGGCGTTTCACTGTGCCGGACTGGTTGGACAGGGACAGAATCTCACAGCTTTTTCCGCTGGGCAGGTGGTCCAAGGTGTCCACTTTGCGCTTGGCTGGGGTGGGTTCATGTAGCATAACAATCGTTTCTCCATCCTGTGGGGCAGCCTGGGCCGCCCAAAACTTCCATATAGCATTTATTATACCGTGCCGCGCCGCTGCGGACAATGGCGGAATGCTACAAAAAGAGAACGCCTACGGCGAAATTTTGTAAACGGTTCCCCGCTCGACAGCGTTTGCGCGGTTTCACCGCCGGAAAAGCGTATGATTGGAGCCGTAGTTTCGAGAGAGGGGCGAGGCGCATGAAGGCGATCGTTTTGGGGAAAGCGGAGCGGCAGATTCTGGTGGGTGTTCCGGTTCTGTTTCTGGCGGGAACACTGATCCATTTTTTATACGGATTGAGCGGGGAATTTTTTCTGGTGGGACTGCTGGCACCGGTGAATGAAAGCGTGTGGGAGCATCTCAAGCTGGCGCTGTGGCCCACCACGCTGTGGTGGACGGCAGGGTACCTGTGGGCCCAGCGCCGCGGCAGAGAACTTGATGCGCCAGCCTGGTTTGCGGCGGCGCTGGGCGCGCTGCTGACAACAGAGATCACCATTGTGCTGCTGTTTTATTTTTATACCGGAGCTTTTGGCGTGGAATCGCTGGCGGCGGATGTGCTGCTGTTTTTCCTGGCAGTGCTGCTGGGACAGATCGCGGGCGGAAAAATTTATCAGCGGGGCAGCAGCGTATCCTGGGTGTTTCCGCTGGCGCTTCTGGCATTGCTGCTGGCCCTGTTTGCGGCGTTTACACTGGCGCCGCCGGACCTGCCGCTGTTCACCGATCCCAATAGCGGGGTGCGCGGCATTTTCCGGGTATAAAGGCCGACGCGGCCGAGATACACTGCCGCGGGCGATGAAGGAACAAAAAACCAGTTCTGAAAAATTCACAGTTTCCGTATCGGGAACTGTGAATTTCATTTTATATATTTAGGAGAAAATATAAAAAAGAAAAGGAGAATTTGTCGTGTTGAATACAGTGTTGGAACTTTTGTGTACCATTGCGCTCACGGTGGTGCTGTGCGGTACGCTCGGCCCGCGCGCGCTTTTTGGTGCGCGCGGGCATTTTTGGGGAGCGGGGCCTTCCGGAGACATGGAAAAGGACGGTTTGTGTATTTTCTGGACACCAGAGCCGTAATTATTACCAAAAACAGGCGGCATATTCTTGCGGTTTTTGTCGAATTGGGGTATACTATAACAACGTGAAAGAGAGGGAAAACACCGCCACCTGAGCGGCGGCGTGGTTTCGGGGAAAGGAGCACACGCGGTTATGGAAGCGTCCCAGAGCATACAGCTGAAAACAGAACAGAAATTGGTGATCAGCCAGCGGCTGCAGCAACAGCTGGCAATCCTGCACATGACGCTGCAGGAGGTAGCGGCCCTGGCCAATGAACAGCTGCAGTCCAATCCGATGCTGGAGGTGGCGGAAGGGGCGGAAGCGGCGGACTCGCCTTTTCCGATCTGTCGCTGGACGCGCTGGAGGGAACGCTGGCGCGCAGCGAATCGTTTGACGACGGTGCGCTGCCGGTTTCCAGCGGGGCGACCTTTTACCGCGCCGGGCAAAGCGGGGAAGCGCCGGCGGACTTTCTCCGTTATACTTATAAGCCCGAATCGCTGGAGGATTATCTGGCGTTTCAGCTGGCGGATTATCCTCTGAGTGAAGCGCAGAAGCAGATCTGCCGGCATTTGATTGCCATGCTGGACGAGCATGGTTTTTTCCGGGAACCGCTGGCGGATGCGGCGCAGCTGCTGGGGACGGATGAATTTGAACTGACGCAGATGCTCTATGTTATCCAAAGCCTGGATCCGCCGGGCATCGGTGCGCGGGATCTGCAGGAATGCCTGATTTTGCAGCTGGCGGCTGGAGACTGCTTCAATGGTTACACGGTGCGCATTGTGAAAGAAGGGCTGGAACTGCTGTCCCAGAACCGGATCGGCGCCATTGCGAAGCTTTTGGGCGTGGATACGGCGCAGGCCAAGGCCTGCTGCGATGCGGTTCGCGCGCTTTCGCCCATTCCTACCCGCGGGTTTTATACCGGCGAGGACAGCGCCTATGTGGTGCCCGACGCGGTTGTTATCCGCCAGGGGGCGGAACTGTTTGTGCAGATGAACGACAGCATGATTCCCCATTTGGTGGTAAACAGGGACTATGAGGCGCTGCTCGTCGAGAGCAAGGATGAGAATTTGTGCAGCTATCTTCGGAGCAACCTGGCCTCGGCCAAAGGACTGATATCCGATATTTCCGCCCGGCAGAGCACGCTGCAGCGCCTGATCTGTGCGGTTGTGGCCTGCCAGCGCCCGTTTTTTACCGACGGCAAAAGCCTGCAGCCCATGATGATGTCCGAAGTGGCCGAAGCGCTGGGCGTGCATGTGTCTACGGTCAGCCGCGCCATTGCGGGGAAATACATTGTCTGCGCGGCGGGCACGGTAAGCCTTAAGTCGCTGTTCACGTCCGGGTATGCTTCCGGGGGCCTGTCCGGCGCGGTGTCTGCGGCGGTCATCAAACGCAGACTGGTGGAACTGATCGCGGCGGAGGATCCTGCCGCTCCGCTGTCGGACGACGCCCTGTGCAGGAGGTTTGAAGGAATGGGAATCCATATTTCCCGCCGTACCGTGGCGAAATACCGTGAGGAGCAGGGGATCCCTTCCTCCAAGTGCAGAAAGGGCACGTGGGCCTGAATGCGGAGCAGTGTTTCGGGATCCGAAAACAATAAAAATGGGAGCACGGAACATCATGTTCCATGCTCCCGCCGGCCTTTTGGGCGATGTGTGCGGCAGACTCAAGATACAGCGCTGGTCAGTTCAAAGATGATGCCGTTGGGATCGGTGATATAGCACCATTGGATAGTCTGGCCGAATTCGTCATAGGACAGGGGCTGACTCATGGCTGTGCAGCCGTTCTCTTCCAGTTTTTTGACCCAGCCGTGGATGTCGTCCACCATGAAGGTCAGGTAGTGTGCGCCCCGGGTGTTCAGCGGCACATTGGACTGCATGGCGCTGAATTCCATGAACTGGATGCTGATGCCGCCGGGCGCCTGAACCATGGCGCAGCGGTATTCCGTACCCGCCGGCACCTGCATGGCCGCGCACTCTTCCGCCGAGCCAGCCCAGGGCGTGATCTCACCGGTGAGCGCAAAGCCCATGACGTCGGTATAAAACCGGACGGCTTTTTCTATATCCTGTACGATCAGGCCGATATGGTCGATGCTTTTGATTTCCATGGTATTTCTCCTTTTGCAATCGTATTTTTTGAGAGCATGCTTTGTAAAAACCCGGACAGTGGCACACTGTCCGGGTTTTGTAGCAGAAAGAGAGGCGTGCCGCTCAAAAGAATTTGCTGATGCCGTCGGTGGCCAGAGCCTGGTCGGCACTGATGGTGACGACAAACTTGATGTTGTGCTTTTCGGAGAAGTTCTCCAGCCAGTCCAAAAACTTTTCGACTTCGGGCGAGATATCGCTGGGGACGATCTTGCACAGAGAGTCGATAAAGATCTGGGAAATGTCGTAATTGCCGGCATACAGGCCGCTGATGAAACCCTTGAGGGAATCGAAAGTGTCGATGCTGTATTCGCTGGCTTCCACCAGGCGAATGCTGTTATGAATATCGTAGGTCAATTTGGAACCGCGCTCGATGCACACCACATTGCCGGCTTCGGTTTTGGCGGCTTCGTTGATCAGGTCGATCATCTGCTTTGTTTTGCCGGTGCCTTTGACGCCCATAATTACTCTTACCATAATTGTTCAACTCCTTTAGATAATAAAAGATGGAGGTGGTTTCTTTTGTGCATTTAGCATATCATATTTCAAAAGAAATGACAACCGAAAAATATGCTTATTTCCCGAGTTTCTCCAACAGCGCCGCGCGCATATCCTCATAACCGGGCTTGCCGAGCAGGGCAAACATGTTTTTCTTGTAAGATTCCACACCGGGCTGGTTGAAGGGGTTTACGCCCAGGAGATATCCGCTCAGACCACAGGCGTATTCAAAAAAATAAATCAACTCACCCATATTTTGCGCATCGTTGCGTGCGGCCCGGACGATCAGGTTGGGGACGCCGCCTTCCACATGGGCCAAAAGCGTGCCGTCCATGGCTTGTTCATTTACAAAGGACATGTCCTTTCCGGCCAGGAAATTGAGCCCGTCGCCGTTGCTCTCATCGAAAGGGACTGTCAGAGTTGTCCGGGGCTGATCGTAGCGCACCACGGTTTCGAACATCAGCCGCTCGCCCTGCTGTATGTACTGACCCATGGAGTGCAGGTCAGCTGTGAACTCCACGCTGGCGGGAAAAAGCCCCTTGCCGTCCTTGCCTTCGCTTTCGCCGTACAACTGTTTCCACCACTCGGCCATGAAACGGAAAGACGGCTCGTAGCAGGCCAGGATCTCCACTTTTTTCCCGCATTCATACAGCGCGCTGCGGGCGGCGGCATACTGCCAGGCGGGGCACTGCGCGCCGCCTTGTGCACAGTTTTCCATCATATTGGCGGCTCCGGCCATCAGTGCGTCGATGTCTATGCCGCACACAGCAATGGGCAGCAATCCCACGGCGGTGAGCACGCTGTAGCGTCCGCCGACGCTGTCGGGTACGACAAAGGTTTCATATCCCTCGGCATCGGAGAGGGCCTTAAGTACGCCGCGCTTGGCGTCCGTGGTGGCATAAATACGCTCTCTGGCGCCTTCTTTCCCGTATTTCTTTTCGCACAGCTCACGGAAAAAGCGAAAGGAAATCGCCGGCTCTGTGGTGGTGCCGGATTTGGAGATGACGTTGATGGAAAAATCCTGCTCGCCGATCAGTTCTGCGATTTCCGTCAGCGCATCGGTGCTGAGGGTGTTGCCGGCAAAGTAAATGTTCGGCGTGTCCTTCTGCTTCTGGTTATAATTGGGGGAACACAGGGCTTCGATGACGCCACGGGCTCCGAGATAGGACCCGCCGATGCCGATGACCACCAGAGCGGCGGATTGGGCCTGAATCTTTTGGGCGGCGGCTTTGATGCGCGCGAATTCCTCGCGGTCATAATCCCGGGGCAGGTGCACCCAGCCCACAAAGTCATTGCCTTCACCGGTTGCGTCCTGAAGCCAGGCCTGGGCTTGGGACAGGGCGTCTTCCCGAAGGGAAAAATAGTCTTTGGGAACAAATGCAGAGCAGTTTTTCGTATTGACTTGAATCATGTGGTTATCCTCCCCCTGAGCGGCACCGCTGCGGCAGCCGCCTGTTCTTTCTTTGAGTGTATCATAGGCAGGGGCAAAGTCAAGGGAAAATCGCCGAAAAGGAGGTGATTTTATACAACAAATAGAGACTGCTTCAATAATTTTTGTACAATATCCCAGTAGGAGAGGCGTTCTACGGACTCTCCGGCTACCAGCGGGATGGTAATAAGCGTTTCGCCTTCAGAGGTAATGGTCAGTGTACCAAGCTCCTGCCCCTCTTCTACCGGAGCTGCGATATGGGGAACCAGTTCCATGTTTTTTTCTACCGAAGAGACTTTTGTTTTTTCCACCAGGAGTTTGTCGCGACTGGCAAAAATGGGTTGCACAGAGTCCTTTTTTCCCATACTGACGGGAATGGTGGGCAAGGCCTCGTTGGGATATACATCCACCAGGGTGTAGTTGGCGAAGCCATAGGAAAGCAAATTTTTGGCGGTTTCAAAGCGTTCGGCAGAGGTGGGGGCTTTCATCACGGCGGCGATCAATTCCATGCCGTCACGCTCGGCGGTGCCGGAAAGACAGTAGAGAGCCGAATCGGTGGAGCCGGTTTTCAGGCCAGTGGCGCCGTCGTAATAGCGAATCAGTTTATTCGTGTTGGCCAGCTGGAATTCTCCGCCCCGCAGAGAGTCCATCCAGAGTGTGGTGAAGCGGCGGATATCCGGGTGATTCAGAATCAGCTCCCGGGACATGAGGGCGATATCGTAAGCTGAAGTGAGATGCCCTTCTGCAGGCAGGCCGGTGCAGTTGCGGAACGTGGTGTCGGCCATCCCCAGATCTTTGGCGCGCTGGTTCATGCGTTCGACAAAGCTCTCTTCACTGCCGGCCACGGCTTCGGCCAGGCAGACGGCGGCGTCATTGCCCGATGCCATGCAGACGGCTTTCAGGAGATCTTCCACACTCATCTGTTCGCCGGCTTTGAGATACACCTGGCTTCCGCCCATGGAAGCGGCGTGGTCGCTGGCAGAAAGCATGTCTTCATAGTGCAGCCTTCCGTCGTCGATGGCCTCCATCACCAGCAGCAGCGTCATGACTTTGGTGACCGAGGCTGGCTCCAGCCGTTCGTGTTCGTTCTCGGCATAAATGAGCGTGCCGGTTTCCTTTTCCATCAGGGCCACGCTCTGGGCGCCGGAAGTGATGGGCGCAGCCTGCGCCGCCGGCACGAGGCTGCCCAGCAAGAGCAGAAGGCACAGGCACAGCGAAAGCAGCTTTTTTGGCATAAAAATCTCCCCCTACATGTTCTGTTTTCTGATAAAGAGCGTATGCCGGGGGAAAAAACTTATGCCTGTCCCAGCCATGCGGGGACAAAAAGTTTGCCGGTCAGTGTTTCAATAGGGGGTTCCCTGAAAACAGAAAAGGAAATCTTCGACAGAAAACCTGTTGCAAAATGACGGCGCTTCTGCTATAATAAACACACTGAATTTTGCAGGGTTGGTATATCGGTATTACAGCGGCTTCCCAAGCCGTTAAGGCGGGTCCGACTCCCGTACCCTGCTCCATAAAAAAAGAAGGGCATCCGCACTGCGGATGCCCTTCTTTTTTATTTGAACCACAGGACTTGTGTTTCAGCGGACTGCTGCCTCGAAGTTTCAGCGCCGAAGCCGGTGGTTCTGCTCGTAATCTTTCAGGGATTTCATAGCCTGACCGGAGAGCGGGAAAAGGATGGCGATATTGAAAACTGTCATCAGACCCACGCCCACATCGCCCAAATCCCAGACAAAAGTGTAGGTTGCCAGGCCGCCGGCAAAGAGCATGATGAGAGCCAGGATTTTATAGGCTGTCTGGGACAGCCAATTGTCGCCGAAGAGATAAGCCACATTGGAACGGGCGTAAAACAGGATGCCGATGAAGGTGGAGAAGCTGAACAGCCACAGGATTGCCGCAATGAACACCACGCCGAACTCACCCAGATGATAAGCCATGGCTGCCTGGAGCAGATCCATACCCGTCAGGCCGTCCACTACTTCGGCGGGAGCCAGGAGCATGATCATAGCGGTGCATGAGCAGATGATGATCGTATCGATAAACACGCCCAGCGCCTGCATCAGGCCCACCTTGGCGGGATGGTCGCTCTCCGCGGCGGCTGCGGCGCAGGGAGCGGAGCCGGAGCCGGCTTCATTGGAAAACAGACCGCGCTTGACGCCGTTCATCAGCACGGCGCCAAAGCCGCCTGCCACTACCTGGCGCAGGCCGAAAGCCTCGGCAAAAATGCGCTCAAACACTGCCGGTAGCTGATCAATGTTCAGAAGAATCAGGGCGATGGTGATGAAGAAATAGCAGCCCGCCATAATGGGTACCAGTACGTCCAGTACCTTGACGGTGGCGTTTTTGCGCAGTACGATCACGGCAGCCAGGGCCACCAGAACAATGGTGGTGTAAAGCGGGGGGATGTGAAAGGCATTTTGAAACGCTGAAGCCACGGAATTGCTGATAACCTGGCTGATGCCGCACCAGCAGATCAGTCCGGAGACAGCGAAAAGCACCGCCAGAATGCAGTAGCGCCGGGGCTTTCCGCCGCGCCGGGCGGCGAGAAATTTATGGATGTAGTAGGCCGGGCCGCCGCGCCAGCCACCGTAAAGCGGATCTTTTTCCTTGTAAAGCTGGGCCAGTGTAGCTTCCACAAAAGCGGTGGAAGAGCCGATCAGGGCGGTAACCCACATCCAGAATACCGCGCCGGCGCCGCCGGCAGAAATGGCGGCCACCACGCCCACAAGATTGCCCATGCCTACCCGGGTGGCAGTGGAAACCACGAGGGCCTGCAGCGCGGACAGTCCGCCGTTTTTGTGGCTGCGCTTCTCCAGCGTGGCCCGGATCATATCCGGAAACAGGCGCAGGGGCAGGAAACGGGTTCGGAAGGTAAAATACAGTCCGGTGGGAATCAGCAGCAGCACCAGAAGCGGCAGGCCCAGTGTACCGCCGCCGGGCAGCGGAAGCGTAATCAGATCGCCCCACAGAAAGGTGTATACGGTTTCAATCAATGTGATAATTAGTGTCAGCATGCAAGTGCCCTCCGAATGCAGGTTGTATTTGTTCGCGCTTTAGTATATAGTAGGGATCGGGATTTGTAAAACAGATAAAAAATATAAATCAAATCGAAAAATTCGATGATACGATGGGAGGTACAATACGATGGACACACGCCTGCTGACGACCTTTGTCTATGTGGCGGAATTGGCGAGCTTCACCCGGGCAGCTGCTGCGCTGGGCTATGCCCAGTCTACGGTGTCTTTTCAGATCAAACAGCTGGAGGCGGAGCTGGGCGCCAAACTGTTTGAACGGATCAACCATACTGTGGCGCTGACCGACAGTGGCCGGGAAGTACTGCAGTATGCGCACCGCATCAATCAGCTGTCTGAGGAGATGCTGCGCTCAGTGCGCCAGGAAAAACGCCCGGCGGGCCATATCCGTCTGGCGGCAGCGGACTCTCTGTGCCCGATGCTGCTGGGCACGCCGTTCCTGGAATTCCGCCGCCGGTATCCTGATGTGTCGGTCAAAGTGATCGCGGCGGAGACTTCCGAGATGTACTGGATGCTGGATCACAACGAAGCGGACTTGGTGCTGACGCTGGACAGCCATATTTATAAGGCGGAGTATGTGATTGCCGGAGAGGAGAAGGTGCGCGCCCATTTTGTGGCTGCGCCGGATCATCCTTTGGCGCGGCGGCAGGAGGTGGATGTACGCGAACTGCTGCAGGAGCCGTTTATGCTGACGGAGCGGGGCATGAGCTACCGCCGCCTTCTGGAAGAACATTTGGCGGAACAGTCGCTGGAGATCCGGCCTGTGCTGGAAATTGGCGACGTGTACCGCATCTGCCGTTTGGTGGAGCAGGGGGCGGGGCTTTCCTTTCTGCCGGACTATGCAACTGCTGAAGCGGAGCGGGCCGGAAGGCTGGCGTATCTGTCGGTGAAGGGATTTGATGTCGATGTGTGGAAGCAGCTGCTGTATCACCGGGACAAATGGGTATCTCCGCCGATGCAGGCCGTGATGGAATACTGCCGCTCGTGCGAAATGGAATCATAAAACAATAAAGCAGCAGCCCCCGGCTTTTTTCAAAAGCCGGGGGCTGCTGCTTCTGCATGAGAGCAGGTTTAGACAGACAGGGCGTCCTCGATTTCCAGTCCGGGGTTGTGCTTGGTAAGAAAGCTGACAGCCCATTCGCCGCCGAAGGCCACCAGCAGGCGGCCCTTAAAATCTTCCAGCAGCGCTGCGCCGGTGCACAGCACCAGATCTTTAGCCGGCATGGGGCAGGCGGTGATGTGGCGCAGGTGTTCATAGGGCAGGCAGGAGGTGTACAGCTCTACGCCGTACTCGTTTTTCATGCGGTACTCAAATACATCGAACTGCAGTGTGCCCACCACGCCCACGATGACTTCTTCGAGACCGGAGTCGGGCACTTTGAAGATCTGGATGGCGCCTTCCTGAGCGATCTGTTCGGTGCCCTTGATAAACTGCTTACGTTTCATGGTGTTCTTAGGGGACACGCGCATAAAATGCTCCGGTTCGAAGGTGGGGATACCGGAGTATTTGAATTTTTTGCCGGGCACGGTGATGGTATCGCCGATGGAGAACAGGCCCGGGTCAAACACGCTGATGATGTCGCCGGCATAGGCCTCTTCCACGATTTCGCGCTCGGCGGCCATCATGGTCTGCGGTTGGCTCAGGCGCATTTTTTTGCCGCTCTGCATGTGGTAATATTCCTTGTCGCGCTGGAAGTGGCCCGAGCAGATGCGCATAAAGGCCAGCCGGTCGCGGTGGGCCTTGTTCATGTTGGCTTGGATTTTGAACACGAAGGCGGAGAAGTCTTCGGAGAACACGTCGATCTCGCCGCAGTCCGCCGTGCGGGACAGAGGGGGCGTGGTCATGCGCAGAAATTCCTCGAGAAACGGCTCCACACCGAAGGTGGTGAGGGCCGAGCCGAAAAACACGGGAGACAGAGAGCCGTTGCGTACGGACTCCATATCGAATTCCCGGCCCGCGCCCAGCAGTTCCACATCGTCGCGCAACGTGGCGGCTTTTTTCTCGCCCAGGATTTCCTCCAGTGCCGGGTCGTCCAGAGCCACCTCCATGGCGTTGACTTTCTTGCCCTTTTCCTCGCCGGAGAAAAACAGAATACGGCTCTTTTCCCGGTCATACACGCCGCGGAACTCCTTGCCGCAGCCGATGGGCCAGTTCATGGCGTAGGTGTCGATGCCAAGCTCTTTTTCCACCTCTTCGCACAGCTCCAAGGGATCTCTGGTTTCCCGATCCATCTTGTTGATAAAGGTGAAAATGGGAATGTGGCGCAGGGCGCACACCTTGAAGAGCTTGCGGGTCTGGGGTTCCACGCCTTTGGCGCCATCGATGACCATGACGGCGCTGTCGGCAGCCATCAGGGTGCGGTAGGTGTCCTCGGAAAAGTCCTGGTGGCCGGGGGTGTCCAGAATGTTGATGCAGTAGCCGTTGTGCTGAAACTGCATCACCGAGCTGGTGACGGAGATGCCGCGCTGCTTTTCGATCTCCATCCAGTCGGAGGTGGCGGCCCGGGCGCGCTTGCCCTTCACCTCGCCCGCCTGGGCGATGGCTCCGCCGTACAGCAGGAATTTTTCCGTCAAGGTCGTTTTACCGGCGTCGGGGTGGGAGATGATGGCGAACGTCCGCCGCCGAGAAATTTCTTCTTGCAGTGTAGACATATACGAATATCCTCCAATAGATGGTATCGGGGTTTTCCGGAATCTGGTTTCCAATATACCAAGTATCATGTATATACAACCATTTAAACTAACATATTTTCGTATAGTTTGCAATCATTTTGCGCTGAAATCAGTGTAGAGAAAAAATTTTTTAAAAAGTTTCAAAAATTTTGTCCAAAATTAGATTTTTTGTTGTTGTTACTATATAGAAGGGTGATCATATTACCCTGAAAGAAAGAGAAAGGAAGGATTTCCCATGTACGCAACAAGAAAAACAGCAGTTTCCAAACTCCTTGCCATCGCAATGGCCATTGCGATGGCGCTGACCATGACGGTCAGCGCATTTGCCTCTGATGTTCAGCCCTATTATGACAGTGAAACAACGATTGCAGGAAAAGTCAACGTATCGTCGAAAACGTTTACCGTAACGGTACAGGGACCGAGCAGTGTTACCAAAGTCAAAATGGAGGCGACGCTGTATCAAAAGAAATTGATTGGCCGGGAAGAGATCAGCACAATGTCGGCCAGCTCCAACAGTGCCAGATGCTCCAAGAGCCAGAGTGCAGCGATCGAAAAGGGCAAGACCTATGTGATCGAAGTGACTGCGCAGGTGTATTCCGGCGGCGCATGGGATACCATTGAGGAAACGATCACCGTGAAAACCTGACGCCTGCCCCGGCGCGCGAAGGGGGTGAGAGCCGAATCAAACTGTTCCGATGTCCGTAAAACATACAAGAACAGAAAGGAAGGTTGATTGCAATGTTCAAAAAACTGGCGTCGATGATGCTGGCCGCAGCCATGTGCCTGGCCCTGGGAGTGTCTGCGTTCGCGGCAGATACCGGCGCAAAGACGTTGCGGCAGGTTTACGATCTGGGCAACGGTGTGACCGCCGTCGTGGTGGTGGATCAGATCGGGAAAACAGCGATGCCGGCCCGTGACGGGAATTCCATGACGTTCTCCGACGTGGCCAGCCCCAAGAAAACCCAGCATTATAATTTCCTGGAGAATTATGGAAATTTCTGTGATCTGCGTGTGTGGAACGATGCCACCAAGAACGAGGGCACGCAGATGAAAGTCACCTTCAAAGCCACGGTCAACGGCAAGACGACGAGCTTTTCCCCGGTGCTCGTCGATCCCCAGTGGAGAGCTTATATCCAGCTGAACTCCAACCAGCCGGACAAGGGTATAAACGGCGGCGTGGATGCGACCATGGAGGCGGTGGACGCCTCTTCTGTCCCTTATACCTTTGTGGCGAGCCAGGATTGGATGTAATTCTTATCCCGGAACGGGCGGGTGGCTTCCGCCCCGCCCGTTCCGGAAAATGCTCATAGCTATATAGGTAAAAGAAAAGTCCTGCAATCCCTTGTTTTTTTTACATGAAAAGGATAGACAATAATACGAAAGAGAGGTAACATGAAAATGACAAAGATGAAGAAATTGACGTCTGTTTTGTTGGCTGTTGTTATGGCTATGGGCCTGATGGTGCCGGCGTGGGCGACAGAGCCTTTGGAGGAAGCAAATCAAGAGCCTAAATATACTTATGAATTTATTTCTTTAATGGATATAGACAAATATCCAGAGATAGAAACGTTGCTGACTCAAAGCAATGCTGAACTGATTGATTATGATGCTGCATTAGAAAATGAGAAAGAGCAGTATGTTCAAACGGTAAATCAATATTTGAGCGAGGCTGGAATTGCAGAAGTTAGTGCAGAGGAAATCGAGTCTGTACAGCAGGCATACGGACTTGCGGAATCGGCACAACAATATTTGGAAAACGCAGTCGCAGAGGATTATCAATTGCTCATTCAGTATGACTCAAAAACCAAAGATATAAGCAACGCATGGAAGATTCAACCTACTACAACAAAAGCTGGCTTTTCTTTTAAGCTTACTAACATTGGTGTAGATAGCATTGATAGCATTTCGGGAAAAGTCACTTTATATAGACTATCTGGAAATAGCTGGTTGACTGGGGCGGGCAATACAAGCAGTTTTACCAAGACAAATGTAAAAAGTGGAATATTTTATACATGGAGTACGCCCGTATATTATGTTGCGGAAAAATTTGAATATGCGTACACTGTAAAAGAAGATACAGCTGTTCGGAGTTATTCCAATGCGGGTAAAGATAATGAAATCCGCTATAATTTTGCTGCAGGTGCATATCAACCTATGGCGGCGCTTGGCGGAGAAAGGCATCATTTTATATCACAAAACACATTGTCCGCATATGATTATGATGTGAATAAAGCGTATGCAATTCGTATGACTCATGCAGATCATGTATTGACGGGCAATTGGGGGAGTTCTGCAGCTGCAAAAAACTTCCGCGCACGGGAAAGCCAGTATTTGGCAAACAAACAGTATAAAGACTTGATTATGCTTGAAGTAGAAGATTTTACGAGTAAACAAGATTCATATGGTAGAGAAAATCTTGGCACAAAATATAGCCCGGAAATTGCGGCTTGTGCAATTTACTACCAGAACCTGTTTGGGATTACATTATAAGAGCGAAGGGGTGACCGGCATAGAACGTATGGAAATTATCCCATTTCAGAGCTGCGGAAAGCTGCTCTTTGGTATGACACGGGAACAGGTGGAAGCGGTTCTGGGTGATGCGGGGCGCGACGAGGGCGCGGACGGCTGCCTGCCCAATGCCCAATTGGTTTGGTACTGCAATATGCGTTATCATATCTGCTATCTGGACGGGCGAATGGAATGGGTGGAAGTGCCAAATCCGGAAGATGAAAACAGTGATGTATCTCTGTATGGGATCTGCCTGTTTCAGAGCAGGGCAGAGGATGCGGTGCGTGCGTTGGAACAGTACGGTGCATGCATCCATGATTGCCCCGATCCGGAATTGAGTTACACTTGCTGGTTTGAGAACCTGGGAGTGACCTTGTGGCGGGATCAGATCTATCATCCGAAGCGGATGAAGGATGATGCGTATGCTGCAGATTTCCGGGCGATGCCACGGGAAAATCAGCAGGATGTGCTGCGCTTCTGGCATTTTCAGTCTGTGGCAGCGGAATCTAAAGTCTATCAAACGCTGTGTGGGGCACTGGGGATTCCACGGGCCTGACCATTAGGTTGCCTGATGCGCTTTGTGTTTAGAAGGGCCATTCTGTTGATGTTGGTCACAAGGGGCAAACGCCCCGTTACATCCCGTGTTGTAGCAGGTGCTTCCCAGTGCTGCCGCCCGCACCTTTTTGGTGCGGGCGGCTTTTTCTGTTTTGCTTGCGTTTTTTTGCACAATTTCTGCTCCGTCAAATTGTCCGATCATACAAAGTTTGCGATTTTTGAAAAAACTTTTGAAAATCGTGTCCAAAAATCGAAAAATAATTGTTCTTATATATAGAGGGTTTTTCGAAACACGCGACCCCAGCCGAAAGGAGAGAGAACAATGAAGGAGACAAAGCGGCTGTATCTGGCGCTGCTTGTCCTGGCAGCGGGGTTCTTCTGGTGTATGTGCGCGGGCCTGTTTTGGCCGGCGCAGGCGGCGGAGGATCCGGAAAAGGGGGCGCGGGAGGCCGTGCGCGCAGCCGTGGCCGCAGAAGGCGGCCGGGACTGGGACGCTTTTCTGGAACTGCAGTGCGCCGCCGCCCGGGGGCGCTGGGGCACCCAGATCGGAGCGCATTATCGGGACAAACGCCCGACGGGGGTGGACTGCCTACCCGCTGTGCGGGTGACGGCGTTGACGACGCTGTCCGATGCCCACAGCACGGCAATCTGTGCTGCGTATGAAGGGCGGTACGACGCGATGGCGGTGTATCTGGCGCGGGTGGAGTATGCCCATGGACCAGATTTTTCCGGCTCCGGCCGCAGCATTCGCATCCGCCGCTTTATCCTGGGGCTGGAGCATGGGCGCTGGCGGGTGCTGGAGCCGGTACTGCCCTAAGCGCAGGAGCGGCCCGCGCCTATGCGGGCGCAGCAATGCCGCGCTGAACCTAAATGAAATCATTGTACGGTTTCTATTTGCCGTCTGCACCAAAACGGTGTGGACGGCTTTTTCTTTTTTCAGCTGGCGGCGGGCATAAAGCGGGAATTTTCGCAAATCATAGAAAGGACTTGAAAAAAGGAGTTGATCGACTATGGAGCAACATTCACCCCTGCACAATACATGCGAGATCGGTCCGCTGCGCAAGGTGCTGCTGCACCGACCCGGACGGGAGCTGGAAAACCTGATGCCGGACTATCTGGAGCGGCTTTTGTTTGATGACATTCCCTATCTGAAGCTGGCGCAGGAGGAACACGATCAGTTTGCCGATACGCTGCGCCAGTGCGGCGTGGAGGTGCTCTATCTGACGGATCTGACGGCTGAAGCGGTGACGGACGAAGCCGTGCGCCGCCAGTTTATCCGGGATTATCTCTGCGAAGCGGGGATCGAGCACCGGCGTACCCACGATTTGCTGGAAGAGTATTTTGCCTCGCTCCCGGTAAAAGAACTGGTGGAACAGATGGAAGCGGGCGTGCGCAAGAGCGACCTGCAGCGCTTTGAACGCACCCGCCTGGCGGATCTGACAGCTCTGGGCGAAGAGGAGTATCCCTTCCTGGTGGATCCCATGCCGAACCTGTATTTCACCCGGGACCCCTTTGCCGTGGTGGGCGGGGGTGTGACGATCCACCGGATGCACACAAAAACGCGCAACCGGGAAACGCTGTTCGGCAAGTATATTTTTGAGCATCACCCGCGCTACAAGCAGGTGCCCAAATGGTACGACCGGGCGGAAACGGCCTCTTTGGAGGGCGGCGACATCCTGGTGCTCAGTCCCGAAGTGCTGGCGGTGGGCATTTCCGAGCGCACGGAAGAGGATTCTATCGATAAGTTTGCCCAGACAGTGCTGGAAAACAGCCCTACCTTCAAAAAAGTGCTGGCCATTAACATTCCAAAGACCCGTGCGCTGATGCATCTGGACACGGTGTTCACCATGGTGGACGTGGGTGTGTTTACCGTACACCCGGCCATTTTGCGGGATCTGGATGTGTATGTGCTGGAGCTGGGCAAGGGCGGAGCGCTGCATATCCGTGAGGAACAGGGGCGGCTTTCTGACATTCTGCAGCGCCATTTACAGCTGGACAAGGTAGAGCTGATCCCCTGCGGCGGCGGCAATCCCATTGACGCGGCCCGGGAACAGTGGAGCGACGCCAGCAACACCCTGGCCATTGCGCCCGGCGAGGTGGTGGTGTATTCGCGCAACTATGTGACCAATCGCCTGCTGGAAGAGCACGGTATCACCGTACACTGCATCCCCTCCAGCGAACTGTCGCGGGGGCGCGGCGGCCCGCGGTGCATGAGCATGCCCTTTGTCAGAGACTGAAAAAACGCGGCTTCTTTTTCCGCTGCGCCGGGTTTGCGGGGCGCTGGCTGTGTGCGCTGCGTACAGGCTGCAGCACGTTCGCCGCATTGGTAGCTGAAAGCGAAGGGAATCTGTGTTGGAAACAACAAAACAACAAAAAGGAGAAGAACAATCATGGCAGTGAATTTGAAAGGCAGAAGTTTTTTAACGCTGATGGATTTTACCCCGGAGGAAATCCGCTATATGCTGGACTTGGGCCACGACTTGAAGGCCAAGCGCCGGGCGGGCGTGTGTGGGAACACACTCAAGGGCAAGCATATCGTGCTGCTGTTTGAAAAGACCAGCACCCGCACCCGCTGCGCCTTTGAGGTGGCGATGACCCAGGAGGGCGGCAACGTAACGTATCTGGACGCCAATTCCTCTCAGATGGGGAAAAAAGAATCCCTGGAGGACAGCGCGAAGGTACTGGGCCGTTTTTTCGATGGCATCGAGTACCGCGGCTATGCCCAGGAGAATGTGGAGCTGCTGGCGAAGCATTCTGGTGTCCCGGTCTTCAACGGCCTGACCGATGTGGACCACCCTACCCAGATCCTGGCGGATATGATGACCATCGAGGAACACTGCGCAAAGCCCCTGCGGGAGGTGAAAGTGGTGTTCCCCGGCGATATCCGCAATAACATGTGCTATGCCTGGATGTACGGCTGCGCGAAAATGGGCATGCACTTTGTGGGTTATGGCCCGGCGTCCCTGGAAGTGGACAAGACGGTGCTGGCTCAGGTGCAGGATGTGGCCCGGCGCACCGGAGCGACCATTGAAATCAGCCACGACGAACGGTGCCTGGCCGGGGCGGATGTGATTTACTGTGATATCTGGGCCTCGATGGGCGAGGAAGATCTGATTCCTGAGCGGGCCAAGCTGCTCTCTCCCTATCGTGTGACTGAGGAAATGCTGGAGAAAACAGGCAACAAAAACGTGCTCTTTATGCACTGCCTGCCGTCGTTCCACGACTTGAACACCAAACTGGCCAAGGAGTGGGAAGAGAAAGGCGTGGATATCCGGGAAGTGACCGACGAGGTGTTCCGCGGCCCCCACAGCGTGGTATTTGACGAAGCAGAAAACCGGATGCACTCGATCAAAGCCGTCCTGGTGGCGACGCTGGGGGCCTGAACAGGCGCGTGTCCCGTTTTTCAAGGGGCATCGGTCCCTGTGCCCTGCGGGGCGAGAAAATGAGGTGAATCATTTTGAAGCAGTTTAAGATGCCCACGGCGTATGCCATTCTGACGGGCCTGATTGTAGCGGTGGCCATTGCCACCTGGATCATTCCTGCAGGGCAGTACGATTATGTGGACGGACTTCCCATCGCGGGCAGCTATCATACAGTGGAGGCAAATCCCCAGGGAATTGGTGCGATCCTTCTGGCGCCGCTGCAGGGCTTTTTCGATGCGGTGGATGTGGAGCTGTTCATTTTAATGGTGGGTGGTTTCCTGGGCGTTGTGATGGAAACCGGCGCCATTAACAATGGTGTGGCGGCGGTGGTGCGCAAAATGCGTGGCCGGGAGAAATGGATGATCCCAATTTTAATGATTCTGTTTGGCATTGGCGGCACCACGTTCGGCATGTGGGAAGAGACAATGGCGTTTTATCCCATTTTGCTGCCGGTGTTTCTGGCGGCGGGCTATGACGCGGCGGTTAGCATTTCGGTGGTGCTTTTGGGTGCGGGCGCGGGTGTGCTGTGTTCCACGGTGAACCCCTTTGCCACGGGTATCGCTTCGGGCTTTGCAGGGGTATCCCTGGGGCAGGGCCTTGTGCTGCGTGTGGTAATGCTGATCGCCTACGAGGCGGTGGCGATTTTCTTTGTCATGCGCTATGCGGCCAGAATCAAAGCCGATCCGGAAAAATCTGTGATGGCGCATAACCGCTGGCCGGCGCAGGAAATTCCCAACATGGACGAAGCCGAACCGCTGACGGGGCGGCAGAAGCTGGTGCTGGCGCTGTTCGCGGCGGTGTTCCTCATTATGGTTTACAGTGTGATCCCCTTTGAAGACGTGGGTATTACGGTGCTGCCAACGCTGGGATGGTGGTTCCCGGAACTGGGCGCGCTGTTTCTGGCCGGCGGGCTGCTGATTGGACTGGTGTACGGCATGGGCGAGGCCAAAGTGGCGGAGCGCTTTACGCTGGGTGCGGCAGATCTGTTAAGTGTTGCATTTATTATCGGTCTGAGCCGGGGTATCACCACGCTGATGAATCAGGGACTGATTACCGACACAGTACTCTCTTGGGGAGAGCGTCTGCTGACGGGGACAGGCAGCGTGCTGTTCATTGTGCTGACGTATCTGCTCTATCTTCCGCTGTCGATTTTAATTCCTTCCTCTTCAGGCTTGGCGACGCTGTCCATCCCCATTATGGCGCCGTTGGGGCAGTTTGCCGGAGTCAACAGCGAACTGGTAATTACGGCCTTTCAGTCGGCTTCTGGGCTGGTCAATCTGGTCACGCCCACTTCGGCGGTGGTCATGGGCGCGCTGGTGTTCGGCCGCATACCCTATGATCGGTGGCTGCGGTATATCTGGAAGCTTCTGGCGATTTTTTTCGTGATGACACTGGTGTTTCTGGTGGTTGGAGCCATACTGGCATGAGCAGAAAGCGGATTGGACAAAAAGGGGCGCGTCGCGCCCCTTTTTGTCCTGTGCGGACGGAGGCGGAAGGTTTTGCTTGCACGGCTGCTGCTGCCGCGCTATACTGAAGACCGCAGAACAAAGGAAAGGAAGCGGTTTTGAGATGGAGCTTCGAAGGGGGCGCGCATCGGATGCGGCGGCTCTGGCGGAGATTGAGGCAGCCTGCTTTCCCGCGGCGGAGGCGGCTGCGGCGGAAGAGATCGCCGCGCGGCTCAAAGTGTATGCGAACCATTTTTATGTGCTGTGGGACGGCGCGCGTCCGGTGGCTTTTATCGACGGGATGACCACAGATGAACAGGATCTGCGGGATGAAATGTATGCCGATGCATCGCTGCACGATGCGCAGGGAGCCTGGCAGATGATCTTCGGACTGAACACTTTGCCGGAGTATCGGCACCGGGGCTGTGCCGGGCGGCTGATTGAGGCGCTGTGCGCGGCAGCGCAGGAACAGGGACGGCGTGGCGTGGTGCTCACCTGTAAGGAAAAACTGGTGCCCTATTATGCGAAGTTTGGTTTTGCGGATGAGGGGGTATCCCAGTCTGTCCACGGTGGTGTCGTGTGGCACCAGATGCGCAGGACGTTCTGAAAAGACGGAAAAAACGGCCCGGGTCCGATGGCCCGGGCCGTACTCTACGCTGCGCAGGTTGCGTAAAGCGCGGGCGGATGCTATGCTGAATGGGAAAGGAGGCACGCGAAAATGCCGAATCATTATGTTACGGGGAGCGCCATCCGCCGGCTGCGGGAGAAACGAAAGCTGACGCAGGCTCAGTTGGCTGCTGCGCTGTCTGTCAGTGATAAAACAGTTTCCAAATGGGAGACAGCCCGGGGCCTGCCGGACATCACGCTATTGGAGCCACTGGCCCGGGCGCTGCAGGTTTCCGTACCGGAGCTGCTCTCCGGTGAAGAGGTGATCAACGCCAACCGGGCGGGAAATCTGCTGCGCACCGTGTTGTATGTTTGCCCGGTGTGCGGCAATGTGATCCATGCTGCGGGGGCGGCGCATCTTTCCTGCTGCGGCGTTGAGCTGCCGCCGCTGGAGGCGGAAGAGGCGGATGATGCGCACGCTCTGCACTGCGAGCTGGTGGAGGATGAATTTTATGTCACGCTGGAGCATCCCATGACAAAGGAGCATTTTATTTCCTTTTTTGCCTGCGCCGGGTCAGACCGTTTTGAACTGGTCAAGCTTTATCCAGAGGGCGGCGCTCAGGCTCGCTTTGCCGCCAGAGGCGGCGGAATGCTGTACTGGTATTGCAACCGTCACGGGTTGTTTTGTCAGAAGCTGCCGCGGCGGCAGAGAGGAGGATCTGCATAAAGAACAACACCCGCGCTCTTTTCCGGAGTGCGGGCAAATTTTATGGGGAGAGCGTACAAAGGGAAGAGATGTGAATTGTAAATAGTTACAAGAATGGAAGTACCAAGGAAGGATCGATTGCATTCGGCTGCGATAAGAACTAATATACAAAGAAGCATCTATGCGAATATATGCGAACGCTTGACTGTGCGATGATTTTCTATGAACGAGACGGTCGAATTTATTTTTGCGCTGCTTCTGCTGGAGCTGCTTCTCATCTGGCTTGCGGTGAAACTGCAGAAGGCGATTTGTCGGCGGCATGGGAAGTTGGGATGGGCTGTGCTTGTTTTTTGCGCGGTGTCCCTTGCGCTCTGCTGCGCTTTGCTATTGCTGTCCCCGGCGGATATCTCGCACTATGTCGTTGTATTGACCGACCAGAGGCAACATGTGTTTTCGTCCCAGGCAGAGATGGAGGCGTTCCTGTCCTCGCTGGCGACGACGGATGTTGCGGGCATTGGGTATCCATCGGCCCTGCGTTGGGCGCAGGGTGCGCCGGCGCTTTTGTGCATCGTCATCGGCGGCGCATGTGCGGTTGTGGCTGCATGGAGAAGCTATCGCGAAAACTGCCATTAAAAAAGCTGTGTGCTCCTGTCGTGGGAACACACAGCTTTTTGTGCAGTTTACTGCTCAAAAACTTTATTGGGCAGCTTTTCCACAGCGTCGGCCACGCCGGACATCCAGTCGCCCTCAAAGTCCTCAATTTTGCCGGCGTCTACCAGGGAAGCGAGCTTGGGATCGATGGGCATTTCTGCCAGCAGGTCCAGCCCGTGGCGGGCGGCGGCTTCCTCGCTGCGGCTCTCGCCGAACAGGGCAATCTTTTTGCCGCAGTCGGGGCAGACAATATAGCTCATGTTTTCCACGATGCCGAGAATGGGTACATCCATCATTTCTGCCATACGCACGGCCTTTTCCACTACCATGCCCACCAGCTCCTGGGGCGAGGCAACGATGACGATGCCGTCCACCGGCAGGGACTGGAAGGTGCTCAGGGCCACGTCGCCGGTGCCGGGGGGCATGTCCACGAACATGTAGTCCACGTTGTCCCACAGAACATCGGTCCAGAACTGGGTGACGACGCTGCCGATGATAGGACCGCGCCAGAGCACCGGATCCGTGTCGTTTTCCAGCAGCAGATTGATGGACATGACCTGGATTCCGGTTTTCGTTTCCACGGGGAACAAGGCGCTTTCCGTGCCGCCGGCCTTTTCCGTCAAGCCAAAGGCCTTGGGAATGGAGGGGCCGGTGATATCGGCGTCCAGTACGGCGGTGCGGTATCCGCGGCGCTGCATGGTGACGGCCAGCTGGGACGTGACCATGGATTTGCCCACGCCGCCCTTGCCGGACACCACGCCGATCACTTTCTTTACGGTGCTGCCTTCGTGCAGCTTGGCCAGCATGCTGCCAGGGGTACGTTCGGAGCAGCTTTCGCCGCAGCTGCCGCAGTCGTGATTGCATTCGCTCATAGTAAAAAACCTCCTTGCGCCGCCAAAGGGGGCGGCGTCACTTCATCCTGGCCGGCGCAGAGTGGCCCGTTTCCATTCAGCGCCAGCCTGTTTCGCGCAATGTTATTATATGCACATTTTTTCGATTTTGTAAATAGACAGCTTCGCGGCTTTGACAGGTGAAGAGCAGAATCTGGCGCCGCGCGGCTTCGGCGCACAGAAAGTCCAATGCTGCGGCGCAGCGTGCCTCGTCGAAATTGGTCAGGGTATCGTCCAGAATGAAGGGGATCTGTTTGTCGGCGGGCAGCACCAGCTCGGAAATGGCCAGACGCAGGGCCAGATAAAGCTGGTCGGCGGCACCCTGGCTCAGCAGGGCGGCACTGCGGGGAATGGCAGTTGTATCTTCCGCTGCAGGGTGCAGTGTGCGGTCCAGGAGTACATGCTGATAGCGTCCGCCGGTAAGGGTGTGGAAGATCTCGCCGGCCCGGCGGCCCAATACAGGCGAAAAACGGGTCTGCAGGTCGGTATTGGCCCGGTCAAGCTCCTCCAAGGCCAAGGCCAAAGCATCGTATTCTTCCTGTGCCTGGCTGCGGGCGGCTTCCAGTGATTCCAGTTGCGCGGCAACTTCCAGGCGATCCCCAATGGCGGCCATTTCGCCTTCGCAGCGGTCGCAGCGGCTGCGTGCTTCCTGCTGCTGGTCACGGCTTTGCGTCAAAAAGGCTTCCAAGTCAGCGCGGCTTTCGGCAGGGCGCTGAAGGGCTTCTTCCGCTGCGCTCAGCGGAGCCTCGTCCGGCAACCGGCTGCGCAAAGCGCTGCAGCGTTCCCGGAGCTGCCCGGCCCGGGTTTCCAATGTTTGCAGCTGACGCCACCGACGCAGTCCGGCCTCCAGAAGCGGAGACACCTGGTGGACGTTTTCAAGATCGGGGCAGAAAGAACTGGTTTCTTCTAAAATCTCGGCGGAAAGCTTTTTGTAGGTTTGATAAAAGGTTTGCCAGGAAGCGTTGATCTGCGCTTCGTTTTCCTGCCGGTGCACCCATACATTATATATAGTATTGTAATCCGTCAAAAGCGGCTCAAGATCCTCCGGCGCCTGTACGCCATAGGGAGCAAGCAGCGCGTCGGCCAGTTCCTGGGCGCGCCGCCGGTTTCTGGTGCGGAGGAACCCACAGAGGATCGGAAGAGCGGCAGCGGCCAGGGTGATCCAATAGGGCTGTCCCAGCCCATATGCGGCGCCAGCCAGAGCCGCTGCTGCCGCGGCGGTAAGAACGGCGGTCAGAGGCAGGGAAGGAGCGGTGTGCTTTTGCAGGGCGCGGTAGTGTTCTGACACGGCGCGCACCTGCGCGGCAGCTTCTTCCGGTGTCGCAGTAAAAGGGGCTGCGTCCACTGCGTCCCGGGCGATGGCGGTCTGCTTTTTGGCCTCTTCAGCCTGGGACTGTACATGGTTCATGGACACCTGAGTGGTAAGCAGGTTGGCGGCGTTGAATTTGATGCGCATCAGCTGCTGGGGGGGAGGGATGTGATCGGCTTCCAATTGAGCTTTCTGGGCTGCGGCCTCTTTCTCGGTTTGGGTCAGTTCTGCTTTGGCGGCAAAGAACGCACGTTTGGCCTCGATTTCGTCCATGCGGTCGTGCAGTGCCAGTTTCTGGGCGGCCATTTCGGCTGCCTCACCGGCGCAGCGGGCCTGCAGACGGGCCTGATCGCTCTCCTGCTGCAGCGTGTGCAATTGTGTCAGAGATTGCCGCAGCGCTGCGATTTCTGCTTCTGTGCGGGGCAGCAGCCCGGTCTGGTTGTGCCGGCGCCGGTTCAGTGCAGTACGCAGGCGCTTTTCTGTTTCCAAATAAGAGGTCGTTTCGTCACCGGAGGAAATCAGCGCGGCGATGCGCTTTTCCAATTCGGCATCCTGATCAATGGACAAGGCGTTCTGCCGGATAAACGCGCTGCGCTCAAACACGGCGCGGGGCACACCGGTCAGCCGCTCGCCGGCATTCTGGCCGGTCATGCCCTCTACCTGTGTGGCGGTGCCGGCGTATGCGGCGTAAAACCGCCCCATGGGCGTGCCGCCGTGTACCGTGTCGCGGACCAATACCAGCTCCTGGGCTCCGTCAGTCAATTCCATACGGCCGCTCATGGCAGCGCCGTTCCAGGGAATATAACGGTTTTTATCGGCCAAAGCGCCCCGCTCACGGGTGGGCAGGCCATAGAGCATGGAACGGAGAAACGCCAGCCAAGTGGATTTGCCGGATTCGTTGGGGGCTTGAATCAGGTTCAGACCTTCCTGCAGCTCCAGCGTGCTATTGTTCAAACAGCCAAATGTGGCTGTAAGCGTATGTAAAATCATCCAAATCAACTCCTATATATAGGGGGGTATTACTTATTTTACCATTATATCATGTAGTATGAAAAGTGTCTAAGAGAAAGTAAAATGGGATATGCTAAAAAAGGGGAAAAAGGGGTTGACAAAGAGGGAAAGGTTTGATATTATAAGCAAGCTTTCCCGCGAGGGGGAGCAAAAAGGAAGAAGACCATAGAAAAAGTTAAAAGATCAAGAAAAAAAGTCTTGACAAGAGC